>CALQZQ010000012.1 GCA_943349825.1 Candidatus Peribacteria bacterium | reverse complement strand
GGTTCATTATAGTCAACAATTATTATTTGACCTCCATTTTTTGTTACTCGTCTCATTTCTTTTAAGACATCGACTGCAAGGTTTTCGGGCATATCGTGCAAGGCAAATGATATTGTTGAAATATCAAACTCTGAATCTGAAAATTTTGTCGCTGTCGCATCTTGTTCAAGATATTTGAGATCTAACTTATCATCTTTTTTCGCATGTGCGAGCATGTCTGGCGACAAGTCTATCCCAATAACGGAATGACCTGCTTTTGCTAATTGATAAGTTTGCGGACCTGGCCCACATGCGACATCAAGAATTTTTTTAGGCGATTTACCGACTAGGCTTACTACTCGTTTTCGCATTTTGTTTACAAATATTTCAATGAAGCGGTAAAAGGGAGCCCACCACTTAAAATGTGCAATTGTGTAATCAGCGTGTTCTTTTGTGTTAGTCATATTTTCATTATAAGTCTTTTCTGAATTTCATATAACGTCCCTGCATAGCCGATGTTGGCGCATGTTAAAATATCACGAAGTGATAACATGCGCCAATTTGGGTGAACGAATGAAGCGAAGCGAAATGAGTGAACCGGCTATGCAGTGTTGTACGATTTAAAAAATCTGCATTAGCTACTTTTTGGTTTTACCCACACTCTTACAGGTAAATTTGTTGCACCAGTAGTGACATGTCTTGGGTGCATGGTCGGAAAAACTTCAAAGCCTGCTGCCTGTACTTTTTGTACGTATGAGACTAATGCTGGATCATCTCCTTGAAAAATTTTAACGCAACGAAACCCATTTACTTGTTTATTCCTGTCCGCTGGCCAGAGATCAGCTATGTCAGCTGCCGCTTGAAAGTCATTCTCAACATCATCATACTCTGGTGAACTATCGTGTGTGCGGTTCATTTCCATGGTTAAGGGATTATTAGGCATCGATATTATAACAGATTTTTTTATTTCGTACAACTCCGTACTAGCCGAAAACATGTCAGGTTTTTGTCAGGACAGGGAGTGATAGACGAAGTATAATGGGATTTACTTTATATTGTAAATCTTTTGCTATGAATGATTCTACAGGTCAGCTTTTGGAGATTGAGCAGGAAGTGGGGAGGCTTAGAGATGGGCTTCGGCTTCGGAATTACAGTCCTAAAACGGTGAAAAATTACTGTGGGTGTTTGCGGCGGTATCTGCTGGAAGGTGGGGATATGTCCAAAGCGGCGATCATGGATTTTCTCTTGGGTTTGGTGGCTCTGGAAAAATCCTCAGAGACCGTCAACATGTATACGAGTGCCATTATGTTTTACAGGAAGCACCTTTTGGGACTATGGGGTGACTGCAAGATTCCTTTTGCGCGTAGAAATAAGCGGCTTCCCGTTGTTTTTACCAAAACGGAGCTCAAAAGTATTTTTGTTTGTGTTCAGAATGCTAAACATAAAATCATGTTGGAGCTGGCTTATGGAGCCGGGCTTCGTGTGAGTGAAGTGGTGAAGCTCAAGGTTAGTGATGTGAGATTGGAGGAGGGGCTGCTTTTGATTCGGGAAGCGAAGGGTGGAAAAGACAGGCTGAGTTTGTTGCCGGAAAAGTTAAAAATTGGCTTGGCGGGTTTTGTGGCTGGATGTGAGGGGAGAGAATATTTGTTTCCCAGTGAGCGGGGCGGAAGGCTTACGGAGCGAACCTTACAGAAAGTTTTTGAGAAGGCTTTGGAGAGAAGTGGTCTGATGAAAGAAGGGACTTTCCATTCGTTGCGGCACAGTTTTGCGACCCATCTACTGGAAAATGGTGTGGACTTGAGGTTTGTGCAGGAGCTGTTGGGTCACAGTTCCATCCGAACCACTCAGCGTTATACGCATGTGGCGAGTTCGGCGCTTCGGAATATTCAAAGTCCTTTGGACCTGTAAGTCTTGTCTTTTGGCTTGCTGCGTGGTTTTATGCTTGTGAACCCCACATCATGGCAGACCTCTCAGTAGAATTTTGCGGCGTACGCTTCGAGAACCCTATCGTTCTGGCGTCCGGCGTTTTAGGGGTGACTGCGGACAGCATGGCGCAGGTGGTGCGGAATGGGGCAGGAGGGGTGACTTCAAAGTCGCTCTGGCCTTATGAACATTTTGGACACCCGAATCCGACGATTGTGACCAGCGAACACTACATGCTCAACGCGGTGGGTATTCCGGATGCCGGGCCTGAGAAGGCGCGTGAAGAGTTGGCTCGGTTTAGGGAAGTTTGCAAAGCCCCTTTTATTGCGAATATTGTGGGTGGGAAAATGGAAGATTATGTGGCGATTGCCAAGGAGGTGGCGCTGATGCAGCCGGACATTGTGGAGATCAACATTTCTTGCCCGAATGTGGAGGATGAACTGGGAAAGCCGATGGCATGTTCCATTGCGAAGTCTTCGGAGGTGACGAAATTGGTGAAAGCCGCTTTGAAAGAAGCTGGCGCGGGGCATGTGCCTGTGACCGTGAAGTTGTCGCCGAACGTGGAGAACATTGTGTCCATTGCGACGAGTGTTTTGGAAGCCGGCGCGGATGGAATTACCGCCATCAATACGGTGGGTCCGGGTATGGCGATCAACATTGATTTTGCTCAGCCCATTTTGGCGAACCGCGTGGGTGGACTTTCTGGTCCGGCTATCAAACCGCTGGCCGTGAAATATGTTTACGATATTTACCGCGCGCACAAATGTCCGATCATTGGAACGGGTGGAGTGTGCACCGGCGCAGACGCGATTGAGATGATGATGGCGGGGGCTACACTCGTGGGAGTGGGTAGTGCGGTGTGGCTCCGCGGGCAAGATGTGTTTGGACAAATCGTGAAGGAAATGAACGACTGGTGCGATGCGCACGGTGTAGAAAAACTCTCTTCCTTAATCGGCAAAGCTCATGCTCATTCTTAATACATTGCCGGTGGCCGCGACGGTGAAAGCGATTGTTCAAGAAAATGAACAAGTGAAAACGTTTGTGCTCGATATTAGTGTGGGCGCGCAGCCCGGACAATTCGTGATGGTGTGGATTCCGCGCATGGATGAAAAACCTTTTTCGGTGGCGATGGACAATGGCAAAGAGCTGCATTTGGCGATTGCGGATGTGGGACCTTTTTCGCACGCGATGCATCAATTGAAAGTGGGCGACCAAGTGGGAGTGCGTGGTCCATTCGGCACAGAATTCACCTGTGAAAAGGGTCAGCACCTCGCGTTTTTGGGAGGAGGTTACGGAGCCGCGCCCTTGTATTTTTTCGCCTACAAAGCGGTGGCTATGGGCTGCACGGTGGAATTTGTGGTGGGCGCTCGTCGCAAGGATTTGTTGCTCTACACGGAAAAGGCAAAGCAGCTCAAAGGCGTGAATGTGCACGTGGCGACGAACGATGGCAGCGAAGGTTTTGAAGGATTCAATACGGTGTTGCTGGAGAAGGTGGTGACGGAAGCGACGGACATCGATTGCATCTACACGTGTGGTCCGGAAATCATGCAGCTGAAGGCGGCGGAACTTGCCGTGCGCGAAAATGTAGAGGCGCAAATTTCTGTGGAACGTTATATGAAATGCGGCTTTGGAGTTTGTGGCAATTGCTGTGTGGATGGCAGCGGAGTTCCCAGCTGCGTGGAGGGCCCTGTGATGCCGCTCAAGAAAGTGCTCGAGCTGCGCGACTTTGGAAAATACCACCGCGACAAAGTGGGTCATAAAAAATACTTTTAGTCTTTTTATTTTCTTACCTTCGGTAAGTGATGGAACAATATAAAATCGATTTCGCTCACTTCTTGGTGCGAGCTAAGGCTCTGAAGTTCGGCAGTTTTACCCTGAAGAGTGGACGCCAAGCGCCCTATTTCTTGAACGCGGGGTGTTTCTATTCCGGAGAAAATCTGCATCAGTTGGGACGATTTTATGCAAAAGCTTTGTTGGCGAGCGGACTCGAGCCCGATGTGCTTTTTGGTCCGGCTTACAAAGGAATTCCACTCGCGGTCGCTACGTGCAATGTGCTGTTTTCCGACTTCCAAAAAAACCTCGCGTATTCGTTCAATCGTAAGGAAGAAAAAGACCACGGGGCGGATGCCAAGTCCGTGATGGTGGGCGTTCCCCTCACTCCCGAATCACGTTTGGTGCTCATCGATGATGTGATTACGGCGGGAACGGCAGTGCGTGAGAGTGTGGAGGTGTTGAAGGCGAATGGAAATCCGAAAATCATTGGAATTTTGATTGCGCTCAATCGCATGGAGAAAAACAACGATGGCGAAAATGCACTCGCTCAAATTGAAACTACCTTGGGGGTGCCTGTGATCAGCATTGTGACGCTGGATGAAGTGATTGAGGCCTTGCACAATCAAGCGGTGGACGGAGAAGTGGTTTTGGACGATGCCCGTTTGGCAGAGATCACGGCTTATAGAAAAGAATACGGGGTTTAAGCCGTTTTCGTGAGCCTTGACCTAATTCTTGTTATGTTTTAGAATTGGCTCTTCTTAATATCATATGCCTGAATCCTCCCCTCGTTTAGGACTTCCGCTTGCACTGGTTCTGCTTGGAGGGCTCAGTGCGCCTGCTGCAGCCCAGGCTACGTCCGATGTTTTTGCTCAGGACGGTGGAGATTTGCGTACGGTTCCTAAGGACACCTTGGATAAAGTTCATTTTGTTATTCAGGATGCTGGTTCTTGTGGAAACTATGAAGGCGCTGCACAACAGGTTGCCGCGGGGTATGAAGTGATGAAAGTGGGTGCAGGTTATTGCGCTTTTTACCCCCTGGATTTCGTGCTGGAAACTCCGGACCGCAATTTTGTTTTTCGCGAGGTTTTTCAGGCAGAGAGTGGTGGGACCCCTGTTCCGCAAACTTGTTATCAAGGGCACTTCTATGCGGGTACGCTTCCTCGTGTGAATCCTCAGACGGGTCTTCCTGAAACGATGGTTATTTTGCCTACGGACCTTACGAATGATGGCCGTTTGGTCAGGTTGCCTTCTTGTCCTCCTGAACCTGTGGTGGCACCTCTCCCTCCAGCCACTCCCGTTGCCGTTCTTCCCAATGCAACTGTGGTGGTGGAAAAACCTGTGATTGAAAGGCCGGTGAGAGATCCTAAACCTAGGAAAGAACCTACGCCTTTCCATTTTCCTAAGATTAAGCCTCCTCATGCGGCCTTTGTGGGACGCGCCGGAGTGGGGGCTGGGAATGAAAGTTTTTCTCAGTACAATATTGGTCTTACGGAGGTAGGGGATCAGACTCCACGTCCTAGTTTGGGAGGCGATTTTGCATGGACGCCTATGGGTGTCGATCATGGTGTTTACTTGGGGGGAACTACAGATTTTGTTTTTGGTGCCACCGGATCCGGTTGGGATCGCAGTGGAGGAATGGTGGGATGGAGGCAAGGGCCAGTAGCCTTGGATCTGCGTGTTGGAGTTTCTGGGGAACCCGGGGACTTGCCCGATGCTCAAGCTTTGGATGGTGTTCCTTATGGAGCTCTGGGCTTTGCTCTTGAACGTCCGATGCCTAAACTTCCCGGTGAGCTTGTCTTTGCGGCACAGCTTGGAGTGGACTTCATTCGTTTGCCCAATGTGGATGCCACCGATATGTATGCGACCCTTTCTGTGGCTTGGCAGGGGGGCGGAGAATTTAATTTTCCCGAAAGAACTCCAAGACCCGAAGCGGCTGTTGCAGTTGTTGAGGAAGAAGGCCCAAAAGTTTTGAAGTACACACAAAGTTACGGACCGGTCTACACTCTAGCCGAAGTGGCAGTGCCTGCGGAGACCGCGGGGGCGGAGGTAAAGAAGGGAGAGGTGGTTCGTCTTTCTGAAGAGTTGCACAATGGACTCATGGGATCCGGGGATCACCCACAAAGGCCTGCTGCAGTCAGTTATGCTACCTATCGAGCTTTGCTGTCAAAGAACTACCCGCTCTCTCGAAGGACTTATTTAGAAGGTTATCAAGCGGCACGGACCCTGGGTGAGCTGCAAGTAGCACGAGAAGCCTTGGTCCTGGCTATGGACACAGCTCCCACCTCTTCTGAAGCGGCTGATACCTCTTTGAGTGCTGAAGCTTTGCAATCTTCAATCGATGAGATTGATAATAGTTATGGTTTTGTTCATTTGGAGGTTCCTAGGTCTGTTATGAAAAAGTACTCCGATGCAGAGCTTATGACGGTTTTGGGTTTAACGTATCCCGTTCCTCCTGACCAAAGAGAGGTCGTTGCCAGTGCTCTAGAAGTTTT
This sequence comes from Candidatus Peribacteria bacterium, assembly GCA_943349825.1. Lineage (GTDB taxonomy): Bacteria > Patescibacteriota > Gracilibacteria > UBA1369 > 2-02-FULL-48-14. Next base: position 659 of record CALQZQ010000012.1, on the reverse strand, counting down.
GAAAGAGACAGGCGAGTATGAAGGATTCTTCCCCCTCGCTGCTGCCACTGCTTTTATGGTTGTTCCTTATAAAACGGAGCAACGAGTGCAAGTCTTCACTGCACAGCGCTAGTGTGTTATAAGGTGGAGGATCTAATTTTCCCCCATGAACTTTGCCGACCGACTGGTAGCCGCCATTCAGAAAAAGAACAGTGCCGTTTGTGTGGGGCTGGACCCTCAGCTCAAAAAGCTGCCGGCGTTTTTGGTGAAGCACGCGGCGAATGAATATGGTGAAACGACGGAAGGAGCGGCGCACGCTTACTTTGAATTCAACAAGGGAATCATCGATGCGGTGGCCGATTTGGTGCCCGCGGTGAAGCCGCAGCTCGCGTTTTATGAAGAATTGGGTTCGCATGGTATCTGGGCTTTTGAAGAAACTTGTAAGTACGCACAGGCCAAAGGTTTGTTGGTGATTGGAGATGGGAAACGCAATGATATTGGATCCACAGCCGAGGCCTATGCGCATTTGCTCGGTGGATTGGAAGTGTTTGGAAAAGAGCAGGCCTCCGTTTTGGATGCGCTCACGGTGAATGCGTATTTGGGAGCAGATGGAGTGCTGCCTTTTTTGAAGGCGTGTGGGCAATATGGAAAAGGAATTTTTGTTTTGGTGCGAACGAGTA
>CALQZQ010000011.1 GCA_943349825.1 Candidatus Peribacteria bacterium | reverse complement strand
CAAATTAAGGATCGAACCGTACTTTTTGAGCCACGCGGAGCGTGGAAAATCCTTTCAGATTCAGAATTTTTTGGGGGGAATGCATTAGTGTCGCGCCTTCGGCGCGACCCCATTTCGGCTTCAAATGCGGATTCCCAATTTTGGCGGAGAGGGAGGGATTCGAACCCTCGATACGAGTTAACCCCGTATAACGGTTTAGCAAACCGTCGCCTTCGGCCACTCGGCCACCTCTCCCAAGCACTTCAGTGCTAAGCCATAGAGTCGCGTAAGCGACATCCACGGTGCACAACAAAGCGCCACCGTAGTTTAGCAGGTCGCTTCTCAAGGGCAAGCCCTATTTCACCGCTTGGGACAAAGGGCGAAAAGAGAGTTCGAAATTCCATAACCGAGCGAACTTAGTGTACCTTTTGGGAAGCATCAAACCTCTAAGGAAGCATAGGGAAAGTTCATGAACTTTCCCTATGCGCTCCATGCTGAGCAAAAGGTACACTAAGTTCTACTTCAGCTTCACCAAAACGTCTCCATCCAGCGATAAATAAACAGTTTCCCCGTCCACACGGCGGTAAGAAATGCTAGTGAAGTAAACTTTAAGCGCCAAGGAGCCGTTGCTTCCGGAAATCACAAAGTCTTCTCTGGGAAGAGGGCTTTGTTCCGGATGTTCCGCTTCCAAGCCGGCCAAGAAGTCCGTCATGGGAATGGACAAGGTCGTGCCGGCCCCACTCACTTCCAGGGCATTGGCTGTGGTGTTGTAGTGGAACGTGAGCTCTTTCTTCCCCACCGTGTAAGTGAGATCGTTGAGCGTTGCGTCGGCGGAACCGCCACCTCCCAGCGGAGCCGAATCGTAGAAGTAGTAATGCATTTGGTACTGATAACCGTCCAGCAATTGTGCATCCATATCGTTCGCCCCAAAGTAGTAATCCTTGCCGCCGTCTTCAGGCAGGTAGCCATACATGGATTCATAGGAAATGCCGAGTTGCTCCATGAGTCCGGACGCACTGGAATACTCCCCTGCCTCAAAAATTCCATCCACCACTTCTGCTCCATAGTTGTCCACCAAGTAGTCCAAAGTGCTGCTGATTTCCTGGCGCGCCTCTTGGCCCACCACTTCGTCGCTGGAAGGCACCAACACGCCCTCCGCAAGCAGCCCATTTTTTTCCAAGAGATTTTCCAAACGGCTGATCTGGCTGCACTGGGTGACTTGGAACACTCCCCAAGGCCCAAAGCTCAGCAAAAATGGAACCACAAAAAGTCCCACAGGAATGGCCTTCAGGCGAGGATTTTTAGCCCAGCCAAAGTACAGGGACCAAGCCAAAATCAGCACGCCCAGTGCCACGCCCAAGTAACGCATTTCTGTGAGTCCATACTGCTCAATGCGCTGCCAGAAAGCGATGAAGTACACCACGGTGAATACCGGCAAAGACCACAAAGAGACACGGCTCATGAACTGTAACAAGCGATTCCCCTTTTCTTGCAAGAGCGGAAAAATCAAAGCGTACATTCCAAAACCAATGGCGGAAAAAATAATAATAGGCATCGCCACAAAGCCATCGGGCCACACCTGCGTGGCCAAAATTTTCACCACATAAGTGGCCAAAATCAAAAAGTAAATCGAGAGCAGCGGTAAAAACAAATACGTTCCGAGTGCACGGAAAGAAAAAGCTGGAGTCTCTTTTTCCAGTTTTTTAAAGTCACCGGGCATGCCCATCAAAAAGACCACATTGGGAATAAAAACTAGGAAAATAGCGTAGAGATATTCGTACCAGCGGCTGTCCACAGTTACCTCAAAAAGATTTTCAATGGACACCAGCGCCAAGCTCAAAGCGATCACGGTAATGATGGCTGTGGCAATGGCGAACATTGCCCGGTTCCACACTTTTACAAAAAAGAGCCAGAAGCCTTTGTCTTCACGAGTCAGCGCATAGGGCCCGGAAAAAATCAGTGCGAGGGAAGACAAAAAGACCAGAGCCACGCGCAGCGCGGACACCATCTCGTGATCAAAATCCGCACAGTAAATCAAAAAGTAAAGCACTGGGATCCCCACCAACTGAATCAGCCAAGAACGCAAGCGCATTCTTTCTGCAAAAAGCGCGAGTCCCGTGAACAGCAAAATCCCCACGAAGCTGCTCGCCCAAAGCTGCGTCACTTCTTGTGGAAAACCATCATAGGCCCCGTAACTCATGTACACCGCACACCACGAAGCCACCGCTCCACTCAAAATGCTGAGAGGAAAGCGCAAAAACGTCGTTTTAAAGTTTTCAAAATTGAGCGAGCGAAGAAAGGCAAACTTCATAAGAAGTGGGATGAATGTACCGCCAGTGTAACAAAACCCGGCCCGCCCTTCAACAAACCCAAAAAATCAGGTATAATGATGAGAAAACAAAACTATGGCTGACGACAAAGAACCATTGCAGGTAGACGCCGACGTGCTGGACGCGTGGGCTAAAGAAAAAGGGATAACTCCCGAGGCCTTGAAAGAGCTGCGTGAAAAAATAGACGCCAAAGAAGTCGAGAAAAAGCGCGGCACTTTCTGGCGTCGCGTAATGAAGGTTCTGGGCATCACGGCTTTAATAGGAGGCTCTGTGGCCGCTGGAGTTTATGTGGCCAAAGAAGCAACAACAGCCATGCCCGAAGCCGCCGCCCTCGTAGCCAAACGCGAATGGGGAGAACGAGGTGAAGCTCTAAAAGCTCAGGCGGAAGAAGTGAAAAAGAGTGCAGACATACTGGTCGCCAAGATGGGGGAATTCCTTTCCGTGTTGCCCAAAGCAGCGTCCAACTACGACACCATCATGGGTGGGATCACCGCTATAATCAGTGGGGTGAAGGGAGACACTTTGGAAGGCTTGAGTGGTGGAAACATGACTCCCGATCAAACCATGGCTAGCATGAGCGCCTTTTTGGAAAACGATCCCAAAATGGGGCCACCTTGGAAGGCCGTAGTTGCCGCTTACGAAGATTTAAAGGGCAAAGGCCTAGCCCTCGCGAGCATGGAAGGCAAGTTTGATGTCACGGAAGTAGACAAACAACAAGCCTGGGAGGATTACAAAGCCGTCCTATGGGACAACATCAAGGAAGATTTTGGAATCAAAGCCAAAGCCCTCCCTACATCCTCTCCAGCGCCGGAATCCCGAGAATAGCCAGCGCCACTTTCACTTCAAACAAAAAGCTTTGCACCAGCCCCAGACGCGTGCGCAGTTTTTCCGGAGTCTCGGCCTTCAGCACGGGCGCATTGCCATAGAAACGATTGAACTCCTGGCACAGTTCGTAGAGCGCCGTGGAAATCACGTGCGGCTTGCGGTCAGTGACGGCGCGTTCAAAGGCTTCCGGAAATTTCACCAATTTTTGTGCGAGCGCGATTTCCGCCGGATCCGTGAACTGAGGCAAGCCACCCAAATCCATTTTTTCCGCCTTGTGCAAAATGGTCGCAGCACGTGCGTAAGAATACAAAAGATAGGGTGCGGAGTTCCCTTCCAGCGAAATGATTTTGTCCCAATCAAACAAAATGTCTTTGTTGCGATCTTGCGACAGCACCGCGTACTTCACGCTCGCCACGCCCAGAGTTTCCGCCATCGCGTAAAGTTCTTCTCGCGGAAAATCCACGCTCTTGCTGGCCGCGAGTTCGCCGGCGCGCTTGGCCGCCTCGTTCAACATGTCGTTGAGACGAATCACATTTCCTTTACGGCTGCTCATGGCTCCTCCGGCAAAATTCATTCGCCCAAAAGAAATGTGTTCCAGACCCGTGTCTTCGGAATAGCCCAGCAACTTCGCCACCGCAAAATTCTGTTGAAAGTGCAGCGACTGCGCATGGTCCACTACGTACAAAATCAGCTGCGGATGCCAGGTCTCAGTGCGGTAGCGCACCGTCGCCAAATCACGCGTCAAATACAAAGTCGTTCCATCGGCCTTGCGCACCAGCGCCGGCAGTTCAGCCCCTTCAATGGGCGCAATCAACGCGCCACCCTCGCCTTCCACAAAAACGCCCTTGGCGATTCCATCCGCCAGCACCTCGTCCGCCATTTTCAAATAGAAACTTTCGCCCGTAATGTAGTCGAATTCCACTCCCAGACGTTTGAAAATCTTTTCCAAATCCATCAGGCTTTCGTGCACTACCCATTTCCACAGCGCAAGCCGCTCCGGGTCGCCGGTTTCCAGCGCCTTAAAAAGTTTTCGCGCCTCATCTTCCAGCGCCGGATTTTTTTCCGCTTCTTCGTGGAACTTCACATAGAGCCGAGTGAATTCGTCATTGGGATGCGCCTCCACTTCGGCCTTGTCGCCCCACTGCTCAATCGCGTAAATGATTTTTCCAAAATGCGTACCCCAGTCTCCCAAATGGTTGATGCGAATCACTTCGTGCCCCATGAATTCAAAAAGATTCGCAATTGCGTCTCCCAAAATAGTCGTGATGATATGGTGCACTCCCATGTGCTTGGCCGCATTGGTGCTGCTGTATTCCACAATTACAGGTCGCGTGTGGTCCGCCCCGGTCTTGATGCCGCGCTCAATCGAAAATCCGCTTTCCAAAGTCTTCACCGTTTCTTGCAAAAACGCGCTGCTCAAAGTCACATTAATAAACCCGGGCGCAGCAAATTCCAATTTTTCCACGCGGTAATCTTTGGGAAACACCGCCATCACGGCTTCGGCAATTGCCGCCGGGCTCTTCCCCAGCACCTTAGTCAGTCGCATCGCCAGCCCACTGGCATAATCTCCGTGGGAACTGTCTCGCGGTTCTTCCACCGTCACGGCTTTCATCAAATCGTCCATCCCCAATTCAGGAAAAGCGGCGTGCACCGCAGCTTCGAACAAAGTTTTGAGTTCGCCGGAAAGGATCTTCATGCGCAGATCATAACTAATTTGACAGAAAAGGACAAAACTAAGATGATGGTCACTTATAAACAATTCCCATGCGTCCTTGGCTCGCCGCCCCTCTACTCGTAGCCTGTTCACAGGGAGAACTCGAATCCGATGAGTTTTTGGTGAGCTCGAACGCGGTGATGGAAGCCTCGGCCGCCGCCGCTCCAGCAACTCTAGAAACCAAGCCGGAATCCGCGAGACCAGCACCTTCCACGAAAGACATTTACGCCCTCCACGCCCCAGAAATCATGGAGTGGACGCACGCCTATGCAGCCAAAGGTTTGGAGGCCTGCACCGACGGAAAAGGCCCTTGGCAGCAGCAGTCGCCCAGCACGCGCGTTTGTTTCGAATATTTTACTTTGGCAGAAGGTCCTTTGAACAATGTAGTAACCGGAGTCGTAGACATTACGGACAAAGATCAGAACAAACAAAGAAGCGTCAGCGTGGGTTTTTCCATCGAAAGCGTCTCTTGCGACGTGAGCCTTACGAGCAATCCCTCAGGAAAAATGATGACGATAGAATACGGCAGTAGCGCAGGAGGAGTGGAGCCCGAAGTTCTGTACAAGTGGACGCGCCCCCCGGCACAAACCAGTGGCGTAGAATCCCGCCCCGGCCTCGCCGGCGAAGCGGAATTTGCACAGCAGTGGTTCTCCACACATTGATGTGCTATAGTGCGAGAAGTTTTTTCCACACACTTGGACCCACAGTTAGCTCTCGTCACCGTACTCCTCGTTTTCTCCGCTCTAACTTCAGCGTGCGAGACCGCGATCATTTCCATCACTCCGGCGCAAGTCCGGACTCTTGTCGAAAGCAAAAGAAGAGGAGCCAATTATTTAGCCAAACTCAAACACTCGCACCACAAAACGCTGATCACGATTTTGTTACTCAACAATTTTTTGAACATTGCGGCTTCCACCATCACCACGGTGGCTTTCACGCGTATCTTCGCCGATGCGGGAATCGGAATTGCCACGGGAGTACTCACGGCCGTCATTCTGATTTTCGGTGAGATCGTCCCCAAGTCCCTTGCCAGTACTTACGCCAAAATCATTGGCCCGTTCTTTGCACCAGCGCTCTATGCCATCGGAGTCATGTTGACGCCCATCATCTTCGTTTTGGATTTCTTCGTGGGCATCATGCTGAAGTTTTTTGGAGCGGGCCAGCACACCCAAGTCACGGACGAAGAGCTCATCGCTATGGCTTCCATTGGCGCGGAAGAAGGTTCCATCGATGCGCACGAATTCGCTCTGATTGAAAACGCTCTCGAATTCAACGACATCAAAGTCGGAGACATCATTACGCCTCGTGTGCACATGGACGCTCTGCCGGAGGATTATCACCTGGACAACGCCGCGGAATTCGTTGTCAATCACAGCCACACGCGCATTCCCATTTACCGCGACAACATCGATCACATTGTGGGCATTCTTTCCATCAAAGAATTGCTGCGCGCCGTGCACGAAGAAGAGCACCCCGAAAAAATTTCCATACGCCAAATCAAGCTCCTCACGCCCATCAAAGTGCCGGATTCCATGCACGTGAAAGACCTCTTCCGTGAATTCAAGAAGAAACGCCAGCACATGGCCATCGTCATCGACGAATTCGGCGGAACCGAAGGTCTCGTGACCATGGAAGACCTGTTGGAAGAGCTTGTGGGCGACATCGAAGACGAAATGGACACGGACGAAGCCCACGTCAAAACCCTCGGCAAAAATCACTACGAAATCACCGGCCGCACGGAGCTCGACGAAATCGCGGAGCTCACCAAACTGGAATTCGAACACCCCGAATACAAAACCGTCAGCTTCCTCATCATCGACGAACTCGGCCAACTTCCGCGCGAAGGCCAAAGCATCCTACTTGAAGGCTGGCAATTCACCGTCACCCAAATGCTCCGCAACACCATTTTGAAGGTGGAACTGAAATTCCTGGAATCGTAAAGAAGGCGAAGCCATTTCCTGAACGCAAAGTGGGCCTAGTGAAGGAAATGGCTTTGCCTTCTTAGTACACCACTATCGGCGTTCCAATGTCCGTAAAGTTGTAGAGCAGCACGGCGTCATCGGGCAGCATTCGAATACAACCGTGGCTCACGGGGATCCCAATGTGCGTCAAGGCTTCAGACCAGAACACTCCTCCATCGGTGGCGAGGTAAGGCAAGGCATGGAGTCCATAACCGCGGCTGTCCCACATTTGGAAGTAAGGCATGCGGTAGTGAGGGGATTGCCCTCCAATGCGCAGCTCTTGTTTAGATAGAATTTGGTAAGTGCCGCGTGGAGTCGGAGTGGCGTAAGCCCCGGTGGAAACAGTCAGGTCCCACACGTTGGTTTCCCCAAAACGGACATGCATGGTTTGAGTGGCCAGTTCCACTTGAATGTTGCGCTCCAGCCCGGACAAAGCTCCGGCAGACATAGAGACATCTTGTACGAAACCAATATCACTGGTCATTTGCTCGGTGGGAGTCCCTACGGGCACGTCTACCCCGAAAACTTCAGAAATCCAAGCCTTGCCTTCCACCACCGGCTGGAAAAACTCGCGATAAATGTTGTCTCCTTCCGGAGCAATGCTTTGGAAAATCACATGGAAAGTGCCTTCTGGGTCAGCATAATCATCTGTCATTTGGACACGGTTTGAAGAAATCCAACCCGAAATCATCAAATCGCTGCGGCCCAGCACACTCTCTCGATCTTGAGTTTTTTGAGTACCCACATTCAACATAGGCAGCCCGCTGCAGCCGGCATTGAAAGAATAGAGCCGCGTATTTCCGGTGTTTTTAAAGACCATGTCCACGGCGAAAACACTGCCGGCCACAATGGCTTCGTCCACATTCACTTGGACCAGTTCAACAGCGTAGCTGGGCTCAGCAGGCAGCGTGTAGTCGCAGTAGGACCATTCCCCTTCCTTGGCCAGCACCACGTTGTCGGTGAGTTCATAACCACTTTGCACATCGGTGTCCACTCGAGTCGTGAGTGCAAGATGAGTGCCCGTCAAAACGGCAATAGGTTCATTACCAAACAGATTGACCTCAATTCCTTTGTTACTAAAAATTCCTACCAAGAGCGTGGCCACGAAGGTCATAGAAGCAAAGAGCAAGGT
>CALQZQ010000010.1 GCA_943349825.1 Candidatus Peribacteria bacterium | reverse complement strand
CACTCCTATGAGCGTCACGGTCAAAAAACGCCCTACAGCGCCTTCACTTCCAGCCCTTCGAGCAAACTGTAAAACGCCTGTTGACCCGCTTGAGAATTTTGGCCATCACAGCTCTTCATCGTCAGGACCAAAACCTCGACGCTCACCGGAATAATAGAAGTAGTCACTACGCAGGTATCTTGCAATTCAGAAGCATGGTAGACCATGAGGCCGTTCACACTCTGAGGTTTTTCGGCCATGGCCGGCAGTTCGGAAGCCGCCACACTCGTTTCCGTTTTCACCACAATCTGAGCACCTCCACTCACACTGAAGCTGGGGCCCACCATACCCGCGCCGTCGAATTGACCATCCACAATCTGCATCAGCTCTCCATCATAGTAGAGCGTGTAAGCGAAACTTTGTCCGTCACTCATAAAACTCGCCTCGAGGGGCTGAGCCATTTCCAATTCGGGATCAGACGCCAATTCCACTTGAGCCGTGTCTTCGGACTTGGCCTGGCAAGCGGTGAGCAAAAGAGCGGCTAAAAAAATGGCGGAGAGTTTGGATTTCATAGCGCGTGGTTAAACTGGCTCCAGCCTAGCACATTTAGGAACTCTCGCAAAAGGATGTGACGCAAGGAAACAACGATTGCCCTGCGGAGCCGTATGACCTGATACGACAACAAAGGGCTGAGGAAGTTGACGCAGCAGCACGCCTTTTGCGGGAGTTCCTCTATTTTTTAGAATAAAGCAGCACCACCAGAGCAGCCATCATGAGCAAAATTCCACCCAGAGCCAATGCCTTTCCCTCAGTGTGGAGCATCAAGGCCAAAGCCCCAAAAATCCCGGAACTCACAGCAAAAAATACGACGATCTTGGCATCACTGTAACCCGCCTTCTGCAGCCGGTGATGAAAGTGCCAGAGATCCCCCTTGAACGGCGATTGGCCTTTGAGCAGGCGACGCGCAATGACCCAAGCAAAATCGAGGAGCGGAAAGCCAAGCACCAAGATAGTGGTGGCAATTTTCCCTCCGGAAATCATGGCGATCACGGCGAGCAAAAAGCCCAGCGTCATGGAACCCGTGTCGCCCATCAGCATGCGCGGCGGCGGAAAATCAAAGATCAAAAAAGCCAGACTGCAACCGAGCACCATGGCTGAAAGAGCGATGGCAAGGCTCTGATCCACAGAATGGAAACCGGCACGCGTGCTGAGCAAAAGCAGCACCAAGGAAGCCACGGCCGCCACACTGTTGGCCATGCCCGGAACCCCATCGATCCAGTTGAAAGCATTGGTCATCGTCACCAGCCACACCACCGTGAGCAGATCCGCGAGCACCGTAATCGTGAAACTGAGCTCACCCAGATTCACCGGAATTTGCCAGGCATCGAGCACAATGGTTCCTCCGAGCGGGTTGGTGATGGAACTCACTCCCAGCCCCCCCAAGACCAACAAAAACGCGGCCAGCAATTGAATCATCAAGCGCAGCTTGGGCGAAAGCCCGCGGCGATCGTCCCAAAAACAGGTCACCGCCAAAAGGACCACAGAGCTGAACAAAGACAAAATCAGTGGATTCTCCTTCAAAAAAAGCGCACTCGTGAGCAAAATAGCAGCCACCACAGCCACGCCTCCTGGGTAAGGAATGGCTTTGCGCTGATGCCCATAACGTTCCGGCCTATCCATGAGCCCCAGACTCGGGAAAAACTTCAGGACCAAAAGCCCGAAGAAAGCCGTGAGTCCAAAACTAGTGAGCAGAATTGGAAACATCAGGGCGTAGTAAAAGATTCAATGGTGCGAGCTTCCTTGAGTTCAAAAGGCCCCACTCGCGTGCGGCGCAGCTGAGTGAGCAAGCCTCCGCAACCGAGCACCTGACCCAGATCGTGAACCAGAGAACGCACGTAGGTACCGCTGGAGACCGTAAGGACAAAACGCACGAAGGGGAGTTCCACCACAATATCCCGCGCCTGCATTTCCACTTCCACCGCTTTGAGCTCCACCGGCTTCCCTGCTCGCGCCAACTCGTAAGCCTTCTTCCCATTGATTTTTTTGGCGGAAAAAGCCGGCGGCATTTGCATGGTTTTGCCCCAAAAGGGTTCCAGCGCAGCCAAGACTTTTTCCTCAGTCAGGGCGCTCAAATCGCCACCCACCTGCACCTGGCCTTCGCGATCGTAAGTGTCCGAAAATTTCCCAAGCTCCATTTCCACCTCGTACTCTTTATCCAGCTTCATGTAGTTTTGAATCTGCTTCGTGGCATCGCGGCCCACAGCCAGCACCAAAACCCCGGTCGCGAGCGGATCCAGCGTGCCGAGATGCCCAATTTTCTTTTCGTGCAAAACCCCACGCATTTTCGCAACCACGTCGTGGCTGGTCCAGCCTTCAGGTTTGTCTATGATGAGAAAGCCTGGAATCATGCGTTGGGGACTTCAATGCGTGTAGCTCGACTCAAAAGTTCGCGCAGCACTTTTCGATCGTCGTGAGGAATTTTGAGTTTGCCCACCACTTGGAATTCTTCCGCTCCTTTACCGGAAACCACCACCGTGTCTCCCGGCTTCGCGAGATGCAAAGCCAAACGAATCGCCTCTTTACGGTCGAGGATCTGCCAAAAGCCATTGCCTTCTTCTCGGGGGACCCCCGAGCGCAGCATCTCCGCGATCTTGAGATGATCCTCCATATAAGGATCATCGTCGGTCAAAATAAAAGTGTCCACATGTTTGTGAATGACGGCACCCATTTTGGGCCGTGCACTGGTGTCTCGCTCTCCACAGGCTCCAAAAACCAGAATCAATTTGCCCTTGGTGAGCTCACGGAACATACCCAGCATCTGGTCGAGCGAATCTTCCGTGTGAGCATAATCCACAGCCACCGTGAAGGGCTGCCCCTCATCAATGAGTTCAAGTCGGCCTTGCACAGGCGTCATTTTTTGCAGTGCCTTCTGAATGGTTTGCAGGTTAATCCGATGCGCGGTCGCCACCGTGGCCGCCGCCAAAGCGTTGTACACGTTCATGCGGCCCGGAATATGGAGCTCAATCGGCATTTCGCCATTCGGAATGCGAAGTAAAAAGTTGGTGCCATTGGCGTGAGGTTCCAAATTGCGCCCCACATAAGTCCCCTTCAAAATTCCATAATTGAACTGCTGATCTGTAGGGAAAGCTTCGAAATAGTCGTGCGCCGCATCGTCCATATTGATCACAGAAACCTTGGGCACATCAGGCTTGCGATCGGACACATTGAGTTGTTCAAAGAGTCGTCCCTTCGCCTTCATGTACTCGTCCATGGTGTCGTGGTAGTCCAAGTGATCCTGAGCAAAATTCGTGAGCACCGCCGTGTCCACGTTGATTCCCCACGTGCGGCTTTGGATCAAGGCATGGCTCGTGACTTCGAGCACCAGCACCTCACAGCGCGCATCCGCCATCTCTTTGATTTTGGCCTGAAGCCCAAAAGGACTGAGCGTGGACTGCTTGGCCAAATTCACTTCTTCCTGGTCGCCGATTTTAAAATTTACAGTGGTGAGGAGTCCCGTCTTGCGGCCCGACTCCATAAAAATCCGATGGATCATGTTGCAAGTCGTGGTCTTGCCTTTGGTACCCGTCACTCCAATCACCACCATATTTTTGGCAGGGAATCGGTAGTAAAGCGCCGCCGCCACCGCCATGCACTTATGATAAAAAAGTCGGAACGGATGCAGCGGTGGAAATAGTTTTTGGAGGAATTCTTTCACCACGCCATCTTAACCTGCTCGGGGGTGCAAAATCAATGCTGACACAGTAGTGTGCTTTTTGAGGGAGTTTCTGTCAGCACGACCATCTGCGATGGTGCCCTTTTGCATGAATCTGCGATTCAGGTTTTTGTCAGATCTTTGTCAGGACACGGGGCATTTTGGGTGCTAGCCTAGTAAGCATGAATGAAATCGCCCCCACCAACCCCGCAGCGCTCTCCGACACCGACCTCTACCACCTTTGCCAGGAGTACGGCACCAACGCGCGCGTATGGAAACGCCGCTTCGCCGGCCTGTTGCCGGAAGTCATGCGCCGCCAGCTCTATAAGAAGAAAAGCTTCGGCTCCATTTACGAGTTCAGTTTTAAGTTGGGAGGCTTGAGTGCGGAATCCGTGGATCGGGTCCTTTACCTGGAGGCCAAACTAGCGGACAAGCCTCTGCTCAAAGAGCAACTGGTCACGGGCAGCCAGGGTTGGTCGAAGCTGGAAAAGGTGGCTTACATTGCCACGCCCGATACCGATCAAGAGTGGGCAGAGAAAGTGGATCGCATGAACACACGAGCCCTAGAAACGTACGTGCAAGAAATGAGGAAAGTAGCCTTTACAGAAATCCCAAAAGACGCCTCCCAACCCCACGTGGGGTTGCCGGACAACAACTGCAACTTACTGCAATGGGGCAGCATGACCTTCCCCGTCGCGCCCGAAACCGAAAAACGTCTGCGCGCACTCAAGTATCAACTCGAAAAAGAAAAACACGTCACACTCACCTTCAACGAAGTCCTGCAATTCATGTTTCAGCACAAAGCACCGCTGGAACCACAAGTGGTCATCAAAATCTGCCCCAGCTGCGCCGAGCGCAAAGCCGCGCAAGCCACGAACCGCCCCATTCCCGCCGCCACCCGCCGGCTGATCTACGCTCAGACCCAAGGCTTTTGCATTTTTCCCGGCTGCAAAAAGCCGGCCACTTCCCTGCACCACACCAAACGCTACCGACTCTCCCCTTCTCACGATCCCAAAAACATCGTCCCCGTTTGCCCGGCCCACGAACGGCTGCTCCACTCCGGCATGATTGAAAACGAAGAAGAAGATCCGCGAACCTGGCGCCTGCGAAAAACCTCCCCCAAGGACGCCAAGGCCACCATCGATGCTAAAGTCAAAGAGTTCCGCTCTGAAAAAATTCCCTCGCTCGGCGCACATCTTCCGCAATCTGAGTCCTCAATTCCGCCACACCCGCAAAACGACGCACCTCCCTAAGTTTCGGCCCCACCTCCACTTCCACTGTCTTCCCGTAAAAATCGCCTGAGCCTTCCAGCAGGTGAACTTCCAGCACCGGCGCCTCTTCACCAAAGGTCGGCCGCCCTCCCCAATTCATCACCATTGAATACTTTTTTTGTTCAAACGTAAGCCAACCCACATAGACCCCAAACGGCAGCTCAAAATCGGCCACCGCCACGTTGAGCGTGGGAAAACCCAGTCCCGCTCCGCGACCTGCTCCGTGTACGACTTCACCTGTTCGTTTCATCAAAAACATGCTATCATAAAGCACGAAATAACCCACGCCCTTCATGCACACCTACTATGGAATTTGGATCGACCACGCTCATGCCACTCTTGTAAAATCCAACAAATTGGCAGAGATGACTCTCACCCATTTTGGTTCTGCAGTAGAGTCCCACATTCACGGAACCCACGACTCCAACGAACACCTCACGATCGTGAATCAACAGAAGCAAGAGGAACGCCGTCACAATGAAATGAAAACGTTTTCTCGAGAAATCCTCACTCACATCATGGACGCGGACGAACTCGTTATTTTTGGTCCGGGAACCGCCAAGCACGAATTCAAACACCAACTGGAAGAACACAAGGTACTCGCCGAAAAACTCAAAGGAGTGGAGACCACCGACAAACTCACCGAAGCCGAACTCAAGGATTTCGTGAAGAACTATTTCAATCTGCCGCTCACGGCCGCCTAAGCGGGCGCCTAGAGAAGAACAGCCAGCAGCAACCAGAATTGAAAAGCCAGATCGTTTTTGAAGTAGGGCGTGTCAAAGAATCCGTGGACTATAAGGACCACGAGCATGAGTGCGGCCAAGCTGCGGCCTTGATGGTCTTTTTCAAAAAGCCAGGGCAGGGCTTTCCAGAACAGCGCCAGCAAAGCCACGAGACCCAGCGCGCCCATAGAAAGCCAGGTCGCCAAAAACAAATTGTGCGGGTGCAGCATGTTCCATTCAAAAGGCTCCTGGCCGAGCGTCGTTACCGCCACCGCTTGGTACTGCTGCTCGAACTGACCTAGGCCAATCCCCAGCAGCGGATGCTGCTCCAATAAAGACACTGCAATGGTATAGACCTGAATGCGCACACTAGAGGAAGAGCGCACAGAAAAGTCCAAGAACTGCGCAAATTTGTCACTGCCGAGTTGCGAAAGCACCAGCAAAAGCCCACCCACAGCGCCAACCGCAAGCGCCCCATAAAAATACCGTGGTTTTTCCCGACGTAAAAAGAGCAAAAGACCCAAGAACAAGGCCGCAAAAACCGCAATAAACGCCGCATAGGAAGCCGTGAAATACAAACCGAGAGCACAGAGGCCCGTGGCCGCCGACAGCAAAACTCGTTCCCAGCGAGTGCGCGCTTCAAACAAAGCGAAAATCCCGTAAACCAACACCGGCCCCAGGTAAAGCGCCAAGTAATTGGCCGACTCAAAAGGCCCGGAGGCGCGCCCGTCTGGAGTCAGAAACTCGCCGGTCATAACCTGTTGCAAGGCCAATAAAGACAGTACCGCGCCGCTGCCCAGCAGCGCACGCAGAGACCAAGCGATCAGCGAGGGTTTCTCCCTAAAAACGCTGCGCGCCATCACAAAGTAGAGCAGCGGCGCCACAATCCAACCCTTAAAAATCCCGAGCGCTTTGACCATGGATGGAAATTCGGTCCCATCCACCATAAAGGCTTCGCGTGGAACCACCACCAGACCCAAAATGCCGGCCACTAAAAATAGCCCCACGGGCCAAAGCTTGCGCCACTCCGACCAACGAAACGGCTCGTGATCGAACAAAAAGTACAAAAACAAAAAGCCCAAAATGAGCTCTGGGAAGGTCACCGGCACCCCGGCCAGCACGCCTCGAAACAAATACAGCGGGAACAGCAAAGGAAACAGCGCCACGAAGCGTGGGAAAAGTCCTCCGCGAAGGCGCGAAAAAATCATAGTTAAGCCTTAAGACCGCTGCAAAGATCACGCAAGGCAGCCATAGGATCCTTGGCCTTCACCACTCCACTCGAAAGCAGAACGCCAGTGGCGCCGAGCTCCAAAGCCTTGCGCACATCCTCTCCCGTTTTGATTCCGGCTCCCACAAGCACTTTGCCTTTGCCAATCGCTGCCACCGCGCGCTGAATCACCTCCGGCCGCGCCTGAGAAACCGATACGTTCCCTCCAATGAGTTCGGGTATCTCAATCGCAATAAAATCCGCTCCCATAGCAGCATAGCGCACCCCTTCCTCCTCATTTTCCGCACACACAATCGACATCATATTGAGCCGCTTCATGTTCTCCAAAGCCGCCACAATCTGCGCATCCGAAAGCCGGCGTTCCGAATGATTGAGCATAGAACCATCGATTCCCATAGAACGCGCAATGTCCACCGGCACCAAACCTGTATACGGGCCATAAGACACTCCATCCATGTGCTGAGCCAACACCGGGATCGAAACCGCAGCCGCCAGCATTTCCAAATCCAAGGTCATTCCCACAATCGCCACATTCACCCCGAGTTCGTTAGCCACACGTTCGTGTATTTTCGCCAGTTCCACCGCCTTCGCGCCAATAGCCTCTTCGTAAGCTTTAAAATTCGTGATGAGGATGGGAGTTTCGAAAGCCATTCGACAGTTGTGAAAATTGCAAAAGTATGATACACTTACAAGATTTAAAACCAAAACAAAACACGTATGGCATTGCGTTGTTACTCACTTTCGTTCGAGAATCCATGGCTCAATGAGGCCACTTTTCACGAAGTAGGCGCGGGCACAGAAGCCAGCGGCGACACTGCCCCAGACGTTTACGAAATCTACAAGAAAGAGGTCATTGGAAAATTGAAAGACCCTGAACAAAAGAAAGCCCTCAATGACTTTATTGATTCAGCGCAATCAAAAAAAGTCACTCTAGAAGGACTAGCGGTCATTTTGGAACCCCTCATCGATACTCTCAAAGCCTCAGAACATTTTTCTGAATTGGCAAAAAGAGACATTGCAGGAAAATTAACGAATATTCTTGGGAACAAAGAAATCACAAAGGACGAGGTGAAAGAACTCATCCAGATTCGCTTCAAAGAAGAGCGCAGAATGCTTTTGGAAGAAATCAGTAACGACCAGTTGGAAGATTCCACGATTTACCTAAAAAGAGCAGACGGAACTCGTGTGAGTAAAGGTCAAAAAGATACCGCCTTTGCACTCAAGAAAAAGTACACCATCGATTTTGGGATCAAAGAAGATGGAGTGACTCAAGCCGATGCCATCCTAGGTCAAAACAAAACGCGCCTGGACCACATGGTCCCTAAAGAAGTGACTCAAGTACAGTTGGTCTCCCTCAAAAACAAAGAAACCGTCACTCTCTTCCGTTGCAATGATGATAAATTCCGCGAGGCAGGCAAAACCAGCGGGAGCTGGTACCCCGTCTACCAAGGCGACGTTGTCACCATTCTTGAACGCAGCGACAAAACCCCAAGCACGCCACTACCCGAAGCCAATCTAGACGAAGCCACAGCGACCACCCCAGGCCGCAGCATGGCAGAAATGCAAGCCGAAGCCCGTACACGCCAAGGTGCTTACCAAATGGAACAAGCTGACCTCGAAGCCGGCTACGTCAAGTTAGCGGCAGGAGGCAGAACCTACGAACAAAAAGCAGACGGCACTCTCGACCTCGGCCACATAAAGGAAGAAGATTACGGCAGCCTGAGAGATGGCGTCAGCCGCACTCTGGATGCTTCTTTGACCGGATGGAGCGCTGCCGATTTTGACCGCAACGTGGACGAAATGGAATATGGAGAAGACTTCAAACGAAGCTTGAACCGCATGGCCAAGGCCGGCGGTCAAAGCTCCGGCATGGAACTGTGGAAGGACATATACAATGGAGAAGGAAAGAAAGTACCCGACACAATCGACTTCACCGATGTATGCACCGCCGCCATGGGCAAGGATTCCGCAAACTTGAGGCTTGAATACCTCAGTTTGACCGAGCCAGACGGAGACATCGCCTACTACACCAAAGAACTCGAGGATGAAAAAGAAAAGAAAACCACGGGCGAATCCGACGAAAATCGAAACGCTCGTTACGATGCTCGAATCGACGCACTGGAAGCGAAAAGACCTGAAATGATAGAAGCAGACAAAGCCAGAGAAGCGCGCATCGATGAACGCATCAAAGAGTTAGAAGCTAAAATGGAGGGCGCGAGTCCAGAAAGACAAGAAAAACTCAAACAACGCATCTCCGCCCTGGAAGAATCCAAAGCAAATACCAAAGTCGCTCAACTCGACGCACGTATTGCTGAGTTGGAAGCCGCTAAAGCCAACGATCGAGAAGCCAGACTTCAAGCTCGATTGGAAATAGCCATCGCCAGAAAAAATCAAATCGACGAATTCTATAAAGGAGCCGTGGTATTCATGGCTTCCGTGGAACACCTCTCCTTCACCGGAGACAAAGCCGCCGCTCAAAAAGAAGACCCAAAAATGGCAGAGACAATCGCTGGCTTAAAAGAAGTCCGTGGCGTGTGCGACCTGCTCTTCCTCGCCAACGACGGAGGCCCCATCGTCAAACCCACATTCTGGGAAGCGCTTTTCAAGGGTGATCAAGCCCACATGCTCACAATGGACTTGACTGAAGGAAAAGCTTATCGAACAGGCTTCCTCAGAAAGGCCGACACCGCCGACTTTTTCCAAGAAAAAGCTTCCGAAAAAGGGGCTTGGACTTTACTCGAACACATGGGCGTGACCTACGCTGAAAATGGAGAGGTGAAAGTGGATAAAGTCGCCTTCCTCGCCGCCGTCAACGAAATGCTGACCATGGGAGTTCCCTTCCTTAAAAATGAAGAGGATTGGAAAGACGAAGCCGAACGCTACCTCCCCGAAAAACCTCAGTTTAAAAACTGGGAAGACATGATGAAAAGTCTCACCTTGGACACACCCATCCAAGCCGACATGGCAAAAGAATTTGAACGCCGCGGCTACAACCACGACGCCAAATCCACCTACCGCGAAGCCATTCGTTATGGAATGGGCGTGAAACTGGGCTTGGAAGTGGCTAAGAATCGAGAAGACGAAAAAGCCTATCAAGAAAAACCAATAGAAGGCGACCAAGCCGCAGTAGCTGCCGCAGTGGAACGTGTAGAAAAAACCACGGGCATGCACCTCACAGAAGCACAACGTGCAGAAATCGCCGCCAACATGCACGAGTACTACCTCGGTATGATCGGGGTGATGCGACGAGATTCCGGAGATGTATCCATCACCGGCCTCGGATTCGATGCTCAAAGAGTACTGTTGAATGAGCCACGCATCGTTCTTCATGGAGGAGTCAACGGCAACGTCTACTCTGAAGAAATCGAAGCACATATCGGCGTCACCGCAGAGATCGTGAAACGTGGACGCTTTGAACTTCAATTTGTAGGCGGTGCCAACGCCGGTGCCTCCAGCATGGATGCCGGCCTCGGCCTCCAAGCAGGAGTCAAACTCGATAACCATGAAGTCTACGAACTCAATTTTGGCGCCACTACCCTCATCACTCCTATCGGCCTTGCCGCAGCTCTCAACTTGGGCGTAGACCGCGACATGGCCAGCGTCCTGGTGAAGAAGACCGACAAACTCGTGGAAGCCAATCAAGATCAATTCAGCCTGGAAATGGCAAAAACCAAGGAGGTGCTCGCCGCCACCGGCATGTCCGACGCGGACGTAGCCCTCATGGAGAAACAAATGAACGCCATGTTCATCCAACAAATGGGTGACCATGCGGTGGAAGACTTGAAAACTTTCCAATTCTTAGGAGTCGGTGTGACCTACATCACCCCTATGCCTCCCCTGCTTCCAACAGGACTGGTCATGCCTTACATAAAGGTGGGAATCAAAGGAAAGGAATACACGGTTTACAAACCCTCGGGCGTCGATATGGACAGCGTGATGCAGCAACGCATCAACCAACAGGTTGCTGAGCAAAGCAAGAGCCCCATGGTCCTCGAAATTTCCAAATCCGGTTCTACCCTGCTCAACTCCAACGGCGAACGAATCATCGGCCAAAGCAGCGTGGAACACATGGGCCCAGGAACTCAACTGGAAGGCCCCAATGAAATACTCGCCGACCAAGGTATTCACCTGGAAGCGGCATACTTGGCCGATGGCAAACCAGCTCTGCGTATAGAAGTGAGCAAAGTCGATGGAAAAGTCGACATGTATGTGGATCCCAAATCCGGCATGCAACTCGTGAACGAAGGAGGCCAAGTCTATCTCGTATGGAACGGCAAAGAGAATCTCCATTTCACACGCACCGATTCCTACACCGGCTTCGAAGACCAAGGCACTTACCACCGTGTAGGCCTCTACATCACTGACAATCCGGCTGTTCCTCTAGATACCATTCGACGAGAAAGCCACAGCCACCTCAACTACTCCGCGGACTTGGCCGGTAACATCACCGGTCCTGTAAAAGAAGTCACGGATCAAGCCGACCTGGCTAGAGATGTTCTTAAAGACGACCAAGGCCAAGAGAGAGTCGTGAATTATGCCAACTACAAAGAAAAAGCCCACGAATCCGGAGTAGACGATTTTGGAAGAGTGGAACACGACCCCGCAAAAGACGCCATCTACCAAAGCTTGGATGAGGCTATGGCTGCCGGTCTCAACCTGGGCGCGGAAGATCCCAAGAGCAAAGAAGCTCTTCAACGCATCACTAGTGCAATGGAAGCTGAAGCAAAGAGTACAGAACTCACTCCGGCAAAAGCCACTATCGATGGCTATGCCTCAAAGATGATGGAACTCAAAGACGCGCGCCTCTCCTACAAAGCTCTCTCCCTCGATGGAAATCACAAAAACGTAGCTGAACTAGTGAAAACACAATACCCTAACGAAGGGTGGAGCGCAGAGGCCATGACCTACATGATCCAACGCTTGATGGTGGAATCTCTCTCGATCTCTGATGCAGAAGTGGTAACCGAATGGAACACCGAAGCGATCAAAAAAATCCTAGCTCCCCTACCAAACGCAGAGGAAATCGCTAGAAAAATCGTGAAGTACTTCAACGAGAATATGGACCACAGCAAGAAAATACCTGAGGGCAGCACCCTACAAGTACTCGTGGGTACTGAAGGAATCGAAGGTTACCGTGAAAGCAACTGGAGCGGTGGTGAGGGAAGCCTCTTGGGAAGCGCCACGTTGAAAAGGATGGGCCTCACAGATTCAGAAATCGTCGCCGTCAACGACATCCTGACTGAACGCTTGGCTCCTTTGCCAGAAGGTGACCCCGAAGCATTGATGCGCAGCCAACTGGGACTCGGTGTACTCACACAAGCTCACAAAATCTTCAAACCCGAAGTAGCACTCCGTATGGCAGAGCTCTGGGACCGCGTCCGTTTGGGCAGCATCCACAGCGTGAGTGAACTCTCCTCTCCTGAGCTTCAAAAGGCATACGCCAACTTTGCCGCCATGGTCACAACCCTGCGAAAGGATAAGCGCTACGACCACGGCGACATTCACATCAAAGTCGATACTGAGAAAGCCATTGGTCTCTTCGACCAATGTAAGAACTTTGCCACGTACATGATCGAAACCATCACCGTCACAGAAACAGGTGGAAGCGTTTCCGCCGTCGGAGCAGAAGGCGTAGACACCCTAACCGGCCACAACGCCGTCGATGTAACGGGCCTGGGAATCACCGCATCTTACTCCGCGGATACGCCACCTCCTCCAGGGACACCGAAAGAGCGTATCCCCGACAACGCCGGAGACGGAACTCAAACCACTATTCCTGAAATCGATCCTAGCCTACAGATAGGCAATCCCTTAGGCACTGACCACGATGACGCTAACACTTTCTAATCATGAAAAAAATCCTACTCCTCAGCCTGGTCACTACCCTACTCGTCGCTTGCAGTTCCAACAGCGCAAGTGAAAGCTCCTTGCAAGAACGCCTCAACCAACCGATCGAAACAGAAAACGACGTTCCTTCCTCTCAAAACTTTTAAATCCATGAAAAAAACTCTCCTAGCATTAACGGCACTGACCATAGGTTTACTCCTCCCCTTGAGTGTGAATGCTGTTATTTTTTCAGCTGGACCGAGAGACTTAGGCGCCTCTTCTCACGAATCCAGCGAAGACTCAGCACAAGTGAGCGCCGTAGTGACCCCCGCTACGAATACCGGAGACGGAGCTTGTTTCGAAGTACTCCACGAACACTGGCACACCAACACCTCTACCAACACTTCTAGCCGTTACTTCAGAGCAGCCATTTATGCAACGGCCATCGCCCTGGACGACGACTTTATGGACAACATCGATACCAGCAACATGGTGTGTACCAACGGAGACAACATCGGCGTGGACTGTAGCTTTGATAAAGACACCACTGCACTCGGAACCGTCGTGTACAACTCCAACAGCGATAGTAGCAATACCGATACCTGGAACGGCACCACCATCACCTATGAAACTTTAAGTTGGATCTCCGGAGATCCTGTGGGTCTCGTATGGCGTTATGGCCAAGACGACGACACCGACATCACGCTCTTGCCTTGGCTCAGCCCAGGTCACTCCAAAGAAGAAGATATTCTCTTTGTGCCGGAAAATTTCGACCATGTGCAAACCGCCACCACCGAAAGTTGGACCAAACTTGAATTTTTCTACATTGATCCGGACGTGTTCGATGATCGTGACGGCGACGGAGACGGAGAAGGTTCCTACAGCCTTTCCGACTTCCACGAAATCTATCCCAGTAGCGTGAGTTCCGACGGAAGCACCGACGACGAAGGGGTAGACCCCGATGGCGATTATATTTTTTGGTACGGTATCAACGACATTGAAGAAACCGATTGGGACGTTTGTGGAGAAGCCATCACCTGCGAATCCCTCTCCATTTCCCCAGAAACGGGCGACTTGGATGTGGGCGATGTCTTCAGCGATGTACCTTTCACAGTCACTGCCACCGGCAGCGATGGAAGTGATATCACTGCAGATTCAACGTTCCAATATTATGTGAACAAATATGATGCCACAAACCCCGTGGGTGACGGCGTCTTCAACACCTCCGCCGATGCGGATGGCACCTTGCGCTATGGATTCTTGGGCCTTTCCACAAGCAGAAGCCCGAACACCACAGACAGCACCGTGAGTTTCACCGACACCGAACCCGGCGATAGCGTTTACGTTTACGTCAGCGACTACGACGGCGCGGCTTACCCAGACTGTTACGCCGAAGTCGAGCTTCCCTATTGTATCGATCTCGACATCACGGATCCCACAGGATTCTTTGGCTCGGGAAATCTGGGAATCTTCAACGGCACCAGTTTCAACACCAACATCACTGTAGATGCAGATGCTTCCAGCGGAGAAGATTGGCTCTATTCCATCACTTATTCTTCTTACGACGATACAGGTGCTTTGGACAGCTCCACTTTTGATGGCAACAGCAATCCTTACACCACCGACGACTACACCATAGACGATTACGACAACACGGACTCCGCCGAAGTGGAAGTAGGTCTCGACGACGAAAACGGCGACGGCGAATCCGACGACGTGGCCGGGCTCTGTAGCGACAGCTTCAACTACAGTCTGATTCCTCCGCTCAATACTTGTGTGGATCTGACCTTCAGCACCACCGGACCCATTTCTGAAGAAGACATGGAAGCCGGCGATGTAGAAATCAGCTGGACCAGCACCATGAGCGATGGCACCGCCACCCCTCCTCCTTACTTTTGTATAGCCATAAACAATCCTAGCGGAAGCTTTAGGGATGCCACAGGAATGACAGGCACCGGCAACATCACCACCAGCGTTACCACCGTGTATTACACGGGTGAACCCGGCGACATCGTGATGTGTTCCAGTTCTATCTACCCGACTTGTATCGACACCCTCACTAGTGAAGAAGGCACCACCGAAGTCTACGCTTGTACCGACACGACTTTGAGCGACCCTTACATTGTGGAAGCCGACGGCAGCCACACCACTCTAGACCTCACTGACGACACCGATGTGACCACGCTCTTCGACAACACCACCGTGTGTTACGACTACTCGGTGACCGTTTCTAGCGCGGCTTTCTCCGACACACTGCAAGCTGCAGGTTACGAAGATTCCACTCGCGCCGCTTACTCCGGCAACCTCCAACTCACTGTGAATGAAACGGGCGGATCCAGCGTGGGCAACCCTGCCACCGCGGCCATCACCGGCTTCACCTCTTACACCGGAACCGTATGTTGGGAAAACTACCAACCCGGCAACTACCTCAACTTACAAGTCCTCGGCAATCCCTTGGCTTGTTACGACGATTCCCAATTGCCCACGCCCACTCCACCTACAGAGGAATACGTTTGTACCGATCTTGAACTTTCCCCCGACAGCGTAGTTATGGGAATCACCGCAACCGATGCAGGCACCCAAACGGTTACCGTTGTGGTCACCGGCAGCGATGCCCTGTGGAGCGGAAATCTCTTCGTCACTAAAACCGGCAGCGGAACCCTTTACTACACCGACGGCAGCGCCTCTACGGCAGGCGACGGCCACCTGGAAATTCCTGTTTCCGGCGTCAGCACCACTGTGTCCCTCACTTATGTGGGCGGCGTGGCCGGTGACGTAGTGACGGCCTACATCGACGGCGAAGTCGGCGCTTGTACCGACAACTTCACCATCACTCAAGAAACCATACCCACAGAAGGCAGCGGAAGCGGCTCAGGCACCTCTGGCTCAGGCACATCCGGCAGCGGTACATCCTCCAGCTCCAGCGAAATCTGTGACATAACCGTCACCGAAGAAAGCAGCGACACCATATTGAGCTGTGAAGATTACCAAGTGAACATTTGTGTGGAAGGAGACGACGTGACCGTAACCAGTTCCGACGACAACGAAATCTGTTACTACCTGGATGAAGACGGCGACGGCAATCAAGATTCGGACGAAGCCGAAACCTGTGAAGACGGCAGCGTCGACCTCGATCAAGACGACGACTGTTACGAAGTCACTGTGAACGAAGTCTGCGAGGACACGGTCGTTACCATTACAGACGAATCCACCGGCGAATTCTGTGAAGACTACTCTGTGGAAACCACCGGTGAAGTCGGCGAATTCAACAAGTACATCTATACCTTCAACTTCTCCGCAGAAAAGAATTCTTACTCCGACGAAGGCGTTTTCTTCGCCCACGATGAAGACCGTGCGTTCTACACTTTGGAATACACTCCTTCCGGCGACGAAAATCAAATCGTCTTCACCGATGACATGTGGACCGGCGATCTCATCTCCGACGAAACCGGAGGCGAAGTCAGCCTGGCCACCAGCTACAGCGAACTCACCAGTGGCAACGCTTACGGTACCACTTACGATTACGCCACCATCACCGCATTTGGATTTGGTGCCACTCATGAACTCCATTCAGACGATTTAGCCGATTACGTAGACTCCAACTACAACTCTTCGAGTTTCATGAGTTACGTACCTTACATCAAATACGACGACGACTCCGAATCTTCCCCAATTGACGAATGTACTTACGACACCAACGATGACGGAAGCCGCGGCGATCTCACCAGCACCGAAGTCTGCTACGATCCTGAAGAATCACCCGACGGTACTGAACAAGTAGTCATCGAAAACGCAGGCACTGTGGACGATGGCACCATCCGCATCCGTTACGTAGGTGTCGTGGTCTCCAACCTGGATTGTTCCAGCACCACAGACACTTGTCTCACGGAAGAATTCGAGAACAATGCCGAAGTGGATGCCTTCCCCGGCTCCAGCATTGACGAGATACAAGAAGCCAGCGCCCGCCTCGTGGTGCTCTGTGCTTACTTGCTCACCGAAAACGCCGGCGACGTCTACCTGAACGAAGCCATCGAAGGTGGCAGCGACCTCGCTTGTATCACCACCGAAAGCACCGGCGGCAGTGACTACAGCGGCTATAGCAACACCGATTCCTTGATCATTGTCGACCCGGATGCCACCAGTTCCACGAGCAGCACCACCGGAACCACGGCAGATTACGCAGGCTCAACAATTTCTTACTGTGACGACACCAACGACGGCAGCCTCATCGGAAACTTGAGCTCCTACGTCTGTGAAATCATCGGTTCTGTGAGCGACCTCTGGCGCACCGTCACCGTGGAAACCACTACAGAAAGCCACGTGAGCCAATCCGTTCGTAACGCAGAAACGGGCCAAACCAGTGCCACCATGAGCTTCCCTGCCAGCAGTGGA
>CALQZQ010000009.1 GCA_943349825.1 Candidatus Peribacteria bacterium | reverse complement strand
TCGGTGTCCACTCGAGTCGTGAGTGCAAGATGAGTGCCCGTCAAAACGGCAATAGGTTCATTACCAAACAGATTGACCTCAATTCCTTTGTTACTAAAAATTCCTACCAAGAGCGTGGCCACGAAGGTCATAGAAGCAAAGAGCAAGGTGAGCAGAGGCCGGCGCAAGCGGAGTTTTCGAGCCATGTTTGTTTTTGGTTTTCTCAAAATTATAGCAGAAAAAAGCCATCAGGTCAAAGCCGAAACTTGCCAAATCATAGAAATATGGGTAAAAGAGAGTACTACACAATAAATAACCCCTGCATGCGCAAAGGCTCCGATGTGCCCGATGAACTCCTGGATAAGTTCTTGAGAGAGGCCAAGCGAACAGAGCTACTCTCACGCGATGAGGAGGTGGAAATAGCACGCAGAATGGATTCGAGAAACGCGGATTCTGAATTGGCAAAAATGGAATTGATCAACGCCAATTATCGTTTGGTAGTTTCCATCGCGAAGCAGTACAAGTATCGGGGCATGCCGATGTCTGATCTGGTTCAGGAAGGCAATATTGGCCTCATGAAGGCCACAGAAAAATTCGACTACACCCGTGGCTTCAAATTCTCCACCTACGCTTCCTGGTGGATCCGTCAGTCCATCATCAGGGCCGTTGAAAGCCAGGTAAGGACCATTCGTCTTCCCATTTATAAATTAGAAATACCTAACAAAGCAAGAATCGTAGAAAAAGATTTATGGAGAGAATTGGGCAGAGAACCCACCTACGAAGAAATCGCAGCCAAAATGGGCTTAGATCCGGCTGAACTACTAGCCATCATGGACCTGATGAAAGAACCACTTTCGCTGCAAACACCGGTCAGCGACGAGTCAGAATCCACCGTCGAAGAGTTCATCGAAGATAAAAACGCCCCATCCCCCGTTGTAGAAATGGCCACGGGAGAACTGCGGGAAGAAATAGACGAAGTTTTAGCGCAGCTCACCCCTCGTGAAGAAAAAGTGCTCCGCATGCGCTACGGCATTGGTCAGCCCATGGAATATTCCCTGGAAGCCGTTGGAGCACAACTGGGCGTCACCCGTGAACGCATCCGCCAAATCGAAATCAAAGCCATTAAGAAGATACGCCAAAACCGCCACACAAACCGTCGCCTCCGTCCATTTCTGGACTAACGATCCAAGAGTTTCTGCAATTCCTGCTTGAAGCTTTCCACGTCTTTGAACTGGCGGTACACCGACGCAAAACGAATGTAGGCCACTTCGTCGAGCACCTTGAGTGCGTGCATCACATCACGGCCAATCACGTCGCCGGTCACTTCCTTGCCGCTGGCGCTCCACACTTCCTCCAAGCGATCGATCATTTCGCTCACCTGTTGCTGAGTCACCGGGCGCTTCTCACAAGCTTTCCAGACTCCGCGCTCCACTTTGTCGCGGTCGTAACTTTCGCGCGATCCATCTTTCTTCACCACGATAAAATTGGTCGTTTCCACTTTTTCAAAAGTCGTGAAACGGTGGTTGCAATCTTCGCACTCGCGACGACGGCGGATCGAACGGCCCTCATTGGCCTCTCTCGAATCCACCACGGAGGTGCTTTTGTATTTGCATTTAGGGCAAATCATCGGGTTAAATGATGTCATGTTCGATGGCTTCACACAAGACCAACTCCCAGAGCTAGCCCTCGTCATCGCCTTGGCCGCCACGCCCGCGCTCATTTGGTCGTACCTGATTTTTAAGGGCCGCTCCACCTCACGCTGGATTTTGCTGCTCGCCTTTTTCCTCGGCACTCTCACCGTGCTGCCCCTGGTCTTTTTGTACGACTACCTCTTCGTCTACTTTCCGGAACTGAACATCTACACGCTCATCGAAACCAACACCACCGAAGTCCACATCACTGCGCTCGCTTCTCTGATGGTGGTGGGAATCCTGGAAGAATTCACTAAAAGCGGAGTGGTCCGCCTCATCGACAAAACCAAAATCGGAATCCAAACCATCAACGACGCCGTCAAATATTCCATCCTCGCGGGGCTCGGGTTTGCCTTCGTCGAAAACATTGTCTACTTCTATCAGATCTGGCAGCAGTCCGCGAACATCGGCGAATTCCTCTTCCCCATCATTTTCCGCTCCATTTTCACGGTTTGTATGCACATGGTCTTCTCCGGAATTTTTGGTTACTTCTACGGAATCGCTAAATTCGCTCGGCCTATTTTGGAGACAGATCTCTGGCTTGGAGAAAGCTCCTGGCTGGTGAAATGGTGGGCCAAATTCATGGGCACGGATGAACCTGGTGCCTTCAAAGAAATCACGCTCTGGAAAGGACTCTTCATCGCCATGGTGATGCATGCCGCCTTCGATTTTGCCCTGCAGTTCAACCAATTCTTCCCCGTGATCTTCATCGTCGGCGGTGGCTTCCTCTACCTGCTTTACCTCCTCGCTCACAAGGCCGGAGACATCATCTTCGGTGCCTCGGGCGGAAAAACCACCATGGCCCGCAAGGACGTGGACGTGGTGTTGGAACTCCTCGGCATGTGGACACGCGACGGCCGCTACAAAGACGTAGTAGACATCTGCCAACGCCTGCTCATGCGTGACCCGGACAACAAAGTGGTGCAGCTCTTCCAGGCCAAAGCCATGGAAGGCCAAAAACTCGCGAACCTCGAAAGCTCCGTCACCTCACTTTTCCAATCCAAAAACGTGGACATGGAAGACAAGAGTCTCCGCACCCTGGTGAAGCAAAAAGTACTGATGGAAATGCTCAAGGAAAAACAAACCACGCTGCCCGCCACCGCCATTCAGCCGGCACTCGTTGTGGGTGGCCCTAAAATGCCGTCGATGCCGAAACCTGTGCCGCGGCAAACGGATCCGTCATCCCCGCAATAAAATCCCGCACTTCGCCCGGCGCCCCGCCCTCACTGGTGTAGCGCTCGAACAGGGTTTTAATGATGGCCTGCCCACGCTCTGAATGGCTCACCACCTCGGGATTAAAATAGAGCCGCGCCGTCAAAAAATCTTTTAATTCTTTGTTGTTTTCCGCCATTTCCTCGGAGAAACCGACCAGCTTCCCGTCAAATGAGTAGACATCCTCCAGGGTTTGCACTTCCGCCGCCTTGAGCCGCCTCGAAGTCTCCTCCGCGATGTCCACAATCATGAGGCCGATCATCTTGCTCACGGTCCGCGCCCAGCGAATCTTCTCGTCCGCCACCGGGCCCGCCACCTCTCTTGCGCGCCGCCACAGCGCCACGCTTTCCAGGTCGCGCTCGCTGAACAGTCCGCTGCGCAGGCCGTCGTCCACGTCATGATTTTGGTACGCAATTTCATCCCCAAAATTCACAATCTGCGCCTCCAGCGATGGCCTCACGGCCTCCCCACCGCGCGGGTTGTCCCACGACGTGTGGTGCTTCATCAGCCCCTCAATCACCTCGCGGCTCAAATTGAGCCCGGGCCAATCCGGGTAGACTTCTTCCAGTTCCTCCACGATGCGCCGCGATTGCTCGTTGTGCTCAAAACTGAGCCCATACGGCCGCAAACATTCGTCCAGCGCGTGCTCCCCCGCGTGCCCAAACGGCGTGTGCCCCAGGTCGTGCGCCAGCGCCACCGCCTCCGCCAGGTCCTCGTTGAGCCCCAGCATCCGCGCCAGATCTCGCGACACCTGCGCTACCTCCAAACTGTGCGCCAAGCGCGTGCGATAGTGGTCGCCATAATGCGCCACAAACACCTGGGTTTTTTCCTTCAACCTCCGAAACGCCTTGCAGTGAATGATCCGGTCACGGTCTCTTTGAAACGGCAGCCGCTGTCCGTCCTCGGCTTCGGGGTATTTCCGCCCACGCGTATCCCGGCTCAGCACCGCATACGGTCGCAAGCTGCGCGCTTCATTTTCTCCGAGTTGTTGAGCGGTGAGGATCATGGTGGAATTATAGCTTCTTTGCGGAAACGCTGCACCCTTTGATCCACTTCCCACTTGGCGTGGCAGCGGTCGGCTTCGTCCCAACTCCACCTTAGGTATAGACAAAAGTATAAAAAATGGTAAGATTAGCGCTTAAAAAGCCCCCTGCATATGAGGAAACTACTGATCGTCGGACAGCACAACACGGGAAAAGAAAGCCGAACAAATACCATGGACGCGGGCACCCTGGCCCAAAGCATGCATCGGGAAACCATGCAAAATGCCACTTTTGAACTAGTCTCCGTCTTTGGGCATGCGAGTCCTCAATTAGAACTCGAAGAGCTTCGTCGTTGGATTGAAAATATCGTCCCGGACCAGGTAGTTTTGCTAGAAACAGATCCCACCCACCTCGCGGGACTAGCTCTGCTAAAACAGCTCACTCAAGGGTACATCCGTCAAGCACCCGCCCGCTTCACCGTAGACCTAGTGCCGATTCACAAGCCCACAATAGATAAAGCACGCATTGAGCTCTGGGGAAAACTGATCGAAGTCATCAATCGCCCATAGTCACCTATGAAACTTCTCATGCACTTCCCTGAGGCGTTCGTTCGTGGAGTGAGTGTAAATTTGCGTAGTGGTGATGGACGCGTGGCCGAGCATTTCCTGCACGCTGCGAATGTCCGCACCGTTGTGCAGTAAGTCGGTGGCAAAGGAATGGCGCAGCACGTGCGGAGTCACTTTTTTACCGATTCCAGCGAGCCGCGCAGACCGGCGCGCCACTTCTTCCACCGTACAAGCCGTGAGCCGCCGCTTCTCGCCAAGCCCCAAATTCTCATCCGCACGGTTCCGGCTGAAGCTGATGAACACCGGCTCCCAGTTGTCCACACGCTCGCTCAAATAAAGACGCAGCCACTTCACGCAGCGCTCCGACAAAAAAACAATCCTCGGTTTGCGACCCTTTCCTCGCACGGTGAATTCACGCCGCTCCAAATCCACCTGGCTTCGGTTCAAGCCGATCAACTCGGAAACACGCAGCCCCGTGGAGTACAAAGTCTCCAGCATAGCCCGGTCGCGTGGCCCCGCTTTCTTTTCGAGTTGAATAACCTCGAACAAACGTTCCACTTCATCACGAGTCAAAAAATCCACAATCCTTTCGGGAATTTTTTTAAGATCGATTTTTTCCGGAGCCAAGGTGGGCACATCCTGCCTGGACAAATATTTCAAAAAAGCCCGCAGCGCAATCAGGTGATAATTTTGAGTTTTCACGCCCAGGCCGTGTTCCCGCTTGTCCACGTAGCGGTTCAAAAAAAGTTGGTAGGAATGCACGTCATCCAGCGACAAGGCCCCAATCGCCTTAGCCCCATAAAACTCCGCAAAACGCTGCAAATAATGATGATAATTTTCGATGGTTTTTCGGGATTTGTTTTTTCCCACTTCCAGATGTTCCAGGAAGCGCGTGATCAGCCGTTGCAATTCAGAAAGTTCACTCATTCATCAGGGCGTAAAGAACGTGCGCCGCTTCGCGGCGCGTCACCACTTCTCCGGGCACCAATTCCGCACCTGGATACAAACCATGAGCCGCCGCATAAGCCGCGCCCAACGCGTACCAATCGTCCTCACTCACGTCGGAATACTCGCCCTCGTACGAAAGCCTCTTGGAGCCGTCAAGCCTGTAGAGCATGGTCAAAAATTCCGCCCGATTGATTTCGTGTCCCGGCAAAAAAGTGCCGTCGTCGTGTCCCGTCACGATCTCTTCTTTATAAGCCTTGGCAATGTATTTGCGGTACCACGCGTCGATGGGCACATCCCAAAAGGGCACCAAAGTCCCCACGTCTCCATTGCGGTTGAAAGCACGCAGCACCACCTTCACCATCTGCGCACGGTTCAGAGTGTCGTCTGGATACAGCATTCCATCGCTGCCCAAAAACACACCCTTCGCTTTCAAGTATTGGAAGATCGGCACATCGGCGTCGGTGTCCGGCAAATCTAAAAACAAATGTTCCGCCAGCACCGCGTCCCATTCCTCTCCCAGCTCCGTCAAACTGTATTCCATCGCCACTTCGTCCACGGTGCCGATCATGCTTTCATCTATCGAATCGCCGGGAAAATCTCCCAAGTACAAATCGTTCACCGAACGCGGTTGAGACACGCTGCAGCTGGCTTCCTCCATCCCATTCAAACTCACCGAAAATCCACCCACACCATAATGCAAATCGATCGCATTCCACTCGTAAGGGTAGAGAGCCGAGGAAGTTTCCAAGCGATACCAGCCTGCTTCCTGAGTGCAATCCGCATCAAAATTAGGCGCATAAATTCCGGCGAATAGAGTCCCCGCACTGTTGATGTAGAGGTACAAATCTCCATCACTCGGAGTACTGAGCCCGGAAGAATCCAAAATGGTGCCCACGGCTGCACTGGGGTCCGTCACATACACATTCAAGTGCACGGTGCCATGAGTGGGAATCGCAAAAGAATCGCTCAAATTGAGGGAACTACTTTCACTCTGTGAGCTCCAAAACGATTGTGAGGGCGGAAACAAAAGCCCCATGGCCAGCTTGGTGTTATCGAGCGCATCCGCCAAAATAGGTTCCACAGAATCGGTCTTGGCGATGGCATCGGCAAAAGTCTGCAAGTTGGTCTCGTTGTACTCTCCGTTTCCGCGGAACAAACTCGCCTGAAACACTACGTTCCCGTTCCACTCCACCAGATGCAAAGACCGGTACTCCGCGTCGATGGTTCCAAACAAATCCACTCCGCTGCCGCCAAAATTGCTTTGATAATAGAGCGCATGCGAATCCGTGCTCAAAACGGTTTTTTCTCCGTTGGAAAAATCATTCAGGCCGATCAAACCCATAAAAGCAGATTCCGCCGCATCCTGACTGGAATAGGTGTACATCAGCAGTTGGATTTCCGGCAGTTCGCTGTCCAACCAAGGGTCCGCCAAAAACTGCGCCTTGTACCGCGCAGAAAGCCCTCCGATCATCGAAGTTTTTTTCTCAAAATGAAAAGCACTGTAACCCTTGAGCGTACCCAAACTGTCCGCATTGGGCAGGATTATATCCGCAGCGGCCTGCAGCTCGTTGGATGTTACGTCCACAACAGCTTCCGCGCGTGGAACTCCCGCCGCACTCAGCGAGACGACCACCAGAACCAAAACCCACTTTAAAATTTTCATATCAGAACTATAGCCCAAAATAGAAAATTCCTAAAGCACCGCATAGGCCTCCGTTTTCGACGAAGCCGGGCAGAAAGCGCAGCGTTTCGGGTCCTGCTCCGAGGAGGAAACGGAGGCCTATGGAGGTGAAAAGTAATTATGGGATTTTCTATTTCGGGCTATACTACGTTCATGATCGAGTTCAAAAACGCCACGAAAAAATACGGAGATCGACTCGTGCTCGACAACCTGAGCCTCACCATTGAAGGAGGCTCTTGGACTTGGCTCACCGGCGCTTCCGGCGCGGGCAAAACCACGCTCATCCACGCGCTCATCGGAGCCATTCGCATCAGCGACGGACAAATCTTTGTAGACGGTTACAACCTCACTCGCTTCGATGGAAAAGCGCTGCAAGAGTACCGTCGCAAAATCGGCATCGTGTTTCAAGATTACAAATTGCTCCCCAACAAAACCGTTTACGAAAACGTGGCTTTCGCCATGGAAGTCTGCGGCTACAGCGATAGGCAAATCGCCGAGCGCGTACCCCAGCTCCTCGCCGTCGTAGGCCTCGCCGATGCGCGTCACCACTTCCCGCACATGCTTTCTGGAGGTGAAAAACAACGCACCGCCATCGCCCGCGCCCTCATCCACGAACCTCGCCTCATCATCGCCGACGAACCCACCGGCAACCTGGATCCGGATACCGCCGAAGGCATTGTGAAACTTTTCCAAAAACTGCACACCGAAGGGGCCACTGTTATATTCGCGACGCACAACACTCACCTCATCGATAACTTCAAGAAGCGCCGGATTCACATTGAAGCCGGACGGGTTCTTGAAACCTAGTGTTTACTGACTGATGGTAAGGGAACCGATGTTTAGACTGTTGTTCGCCAAGATACTGAAGTAAGCATTCTGTCCATACGTGTCGCCGTCAGCATACTTGTACTCTTTCCCCTCCTTACTCACGCAGGCCTCCCGTAATTGCAAGGTATAACTTTGGCCAATGTAAGAGGTGTCCAAGGCGTCTTGCACATGTCCGATGATATAGAGGTAATAATCACTTCCCGTGAGTGCAGGAGTGAGGTTCATGTCGTAGTATTTCTTAGTGGGAGTGGAGCTCGCGCCGTAGTCGATATCGTAAGACCAGGAAGAATCTGAACTCTTACGCACATCGGTGACGATGGAAGAAAAGAAATCATCCGTGTCGTCAATAACGTCCTCGCGATCCCAGTTGGGAGCCGTGCTGGCATTTCCTATGGCGTAGCCCCAAGATCCACAGCTACTTGCTCCCTCGGCAAAAGTCACCTGCAGCGTAGCCAAGGTGACGTCGCGAGGGTCCGTAGAGAACTCATCTTCTGGGTCGTAGTCAAAATAGTCAGTAGCCAGTAGATCCATAGAAATGGCGCTATTGTCAGCGCTCCCACTTTCATTGCTCACAGTAAGCAAGACCGTAGGCGTGCTAGTAGTTTTGGATGGATTGACGATCGTTTTTGTCGAACTGATGCCGCCAAACTTCCCTTGCAACGAAGGGCTGGAGCCATAGTAAAGAGTCCCCCCACTGACAACAGCGAGAGCAAAAGTGGCAACGAGAACTTTTTTAGAAAACATGAAGAGGGGGTTAGCAATCAAAGTATTATAACATAATTTTATCAATTCACAAACTTTCATTTCTCTCTCAAAACCACTAAGCTAGGTTCATCTCAAGCTTTCTATGAAAAAAACATTCTTCATCCTGACCCTTGCTCTCGCCTTGAGCGCCTGCACCCCGGCCCCCGCTGTATCCACCCCTCCGGCGCAGACTAGGGACACCACCACCTACCGCAACGACACCTACGGCCTCTCTTTTGAGTACCCAAAAGCGTGGAGCCTCGTTGAGGTGGGCGGCCCTTACAACGAATTCGTAGACACTACGAAAGGCGAAGATCCCTTTGTGCGCCTGCAACTCCCTCAAGAAACCTACCCCGGCACCAACTTTGGCAATGCCGATTTAGGCCTCAGTTATGTTTACGTAGCCTCGCTTGAGGACTGTCTGGCCTACCCCAGCACCAATGGCTCTGTCACCTTTGATGTAGGTCAAAGCATCGAAATCAACGGCATCACGTATTACACCTCAGAAAGTTCAGGTGCCGCCGCCGGCAATCGCTACGATTCCAAACTATTCCGCACCTACCAAAACGACTACTGCTTCTCTGCTGCCGAAACGCTGCACACCACTAACATCGGCAACTACGACCCAGGCACTGTCACCGCCGTGGACGAAGACGCCGTTTGGGGTCGCTTTGATGCGATTTTACAAACCATGAGCTTTACACCGCCCGTGGATCTGTACAGTCAACCCTAACCTGTAAAAAAGTCTGCCCGGGCAGGAATGTACATTGAACTGTACACTTCCAATAAATCGTAGTGAAGGAAAGGGGGTCTGCGAAAAAATAAAGTGGGCCCTTTTGAGCAGACTCCCTTTCCTTCACACCTTTTTCACATCCACTTCATTTCTTCATCACGATTGGGCCTTAAGCTCAGTGAGGATTTGGGCAACCCGCCGGTCGACGGATCCACAAGCACGGAGCGTAAGCGAAGTGCTACTTGAGAACTCGCACGTTAGTGCGAAACAACCAAAAGTTCATAGTAACCCAACCACTCCTTATGAAAGAAACAAATAAGAAAACACTCGCGAAGCTGCTCGCTCTCGGACTCCTCGTAGGAAGCACCGGAGCAGTAGCCATCAACCAGGCTTCCGCCGAAACGGTCAGCCAGAACCCACCCCAGATGATGGACCAGGGCCCGGACTTCAAGCAGGACGTCACTCGCTCGGTAGAAAAGATTGATAACGGCGTGGTTATCACTCTCACCTCCGACGACGCAGATGTTGTGCAGAAACTCCAGGATCACCAGCCTCAGCATGAGATGGAAAACGTGACACGAACCGTAGTCAATTTAGACAACGGCGTGCAGATCACTCTGACCTCGGATGATGCGGACACGGTTCAGAAACTTCAAGAAGGTCCTAAGGAAGGTCCCCGTGGAGGAGGCTTTCACCCCGGACAGATGGAAGGCGTGACGCGCAGTGTGGAGAACATCGACAACGGAATCGTCATTACCCTAACGTCAGACGACCCCGAGATTGTCGCTAAACTCCAAGAGCACAAACAGTAATTACGACAGAATGGGAGGAAAGCTTGCAGGGGGTGTGAAAACGCCCCCTCTTGCTTTATAACACACACGGAGCAGAGCGTAGTGTGCTAGCTACAAAAAGAGAGTAATATGCCACTCACAACGAAAAAGCATGAAAACCATCCTCATCATCGAAGACGACGCCAAAATTGCAGAGCTCATGCAGCTCTATTTGAACAAAGAAGACTTCCGCACGGTGCATTCTGCCACGGGTAGCGAAGGTCTGGAACTCGCACTCAAAATCCATCCGGACCTGGTGATCCTCGATCGCATGCTCCCCGAAATGGAAGGGCTCGAAGTGCTCCGCCAACTCCGCACCAAATACAGCACGCCGGTGCTCATTGTCAGTGCCAAATCCGACGAAATCGAAAAAGTCGTGGGCCTGGAAGTGGGCGCCGACGATTACCTCAGCAAACCCTTCAGCCCCAAGGAATTGGTGGCTCGCGTGAAGGCCATTCTCCGCCGCAGCCAGCCCAGCGAGCGTGCCGGCCAAGAAACCCTGCATTTCCAAGACCTCGTCCTCGATCCCGAAAAAATGTCGGTAACCCAAGCCACCAAATCCATCTCACTTTCTGCACTCGAATTCAAACTGCTGTGCACGCTCGCGCGCCATCCCGGCCGCGTCTACTCCCGCGAACAGCTCATGCAAGAAGTCTACGAATCCGCCTCACTCGTGTTCGACCGCACCGTGGACGCGCACATCAAAAACATTCGCAAAAAACTCAAAGACAACCCCAAGAAGCCACGCTACATCGCGTCGGTTTTCGGCGTAGGATATAAAGCCTTAGAATCATGAAACAATCCCTGCAGTCCAAACTCCTCCTCAGCTACATCGTCATCATTTTGATGACGCTTTTTCTGGTGAGTTATTTCACAGATTTGCAGATTGAGCAGCACATCGCCACATTCTACGATCAACTCAAAAATGCCGGCTTCAATCCGCCGGAAGGCATGCTGCACCCCAACGATGAGTTCGTCCGGACCATCCAAAACTCCATCCTTTACACCGGAATCGGAGCTGCCTTTGGAGCCATTCTTTTCAGCGCGGTCTCCATCAAATACCTCACCGGTCCGGTCCACCGCCTGATTCGTGCCACCAAAGAAATCGCCCAAGGCAATTACCACGAACGTGTGCCTGTGGAAACCGAGGATGAAATCGGCGAACTCACGGCCTCGCTCAACACCATGGCGGCGTCACTAGAAAGCCATCGCCATTTGCAAAAACAACTCATCACCAACGTGGCGCACGAACTCGCCACCCCGCTCACCAGCATCAGTGGGTATTTGGAAGCCCTCACAGACAACGTGATCGAAGGTGAAACCAAACGCAAAGACACCCTGCTGCTCATGCAAGAAGAAGCTCAGCGCCTGCAAACCATGCTCGAAGAAGTCCGCACCCTCGCCGCCGTGGAAGAGCCGCATTATCACATCGACCCCACGAGCGAAAAAATCGAAGAACTCACCGAAAAAATCATCAAACAATTGCAGCCGCTTTTCCACCGTAAAAAAGTAGCGCTCATTTTGGAAGCGGAAGCACCCATCCCCGACTTCACTCTGGATAAAAATCGCTACAAACAAATCCTGGTAAATCTGCTCAACAACGCCCTCAAGTACTCCTCATCCCGCCAGTCCGTGGTCGTCAAGCTTCAAAACGACAAAACGGGCCTCACCGTGGAAGTGAAAGATCAAGGCGACGGCATACCCGAAGCAGACTTACCCTACATCTTCGAACGGTTCTACCGCGTAGACGCCTCCCGCACTCGCGCCACCGGCGGCCTCGGCATTGGCCTGGCCATCGTCAAAGAACTCGTGGAAGCCCACGGTGGCACCGTAACCGTAGAAAGCAAAGTGGGAGAGGGCAGTAGTTTTATTCTTGAGTTTCGTCATTCAGCCAAGCTTCCAAAAAAGGAGCACCCTGAGCCCGCTCTCTAAAAGCCACCCCGGCTCGACTCAAACGCGACATCACCGTCCCCACAGGAACTCCCAACCGGGCGGCAATTTCTTTGTAGGACAAATCTTCTTCATAACGCAACTGCAGAATAGTCCTATGGTCCGGCATCAGCCCTTCTAGAACCCCTAAAATACTATTCTTATAGCTGCCCAATTTCAGGGCCACAGGATTCACGGAGTACTCCCCATCCACAGGGAATTCCTTATCCAGCAAAGCCTGCCTGCGTCTAGCGTCCCGTATTGCATTCAAGGCGGTATTCCTGCACGCTTTATAGAAGTAAGCACTGTTACGCTCCACCTCCTCCATTTTTGCAACGCGTAAAAATACCTCTTGCACAATATCCTCTGCCGCTTCAAGGGAAGGAGCAAGACGATTCATCGTAAGGAATCGGGTGAGCTTGGGCATCAACTCCTGAAACTGTTCCAAGCCCGTATAGGCTGGAACGGAGTCCACAACTGGTTTTCGACTCAATCCGTCCATCAGACTTTTTTAAAGTAGCCTGAATTAAAACACAATGGCTGAAAAGGATCAAGTCGACCCGGCACTAAAAAAGCCCCTCCTCACGGCAGGGCTTTAAAACAGGCAAACTAGTTTCCGACAATCACATTCGTGAGCAGTATTCCTTTCCCTTGTTCGTAAGAACTTAGAGATAAATTGCTGTCCTGGGTCGTGAGGCTGGGGTCGAAAATGACTCTGGTTGCGCCCGTGGTGCTGGACGAAAAGTAGCAGCTCAAACTTGTTAAGTAGATGTAGCCGGTATTGGCCGGGTAATTGGCCGTATCTTTGGCTTCCACGCCAAGTTCCGAGTTGGGGTCAATGTATGAGTTGATGGTGTATTTATAGGTACTGCTGCTGCTGGGGGCAAAGGCCGCTAAAAGTGAGGTGAAATCCGTATTAAAGCTAGAGTACTCCACGTCGTCAGGCGCTTCTGTTTCAGCATAAGAGCCATTATGACTCAAACTCATGGTAACATTTTTGACAAAACTGGGGTTGGGGTCTGTTGAGCTGTCGTACACGGAGTCATACATGGAGCCATCGTTATATACGCCCAAAGAAAAGTCACAATTTTTCAGGTCAGCAGCGCTTTTGCCCAATTTGATGCTGAAATCACCCAGAGAAACACTGGAAGTGGGCATACTTTTCCTCGCGAACACACCGTCCTCATTTGTGGTGTAGCTCAATGTGATCATAGGTAAAGAACTGATCACCGATTTAGTTGTATCGGTAACCGTGGTAGTTTTCACCGTCGTACTAGGCGTGGTCTTGAACTTCCCTTGCAAGGAAGACCCGTTGCTATAGGCATAAGTACCGCCGGCCACAACGAGCAGGGCAAAGGCGGCCACGAGAAACTTCTTAGAGAGCATGGAGGAGGGGTTAAAAAACAAAGCCACTATACCAAAGACAAGACTTTACAAAAGCCTTTCCTCTCGCCTACACTGCAAATGTATGGCTTCCCTCACCCAAACCCTCGCCTTCTCCCAAATGTCGGATGAGGAACTTGCGCGTGTCTTAAAAGAGAACAAAATCGGCCTCACCGTGCCGGAAGCCCGTGAAGTAGAAAAGATCCTGGGCCGCGCGCCCACGCTCACCGAAGCCATTGTTTGGGGCATCCAAGGCAGCGAACATTGTTCCTACCGCAGCAGCCGTCCCTTCCTAAAAACACTCCCCACCAAAGCCCCCAACGTGATGCTCGGGGTGGGAGAAGACGCCGGAATCGTGCATTTTGCAAAAGGCGCCAATGGCAAAAGCTACGGCGTGATCATGGGTCACGAATCCCACAACCATCCTTCTCAAGTGGTGCCTTTTGAAGGGGCTGCCACGGGAATCGGCGGACTCGTGCGAGACATCATTGTGATGGGCGGCCGCGCCATCGCCACAGCGGATCCGCTTCGCTTCGGCGCCCTGGAAAAGCCCGCGGCCAAACACATCGCAGAAGGCGTGATCGAAGGCATTGCCGGTTATGGCAATCCGCTCGGAGTACCCAATCTGGCCGGAGACACTTATTTTGACGAATCCTACAACGACAACTGTCTCGTGAACGTGGTGGTGCTCGGTGCCCTGCGCGAAGACGAACTCATCCATTCTTTTGTACCGCCCCAAGCCGAAGGCTGGGACATCATCATCGTCGGCAAACCCACCGACAATTCCGGAATGGGCGGCGCCGCTTTCGCGTCCCTGCAGCTCAACGAAGCCGATAAAGAAGCCAACAAAGGGGCTGTGCAAGAACCCAATCCTTTCTTGGAACGTCACATGGCCGAATCCACTTACGCGCTCTTTGCCAAGCTCCGCGATGAAGGAAGCCTCGATAAAGTGAGCTTCAAAGACATGGGCGCCGGCGGCAACATCTGCGCCACCGTGGAACAAGTGGAACCCGCCGGTTTCGGCGCGGAAATCGATCTCGCCAAAGTCCATGTGTCCATGCCCAATCTCGCGCCCGCCGTCATCGCTTGTGCGGAAACGCAAGAGCGCCTCTGCTGGATTTGTGCCCCCGCGCTCACTCAGCAAATCCTCGATCACTACAACAAAGAATGGGATCTTCCGGGCGTCTCCGTCGGCGCTCGCGCCAGCCTCGTGGGCAAAGTCACGCGCGGCAATTACGTCGCCAAATTCGGCGATCAAATCCTCATCGACGCGCCCGCTTCAGATGTGACTAGAGGCGTGCAATACCAGCGCGCTTACGCCGATCCCAACCGAACTTTCACCGAACCGACTTTCGATCAGCCGGACCTTTCCGCGACTTTCCTCAAACTTCTCGCCAGCGAGAACATCGCCAGCCGCCTGCCCATTTTTGAAAACTACGACAAAGTGGTTCAAGGCCAAACCGTCTTCGAACCGGGCATCGCCGACGCCGGCTTGCTCGTGCCTTTCCGCAACCGTGCCGAAGCTCCCGAACTCCACAAAGTCGGCGCTGCGCTCAGCGTGGACGCCAACCCTCGCTACGGAAAAATTTCTCCCTACTGGTGCGCCGTGAACGCCGTGGTGGAAGGCATGCGCAACGTGGCGGCCATCGGCGCTACGCCCTGGTGCGTCACCGATTGTCTCAACTTCGGCAACCCCGAAAAACCCGAACAAATGTGGGAACTGGTGGAAAGCATTCGTGGTATGAAAGACGCGCTCGAAGGCGTCGGCCACCTGGCTTTTCCCGGCTCCCCACTCCCCGTCATCTCCGGAAACGTTTCTCTTTACAATGAATCTCCGAACGGCAGCGTGGCTCCCTCCCCTGTGATGGGCACGCTCGGCCGCATCGAAAACGTGGACAAAGCCATCACCATGCAGTTCAAAGCCGCGGGCTCGAACCTCTACCTCCTCGGCGACCGTAAAGATGAATGTGGCGGCAGTGAATACTACCGCCAGCTCGGTCACTTGGGTGCCAACCTTCCCA
Organism: Candidatus Peribacteria bacterium; assembly: GCA_943349825.1. Classification (GTDB taxonomy): domain Bacteria; phylum Patescibacteriota; class Gracilibacteria; order UBA1369; family 2-02-FULL-48-14. The sequence continues at coordinate 7,143 of CALQZQ010000009.1, read as the reverse complement.
AACCCGACTTCGCTCAAGTCCGCGCCGAACTCCAAACGATGCTCGCCGCCGTCGAACAAGGCCTCGCCCTTTCCGCGCACGACATTTCCGATGGTGGCCTCGCCGTTGCTCTCGCCGAAATGGCAGCCGGTGGCCGTGGAGAAGGCGAGCTCGGCTTCACCGTGGATCTCGCTTCCATTGCCCCCGCGCTTCGCCCCGACAAAAAACTTTTCAGCGAAACCGGCGGCTTCGTACTGGAAATCCGCGCCGATCAAAAAGCAGAATTCGAAAATCTTTGCGCGCGCAAAGGCGTTTCGCCACTTTTGATTGGAGAGGTCAAATCCGACCCCACCTGTACTTTTCAAAACCTTCTCACTCTCCCGCTCGCCCAAGTCAAAGACGCTTGGCTCAACGGACTTCGTAACAAACTCCAAGCGAACCCAAAGGGTTTGCTAAGCGATAACGTGGCGCAGCCACATCCATTTCCATGAAAAAACTGCTTTTAATCGTCGGATTTTTGACACTCAGCGCTTGCAATCTTCTGGTGAACAATCCTTCGGACTGTGAAAAGTCTGAAGCAAGCCAAAGCACTTGGAACGGACTCAGCTTTGAGTTACCCGCATGTTGGAGCGCCGTCACCAGTGGAGAAGATCTGGTACTGGTAAACGAAGACAAAACCAATACCGTTCTCCTCACTCTGACCCCGCCCGACACGGTGGGACTCACCGCAACTTTGACTTCACGCCAAAATGCTTCAAACGAAAAAATTTTTGCCCTTGTCTCGGATGGCAGCGACCCCAAAGCCCAAGACATCTTAATCTCTCTTACCGCTGAAAAATCAGAAGAAAACAATCTTGAAGGTGCCTGCGACGCTCCCGATTACACCTACGCCTATTCTCTTCAAAAAGAATCGATTGGTCTCACCTACGATTTAGTCTTCTGCTGGACCGCCACAGAAATCCCCACCACTGAAGGTCCCGCAGCCCTCTACTTGGAGAAAGGGGATAAAACCGCTTGGATCCAAATTGTCCTGATGTCAGGAATTCCCTCCCAAGAAAAACCCGAGCCATTCACGAAAGTAAACGACGAGGGAAACACGGTCTACAGCTACGACGGCTACTTCACGGTCACCACCAATGCTCCCGAAGACTACGATGTTCAAAGCACGATCAATTCCTTAAACCGAGCCCACGAATGAACAAGCTTGCTCTCCTCATCACCGCCCTCGCCCTGCTGCTCACCAGCTGCAGTAGCCCCACCACTCCGGAAGTCGCCTGCAGCAACGTCAGCGACAATCATTTCGTGTGGGGACAAGTGGCCTACACTCTCCCAAAATGTTGGACCAGCTCCGATTCTGGGAGCGGCACCTTACTCCTCGCCAGCGAACTCACCGATTCCACCGTGACTTTGCAAAAAACCATTCCGATGAACAATGTCGCCGGCATGGGATCCTTCCCCCTGCCCACGGGTGAAACGCTTTTCGTCATTCCCAGCTCTCCGGAGGATCCGGAAGCCGAAGACATTTTCGATTCCATCAACATTCTAAGTTTCAATGTGGCCCCCAGCTCTTGCGAAGCCCCCGACTCCACTTACGCACAAAGCCTCATCTACACATGGCAGGGCATCACCTTTGGCTTACCATTCTGCTGGGGCGCTGAAGAAAGTACCACCATCGGTGGAGACCCACAGCTCGCTCTTTATAAGTCTGAAGACAAGGGCAAATACCTTCGTGTGAATTTTTGGCACGACAGCCCTTTGAACGACAACTACACCAAACTCGAAGACACGAAAATCGCAGGCTTCGATGCCGAACATTATGTCTACCCTCTTGTGGAAGGTACCACGGACAATTCCAATGTCTACGTGCTCGCGAGTGACCCCGTTTGGTACATCGAAACCAACGCCACCGAAGACTACGAAGTGCAGTTGATTTTGAGTTCACTCACCATAATTCCCGTGACCATCTCCAGCGACAGCGACGAAGAATGGTACAACCGCCATACCTTCCATTTGCCCAGCTCGTGGGAAAGCGAGGAGATAGATGCAGTGGAAGGAGATCCGCTCCACCTCCACCTCACTTCGGAAGACGGAGAAACCTACGTGGACCTCTACTATACGGTCGATTACAACGGTCTCGACTCACCTTATGAAGAGACAAGTGAACTCCAAACCTTTACAGGGCTCCACTACATGTACCGCGTAATAATGAATGGCGACGAGACTCGTTTGTATTCATCTCAGCAGAGTGCTTTCATTCACACCAACGACCCGACCAACTCAGAAGTGCAATCCATCCTCAATTCCATAATGATGTACCCCCACCAATGGTAAAACCTCGCGTCGCCGTCCTCCAATTTCCAGGAATCAACTCTGAGTACGAAACCCTTCGTGCGCTGTGGGATGCCGGCATAGACGCCGAATTTTTCCGTTGGAACGAAGACCCCACTCGCCTCCCCGCCTACGACGGCTACGTGATTCCCGGCGGCTTCTCCTACGAAGACCGCGGCCGCAGCGGACTCATTGCCTCCATGGATCCCGTGATGAACGAAATCCGTCGCCAAGCCGACACCGGCAAACCCGTGCTCGGCATTTGCAACGGCGCCCAAATCCTGGTGGAATCCGGCCTCATCCCGGGCAGTAAAAATCACGAACTCCTGATGTCCCTCGCCCGCAACAAACGCGTCAAGGACGGGAAGCTCCTCGGCGTAGGATTTTACAATGAAAACATTTACGTGCGCTGCGAAGCACCCTCTGCCTTCACTTGGGATTACAAAGGAGGAGAAGTAGAAAAAGCTCCCGTGGCCCACGGCGAAGGCCGCTTCACCACCAGCGTTCCCGGCCTGCTCGAGAAACTCCAAGAGAACAAACAAATCGTGTTTCGTTACTGCACGAAGGACGGACAAATCGACTCCAATTTTCCCACGAATCCCAACGGCGCCATGGACAACGCCGCCGCCATTTGCAACCCCCGCGGGAACGTGATGGCCATCATGCCCCACCCCGAACGCGGGCCGGTCGCTCCCATGCCAAAAATCTTCATATCGATGCGCAAGACCATGGAAGCGCGTCAAGCCAATCCCAACTTCGACAGCCTCAACGTGCCTCCGGACTTTGATTTTCCCGACAACAAGCCCGCGCTCGAAACCCACACCCACACGCCCGGCACGCTCGAATTTTTCGTAGAACTTCTCATCACCGACAACGAAGCCCAAACCCTGGAAAATGCCCTGCGCCACCACGGCTTCGACGTGACGCTGCGCAAGTGGACTTATTTTGAAGTGGCCACAAATCTCGGCGAAGACCAAAGCAAAATCGCCAACGAGCTCATCGCTTCCGGCGACCTCTGCAACCTTCATAAAGAGCGCGTCACCACATCCACCGATCAAGCCACCTTCTCCAAAACTCCCGCCGCCAAATACTACCTCGTCATAGACAAAGAAGACGCCGCCGGCATGGCCAAAACCGCCCGCCTCGGTCGCCCCACCCGCCGCGGAACGCTCTGGGAGCTCACCGGCACCTTCGACGAAGCCGCCCTCCTCGCCACCAACGTGTTTGCGAACCACCATGCGCAGCTTTTAGAAAGGCTTGCTTGAGCCAAAAATTGGAGTAAATTGAGAATTAAATTACCCGACTAAAATGGAAGCATCATCCGATCCACTGGATCTTGATCTCAGAAAAGCAACTTGGAAAGAGGGTAGAAACGATGGGAACGCAGTATTTCAACTGTTAAACCCCAATCACCCTGCTGGGCCGCGAGCCAGTCAGGCTACTCTTGAAAAAGGACTGGGGGATACCCTACCCGAAGGAGTAAATGTCACACCTATTGCTCTTAGTGGAGGGTGGGTGGTGGAGCTAAGCTATCCAAGCGGCGAATTCATCGAAGAACTAAGGATTTGGATTGATCGATCCCAGGGAGAGACCCGCATTACAAGCGGCCTCGCCAATGATGTTGTTGCAACTATAAGCTGGAACGAGTGCCCTACCCTTAGAGCTACAGTAGAAAGCGTCGTGAGGAATGATTTTTACAGGGATCGAAACTCGCCGGTAGAGTAGGTAATGGGATTGAACACAGCACGGAACTCTCTGGCAAATCTAAACCCTACTGCAGCTGTTTATACACAGCCAGATTCGCCGGGCTTTTATCAGTAACTTTTAGTGTAGCCAGAGTCATTGCATAGTTCGCATCAAACGCATCATTTGTGGGGTATCCTGCACGAATAGCCATGTATTTTTTACGGACCAAAAATTGAAATTCTCTCTGAGTTTTCCCTAAATCACTACCGTCCGGGGCCAGCTGTAGAGTTTTGACCAGTGCCTCCTCAGGCGTAGTTTTCGTCGCTGTCTTCTCTTGTGCTCCAGTACTACCAAAGTCTTGAGCGCGCTTGTCTCCATAAGCTTTGAGTTGCTCAGGGGTCATTTTCGTTTCAACAGGTTTAGCACCCTTGGACGATTCAGAGGGGTTTTCCGTTCCAGCCATATGTTTTTATTTTAAATGATCCACTCAGTATAGCACTTTTCATAACGTTTCCACAAATCACCTGGATAGTTTAAACTCCAGCCATGAGCAAAAAATTCTGCTGCCTCTATCCTATTTTGGGTCTGCTGACCTTGCTCGTGCTCACCCTCGCCACTCCCGCCGTGCTCGGCCTGATTTTCCACGACATCGAGCCTTTTGACGACTCCGATTTCACCATCACTGCAGCGACCATCGCGGACGAAGACAACGCCTACTTCGACCTCCTTGCGCTCCAAGACACCGAAGTCCCGGATGAAATCGATGCGGAAGTCAAAGCCCACCTCTCCGGTGAAAAATGGGACGAGGCTTTTGTCATTCAAACCCTCGCCGATTACTCCACGCAGCTGCAGCAGTTTGAAGACGCCGCCGCCAAACCCGCCTTCCAAGACCCCGATTTTATCGAGCCCGCCGCAGATACTCTGATTGCCGACTCCGACCTCATCATCACGTTTTTCTCATTCGTACGTTTAAACTCCCTGCACGCCCTCGCGCTGATGAAAGCCGGCCAAGAAGAAAAAGCCCTTCACCTCAGCTTTTTGTCCATCGATTTGGGAGCAAAAATGATGGACTCCAAATCCCCTCTCTATTATTGGTTGATAGGAAGGGCCGTTCAAAAACAAGGGCTGGATACGCTCGATCAAATCCTTCCGGAAATCACTGGTTCCTCCCTGCTTCAGGAGTACACCGCAAAACTGCCCGACTATGAACTCACCGACGAAGCCATCCTCCAAGCTTTCAAAGGGGATTACAGCCTGGCCAGTGGAGTCTTCAAAACCATCAATCAAAATCCGGAGCTCTTAGAGCAGTTCGCCGGCATCGGAGACGAAGAACTCCTCGTCATCCATTTCCTCTACTACGACGGCTGGTCTTTTTACTATCATCCCAACGAAAGCAAAAAAGCCTATTACGAAGCCATCAAAGTAACAGCAGACCAGATCCTAGCCACTTGCGAGCCCCTTCCCAACGACGAAACCCGCTACCCCTCTCCCAGCGACCTCTCTTTCTATTGGAGCGAAAACGCTCTCGGAAAGATTGTAGTCTCCGGCATGTCTCTAAACGCCAACGGAAAATTGTTCTGCGAAACCAGGGCCCAAATCGAAGAGCTGGAACAGCAGATGACTGCTACTCGTACTTAAGCTGCTCATTTGTCATCAGACCGGCATCTATTGCCAATCGCACTCCGGGTAGGGTGAGCCCCCTTCGATGCACAAAGGGCACGGTCGAGTGCAATAAATCACCCGTCCCAAAACTGCTAAAGCCAGGAAAAGAGCTACCGCCACAACGGAGAAGATGGAGTACCGTTTCCACGTCATTAGGGCGAACAGGCGTCATTACCCCTTCAAAAGGCTGCAATACATCGGTTTCACCCGTACCCGTTCCAAAGGTGATAAGGCCGCTCCAACTGAAAAACTGAAATGGGTAAGGAATCGCTTGATCAAAATGCCACCCCTGGGGGCCATCTTTCTCGCTCAATACAAATCGTTCATTACGTAAGGCGAGTCGTCGTTCGAATCGCGGCAGCAATCCAGCCACCTCAAGCCGGCCAACCGTATATCGTGTGACGTCTCCGCCGATTTTAAGTGCTTCCTTCCAATGTACAGGAGGATACACGGGTTCTTTTTTCAGTTCAGCTTGAGTAAAAGGGTCTTCACCGAGCTCCACTTTCACGCGGTCATTAAAAATCATAGAGGGAATTATAAAACAAAAGATAAAATGCGCAAGCATTTGAGCAAACGATTCAGGTTTTTGTCAGGACTTTTCAAAAAAAGTGCCTACAATTAGGGATTGTCCGGACATTTTTATAAATGCCATTGACGGTGAGTGCGCACTCACCTATACTCGGATCAATCTTCTCATCCACTAACCCCATACTATATGGCACACAAAGAAGAAAAGACTACGGCGGTGAACGACAACCGCAAAAAAGCGCTCGAACTCGCTCTTTCTCAGATCGAAAAGAGTTTCGGCACCGGCTCCATCATGAAGCTCGGCGAATCCAAACACATGGATGTCGAAACCCTTCCCACCGGTTCCCTGTCCCTCGACCTTGCTCTCGGCGGCGGTATCCCTCGCGGACGCGTCATCGAAATCTACGGTCCGGAAAGTTCCGGTAAAACCACGCTCACCCTCCACATGGTGGCTGAGATGCAAAAGAAGGGAGGCCAAGCCGCCTTCATCGACGCGGAGCACGCGCTCGATCCGGCTTATGCCAAACGCATCGGTGTGGACATCGACAACTTGCTCCTTTCTCAACCGGACAACGGTGAGCAAGCCCTCGAAATCGTGGAAACCCTCGTGCGTTCCAACGCCGTAGACATCGTCATCATCGATTCCGTGGCCGCCCTCACACCTCGTGCAGAAATTGAAGGAGAAATGGGCGACGCTCAGATGGGACTCCAAGCTCGTCTCATGAGCCAGGCTCTCCGTAAACTCACGGCCGTCATCAGCAAATCCAACTGCACGGTGATCTTCCTCAACCAGCTCCGCATGAAGATCGGTGTGATGTTCGGAAACCCAGAAACCACCACCGGAGGCCAGGCCCTCAAATTCTACTCGTCCGTCCGCATGGAAATCCGTCGCATCGGTCAACTCGAAGGCACGGAACAAGCCCAAGCCGGCGAAGGCAAAGAACTCGTGGGGAATCGTGT
>CALQZQ010000008.1 GCA_943349825.1 Candidatus Peribacteria bacterium | reverse complement strand
GTGGGTTTCGAACTGCGCGTCCACTCCTTCCTCTTCAAAAGCGCCATTCATTACGGGCGTGGTTAAACAGAAGGACAGTGGATGCCCGACGATCCAATATTTTTTGATCATTTCTTGACTTGGGATTTCATGAATTCGCCCACGCCTTCCAAAGCACGGAGTGTTTCGATGGGGATCATCCAAACGGTGGTGTTGGAGTTGTCGGAAGAAAGATCGTTGATGGCATCGAGCGTGCGTAGGTGTAAGGCGCCAGGCTGAGAGGACAGCATTTTGGCGGCTTTGCTCAAGTTTTCGGCAGAGATTACCTCTCCTTCCGATTTGATGATGGTGGCTTCACGTTCACGTTGCGCTTCCGCTACTTTACCGATGGTGCGCTTCATGTCCTCCGGGATGTTGATGTCCTTGAGCTCCACATTCACCACGTTCACTCCCCAAGCCTTGATCATGTCTACCACGGCATTGCGGATTTTTTCAGACTGTTGTTCGCGTTGAGAAAGGAGCTCATTCAGGGTGACTTCTCCCACTACGTTACGCATGGTGGTTTGAGCGAGCTGACTGGTGGCGTAATAGAAATTTTCAATGTTGAGGATGGCCTTGCTGGCGTCGTCTACCTTGAAGAACAAAACGGCGGTCACGGCCACGGAAATATTGTCTTTCGTCAAACAATCTTGGCTGGGCACTTCCACAGCGCGCAAACGAAGATCCACTTTTGTCATGGATTGGATGATCGGGATCACCAAGCGCCAACCCGGGTCCACCATCTTCGTGAATTTTCCGAGAGTGAACTTCACGCCACGTTCATACTGATTGACCTGACGGATACTGACGAGCAAAACCACCAGGACAATGAAGATCAGTACGGGCATAAAGCTTGGGTAAAAAGTGGCCCTATTCTAGCAAATCTGCGGCATTTTGCCACAGGACTTTGCGGAGGATCGGGTAAGGCAGATCTAGAGTGTCCGTGAGTACCCCGAGGTATTCCTGATAGAGGTTTTTCAAGTAGTCTTGATCCTTGCCTTCGTAGGCAGTGACTACGTTGTCGGTTCCAAAGAGAATGCGATCCTGGAAGGTGGTGAAAAATTGAACAAAGGCGTCGTGATTTTGGCTCAGCGTTTCAAAGCCCGTGCGGGCCAGACTTTCTTGGCCAAAACTCGTGTCGATGTAGAGATTGGGGAAGCGAGTCATGAGGTCCGTGAGGCGGTCCAAGGATTGAGAAGCCAGACAGTAATGAGGGCAAATGACCGGCAATTCTGGGTTGAGGCTGAGCACATTTTCGAGCTCACTCTGGTATTCGCCGCTGTTGAGGGCGAGCATCAGAACTCCACCGGCATCGGAAAGAGCCGCGTAGAGATCAGAGAGACGCGCGTCGTCTACCGGAACCACGTGCGCGTAGGAATAACCATTGTAGAGTTTGATTCCCATAGCTCCTTGGCTGAGGCATTCCTGCATTTGTTGCACCCGTTCCAGATCTAGGGGATCGATGGTGCAGAAAAAGCCGAAGGTATCTTGTGTTTTTGTCTGAAACACCACTTGAGCGAGAAGGCCATTGTTGTCGGCGCTGTCTGCCAAAGAAATATCTTTACTCTTGGTGTAGTAAAGAATGTCCTTGGGAATTCCTTGGAGGACCATCTTCTGGATGTTCAAGGCAAGCATGGTTTGTTGGAGTGGTAAAACATCGGACAAACCTTCGATGGATTCGTGCACGTCAAAAATGGGCGGCGTGCTCGGCGTGGCCTGACTGACCTGCACCAATAAGAGAATTGGGATAATGGCCCAAATGAAGGTTTGAAGAGCTTTCATAATGTGGGGTGGAATACGTCGCTCAGTATGGCATAATAATGACAATTTGCAATTTCTTATGCGGTTTTTGCCTTTTTCTTTGGGTGCGGGGGTAGAGGCGGGAGTGCTCCAAGTGGAGCGCGACGTGCTGGAAGAGCTTCCTTTCCAGGTTCAATGGCTGAATCAGGTGCATGGGACCGAGATTTTAGAGATTGAATCGATGGGACCGGCGCTTACGGCGGATGCCATGGTGACGCGGGTCCCAGGAGTGAGACTTCTGATTAAAACCGCGGATTGTATCCCCGTGGTTTTGGCCGATGAGGAAGCGGGCGTGGTGGCGGCGGTGCATGCGGGTTGGCGCGGGCTCACGGCGGACATTGTGCCCTTGGTGGTGGCGCGCATGGTGGAGCTGGGCGCGGTGGCCGAGCGCTTGACAGTAGGGATAGGCCCGTCTCTCGGTGTGGAGTGTTCTGAATTCAGTGACCCGCGAGTGGAAATTCCGGCAAAATATCACTGGGCGATTCGAGCGGATAAACATGTCGATTTGTGGGCGATTTTGGAGAGGCAGCTGCGTGAGGCCGGCGTGAGTGAAGGCCGCGTGGAGTGGATGCGCGTCTGCACGTGCTGTTCACCGGAATGGTTTTCCTGGAGGCGGGACCATGATGCGCGGCGGTTTGGGACTTGGATTGAACTCACCCGCTGAGGTGCCGCTGAACTTTCTGATCGATCGTGTGGGCAATTTGGTGATGACTTTTACATAGGGGTGCCAAGTAGTGAGGATCGTGCGTGCCGGCCAGAGCGAAGCGTTGGGTGTGATGAATTTCCGTGGCAGGGCGAGTGCAGGTACGGATGGAGCATTTTTGGCCGAATTCTTCCTGAAGGAGTCGTTTGGCAGCGGCCGGAATATGGCGCGATTGGGTGGGCTGACCTGCCAGCTCCTGTTTCTTCTGGGCAATTTCTTCGCGACGTTTCTGCAGCAGTTCCATGAGGATAGCGTTCACATCTTGGCCTTGAGCATGAAGTGCGTTGAGCTGCGTCTGGACTTCCGCGGAGAGTTCGAAAGTCGTGTGCGCACGCACAGATTTTTCCTCAAATAATGGCTTTGGTGAGGCATTTTGCTCTTTTAAAAATCGCTCGTCGCGCGCTAAAGTTTCCAGCGCCTTTTGTGGTAAAAGCCTCACTTTTTCGGCCAACTCGACTTCGTTTTCTGTCGTCGCGATGGAAGCCACTCGTGCCAGCTTGGACATGCCTACACTTCCGTTTGTCAGTAGTGCATGAAGGGTTGGTTTGTCTCTAAACTCATAAGACAAGTTCAAAGCCCGCCTCACCTGCTGTTCTGAAAGCCCGGCCGTCTTGTATGCAAACTCAAAAATGCTTTCGCAGCCGCGGCGTTCATAGAGCCGTCGACGGTTTACTTCCGGCAAGAGTCCCGTAAATTTGCGCCGCCAGATCAGCGCGCGGCGGCCGTATTTTTCACACAGGGCCAGTAGTTTTTCATCAGTCATGTTTAGCAGGTTAAAATAACGGCTAAATTCTAGCAAAATCGGCCTGACAAATCCCTGACATTTTGTCACTTTGACTGGCTCGTTTTGCACAATTGTGGTGAGCGAATACTCACCTCAGTTTTGCGGCCTTTTTCTCGCCAGTAAAGTCCTGACTTCGGCTTCGGTGAGGATCCTGAAGATGTCGTTTTCTTGTGAAACCGTTCGACTGAGGACTAACGCGAGAATCGTCGGCAATGCGGTACCCTTGGCGCTACAGATTTCTGTGAGCGTACGAAGACTGTTTGGCTTCAATCTTATTCCTTTGGGATGAGCCTTTAACCCATCTGCCAGAGCACCGATTGCGCCCCTGAAATCTCGTTCCCGTTCTGCTTCCAGTTGTGGCAATTGGTCAAAGGTGAAGGCGACTTGAAAATGAGTGTCAAGTCCTGCTCCTTGTCCAAAAGTCAGTGCATCAGCGTCCACATCTTCTTTTTCTCCGGGCTGCATGGCCCCTACCATGGCCCTAATTCTTGCCATTTCTGTAGCAAATTTAAGAGCGGTGGCACCGTCTACCTTTGGGATGAGTCCAGTCTTTGCTCATTTTATTACTTAGAAGTACTGAGTTTAGGATCTTTTTGCCTTTTTGTCCATCCTCCCAATACCAGTGGTTTTTTCTCCCGGTTTCTGGCAAACTATGCGCATGAAACCTTTAGAGCCCCAGATTGATTTTGCCGTCGGTGGCCAGGCCGTGATCGAAGGAGTGATGATGCGTTCGCCGCATTTTTACACGGTCAGCGTGCGCAGCCCCGAGGGTGAGCTAAAGATGAAACAAGAAAAATTCGTGAGTCTGACCAGTCATTGGGTACTTTTAAGGCTGCCTTTCATCCGTGGCATGGTGCAGCTCGTGGAGTCCATGATGATTGGCTACCGCTCCCTGAGTTTTTCCAATGCCGTGTTTGTGGGGCAAGAAGAGGAAGTACAAAAGGGTTGGGTGCGCGTGTTGTTTGCTATTTTTGGCGGGCTCTACGTGCTGTTTACCCTTTGCGTGACTTTGTTCCTGCTGAAGTTTTTGCCGCTGTGGGTGGCGGAACAGGCCTCCAATGCGTGGCCGGTGGTCAAAGAGCACTATCTACTCTTCAATGCCATCGATGGCCTCACGAAGATCAGCATTTTTTTGGTCTACATCAGCGCGATTTCTTTACTCAAGGACATTGCGCGGGTCTTCCAATACCACGGTGCCGAGCACAAATCGATTTGGACTTACGAAAAAGGTCTGGAGCTCACGGTGGCGAATGCGCGGAAGCAAACACGTTTTCATCCTCGTTGTGGAACCAGCTTTATTTTTCTAGTGATTCTCACGAGCGTGCTGGTGTATACGGTGGTTCCGCCCAATGATAACTTTTGGCTCTTGCTGGCCAGTCGCATCGCCGTGATTCCTTTTATTGCGGGAGCGAGTTATGAAGTGCTGAAGCTCAGCGCGAAGTACCAGAATTTTGCCGTGGTGCGCGCCTTGATTGCTCCCGGACTTTTCTTGCAACGACTCACCACGCGTGAGCCCGATGATGATCAACTCGAAGTGGCTTTGCATTCTTTGAAAGAGTCGCTCGCTATTGAAAAATTACCTGTTCCTTGAGATGGAAATTCGTAAAATACAAAGACGGAAACCACGCATCGCCATGATCATGGACACGTGGTTCCCCGTGCATACGGGTGAGCAAGTCTACTGCGCCAAGCTCGCGGAAGCGCTGGCGAATGAGCATGGTTTTGAAATCGACATTTTTACGCGCGCCATTGATGGAAAGTTGAGCCCGGAAGAACGCGCCGTGGAAGAAATGGAAGCCATTCGTGTGAAACGTTTGGGGTTTTCCAGCCATCCGTGGAATGTGTTCATGCAGCTGTGGTTTATTGCCGGAACTTTTTTCAGTCTGCTGAGCGCCGGCCGCACTTACCGTGCCTACCATGCGCACACCGCTACGAGTGCGGTGGCCATGAAAGCGGCTTCGTGGTTCACCCGCGTGCCTACCCTACTCACTGTGCATGGCAATAATGTGTTTCAAAAATCTTGGACGCTGCGAAAGATCATTCACCGTGTGATGTTTTTGGAAACTAAGTATTCTCAGGAAATTTCCATCGCCGAAAGTTTTCTGAAGGCTCCCAATGTGAACGACCCCGTGCTGGTGATTCCGTACGGTGTGGATACCGAACGATTCGATGCGGTGGAGGCCGAAAAAGATCCCCAGCGTTTTAATGTTTTGTTCGTGGGCCGTTTGGACACTATTAAGGGCGTGGATTTGCTGTTGGATGCAGCTAAACGAGTGGTGGAAGGCACCGGATTCATTCAGTCGCAGCGCGATTTTCAACTGCACTTTGCCGGCAACGGGCCGGATCGAAAAATGCTGGAAGCGCGCGCTGAGCGACTTGGCATTAGCAAGTACCTGCGCTTCCATGGAATGATCACGGGAGAACCGCTGGTGAAGCTCTATAAATCCTCGGATCTTTTTGTGCTCCCTTCGCGTTCCGAAGCTCTGCCTTTTGCGGCCTTGGAAGCGTGTGCCGCGCGACTGCCGCTGCTCGCGACCAACGTGGGAGATCTTCGTAAACTGGTATTTGAAAATCAGAATGGACATTTGGTGGAACCGGACGATGTAGAAGAACTCGCCTATTACTTGGAACATTTTGCCAGCAATCCGCATTTGGAAAGCATGGGCCAGGCCAGTTACGATTTGGTGTCACAGGAATTCACGTGGGAGACGACCGTGCAAAAAATGCTGCGCGTGTACGACAGTGTGATGCAGCGAAAGGTGGTGCAGCAAATCGAACAAAAGGAAGTTTTGGTTTCGCCGATAAAATTGCCTTTTGTTTTTTTTAAGGCGCGGGCTTCGCGGGTGCCCTACAAAGGAAAAGCTCCGCTGCGCTTTTGCATGACGGTGAATTTGGAACAAGAATCCGCGCACGAGCTTCCTCATGAGGACAGTATATTGCTGCCCTTCTTGGAACGTTTCTCCGAGTTCTGTGCCCAATGGAGCATGCCCAGTACTTTGTTCATTCAATCGGACTTGCTGGAACCTTTTTCCGAAGAACTCCTGAGTCTGCATGAAGGCGGCCACGAACTGGGAGTGAAGTTGACGCGAGCCGAATGGGTGAGCTTGCCATCACGCAAAAAAGCGCTGCGCGCCGTGCGAGAGCGCTTGGAGGGAAATGGTTTCAAAGACGTGCGCATGCTGCGTGCTCCGCTGGATCTGGACGACGAAGAGGACTTGGATTTGGCGCATGAAGCCGGCTTTGAATTTTTGCCGGTGAGCGCGGATCCGGATCCCACGATTGCTTGGAAATGGGGCATCCCTCATGGACGCATGGTAAAGATGAATATGGAAATGGTTTTGGAAATGTCCGATGCTTCTTTTTTGGCGAGTGTGAACCGCCTGCGCAGTTATCAAAAGCATCATGGCATGGAGCCTTATTTGATTTTTGAATGGAGTGTGGCCGAAAATCCCAGTGGCGAAGCGTTTACAGAATTGGCTAAAAAACTGACCTTTTTGAAGCAGCACATGGGGCTGGAGTTCATGACCTTGAGTCAATTCATTAAATCCTGTAGTCTCTAGCCTATGTTTTTATTCACTTCCGAATCCGTTACCGAAGGGCATCCCGATAAACTCGCGGACCAAATTTCCGACGCAGTGCTCGATGCTATTTTGAAAGACGACCCCAAAGGCCGCGTGGCGTGTGAAACGCTGGTGACCACGGGGCTGGTTTTGGTGGCCGGAGAAATTCGGACTTCCGTGTATGTGGACATTCCCGAAATTGCGCGGCGCGTGATTTCCGAGGCGGGTTACAACGATGCGGCTTACGGCTTCGATTCCAAGGCTTGCGCGGTGCTCACCGCCATTGACGAACAGAGCGCGGACATTGCGCTGGGCGTGGACACGGGCGGTGCGGGCGACCAAGGCATGATGTTTGGTTTTGCGTGCGACGAAACTCCGGAGCTCATGCCGCTTCCCATTTCTTTGGCCCACCAATTGACTGCGCGACTCGCGGAAGTGCGCAAGAAAAAAATCCTCGATTATTTGAGGCCGGATGGAAAAAGCCAAGTGACCGTGCGTTACAACGATGCAGGCCAGCCCGAGTCGGTGCACACGGTGGTGCTGTCCACTCAACACGATCCGCATGTGGGACAAGACCAGATTAAGGCCGATATTTTGGAGCACGTGATTCGACCGGTGTGTGGAAAGTATTTGACCGACGAAACCGTGTTTCACATCAATCCTACGGGACGCTTTATTATTGGCGGGCCTCCCGGAGACAGCGGCCTGACCGGACGCAAAATCATTGTGGACACTTACGGCGGCATGGGTCGCCACGGAGGTGGATGTTTTTCTGGAAAGGATCCGAGCAAAGTGGATCGCAGCGGAGCCTACATGGCGCGTTATATCGCCAAGAATTTGGTGGCAGCCGGGCTCGCGAAAAAATGTGAAGTGCAAATCGCCTATGCCATTGGCGTGGCCGAACCGGTGTCTATTTTTGTGGAAACGTTTGGAACGGGCCGCGTTTCTGGAGAACGACTCGCGGAACTCGTGCGTGAAGAGTTTGAGCTCACCCCTGCGGGAATCATTAAGAACTTGAACTTGCTCCGGCCGATTTATTTGCAGACCGCGGTTTACGGACACTTTGGCCGAGAACTGCCGGACTTCACTTGGGAAAAAACAGACCGCGCGGACGCACTCTCTAAAAAAGCTTAGAGGGTATTTAAAAAGTCATTTCCTATTACAATGTTAGAATTTTGGCTCCAACTGCGTCACTCCTCCTCGATGTATCTCTACCGATACGCCTTCGTCGTCCTTCCTTGTTTCGCTCAAAATGCTAAACCTTTCATTTCGAAAATGACTTTTTAAATACCCTCCTATGGACCAAGGCCAACTCAATATGGAACTGGCGGAGCGCAGCATGGGCGCGTTGATGTCTGTGCGTGCACGTTTTGCCAAGGAAAAACCTTTCAAAGGTCTGAAGATTGGGCTCGCGCTGCACATCACCAAGGAGACTGCCGTTTTGGTGCGCACTTTACGAGACGGTGGGGCGAAAGTGGCTTTGTGTTCCTGTAATCCCCTTTCCACACAGGATGATGTGGCTGTGGCGCTGGCTAGCGATAAAGACGTGTTTGTCTATGGCCATAAGGGCGAATCCACCAAGGAATATTACGAGTATTTGCAAAAGGTTTTGGACTTTGGCCCGAATATTGTGATCGACGACGGTTGTGATTTGGTGACGGCGCTCGCCACACGGGAACGCAAAAAAGCCGCGCAGGTTATTGGCGGCTGTGAAGAAACGACGACAGGCGTGCAGCGGCTGCGTGCCATGGAAAAAGAGGGCGTGCTCCCCTTCCCCATGATTGCGGTGAACGACAATCAAACGAAACATTTGATGGACAATTTGTACGGCACCGGCCAGTCCACGCTCGACGGAATTCTGCGCGCCACCAATGTGATGATTGCCGGGAAGACCGCCGTGGTGGCCGGTTATGGCTCCTGTGGAAAGGGCGTGGCCCTGCGTCTGCGGGGACACGGAGCCAATGTGATTGTGACTGAAGTGGATCCCTTCCGTGCGCTGCAAGCGGTGATGGACGGCTTCCGTGTGCTGCCCATGAAAGAGGCCGCGCCGCTGGGAGATCTGTTCGTGACCGTGACCGGAAATGTGGACGTGCTCACGGTGCCCGTGATGCGTCTGATGAAAGAGGGCGCCATTTTAGCGAATAGCGGGCATTTCGACTGCGAAATCGACGTGAAGGGGCTTCGAGGCGTTGCGAAGAAAACACGCGCCATACGGCCCTTTATGGAAGAATTTTTGCTGCCGTCCGGGCGCCGCATTTATGTGCTGGCCGAAGGCCGCCTGGTGAACCTGGCTGCGGCCGAAGGGCACCCCAGCGAAGTCATGTCCCTGAGTTTTTGTGGGCAGGCTCTGGCCTGCGAGTATTTGGTGAAAAACCAAAAGACCCTCACAAAGAAGGTCTACAGTTTGCCCGACGAAATGGACAGGCAGATTGCGGAGTTGCAATTGGAGGCCACGGGTTTTGAGATCGATACTCTCACCGCGAAACAGAAGAAGTATTTGGGGTCGTGGGAGTCGGGGACTTGAGGCTTTTCATTGGATACAAAAAAGAGGTGAACCCGTGGGCTCACCTCTTTTCGTTTGTTGTGTCTAATACTAGAGGCTTGCTCCAAACATGTTGTAAAGGATCTGGCTGGCTTCAGCACGAGAGATGTCGTCTGCAGCATTGAAGCACATACCTCCATCACAAGCGCTTCCTTCTACGAAGCCCCATTCAGCAGCAGCGCTCACGGTTTGAGCGTACCAAGCTGAAGTGTCTAAGTCTGCGAAGTCGTCAGTCATGCTGACCGCGCTAACATCAGCGGTAGTGTTGAGGTAAACGTAGGTGTTCATAGCGAGTTCAAGGAATTCGGCACGGTTGATGTTTTCAGCAGGCTGGAAGGTGTCATCCGGGTTGCCGGCTACGATGCCGAGACCCTTCAGTCCGGAAACGTAATCCGTGTACCATTCGTTCAAAGCAACATCCGTGAAGGGAGCGCTCTCTGCGCCGTCGGGATCACCCATCATGAGCACGCGCCAGAGCATGGCTCCGGCTTCTGCACGGTTCAGGCTGTAGTCCGCTCCGAAGGTTCCGTCTGAGTAGCCTTCCACTACTCCGGCGTTGACCAGAACAGTGACAGCCGCTTCCACCCAAGTGGGGATTTCGTCGGAGAACATTTCGGAAGCGGTCGTGTCTGTATCCGTATCATCCGTGGTGTCGTCAGTTGTGTCGTCGGTTGTGTCGTCGGTTGTGTCGTCAGTTGTGTCGTCAGTTGTGTCGTCAGTTGTGTCGTCGGTTGTGTCGTCAGTTGTGTCGTCAGTTGTGCCGGAACCTACCGTGTAGGTCACTTCATCGCTCAAGTCTCCGTTATCGCCTCCACCAGTTGTTCTTAGTTGGTAGGTAACTACATCGCCTGCTTCAAGATTGGTGTCGGTGTAAGTTTCAGTGCCAATGGCTACCGTTGCGTAGACCGTTCCGCTGACTGGGGTCGGAGCTACCCCACGAAGGATTTGAACACTGCTTGAGTCATCCCCTGAAGGATCTGTCCAGGTAATGGTCACTCCTCCACTTGCTCCGTCCGTTACTGAAATACCCGTTACATCGCCGAAAACTTTCTGGGTTGCCGTTCCTCCTACGATGGAAGCAGTGGTCGCAGTGTCCCTTTGGATGTTTACAGCTGCAGAAGTTTGTGTGGTGAGGCTAAAAGCTGCGGTTGCACCGGTTGCTTCCGGGTTGCGGACGTTGTACAGCAATATGCTTTTGGCACCAGGAGCAATAGTACCGCCTCCCGACTGAGTGATGGTTACCGTTTGTCCTGATACTACCGGTGTCCAGGTTCCAGACAAACCTGATAAATCAGAGCTACTGATCGTTGTGGTCATACCTGTGAGGTCGTAACCCGCGGGGAATACAATGACCGCTTTTGCATTCGTCGCCATGGTTGTTCCTACTGTTGTGAAAGCAATGGTGTAGTTGGCCAAAGCAGTATTAGCTGCGGTGGAAGGTGAGTAGCTGACAGAGGTCAGAGCTCCTACTACAACATCGGTCATGGCTACCGTTGTATCGCTGTTGATGTCCGCTCCGGATAGAGAGGTGTCATTGATGGCAAGATCAGTCACGTCGGTGACCCCTACATACCCTCCTGTGAGACCCGTGAGTGTAATTGTTAAACCGTTAGCGGCTGCCGCGGAAGCCCCTACGCTGAGGACACAGGTGATTACCTGCCCCACTGAAGTACAAGTAAGCGTACTGGCTGCTTTTAATGTCCCCCCAGCAGCTTGCCCTCCACTTATTCCAGCTACATCCATGTGAGCCGGTGCTGTAAAGGTTACCGTATCGCCAACGGCCATGGGCACGGAAAGGTTCAGTGTTACAGTAGTAGTTTGGGTAGCTCCTGCAAGTACTGCAGTACCGGTACCGTTGCTCACGGCCCCCAAATCTATGAAGGCAGCTGCATCGCTAGCGTTGACCGTCAGGGATGCCGTTGAGGCGACGCTATTGAAGGCGGCTCCAGCGTCAACAGACCATTGCAAAAATCCCGCCGCGGATGCGGCATCTCCTACAAAAGCAAGGCCGCTGATTTGAACGTTTTCCGTGGCACCCACACCAGCACCTGTGACATCAAGAGTCATTATCTTGTTGGCTCCTGAGAGTGTTACGTTTGCAGCACATGTAGAGGCAGCTGACCAAGTACAGCTCACGCTAAGGTTAGTAGGGTCCCAGTGTGCGTTGACAGCGGTGGGAATCTGAATGCGAATGTCGTTTCCGGTTGTGATTTCTCCGCCGGCAGATGTGACCGTGATGGTGTTGTTTGCGGGACCCGCTGTATCTATGCTAGTAGATATACTTTGGCTGGGCATCGACATTGTTCCCGTTGGTGCAGCGGCGGAAACTGAGGCGGTGCCTAAAATAAAGAAAGCGCTCAACGCAAGAAATGCGGTAAGAAGGGTGCGAACCCCAGATAGTCTGGTGGATGTCGACATGGTGGAGGACTTAAATAGTAAATGGCTGCTTAGGATTATGCCTAAAAACACCCCCGACTGCAAATTTCAGGGGCGTTTTTATTTGACTTCTTGGAGATTTATTTCTTTCTACTGTTGTTCAGGGTGGGCCGTTTTATATTTGTCGATTTCAACGAACAGATCACTGATCATTTGAGCGGTCGCTGCATCTGTTGTTCCTGATTCTTTGTTCTTATTGACGAAATTGGTCACCGCTTCAGTAGCGTGCGTGGGATCGCCTGCTTCCAAAAGGATGCGCACCGTATCTTTGATGACTTCGGGGCTGGTTGGATCTAAAACATAGAGTTTTTTGATGTACTCTGCCGCCTGGTCGTACTCCCCCACACTTTCATAGACGCTGGCCAAATTGTTTAAAGTGACGTTGTCATTTTCACTCTGTTCCAACACTTTTTCGTAGTATTCTATGGCTTTTCGATAATCCCCCAGTTGATCGTAGGCAAAGCCTATGCTAAAAAGTGCCTTTACATTGCTAGGGTCCGTTGCGAGTGTGGCCTCACTCACGGTTATATTTTGTTCAAGTTGAGTCCTGAGATTTTCAGGCATGTCCGGATGCTCGACTGTCCATTTGTCGGTACAGGCGGTGAGGAATAAAAGAAGCGCTAGAGTCGGTAAAATTTTCTTCATGGTGTTTTGTAAAGTGCAGTGATTGTAACAAAAAAAAAGGGATAAAAAAAGACCCCCTCTTTCGAGGGGGTCTTTTTAACCAATTGCTTGATTTGGATCAACAGTTACTAAATTAGTAGCTGTGTGAACCAGAGAGCGTGGTGGAAGTAACATCTCCCAACCAGCGAACTGTAGAATTGGTTTCGTACCACCAGAAGTCTCCAGCTGTAACTGTACCACCACTAGAAGTTCCCATGTCGATGGAGAACGTGAGCGGATCGTCCACTCCACTGTCTTCATCCAATAGGTTTTGGGTGTTCAAGTTAAACTTGTAGCTCTTGGTAGCGCCTGCTGCGATTTCGATGTTCACAGAACTGGGCACAAAGTAGGCGTGAGCCGTACTGACGCTCGTGAATCCAATGGCACCCGTGGCTACCGTTGTTCCACTTTCCGTGAGAGAAATCGTTTGAGCAGCTGCATCATCCATGTTGAAATCGACATCGGAAGTGATGTCCGTCACCAACATTTCGTTGTGAAGAGTCACTGCATCGAAGTAAACGTTTTCGTTTGCTCCGAAGCGGGTGGCATCTGCGACAGCGATTCCTCCGAAGATCGCTGCAGAAGTAGGAGCGATCGGCACGGTGACCAAGTGCCACTGTTGAGCCGTTGCGTTGATTACCGTTGTAGCGGTAACAGTAGCTCCGTCCACCAATACACCTGCAAGTGAGCCAAGGTTGTATGTGGTTGTACCGGCAGCACAAGCGTTGTTCGTGTCCGTGATGAACGCGAAGTCAGCGAGACGAATGTCGGTTTGATCGGACTTGATCCAGAAGCTCACGTAAGCGTAATCATCCATTACGCCGGTAGCCAAACCTGCACCGTTATCGAACAAGAAACAGTCGTTGGCCGTAGGAGCGGCACCATTGGCATCTCTCCAAAGGAGACCAGCCGTACCATCCACAAAGTTGTTGCTGGTAGTAGCGGTGATCACTGTCGTGATGTCAGCCTCTTCAGGAGTGTTACCAGTTCCTTCAATAGGATCTGTGTCGTCCACCAGAGCTTGCATTGTGCGAACTTGCAACTTCTCGTTTGCATTAGCAGTGACAGAGAAGATGAAGGCGTCATCACTTACGGCGGTGTTGTAACCTGTTCCGGAAGGTGAAGAAGCACTTACAACTACCGTGGGTTTACTTTCGTAAAGCACCATTTGGTTGGTTCCCGAGAAGTAACCCGTACCAGGCAAGGAGTAGACAAGGTTGTCTCCATCCGCGAACTCTGTATCGGCATCGTTGATTACCAATGTAGCAACGGTGTCTCCGATGTTGCCTGCATCCGTGAATCCAGCGGTCTGTTCTGTCCATGCTGTAACCACCATCGCGGATTGCGTGGCGAAGTCACAAGAGGCAGCGCCACTTTGACAGAGCAAAGTTCCAACAGGGAGGTTGGGTGCATTACCGTCGGCATTATCATTGACTGTGAGGCTCAAGACGCTACCTGCAGCGGGTACCGTAACGTTGGCTGCTGAGTTGACGTCGAGGTTGGTTCCATCGGTCCATGCAATGGTACCGATACTGAGGTTAGCAGTGGTAGCATCAAGGTTTGAAGCCTTGTAAGTACTTCCGCTGGACGAAGCCAGGGCTTCGAAGTTGTCGAAGGCCATAGCCAAGTCTACGAAGGTTCCTGCATCGGCAGGAGAGCTTGCGCCATCTGCAGTGACTATGTCAGTGAGAGTAGCGTAAGCCGTAACGTTTGCCGTGCCATTCTTTGGCACGTAAAGGTCGAGACCCGTGAAACTAGCGGTACCAGAGACGAGGAAGGCGTCCTTCGTTTCTGTGGCTCCCGCTGAATTCGTGTAGGAGATCGAGAGGCTAACCACGTTGTCATCGTAATCACCGAGAGCAACGGTTGAAGCCGCGCTTTGACGGTTATTGAGTGAGAGCTTGCTCACTACGAAGTCTTCGCGAGTAGCAGAAAGTTCAAACTTAGACACTTCTACGTCATCCGTTCCGGCGACTGCAATGTTTTCACGAGCAGTGGCGCTGGAAGTAGCTACAGTGAGAGTTCCTCCTGCAACTGTCGTAGCGTAAGTGCTAGGTGTGGTCATAGTCACACCACTGAAGGTTCCATTCACGGTTCCGGTAGCAGAGAAGCTGTTACCATCACCGTTTTCTACCGTTACATTGGTAGCAGGAGTATAGAGACCGAAAGCGATGTTTTCTGCATTTCCACCAGCGAAGGCGTCGGTGGAGATGTTTCCATTGACGTAAGCAATCACCGTGTCACCTGCATCAATCGTCCAGTCCATGTTGGTGTACTGAACTACAGACGTGGAGGATGAGACGGACTTAGCGGCAGCGATAGTTTCACCATCACTGTCAACCAGGGCCACACTTCCTACGTAGGAGCTTAATCTAGTAGCACCTTGTGTCGTGTTGTCGCTCTTGAAGCTGTCAGCCCCACCGTTGTCATCAACCGAACCTTGAAGGGTCAAGCTGGTGATCCTACAGTCGGTGGCCTGTCCACATGCAAAGACGATACCGGTGAAATCAACATCGGTTTGTCCTTTCACGTAGGTATTGGATCCAGCAGGAGTGGAAGCCAAAGACAGAGTCAAAGAAGGAGCACGCACCGTCATGGTCTTACCCGTGATGGAGGAGTTCGGAACGAGAACGCTCGAGTTGGTGAGCGCCTTGTTGTTGGAATCCTTCAAAGCAGGGAAGGTTCCATCGAAAGGCAGAGAACCAATCAATGTCATCGGATCAAGAGTAGACGTGTTAGCAATGTCCGTCTTGAGCGCGAGGTTGTATTCAGAACCTGCGTCTACAAACCAGTCATCGGTCCAAACGTAGTAAGCGATAGCGGCATCGCCTGCAGCTTCGGTGATGAGAGTTCCACCACTGGCTACTTTAGTCGTGATCAAGGAAGTTGAGTCAACGGAAGAGTAGACCTGAGATCCACTGTCCGTGTCAACGATCTTGATATCGGTGAAGTTAGCAACTGTACCGTTCAAAAGACCTTCCGTAGTGTCTGTCGCAGCCTCCGAACCCGTGAGGGCAACTGGGAAGTTGTCGAAAGTCACATCTGTAATGGAAGTCACTACAAAGTTGAGGAGCGCTACGTCTTTACCATTGATGGCAATGTCGGTAGCAGCGGGTCCATTGGAGGACACCGTGACGTCTCCACCTTGCAGAGTTTGGAAAGTACAATCACCAACGTTAGTGGTACAAGTATCTCCATCGTAAGTGGTACGAACCACGGTCATTCCGTAGCCGTAGAGGTCACCTACTACACTGACGTCGGTGTTTTGGTCCACATACATTTGAACCGTGTCACCTGTGCGTCCGGTGTTGAAGTCAGCCAGAACGTAGAAGCTCTTGGAATCTCCTTTTGCAAGTTGATATCCATCGCTCAAGTCCTCCATAACTCCTTCTCCTTCACCCACAACGAAGCGAACAACATCGAGGTCGTCCACCATGTCTACTTGAGCGATAGGTTCAGCGTCATCTCCGGAAAGGTAGAGACGGAAATTTTCAACATCAGAAGTGCTGATAGTACCAGCGACGTAGATGCCCAATTCTTGGACGTATCCACCTTCGACTGAACCAGCTGTGAGTTTGAATTGACCAACGTAAGCATCGTCTTCTCCCACATCGGCGTTGTCCACATTACCGTTCTTTTCAACGGTGATGGTACCAGCTGCCGTGGTGGAGACGTCGAATGTAGCTCCCGTAGCGGGGAAATCCCCTTCTACAGATGACTCACCGACATCCACCTTGTCGGCGGAAGCGATTTCGAAACCAATTTCTCCCGTAGTGGCGAACGTACCCATGTCGGCACGAACCGTGACGGTTACAGTTTCACCTTCTGGAAGTTCCAGATTGAGGTTGCGGAAGTCGGATTCGTGAGTAGTGGAATTTGATGTAGTACCTGTAGTGAGACGGTCGGCCCCGTTGTAGAGGTAAACTGTCATGGTGCTAGCGCTAGAAATTCCATGCTGGTGAACCGTGAGGCCATCTAGCACACTGTCTTCTCCTTCAGCCGTGAGGTCGAAAGAGGCCAGTTGTACAGAAGTAGCTCCGTTAGGCAGCGTATCACCGACAGCAGTGTCATCGGACAATGCTACTGTTACCGTAGCATCTGCGCTACCCGTTTCTTCTTCCTCTACAGTGGCTTCACCACGGTAGACGGGGTTCATAGAGTTGTAGGTCATCTTAGCAGCCTGGCCACGGGTAACGTTGTTACCTGGGCTGTAGGTGGTGCTAGAAGTACCGTCAACGATAGAGTAAGCATAAGCGGTTCCTACGAAAGAATCGTAGTAAGCGGATGTGGATACATCGCTGAACATGTCGCTACCCATGGTTCCGTCGGATTCAAGTCCGGCAGCGGAAATAACGGCTTTAGCGAAGTCAGCACGATTGATCGATACCCCTACTCCGAAGGAAGTACCATCTCCCATTCCGGAGAAGATACCGTAGAGAGCAGCGGTGTTGACGTAATCGGTGTACCATTGACCAGCAACAACATCGGAGAAACCGGCGTCGTAGCTAGAATCGACGGAGCCAACGAAGGCTTCGACGAGTACCTTGGCAGCTTCCTCACGAGTGAGTTCGCCGTCAGGGTTGAAAAGAGAACCATCGCCTTCACCAGTCATGATTCCATCATTAGAGAGGGAGTCAATTTGGTCGACCGCAAAGTAATCAGATGAAACATCTGAGAACGTGGATGCGAACGCTGTTCCTGTGAATCCTGCAAAAGATGCGAGGATTGCGAGCAAGGACAGACCAGCCATGGAACGTTGTAACTTTCGAGTAACGAAAGATAAGTCCATAGAATTAAAGTTAGAAATGAATAAAGGTCAGAATAAGCGACTGCAGAATAAGCACTAATACCCACCGCTTCGACCAATAAAGCAGTAGATTCCATATATAAAATAAGAAGACTCGAGGACAGGTCTTAAAACACTTTTTCTCCGCATTCTTTAATGCATGCGGGCCGGGATTTCAAGGAACAGAAGAGGAAGACACGTAAGTAAGGGAAAGATTTTATTTTTGTGCTCGCTGTCTATTCAAACGTCGACTGTCTACTCGGCGTTTCAAGTTCCATGTTGACAAGACAGGCTCGTCATTGTGGCCAGAACGTCTTGGTGATCCCAAGGGGATTTGAACCCCTGTTACAGGAATGAGAATCCTGAGTCCTAGACCCCTAGACGATGGGACCAACTTGGGCAGTTTAGACAGCTCTTTCCAATCTTTCAAGATTTAATGGACACTGTGGACACGCTTGTCTACTCTGACGAAACAGGTTGGACTTAGGGGGTGAAAACACTTACAGGTTTAATTTGCTCCAAAAATGGCGTTTTCGCGCTTAAAAACTGGGTTTTTGAGGGTTTTAGGTCGCGTCCAGATTGAATTGTGCTTTTTAGCAAATGTTGTATTTTACTTATTGCTTAAATTGCAATTTTCACTAGGATGTTAGGCATGGCCGATTACTATTCCACATTAGGGGTCTCCAAAGATGCCAACGAGACCGATATTAAAAAGGCGTATCGAAAGAAAGCGCAGGAGCACCACCCCGACAAAAACCCGGGCAATAAAGAAGCTGAGAAGCAATTCAAGGAAGTCCAAGAGGCTTACGAAGTGCTTTCCGATCCGCAAAAACGGGCGGGCTTCGATCGCTATGGCGCTGCGGGGGCCGGTTTCGCCGGAGGTGGCCAAGATTTTGGCGGTGGAGGTGGTGGTCAAGGTGGCGCGCCAGGCTTCAATCCGAACGACTTTGGCAATTTCGCTGATATTTTTGAGAGTTTCTTTGGAGGCAACGGATTTGGCGGGTCACAACAAGGAGGTTCGCGGAAAAAAGGTCCGGAGCGTGGGCGCGACATCGAAACGGAGATCACGATTAAGTTTGAGGAGGCCGTGTTTGGTACGGTGAAGCACCTGGAAGTTACCAAACCAATGGTGTGTGCGCATTGCTCCGGAAAAGGCAATGAGCCAGGCACAAAGGTCAGCACGTGCTCGCAGTGTAACGGACAGGGACAGGTGCGGGTGACGCGGCAGTCGCTTTTGGGCAGCATCAGCAGCGTGCAAGTGTGTTCGAAGTGTGAAGGGCGCGGAGAAATTCCGGAAAAGGTGTGCAGTGTGTGTAAGGGGCAAACCCGCGTGAAGCAGGCTGAAGAAGTGGAAGTGGCCATTCCTAAGGGGATTGAGGGCGGAACGACGATTCGTGTGAAAGGACGCGGGGCGGCCGGAACTTTTGGCGGAGAATATGGAGACTTGTTCCTGCACATCCATGTGAGCCCTCATCCAAAGTTTTCGCGCGAGGGGCGAACTATATTTTCTGTGGAGACCCTTCCCCTACTCCAGGCGGTTTTGGGGGCGAGTGTGAAAATCGACACAATTCATGGAAAAGTGGCTTTGAAGGTGCCTGCGGGAACTCAGCCGGGCGCCGAGTTCACCCTGAAGGGCAAAGGAGCTCCCTCGCTGAAGTCCGACGCCATGGGTGATCACTTGGTTACCATTCAAGTGAAGGTGCCGGAAAAAATGACTCGAAAGGAAAAGGAGCTTTACGAGCAGTTGGCGACCGAGGCGGGCTTGGAGGTGAATAAGGGCTTTGGGATTTTCTAGAGCAGCTGAACGGTGGCTATTCGCTCAACCATTCTTTCCGTGAGATGCCCGCTTGGCGAAGGATGCGTAACAGTAAGTCCACACCGATATCACCAGCGTGCGGATTGGGTATTGTTAAGGTCAAATTCTTTTTTATCATGTAGGGATGCTTCCCTTCCTGATATGGACCCGCCCAACCCAGAGTGCGGAGTTTAAAAACAAAGCTACGCCATGACACTGGAGAAAGCTTAGGCATAGGTTTTTGGAAACTCTATTTTGCTCGGGACTTTAAAGTTTGGCACCGGAAGCTTGTTGCGTAAGCGAAAGATCAACCATCCCTCAAGGCTGGAAACCAAGTTCGCTCTACATTCTTCAAGGGTTTTTCCGGTAGCCCACACTCCACGAAGAGAGGAAATTTGTGCGTAAAAGTTTTTCCCATCGTCGATCATTTCATACTTTGCTTTTGCCAAGTATGTGTTTAGAAAATCTTGTATCATGATTTTATTTTACAAACATATTTTCTCAAACGCAAGCGTGGCATTGTGGAGCACTTGTGGAAAACTACGGGGGCGTTTTTGGGAGGCGGTGCTTAGTTAATCAACCTGGTGACTAGTCAAAAAAAGGCTGTCTGGTGAGACAAGCGGCTGTGTCGAGTTTTGTGGATAACTAAAGACTCGCCTGAGGCGAGTGGTGGTGGGTCAGCCGGGATTTGAACCCGGGACCATCAGCTTAAAAGGCTGTTGCTCTACCAACTGAGCTACTGACCCACGTGGGCGTATTTTAGGCACAGTCCCCTCCCCTGGCAAGTTATTCTTCCACCGGCTGGAAAAAACTCACGAGTACCAGGGAAACGGCGGGCAGAGAAAACCAGATGTCGTAGTGGTCGACGATGGCTTTGATGAATTGGGATTCGCTGTAAAGATTGGTGTGGAGGCCGGCTTGTACCGTGCCCATCACGAAGGAGCCGCCCGTGAGGTAAACGAGCAAGGTGGAGACCATGAGGCCGGCATTGAGGAAGCCGAAACTGAGGTTGGCCAGGATGCGCGTGACCGCGGAGTTTTCGGGGAGAATGTCGACGCGGAAGCCGCCGCGGATGGCCAGCAGCACGATGACGAGCACGTAAACGAAAATCTTCATGAGGACGAGCGCCTGAATGCCATTGTCCCCCTGGAGCGTGGGCGCCGAGGGAAGAATGTACTTTTCAAAAAGATTCCCCAGGCCGTCGGCCGAGAGGATGGCCATGTAGGAGGCGATGATGATTTTGATGGTTTGGTTGCGACCTACAATGAAGCTGTAGGCAATCACTACGGAGAAAAAGACGAGTACGAAGAGGTCCCAGGAGAGGCGTATGTTTTCCATGGATCTGATATTAGCAAAGATTGAAAAAGATGCAAAAGGCGGTTTCGCATTTTTGGGAAAAATGCGAGGGAGTTTTTGTGGGTAGCCGCGTGTTCGTCAACTAGTCACCACTTCCCTTTTGACTAGTCGTAGTTATGCACTTTTTCTGGTTAAGTTTTTATTTTGATTAGTTGATTAGTCGAGTGTTGGTTAGTCAACATTAGGGTAGTCATATGTTGCGTGACTCTGACTAGTCAAACTTGCTTTTTGCTTTACTGTAAGCCTAAAATCGCCTATACACATGTGTATATAAAGGAATATGGGCCAAGACGTACTGACATTGCAGGAAGTCGCGGAGCTACTGGGAAAGTCTACCCAGACGATTCGTCGTATGATCAAGAAAGGTGATCTGAAGGCTCAAAGGATACGAACGGCGCAGGGCTTTCAGTATGGTATTTATCGTGAACAAATCCCCTATGCCCCTTCCCTTTCGGTGCAAGAATCGCCTAGACAAACGGCTGTGCAATCGCCTATCCATGTGGCGGAAGAAAGGCTTGAGCAAGCGCCTGTGCAGGTTTTGACTAGTCAACTAGACACGCGTGAGGAGGCGCTGGTGACTCAGGCCGATGTGGATTCCTATTTGGAAAATGATTTTTACGTTTTGGAGCCGCAGTCTAGACAGACGGAACATGAAGAATTTAGACAGCTTTTGGAAAACGGCCACCGTGAGAAAATGCTGCTCATCCATATTTTGGAAGCTCTGCAAGCGGAACTCCGTGAGGAGCGGGCGAAGCCAAAGTCGATTTTTGCGTGGATTTTGAAAAAAATGGGCTTGCAGAGCGACTAATCGCGACATAGACTTTTTGCGATTTTCTAACCCACCGCCATGTCCCTCTTCGAAAATACCCTCGCTCAAATCCGCAAGGCATCGGACTTGATGGGTCTTTCTGCCAATGCCCGCGAAGTGCTCAGCCGTCACGAACGCATTTTGGAAGTCAGCGTGCCTGTGAAAATGGACGATGGCACGGTGCGTGTGTTTCAAGGATACCGCTGCCAGCACAACAGCCTGCGTGGCCCATACAAAGGAGGAATTCGTTTCCACCCGGATGTGGACCTGGGCGAAGTGAAAGCGCTGTCCGCGTGGATGACTATGAAATGTGCCGTGGTGGGTATTCCACTCGGTGGAGGTAAGGGAGGAATTATTGTCGATTCTAAGAAACTTTCGCCTCGTGAACTCGAAGCTATGACTCGAGAATATGCCAGGGCCATTACTCCGTTTATTGGACCTAAAATGGACATCCCTGCGCCGGATGTCTACACCAACGCTCAAATCATGGGTTGGATAGCCGACGAGTACTCAAAAATTAAGGGAGAAAACGTGCTTGGAGTAGTCACCGGAAAGGCGCTGGCCATGGGGGGCAGCGAGGGGCGCGACACCGCGACGAGCATGGGTGGAATGCATGTGCTCATGGAATACTTGAAAGAACGTGGCGTGGCCCCTGCGGGACTCCGCGTGGCGGTGCAAGGCTTTGGAAATGCCGGTTCCTTTATGGCGAAATTCGCTCAGGAAGCGGGCATGAGCGTGATTGCGGTGTCCGATTCTAAGAACGGGGTGTTCTGCGCCGGGGGACTCGACATTCCTACAGTGATGGCCGGCAAGGCGGAGAAAGGCGAGGTGGCGCTGTGCACCAATGCCGGAATCGGCGGCGCGGCGTGCTCCGTGGTGAGCAATGTGGAACTGCTGGCTCTGGACTGTGACATTTTGGTGCTGTCCGCTTTGGAAAACCAAGTGACGCAAGAAAATGCAGCGAACGTGAAGGCGAGAATGATTTTGGAGTTGGCCAACGGACCAGTCACGCCGGAGGCGGATGAAATTTTGAAAGGGATGGGCGTGCCCGTGATTCCGGATATTCTGGCGAATGCCGGAGGCGTGACGGTGAGCTACTTTGAACTCGTGCAAAATGAAGCGAATTACTATTGGTCCGCGGAGGAAGTTCAGGCCAAGCTCAAGCCCATCATGGTGAAGGCCTGGATGGACATTTCTGCGAATCAAAAGAAATACAACTGCACCTACCGTGAAGCGGCGTTCATTTCTGCGTTGCGCCGTCTGGCAGACGCTTTGAAATGGCGTCGCGGCATTGAGTAGACACTGCTGTCCAAGCTGTCTATCCTGTCCATCTTTTACTCCTCTAATAGCCCTAAAGGGCCTGCAAATGAAACACATCTATGCATTCAATGAAGGCAGCCGAGACATGAAGGATTTGCTCGGTGGGAAAGGTGCCGGTCTCGCGGAAATGACCAACTTGGGTCTGCCCGTGCCCCCCGGATTCACCATCACCACGGAGGTGTGTAATTACTATTTGGAGCAAAAGGATTTCCCTCAGGGATTCTACGACGAGTTGGATGAAAAATTGGCGGAGCTCGAGCACAAGATGAAGAAGGGATTTGGGGATGCCAAGAACCCCTTGCTGATTTCTGTGCGCTCCGGCGCTAAGGTTTCGATGCCGGGAATGATGGACACTATTTTGAACTTGGGGCTCAACGATGAAACTGTGCAGGGACTCGTAGAAAAAACCGATAATCCTCGCTTCTGCTATGACGCGTACCGTCGTTTTGTGACCATGTTCGGGAACGTGGTGCTGGGCATTGCGCACGATCATTTTGAGGCTGCTTTGGAGTCTGCCAAGAAGGAAAAGGGCGTGGAACTGGACACGGATATGGACGCTGCGGACTGGAAGAAACTCGTGGGGGTATTCAAGCAAATTGTGCTCGAACACAGTGGAAAGCCTTTCCCGGAAGATCCTCGACAACAGATGGAACTCGCGATTGTGGCCGTGTTCAAATCCTGGAATGGAAAACGGGCGATCACGTATCGTAATTTGCATGGAATGTCTCATCACATGGGCAGCGCCGTGAATGTGCAATCCATGGTGTTTGGAAACATGGGAGATGACTGTGGAACCGGAGTGGCCTTCACTCGTAATCCGTCCACAGGAGAAAAGGAATTTTTTGGAGAGTTCTTGTGCAACGCGCAAGGGGAGGACGTGGTGGCGGGAATCCGTACGCCGGAAAAACTCTCGGCCTTGCACGACACGATGCCCGCGATGTTCGACCAACTCAATGAGGTTCAACGACAACTCGAGAACCACTACCGTGACATGCAGGACATTGAGTTCACGATTGAAAAAGGCCGACTGTTCATGCTGCAAACTCGTAATGGAAAGCGCACGGCTAAAGCGGCGGTGCGAATCGCGGTGGAAATGATGCACGAGGGATTGATCACGAAGCATGAAGCCATCAAACGTGTAGACCCCAATCAGTTGAATGCGCTCTTGCATCCGTCTATCGATCCGAAATTCAAAAAGGAAGTGCTCGCCAAAGGTCTACCGGCTTCACCGGGGGCTGCGGTGGGCCAGATTGTGTTCACGGCGGATGAGGCGTATCGCCTCGCGGAAGATGGGGTGAAAGTGATTCTGGTGCGCAAGGAAACCAGCCCGGAAGACATTCATGGAATGCATGCGGCTCAGGGGATTTTGACCTCGACGGGGGGAATGACCAGCCATGCGGCCGTGGTGGCTCGTGGAATGGGAAAACCCTGTATTGCAGGTTGTAGGGACGCGCAGGTGGACGACAAGGCCGGCACTTTGATGATTAAAGGACAAGTGTACCGAGCGGGAGACGTGCTCAGTTTGGACGGGGCACTCGGAGAAGTGATTTTGGGCGCGGCTCCTACGGTGGAACCGAGTTTGAGCGGCGAATTTGATGAACTGATGAGCTGGGCCGACGAAGTGCGCACGATGAAGGTTCGCACCAATGCGGACACACCGTTCGATGCTGAAGTGGGACGACGTTTAGGCGCGGAAGGAATTGGGCTTTGCCGCACGGAGCACATGTTCTTCGACGAAGACCGCATCATGTACGTGCGCCAGATGATTCTTTCTAAGGATGCGGAGGCTCGCAAGGAGCCGCTGGCCAAGTTGCTGCCGGTGCAACGTGAAGATTTTAAGGGCATTTTCAAGGCCATGAACGGCTATCCTGTGACTGTGCGTCTGCTCGATCCGCCTCTGCATGAATTCCTGCCCAATACAGACGGGAAAATCAAAGCGGTGGCTCAGGAGATGGGCGTGGATTTTGAGGCCCTTAAAAAGACCGTGGACGCGCTGCACGAGTTCAACCCGATGCTGGGACACCGTGGATGCCGTTTGGGAATCACCATGCCGGAAATTTATGAAATGCAGGTGCGTGCGATTTTTGAAGCAGCCAAGGCCGTGACCGTGGATGGACTCAAACCGATTGTAGAGATTGAAATCCCCTTGGTAGGCCACGTGAACGAACTCAAATTCATGCGTGAACTCATCGATAAAATTGCGGTCGAAATGGCGCCGCTCAACTTTGCTTGGAGTGTGGGGACGATGATCGAGCTTCCACGCGCTTGCGTGGTGGCGGATCAGATTGCCAAGTATGCGGACTTCTTCTCGTTTGGAACCAACGACCTCACGCAGATGACCTTCGGGCTCAGCCGCGACGATGCCGGAACCTTCTTGCCCTACTACACCGAACATCACATTTTGGAGGAAAATCCTACGGAGACGATTGACCAAGAAGGAGTGGGCCAACTCATGCGCATGGCGGTGAAACTGGGCCGAGGGGCGAAACCCGGGCTGGAAATCGGTATTTGTGGCGAACATGGAGGCGAACCCCGCAGCGTGATGTTCTGTCACGAAATCGGACTCAACTACGTGAGCTGCAGCCCATACCGCGTTCCGCTCGCCAGACTGGCGGCGGCACAGGCGGCGCTGAGGGATTGAGGTTCTCCGGCATAGGTGTTATAATGTTACGATAACACTAAAAAATATGGTTTCCATCGATGGCAGTCATGAAGAGGCTCGTTCAAACTTCCAAATAGCCGGTCCCTCGGACCGGGTTCATATGCTTGCCAACGCTTTGAGAGCTCAGCGGGCAGGGGAGAAACTGGGTCCGCAGTTTACGGCATTTTTGGCACTTGCTACTCCAGACGAAGTGAAGGCTGCAGAAGCCTCAATGAATACGAATGCAAAAGTCACCAGTGTTTTACGCGGTGGCTTGGACATGAATTAAGCCTTCTTCCCCCAACTGAGTTTTTCGCGGAGGAGCTTGTAGTAATTGCCTCCGCCGCTGGATTTGATGGCGGCGCGGATGAGGCGGAGTTTGCGGTGGGAAGCACGGATTTTGACGATGTCGCCATATTCCACGGGGACCATGATTTGGCCGTCGATGGTGAGGCCGATTTGGTTGTCGGCGTAACGGCGTTCGGTGTCCACGCGCACGGTGAGTTGGCGGTTTGAGGGGATCACGATGGGGCGCACGGTGAGTTCGCTAGGACAGATCGGGGTGAAGACGAATCCGTCGATGCGAGGGTGGATGATGGGGCCGCCGGCAGAAAGGGAATGTCCGGTGGAACCGGTGGGGGTGGCCACGATGATGCCGTCGGCTTTGAACTCAATCATCTTTCTTTGGTCTATTTCGCAGTAAAGCCCGATGAGACGAGCAAAGTTGCCCTGATTGATCACCGCCTCGTTTAAAGCCAAATGCGTGGCGATTTTGACCCCTTTGCGATAGAGGGTGGCGCGGAGCAGCAGGCGATCGTCGGTGTGGTATTGGCCGGAGAGGATTTCATTGAGCAGCGGGAAAACCTTTTTGGTTTCGAAAACTTCGGTGTTGAAACCGAGGGTTCCCAGGTTCACTCCGAGCACGTAGAGGTTTTTGCGGAGGGGAAGGTCACGGACGAGTTTGAGGAGAGTGCCGTCGCCACCGAGGCTGAGCACCAGGTGCGCGTGCTTCAAAATGGTGGGGCGGGGTTTTTCGTTTTTCTTACCGAGCACTTCCGAAAGGTTGTTGTCCCACATTACGGTGAGGTCTTTTTTCTTGTCAAAATAGGCCTTCAATTCTTTGAGAAAGGGCGCGTCCTCCTTCATGTTCGCGCGGCCGAGGAGGCCGATGGTCTGGAATTGTGCGGCTTTTTTTGCTTTCATGAGGTGTGCCTACTGTACCTAAAGCTCGAATTCTTGTCACCCGATTTCCCTATGAAAGCCAGTTTGGGGGAGAGGAATTGCACACGCTGGAACTGATGGAAGCCTTGGACGAACGCGGTGTGGCGAGTTTTTTTATGGGGAGCTGCGGTGTGCTGCTGCGCGAATTCAAGGCGCGGCATTTTGAAGTGCGCAAGGCCTGGCTGGGGAAGCCTCCGGTGACGAAGGTGTGGCTGGTTTTGTTCACGCTTTTGAGTCCGTTGCTGTGGGTGAGGGCGGGATTGCTGCTGCGCTGGGCACGACGAAAATGGGGGGCGAACACCGTGTACATGCATTCGTTTGGGGAGAAACTTTTGATGACGCCATGGGCGCTTTTTTGGAACATGAAAGTGGTGTGGGTGGAGCACGCGCGCATTGGAAAATGGTTCGTGAAAAATCCGTGGCGGGGCGTGTACTGCCGACTGGCTCGGCGCGTTTCCGTGGTGGTGACTTCGCACGCGATGGCGAAAATTTTGCGCCCTTTTGTGCCCCACGTTTTGGCGATTCCGTGTGCGGCTTTGGTGGAAAAATCGGAGCCCTTGCCTAGCGAGTTGGTGGCCTTCATGGACAGTGGATTTTCGGTGGTGTGCGTGGCGCGTTTGACAGTCGACAAGGGAGTGGACATTCTTGTCCACGCTGTCCACTCCAAACCTGAAATGAGGCTCGTTTTAGTAGGACAGGGGCCGCTGCAGGCGCGGCTGGAAAAGGCGGCGAAAGGGGGGTCGGTTCGACTGCTGTCGAGTCTCCCGCGTGGACAAATCATGGAGCTTTTGAAGCGCGCGGATTTGGTGGTTTTGCCTTCGCGAGAAATGGATCCTTTTGGCATGGTGGCCGCGGAGGCGATGATGATGGGAACGGCGGTGCTGGTGACGGACGTGTGCGGTATTGCCGCGGACCTTCGGCACGGCGAACATGCGTGGGTGGCGGCGCCGAATTTCCGGGAAATCGACAAGGGAATCAAACGACTGATGAAAGACGCGCCGCTTCGTAAAAAGTTGGCTGCCGCGGGGAAGCGTTTTGCGACGGAGCATTACGATGTAGAAAAAATGGTGGAGGCGTTTGAGCGCCTATTGACACTATAAAGAAATAGTGTTAAATTGAACTTCCTTAAATTTTCTACTCATGTCTGAAAGATCTCCTTTTGTTCCTGCCGCCTTACTCCTCAGTGCACTTACCGGTTGTAAGGACGGTGATAGCACCCCCACCCCCATTGTTCCTGCTGCTTGTATGCAAGAGTGGCAAGATGAGGGCTACCTCGTGAATGAGGGCGATACAAAAATCAGTCCAGCTCCTGTAGAGCAAATCGCCCCTGAACTCGCTACAGCACTCAATGATACCGAAAGGCTCGCGGGCTTTCTGGCTAGCTTTCAGGTTTCTGAGGGGCAATATGCCGTTTCTCCTGACTCTCTTCAAAACCGAGTGTCTTCCGGAGAATTGGTGAGCCTGGTATTCGAAGGTGAACTTCCTTCTGTGGATACCGATAAGATTTGGCAAGGAACTTTGGACGCTCCTACTGTGGACGCTACTTCGATTCCTGGTCAACTGGACGGCTACTTTGATGTTTCTGGTGGAGCTGCTAACGATTTGGACTCCGATTGGGAATATGAAGAAACCTTTGGTGCAGGAGAGACTAACTTCGGGGTGATGTTTTTAGATCGAGATTGTACGCGTGCCGCACAAAGCCTAGATGGCAAAATCGCCACTTACTATAAAGTAAGTCCGGAAAGCATCACTCAAAGCAACTGATTCAAGAGTTTTTCTGCGGATTTTTTCCAAGAAAAGGCTTTCACTCGTTGAAGGCCTTTTTCGCGATAGAGTTTGGCGGCTTTGGGTTGGAGCAGCAGCTCGATGGCTTCGGCGAGTTCGTCCGGGCGGTGAGGGTTGACGGTGAGAGCCGCGTCTTCCACGACTTCGGGAAGGGAAGAGGCGTCGGAGACGATGACCGGACAGCCGCAGGCCATGGCTTCCAAGGGAGGAATGCCAAAGCCTTCGTAAGTGGAAGGGAATACGAGCATGCGGGCGCGAGAGTAGAGTTCGCAGAGTTCGGCGGTGCTGACGTAGCCAAGGAAGTGGATTTTTTCTTGTAGTTCGGGGGGGAGGGGTTCGAAGAGGGCACCCGTGTGGGCGGCTTTTCCTCCGGCGATGCAGAGGTGCAGATCGGGATGTTTTGTATGGAGGCGTTTGAAGGCCTCGATGAGGAGGCTGAAGTTTTTGCGGGGAAGCAGTGTGCCGACGCCCAGAAGGAAGTTCGGAGGGAGGTCCATTTTTTGCGTATCGACATGATGGATTTCTTCGGAGACGGCGGGGGGGACGATGAGCGTGGGCTTGGCTTTGGCCTCGGGGAAGAGGCGTTGCAGGTCTTTTTTGGTGTGTTCGGAGACGCAAAGCAGGAGGCTGGCTTTTTTGAGGGCGCGTGGAAGAGTGAAGCGTTCCACCATGGTGGGGAACCAGGGGTGCGTTTTACTATGGAGGAAGGTGATGAGATCGTGGACCACCACGGCGGTTTTTTGTTTGCGCGGGGCGATGGCCGGGTAGATGTAGCTGGTGGGTGCGATGAATAAATCTACGGGTTCGTGACGGATGTGACGACGTAGGTTGAGGTGCCAGAGAGGGCCGCGGCCCTTGATTACCACTTGATGGAGGCGCTCGCTGGAAGGGAAAAGCGGGTTGGGAGTTTTGGTGTAGAGGCAAAAATGCAGGTGGGGTGCAGCGGCGATGAGCGCGCGGGTGAGCTCCAAGGCGTAGCGGCCTTTGCCGGCTCCTTTTGCGGTGGCTTCACGGATGTCGATGCCGATGCTTTTTATTGCCATAAAGGGTCAAAATGGATAGACTCTAAACGATTTTCCTCGTCATTATGTCGCTAACTCAAAGAGTTAAACAAGGCTTTCTCCGACTTCCCTTCTCCAAAAAGGCCATATTGTTCAGCAGTGGGGGGCTCATGCTCAGCACGGTTTTGCCTTGGTACGACGAACGCAACAGCTTCGGCATCGGGGATACTTTCCTCGGAGTCCAGGGGCCTTTGTTCTTGGTAGGGCTGCTGGTTTTGGGCTTTGGGGCCATCACTTTCTTCAATCTTTTCTTCCCTTTGATGGGGCGCAATTTCTTCAATCTGCGACGACGTGGGGGTAGCGTGGCCTTACTGCTGGGGGCGCAATCTCTGCTTCTGCTGGCCGTGGCCAACTCGGTGTTCTATCACCCGCAATTTGGACTCAATTTGACCAATAAAGGCACGCGTTTTGGCATGATGACTGCATTTTTTGCCGTGGGAGCGATGATGATTTCCGGATGGATGACCCGTCGCAAAGAAAGTGAGGAGAGTGTGGAAATGGAGGCGTATGTGGAACCTGTGGAAGTGGAGCGGAAGACAGTTTCTCCCGTTTTTACCCCAATGCCTAGTCCTCAAACGAATGGTGGGGAGACTGCTAACGCAGTGGTAGACCCTCTGACCTTGGACGCCAAAACTCGTTACCGAATGATGCAGGCCCAGGATCGTTACAGCACTCGTGCTCGCACCAATTTGTGGGGCAGTGGCAATGGTTCTCCTTATGGGGCCGGCCGCTCTGCGGATCAGGATCGGGAACAACCCATGGATTTTTAGTTCTTAAAGCCCAGCCCGAATGACCGACGAAACCACCGCCGAAGTTGCCGAAGCTCCCATTGTGTTTTACTGCCGAGACTGCAAAAAGATCGTGGAAGACCCAGTGAAGAAGGGAAACAAGTACGAATACAGCTGTTCCGTTTGCAAGAGCGACCGTGTGTCTTTTGGTACGCGCCAGGCGGTTTCCGATTTCTTCCAAGCTAAGCTCCCTAAAAAATGAATCCTGTAGACCGCATCGATTACACCGTTCTGGACCAAGCTAAAAATGCGTTCATTCAGGCCAGCAAAAAGACGGTGAAATTTGCCGAGAAGTTTGGTTTTATGCCGGGCGAAAAATTTGGAGCGAGTGCGAATGTGTTTGCTCTCGATTTGAAGCCGTTCATGAAGGCGGGGGCAGAATCTTTGTTCATCACCTTGCTGCCGGAAGGACTGGGTACGGCGGATGACGCGCGACCTGAGGATTTGACCGAAGAAGAGCTGAGGAAGTTCTGGCGCAACATTGGACTCAAGACCATGTCCACGCTCACGAATGACGCCGCTTCCAGCGGGATGCAGACGATTTTGGTGTCTTTGTATTTGCCTTCCGCCTATCCAGAACGAGTATTCACGACGGTGTTTATGGAAGGATTTTTGGACGGGTTTGTGGAGGGTTGTCGACAAGTGGGTTGTGTCTACTTTTCAGGAGAAACTCCGCAGCTCAAGACCAAGATTGTGGACAATCAATTGGACATTGCCGGGGCGCTGTTTGGCGTGGTGCCGGCGGGTTATCAGGCTATCGACTCAGGAGAGTTGCGCGCGGGTGACTTTATTGTGTTTGTGGAAAGTAGTGGGCCACATGAAAATGGATTCACGACGCTGCGAGACTTGGCCAGCAAGTTGCCGGCGGGGTATCGCACCAAGCTGCCGAGCGGGATGGAGTATTGGGAAGCGATCAATCAGCCGGGGCGTTTGTACACGCCCTTGGTGCAGGCCGTGCTGGCCGCGGGCATTCGACCTTCCAACGTGGAACCGATCACGGGTCACGGCTGGCAGAAACTCATGCGACCGAAAGGAGCCTTCCGTTATGTGATTGAGAACTTGTTGCCGGCGCCGGAGGTCTTCGACTTTGTGGAGACGCAGTCGGGCATGAGTAAGGAGCAGATGCTGAGCACGTTCAATTGTGGCGTGGGGATGGCTCTGTTTGTGCACTCGCGTGCAGAGGCGGAGAAGGTGGTGGAGCTTGCGGGTGAACAGGGTTTGAAAGCGTGTGTGGCGGGGCAGGTAGAAGAAGCTGAAGGACGTTCGGTCGAGGTACGGCCGCTGGGGGTAACGTTGAAAGGAGAGGGGTTTGTGTTGGGGAAGTAATAGACTTTTAAAAGATCCCGACTTATAGTGGCTTCTTACTTGTTGTATGAAAGTTTTTTCCCCAATTGATCTGGAGTTGGCCAGCAGTGTTATTCCAGACCTTGCTAGTGCACAAGAGCAACGGAGGACGGTAGTCCTTCCTTTACCTGAAGACACCACCTGCAATGAAGCTCTCATTTTTTGTGCCAATGGGCCCATGTGTGAGCGCGATCGTCCGGGTTTAAGAAAAGTGGTAGAACGGGCTTTTGGTGCCCCTATTAGTGAAAAGGAGTGGAGGGAGACTGCTGCTGGAAGGAAGGGTTATTTGCCTCGACCCTTAGAAGTGAGTGGGGCTGGAGAACCTGTACGGATTGCAGTCGGATTCACTGGTTTCTGTGTCCAGGCCTGTATCCACGGCGTCTACCACGATGAACCCCATACTCCCGTCGTGGGAATAGGTCGTTTGGTCGATACCCAGACACCCGACCAAGTTGTTGGCCCCATGCTGATGGGGCAGGTTTACCCACCTCGAGACATGCTTCACCTGATCAGGAGTAGCTTTGGTGTCACTGATTCGACAACCTCGACACGAAGTACACGAAAATGAAGACTACGACGTTGGCGAGGACGATGGCGCTGCCGGAGGGGATGTTGTAGAAGTAGGAGATGAGGAGGCCGGACCAGACGGAGATCAGGGCGAAGAGGATGGAGACACGCAGGGTGGAGCGGAAGCTTTTGCAAAGGGGAATGGCGGTGAGCACGGGGATCACCATGAGGGCGCCGATCAATAAGCCGCCCACAATTTTGAGGGATTGAGAGACCATGAGGCCGGTGAGGATGGCGATGGTCCATTTGAGGAAGCGCACGTTGAGACCGCGGGTGGCAGTGAGTTCTTCGCTGAAGGAGAAGGAAACGAGTGGCCACCAGAATACGCCGATGAAGGCGATGACGGCGGCGCCGGAAGCGAAGAGTAGCCAGACTTCGGCGTTGGTCACAGTGATGAGGCTACCGAAGAGATAATTTTCGAAATTGATGGGGGTGCCTTGCAGAGTGATGAGGGCGATGGCCAGGGCCAGGCCGCCGGAGAGGAAGAGCGCCATGATGGCATCCGTGTTGAAGCGGGTTTGGCTCATGAGCATTTCGATGCCGACGGCGGCCATGATGGCGACGATGACAGCGCCCCACGTGGGCGAGAATCCTAAAATGACCCCGACGCCCACCCCAGCAAGGGCGGCGTGCGCCAGGGTGTCTGCGATGAGGCTGGAGCGGCGTGCGACCACGAGGGTGCCGAGGGTGGGCGCGACCAAACCGAGCAGCGTTCCTGCAAGGATGGCGCGGACCATGAAACCGTATTCAAAAAAATGCATCATCAGTGACTGTGGTGGTGAATGGGTTTGGTACGATCGCCAAAAACATCGGCCCAATTTTCATCTCCTTTCAATTTGGACGTGGTGCAATTGAGGTGCAGTTTTTGGTTGAGACAGAGCACACGGGAGGCTTCGCGAGCCACCATTTCCAGATCGTGGCTGACCAGCATGATGGTGAGACCGCGTTCTTTATTGAGGCGCGTGAGGAGCTTGTAGAACTCGGCTTGGGACGGTTGATCGACGGCGCTGAGGGGCTCGTCCAGGAAAAGAATTTCGGGTTCGGAAACGAGCGCGCGGGCGATGATGACGCGTTGGCGTTCGCCGCCGGAGAGTTCATGGAAGGAGCGTTTTTGGTAACGGCGCATGCCGACTTCTTCCAAAATTTCTGCGACTTTTCCCCAATCTTTTTTCGTTAGGAATCCCCAAAATTTGCGTCTGATCATTCCTGTAGCTACGACTTCTTCCACGGTGATGGGAAAAGTGAATTGGCGGCCCAAGAAGGTTTGTGGCACGTAACCGATGCGCTCCAAAGCCTTGGGGCTATTGGGTGCATGGCCGTGGATGAGCACTCGGCCTTTGGTGGGTTTTAATAGTCCGAGTAGCGCCAGGAGCAGCGTGGTTTTTCCTCCGCCATTCGGGCCCACAATGCCCACATATTCTTCAGCACGAATGTTGAAACTGACGTCGTCCAAAATGGCATCCTCGTCGCGGATAACGGAAACGTGCTCGGCCTGGATGAGAGTTTTTGGGGGCATTTATGCGTTTTTACAATTCTTACAAAGTCCGAAAAATTCGAGCGTGTGTGAGCTGATTTTAAACCCTTTCTTTTTTTGAATCGAGAGCTGAAGTTCGGCAAGCTCGTTGTCCATTTCTACCTCTTCGATGCCTTTGCATTTTTCGCAGTAGAGATGATGGTGGTGCTCGCGATGGCTCCATTCAAAGCGGCGCTTGGGGCCATCGAGCACAATTTCGCTGAGAAAATTTTCTGTTTTTAGAAAATCCAGTTCGCGGTAGAGCGTGGAAGGATTGGCAGTAATGCGTTTCTTTTTGAGGCGCGTTTCGATTTCGTCTACGGAGAGCGGAGCTGTTTCTTCCATAAAGAGACTCAACAAGGCCGTGCGTGTTTTGGTCATGCGGTGGCCGCGGGCTTTCCAATCTTGTAAGAGTTTTTCTAGGAGGTGCATGTTCGGAGTTTGGCTGAGCTTGATTTGAGCTTAATGCAAGAGCATTGCATTAGTCAATGCTAAGTCAGATTTTTGTCAGGAGTTTTTTGTTAGGCTATGTGTATGAAAACTATAAAACTTTCCGATGGAAATTATCCGGCCTTGTTGCGCGAGATTTTTGATCCGCCCGGAATTTTGTATGCCGAAGGGCACGTGAGTGCTGTGGCAAAGACCTGCGTGGCGGTGGTGGGGACACGACGCTGTACGCCGTATGGCGAGGCGATGGCGTTTGAAATGGGGCGCGAACTGGCGCGCGCGGGCGTGTGCGTGGTGAGTGGGCTCGCGTTTGGGATAGACGCGGCTGCGCATCGCGGGGCGCTGGCAGGAGGCGGCGTGACGGCGGCGGTGATCGCTCAGCCTTTGCAGGAGTTGATGCCGGTGAAGCACCGTGCTTTGGCGCGCGAAATTGTGGCAGGTGGTGGAGTAATCTTGTCTGAAAAAGCAGCGGGAGCGGAATGTTATAAAGTGGATTATTTGATTCGGAACCGGATTGTGTCCGGACTTTGTAAAGCAGTGCTTGTGGTTGAGGCTCCTTTTAAGTCGGGCGCGCGCAATACAGCCACTCATGCTTTAGAACAAAATCGGGAGGTCTTTGCCGTGCCCGGGCGCATAACGGATTTGATGAGTGCGGGCTGCAACGATTTGCTTTGGAAAGGCGCGCATATGGCGCGATCAGCGGCTGATGTGCTGGAAGTTTTGGAGATGGAGTCCGTGGCACGAGTGGTGGTGGCTTTTGAGGGATTGGAGAAACGGCTCGTGGATTTGGTTCGAGAAGAACCGCGGCATGCGGGCGAGTTGGCGGAGCTGTGTGGCGTTTCGTTTGGTGAGCTTTATGAGGCTCTTTCGAATTTAGAACTGAGGGGTCTCGTGTGGATGGCGCCGGATCAGCGGTATGTGGTGGGTGGACATTGAACCGAGCATTTCACTTTCTAACTAACCTGCAAAAATTTGTGCCCGGGCACGAATATACACTTAACTGTACACATGTTTAAATCCAACAAAAATACGATTGTCCTTGGCCTCACTGAAGCGCGTGGCAAGTTGCCGGAGCTGCTCAGGGACTTGGGTTCGAAAAAAATCATCCTGGTGAAGCGCGGCTATCCGGTGGGTGTTGTGCAAGGCTACAAAGAGTTTGTGGAGCGGGAAGAATTGATTGGGAGGTTTTTTTGAGGACTATGTACAGTGAGCTGCACATTTCGCGACATGACTAACCTGTAAAAATCCTTGCGCGCGCAGGAATGTACTGCTCGGTGTACAGTTGGTAGACTAGAGCCATGAAAACCATAGTTGCCATTGGCGGTTATGAGGATGAAGACGTGAAGGCCCATACGTTTGGGACGCCACTGGCGATCGATCGGGCCATTGTGGATTTGGCGGGGAAGAAGACGCCGAAGGTGCTTTTTATTCCTACGGCCAGCTCGGACTCGGTGGGGTATGTGGAGGCTTGGCTTAAGAACTATCGGGACAAGCTCGGTTGTTCTACGGATGTGCTGCGCTTGATTCAAGAAAAGCCGACACTCAAAGAAGTTCAAGCCAAGCTGGACTGGGCGGACGTGATTTATGTGGGCGGTGGGAACACTTTGAAGATGATGAAAAAGTGGCGACGACTCGGGGTGGATAAAATGCTGAGGCGGGCTTATGCCGACGGGAAAATTTTGTGTGGGGTTAGTGCCGGCTCCATTTGTTGGTTTGAATATGGAATCAGCGACAGTCTTCATTTTTACGATGCGAAAGAAACCAAATACATCAAAGTGCGGGGCCTCGGAATTTTGAAGGGCATTCACAATCCTCATTTTGGAAGTGAAAGGGAAGATTGTAAGTACCGCACGAAGGGCATGAAAGAAGTGATGCAGCGTTCAAGAGGAAAATGTTTTGGAATTCCCGATGGCTGCGCGGTGATTTTTCAAGACAAGAGTTACCGTGTGATTGGTAAGCCGGAGATCAGCGAGGTTTGGTACGAGAAAGGGAAGTACCAGGAAAAAACGCTGGCGCGAGTGGGGACGTTTATTTAGTTTCCGGATTGTTGGGGGCAGACTGCTCCGCAGTAGTGACCCACGCATCGCCCACTGTGGCGGCGACTTCGGAGAGGGCAAATTCGGTGACGCGGCCGACTTCGGAGAGGGTGGTTTCGCCGCGGAGGACTTTGAGGATGCCGTCTTCACCCATGGTGAGCATGCCTTGTTTGCGGACGATTTTGAAGAGTTCGGTGGTGCCTTTTTCGGCGAGGATGCCTTCTTTGAGTTCGTCGGAGTTGGTGAACATTTCGGCGATGGACGACTGACCGAGGAAGCCTGTGCGGCTGCACTTTTCACAACCGGCGCCGATGGGGAGTGTGGCGGGAACGGAAAGGGCGAGGGCGGGATTCACAGAATGGATTTGCGCGATGGCTTTCTCGAGTGTTTTGCGATCGCTTTCTTGCACGGGTTTTTGTTCCGCGCAGAACGAGCAGACTTTGCGCACGAGGCGTTGAGCGATGACCACGCCGAGTGCGGGGGCTACCATGAAAGGCTTGAGACCGATGTTGATGAGGCGGGGCACCGTTTCGATGGCGCTGTTGGTGTGCAGCGTGGACAGCAAGATGTGACCGGTGAGCGCGGCTTGAGCGGCGGTTTCGGCGGTGTCGAGATCGCGGATTTCTCCGAGCATCACGATGTCGGGATCTTGGCGAAGTATGGCGCGGAGGCCGGATCCAAATGAATAACCGCGTTTTTCGTTGATCTGACTTTGAGTGATTCCGGTGAGGTGATACTCAATAGGATCTTCCAGCGTGATGATTTTGTTTTCGGGCTGATTGAAGTCGCTGAGCATCGAGTAGAGCGTGGTGGTTTTACCGGACCCCGTGGGGCCGGTGACCAGAATCATGCCGTTGTCGATTTGCAGGGCGGCGTGGAGGATGTCCAAGTTGCGGCCGTCGAAACCGAGGTCTTCGAATTTGAGATTTTTCTTCTTGGAATCGAGGAGACGACAGACGAAACTTTCGCCGTATTCGGTGGGAATGGAGGAAACACGAACGTCGATTTTGCGTTCGTTCACAATGAAGAGGTAGCGTCCGTC
Organism: Candidatus Peribacteria bacterium; assembly: GCA_943349825.1. Taxonomy (GTDB): domain Bacteria; phylum Patescibacteriota; class Gracilibacteria; order UBA1369; family 2-02-FULL-48-14. The sequence continues at coordinate 3,664 of CALQZQ010000008.1, read as the reverse complement.
TTGCGGCACGTTGGTCACGTTGAGGCGCATGCCGGCTTTGTATTTGAGTTGGTTGGCGAGGTAGGCGTAAGTGGCAGGATCGAGTTCGAGGACTTGCTGGAGCACGCCGTCGATACGGAAGCGAACGATGACGCGTTTTTCTTCGGGCTGGTAGTGGATGTCTGAGGCGCCGGTTTTGAGCGCACCCACAGACAAGATGTTCAGCGCTTCTTCGGAGGTGGCGCTTTGGAGTTTTTCACGCAGCGCAGAGAGGTTTTCAATTTCGGATTGGTAGGACTGAATTTTGCTTTCGTCCACGATGTTTTCAGTTTGCAAAGGCTGCGGAGCGTCGATGTTTTTGTAAGCACCCATGGCGACGCGAATGCCGCTTTCGGAAGCGAGGTTCACATTGATGGCGTAACCATCGGCTTTGAGTTTTTTGATGAGCTCTTGAGTCTTGGGGCTGGTGGGATGCGCGATGGCGAGGCGGATTTTTTTGCCGACTTTGAAGAACGGAATCACGAGGGCTTCGGCGGCTTCCAGGGCCGTGATGACTTTGAGGTGATCGGGGTTCACGTGCACGTTGCCGATATCGATGTAACTCATGCCCATTTTCTGAGCACTTTCCATCGCCGCTTTTTCTTCAAATTGGCGGTTGATGGACGTCAGCGGTGTACCGCCCGTTGCGGCGGCCATGGCCACGTGGGAGTCGGTTTGAACCTGAGATGTAGCGAAAATGTCGCTCATGGATTCAAAAAGTTAATCAAACTGACACTGAGTTCGGGAACGTGCTCGGCGGCTTTCCACAGGAACCAGAGTCCGTAGCCAACGAGCATCAGTGAACCCGCTTTGAGCATTTTTTGTAGCATCCACTGGTGGAAGACATGGCGCACGGCGAGGGTCAACAGGGCAATCAAAAGTGCCGTCAGTAAGCCTCCTGCCGTGACGTTCATGGCAAATCCAAAGGGGGAAAGGAGCTCGGCGTAGTCTCCGTACATGCTGCCAAAAACAAGTACCGCGAAAACTACTGCCACCGGATTTACAAGATTCATGAGGATGGCTCTGAAGAAATCGGTTCTTAAAAATTGAGTCTTGTGACGGTGTAGGTGTTCAAAAGACATTTTGCTCGTACGTTCGTGGTAGGTATTCACTCCCATGGTCAGGAGCAGGTAAGCGGCGAGAGCCCACATCACGAGTTGCACCAAATTGTTGTCTATAAATCCGGCCACGCCGTAGATGGCCAACATGATGTAAGCCACGTCCACCAAAGTTGCCCCTAAAATGACCTGCAGTTGGAACCAAAAACCACGTTTGGGGTTGAGCCCTTCGCGGATCGCAAACAGCGAGATTGGCCCTATTACGAAGCCTTGGCTGAAGCCGAACCAGAACGCTGAGGCGGAGAAGAGATCCATTTGATGTTTGTTTTATCTATGAATTATATCATAAAAACCCCTTCCGGAGAAGGGGCTTATGCTGCGATTTTGAGGGGAGCTATTTCGATTTTGAGACAGCCTTCACGATTTGGTCGGCTTCTTCCTTGGAAATGCCTTCCACTTGCATGAAGTCTTTAGCAGAGAGTCCCATGAGCTGACCGACCTGTTCCAGGCTGACGGCCATGAGTTTTTCTTTCACGTCTTCAGGGATGTCTAGGTCGCTGACCATCAGGATTTTGACTTCAGCAGGTGCGGCGGAAGCGGCTGCGGCTCCTCCTGCAGGTTCGTCTGTATCGAGGATGTCCACTTCCCAACCTGTTAAGTGAGACGCAAGGCGGACGTTTTGTCCACTCTTACCGATGGCGAGAGCACGTTGATCTTGAGTCACGTAAACTTTAGCGAGGTGCTGACCTTGATCGAGCTCCACTCGGGAAATCTTGGCAGGCTTCAGGGATTCCATGATGAATTTGGCCTGATCTTCGCTCCAGGGGATGATGTCGATGCGTTCTCCGGCAAGTTCTTGAGTGACGTTGTGCACACGAACTCCGTTTTGACCGACACAGGCTCCAATGGGATCCACTTGAGGATCTTTGGAGGCGACGGCGACTTTACAGCGGACTCCAGGTTCACGAGCGACTCCTTTGATGAGTACGGTTCCGGCCTTCACTTCGGGGATTTCCAGCTCCATGAGCTTCTCCACGAGCTTGGGATGCGTGCGAGAAATGAGGAGTTGAGGACCTTTGGTGGTTTTGACCACTTTGTCGAGGTAGAGCTTGATGCGCTGACCGCCGTAGTATTGCTCGGAAGCAATCTGTTCGCGAGCAGGGAGTAAGGCAGTGACTCCACCCATTTCCACGTAAACTTGGTTGCCATCCACACGGTGGATGAGCGCGTTCACGAGTTCGTTTTCGCGGTCTTTGAAGGTCTCGTACATGTAGTCACGTTCCGCTTCCTGAATGCGCTGGATGATGACTTGTTTGGCGGCTTGAGCGGCGATGCGGCCGTAGGACATAGGCGTCACTTCCATGCGGATTTCTTCGTCGAGTTTGATGCTTTTGTTGAGCTTGCGAGCGTCTTCCAGAAGGATTTCTCCATCTTCGTCTTCGATCTTATCCATCACCTTTTTCACGATGTAGATCGTGACGTTTTCGGTCTTGGGATCGATGTCGACTTCGATGTTCTGTTCCTTGTTGCCGTAGTCCTTACGGTAAGCGGTGCGGAGAGCCGCCTTCACGATGTCCATGATGATGTCTTCGGGAAGGTTTTTCTCGTTGCAGAGCTGACGGACGGCGGCCATGAATTGCTGGTGCATAAGGTAGAGTTTTTAGGTGGGCACTGAAGTGCCTGATAAGTAAACGGGCCAGAATCGTTGATTCTAGCCTATCAAAATCCGATTCTAACAAGGTGATTCTACTGAGATTCTCTCTCTTTCGCAAGTTCAAAGATCACAGATGGGTCGAAGCCGCGGGCGGCCAGGAATTGGACTTTCTTCTGATAGAGTTTTTCAGGAGGCACGTTCGCGAAGCGTTTGGCCGCTTTGAGCAGGGCCGTGCGAGCGATGTCGCGCTCGGGAAGCTCGAGGGCAGACCACGCGCTTTTGGTGTCTGCGAGTGGAATGCCCTTATGGGTGAGTTTGCTGGCTACCTTGAGATAACCTTCGTGCTTATAATTGGCCGCCGCTTCGAGGTGACGGCGAACGTAGGCCTCATCATCCAAGAGTTTGAGCTCGAGGAGACGGTTTATGACTTTGTCTTCAAGCTCGCTTGAATGATGGGGCCTTTTTTTCAGTTTGCCGCGCAGCTCATGGACCGTGTGCGCTCTCCGCGCCAGCGTTCGCATCGCGTAATCCATGAGGTGACGATAGAGGGGGTCTTCCATAAGTAAGGTGGAGTGTAGTTGCGCAATGAACAAATGTTAACTGCGCTGCAGTTGTTTTTTATGCGCATTGCGCTGCGCTTCATGCGTGGGGTTCTAGTTCTTCTTCCATTTCTTCTTCAGCCTCAATGCCAACGGGAGCGGCGACTTCGGCCTTATTGAATTTTTCACGGATTTTCTTTTCCAATTCGGCGAGCAATTTTTGATCGTCCTGAAGGTACATTTTGCTGTTTTCACGACCTTGACCCAGCTTGGTTTCGCCGTAGCTGTAGAAGGCGCCGGCTTTGCGGACGAGTTCGTACTTGGCAGCGAGATCGAGGATGTCTCCTTCTTTGGAAATTCCCTTGTTGTACATGATGTCGAATTCGGCGGTCTTG
>CALQZQ010000007.1 GCA_943349825.1 Candidatus Peribacteria bacterium | reverse complement strand
CATCCACTCGGCATAAGGGGCTTGGTAGCCCGGGCCCACTTGTAGGTCCATGTTCAAAGACTCCCCGCTCACGGCGCGTTCTTGGAGAAGTTTGAATTGGTTGTGAGGACCAGTGTAGAGCATGTTTATTTGGTTTTGAGGAGTTTGAGAATTTCGTCGTCTCCATTTCTGCCGTTGAGTTTTTCGTAGGTGGGGATGCCACGGTTGTCTCGCATCTCATCCATGTTGTTTTTCTGGATTTCCGTGTCTCTGATCCTAAAGGTTTGGTAAAAGTCCGCGGCCCAGTGAGAAATTTGTGTTTCGAAAGTCTGTTTGTTTTCGCTTTGATACTCTTTGGGCAGGTCTTCCCACTTGAGCCCTAAATCTTCGATAGTGATGGGCGGGCGGGTGTCGTGGGTGTCGGCCATTTTTTTCTTGTACGTGGCCATGATTTTGTCGGCCATGGTGTAGTAGAATTTGGCTTCTGCGGGGTAACGTCCGAACTGGCGAGCGAAGGCTTCGCGCTGCAAGGCATTTTCGTCGTCCACAGCTTGGTCTTTGTCGCCGAGCAGTTTAGCGGCGGTCTTGGAAGGTTGCAGCATCGTACCGGCAAAGCCTCGATTCATTTCCAAACCTACCCCCAATTGCGCCATACCCAGGAGGAATCCAGGATTTGTGGGAATGGCTAAGGGATCTGTTAAATCCACCATTACGTTGGCCAAAATGGTCACGGCGCCATTGGCAGCCAAGAGCGTTCCTCCAATTCCACGGAAGGTTAGGAGTTCGCGGGCCGTGTTGCGGTGACCGTAACTCACGTTACTGATGTGCTGTGGAGATTCTTGGCGAACGAATTCAACCTTGTTTTGTCGTTGCTGCATTTCGGGGCTGGCGATTTTGGCTCGTAAAGCAATCCACTCTAGTTTTTTGGGATCGTCGTCCTTCATCGTGGGAATTCTTCCGTCCAAGAAGTAGAGGGCCTGGTCCACTTGGAGATAGGTGCTGGCCACCAAAGTTTCTAAAAACTTTGGAAAGTCTGGTTCCTCAGCCATGCGGCTGATGAGTTCCAAGCGGTCGGCGGCTTTTAGGGCAGATACCACGGCGATGGCTACGGATTTTTCCACTCCGGTGGCGGAATTTTCTTTCAGAGCACGGGCGTGGTCCAAAACTATGTCCCAGGTTTGCTTGTCGTCTTTGTCTAAACCGGAGCCTCCCACGATCTTGGTCAAGATGTCGAAGGAGTCGGGTTTCACGCTGCGGCCCAGTTTTTCCAGGTAGATGGTTTCAAGCTTAGGGTTGTGTTTGGCCAGATATTCGGCGATCAAGTTGGCAGGATCGGTGTTTTGGATCAGAGCCACTCCTTGAGTGCGGAGCCTATCGAGTTCTTCGGGTGTGGACACCATGGCGTTTACTCCTGCTCCAGCTGTGATTTCGAACATCAGTCCCAAACGTTTCATGAGGCCCTCCCTCATGATGACGTCCTGCATTTTGAGTAGGGTTTCATTTGCTGTGTCGCCTTCGAGCCTTTGGATTTCGGTTCGGAGCTCCTCGGCTTTTTGCGTGTAGAGTTGGCGGAGGCCTTGGGACTGGAGCATCCCGGTGTCCGTGGAGTGACGCACCGAAAAATCCATGTACTGTTCAATCAGGTCGTTGGCGTTTTGAACGGCATCGTATTCTTGCACTCGCATTTTTTGGTCGAGCGTGCTGAGCGGGTTGTTGGCTTCAGGATTTGGCATAAGTTCAGGTTAAACGAAGGATACGAACCAGGGTGTCCATGCTGCTGAGTCTTTTGCCTTCCCATTCGAGAGCCTGGGTGATCAAATAGCCTCGCAGCAAAGCGGCATCGGTGCCCATGAGTTGGATCGTGATTTCAGGGTGCACACGGCTGTTCGTGAGCAAGTGAAGTTCGTCGAGATAAGGCGGGTGGTGCAGGATCCAGAAACGGCGAATATTGCTGTACGGGATGCGGAGTTCCCCAAAGCGGATGCCGTAGGGCGAAATCACCACGGGAATGGCTTCCGGTTTTTTGAGGTGCTCGAGCATCAAGACCAGAGGCACGATGGCGAAAAGTACTGCCATGGCGATGGACCCCGTGAGGTAACCGTAGGTGGCCAGTCCCCCACAAATCGTGAAGACGGCGGCAAACCAAAACCAACCGCGTTCGTAGCGGAGATAGTGAGGCGCCATCCAGGCGGCCAAGGCTTGATCGAAATTGCTTTCATCCACTGAAGACGCTTTTTGGGCTTTTGTTTTTGCCATACGTGTTTTTATTTTTATCTAATTATTTTAGCACAAAATCAGGTTTTTCTCAAGGAGCGGGGACAGAGTGTTTGGAGCTTCCCTCTTGACGTTTTTGCAGATTATTTTATGCCTACGCCTTGCACGTGCAAGGCCTGACATTTTCCTGACAAAAAATCCCGCCCCTAGAGGCAGGATTTTAGAGTCGAAAAAGGGCTGGGTTTAGTACTTGCTCGTGTAGGGCAGAAGTGCCATTTCGCGAGCGCGTTTGATGGCTAAGGACAGCTGTTTCTGCTGCTTTAGGCTCACGCCGGTATAGTAGCGAGGAACGATGCGTCCGAAGACGGAAAGGTAACCGCGCAAGAGCTCGAGGTCTTTGTAGTCGATGAAGACGGGGACTTCGGGGCGCTTGGTTTTCTGAATTTTAACTTTTTTGGTCATAATGTGGGGCTGTGCCCGGGTTAAAACATATTGTCATCATCGATAGCGGCAGAGAGGCCACTGTCTCCTTCTGGTGCGCTGGCGGCAGAACCGTCTGCGGCTGGAGCACTGTCCATCGCGGGGGCTCCCATATCGGGTTCACCACCCATTCCAGGTTCAGGAACGTATTCGTCGCTGCCGTCGGCACGCTTTTCGAGAATGATCATGTCTTGCAGTACGATTTCTGTGCGGAAACGGCGGGTGCCGTCTTCCATGTCCCAGCTGCGGGTTTTCAGGTAGCCTTCCACGTAAACGAGCATGCCTTTGTGGAGACGTTCGCGGCAGATTTCTGCGAGCTTAGCCCAAGCCACACATTCGTGGAATTCGGCGGAGCTGCGTTTTTCACGGCTGCTGGTGGTCCATTGACGGTTGGTCGCGAGACCGAAAGTCACGATGGATTGACCGCTGGTCGTGCTTTTGAGTTCAGGGTCTCGAGTGAGATTTCCGATGAGGATGACTTTGTTGACACTTCGCATAATGGCGAAAAGTTAGAATTTAAAGGATATCCTTGTCTTCGATGATCGCTTTGAGCTTTTCATCGAGTTCTTCAGTTTTTTTAGCAGTTTTTTCTTCAGTCTCGGCGGTGGGCTTGGCTTTTGGCTCCTCGGATCTCTTGTGAGAAGAGCGCACTTTCTTGTTCAATTCTTCAGCAGGGCTGCTCAGTTTGGCGGCTGTTTTAGCCATCATCAGAGCTCCTTCGTAACGCATGAGTACGTAGTCATCCGGAACTTTCGTCGCCATGTAGCGCACGAGACCCGGAGTCAAAGTGAGGTCTTTGTGCACGGCTGCCATTCCAGCGGGTTCCCCCGTAAGGATCAGCACTGCGTAATAACCGCGGCTGTTGCCACGGATGAGGTACGCCAAATCGCGCATTCCCCAAATGTCCTCGTCCACAATCGTGAACTTGTTTTCGGTGAGGGTGTCCTTTACTTCCTTGAGCAATTTTTCGATCTCTTTATCCGTTTGTTTCGGATTCAAGATCACCATGATTTCGTATTTCATCTGTATGGGTTAAAGATTACCTTCGGCTGATTTTGGGCGATTCCCAAGGCCGAAAGACAGAGAAAGCGCGGTGAGATTAGCATGAGGTTATGGGCTTGGCAAGCCAAGTTGAGCGGCATCTTGTCATAGGTGGCTGTTTATTGTATGATGCGGACTATTTTATTTTTCTTATGCTTCGACCGGACACCATCGGCATGCTGGTGATGAGGACCTTGGATGAAGCTCAACGCAAAGGGGAAGACCGGAATGAGGGCCCCACTGTTCAAGCGGTACGACGGCTTTTGCCCGAAGTGTTCCGCGACTGCGTCAGTGTAGAGGCGGCTACACGCGAGTTGTTTCAGTGGAGTCCCCTGCGAGATGAGCAGTACAGAGGAGGAGAGCAAGTGGCTATTCGTGGTGTTTTGCGGGGTTCGCTCACTCAAATGGAAGCCGTTTTCAATTCGGTTCCGCGCGGACACCCCGCTCACGGTTTTGCCCGAGACATGCGCATTTTGCAAAAACAGTGGCTGCGACGCGAGGCCTGCGCTGAGGAGGGCTTTGGCCCCCACCCTACGGAGGAGCTACTCAGGGGTTTTGATTCCGGTGGAGGGCAATTTTTTGCAGGATGGAATGTTCAGACCGACGAACGGATCATAAATGGGGTGGTGGGCCACCCTAAAGGCTCCCAGGATGTACGAGCCGGCGAGCACATTAGGGGTGAAGGTTTTACGCATCCTTCGTTTTTGCTCCGAGAAGCCAGCACCGGTGCTACTTTTGAGCATCCGGAGTGGTGGATGAGGATGGTGTGAGTTGCGCGCGGTTGTCGTCGGAGTTCCGACAGCGCGATTTTTAAGGTTATTTTTTGGAATGGTGGTGGCGCGAGACGTGAGGCGTTTTTAGAATGGGAGAATGAATAATTATGCTTTTATTGACGCTTCGAATTTGTTTTACGGTGGGGAGAAAAGTTTGGGCTGGAAAGTGGATTACCGAAAACTCATCGAGTATCTCAAAGTGAAATATGGAGTCAGTCGCATATTTTACTTTGGTGGTGTGGAAGTGCATGGTTTCCACTATGATTATCAAAAAAATGACTCGGTGCCTCTTCAACGATTGGAAAGTTACTTGCTACATGTGATTGAGCGGGATGGGAAGAAAATGAACGAGGCGGAGCTGCTACTTCTCGGGAGACATCTGCAACGAGTCCGTTTTTACTTGAAACTTTTGGCGTTCGGTTATCAGCTCTTTCTAAAGCCAGTAAAAACCTATAATCAAGACGATGGCTCAACAAAGCGTAAGGCCAATTGTGATGTGGACATGGCTTTTCATCTCATGAAAGAAAAGGCCCATTTCGATCGAGTTCTTGTTCTTTCAGGCGATGGCGATTTCCTTCCTGTTTTGAAGTACCTTAAGGGGATCCGCAAAGAAGTGGTCGTTCTGGGGAGAGGCCCGCGCACCGCTAAAGAAATTAAGCAATTTGCCGGAGGTTCTTTTCGGGACTTCGAGTATTTGCGAGAGGCTCTTAAAATGGATTGAAAACAAAAGGCACCCATTTAGGATGCCCTTCACGTTTAGTGCTTCAATTTTAGAAAATTTGGAGTTGAAAGTCAATCCTTCCCCTTCCCCGGCAGCATGTCCCACAGCATGTCCCAAAGGGCGCTGTGCATTTGGTAGATGTGGTGGTTTTCGATGATGACGCCGATGAGGTCGTTTTCCACGTAAGTGAGGTAGGAGACTTTGCCGTCGTAGATGTTCATTTCAATCGAGAAGAAGTACTTTTCGGAGGGCAGCCACTTGTAGCCTTTGTGGGATTTGGGCGAATAGGCGCCGCTTTCATAAACTTTGTGGGCGAAGGGTGTTTCCAGCAGCAGCGATCGCTTGGTGAGGTGGGGTTTGGTGCTGGCCACCAGTTTTTCGCGGGCGGCCACGTATTCGTCGTTCACTTCGCGCACGTGCTCGAACATGGCGTCGATGTTGGCGAAATCTTTGAGCTCGGTTTTGGACGTGAGCGTGTCGAAAAGCACTTTGCGCACGCCTTCGATTCCGCGGAAAAACTTCACGCCCGGCAGGTGCTTGTTTCCGCGCATCATGCTCTCGAGTTCAGGGAGGATTTTTTGCAGTGCACCCAGATTTTTCTTAGACTCATTTTGCTGGCGCACATAGCGGCTTTCCAGGTTCAAAAAGAGTTCTTTGGGCGAGACGGCCGTGTAGAGCGCGGTGTTTTTTTCGAAGCGTTTGTGCACCATTTCTTCCTGCTCCAGGCGCAGCAGAATGTTTTGCACGCTGGTGCGCGGTTGCGCCATTTGGTAGGCCAGACTGCTGGCCCGCAACTCCCCCGCTTGGGTCAGCCTGATGTAGACGGCAATCTCTTTGTCATCCAGTCCGAATTTTTTGAGCGTTTCGAGGAGCATTGTGTGCTTAGCTTAACGATGGTGTGGCGGTTTTGCAAGCGACTGCCCATGAGTGGTGGGCAGATTCTGAGTGGATTTTGATCTGGGAATTTGTGGATTGTGCAATTTTCTGACCATGTAATTTGATAGATTGTTGACGAAATGAGAGAATTATCTTCTTACTTTCTTTGAAAATGAAAATAGCGCATCCCAACTTATTTCTGCTCACTTCTCTCCTTGATGACAAGGGTGGGGTGGGTGAAAAAACACTCGCATGCACTCCCGATTCCCCACTTGTGCACGATGTTTCTGACTTGACTCAGTACAATGTAGACCAAGCCTTTAAAAGGCAGGCGGCTGAAGGAGTAGAGCCAGATATTCTTGATCGCTTGCAAAATGGCAAAGTCCGTTGGCACGTGATTTTGGGCTCTGAGCAGTGGGGTGACACTGCAGATTGGAGGTTTGGAGCTTGGTTTAAATCGATAAGAATGCAGAAAGGAGGAAGTGTTCACGCTTTTTTACTCAATGATTCTGCCGACGCCCGCATCTGGCGCCGAGCCGACAAGCTTTATGCGCCAAAGGGCACTCTCGTCGAAACAGGTCGTTCGAGCCCTCATGATGAGGCGCCAACATTTTTCACTTCTCCCTCAGAACTCAAACCGTTGATTGAGTCTCGCTCTCCCTGGAAACTGGATGACCCTGCCCTCTCCCATCTTCAAGCTGCCCTTCAATAATCTTTAATTTTCAATATGGAAAACGCACTTTCAACAGGGCAACGTGAATTCCTAAAAATGGCGAAACGCCGCGGCGTGGAGGCTAAGGATTTTGGGGATTTTGTACCTGAAATCAAGTTTCAGGAAGAAGAGCCAGACACCACTAAACCTACAATTGCTTACATTCACACGGGAGGCACTTTGATGATGGTTCCCAGCCCTGGAAATCATGGGGCACTTTCTTTCGAGGGTGCGACGGACATCAACCTGGCACTTGAGATTTGTAATACAGTGGCGCAAGTGCGAAAGCGCTATAACATCCTGGGTATTTTCCTTGCCAGTTTGGATTCTATTGAAGTAGGGCCGGCCCATTGGTCTGCTATGGCGGCTTCTATTCAAGCTATTTATGATCGAGTACAAGGAGTGGTGATTGGACATGGCACGCATACTGCAGAGTATTCCGCAGCTGCGTTGGCGTACTCGCTGAGAGAGCCTTCCAAGCCCATCGTTTTCACGGCTTCACAAATTCCGTTGATTGGATATCCAGGAAGCGATGCCATGGGGAATTTAACGGGGGCCATGGAAATTGCAGCCAACGGAGATTTAGCTGAGGTGGTCGCTTATGCCAATGGCGTTATTCATCGCGGAACACGCGTAAGAAAAGTGAACGACAGTCGTTTGGCTGTCTTTGACTCGCCCATCACAGGGCCTTTGGGCCATTTTGGAGCAGGAGGAATCGAGTTGGTTCCGGGGGCGCGCAAACGTTCCGGGAAAAGGGATCATGACCTCAGGTATTTGCCTGGTTTTGCCAAACACGTTTCTACTATCAAATACACGCCTGGAATGGACCAGCAGATGATTGGAGAAAATATTGCGAGAGCGGGAAACGTGGGGATTATTTTTGAAACCCCTGGATCGGGAGCTATTCCCGCCAGTTTTGTTCCTATTCTCGGCGCCCATGCCTCAAAAGGATTCGCTGTGATGCTCACCTCTGCAGCCACTCAATCTGGGATCAGTACCGGCATGGTTCTGCACGATGAGGCAGCCATTGCGGCTTACAACGCTGGCGTGAGAACAGCCGGAGACATGACTACTGGAGCCGCTGCGGTGAAGCTGATGTCTGTGCTCGGAAATAGCCCACATCTCACTCTAGACCAAATCAACAACGAGATGGTTAAGAAAAGTTACGCCGGCGAAATCAGCGTAGCAAGAGGTGGAGAAGATTACTAAGCCTTCCCCCACTCCACTCTCCTGAGGAGTGCGGCGGTGCCTTGGGGTCCGTGGAGTTGGCGGTTGCGGTGGTCGAGGACGGGGAGTGGGTAGAGGTTTTGGGTGAGGGTGCCGACGGAGAAGGAGGTGCCGTGGTGGCCGGAGAGGAAGTCTTCGTCGTTTTCGCCGGGGCGGGGTTGGTCGCCGACTACGAGGATGTCTTTCACATGGTGGCCCAGCTCTTTGGCCCAGCGCAGCATGGCGTGGCCTTTGCCGCTTTCCTTCGGGATCAGGATGTTGCCGATGCCGGAGTCTTGCACGGAAAAATCGTGCTCGAGTTTCATGTCCTGCAGCAGGCGGTGGATTCTTTTGTAAGTGAGCCGGGAAATGGCGCGAGTGAGGCGCGGGAAGAAGTAGACCCAATTTGGGTAGCGGATCACCATTGAGTTGGGGCGGAGGCGCACTGTCACCATCCAGCCCAGACGGTCTTTGATGAAAGCTTCGAGCGCGTCTTGGCTGGCTTTTTCACTCGGCCAGGGAATTTCGTAGAACGGTTCATATTCTTTTTTGCGCGGATTCCAGCGGTAACCGATGCCGCCGTTTTCGGCAAAAATCCACCAGCGGGCGTGTTCGGCGGCGGGATCCGGGGCGTAGGAGCAGATGTGTTCGAGTTGCCTGGTGATGTACTGCAGCGGACGGCCGGTGCAGAGGGCGCGCGGGATGTTCGGTGGGATGTTCGCCAGAGTGCGAGAGAGTTCCGCGGGAATGATGAAGCGAGAGAGTTTGGTGAGGGTTCCATCCATGTCAAAAGCGGCTGCACGAAAAGGGTGATGGAGGGCGCGAGTGAGGGCGGTGGATTGGTCGGGATGCATTTAATACAAGTCGTTACAGAGCGGCGCGGGATCGGAGGTGATTTCCGTGGCGTAGTGCACGGTCAAATAATAGCTGTCGTCGTCCACGGTGAGGCCAAAGCCGATTTCTTTGAAGCGGGAGGCCACGATGCTGTTCCAATGTGGACTGTAGGAGGAGCCTTGTTCGCTGATGAAGTAATCATAAGTGTAGCGAATAGCCTCAAGTAGATCCGTGGTGCAGTCGTCCTCCTCGCAATAGTAAGGTCCATAACCAATGTTTTCCGTGTAGGTGTAGCCTCCGTCGTTTTTGAAAGTGAGGCCGAGGTTTTCGAACCAGTTTTCGATGGCGGTGTAGTCGTAGTAGGCCGTCGTGCCGGGGCGTTTGTGGTTCATGTAGCCGCGGTCCTTGTTGTATACCGCCCAAACGGTGGCGGTGCGTGTGAGTTGATCGTTCCACGTGTAGGCGGGCAGGCCTTGTCCGGCGCGGGTTTGGTTGGTCCAGGTGAGCCAAGTGTCTGCGATGGTTTCCAGATCGATGTTCGCGGGAATGTCGGTGCTGAAATTGATGCAGTCGGGCTCGAAGGCGGACCAGGCGGTGGCGGACTGATCGGTTTTTGCGAGTTCGAGGCGCCAGAGCATTTCGGCGAGCTGCCCGCGGGTGACGTTTTCATTCAAGTAGTTGAGCTCGGTGGGATAAACTTTGAGGTCGCCCAGGGTTTCGAGGTAAGGCGAATACCACTGCGTGCCATAGACGGTCGCGTTCAGCGGTGTGCCGAGCGTGAGGGCGATGATTTTGGAGGCCTCCACTACGTTGATGGTTTGGGCGGGAGCGAAAGTGCCGTCGCTGTAGCCGCTCACGATGCCGCTGGTTTTGGCGCTGCAGACGTAGGGCGCGAACCAGGTGTCCGTGGCCACGTCGGTGAAGCAGGGAGTCGTGGGGGCTGCGGGCGCTTCGTCAGTGTGCAACGCGATGAGGATTTTCAAAAATTCGGCACGGTTAACGGGAGCGTCGGGAGCGTACGTGCCGTCGGCGTAGCCTTGAATCACACCCTGCTCGGTGAGCCAGGCGATGGCGTCCGCGTAGTCGTTTTCATCCGTCACGTCGGTGTAGGCGCTGGCGAGGCTCGCGGTGAGAAGGCCGAGCGAGAGCAGCAAAAAAGCGAGGATCTTTTTCATCGAGGTCAGTGTAGCACGGCGGGGAATTTTTTACATGTAGCCCCCTTGTGGCTCGGGAAGGGCTTTGTATTCGTTTTTGGCTTCGATGAAGTCGTACATGAATTCGACGAAAGTGGCGCGACCACCGAGGTTGTTTTCACAGTTCCATTCCACTTCGTTGGTGGTGTTTCCAAAATCCACTTCCAAAGCATAGGAGGCGCAGGGAGCCATCACCATTCGAATGTCCCCTTGGACCGGCTCCGTGAAAAGATCCAATTCAATGATTTTTTCTTGAATGGTTTTCAGTTCTTCTTCGGAAAGGATCATGCTCACCGTGATGGGCTCATCCACAATCATGTCTTTGGTGAAGGTGTCATTGAACGTATCGAGTTCGCTTGGGACGAGTCCGTAACCGTAGCTAAAAATGAAATTGAAGTCGCGTTCAGGCTCTGGTTCGGGAGGAAGCTCTGAAATTGGTGTGGTGGACGTGCAAGCGCTGAGCAGTAGGGCGGTGATGAGAAGGAGTTTTTTCATGGGGGGATTGTAGCACAAGTGTACGGTGAGGTGTACATTTCGGGTTCCGTTTAACCTGTAAAAATTCCTGCCCGGGCAGGAATGTGCACTTCACTGTATATTCCGTACTAGAACGGCGGGTTTACAGGTTGAAGTGCCGGACCGGTCCGGGGGTGAGCTTCAGTTTTTCATCCCCTTCAGTTCGTTGAGCGCATTCAAGGCTTCGATCGGGGTCATCTTGTCGAGGTTCATGCCCTTGAGGCGATCGAGGGCGGGGTGCGTGAGTTTGCCGGGTTCGCGGCGGGAAGCGTAGGCGCCGTTGAAAAGGCTGACTTGGTTGTCCGGCGTCTTTTCGGCCTTGAGTTCACGCTGGGTTTCGAGAGCCTCCAAAATGTGAGTGGCGCGGTCCACAAGTGGTGCAGGGAGGCCGGCGAGTTTGGCAACTTCGATGCCGTAACTTTTGTCGATGCCGCCTTCTTTGATTTGGTGGAGGAAGAGTACGCCGCGGGCGGTTTCGGCCACGTCGATGGAGTAATTTTTGGCGTGAGACAGGCTGGCGGCAAGCTGAATCAGTTCGTGGTAATGAGTGGCAAAAAGCGTGAAGGCACGGATGCGATCGTGGAGGTGTTCGAAGATGGCCCAGGCGAGGGAGAGGCCATCGTAGGTGCTGGTGCCGCGCCCGATTTCGTCGAGGATCACGAGGCTGCGGTCGGTGGCGTGATTTAAAATGTAAGCGGCTTCCTGCATTTCCACCATGAAGGTGGATTGGCCACGCACGAGGTTGTCGCTGGCGCCCACGCGCGTGAAGATGCGGTCGAAGACGCGCATGCGCACGGCGGTGGCGGGCACAAAGGATCCGATTTGCGCCATGAGCACGATGAGCGCGGTTTGGCGCAGATAAGTGGATTTTCCGCTCATGTTCGGACCGGTGATCAGCGCGATTTCTTCATGATCGGCGATGAAACGCGTGGAGTTGGGCACG
Source organism: Candidatus Peribacteria bacterium (assembly GCA_943349825.1). Lineage (GTDB taxonomy): Bacteria > Patescibacteriota > Gracilibacteria > UBA1369 > 2-02-FULL-48-14. The sequence continues at coordinate 79,551 of CALQZQ010000007.1, read as the reverse complement.
AAAGATTGTTCGAAGGTGATGCTCTCCACCACGGGGTGGCGGCCTTCGTGGATTTCGAGCACGGGATCTGCTACGAGCTGCGGGCGGCAGTAACGGCGACGCAGGGCTGTGATGGCAAAAGAATGGAGCACGTCGAGTTCCGCGAGCAGCGCGGCGTTGTGTTTGATGGTGCGCACGTAGTCGAGGGCCTCTTGACGGAGAGTTTTGAACAAGTCAAATTCGAGGGCTATCGCCCTCTGTTCCGCGGTGAGCACTTTTTCTTCGTATTCCTTGAGCTCTGGCGTGAGGAAACGTTCGGCGTTCGCGAGGGTTTGTTTGCGGATGTAGTGATCCGGCACTTTTTCCAAGTGGGTTTTGCTGATTTCAATGTAGTAGCCAAAAACACGGTTGTAACTCACCTTGAGGGAGTTGATTCCGGTGGTGGCGATTTCCTGGGTTTCGATTTGTTTGAGCGCGGATTTGGCGTCGCGCATGAGAGAGTGAAGCTCATCGAGTTCGGCACTGTGGCCAGGCTTGATCAGTCCGCCTTCCGTGAGTCGCAGCGGCGGTTCTTCCATAATGGCCGTATGAATTTTTTCCACGAGTTCATTGAGCGGCGTGAGTTCCCGCTCCAGATTTTTGAGGAGGGTGGCGGTGGCAGGAGCGAGGCGCGTTTTTACCAGCGGCACATAGGCGAGCGTGTGAGCGAGTCCAATGAGATCACGAGCGTTTCCGGTGCTGGAACTGAGGCGACCGAGGAGCCGTTCGAGGTCGTTCAGGGGCCTCAGTCCTTCTTCCAAATCGTGGCGCAGTTGGTTCTGCGTAACGAGTTCTTCCACCGCATCGTGGCGGGCTTCGATTTCATCTCGACGCAGCAAAGGCTGAGTGAGCCAGCGTCTTAGAAGTCGTCCTCCCATCGCGGTTTTGGTTTCGTCGAGCAGAGCGAGCAGCGTGTGCGCTTCTCTAGTAGCACTGTCGTGCGTGTGGTCGCGCAGAGTCGTGAAGAGTTCGAGGTTGCGCACGGTCGCTTCGTCCAGCGGCATGGTTTTTTCACGGTGGTACACGCTGATGCGGTCGAGGTGCGCGAGGCTGTCTTTTTGGGTGTCCACCAAGTAGGCCAGCAGCAGCGCCGACGCCTGAATGGCGAAGGGCAGACTGGCGATGCCAAAACCATCGAGCGTGGTCACCCGGAAGTGGCGCGCGAGGTAGGGATAGGCTTCATCGTAAAAGTCGATGGGCGAAAGCGGCGCGGAGCTGAGTTCGGCGAGGAGGGCACGGACTTCAGGGTCGTCGTAGGCGTCGCGGTGCAGCACCAGTTCGGCGGGGTCCAGGCGCAGGAGTTCCACTTGCAGCTCTTCCCTGCTGGCGACTTCCGCGGTTTTGAATTCGCCGGTGCTCAGGTCCGCAAAGGCGATGCCAAAATAATCTTTTTGCGGGAAAATCGAGAACACAAAACAGTTTGCTTTTTGGGACAGCACTTGTTCGCTGAAGGTGGTTCCGGGCGTGATCACGCGCACGATTTTGCGCTTCACGATGCCGGGCAAAGTGGGGTCGGACATTTGTTCGCAGATCGCGACTTTTTTGCCGGCTTTGGTCAGCCGCGCGATGTAATTTTCCGCCGCGTGGTAGGGCACTCCGCACATGGGCACCGCTGAGTCGCCTTTGCTGCGAGAGGTCAGAGTGATGTCCAAAATCTTGGAGGCTTCGAGAGCATCGGGGCCGAACATTTCGTAGAAATCGCCCAGACGGAAAAACAAAATCGCGTCGCGGGCTTCCGCTTTAATCGCGAGGTACTGTTCCATCATGGGAGTGAGTTCTGGCATGGCAGCTAGGATTTTGGCTTATCCTAGCGGAATCTAAAAAAAATCGAAAATCATTCGGGTTGAGCCCTAGAGCGTTTTGTTTCGGAAGAGCTCACCGTGCACGGCCAAGTAGATCAGCATTTGAGTTGTCATAGCGTTGGCGTTAGATTTCAGAATCATTTTACACCTTTCGCTCAACATCTATATTTGCTATTTCTTATAAATGTTTTATAATTCCAGCTTCTAAGCTTCGAGATGGATAAAGACCCAACCATTTGGGACGAACATGCCGCTGCAGCATTACCTGAGGGCGTAACTGTTGACGCGTGGATGGACGCGGAAATTTGCCGAGCTTCAGATTTAAGTCTGGGGGAGGATGGTTTTTTTTCGACAGGGGTGGGTTTACTCAAAACTTTACGGGCTGAGGGCCGATCTGATCTTATTGTGAAATTTTTCCGTGAAGATAATGAATTGGCTCTTTCCTGTATCAGTGGATTCCCCTCACAATTCCCCTTGAATCCTGAAGAGCTGGGCGCTCTTTTGACCCATCTGCCTTCCGAATGGGCTTTTGAAGACAGAAATCTGATCTCCCAACATTCAAGAGCTGTTTCACGGTGGAGTCCTGACGAACTCAACCATTTGCCAAAAAAAACAAGCGATCAACTCAAAGATCCCCTGTTGAACTGGATGATTCGTCATGGATTTCATCGTTCAGTAGACCCCATTGCCAAGAAACTTTTAGCCTATGGACTCCCTTTGGAGGCACTTTACATATGGGGATGGAATCGTACTCCCAATTGGATATTTGAACCTTCTTTTACAGCACAAGTAAAAGCCTTGGATCAATTGGAAAAAGCTTGCCCTGGAGCTGCCCTCCAGCTTTATGAAAAATTCAATATTCTTAATTTTGAACGTTACCCCCTGCCTTATCTTCAATCTTTACTCAAAGCTCACAGGGATGACCAACCCACTTATGGGTGGGTTTTCTTTTCTGGTGGAGACAACAACGGGGCTCTCAAGTACGACAATAGTTTTTTATCTAGTCCAGAGCTTGAACCTGGCACCTGGTTGTTTGAAGTGCATGATGTTCAAGCGGTTTGGCCAAAAATAGAGGCTGTTTTGGAAAGGAGCGGGCGCGGGCATTTCCTCGCTTTTGAGTCTCATTCCAGTGCAGAAGGCTTTGAGCTTCTTCCGGCTCGTCGCACCTTAGATATGGACGATTTGCATCACGCTTGTTCGTCTCTCATGACAGACGACTTGTATCGGTTGAACCTTGGTCCTGCGATACGAGCGCTTTTGTATCCTGGTAGCACTATCCTTCTTGCGGGATGTGGCGCCGGGCAAGAGGGTGGTATTGCAGAGGATATTGCGCGCTTTGGTTTTGAGGTTCATGCCTCTGAAGCCCCTCGTAGCCGCGCTCGGTTTAATGTGACCCCTCAGGGAGTTTTGGAACTGCATCATTTTACCGGAACTGAGCTGGATCAGCCCTGCACTCGAGTCATTCCAAGTGGGAATTAGAAAAAAATGTGCTACCATCACAGCACGTCCTGCCCCTGTAGTTCAACGGATAGAACAAATCCGTCCTAAGGATAAGATGGTGGTTCAATTCCGCCCGGGGGCACCAGATCTTGAAGTGACTGGCCAGTGCCTACTTCTTTTCTGAGTAAATTGGATCAAATATAGAGGGTTCCAGCTTTTTGTGATTGATGTGATCAGCGATTCGTTTGGCACCCATAATGGAAGAGAGGATGCCCGTTCCATTGCAACCAAGATTGTACATAAGGACAGGATTTAAGCTATCTGGACCGACGCACCGCAAGCCACTTGGGGTGTAACCCATCACACCGTGCCAAAAGTAGGTGTAACTGATACGCCTCTCGGCTTCCGCGTAGTTCTTTTTTAGAAAAGAATCCATGGCTGTGTGCGCTTCTTCTGGAAAGATATGCGTATCCCTGTCGTAGTGGTGTCGATCGGGTATTAAATACTCTGGCCCTCCTAAACAAAGGAGACTTCTATCCTCTTGATAAGGCCTCCTTGTTAAATAAAAATAAGGCGGTATTTCTGTCTCTGTTTTAAGAGTCGACGTTTCGGAACCATGATAGTTCACAGACATAGGGTTTTTCCCCGCTGGTTCGTAAAAACCCAGCATATAACCCACTAAGCCTTTCACCAGAGTATGAAACGAGTCGTCTATATTCGGTCCAGTCCCGTTTTCAATAGTCAGTTTCTCAAATCCATTGGTACAAAGTACTACTCTACTCGCTTGGATTTGATGCCCTTCGGAGCTATACACTTTTGCAGATTCCTTATGGAGCGAGATTTTGTCTACTTTGCTTTTTTCAAAAATTTTAAAACGGCTGGGGTAAAGAGCCAGAAGTTTCGTAGCGAGTTCCTCTGTAAGTTTAGCACTGTTTGTCACTCCCGCTTTAGACATGCTCACTGCCATGTAATCTTCGTTTTTGGTTTGTAAAAGCTCAAGAATTCTTCCATGAGGAGCTATAGCAAAGAGATTTTGGAACTTTTCTGGAATTGTTTTTAAATATTGGAAATTAGAGGCAATCAAAATAGATTCAACGGGTAAACCTCCCTCCTTCAGCCAGTAACGATTTTCCAGGTGCTCCAGTAAGTCTTCCAATTTTGTGAAACCAGAATAGCCGGTAAAAATGTGCATCGGTGTTTCCAAGTCCATTTCTTTTTTTATTTCTTCCAATAAGTCCCAGGCTTGTAGGATGTCCTGCTGGGCTCGGGTGGCCAGAGGCAAGCCATAGCGTTCCACCAAGCTTTTGAAGCCCTTTTCAAAACCACTCACCATTTGCCCCGCATTGTGCCCAGTTGCTCCGTGCGCCACCTTGTCTGCTTCCAACAGGCTTACTTTTTGAGAAGTTTCAGTGAGAAGGAAGTAAGCGGTCATGAGTCCAGCAATTCCCCCGCCCACAACTAGTAAGTCGCAGGAAACGCTCTCATGTAAAGACAGTAAATCTCGCTTACGGTGCAGTTCCGCAAGCCAAGGAGATTTATTTTTTGGGTGGAGCTTATTTCTCATATGCTAGATCTTCTTTGGAAAAATCACCGAAAGCACCAAAGACATGATCAAGACGCCTAAGATCACCACAAACGAAATAATGGGTGAAAGATGGAAGTGGAAGATGCCAGCCAGCATTTTCAAACCTATGAAAATGAGAATGAAAGAGAGGCCTTTTTGCAGATGGTGGAATTTGTGCAGAATGTTTTCAACAAGGAAGAAGAGGGCGCGCAAGCCCATCACAGCAAAAATATTTGAGGTGAAGACGATGAAAGGGTCTTGAGTGATGGAAAAAGCGGCAGGGATCGAATCCACAGCAAAAATAATGTCCGTAGATTCTACTAAAAGTAGAACAAGAAACATCGTCGTAAAATGCCACTTACCCTCTTCTTTAACCAAAAAATGTCCGCCGTGAACATTGGGCGTGAACCTTAAAAACTTCTTCGCGTACCTTACGACCACGTTGTGTTCAAAATCCACATGCTCTTCTTTCTTCTCTGTAAATAATTTAATACCCGTGTACAAAAGAATGGCTCCAAAGACATAAAGCACCCAAGCGAATTGCTCAATAATAATCGAGCCCACCCCAATGAAAAGGGCTCTAAAGACCACGGCCCCCATGATTCCCCAGAACAAAACTTTGTGATGGTATTTTTCATCCAATTTAAAGAAACTGAAAATGAGCAGAATGACAAACAAGTTGTCTACAGAAAGCATTTTTTCAGTCACATACGCACTTAAGAACTCCACCGTCTTGATGTGGCCAAGCATCACAAAAATCAAGGCTGCAAAGGCGAGTGAGATGCCGACCCAAAAAGCACTCTGCAGTAGGGCCGATTTTGTAGAAATCTTATGAGCCTTTCTATTTAGGAAACCAAGATCTACCACTAAAAACCCAACCACGATCACCGAGAAGACGATCCAAAGAATAGACTGAGAAGACATAGCGTTGGGGTGATCAAATAAAACCAGCAGAAGCGCCAGTTATAATTGATAGTGGATCAAAGCTCTAGACGTCCGCTTTCGCGGAACTTTCCGTCATTTGCTCCCCACTGCCCAAGGCTGAGAGGATTCTAGCAAATACTTGTGAAAATTCAAGCTTAGCTCAACGACTTGGGACCGTAGATCTTGTTTATCAAAATTTTCCTCAATACGCATGACCCTTTTTTCTAGGTTTGCTATAATCTTGGCGTAATCAACTGAAACGACTCTTCGAATGGTCAAACAGGTGTCGCTCATCCTGCAAGGACGGTAATAGCCTTTTTAAGGTTCGTTTCAAAGTTTTCATCCATGTTCAACACTTTGAATCCATGCTTTTTTGCTTCTTTAGTAAAAAACTTCCCGTACTCGCTTATCATTTCTGCGATCTTATATAGAGTTTCTTTTTCTTTTGTTTTTTTCAAAATCCAGTCGTTTGGGGTTGTACTTTTCTTAAGGTCTCGGACAAACTTTTCTACATTTTCTTTAACGATGAAAAGACTACGGAAATGTTTACGTCCGTACTTTTTCATAAGCCGAGCTGCAAGCTCTGGAGTCACATGGTAGCCTTCGATGATGTAGTCATTCCCATCTGTAATTTCGCATATTGAAAACATATCAATGGCTCCATACGTTGCTTTTGCTTGTTTGATGTAGCCTTTTGCAATCTGTTTAGGCGAAAACAAATTGTAAGTCTCATCATTCGTTTCGCCCTTCATGGCACGATGTGGATACAGCCCATCGAACTTTTTTGGAGCGTACTTCCACACATAATCCATAGCTACCACTTCGAGTGTATCTGAAGCCACCCATTGGATACCGAGTTTTTTGGCCAATTTTTTTAGCGAGTGTAGTTTTCCCGCATTTTGGTGGCCCGCCGATTAGATAGATCATGTGCTTTTTTCAAATAATTTTTTGTTATTTTAGAGTGCGTACTCACTCACTTCGCATTGCCAGTCGAAGCCTTCTTCGTGGGTGACGGGGTCGATGTTTTCGATGTCGTAGGAAACATAAGCTTTTTCATCCACTAAAATGACCGAAGGGCGGCCCGCGTAGATTGAGTTCGTATCGTCGTAGTCGGTGACCGGAACGTTTTCGATGAGGTTCCAGTTTTTATCAAAAATTCCTAAAATGATGTTGGTCCGACTATCAGGGCTTGGTTTGTCCCCCTGGAATTCACCCAGATCAATGTAGCTCACGTAAAACCGTTCTGTGCCGGGATCGTAGACGGCCCCTTGCGACCACTGACCGTGCGGTTCAATGGTTTTCACATCGAGGTAGTTCCAATCCTCGTCGTACTGCATCACGATGACGTCTCCGAAAAAGGCGCTAGAGGTGATGTAGTTGTAGATCCCATCCACAAACACAAGAGAAGAGCCGTTGATGTGAGGGGTATCGTCTAAAATGAAGTAATCGATTTGTTCCAGATCGGTGGTGAAAATGCGGTTGTGAGTGCCGTAACCCTTGGTGGGATCCGTATTTTTCTGATCCGTAATTCCTTCGCTGGCTTCGGCGTTGTACAAAGCACTCACCACCAATTGGCCGTTGGCGTAGGCGAGCATTTGATCGTTGGTGGCCTCGTGAGCCCAGTCCACCGCAATGTCCACGCTAGCCACTGCTTCCCATGTACCGGGATCTATTTTTCTCAGGCGGAGGCCTTGAGGCCCACCGGTGAGGAAAAAGTAATAGCCTTCCGCAAAGACAGAGGCGATGTCCCCTCCTCCTTCCACGAGCTGACCGTTTTCTCCTTCGTACTCAAAATCTGAATTGAAAACTTTGTAGTAATAAGCATTTCCACCTTCTTTACCACCGGCACGAAATTCGGCGTCTCCAACGGCTGGAACATAAGGTGAGACCCCGCCGAAACTCACGAAAAAATCTTCTTGCTCGGGTCGGTAGTTGACGCGACAGAAAGCCCCCAGGGAGTAATTTTCATCGGGAGTGACTAGCACGGTTTTCACCCATTCCAGGCTGCCTGTGTCCGTGGAGACTGTAAGGGGTTCAGTGCTACTGCATCCACCGAGTAAAACCAGCGAAGCTAGGGCGAGGATTTTTTTGATCATGAGGATTTTTTAAGCTTGTTGTTTGGAGGATACTCTTTTTCTTCTATAAGACTAAAAGATTCTTATTCACTAGGCAGTTTGCTCCAGCTCGTGTTTAATTTCTTCGAATATGAAAAAATATCTCTTCCTTCTGGTCCTGCTCGTTGGAGGTTCTTTGGGACTTTCTAAGATGGGTTTTGGAGGTCGAGTTTTTGAAGGCCGTTGGAGTGCCAGCGGCGCTCTTGGAGATGAAGAGTCGAGCTTCGCTTGGTATCAAAACTATGAGTTTTGGGCAGGAACTTATTCCATGGAGGGTTATCCGCCTATTTCGGAAAGTGGTTCTTATTCCGTGGTTTTGCATAAACAGGATGCGTACAGCGATGACAGTATCCTCGTTATGACTCCCACGGAGGGCGACCCCTATGTGAGAGAGCCTTATCTGATTGAGCTCTCTGTGCATAGCGACGGCAGCATGAGTATGGACAGTGTTTCTTCGAGCGGCAGCATGACTTTTCAGCCGAATTGATGAAGAAACACCACGACGAACGGGTTGGTGAATGGGCCTCGATCGGGCACTTGGTGCTGACGGGCTTTTGGCCCGTGGGCGCAAATTACGGCGTGCAGTTTTTGCCCCCGGTGGAACTCTTGGGAATTGCCACGCTCATCAGCGGATTCTTTTTCTTGGTCATGACTTTGAAGAAAGGTCAGCTGGGACAGCTCTTTCACTGGAAGATATTCTGGAGTTGCGCTCTTTATACTTGTTTTCTGCTGATTCCTTACGTCGCCATTTTTTACGCCACTCAGTATACCAGTGCCATCAACACCTCCCTCTTCATTCAATCTGAAGTGGTGTTTGCGACGCTCGTGGGCTGGCTGATCCTCAAAGAAAACCTGCAATTGAATCGATGGTTGGGCGTGCTCTGCATCGTAGTGGCCAACCTGGTGGTGCTCTACCAAGGCAGCATCCAGCTCAATCTGGCGGATTTGGTTTTGATCTGCGTACCTCTGTTTTTTGTCTTTGGAAATGCCGTCGCCAAACGGCTGCAAGCACAGGGCTTGGGCTGGGCTCCTTTGCTCCTGTTCCGAGGGGCGGTGGGAGGAAGCACGTTGATGTTCTTTTCTGCGATTTTTGAGGATGTGAAAGTCCCTGACTTAGACCTCTGGCCCTTCTTGCTGATTTTTGGGATTTTTGCTTTCGGCATTCCCAAGGCACTGTGGCAAATTTCCCTCCATAGAACTGATCTCTCCAAGACCACCGCCATCGGGCTGAGCTATCCCGTGTTCAGCTTTTTGCTCGCCTACGTGTGGCTGGGAGAAGTTCCCAATCCCTATCAATGGTCGGGACTTTTGATTTCTTTCCTGGGCATTTATTTTTTGCTGAAATCCAGTTCGCGACGAGCCGCTGAATTGGCGGCTCCTGCAGAGTGAAATGAGGGGGTCGTTATTTTCCGCTTGACGGTGAGCGCTCACTCACCTACATTGTGAGCAGACACTCACCCACCCGCCATGATTACTGAGAAACAACAAGCCGTCCTACAGTTCATTGAAGACTACCAACTCCAGTTTGGTAAATCTCCCACGCTGCGTGAAATGCGCGAAAATTTTGGCGTCAGCAGCGACAACAGCATTTTGAAGCATTTGAACGCGCTCCAAGAAAAGGGTTATTTGAAAAAGGACGACACGCCTCGTGGGATCGGTTTACTCCAAAAAGTGAAGGATAAATTGGAAGCCGTTTCCAACGTGACTCGTATTCCTCTTCTTGGGACTATTCCTGCCGGAGGTCCGGTTTTGAGCGATGAACACGTGCTCGATTACTTTGAAGTCGGCAACGATCTGCTTAAGCGCCCCCAAGGTTCCTTTGCCCTTCGCGTGAGCGGCCTTTCCATGATCAATGCCGGGATTTTAGAGGGTGATTTTGTGATCGCGAATCAAGCGGTGAAAGCTAAGGACGGCGATATTGTGGTGGCACTGGTGGATGGCAAAAATACCGTGAAGCGTTACCGCAGCAAAGATGGCCGCGTGTGGCTGCAAGCCGAAAATCCTGAATACAACGATATCGATCCCACTGAATTTCTAGAGATTCAGGGCGTGGTGACGGCCGTCATCCGCATGTACTAGCACTCATTTTAAGAAAGTTTTAACCCACTCCGTTATGTTTGTTCGTAAAACCCGCAAATCATTTCACGTTTCTACTTCTCGGATGTATTTGGCTGGTCGCAAAAGCTTGCTCACCCGTTTCATGCACTTTGCCAGACCCTACACGAGTCATGCTGGTTATCGCGTGGCTTCCGGAGCTTTAGTAGCGCTCTAAAGCTTAGGCTCTAGGACGACAAAGCCCATGCTGCCGTCGGGTAAGTTCGCGCGGCTGGCTACAGAGTATTTCTCTACAGCTTCTTGTCCCGTCTTTCCGAGGGCCTTCAAGAATTCTTCCGAACCCTTGATGTCCAAAGTGGTCTCCGTGGCATTGTAAAGCATGGGGATCACGATGCGAGGTTCAATGGCTTCCACTACTTTCTGAGCGGTTTTTCCATCGATCACTACGCCTCCTCCCACTGGGATCATCAAAATGTCCACGTCACCGATGTGATCGAGAACGTCGTCGTGCAGTTCGTGAGTCAGGTAACCTAAGTGGCAAATTTTGATGCCGTCTAGAGCGAAAATGAAAATGCTGGATTCTTCTCCTTCAGGGCGGATGGCTTCAATGGCTACGTCTGAAACTTCGAATTCTCCGGGCCAATCGAGGACTTTAGGGTCGCCCTCTACTTCTGCAACTGTGCCTTCTTCGCTCAAGGAAACGATGTTGGCCTTCAGCTTGGGAAGTTTGGTGCCCTGTTCAAAGGGGTCGGTCACAATGGTGGCGCTTTTGCCTTTGATGGTGAAAGTGGAATGGCCGTGCCAGAAAATGTCCATATATTCGGTTAAAATGCTTAAGATCGCGGGCATTCTAACAAAGCCTTGGTGTTTCGCCTAGTCGTCCTGCGGCGTTTGAAATATAGTGTGCGCGATTAACTCTAAAACCATGTCCAAAATCACTCAGGTTCGTGCTCGCGAAGTGCTGGATTCGCGCGGAAATCCCACTGTAGAAGTGGAAGTGACGACGGAAAAGGGTTTTGGCCGTGCCATCGTGCCCAGCGGGGCTTCTACCGGCGAACACGAGGCCTGTGAACTGCGCGATGGCGAAGCTCGCTACGGCGGGAAGGGCGTGATGAAAGCGGTGGCCAATGCCAACGGAGAACTCGCTCAGGCCGTGCTGGGAATGGACAGCATGGATCAAACCGGCATTGACCACAAAATGATCGAACTCGATGGCACCCCAAACAAGAGTCGTCTGGGAGCGAATGCGATTTTAGGCATTTCCATGGCGGTGGCTTATGCGGCTGCGAGCGAGAAAGGCGTGCGGCTCTGGGAACATTTGAATCCTGCGGCCACCCTTTTGCCTTTACCCATGATGAATGTGATCAACGGAGGCGCTCATGCCGACGGCAGCGTGGACTTTCAAGAATTCATGATCGTGCCCAAAGGAGCGCCAACGTTTAAAGAGGCCCTGCGCTACGGAGCGGAAACTTTTCATGCGCTCAAGAAGGTTTTGAAAGAGGCTGGCTACCCCACCACCGTAGGTGATGAAGGGGGCTTTGCTCCTTCCATGAAGAGCAACGAAGAACCTCTGGAATTTTTGGTGAAAGCCATTGAAGTGGCGGGATACAAACCTGGAAAAGACATTTCCATTGCGCTCGATCCAGCCGTGAGTGAACTGGTGCAAGATGGCCAATATGTGTTTAAAAAAAGTGGCCAGCCCACCAAGACTACCGACGAAATGATTGAACTTTGGGCCAGCTGGATCGGAAAATATCCCATCGTTTCGTTGGAAGATGGCCTCGGGGAAAACGACTGGGACGGATGGAAAAAACTCAACGAGCGTTTTGGGAAACAGATCCAACTTGTGGGGGATGATTTTCTGGTCACCAATACGAAATTTTTGAAGCGGGCCATCGATGAAAAAGCGGCCAATTCCATCCTCGTGAAAGTGAACCAAATTGGTTCTTTAACAGAAGCGATTGAAGCCATTCAAATGGCGAAGGCTGCGAGCTGGACCACTGTGGTTTCTCATCGCAGTGGCGAGACCGAAGACGTGACCATTGCCGACTTGGCCGTGGCCATGGAAACGGGACAAATCAAAACGGGCTCACTGAGCCGCACGGACCGCGTGGCCAAGTACAATCAATTGCTGCGCATTGAAGAACAGCTCGGGGCCAAGGCCAGGTTTGTGAATCCGTTTGGGGCTTAGTAGATTCGGCGGCCCTGTCTGTTTTCTCTGTTGAAGTCGCGATCGGTGCGGCCATTCTCGGCCCTCCTTGTGAGCTTTCCGTCTCTGCCTCTGAATTCGCCAAATTCATCATCTGTACCTGATTCGTCTAAGGCTAGCTGATGAGCCCTTCCACGAAGCTCTTCAACAGGTACTTGATCCACCGTTCCCTCAGGCCCTACGCTAAGCACCAGTCTTGCTTCCCTGTTATCTGAACTTCCCCATTCGAATAGTCTAGTCATAATTGAGTTTAAAAACTGCACGTATTTAAGCATTCAGGTTTTTTTTGTCAACAACAGAAAAACCGGCCGCTACTCGACCTAGGGCGCCCTTATAAATAAAGTGCGAAGGTCAATGATGAGTTTTGGCCGGTTTCGAGAAAGATGACGAATTCTTTCTGTTTTTGTTTTTTCACCTGCTGTACTTTGGTCGACTTTAGGGCCGGACCGGGGCTACTTTTGGCGTGGAATCTAAGTCGCTGTGCCGAAGCAGGGAGCGAAGCGTGACCCACAAAGTGGAGGATGAGAGTCTGAGTCTCATGGGTGATGCAGTCAGCACCACCAGCGTAAAGCAAGGCCGTTTAAGGTAAATTTACTTTTTGTTTTTGTTTGAGTTTTGAAAGGGCGGTTTGAAACGTCTTCCTTCTCTAGTAGGCACTTCGTGCTTGGCGTTTCATATCAATATACCTAGCGATGTCGAATCGTTCAAGTTTCTGTGGTGGACATGAACAAGAAATTGTTTCAGCTTGCCTGTTCTAAATCTGAAGAGGATTCGTCGGATTCCAGTAATTTAAATTCGTTTTTTGCGTCGCTGATTTCACAGAATCCATACTTTCCCCCGTTTTTCGAAGTCCTTAGTACTTCCTTTTGGACCTTCAATTCCGTATCCGAGATTTTTTCCAGTTCAATGTTCACGGTTGGCAGTTCCACATACAAGTCCTCTTGGGGTGTGCAGTCCGTGCAAGCTTCTACATCAAGAAAATAGGAACTCCCTTCAATCGTGTAGCTTCCCGACCCTGCGTACATGCCCTCGCACATATTGAAATCCAAAGTGAAGGTGCCGTCCTCACTCAGGGTTAAGTACGAGGGGTATGAAGGGTTTTGATTCGTCAGTTCATAGGTGGCGTTTTCTACTCGTGTGGAGTTGGCGGTGCATGCCGAAAGTACGAGTGCAAATAGGACTAGTGCTGGAGTTTTTTTCAACATGGCTAGAGTATAGCTTTTAAATTTCAAATAAAAAACCGGCCTCCTGCTCGAGTACTCAGACGCATATTAGGGCGCTGGGCGCGTGGGTGATTTGTAAGAGGCTGTGCTATGATCATAAAAGCATCCTACTCTCCGCCCTATGAACCGATTACTTTTCGTTGCTGCGTTCGTTCTTCTTTTCATTTTCCTGTTCGGTTTTCGATGGCCTTTGTCTTTCGGCAGTGTGATCTTCAATGATGTGGATTCGGAGGACGACTACGCTACAGCCATCGACTATTTAAAGGAGAAGGAAGTGATTGAGGGTTATACAGATGGGTCATTCAAACCCGACAACACTATCAATCGTGCTGAATTCACTAAAATTTTGATCGAGGCCAAGTTCAGCGATGAAGAAATCGCTGAGTGTGACGTGGAGGCTTATGGTTTTGTAGATGTCCCTACTACCGAGTGGTACGCCTCGGTAGTTTGTCAGGCTAAAAATGAAGGCTGGGTGGAGGGTTACGAAGATGGAACTTTCCTCCCCGGAAATCAAATTGGCTTCTCGGAAGCTGCAAAAATCGTGAGCATCGCTTACGATGGAGAGGAATCTACGGATGAGATTTGGTACAAGCCCTACGTGGAAGATCTGGAAAATAAAGGCGCGATTCCTCCCAGCATCGAGAGTTTTTCACATCAAATCACCCGTGGAGAAATGGCTGAAGTGATTTACCGTACGGATTCCGGAATTCCCAATGGAGATTCTTTGACCTATGCGGATTTGAGCGGTGAGTCTACGACAAATGAGATCGACTATGGCTATGGCGTGGGCATGCTGCCGCTTGGAGATGACAAAATCTCCACTTCTCCTGCGGTTGGCTCTGTTTATTCCTGCGATACCCATCTGGATGGCGGTGGCGCGTTTGCAGATGGACCATGGCTTCATACGGACTACTGGGATCCCTCTGGAAAAGTCACTGTGAATGGAGCTGTGGATTGGCCCAGTGCCAGTTTTAGCATTTCTATCAAAGGGTCCACACGGACCTTAGCTGGGAATGGTTTGCCAGATCACGGCACCGGGGTTTATCCAATCTCTTCTTCCGACGATGCTTACGATTACGATCGCAACCCCAACGCTATTGGAGAGCAAGATGTTGATGTGGATTTGTCCTACGATCCCGAATTGGCCAGTTCAGCCTCTTGTCTCGACATGGGCGTGATCGGTTATGCCACTAATGGAGTGGCGATTTTTAATGCTTTGGATGAAGGCGGCCGTGATGCCGTGGCTCATGAAATTCAAGATGCCTGTGGAGGTCATCCTCAGCAAGAGGGGCTGTACCACTATCACCATTACAGCGACTGCCTCAGTGACGAGAGCGACGAAGCCACCCTCATCGGCTACGCTCTGGATGGTTTTGGCATTTATAAGTATCCGGAGACTGTGCAAAACAGTGATCTAGATTCCTGTCACGGTGAAACCAGCGTGGTGGAGTGGAATGGCGCTTCAAGGGAAATTTATCACTACGTTATTACGGACGAGTTCCCTTACACGCTCGGTTGTTATAGGGGATCACCGCAATAAAAAACCGGCCTTCTACTCGAGTACTCAGACGCATATTAGGGCGCTGGACTCATGGTGAGCGGAAGACCGGTTAGTGTGAAAGGCGATGAACCCTTTCTGTTTTTGTTTTTCATTTGCTGTACTTTGGTCGACTTTAGGGCCGGACCGGGGCTACTCTTGGCGTGGATACTAGTCGCTGTGCCGAAGCAGGGAACGAAACGAGATTCACAGAGTGGAGTTGAGAAGCTGATTCTCACGGGTGATCTAATCGAGACCACCAGCGTAAAGCAAACGCCTTGATAGGTAACTTAACTTTTTGTTTCTGTTTTCGATGTGTGAAGGTGCGGGTGAAACGTTTTTGTCTTTGCGTTTCATATCAATGTACCTAGTGAATGATATTCGTGCAACTTTCTGTCATGGACGTGAATACAAAATTGTTTCAGCTTGATTATTTGTAATCTGGACGTTTGCAACGAGTTTCTTGCAATAAAAATATTTTAGGGCATACTTAAAGTGCCTTAACAGGCACCAATGGGCACCTTTTCCCTCTTCGACATCGCGGGACCGATCATGGTGGGGCCTTCCAGCTCTCATACTGCCGGTGCCGCTAAGATTGGGCAGTTTGCGCGTGCTATCTTTGACGCCACTCCTACTAAGGTGCATTTTTTGCTGCACGGCTCTTTTGGAGAAGTCTATAAAGGCCATGCCACGGACCGAGCGCTTTTGGGTGGAGTGATGAAGTTTGCACCGAACGATGCACGGATTAAAACAGCGTTTGAGCATGCCAAGGAAAAAGGCTTGGAATATGTGTTTGAACCTGGGAATTTGGGCGCGCAGCACCATCCGAATACTGTGCGGATCACTTTAGAGAATGCGGAGCGCAAGATGGAGCTGATTGGATCTTCGATTGGAGGCGGGAATATTGTGATGACTCAGATCAACGGCTTCGATGTGCACCTCACCGGAAACGGCGCGGAGCAGTATTTCACTCTGGTAACGGAAAATGAAAACCGTCCCGGAATGCTGGCGAAGATCACCGGCTTTTTGGGAGACAAAGCCATTCGCATTGTGAATATGCAAAGCTGTTATCTCGCGTTTGAAAACAAAGTGCTGTCGGTGCTGAGCATCGAAACGGCTTTGACCCTCGAGGATTTGCTCGACCTGGAAAAGGAAGACGGTATTTTGTTCGCTCGTTCACTCAATAAAATCGCTTCTTAACCTCATTTTATGGCTGCCTCGTTCATGTTCCACAACGGGAAAGAATTGCTGCAACGTTGCTCTGAAAACGACATGCCCATTTGGGACGTGATGCTGCATTACGAAATGCAGATGTCTCCACGCAGCAAAGAGGAAATTTGGAAGATGCTGGAGGAGCGCCTGCAGGTGATTTTTGATGGAGTGGATGCCGCGATTGAGAATCCGGAACTCTCGCCCAGCGGCATGGTGGGAAAGAACACGCCGCTGCTCGCGAAGGGCGTGCATGATTTTAAAAAACTGGAGAAAGAATTGTTGCTGAATGAAGCGTGCATCCGCGCGATGCTCGGGGCTGTGGCCACGGGAGAAAATAATGCAAGAATGGGTGTGATTCTGGCCTTCCCCACGGCGGGAGCGGCGGGAGTTTTGCCGGGCGTGATTTACGGCGCGAAGTTCAAACTCGACCTGACGCGCGACCAAATGGTGCAGATGATGCTCACGGCGAGCGCGATCGGTGTGGTGATTGCGAATACGGCCACGCTTTCGGGAGCCGCCGGAGGCTGCCAAGCCGAGGTGGGCAGCGCGACAGCCATGGCGGCGGCGGCCCTTACGGAGGTGCGTGGAAAATCCCCGGAAACGAGTTTGCATGCGGCTTCGCTCGCGCTCAAAAACATGATCGGGCTCGCGTGCGATCCGATTGGAGGACTCGTGGAAGTGCCCTGCATTAAACGTAATGGAATCGGCGCGGTGTTCGCGATGTCCGCTTCGGATATGGCTTACCTCGGCGTAGAAAGTTTCGTGCCCTTCGACGAAGTGGTGCGTGCCATGCGTGAAGTGGGTGATCTCATGTCTCCGAAGATTCGTGAAACGGCACTGGGAGGACTCGCTATGACTCCCACGGGACAAGCGGTGGCGGAACGGATGGGGCTACTGAATATTGGAGATAATCCGTGTTCGAAGTAGATATACTGGTCTCTGGATTCGTGAGTATATCAAAAAACTCTTGAAAGCTTAGTGCTACGGGCCCCCTTCCATGTTCGTCTCTCACCTCTAACAAGACCTCGGGCTGGAGAGGCTCTCCTTCCGTGGAAAGCCAGCGCTCTGAAGAAAGGAGAATAAGATGTATTCTTCTTTGTAATCCACCTATGGAGATTAAAACTTCTCTTCCCTGTGGAGCCCAAGGTATTTGTCCATTAGCGGGATTTCCCTCTAAGACCCTATAATCCCTCTCCAGGAAGAGCCTGAGTATGTCTGAGTAGTCTTTCATTTTATTTCACTAAAGGCTCGTAACTATAAGCCTCTTTTGTTTTCCGTCAATACGCTCTGGTGTTTTAAAGGTCCATTGCAAGAGACATAAAGTTTTGCACAAAAACATGTCAGGGATTTGTCAGATCTTTTTTGTTAGAATTGAAATACGCCATTTCAAAATTGATTTTATAGTGTACACTTAAGGTACCTCTAAACATTGATTTTATGGTCACTAAATTCGTTGGTATGAAAGAATTTCGTCAAAATATGGCTAGTTACACAAAAAAAGCGCGAACTGGAAAAGGCGTCCGTTACATCGTGCTGCGCAAAAATGTCCCTGTGCTGGAAGTGATTCCGGTGGATGAGAAAGCTTTTGCGATGGAAAAGTTGAGGAAAGAACTCGATGAGGCGGAAGCTCAAATTGCGCGAGGTGAATATTACACGCAGGAAGAGGTTTTAAAATCTTTGGGTCTCGACTGATATGTTTCTCCTCATTTATTCCAAAGATGCTCTGAATGATTTGGCCCAACTAGACCGACATATTTCCAAGCGAATCACCGCTAAACTTCATTTTTACGCTCAACAGAAAGATGTATTGGCTTTTGCAAAAACGCTTCAAGGTTTTAGAAATCGCTTTCGATTCCGAGTGGGCGAATATCGCGTTGTATTTCAGCTGGAAGCTTCTGGGGAAGTACGAATTTTGAAAATACTCCGCATTAAAAACCGCAAAGATATTTACGAAATTTGAGATCCTTGGAAAGATTCGATAGACTGGGCTCATGAAGTCGCACTTCAAAGAAAATATCGTTAAGAACCTTTTCATTGTTGTTTTGGGGCTGCTCGCCCTGCCCTATTTTTCGAGTTCCCTTTCCGTCATCCAAGTGGATCAACTCGGAAATTTTCTGTTGATTCTCAGCATTTTGCTGGTGACGGTTTGTTTCGCCAATTTTGCCTTCACTTACGAAAAGGCTAAATTGAATACACCTGTGGGAAGATTGCTGGCCCATGCGGCGACCTTTATTTTCATGCTCCTCATTTTCTTGATGCTCGAAAGTATGTGCGTGGCGGTTTACATCATTTATCCTTCTTTGTACCAAATTGTAGTGGGATTCTCGGCCTTACTTTATCTGGGCATTGCGCTCTATGATTTTTGGGATTTTTTACGCGCTGAACAATGAGTTTTATCACCGACGATTCAATTGCTACCGTATCGCATTGCACCGGCTGTGGCTCCTCTGTGGAAACTCTGCTGGCTTGAATTCTTGGCTTCTTTCTTTTGGTCGCTCTTTTGAGTTTGCTCTTCCAGTTTTTTGTCATTCGTAAAAACCCCGGTTCCCTTTTTGCGCGCATTCTGAAGATCTTTTTTTATGTCTTTGGGATCGTATTGATCGTGCTTAACTTTGCTTTACATCGTGAGCTTGCTTGGAGCTTCGATGATTATTTGGTGCCCCTTTCTTCCGGTATTTTCCTTTGGATCATCCTCACTTCACAAATACTGCTGACGTACGAATGGTCGGCGAGGAAAAAATTATCACGGCGGTTTTACATTTTCAGCCTCGTTGCCTTGGTTCTTTCTCAACTCATCTTCTTCGCTTACGACGCGTGGGCTCGTTATCGCCAAGAAGTCACGAATGACTATTTCAACGAGTTGGAAGCCCAAGATCAGGCGGAGGCCGACGCTCGGCTTTCTTCCTATACGGTGGACGATACTTTCACTTTCAAATACGACGGTGATCTACTGGAGATGCAGGCTGTCGAAGGTGCTCCCCTCACCTACTCTTTGGTAAAAACGGATTTGTCAGCGGGAGCCGTAATGCAGTTTAAAGAAATACCGGCGGACGAGCCCCTCAAGTATATTTATTTCTCGAGTGGAGATGGCCTTTTCGAGTATGTCACATTATTTTCTTGTCCTGAGGACGTCTTCTACTGCATCCTGTTTCAGGAGAATGTTGATGGGCGCCGTTTCAACATCAATTTTAGTTCGTACCAAACGCTAGATCCACTCAGTGATTGGGACATTACGAGCTTTCTCTGGAGCATTACCCAATGAGCGAGTAGAGCTCCTCACATGGGTAAACTGTACGCGCTTTCATCGACGTGCTCTCTGAGTGAGGCTATGCAATCACTCAGAATGGGTCTATGGGCAGGATTGGGATCTGTCAGTCCATCCAAAAGTCTCACGAATTCAGGATCTTCTCCTTCTAATACGGGGCGGATTTTTTTAAGACTTTCTTTTGAAGCGGCCCCATGAAAGCCTTCTTCCATGCGTTCTTCTGAGAGCGCCACTGGACTAGGCAATATGCTCAGATTTGCTCCTAAAAGTGTCCAGGCAGATACCCCGGCTGAAAATAAATCACTGGTTGACCTAGGGCTTCCCCGTAGAACTTCGGGTGCAGTGAACCAAACAGGTCCGTGGAATTGTTTTCTTCGGTAGTCTCCTGCTTCAAGTGTAAAATCCGGATCAATCAAAAAGACTTCATTATCAGGTGTCAGAATCATATTTTCCGGTCTGATGTCACAATGTACCAGGCCTTTCCCGGCCAACTCACTGATGGCATCCACCGCCTGAATCAAACGTCTTTTTACAAGATACAATTTTTCTTCCAGAGCTAAGCCTTGTGGCACAGTTTCGTTTAGTGGCGTTCCGGGTATGTATTCATAAATGGCTTCATCCCCCCAAAATGGTTCGTAGGGGATTTGAATCTTTGGACGATAGGGAATCAGGGGTTGAAGCAAAGCGTGGGCCCTTTGGCTCGCCAGACGAATAGCAGGTCGAAAATGTTCATCACAGATGAGTCTTTTGGATACCGCCAATCTAGCCGTTTCTTGATCTTGAACGAGCCATGCCTCGGCTATCCCTCCGTTGCCCAATCTCTTGGGCAAGTCGTCTTTCATGTCTCTTTGCTTCATGTTTTTGGTTATCATGCCTTAATTATAAAACATATTTTAAAAAATGCAAGCTTTTTAAAGGCCTACCGCCTCTTCTTCTTTTTCGTTAAACTGGGCTTAGCCTTAAGATTTAGATGACTTTTAAACTCGCTATACTCGCTTCTGGTAACGGCACAGACC
Organism: Candidatus Peribacteria bacterium; assembly: GCA_943349825.1. GTDB lineage: Bacteria > Patescibacteriota > Gracilibacteria > UBA1369 > 2-02-FULL-48-14. Next base: position 59,172 of record CALQZQ010000007.1, on the reverse strand, counting down.
TTGATGCCGTCTATGCAGAGATGGATTCGGGGCAGCTGCCGGGCGTGGAAATTGCGGTGGTGCTTTCCGATAAAGAGCAGGCGCCGGTTTTGGAAAAGGCGCGAGCGCGAGGGGTTCGGGCGGAGTGGGTGGACCCGGCTGGAAAGACCCGCGAAGACTACGATGCAGAGTTGGTGCAAGGCGTGGGCCAAGTAGATTTAGTGTGTTTGATGGGTTACATGCGGATTTTGTCGCAGGTCTTTGTGCAGGCGTTTCCTCGGCAGATCATCAATGTGCATCCGGCGCTGCTCCCTAAATACGGCGGCAACGGGTGGTATGGTAGGAAAGTGCATGAGGCGGTTTTGGCGGCCGGCGAAAAAGAGAGCGGCATGACCATTCATTATGTGGACTTGGGCGTGGACAGTGGAGCCATGATTTTGCAGGAGAAAGTGCCGGTGCTGGAGGACGACACTCCGGAGACTTTGAAAGCGCGTGTACAGGAAATCGAAAAAAAAGCTTATCCAGAGGCAATACGTAGAATCCTGGCGGAGAGAAGTGTATAATCCTGCTGAATTTTAATTCAGTTGTCCATGAGAAATAATATACTTGTCCTTTCCTTACTGCTTTCGATGCTGCTCAGCGCTTGCAACTCTGTATTGAGCTCCAGACGTTGTTACTTGGTTGAGGATGGAGGGACGACGATTGTTTTAGAAGAAGATCGTGATCCGCCTCAAGTTACTTTTATCACTCCGGGCCAAGATAATCGTACGGTGCTAGGAGAAATACGTGACCAAACTTTTGTTTACTTAGATGGAACGGAACTGCATTTTGACGATGATAAGGCTTTCTTTGAAAGCCAAACCACTTCAGAGGGAATCATGGCACCCAGTGTTTCCTGCCCGGCCAAGTTATGACTTATAAAATTCGCCATGATCGTAGTAATTGTATTGGTTGTACTGCTTGCGCTGCTATTTGCCCTCAATTCTGGGAAATGAGCTCTGAAGATGGCAAGTCCGATGTGGTGGGCAGTGTTTTGGGCAGCGACGGTTGGGAGGAACTCGAGATCAGTGAGGCGGATTTTCCGAAGAATATGGACGCAGCCGGGGTTTGCCCGGTCAATGTGATTCATTTGATGAAGATAGGCTCTGGCGAGCAGTTGATTTAAAGCTTAGCCCACAGCAGTTCAAACATTTTGCGCTGTGTTTCAGCGAGGTTTTTATTGGTGATTTCCACGACACAGACTTGGTCTTTTTCGTAAGAAAAGAAATAGAGACTGTTCTCGCAGATAATGACGTCGGATGCAAAGTCTAGACCTCTAGGTAAGATTTTGACTTCGTGGTTGGGGTTTTTGATATGAGCGCTGTACTCTTTTGCTTCTGGGCAGCTCACTAAGAGCTCTTTTGCCTTCCCACTTTTTTTCTCCAGATTTTCCGGGATGAATAAGAAGATTTCTGAAGCATACTTTTTCACTGTTTCCGGATTGAAATAGGAATAAAAAGTCTTTTCTTTGAGCACACGTTTGTAGGCCTTGATGACTCCCTTTTTTCCTTCCAAAAATTCCACTTTGGGAGTGAGGCGAAGCGTAGACTCTTCCTTCATGAGCAAGGGCAAATTTTCTTCATACTCTTCCAGTGCAGACTGAACTCTTCTTTGTTTCTCCAATAGCAAATCTTTCAGTTCTTCGGGTGGCAGAGAGTGTACCCACGTTTTCCCTTTTTGACGGAAGGACTGTACCACTCCAAGGGCTTTGAGGCGCTCCAAAATGACGTAGACGGAAGTTCGGGGTAAGCCAAGCCTATTGGCTAAGAGGCTGACGGGTACTGACCCCAACTGCAGCAGTTTGAGAAAGACCCCCCTTTCCTTCTTGTCCAAGCCTAGGGTCGTGAATATTTGATCCATGTTGATGTAAAATTACGACAATATTATAACTCATATTCAGGTTGAAAGCTAGACTCTTTGATTTGTGTTTTACAACTATATGTTTTGTTTTATAATAAATACTTATCCTGAATGATGGAAAATCAAGACAACACTTTTGCCAGACGCCTACTGGATGATACCCTCCCGGGAAGGGTTTGTGTTTTAGATGGCGCCTTTGGCATCACTTCGGCTCGTATAGACAGGGAAAAGGCGCTGAATACTCAAAAAATTCTGAACTCTTATCTACGTGGGGTCCAGACTGTATTGAGTTTAATAGATAGAAAGTTCGCCTACGATCCTTTAGTTTCACCTCCAAAAAGCATCCTGGCTAATCTGGAGGCCGTGGTCCAGATCTTAAGGGAGGCTACCGCACTCGACTCTCAACAAACTGAGTACTTCTTTGTCATGGTGGAAATTTTGAGCGGGTTAGAGATGTTCTGTGCCAACTTTAATACTCTCCCCGAGGATCATGTTATATCTATTGGAGTGAATAGTCGGAGAATGATGGATTTGTCAGGACTACTCAAAAAAGCGACGGTGGCTTTCGAGTCTCTCCGCCCCGTACAGATGTATAAACCGGGCTTGGAGTTTAAGCAAACTCCAGAGGGCTTAGCTATTCCAGCCCATTTTGTTCCCGGTGCCCAGGAGAACCCTCCTGCTTTGCCTAAGGGAAGAATTGCCGGAGCAGAAATGCGTGGAGGGATTTTTTTTGAAACCATCCGTCCACGTTTACAGGGAGATGAAGGCTTGGCGGCTTCGTTCGATCTGTCTCACCTCGACTATTTGAACACGAGTTCGGTCGGAAGCCATGTGGCTACCGCTCGGCTAAATCTTGGAGGGTTTCCTTCCCATTTTCGGTTTCCCGAGGGAGAGGGGCCCATTGGAGATGTTCTGGCCAATCTCAGTTTCTACCGTAAGGCTGCTTTAGCGGCGGTAGAGGCTTTACTCGCAGATGCCGCATTCGTTCAGGGACTGGAGGCTCGTTTTACTTCCGATTTCAAAGACCGTGGATTTTCAAAATTGGATCCTCACAATGCAGAGAAAGGCCACATCAACGTCAGCCGAAGGGGCATGTGGGGGGCTTCGCGTTATGATCCCAATACAGAAGCGACTTCCGCTCGCAGCTCCCAGGACTGGCGCTTGGCTTATCTTCGAAACGATGCGCAGGGAACTAGACGTCTTTTTGTGCAAGATTTTTGTTTTCGTACGCCCTCCACGGAAGTATGGCATCTTTCTAGTATCCAAAGTCCCTTGACGGCTGACTTGGAGCACTGTCGAGCTGAAGGGAATGAAATGTGGGCGGTGCTCGGGGAGTTTACGGGTATGAAGTTGGGTTCTTTGGGAGCGCGGTTCCTTCGCAAAAATGACCAGCTTATTTTGGAAATGGTGGCTAGTCACTATCCGGCGAGTACTTTGCGTGCCGCCGGCCAAGTGATGAGCTCTAGAGAAGCCAAATTCTTTGAGCCCTCCCTGCTGCCTTCTTATCTCCAAAGAGGCGACCTTACCCCCTCCGGTTTCCCTTCCCGCACCTCCCCCCGTGAACCCTTCACCGTACCCATGGGTATACAGCCTCAATACCCCGAGCAGGCTTTGGCAGCTCTGATCGAAGGAGTCCCCCCTGTTCATAGGCAATTTGGACTGCCCGTGAATTATCGTGTTTTACAGGACCTACACCGCTACCATCCTGAGGTGAATTCACGTGTGGCGGTTACGTTCTGAGCTGAGGTACTTCCCCTTGGTGAGGGGATCTTGTAGAATGCCGGGGAATGAAAAGTATTTATGAACCAGTAACGTGGCTTGTGGCAGGGGAAGCTGGGTATGGCATCTCCACTATGGGCGCTACTTTTGCCCGGATTTGTACCCGAGCGGGACTCTTCGTGCACGGTTACGGAGAATATCCCTCGCTGATCCGTGGAGGACACAATACCGCGGGAGTTCGCGTGGCTTATGAGCCCGTGACTTCGCACAGCGATAAAATCGACATTTTGTTGGCTTTGAACCATAACTCGATCGCTTTTCAAGGGCCGGAAATGGCTCCTGGGGCCGTGGTGATTTATGATGGAGAAAGTTTAGTCTGGGACGTGAAGACGGTGGACGCGAGTGTGAGACTCTGTGATGTGCCCCTGGCTCGACTCACCAAAGAACTGGGTGCAGATCGTGTGATGCGAAATACCGTGGCACTCGGAGCGAGCATGGCGGTGTTTGGTTTTGAATTCACACACATGGAGGAAATGTTGCAGCGGACTTTCGGGCGCAAAGGCGCGGAAGTGGTGACGCACAATGTGAATGTGGCAAAAGCAGGTTATGATTTTGTGGTGGCGAATTTTGCGGCAGGCTTTCCTTTGGCCGGCGGCGGTACGGGCATGTTTGAGAAAAAAATGCATCCCGTGGCGGACGCTCCCAAACGGATTTTAGTCACGGGAAACGATGCGCTGGCACTCGGTGCGCTGAAGGCCGGAGTGAAGTTCATGTCCGCCTACCCCATGACTCCGGTGACCTCTGTCATGTTGTCGCTGGCAAGCTGGGGCACAAAGCACAACATTGTGATGAAGCAGACTGAAGATGAACTCGCGGCAATGAACATGGCGATTGGCGCTTCCTACATGGGTGTGCGCTCTCTCACGGCTTCGTCCGGAGGAGGATTCGCACTCATGGGTGAAGCCATTGGAATGGCCGCCATTACGGAAACACCTTTGGTGGCGATTGAGGGGCAAAGGCCCGGGCCATCCACGGGGCTTCCCACCTGGACGGATCAAGCCGATCTCCGTTTTGTGATGCACGCTTCACAAGGAGAATTTCCTCGCATGGTGCTTTTGCCGGGCGATGTAGACGAGAGTTTTGACATGATGCTGAAGGCCTTCAACTGGGCGGATAAATATCAAATGGTGGTGCTAGTGATGACCGACAAATACATGGGTGAATCGCTGCACACTACCGCTCCGTTTGTGCACGAGTCGTACGTGGTGGATCGTGGAGAATTGATGAGCATGGACGAGGCGATGAAGGTCGTGCCTGGGACTTATAAACGTTACCAATTCACGGAAAATGGGGTTTCGCGAAGAGCTTTGCCGGGCTACCCGAACTGCATTCATGCCGTGTCCACGGATGAACATAAAGAAGATGGTGATTTGGACGAAGGCAGCGAAAATAGAATCAAGATGGTGGACAAAAGGGCACGGAAGTTGGAAGTGTTGCAGCGTGAAGCGATGGTGGCGAATGATGGCGCCCAACTCTATGGGCCCGCGGAGGCGGATCTTACTATTGTGGGCTGGGGATCGATGAAAGGACCAATCATGGAAGCCATGAATACGGCGAATGAGAATGGCAAGAAAGTGAACCTTTTGCAGATCAAAATGGCGCTGCCCTTCCCTTCGGAAGTGGTGGCTAAAGTTTTGAGCGGCGCGAAGAAAACGCTGCTCGTGGAAAACAATTCTATGGCGCAAATGGCCGGAGTGGTTCGTGAATTCACGGGTATTGCGATCCCGAATCAAATGCTGCGTTACGATGGCCGCCCCTTACATTCTGCAGAAATTTTAGCGCGTATTAACACAGAACTCGCATGAGCGAAAAACCCCTCAAAATCCTGGAGAAAATGACGGACCTCGATACAGGTTCGCCCTGCAACTGGTGTCCCGGTTGTGGTGATTTTGGAATTTTGGTGGCGCTAAAACAAGCGCTGTTCGAACTCAAGATTGATCCGGAAAACACCATGATCGTTTCTGGAATTGGGTGTGGATCGCAGGCGCCGCACCTCATAAAAGTCTATGGCTTTCATTCCCTGCACGGCCGCGCTTTGCCTGTGGCCACGGCGATGAAAATGGCGAACCACAAAATGAATGTGATTGTGATTGGAGGAGACGGAGACGGATACGGAATCGGGATGGCGCACTTCATTCACACGGCGCGCCGCAATTTCGACATCACGTACATCGTACAAAACAATCAGGTTTACGGCCTCACTAAGGGACAAACTTCTCCGACCAGCGACAAGGGTTTCAAGACCAAGTCGACTCCGGAAGGAGTGCTGGAAATTGCCATTCGTCCGCTCGGCGTTTCCATTGTGGCCGGAGCGACTTTTGCCGCCCGCGGTTTTGCCGGCGACGTGATGCACCTCAAAGATTTGATCAAACAAGGGATTCAACACAAAGGCTTTTCGCACATCGACGCACTGCAACCTTGCGTGACGTTCAATAAAGTGAACACCTATCAGTGGTATCAACAGCGCATTTATAAGCTCGAGAAAGAAGAAGGTTACGATCCCACGAACCGCGCCATGGCCCTGCAAAAGGCGGAGGAATGGGGCGATCGAATTGCTGTGGGGGTTTACTACAAAGAGGAGCGGCCCACGTACATCGATGAGCTGCCTCAGCTCAAAGACAAAGCCCTTGTCGACTATGACCCCGCGGACGTAGACTTTGCCGCGACTTTACAGAATTACTTTTAAACCATGGCTGACGTTACCATTACCAATACAAGCACCGGTGCTAAAGCGACCTGCCCTGCAGGATCCAACTTCCGCGAAGTGGCTCAAGCTCAGGATTTGGATGTGGCCTTCGGTTGTGAAAGTGGGATTTGTTCCACGTGTCTCATTCAAATCAAAAGTGGTCAGGCGAATATTGCTCCCAAAACGGAGCAAGAAGAGTTCACTCTCGACGCACGTGGCGTTGCTCCCGACGACATGAATACTCGTCTCGGCTGCCAGTGCCAAATCAACGGTGACGTGGAATTCGAGCCGGGGATGTAGTTATTTTTGGTGACCCTGAGGCATCATCACGCTGACCATTAAGCAGCGGTCTTCAGTGACGCAAGCCACTGCGGGATCACCTCCACGTGTTGTGAGCGTGCTGGCATCGTCCCAGCCATCGTCACCCAGTTTTGCGAACCAATTTCCGTCTTTTGTTGCGGTTCCGTAGAAATACAATCCATCCTCGCGTAGATCAAAATTTCCGGTCCAATTGAGTTCTTGCTCGCTGGTGAAAGTGAGGTCGTCTTGCATGACGAAAGTCAGTCCGTCTGTTGAAGTTCCATAGTGAGCCCCAGCTCCATTCACTGGTAGATTGTTGGGGGTGACCATGTGCCACAGTCCGTCCCAATAGCCAAGGGCGGAATCGTAGGCGGGACTGCCCTCCACGTCGAAACGTACTCCATCTTCAAAAGTGTAGTGGACACCGTCTTCGGAAATTGCGGAGTAGATGTTGGTTTCGTCACCAAACGGCACATTTCCTCCAGGATTAGAGGTGTAGTAGATGCGAATGCGCCCGTCGTCGAGTAAGGCCAAAGTGGGGTCGAAAGGGCGTTGCATGTCTTCCGGAAAATCCGCGATTTCAATGGGTTCGGGATCGCTCCAGCTCACCCCATCGTCCTCAGAAAACACCACCGCCACTTTGTCGAAAGCTTCCTCGTCGTCACAAGCAAACCATTGAAAAGCGAGCACCAAACGCCCGTCTTGGTCTTTAATCATGCTGGGCACGCCTCCGGCTTCCACCACGGTGCTTTGTTCGCCAGCAAGAGAATTTCCTTCATCGTCTATCCACTGGCCCACCAAACTGTTGTTCCAAGGCCCTTCCATTTCTTCTTCCTGCACGCAGAGTTTGTCGTAGGGATTTCCACTGGGGTTGGTCATTCCGGGTGTACCACCAGGGTTTGTACCAGTTGTTGTTTCAGTGCTCACAGGTGTTGTACTACAGGCCGTAGCTAAAAGGAGCATGAGAGGAAGAACGCGGCGGAACATAGGCAGGAGGGTTATAGCTTCCCCTTCATCTTAGCTCGAGCTGCGGCGTCTAGTACAGCCTTGTTGTCTTTGATTTCCAGTTCGACTTTCCCCGTCACGTATTTGCCTGCTTCGATGTCCTCCGCAATGACGAGGCCGGAAGTGATCATGGTGTTCGAGCCCACGCGGATGCCGGGCATAATGCTGGTTTGAACTCCTACGCGAATGTGATCGCCGAGCACGGGTCCGAGCTTGTTGCGTTTGGACTCACCGATTTCTTTTTCGTCCAGACGGAGGTTGGCACAGATGGCACCGGCTCCAAAACTCACATCGTTGCCCATCACCGTGTCGCCCACGTAGTTGCTGTGGAACCAACAATCGTCGCCAATGAAGGAGCGCGCGATTTCTGTGGAATAACCCACCACACAATTGTCTCCAATCATGGATTCACGCACCAGGGCGTTATTGGCAATCACGGAATTTTTGCCGATGTAGGCAGGGCCTTGGATCACCGCATGATCGTAGATTTTTACGTCCTCTTCGATCACGACGTCGCCTTTGATGATGGCGGTTTCAGCGATTTGCGCGCTGGGATGAATGCGAGATCCCATGACTTTGAAAGAGAAATTCATGAGATCCAAAATGTGCCATGGAAATTTGATGGGCTGCCAAAAACTACTGTAGGGAACCGCTTCAAAAATCTGTTCCTTCATGAGGCTTTGCAGTGCAGTTTCGTAATGATCGTCACGCTGAGTGTCTGCTTTTTTGAGGGCTGCAAAGAGGGTCGCCGGTTTTTTGAAGGCGTGCACCACGATGTTCACCAAGTTCGAGGGCTCGCTGCCGGGCTCCGGTTTTTCCACAATTTCCACTATTCTTAGGCTCGCCTCTGGCGAGTGCTTGTCTACTTTGAGGTAGCCGCCAGGGAAGTATTCCTTCACTTCGTAGGCGAGAAGGTAGGCGTCTGCGGCAGATTCTTGAGCCTTAATCATGCTTTCGAAAGCGCTCTGCGCCAGAATGTCGTTGCTGCTCACCACCAGGAGGGTTTCGTCGCCTTTGATGAGCGGTTCCACGCTAAGTACGGCTCCCGCCATCCCTTCGTCCAGGTTCTTTTGTTCCACCACTTGTGCGCTGTAGGGTTCCGCGAGGGTTTTGAGTTTTTCTAAGTTGTGCGCTCCTCCGACGATCACGATGTCCGTGAGCCCCACACGCTTGAGTGTGTCCAGTTGGTGCTCCAACAAAGTTCTTCCTGCGAACTTCAGGAAATTTTTATCTTCAATGGGTTTAACGCGTCGGCTACGGCCGGCGGCCAGCAAAAGGGTTTTCATGTGGAAGAAGTATAGCCTGAATCGAGGGAAAAGGCTATACTTGCGGGCATATGGCTTTCAACCCCTATCCTACTCCCGAAGAACAATTACGTCAGGTGATGGCGTGGTATCCCAATAAAAAGCTCTACAAACGGGTGTCCAGCAAGAGTGGGAAGCCGATCATTTCCGTTTATCCTGAAAATAGCCGCTGTCCTGTATACAGTCATGATGAGTGGTATGCAGATGATTGGATTTCTCCATTTTTAGAGCCGGATCTTGGACGATCTTTTTTTGAGCAGTTTGCCCAATTGCAGGGGATGGCTCCCGTGGTCACGCTGCTTTCCAGTCTTCAGGAAAACGCGGAATATTGTCAGGATGTTGAGGGGGTGAAGAATGGCTACTTGGTGTTTGATGCGATCAATTGTCGTGACGTTTACTACTCCGTGCGTATTTACAACTCCAACAGTTGCGTGGACGTGTATTGGGTGATGGAATCAGAATTGCTCTACGACTGCACCTATATGTTTTCTTGCTACAATTGCCAATATTCATTCAACTGTCGTCAGACTTCCGATTCGCAGTTTTTGTTCGATTGTCGAAATGTGAGCCACTGTTTTATGTCTTCTGGACTGCGCAATAAACAGTACTGCGTGATGAATCAGCAATTCACGAAAGAAGATTATGAGGCCTTCATGAAGACTGTAAATTTGAAGGACTACGACACGGTGCAACAGCTGAAAGGAAAGTTTATGGAGATGATTGCCGCCGCTCCCACTCCTCCTTCCTTACTGGAAAACTGTGAAGACGTGGAGGGAAACTACGTGAAAAATTCTAAAAATTGTCGTCGCACTTTCGAAAGTTTTGATCTCCTGGATTGTAACAATGTCTTTCAGTGTGCCAAGGGGCGAGACATCGAGGGTTCGTTCATGTGTAATGATAAAGTGGAGCGTTGTACTCAATGCGTGGCTACGGGTATTTCAGCTTTTGATGTGAAAAATTGTGCCTTCACTTGGCACAGTTCCAACATGGAATACTGCTACTTATGCATCGGCTGCCAAGACTGTTTTGGCTGTATTGGGCTGCGCAACAAGAAGTTCCACATTTTCAATAAACCCTACTCCAAAGAAGAGTACGAAAAGACTCTTGTGGCTTTGAAAGCGTCTATGCAGGCTCGCGGAGAATATGGATTTTTCTTCCCCATGCAACTTTCGCCTTTTCTGTACGAGGATACCATTGCTTACGATCTTTTTGAGCCCGCACCGAAGGCTGTGGAAATGAAGCTTCAGTACACCCCTCAGGAGTTGGAATTTTATGAACGCATGGGTCTGCCCCAGCCACGGCTTTCTTTCCCCGTACGTTACCGTCAAAGAATGGACCTCATGGACACGAGCTTGCAGGGACAAGGTGGGTATAAGCATCCTGAATTGAAGAAAGTGGTGAGCCGTGAGGAGTACGAGAGTTTGATTGGTTAAATGTATTCCTGCGGTGGGCTTGTTTTTTGAGTTACGTTGTTTTATACTGTTAACAGTACATGTAACTGTATTTATGAAACAACAGGCTGCTCAGGTTTACTTTTCACTTCCTGCCTATCTAGAGCTGAAGTCCATTGCGGCGAGCCATGGGAAACCTTTTGCGACTTGGGCCAGAGATGTGCTCGCTCAAGAAGCCGTGAAGGAAAACCTTCAGAAGAAATCTTTAGCGGACATGCCCAGTTCCAGCTGGGGCGGAGACGACCCCTACCTTTCGGAACATATTGACGAAATCCTCTATGATAATCCTTGATACTTCTTTTTTGGTGGCCTACTTTAGAACTAATGATGTTCATCATGCAGGTTCCGTATCGTTGGCGAAAGAGCATGCCGGTGAGAAAATGGTGGTCACTTTTTTAGTGCTTCAAGAGCTTATCAATATTTTAAATCGAAAAGCATCTACGGCTCTCGCTCTTGAAAAGGTAAAACTCTTAACCTCCCCAGACAGTAATATTGAGTTGTTCAAATTGGACGAAAGTTACTCTGAAGAAGTGTTGGAGCTTTACGAACGACTTGCACCTCACACCTTTTCTTATACCGATGTTTCTCTGATCCATCTCTCTAAAGAACTAGAGCTCCCTGTGCTGACTTTTGATAAAGATTTAGAAAAAGCGTTGGCCGCCTAGCTGTCGCCCCTCTTCGACACGGGCAGCGTTTTCCTCGAACTGCTGCACTCGCCTGAGCTTGATTTTGCTTCCCTGAAGCGACTTTTCTGCTATTCTTTGAGCAATGAAGACTTGCAGTCGTTGCCAACTGGAGTTTGAGATCAGCCCAGAAGATGCGCAGTTTTTGACGAAGTTTGAAGTGCCGGAGCCCAAATTGTGCCCGGATTGCCGGAACATGCGCCGCCTCGGTTTCCGAAACGACCGCAATTTTTACAAGCGCAATTGTGATGCCTGCAAGAAACTCATCGTGAGTATTTGTTCGCCCGATAAACCCTTCCCCGTCTACTGCAAAGAATGTTATTTGAGCGACCAGTATGATCCGCTGGCGTATGGCGTGGACTATGATTTTTCTAGGCCATTTTTTGAACAGTTCGCGGAAATGCGAGCGAAGGTTCCCCGCGTGGCCAACTATTTCACTCAGTGCGAAAACTGCGACTATACGGTGCACACGGGCAACAGTCGCAACTGCTACATGGGAAATTCGTTTGTGAACTCGGAAAATACTTACTATTCGGACTGGGCCTTTTATTCGAAAGATTGCTCGGATCTCTACATGTGCCAGACCATGGAGCGTTGCTATGAGTGCTTCCAGTGCGAGCAATGCTACAGCAGCATGTGGCTGGAAAATTGTATGAGCGTGAACTTTTCTGCATTTTGCTTCGACTGCCGCAGTTCGCAAAATTTGATTGGGTGCGTGGGGCAACGCCAGAAGACTTTGATGATTTTGAACCGCGCGGTGACGCAGGAGGAATTCGACACGACGTGGAAAAAACTGATGACGGACGATGCCTTTCGTGCGGATTTTGTGAAACAGTACCAAGCGCTGAGGCTCACGATTCCCGTGAAGTCCACATGGGATAAAAACAGTGAAAACTGCAGTGGAAATTATGTCACGAATTCGCGCAATGCGTCCCAATCTTACTCTGTTAAAGACGTGGAAGACGGCAGTCATTTATACGAAGTGGGCGGCCTCAAAGATGGCATGGATGTGACGCGCTGCGCTCGCGGAGAATTTGTATATGAAGTGACGGCACTCATCGATTTGAAATTCAGTAAGTTCTGCAATTTGTGCTACCAATCCAGCAATATGGAATACTGCGATAACTGTCAAAGTTCCCACAATTCGTTTGGTTGTATGGGGTTGAAGGGGCATCGTTATTGCATTTTGAACAAGCAATACAGCCCGGAAGACTACGCGGTGATGGTGGATAAAATTCGGACGGCCATGCGTGCGAGTGGTGAGTACGGCGAGTTCTTCCCCGCTTCGCTGTCCGTCTATGGCTACAACGAAACGAAGGCCTGTGACTTTTATCCTCTCTCGAAAGAAGAGGCGTTGGCCGAAGGACTCAAGTGGCGTGAGCCGGACCCCATGCCCACGGGTGCGCACGGCGAAAAAGACGTGATGGGCTGTGAGCAGTGCGGGAAAAATTATCGTCTGATCGCGCAGGAGCTGGCGCTGTACACAATGCTTGGAGTTCCGCTTCCCACGCGATGCTTCAATTGTAGGCAGCGTGCTCGTATGGCTCTGGAAACGCCCAGACATTTGTGGGATCGTGCGTGTGCGAAGTGCCAAATGCCGATTCAAACGACTTACGCTGCGGACCGTCCGGAAGTGGTCTGCTGTGAAAAATGCTACTTAAACGCCCTCGTATGAACCAATCCTGTAAATCTTGCGCCAAACCGTTTGTGATCGAGCCTGAGGATCTTGCTTTTTTAGATCAAATTTCTCCTGTTTATGATGGAAAGAAATGCGCTCTACCGGCACCGGTTTACTGTCCAGCGTGTCGACAACAAAGGCGCATGGCGTATCGAAATGAGCGCACGCTGTATAAACGCAACTGTGCGAAGTGTCAGAAATTTCTTCTGTCCGTGTATTCTCCCGAAAAACCTTTCACGGTGTACTGCCGAGATTGTTGGTGGGCAGACGATTGGAGCGCGATGAATTATGGACAAGAATTCGACTTCAACCGACCTTTTTTTGAGCAGTATTTTGAGCTTTTGAAAAAAGTCCCGCAATTGGGCATCATCAATGCTTTGGATCAAAACAGCGACTACACCAACTATGGTTACCAGAATAAAGACTGCTACTTGTTGTTCACGGCGGACTTCAACGAGAAGTGCTCCTACGGGTGTTTTGTGTGGCACTCTTTTGATTGCTATGACAACCTCTCCCTCATCGAAGGGCAGCTCTGTTACGAGTGTATCGACTGTGTGAAATGCTACGGCTCCGCCTACTGTTTTGAGAGCGAAAATCTCACCGACTGTTTTGGATGTGTGGACTGCCGCAATTGTGAGTCGTGTTTTGGGTCCAGCGGGCTTCGCCAGAAAAAATATTATTTCTTCAACCAGGCTTGCAGCAAAGAAGATTACGGACAAAAAGTGGCCGCTGCGAAGGCGAACTGGCCGGAAACTTTGCGCCGGTTTAAAGAGGTGGGCAAAGACACTCCACGACGAAATCTTTTCTTGGTGCAGTGTGAAAATGTGCTCGGCGATCACGTGAAAAACTCCAAAAATTGCTCCTACTGTTTCGACTGCCAAGAGCTGGAAGACTGCAAGTACATGACCAACTCGCCAGCCAAGTGTGAGCACTGCCAAGACATTGAGGGCGCAGGATTTCTGGCGTGGTCCTATCAATGTGCCGGTACGGCCGGGCACCACCACTTGTTCACTGAGCATCAGTGGACAACGGGTTCCAACCAGATTTACTGTTCCTACAGCATGGCTTCTTCCAATGCTTTTGGTTGCGTCGGCGTGAGGAAAGGAGAATACGTGATTTTGAATAAGCAATATACCAAGGAAGATTTTGAGAAGATGGCGGCTCGCATTGTGGAGCACATGCAAAAAACCGGTGAATGGGGCGACAGCTTTTTGCCTCAGTACACTCGCTTTGCTTACAATGAAACGCTGGCTCAGCAGTATTATCCTCTCACGCGGGAGGGTGCCGAGCGTTTGGGTTATTCATGGCGTGGAGAGGTGCTTGAGAAGCCGGAGGCCGGCTTGGAAAATGTTGTGCTGTGTGAGGTGACTGGCAAACCTTTTCGCCTGACAAAACAGGAACTGGAATTTTATAAAAAACTGGGATTGCCCTTGCCCACCAAACATCCAGAGGTGCGTATGAAGGAGCGTGATGCCAAACGCAACCCTCGCCTTTTGTGGGAACGCAAGTGCGACCACTGTGGAGTGAGCATGCCAAGCAGCTATTCCCCCGATCGTCCGGAGGTCGTATACTGCGAGAAATGTTATTTGGAAGCCGTTTACTGATGAAAACCTGCCCACAATGCCAAGAACCCTTTGAATTGACCGCGACAGAGCGGGAGTTCTTGAAAAAAGTGGAACCGACTGTGGGTGGACGTCGATTTGAAATCCCCGAGCCCAAACTTTGCAGTCCCTGTCGACGACAACGACGTTATGCTCAGCGCAACGATCGAAATATGTATCGTCGCACTTGCGATAAAACTGGTCGTCCCATCATTTCGGCTCACCATCCCAACAAAGCCTTCCCGGTCTACGCTATTGATGTGTGGTGGAGCGATGCTTATGATCCGCATGCCTATGGCCGTGACTTTGATTTTTCTCGTCCTTTTTTCGAACAATTTAAGGAGTTATCCAACACGGTGCCACGGGCAGCGGCAATTGTGGTAAATTCCGAGAATTGTGACTACACCGTGTTCACCTTACAGAGCCGCAATTGCTTCCTTTCTTCCCGTTTGGCAGACTCCGAGGACATTTACTACACCTATCTCGCGCTGAAGAGTCGCAGCTGTTTTGATAGCTACAATTTGATGGAATGTGAACTGTGCTATGAGGCTGTAGATTGTGGAAAATGCTATCAGTGTTTTTACACGACCAGCTCCAAAGGCTCCTTCAATTTGTTGTTTTGTAGCGATATGTCCGGATGCAGCGATTGTTTTGGTTGTGTGGGCCTTGTGCAGAAAAAATACTGTGTTTTCAATCAGCAATTGTCCAAAGAAGAGTATGAAAAACGAGTAAAAGAATGGTGGGATGGTTCTCACGAAAGTATGCTCCGCTGCAAGGCTGCTTTTGCGGACTTTGCTAAACAATTCCCCGTACGAGCTACTCAGGTTTTCAATTCGGAAAATGTTCAAGGAAGTCATGTTTTCGAGAGTAAAAATGTCTACAACTCCTACGATGTCGTGGGCAGTGAAGACGTTCTCAATTCCACCCAAATAGAAACCAGCAAAGACATGATGGACTGTGATTTTACCTATGCCTGTGAACTGTCCTATGAGGTCATTGCGGGCGGAAGAAGCATGCGTAATCTTTTTTCCTTTTCACTCGTGGGCAACAACAACGATGTGATGTATTCCCACTATTGCAACAACGGAAATATGAATTTGTTTGGCTGTGTGGGAATGAAAAATGGAAAATATAGTATTCTAAATAAGCAATACACAAAGGAAGAGTACGAAGCTTTGGTGCCCCGCATCATCGAGCACATGCAAAAGACCGGCGAATGGGGCGAAGGATTTCCGATGGAACTATCCACTATGTCTTACAACGAAAGTGTGGCCCAGGAACGTTTCCCACTGAGCAAAGAAGAAGTGCTGGCCCATGGTTGGTCTTGGTACGATGCTCCTGAAAGCACCGTGGCTGCCGCTGAAGGCGAAAATGTGATCCGCTGTGAAGTGAGCGGCAAAGCTTTCCGTTTGATTCCTCAAGAGTTGAAGTTTTATAAAGACATGGGTCTGCCCCTCCCCACACGTCATCCCGATGTGCGGCATAAAGACCGTTTGGCCCTCCGCACACCCTACAAGCTTCACGAAACGCAGTGCCGAAAATGTGGCACCAAGACCTGGACAGATCAAAATGAAGACAAGATCATTTACTGCCAGAAATGCTATTTGGAGACGGTTTACTAACGCACCTTCTTCAGCGTCGGGTCTTTCCAGAGTTCGTCGAAGATGGTCATCATGGTGGTGTAGAGGTTTTTTTCGGTGATTTTGATACTGGATTCCTGTTTGGGGTCGTAGTGGTTGAGGATCACGGAGCCTTTGTTCAAAATAATGTCAGAGACGATTTTTTTGTCTTTGGGCATGAGGCGGATTTTATGATTGGGATTGTCCACATGGCTGATGTACCAGTCGGCCTGGGGGCCGGCCACCAGGATTTCACGGATGTGGGGTTTTGTTTTTGCAGTTTGCCGTAGGAAGGTATGAATTAGGTCTTCAAAAGGTCCGAAGACGGCTACCTGCGGGTTGAAAAGCGAGCAGAAGTCTCCACCGAGCAGAGCGTCTTCCAGCTGCACGTAAACCGCTTCTACCGATTCAAAACTGCTGATTTGAAAGGCTCCTAAATCGAGCTGGGAGGGTTTACTGGCGAGTTCCTTCTCTAGAAGTTTGGTGGCTGCTTTGGTTTCTTCGAATTGTTGGCGAGCGTGTTCCTCCACGACTTTCGTAAAAACAGTGGGAGAGGTGATGGAAAAGTAACTGACGGCTCCGCGCTTCTTTTTTCCCACGACTCCGTGCTGGACGAGACTGTCCAGCGCAGCATAAACCGTGGTGCGCTTGAGTCCCACTTTTTTGGCGATCAAGCTGGCAATGGATTCTTTGTGCTCGATCAAATGGAGCAGAATTCTCTGTTCTGTGGCATTGAAACCGCACGTGGTGAGCAAGTTTTCTAGCATGTTGTCAATTTTTTGTTGACACATAAATTATGCCATTTAAAGGCTACTTATGCAAGTCTTGACGTTTGCTTATTGATAAAAAATGACAATAGAGGGACAATGAGGTCCATTAATCATTCTATGCAAAAATCTTGTACTCGCTGCACCGCTCCGTTCGAAGTCGCACCGGAAGATGAAGCCTTCTATGCCAGCGTTTCGCCCGAAATTGGCGGCAAAAAGTTTGCTATTCCTTCTCCGAGCCTATGCCCGAATTGTCGTTTTCAACGTCGTTATGCATGGCGCAATGAGCGAACCCTTTATTTGAGGAAATGTGACGGGACCGGAAAGCCCACTTTGTCGGTTTTTTCAGAGGACAAAGCCATCAAACAATATCTACCGGAATATTGGTATTCGGATGCCTGGGATGCTAAAAGCTATGCGCGCGACTTCGATTTTTCCAGATCCTTTTTTGAACAATTTGGAGAACTCATGCATGTTGTCCCACAACTCTCACTGTCCGTGGTGGGGAACCAAAACTGTGATTACATCAACCAGGCGGGTTGGTGCAAGAATTGCTATTTGATTTTTGAAGCGGGCAGCGATGAAGGGTGCATGTACAGCAACTATATTCAGAAATCACGCGACTGCATGGACTGCTTGAAAGTCTTTGGATCGGAGCTCTGCTACGAATGCATGAATTGTGAGAATTCTTATAATTTGCGCTATTCAGAAGATTCTGTGAATTGTTCGGATTCCTGGTTTTTGAAAGGATGTATTGGCTGTAAAAATTGTTTTGGATCTGTGAATTTGAGGAACAAGGAATTCTATTTTTACAATCAAAAACTCAGCAAGGAAGAGTACGCTAAAAAGTTGGCTCAGTTGGATCTTTCCAGATCAGGAATCGCACAGTTGCGGGCTCATTTCCGTGGCTACACCTCACAATTTCCCAACAAGTACATGCACGGGGTCCAGAATATAAACTCCACCGGAGACTATCTTTCCAACACTCAAAATTGTAAGGATTGTTTCGAAGTCATGGGCAGCCAGGATTGTCGTTTTGTGGTGAATGCTCGCAACATGAAAAATGTCTATGATGTGCTGGTGTTTGGAGAGGATGGCGGGGCAGAGTTTTGCTATGAGTCTCATGAAATCGGCGACGGCGCACGGAATACTTGTTTTACAGATCAATGTTGGGGAGGAGTTTATGAAATTTATTATTCCAAACTGTGCTTCAGTAATTCGCATCATTTACTTGGGTGTGTAGGTTTGAAAAAGAGTTCGTATTGCATTTTTAATAAACAATATTCAAAGGAAGAATATGAAAGCCTCGCTCCGCGAGTGATTGAACACATGATGAAGACCGGCGAGTGGGGTGAATTTTTTCCCAGTGCTCTCTCGCCTTTCGCCTACAACGAAACGGTGGCTCAGGATTTTTATACCTTGGACAAAGCCACTGCCCTGGCCCACGGTTTCAAATGGAAGGATCCGGAAGAAAAGGCTTACCTACAACAGAAAGTGGCTATCCCTGAAAGCATTCAGCAGACGCCGGCAGAAATTATTCAGGAAGTTTTGGCTTGTGTGGACTGTGGCAAAAATTACAAAGTGATAGCCCAAGAGCTCGAGTTTTACCGTAAAATGAGTCTGCCCGTGCCGGTGAAGTGCCACAACTGTAGGCACAAGGACCGCGCTCAGCTGCGCAACCCCCGTTTCTTGTGGAATAGACCCTGCCAGGAGTGCGGAATGGCCCTGCAGAGCAGTTATGCCCCGGAACGCACGGAACGTGTGCTCTGTGAAGCGTGTTACTTGAAGGCCGTAGATTAGGGCCTTGGACAGGTTGTATAAGGTTCAATAATCTGGTATAATGGATTATTGAAACACTATGGAATTTCTACAAATTGTACTCGAACAAGGAACGCCTGAAGGGCAGAAAAAAGAGCATCTTTTCCTCCAGTTTTTGGAGAATCTGCACAATACGGCGCACCATGCACACCTCTCTCTGGAGCTTTTTGGCTACAATCAATACACCTATTTTTTCATTGGTTGCGATTCGGGAATGACCAAGTTGATCGAAGGAATGGTGTATTCGCTGTTCCCCAACTGTGAAATCCGCCCGATGAAGGATTACACGCACTTTTATGACGCTAAAAAACAGTCTCTGGCTGGAACGCGTTTGGGCTTTGAAATGAGCGATATCTACCCCATCAAAACTTACGACGAATTTGAGTTGGACTCGCTGTCCGGGCTCTTCTCTGTGGTTTCGAAGTTGGGACGCAACGATCAAGCTTGGGTGCAAATCCTCGTGAATCCTCGCGAAGAAGACTGGCAGTACCATTTGGGCCGCAGTATGAAGATGAAGCTCAACAATGTGAAGCGTGGTTTCCGACTCAAGAACCACATGCGTCTCAAAGGGAAGAAGGAATTTTATGAAGAAGAACAACATGATTTTGTGCACAAGAGCGAACACCATCCTTTTGAAATTGAAGTGCGTTTTGGAGCCGTGGCGGACAATGAACAAATGGCACAGTCCAATCTGTTGGCATTGGCAAAAGCCTTCTATCAATTCAACAAAACTGACCGAAATCATTTTGTGGTGGAACGCATTCGCACCGGCGCTTCTTTCTTAAAAGAATACCAAAGTCGTCACATCAAAGATCCGATGATGGTGAGCGCGCATGAACTCGCGACGCTTTTCCACTTCCCTAACTCGGATCACGTGCCGCACGTGGTGCACATTTTGGCGAAGAAACACGAACCGCCTAAAAATTTGCCCTCCACTCCGGGGCCGGATATTTCGATGTTTGGAACTACGAACTATCACAACAACTTTCAAGATTTTGGAATCAAACGTGCAGACCGCCGACGTCATTTGTACGCGGTGGGTAAGAGCGGTACGGGTA
This sequence comes from Candidatus Peribacteria bacterium, assembly GCA_943349825.1. Classification (GTDB taxonomy): domain Bacteria; phylum Patescibacteriota; class Gracilibacteria; order UBA1369; family 2-02-FULL-48-14. The sequence continues at coordinate 39,545 of CALQZQ010000007.1, read as the reverse complement.
AATCCAAACTGCTGGAATTGCTCATTAAGAGTGACATTGAAGCTGGGAAAGGAGTCGGGGTTTTGGATCCGCACGGAGACCTTGTGGACAATATTTTGCGTTTCATTCCGGAGCACCGCATTAAGGATGTGATTCTTTTCGATCCTTCCGATACTGAATTCCCCATCGCCTTCAATCCGCTGGAAAAAGTGGATGAAAAATTCAAGATGCAAATCACGATCGGGTTTATTGATATTTTCAAAAAACTCTTCGGTTCCAACTGGAGCAACCGTCTGGAACACGTGCTGCGTTATACGACGCTGGCGCTCCTCGATTCTCCGAACACCACCGTGCTTTCGATCTTAAAAATGCTCTCCGACAAGAACTATCGCCAGAAAATCATCGCGCGTATTGAAGACAGCGTGGTGAAGAATTTCTGGGTGAATGAGTTCGCCGGATGGAGTGAAAAATTCGACTCCGAAGCCATTACACCGCTGCTCAACAAAGTGGGTCAGTTGGTGTCTACGAATATGATTCGTAACATCATCGGACAGCCTAAAAATACCTTCAATCTCCGTGAGATTATGGACGGAGAAAAGATTCTGCTCATGAAAGTTTCCAAAGGTTTGCTGGGAGAAGAGAATGCCGCGCTGCTCGGTTCCATGATCATTACTAAGATTTATCAAGCGGCCATGGCGCGTGCCGATACGCGTGAGGAAGACCGTAAAGATTTCTACTTCTATGTGGATGAATTCCAAAACTTTGCCACCGATACTTTTACGGAAATTTTGTCCGAAGCGCGTAAATATCGCCTCTGTCTCACGCTTGCCCATCAGTACATCGGGCAGCTGGAAGAAGAGGTGCGCAAAACCGTGTTTGGTAACGTGGGTTCCATTATTGGCTTCCGTGTGGGGGCCGAAGACGCCACCGTTTTGGAAGCGGAATACACTCCGATTTTCAACGTTCGTGACATCATCAACCTGGGTGTGCGTGAATTCTATTTGAAGATGTCTGTGGATGGTGAACTCACTGAGGCTTTCTCGGGTAAAACCTTGAGCATTGAATACAGCAAAGTGGATCACACTCGTGCTATTATTGAAGCGTCTCGTGCAGCCTATTGTGCCACCCGTGAAAAGGTGGAAGAAGACCTTAAAAAATGGGACGAAGGCGGTGAAGTGGACGCGATGGCTCCCGTGGGGAATAGCACTTCGGCCAATAACGTGATTGAAGAATCACCGGACTTTGAAATGCCTTTGATTTAGAGTTTTTTGTAGATGTCTTTTCGATAGTCTATGTCCATGATGATTCCCTTTTTTTGAATATTGTCTCTTAAAAAGATGACTCTAATTTTGCCTTTTTTAACACGAAATACTCCTTTGTATCCTTTTAAAGGTTTAACGTCCCATTTTTCTAAATCCAGTTTTTGAATAGCCGGGAAAAGAATTCCGAGGAAAAACTCTTTTTCTTTTTTACTGAGGTAGGCCAAAAATTTGCTGATGTCATCCATCGATTTCTTTAATTTTATCGATTAAAACTTGTGGATCGATTCCATTGGGGAAAAATAGCCCCACAGAAGTTTCGTTTTCGTAAAATACTACGTCTTCTTTCTTAAGAATAGGCTTTAGCAGAAGTCCTTCTTTAGTCTCTTCGGCAAGAAAATGCTTGGTATTGAATTTGCTGCGCCAGCCTTTTGGCAAAGTGACCTGACCTGTATTGAACATGTTGAGAGTGTATTGATTCATAAAATTAGTTAAATTGATTAATCTAACTAATTCTATCACAGAGTTGAGTCTGACGTAAAGAACCTTAGCAGCAGCTTTACAAAAAGTACTGACAAAAACCTGACTTAGGTGCCCCTATTGCAAATGACTTGCTTTAGAAGCTCAACTTCAGGTTCCGATTCGCTTTTTTAGTGATGGTGATTTTCATTTTTATTGACTATTAAACTTTTCTGTGTTCTAATTTTACCGATGGATAATCTATTTTTACCAGAATTGAAGAAGGCAAAAAAGCGCTCTGAGGGCGACTTTGCTTCTTTAGTGGGATAAAAATACTAAGAACCAAATTCTAAAGCCCTCCAAAAAGAGGGCTTTTATTTTTATATTTATGGAAAATCCAAGACCACATATCGGAATTCTCAAGCACGAGAAGTTGGGCTATGCAGAAGAAATTCTCAGCCAAACTTTAGAAACGGCCGGGCTTGTCAGTTCGGTCATTAAGCCACAAGATCTAGCTTTTGGTGATGAGGAATTTTTCCCGGACCTCCTTATTGCCCGTTGTGAACTTTCTTCTTTGTCGGACCCTATCCTATCCGCTTACCTTGCTTACTTTGAGGAGTGCAGACATAGGGGCATACCCGTGATCAACTCTAGGGAGTTTCTGCTACGTGGCCAGCACAAGTACCTCACCCACGCAGCCGTCAGGCAGTACCTCCAATCCCAAGGCCTTCCAGACACTATCAATCCTCCCAGCTACCTTAGCTATAACAGAGATAGGGCCTTTGAGCTTGCCCGAAGAGAAATTGATCTCTATGGCTCGGTAGTTTTAAAACATCCTTGCTCTGGCAGAGGAGACGGGATCTATTTGGTTCGAGACTTAGTGGAACTGAGTGCCTGCCTACAAAGTCACTTTACTAATGGCGAAGCCATCATGCTTCAAAGAACCATTGAAAAAGAGAAAAATAGCCTTGGTGGTTTTAGAGACATTCGAGTCTATGCTTGTCGCGATCCAAAGACGAGAACCCCAGAAGTAGTTTCTGCTTTTTATCGCAATGCAGCTCCTGGTCAGTTTCTCACCAACACTTCTCAAGGTGGGTTTGTTACCCCAATGCCGCAAATCGATGTAGATTTAATTCGTTTTTCAAAACAAGTAATGGAGGCCACTCAAGGTGACGTTGCTGGACTTGATTTCGTAGTAGATTCACAAGGGCAGTACCGTTTTTTTGAAGTGAATATTGCTTTTGAAACTCCAAAGAAAGCCATCGATCTTGTTGGGCCAGGAATTTGGGAAGCTACACGTGATTTGCTTGTGGCAACCTTAATCAAGTGAGTAGCTCCATCAACTTATTCGCCGCCATCGCGTCTTTCAGTTCCATGGCGATGCGTTCGCCGTAGCTCACGGGGCGGCCCCAGAGGTAACTGGTATAAGGTGTGAAGCGCGTGCCTGGAGAGCCGGGGATGCGCATGGACACGTCGAAGATCACGAATTCTTCGCGGCCGTTTTCGGCGGCCACAGCGCCTTGCAAAGCGAAGGGTCCTATGATGCCGGGCTTGGCGAATTCTTGGGTGGCTTTCACAAATTTTTCACCGATGTCGAAGGCCTTCTCCACGAGCGATTCCTTCATGGTCACGGCCACATGGCCCGTTTCCACCATGCTGGGCTGATAGCCCCCTGCGAGCAGTTCGTTTTGGACTTGAGCGTTCAAACGCAGGAATCCATCGAGGCTGGTTTGACGACGCATGTCCGTTCCCATCAATTCGAGTTCTCCGGTGAGGGGCGAGTAGAAATAATTGAGGTTCACTTGAGCGCCGATGATGAATTCTTCGATCACGGCCTTGTCGAGTCCTTCCTTAGTGATTTTGCCAGCAGCGAGCATTTCATCGGACTTGGCTTTGTAGTCTTCCGGGCTGGTGGCCACAAAGAAAGCACGTTCGTAACTGCGCGTGGCTTCGTTCACTTTCACAATCACGGGGCCTGCGATGTCTGCGGGCTTGGCGATCATTTTTGGCAGACGAATCCCTGCCTTTTCCAGGAGGAAATACTGATTGTTTTCCACGTCGCGTTCTTCCAAACGCACCAAGTGGCGAGTGCCGTAGATGGGTACATTGAAGTCGTTGGCGATGGCGTTCCAATCGCAGTAAACCCAGAAATAACGGTTGTGCACGAAGATGGTGTTGAGGCCGCGGAGTTCTTCCTGCACCTCGGGTTTCACAATGTCAGCAAACTTGTCCAAAAGGATGATGTGGTCCACGCAGCCTTTCCCTCCGTCGCGAGTGCGATAATATTTTTCATAGGTTTTTTCACGGCCCTTTTGAGCTACGACCACGGTTTGGAATCCGAGTTTTTTCGCTCCTTCACAAACTTCCAAGGCACTGTGTCCTCCGAGCACTCCGATGGTGATTTGAGAGAGATTATAGTTTTTGAGTACTTCGGGAAGGGAGATCATAGGGGTGATTTTAGTTGAGTTGTAGTGTTTCTAAAATAGTCTGCACTCTTTCGTCAGAGGGGTCGGCCCAAATGGAGATCACTTGGGTTCCTTTTTGTAGCATATAGTGCGCCACCATTGTCTCTGTCATGTCTCCCAGGTAAGTGTCCAAAGTGTAGGCGTTTCCCCCTACTTTTACCTCCTCTACGTCCGACTTACTGATGGTCTGCTTTTCCACTGTTCCTTCGGCAAGGGTAATGGTGATGGAACCTGGGAGTGTTTCACCTTCAAATCCAGTGAGATCTTCTTTGTAGAGGACTACCATGGCTTGTTGACCTTGAGATTTTGTGACCACCAATCCTTCGGGAACTTCGAATGAAATGTCTTCCTCTTTCCAAACGTAGGTATTGGCGGGTTCCTGATCCTCTACAGCTGGAGTCGTACTGCTATCTACAGGTGTTTCTTCCTCCACTGGAGCCGTTTGGCTGCACCCAGAGAGGAGAACTAGCGAGAGACTGAGGAGGAGTTTTTTCATAGGAGATTGGGTCGTTATTTCTTGTACATCTTAGCCAATGTTGCTGCCTTTTGGTAGGCACTTCTCGTGCCCGGATAACAAAAAAGGGACTCCGTGGGGAGTCCCTTTTGGGAAAGTGTTTAGTTTTCTAGGACCCAAGCGCGGTAGGCGTTGTTCACCATCACAGCGGCCTCAGCACGAGAGAGGTTGCGGTCTGGCTTGAAAGTACCGTCTGGGTAACCTTCTACTACATCGTAGTCGGTAGCCAAACGAACCATAGCAGCATACCAATCACGGCTGCTGATGTCGGAGAATTTGGTAGAAGAGTTGTCTCCTTCCATACCGGCCAAACGAACGAGGAGCGTGATTGCTTCTACACGAGAGATCGGAGAGTTAGGGTAGTAGTGATCGTCTTCATCGATGGCATCGAGACGGTAAGCGGTAGCCACGTATTCGTAGTACCATTCGTCTTCTTCTACGTCACTGAAGGGAACGCTATAAGAGTCGTACTTAGTGGTGTCGATGCTGGCATTCATGATGGCCATCTTGAGGAATTCAGCACGAGTGATGGTGTGGTTCACCATGTAGTTGCCTTCTTCTCCTTCAATGATTCCACGGCAGTAAAGATCCGTGATAGCGGTTTTACCCCAGTGGAAACTGATGTCTGCAAAAGGAGTGCTGCAACCTGTATCCGGAGTCAATTGAACCTTGAAAGATTGAGTGTCGGTGTCGATGTCGTTGATATTGAAAGCTTGATCCAAGTAGCCTTCTGCGCTCACTGCAAGCATGTAGTCGGTGTCCGTCATTTCTGTTTGAACAGCCATGAGGTAAGTTCCGTTGCCTGTGTCCTCGAAAGAGTAAATACGAGTGTCAGTTCCTTCACCAAGGTTGAAATTGTCGATGGTGAGATTGGTCAGAGAGCCACCGTTGTCTGTGGTCACGGTCACTTCAACGTTGAGGACACGAGCGGAAATTTGTTGGATGATGGCACCCTTGGTCGTTTCTTCGTCGTTACGAACACGAACCCAGTAAGCATTGGTGTCTTCGAATTCAAACTTTTCCCAATCGGAAGGAACGTCGAAGCTCACGTTGTGAGTCCCGATGTCTGTGAAGTTGTCCACAGCATCGTCGTTCACATCGAGGTCTTGCCAAGAATCTCCGTCGCTGTACTGCCAAGTGAGTTCAGCTTCTTTTTCGTCGTCGTACTCAGCTTTTCCTTCAATGACGAAGAAAACGTTGTCGAACATCGAATTGGAACCCATATAAAGGTACTGGGTGTCTCCGTCTTCTTCTCCGAAGAGAGGAAAGTCGAGGTCGTCGTTCTTTTCGGCAGCGAGAGCTACATCGTCGGTATCTTCACCGTCTATATAAACGTAGTCGAGGTCTGCAGAAGCTCCGGATACCACTTCCGTAATGGAAGAAGAACCGGCTAAGGGTACGAGTGCGCTGAGGAACGTGAGTCCCAAAAGGGCAACGAATAAAGTCTTGAACTTTTTCATGAGATATGATTAAAAGGACACAATTTATACTATCCTTGCTAAGTTGTCAATACTATGTGCAGGCGCTTCCTTTACATTCCTTTAAACGAGCCAGTTCAGCCTCCAGCTCCTTGAGTACATCCGCGTATTTATTGTCCTTTGCAAGGTTATTCAACTCATAGGGGTCGACTTCTAGGTCGTAGAGTTCAGTTTGCCCGTCACCGTAGTCGATGTAGGACCAAGTCCCTTCATGAACCCCAGTGAATGTGGCACCTTCTCTGCTTCCCCACGCTTCAGTGAGGAAACTTGTCCTCCACTCATCTGTGTGTCCTTCCAGCAGCGGCTTGAGGGACTTGCCGTCTACCGTGTCGGGAATGGTGAGTCCGGCCCAGTCGAGAAGCGTGGGAGCGAGATCTATATTGAGGGCGAATTCGTCAATGCTTCCTGCGGCTTTGATGCGTCCGTCATAAATGATCAGGGGGACATGCACGGATTCTTCGTAGGGTGCATTTTTGCTCAAGGCAATACGGTGCTCTCCCCACTGAAGTCCATTGTCACTCATATAGAGAATCACTGTGTTGTCGAGTTCGTTGTTGGCCTTGAGTGTGTCGATGATCTTTCCGATGCCATCGTCCAAATCTTTGAGAGCTCCTGCAGTGAGGCTGCCGTAGTTTTTTAGCTGTTCCTCCTCTGCTGCAGAGAGCTTGGGTAGGCTTTGCACCCAAGTGCTTTTGTCGCTCACGTCTTCTTCGTTGTAGGAAGGTGCGGTCGTGGGGTCAATATTGGCTGCCATGTCCTTATATTTTTCGGATGGGGTGGCGGGTTCGTGCGGGGCGTAAGGTGTGAAGTAGAGAAAGAACGGTTGAGTATCGTTGCTTTCCGTTTCGTTCAAAAAATCCATAGCGTCCTCTGCTATGACCTCCGTGGAGTAGTCTGCTTCTTCGCTTCCATACTTTAAAATGCCTTCATCTACTCCGTCTACAAAATTTTTGAGAGTGTATTCATAGTAGTTGGGCCCTTTAACGAATGCCATGAAGGTATCCCAGCCGGGAGGGACGTATTTTCCTTTTGTATTGGCATAGCCATTCAAATATTTTCCTATCAGTGCCGTTTTGTAGCCCGCCGTTTGAAGCCAGGTGCCGATTGTTTCACTGTCCGGAAAGGCCTCGAATCCATAGGGGGCGGTATTGCCCAGCACCCCATGATTGTGAGCGTATTCCCCCGTTAGAATGGACGAGCGTGAAGGGCAGCAGAGGGGAGTGGTGACGTAAGCATGAGTGAAATTGGTGCCCTCTGCCGTGAGTGCTGCCAGATTGGGCATGCTTCCCAGGTCGTCTGCACGCTGATCGTCGCTCAAAATGAGGATAATGTTCGGTTGAGGGGCCGGCCCTGTACTGAGGTCTATCGACGTGACGTTGCAAGCGGATAAAATGATCGCTAAAACGAGAATGAGGGCGCAGGGCTTTTTCATGTTTTCAGTATAGATTACCCCAGCAACTCTTCCAAACGTCCGGCTTCAATGGCTTGTTTGATTTCACGGGCCAGGCGGCGGCCGGTGGACATAGGTTCTTTGTAGCGCAGCGCCGTGTAAGGCGAGCCTTCTATATAAGGATTCGTGCCGGCCACGATGCGGGCGGAGATTTCGAAGACGCGGAAATTGAGGTTGGGATCGATGATGCCTTCTAAGCAGAACGGCCCGAAGAGGCCTTTGGGCGCTCCTTCGAGCTTGGAAGTATTGATGACATCTTGTCCAATTTTGAAGAACATGGGGAGCATGGATTCACGCACGACAATGGGAATGTTTCCCGTGATGGTGTAGCTGGTACGGATGCCGGATTCGATTTGGTCTTTGGCAGCGATACGTCCGATGGAATCGGCGTTGGACTCGTAGCGTTTGTCGAAGCTCATGATTTCGAGCTCGCCGGTGAGCGCGGAATAAAAGTAGTGCACGTACATGGGCACTCCCACGATGTACTCCTGAATGGCGTAGTCGTTTTGTCCCGGGAACTCTTTGATTCGTTCGTAAAATTCAGCAGGGCTTTTGGCGATGAAATAACCAAAGCCGCCTTTGGCTCCGTGGAATTTGACGATCACGGGGCAGTCGATTTCTTCGGGTTTTGTGAAGACGCGAGGTAGGTTGAGACCGGCTTTTTGAAGCCACTGTCTTTCCATGCTGCGGTCGGATTCCCAGCGGAGAATGCCGCGGCTACCGTAGTACATCGCTTTCATTTTGGTGGCGATTTCTTCCACCCCCACGTAACTCACGAACGAGCCGTGCGGGATCACGATGGCGTTTTTTTTCACGAGCTCTTCTTCGATGCTGAAGTAATCGGCGAAGCTAGGGATTTCAATGAGTTCATCCGCGACGGGGAAACTTTCAAAAACGGGGCGGATTTCGGGCGTGATGATGGCGATGGTGCGGAAGCCTTCGTCTCTGGCCCCTTTGAGAATTTGAAGGGCCGTGTGGCTGCCGATGGTGGCAATGGCGTAATCGGAAATGGAGGTGGACATGTGCGTGTTCGTGGAAAGAGCTTTTGGCCATCTTAGCACGGGGCGCGATTTTGTCGAGAACTTTTGCTCGCGGCCGAACTACTAGTTGTTGAGCAAAGCCATGTCTACCACTTTCATCACCTCTTCTCCGCTTGCTCCGGATGTCTCCTTTATCTTTGCGGCAATTTCTTCACGAATTGGCGCGCCTGTAGGTCCGGCTGTGATGATTGCCTCATCCCCTTCACCTCCTTTGAAAGCGTCCCTTATAGCACTTCTTGCCATAGAATTTTTTGATTATAATCCACCTCATTTAAGCAGAGGTAAGCGATTTTATCAAGGTGCCTAGAAGAAAAGCAGTAGCGTGAAACCGAGAATAATACGATACACCCCAAAAGCCTGGAGTCCATGCTTGTGCAGGAACTTCATGAGCCAGTCTGCCGCAAGCCAACTGGAAAGGAAGGCGGTGATGAAGCCCACGAGCAGGGTGGGTGCGGAAAGCGTGACTTGTTCGGTGCCTTCGAAAATGTGATAGGACGTGAGCAAACCAGCCCCGGTGATGGCCACGGCCCCGAGCATGAAAGAAAATTTGGCGGCTTCTTCGCGTTTGAGTCCGAGCATCATTCCCGTGAAGATGGTCGAACCGCTGCGGGACACGCCTGGAATGAGGGCTAAAGTTTGGGCTACTCCAATGATTATCCCCCTACCCCAGGTGAGCTTTTGGTCGCTCCGTGGTTGAGGAATAAAATAAATGAGTCCCATCACGATCATGAGGATGGCTACGGAAGTGGTGTTGCGAAGGTGGGCGTCGATGGTGTCTGCGAAAAGCAGACCGACGATGACGGCGGGAATCGTGGCTACGGCGAGCAGCGGCCAACGACGGACTTGGAAAATTTCTTTGCGGAAATAAATGAGGATCGCGAGCAGCGTGCCCAAGTGCAAAGTCACGTCAAAATCTTTTAACTCTTCTACGTGGAGGCCGAGCAAAGATTCCACCACCACCAAATGGCCGGACGAAGAAATGGGCAGAAATTCTGTGATTCCTTGGAGGATTCCGAGTAGCGCGGCTTGGAGGAGGGTCATGGACTCAGGCTATCTTTTTTAAGCTGCGATTTCCAGCCCTGTTTCTCGATCTAAGTCCACGATGCGTTCAAAATCTAGGACGGCACGAACTCGAACTTGGGTGGGAGTTACACTGAGGACTTCGAGTTCTTTAGTGATGACCGTAGTTCCCTGTCGGAGCACAGAAACCCGTTGGCCTACTTCGGCTCCTTTCAATTCCTCCACGGGGCAGTTTAAAGCCATAATTCTTCTTTAGAAGAATTCATTGTTTCTTTTTTTTGGAGTCTTGTCAATTTTGCCTTTTCATCAAGTCGAAAAGGGTGGGCACTTAGGGATAGGTGGTTAAATCAATGTCTGACTTTACGATTTCAGCCTCGTCGTAGCAGATTTCTAGGCCGGCAGGCTTGATGTCCACGGAATCACCCATGGACTCCCAGCTACCGCAATAAAAGTCCAAACCGTTGGCATCGTAATAGTTTGCCCAGTATGAATCAGGGTCTGTCACTTCCACTCGAAAAACGTGTTGATAGTAGTCTTCCGGGAAATCATTGGACTCGGCGAAGGTTTCACTTTTCAGCATGAAGGAAATGTCGGTGTAGTACCCATTTTCGAAACCTGATGGATCTGAAATGTAGACGATCAAATCGTCAAGATTGGCTCCTCCTAAAGGTAGGTCCGTGAATTGATAGTGAAAGTGCGGATCTTGGATGGAAAGTTTGTCATTGGTGGTGCTCAGTGAGGCTCCAAAACGCTCTGCGTATTCATCCAAAGAAAGGTAGGGGGCGAAATTTTGCAAACCTTCACCGTTCCATACAGACTGCAGGCGATAAATGAGTTCGGCCGCGCCAGCCCTTGTGGCTTTGGAGGAAGGTTCACCAGTAAAACCCACGGCTGAAAAATCGTAGGAGAAAACTTCATACTCATAGTCTGAGTAAATGTGCTCTCTTAGAATGCCGTATTCCGCCAAAAAATTGATGTACTCGCGATACCATTCCTCGCCTTGAAAAGTGGAATCTGGCGTTCCGTATTGGGACTCCACCACCAACTTGTAGAGTTCTGACAACAAGACCGGGTCGCTGGGTTTAAAACTTCCATCCGGGTAGCCGGAAACGATGCCTTCTTTTTGTGCATAGAGCACGTAGTCCACATACCAAACACTGTTGCGATCATCGGGGTCCACGTCTGTAAAACCCGCCTGTGTTTCGGGATTCGCCAACCATTCTTCCAACTCTGCATCGATTTGCGTTTCACTAACCCCAGAGGCAAGCACTAAAATCTTTGTGATTTCGGCACGGTTGATTTCAGAGTCTCCTCGGAAAGTCCCGTCCGGATAACCTCCGAAAATACCTTGCTGCTTCAGCTGATAAATAGCCTCAAAATTGTCGCCATATTCAATTTGATTGGGAGCGTTGTAAACGAGCGGACTCCAGGCCGTGAAAGGCAGCTCAGCGGCAAAAGCCGTAGTGACGCTGAGGCTGAAAAGAATGACGGCGAAGAAAAGTTTTTTCATGGTGGCGGGTTTAATGCGTTAACATGAGAGTACTTGGATCGTAAAATTGAGGCTCCGCATAACTTGGTAGGAAAACAAATTCGGTCTTCTTGTTGAAAATGAAGCTGCTTGTAACGGTTTTAAAAGTCGCAAGGCCGAGAGGATCGGCATAGTCGGAACACGCGGCGATGAGCCGATCATTCATGATTTTTCCCTTCATCCATTCGCCGTCAAATGGCCCGGTGTCCACTACCGCTTCGGCATCCGCCTCCGCGATGGCAGCGAGCTCTTCCTCTGTGTAAACTAGGGTGGGTTGAGAGAGATCCAGGGTGTACGCCGTATAGTTTTCATTCGCCCAATAAGGACCTTCATTCACCACGGTGCAGTCGTCAGGATTTTTCCCTTTTTCTTTGACGAGGGCGAGAATGGCTTCTTCAATGCTTTGGCCTTCGGCTTTTTGGAAAACCGCGATGTACTGGATGTCGAGCGAGTCTGGATAGTGGTAGATGATTTCGTTGTCTTCGACTTCGAGTTTTCCTTTGAATTCAGGCGAAGAATAGGCAAATTGGATGCCGAGTTCGTCGTTGGAATAGAGGTTGCTCGGGGTGCAAGCGGTGAGGAAGAGTACGAAAAATAAGGCTTTCTTCATGGCCTTAGGATACTACACATTTTAATGTTTGAAACTGCGGATTCCACTCAGCACCATGGTCATTCCGAGTTCGTCGGCTTTGGCGATGACTTCGGCGTCACGGATGGAGCCGCCGGGTTGAACGATGGCGTGGATGCCGGCGGAGTGGGCTTCTTCCACGGCGTCCGGGAAGGGGAAGAACGCGTCGGAGGACATCACGGAGCCGGGAATGCGGTCGGCGCCTTTGCGTTTGGCGATGATCACACTGTCCACTCGAGACATTTGTCCAGCACCAATTCCGGTGGCACTGCAACCGCCTTTGCCATTGAGTTTAGCGAAGACTACGGCGTTCGATTTCACGTGCTTCACGAGTACGCGGGCGAAGAGCAGGGCTTCGATTTCTTCTTTGGTGGGCTGAGCCTTGGTAACCACTTGAAGGTCTGCTTCGGTCACGATGTGTTGATCCGCGGTTTGAACGAGCAAGCCGCCGGACACAGAGCGAATGTGACGTTGATTGGGATTTTTGCGGAGTTCACCGGTTTCGAGCAAACGCAGTTTTTCTTTGGCGGCAAAAATTTCGCGGGAGCCTTTGTCGAAGTCGGGCGCGATCACGATTTCCACGAACATTTTTTGCTCTTGAATGAACTCTGCTATTTCTTTGGTGCAAGGTCTGTTGAGCGCAATCACACATCCGAAGGCGGCCATGGGATCCACGGCGTAAGCTTCGCGAAAAGCGTCTTCAATACTGTCAGCAGTTGCGGCACCACAGGGGTTGGTGTGCTTTATGACTGCGGCTGCAGGCTTGTCAAAATCTTTGACAAGTTCCAGGGCCCCGTCGGCATCGATGATGTTGTTGTAGGAAAGTTCTTTGCCCTGCAGTACTTTGGAGTTGGTCACGTTCGGGAAGGTGTCTGAAGGGTCGCGGAAGAAGGCTGCTTTTTGGTGAGGGTTTTCGCCATAACGCAGTTTCATCACTTTTTCGTAGTGCAAATCCAAGGGTTCGTTGGGCTCGCCTTTGTAACGCAGATAATTGGCAATCGCGTGGTCGTAGTGGCTGGTTTTTTCAAAAACGGCAATCGCACAGTGACGACGCGTTTCCAGCGTGATGCCTTTGAATTTTTCGAGTTCTTCGAGGATGAGTGGATAGTCTTTTGGATCGCTCACCGAAGTCACCCATTTGAAGTTTTTCGCCGCGCTGCGCAGCATAGAAGGACCGCCGATGTCGATTTGTTCAATGGCTTCGGGTTCCGCCACTCCTTCTTTGGCGATGGTGTCCTCAAAAGGATAGAGGTTGATCACTACCATGTCGATTTCTTGGATGCCGTTGGCGGCAGCCACTGCTTCGTCTTCACCGCGGCGCATCAAAAGTCCCCCGTGCACTTTGGGGTGCAAGGTCTTTACGCGGCCGCCCATCATTTCTGGGAAACCGGTATAGTCGGAAACGTCTTTTACAGGAATGCCCGCTTCCTTGATCGCTTTGGCCGTGCCTCCTGTGGAAAGCAGCTCAGCACCGTGTTCGTGCAAGGCTTTGGCGAGCGAAATCAGGTTTGTTTTGTCCGACACACTCAGCAGAGCGCGTTTAATGACTCGGACGTCAGAACCTTTTTCCATAGATGAGTGAATGGGCAAACCTGGGAGAGCTTAACTACATTCTCAAGGTAAATCAAGTCCCCCCTTGCTCCAGGGGTTACAACGCAGGATGCGCCAGAAGCCCTTAGCGCTGCCCTTGAGGACGCCGTATTTACCGATGGCCATGTGGGTGTACATGCTGCAGGTGGGCGTGTAACGACAAAAGCCGCCGGGAAAAAGATGACGCCAAAAAGAGTGGTCCGGGGAGATTAGTTTTTGGTAGATCCGGATTAGAGCTTGGAAGAATCGTTTCACCATACCCCCATGAAGCTAGGACTGATCAAGGAACCGTTGTAGTTCACTTCGAAGTGCAAATGGATTCCGGTGGCACCGTAGACGCGGCCGGTGTTTCCCATTACTCCGATCACTTGGCCTTGGCTCACCGTGTCCCCCACTTGTACGTAGAACTCAGACATGTGGGCGTAGTGCGTGCGATAGCCATTTCCGCAGTCTACCCACACGTTGTTTCCGTAACCTCCGGCCCAGCCTGTTCCCGTTTTGTCTACCGTTCCGTTACAAACCGTGACGATATCGGGCTTGCTGCGGTCGGCAATGTCATAGGCGTAGTGTCCACTGTGGTAACCCTGAGTGATGGCTCCGCTGGTGGGACGAATCCAGCCCATGGAGTTGGGCGGCGTGTAAATGGCACCTGCGCCCCCCCCACTGGCCGAGTAGCCGCCGGTAGTGTTGAAGCCCGATCCTGTGTTGTAGTTTTTGCTGTTGGAAGCCACGTAGACTTGTTCGGGGCGGCCATCCACAATGAAGAGTTTTTCGTCCTTTTTGAGCTCAGTGTCGTCTGTGACTCCGTTGAATTCTTTGGTCTTGTCTAAGTTTCCCTTGTACTTGTCCATGAGGGAAACCAGGGTCGCTCCAGAAGGAATGGTGATGTAGATTCCATCCTTGGGAGGAACCTGAAGCTTTTGCCCGATTTTTAGGTAATCCCCGGAAAGCCCGGAATTGGCGTAAAGAATGGTGTTCGTGGAGAGGCCGTAGCGGTAGGCGATCATGGAGAGAGTTTCACCTTCTTGAACCTCGTGTTCAACGATTTCGGTGCGGTTTTGATCGAAAGTCGCTTGGCCCGCGAGCGGCATGTTTTTGACCAAATAACCCTCTTCGTCCGTGACCTGTTGGCTTTGGGAGTCGAGGCTCAGGTATTCCTGACCCGCCCCTTCTCCTCCGGCAAACTGACCGTTGGCGGTGTTGATGGAAGTGAGCACTAAAAGCCCAAGACTCCAGGTGGCGAGTTGTGTGTATAAACGACGAGGCGGCGGAAGGTGATCGAGGGGATGCATGAACTGGGACAGTTTCTTCCCAGATGGAGAAACAAAATCCCAAGTCTTTCTTACTGCTCTCTTAGTGATGAACCAAACTCGTCCGATTGTGCTGTGGTAGTGTCCGTCGAAGAGCTTTTGGTGTCGCTCCTTGCGGGCATCATTATTGACAGTACTCATCTTGTGGAGGATAGCTCAGTCCCGCGGGGGGGTCAAGTAGGGGCAGCCGTTTGTCTTTGAGTACGAGAGGCAGTATTCTGGTGCGGAAAGCTCTTAATTTTTAAGCTCCAGCTCCAATGTCTTCAAACATTTTCATCTTGGCTGACCTGGCTCCCTATCCTGGCGATATCGACTATATTGCTCCTCCTTTCCCCATTGTTTTGTTGATCATCCCTCTCTTTGTCGTGGGACTTTCGCTAGTGCTTTCTCCTTTGCAATATTGGATTTTTAAACACCCAAAGTCCATCGTGGCTAAAATTTTGGCGGGACTCATTTACTTTGTTGGGGTTCTTGTGGGTATCCTTGGCTTGGATGGCGCTGATGAGCTTTCTTACGACTATGAGAACAACATGGCGGTCCGTATTTCTTTAGGGCTTGCTTTTGCGATTCTGGTCACCACATTATTTTTATTGACTCACCAGGTTTCTTCAGGCAAGAAACCGAACCGTGCATTTTGGATTAAATGTTTGATTGCAGCGGTAATCGCTTTCATCGCGATTCAAGTGGACATTAGTTTGAGCTTGGTTTCGATCAATATATGAACCGTATTCACCTACTTTCGGATGAGCTGATCAGCCAAATTGCTGCGGGTGAAGTGATAGAACGTCCGGCGTCGGCTTTGAAGGAACTCGTTGAAAACAGTGTGGATGCGGGAGCGACTCGGATTGCGGTGGAACTGGAAGAAGGCGGCCTGCAAAAAATCCGTGTGGTGGACGATGGAGTGGGGATGAGTGCGGAGGATGCGCGGGTGGCTTTTATGCGACATGCCACGAGTAAAATTGGGAGTTTGGAGGATTTGTTTTCTATTCGTAGTTTAGGGTTTCGCGGCGAAGCGCTGGCGAGTATTGCCAGCATTGCGCGGGTGAGTTTGAAGACGCGGAACGAGGAAAGTCGTGTGGGATTTTGCGTGGAAATGGACGCGGGAAAAGAATTGTCTGCTGAAGAGTGCGCGTGCAGCATAGGTACGGAAATTACAGTGCTGTCCTTGTTCCATGCCACGCCGGCGCGGAAGAAATACATGAAGACCGTGGGCACGGAATATGGGCACTGTTTTGATACGCTGAGTCAAATCGCTATGGCGCATTCGGAAGTGGGATTTAGACTAATGAAAGACGGCGAGTTGATTTTTGATTTGCCCTCCGGGCAGGATTTGAAAGAACGGATTCACGTTTTGTATGGAGGCACGATAGCGGAGGCTTTGTTGGGGGTTCGATATCAGCAGTCCAACCTCATTATTTCGGGATTTGTGGGCAAACCGGAACTGTCGCGCGCCAGCCGAAAATATCAATTTTTGTTTGTGAATGGACGAGCTATTGAGAGTCGACTCGTGGGGCGCGCGGTGGAAGAAGCTTTCCATTCGCTGCTCATGACAGACAAGTATCCGTGGTTCGCGGTGAACATAGAAATCGATCCTGCGTTTGTGGACGTGAATGTGCATCCACGCAAACTCGAAGTTAAATTTGTGAACACGCAGGAAGTCTACCGTGCGGTGTTTGGCGCGGCTCAGCATGCACTGCAAAGTACGATGATTGCGCCGGTGCTGCGTTCAGAGTTTGTGGAAGTGCCATCGTTGGAAATGGCCTTTGCGGAGCGCGCTACTCAAGACCGACGGCCGGGTGTGATCGAACGACCTTTAGAAACGCGCGGGCTACTGTTTCGTCCTTTGGCCCAAGTGGCGAATTGCTACATTGTGGCGGAGAGCGAAGAGGGCTTGGTGCTGATTGATCAACACGCCGCGCACGAGCGCGTGCGCTATGCGCGGCTCATGAAAGCTTTGGAAGAAAAAACGCCGTTGCTGCAACCCTTGCTCACTCCCTTGCAACTGGATTTGGGCGTGGAAAGCGTGCAACTTTTGTCTCAGCATTTGGATGAGTTTTTGGCGTTGGGTTTTGAAATCGAAGCCTTTGGCGGCAGCACCTATCTGGTGCGCGCGGTACCGGATGGACTGCAAAAGCGAGACCCGGAGCGTGTGCTGCGCGAAGTGCTCGCTGACGTGGAACGTGATGCAAGACAGAAGGTGCTCCCCGTGCGGGAAGCCTTGGCGACGAGCGCGGCCTGCCGCGGAGCCATCAAATTCGGAGACGCCCTGACGATGCTAGAAATGGAAGCGCTGCTGCGCGACATGGCGGAAACCCCGAACTACACCCACTGTCCTCATGGCCGCCCCGCGATCATCACCTGGAGTTACGGGAAGTTGGAAGAGTTGTTTAAGAGGAAGAATTTCTAAAGATTGACATTTTATGTGTTTTGTTATATAAACTTAGCATAACCGTTTTTATATGAACTTGCGAAATGCTGCTGCCGTTGGTCTAGGACTGCTTGCTTTGGATGCTGATGCCGGTGAGTTGGGCGGTGCTCCTTTTCAAGAGGTTGTGACCGGTTCCTTGCGGGTTCATCCTGATTCTGACAATGATGCTGTGGTTTACCTTTCTGTTACTGAAATTGCACCTCAGTTCAGGGCAGAACTTGTTCGTTGGGCGAAGGAAGGTAATACTTTGAATATTGTGAATGGAGGCAGTCTTGAATTTCGTTTAGGATGCCTTAAGGGGGCTCAAATTGTTCGCGATGACAGTGATCAAATACTGCCTTATTCCAGCTTTAGTGGAGCTACCCCGAACCACCCTGTAACTGTACGATTGAACTTCAATGCTCCTGATCGAGCGTATTCTGACGGCTCTTGCGTGTCCATGGCTGACAGCGTCACCGTGGGAGGCTTTTCTACTGATACAGCAAAGTAAGTTCAAGGTCCTTGTCGAAAGAACCTGAAAGGAAGTAATCCGTGCCGGCTTTGGTTTCGCTAGCGGCGGGACTTGCGGAGAGCAGGGTTTTTGTTTCGGCCGTGACGGACTCTTGGTAAGTCACGTTTTTGAGGCCGGGCTGTTTGATCCATTTGAAGTCATACTGCTGGAAGCTGCCTTGCATTTTTAGGGGCAGGGCAAACTGTAGCGTGACGGTTTTGCTTTCGCCGGGCTGCAGAGTTTGGTCGAAATAGTAGTAGGAAATGTCTTGATCCGCGTCGTAGAAAATACGCACGTCGTCACGATAAATGCCGGCAGAATCGATGAGACGGGCTCCTTCGGGAAGGTAGAGGCGAATCGCTTCCTTATTGGCTGCGTTGCCCATGAGGGCTTCGAGCGTGCCGGTCCAAGCCGTGAAGCCGTAGTCACGCGTGGTTTTTTTGAGCCAGGCCATCGCAGCGTCATCAAAAGTGTGAGTGCGAGTGAGGCTCACTGTGGCCACCATGCTGCCATCCTCCAAAATTTCCGTGTCGTGGCTGAGCTCGGTTTTTACATAACGCTCAGTTTTGTTGCCTCCAATATTTTCAAACGTGGGTAGGAAAAAGTCACCTTCCAGGGTGGAGAGTTTGGGTACGGTGCCGTCCATTCCAAGATCCACAAAGAGTTTTTGTACGCTGGGATTTTTATCGTAAAAAAGCAGTTGTTTCTTTTGAATTTGTTCCCACGCACTAGCCCCCAGAGTGGCTATGCTCTGTGGATTGTTTACCTTGTCCATGAAGGCGCTGAGCACTTCACCGAGTACCGCTTTAGGCGTGGTTTTTCCAAAGGTTTTGGCTTCAATGAGAGTACTCATGACCACCGGGAACGTTTCTGCGGTGAGGGGCTTGGACAGTGAAGGAATGGACAGATCCCCGGTGGCTTCCAAAAAGGCTTGGGCGGCAGAAAGGTTCACCGCAATCACGCCGTCCACACCCGGTCCACCTTCATGTTCCAGGAACCAGGCTGCTTTTTCGGCAGAGGTGGGAAAGTCCACGGAGTAGTTACTGTCACGCATGCGCCACTGAGTCGTGAGACCGGTGAGTTCGGGAATGGGCACGGGAATGTCTTCGTAGTAGAGATTGTCGAATTCGTAAACGTCGTGGAATTCAATAGGAGCCAGGCGTCCGTCGTTCACAGTCACTAAGGCAAAGCTACCGATGAAGCCCCCTCCGAGGCGCATTTCGTCGTTGTTTTCCAGGAGTACGAGGTAGGTTTGCGGGGTCTTGTCTCCCAGAGCGGTGAGCAGCGGTTCCTTCATGTCCACCCACAAGTTGAGCAGACTGGTGAGGGCGTCTAGTTTGTCTTTGTAGTCGGCAAACTTTGTGGCGTATTCCGTGCCAGAAAGGTCCACGTTTTCGAGCAAGGATTGGATTTGCGCCATTCCCGCGGCGGCGGGTTCGAGGTCGGTTTCGGAAACAGCGCGGAGATAATCCGTGAGTGAGCCTTCCGTTGGGAGAGTGGAAAATGCAGCGCGGGCGTTGGAGAGGTGTTTGCCTACTTCTGCCATCAGCGAGCCGGCGTCCAGCACGTTGCTCAAACTTTGCACGGGACCGGGTTCATCGAGCCAGGGCGAAGCGGCGGTGAGCAAAAAGGCTCCCTTGGTTTTGGCTTCGTCAAAAAGTCCTTGAGCACGGTCGAACATCAGGAGGTCGGCTCCGCTTTCACCGGAAACAAAGGACTGGCTCGCGCCTTTCAGTGACATGAAACCTTCGGCGGCGAGAGCGAGCGCTTCCTCCCCTTGATGCTTTCCGAGGAAGACCATTTGCCCCACGTTGAGCAGCAAAATCATGAAGAGCGCGGCCACGAGCATGGGGATGCGACCAAGGCCACGACGACGACTGAAATTTTTCCCCACAATGTGGATTTTTTCCGGGCTAGAGTTTTTGAATTCGATTTCTTTTTTCAAGTCTACGGTCACTTTTTGGTGCGCTTTGTTTTTGTGCGTGGCATCGACGTTTTTTAAATTTATAACATGACTGGATGCTTTTTCAGCATCCCTCTTGGGTGTGTTTTCCGGACCGATGTCGAGCCTGATCATGGAGTGGCGGAGAGATCGACGAGGGAGCGGGCGAAGATTCCGTCGTCGAAGAGTTTGCGAGCAGTAGTGATCGTAGCAAAGTCGCCCAGAAGCGTCTTTAGTATAGACCCGTCGGGCAGGAGTAGACAATGGACAGTGAAGAGCTCATTTGAACCTGATAATATGCTGTCCAGGCTGTCCACCGGGCGTGGGGCCGTTTTGCCGAGGAGTCGATCGAGCGTGGCGAAAGCGGTTTCTTGCTTTTGAGCGACGAGGGCCAGTTTTTCGGTGACGATGACGGTGACCACTTCTTCGCCTTCCGCGGAGAACGTGTAGTACTGGTAGTTTTCATGCTGGCCCGTGGCTTCGGCGAGCGGGACTAAACGCGCCTGGGTTTCTCCATTTTCAATCTGGAAGGTTTTTGCGTAAATGTAGTTCTCACTGAATTGGTCCTTGAGCTGGAGAGCGCTTTGGATTTCTGCGTCTGAATCCAGCTGAGTGAGGAAGAGAAAATCGCCCCCGGGGGTGAAGCCAAAGTACTGTTCTCCATCGAGTAATGGCAGCAGGTCGGGAAAGATGGTCTCTGGGCCAAACCAATTTTGGACTTGGGTTTGGAGCTCATTGACAAATAGGCCCGCGCCTTCCGGGGTTCTTTTTTGGAGCAGGGTTTGCATTTGCTGCACTTGTTCGCCCAGCTCACGTCCACCCCACTCTATGGCCAGAGTGTCGGAGGTCCAGGGCAAAAGGGCCGCTGTATATTTTTCGGTGGGATGCCAATAGGCGGAGTTGTCGATGAGGGTTTTGTCCACGGCGAGGAAACTTTCGGCGGACCATGTGTCTACTTGCGGTTTTAGGCTGGCACCAAAAGCCGGATAGAGCGCGAGCAGGGGTTCAAAAATGGTGAAGTCTTCCGTGTAATAAGGCAGCAGTTTTTGCAGATCAAAATACGCAAAACCTCCGGACCAGGAGGCCAAGCGGGAGCGTACATTTTGATAATTTGGGCTGTCCTTCACACTGGCTTGTTCTCCGGCAGCCACTTTTTGTAGCGTTGCGAGAAGGTTTTCGTCGTCAGAAAGAATCAACAGATCCCCCATCCATGTGAAGCAGGGATTTGGTGAGCTTGGGTAGCACGTGACGGTGCTCCACAGGGAGCGCGTGGCCTGAGTTTCGGTGAGCACTTCGCCCTCTGCGCGGAGGCTGAGCAGGTAGTTTTCGGCCTCCTGACTGGAGTTCACTTCGAGAAAGGTGAGCGCCGTGCCATTCACTTGAGCCCAACCCCGGGCGGAGACCCACGGGAAAACGTCCGGTTTACGGACGATGAAAAATCCTTCTGTTCCTTCTTGAGGCAGAATTTTGGCTAAATCGGGCAGTGCGGTGAGCCGGAAAACCAGCGCTGAGCCCAAGAGAACCAGGCCCAGCAGGACGCTGATGCCAAAAAATCCTTTCACTATGCTTTGTCGATTCATGCTCGCGCTACTCTAGCATCTCTTTATTTTTGGCGAAAGGCTGTGTAAAATCGCCGCACATTAAGACATTTTTATGCTCGCCAGCGAACTCCGTCAAAAATACCTCGATTTCTTTGCCAAAAAGCATGATCACAAGATTATTCCGGGTTCGAGTTTGCTGCCTGAAAACGACCCCACCGTGCTGTTCACCACTGCCGGAATGCACCCCTTGGTGCCTTATTTGCTGGGCGAAAAACACCCGGAAGGAACGCGACTCGTGGACGTGCAAAAATGCGTGCGCACCGACGACATTGAAGAAGTGGGCGATCCCACGCACTGTACTTTTTTTGAGATGCTGGGCAACTGGTCACTCGGCGATTATTTCAAAGCCGGAGCCATACAAATGTCCTATGAATTTTTGACCGCAGAGCTGGGTCTGGACCCGGAGCGACTCATGGTGACGTGTTTTGCCGGGGACGAGAACGCTCCGCGCGACGACGAAGCCGCCTCCGAATGGGAAAAGTACGGATTCCGCCGTGCTGAGGATGTGAAAGAGGGCAAACGCCTCATTTTCTTCTACGAAAAAAAGAAAAACTGGTGGGGGCCTGCCGGACAAACCGGGCCTTGCGGACCCGACACGGAAATGTTCTACGACCTCTGCCCTGAGCTGCCTTCGGGCCAGCACCGCGAAGGGGCCAGCCGTGCTGCGATTGAACGCTACATGCTCAAAGATGGCAGCGGAAAATGTCACCCCAACTGTGAGTGCGGACGTTATGTGGAAATTTGGAACGACGTGTTCATGCAATACAACAAAGATGAAGAAGGACATTTTGTTCCGCTCAAACAGCAAAATGTGGATACGGGAATGGGACTCGAGCGTGTGACCGCGATTTTGCAGGGCAAGGCCAGCCACTACGAAACGGAACTTTTTGCTTCGATGATCACGCGCATTCGCAGCATCGCGAAAGTGAGCGACACCGTGAGTGAACGCATTGTGGCGGATCATGTTCGTAGCGCGGTCTTCATCATTGGCGACGAGCGTGGGGTGACTCCTTCCAACAACGATCAAGGTTATGTGCTGCGCAAACTCATTCGTCGCGCGATTCGTCATGGAAGAAAACTCGGGATTGACGGCACCTTCGTTGTGGAACTTGCCCGCATGGTGATCGGCATTTACGGCGATTTCTACAAGGAACTTCCCAAATACGAAGAGCGCATTGTGAACAGTTTGATGAAGGAAGAAGAACAATTTCAGGAAGCGCTGACGAACGGCGAACAGGAGATTGCGAAGGACGTGGAGCATGTGGCTTATGCGCTCGGAATTTTGTCCAAAGAAAACACCGTGGCGCGCTTGGAAATGGCTCTGAGCCAACTCTCTAGCGTGATCGCGAGTAAAGGCTGTTTGAGTGTGATGAATGAGGCTCTACGACCTGTGATGGGACAGCTTCGTAAGGAATTCAAGGCTGAGGCTGCAGAAAAAAATATCGAGGAGGAGGTTTTAAAACCTGTGCGTGAAAAGGCTGAGTTCCTGATTCAAAACAGTTGGGAGCTGCGTGGGGAACGGGCTTTCTACTACTTTGAAAGTTATGGCTTCCCTCTGGAAATGACTGTGGAAATGATGCGTGAAAAAGGGGTGGCCGTGGACGAAGAAGGATTTCAAAAAGCCTTCGTGCAGCACCAAGAAAAATCTCGCCTGGCTTCCGGACAAAAATTTGCAGGAGGACTCGCGGACCACAGCATGGAAACGAAAAAACTCCACACCGCCACGCATTTGATGCTGGAAGCGCTGCGCCGTGTTTTGGGAAAAAGCGTGGAACAAAAAGGCTCCAACATCACCCAAGAACGTCTGCGCTTTGACTTCAACTATCCTGAGAAAATGACGCCTGAGCAAATTGCAGAAGTGGAGAAAATCGTGAATGACGCCATCCAAGCGGACTATCCTGTGCACTTTGAAGAAATGACCGTGGAAGAGGCTCGCAAAATCGACGCCACGGGAGTTTTTGTGGACAAGTATGAAGGTGAACTCGCCGGCCGTGTGAAGGTTTACTTCATGGGAGATTACTCCAAAGAAATTTGTGGAGGACCCCATGTGGACCACACAGGACAGCTTGGCGCCCACTTTAAGATCGCGAAAGAAGAGGCTTCTTCCGCCGGGATTAGACGAATCCGCGCGGTTCTGCAATAATGTTCTCACTAATCACTAATTTCTTCACTCCATGAAGACCCTCCTCCTCTCGTCTCTGTTGGCTTTATTGCTGACCGGCTGTTCCACGAATGATAGCGTTGGCTCTACTACGCCTACGCCCGTAAACACCGCAACCGTGGCTTACCACTCTGCGACTATCGTCTACGACACTGATATCTGGAAGAGTGTCGAGGACATGGACAGCTTGGAGCTTAAAATAGAGGAATACTGTTGGATCGATCTTACAGAGGACTACACCAAGCACGATCCAGATTGGGAGTATGACATCAGCAGCGATGGAGCCCTGACGGTTTATTCCTTTTCTGACATCCTCGATAAGGTCAGTTTCCCTTTGGGAGCCGAGATTGTGGAGGGCAACGTCAGCGTGGATGACACGGAAGCCTGCATGGAAGCTTACCGAGACCTGGCAACATTGAATGCTCAGTAATTTATTTTCTATGAAAAACCCTCTTTTTGCTCTCCTCGGTTCCGCTCTACTTTTGGTTTCCTGCGGCGGTGGCCCTCAAACGGCCCAATATGGTAACGCCATGCTCACTTATAATTCTGGCGTTTGGGAAAGTTTCTCCAATGAGCTCGCTACGGGTCTTGGTGTGAAGGGCGATGAATCCTGCTGGATCGATTTGAGTGGCGACTTGACCACACCTCGTGAGGACGAAGGCTTGCAAGAGGTTTCGGATGGTTTCTTTACTTTGTACAGCGACGGTGAGGACGGCAGCCCGCAATACCTTTCTTTTGCTGTAGGCAGTGAAACCGTTTACGGTCGCATCAGCGTGGAAGATTCCGGCAATTGCGTTGTCAAGTTGATGGATCTGGCTTCCGACACACTGGGAGAGTAGTTAAGCCAACTCTCCTTTCAGAAGGAAGTCGTGCACATCGGTGACTTTGACTTCGGCCAGTTTTCCGATGAGTGGGCGGCCGGAGCGGAACTGGATTTCTTTGAAGTCGCGAGTGCGGCCCGTGCAGGTTTGTCCGATTTGCTGCGTCACCAGAGCTTCCACGGTTTTGCCCACGAAAGCCGCGTGCTTTTTGTGGGAGATTTTTTTGACCAGTGCATTGAGCCTGTGCCAGCGCTCGGCCTTCACGTCGTCTGGAACGTCATCTTTCAGTGTGCGCTCCGAATAGGTGCCTTTGCGGGGCGAATAACGGGATGAAAAGCAGTTGTCCCATTCCATGGTTTCGTACATGCGGTAGGTGTTCTCGAACTCTTCCTCTGTTTCGCCGGAAAAGCCCACAATGATGTCTGTGCTGATGGCGCAGCCGGGAATGGCCTTTTGAATTTTTTGCATGATTTCTTTGTATTCGGGCATGCGGTAGTTGCGGTTCATGCGGCGGAGCGTACGGTCATCGCCAGATTGAATGGGCATGTGGATGTAAGGGCAGATGGTTTTGAGTGCGGCGAGCGTTTGGACGAGTTCATCGGAAAAATCGCGCGGATGGGGAGAGGTGAAGCGGAGCCGACGAAGCCCCAGTTCGTAGAGCTTGTCCACTTCGCATAGGAGTGCAGCGAAAGGGGTTTTACCATAGGCTTCGAAGTCCCCTGATTTTTTGTCATTGAATGAGAGGCCATAGGAATTCACGGTTTGACCCACCAGGGTGATTTCCAGGGCACCTTCCCGAACGTGTTTTTCACACTCGGCCACGATGTCTTTGAAGTCGCGGCTTTTTTCACGGCCACGGGTAAAAGGCACAATGCAGTAGGTGCAGAATTTGTCACAGCCTGTCATGATGGGGACAAAGACCGAGTGAGAGCTGCTTTTGGTGGGGATGATTTTGAAATAGTTTTCGAGCTCTCCTTCGTCGATTTGGTCTTTGAAGTCGAGACTGGGATCCACCGTTTTCAGCAAGTCCGGGAGCTGAGCGACGTCCTCAATGCGAAAGGCAATGTCCACTTCAGCCATGGTGTCTAGGAGGGGGTCGCGGGCTTCGTCGAGGTTCTTTTGTGTCGAGGTCTGCCTAATCATGCAGCCGGTCACGGCGATGCGGAGGGCAGGGTTTTCATCGTGAAGACGCTTGAGGATTTTTCTCAGACCGAAAACGCGGTCTTCCGCTTTCTGTTTCACGCTGCAAGTATTGAGCACCAGCACGTCTGCTTTTTCTGTGGTCGCTTCGTAGCCCAGGCGTTCCAAAACACTCGCGACTCGCTCGGAATCTGAGAGGTTCATGGCACAACCGAAGGTCTGAATGGTGTACTTCATTTAAGCCGCCGTTTCATCGCGGAAATGGAAGATAGCAGATGCCAAAGAGTAAGGGAACTCTTTTCGTTTGGCGTTGAAAGCAGCGATGGCGGCCTGGATTTCTTCTTTTTGTCTGTCGATGAGCGCGGAGAGTTCTTGGATGCCTTTTTGCGCTTCCAAAAAATTCACGGAACGGAGCGAAGTCTGATGGAGAAAATCGAGCAGTTCTTTTCCAAAAGCTTCTTCAGCGGCGAGTGCGCTTTGCGTGTGAAAAGTGGCACGGTCCGTGACGAGTTTTCGCCAAGCATCAGAAGGCTCTTGAAGTTCCCGTATGCTTTCGAGCAAGAGCGGAACTTGGTTGCGGCGTTTTTCAAAATCCTTCATGAGAATGCCTTCGCGGTGTTCCAATTCGCGGAGCTCAGCGATGAGATTTTGGCGCAACCAGAGCATGCCCACAAAGTACAAAATGAGCAGCGTAATGAAGAGCAGAACTATGTTAGCGAGCATGAGATTTGGTTATGGATTCCTGACGAAGGTCGAGTAAGTGACGGGCGTTTTCGTAAGGGTGATCAACGTATTTCATGATGAAAAATACATCGTTGGAAGCGGTCATTATTTCGAGAGTTCCAAAGTGAAGAAGACTCTGCATCATGCCCTTTTCCACCCCTTTCACATCTTCAATTTGACTGAGGCTGGTTTCTGAAATTTGCCGATGAAAAAGATCGATTTGTTCGTGTGAAATCACACGGTGATCGGTGATCACAATGATGTCCAATTCGTCGTTGAGCCAATGGACGTAAGTGATGAGACTGATGAAAAGGATGTAAGCCAGGAAGAGCATCATTCCACCCCAAAAAACTTGCCCGTTGGTCTGTTCCCAGAGTGTGGTCAGTACAAGGAGTCCCCCAAGGCAGGGGATCACTCCGATGAGCAGCAGTATGCTGGCACTTTTCACGTCGGTGATCCAGTGCTTGCGAATGAGCAGTTGAATGTTTTCGCCATCTTTTTGGCCGGGGAAACGTTTGGAACTCATGAGAGAAGGGCTTTGAGGAAATGTTGAGCGGTTTTGGTCCAAGAATAGCTGCGAGCGGCTTGGCGGGCTTTGATGACCAGGGCTGCGCGAGTCTTGGGTTCCTCGAGCTTTTTCAGACTAGCAGAAAGTGAGCTTTTGAGAAACAGGGATGCGCCATGGGAGACTTCGCGGTTCACCGAAAGATCTCGAACAATGGTCGGTGTTCCCACGGCCATGGCTTGAAGAAGAGGGATGTTGAAGCCCTCACTATCTGAAAAGTGGACGAAGGCAAAGGCAGACTTGAGCGCGGAGTAAAGGGCTTTTTCGCTCAATTTTCCGAGTTGGACCACGGCGGGATGTGTGGGCAGTTTGGGGTAATAGCGCGAGTGATGATGAGCTTCGCCTACGAGCAGGAGTCGGCGCTCGGGATGAGATTTGTGATAGAGCACGAACTGCCGAATGAGCTCGGGAACATTTTTGCGAATGTCGTAACCGCCGATGTAAATGAGGTCATTTTCGTAGGGCATTTTTTTGAGGCCCGTGGGGATTTCCGGCAAGCCATTGTGCAGCACGGTGGCCGCGGGAATGCCGAGTTCGTTGTGCGTGGCGCGGGACACGGTGAACAAGTGGTCCACGTGGATGAGCGCGTGCTTGGCACGGCGATGGTAAGCACGCTTGAGGCGATTGCCACGGTAGCGCGGATCATCCCAAAGGATAGTGTCGTGCACGGTCATGGCGCGCCGATGCGCGGAGGCTTCGGGGAGTGGACAGGGGTAAGGATAATATTCCCAGTCCAGCGTTTTTTCGGCAAAAAATGCAGGTACTTGTACGCGTTCCCAGTACCATTTTTTAAGCGCGGGATGCAGCAGCCAGGCTTTGGGTTTCAGCGTGTGGGCACCCGGAAATTTGCTGGGTGTGACCACCGTGAGCTGTACGTTTTTGGTCGCAGCGAGCACGCGCAGGAGACCGAGGCTGTGCTGACCGATTCCGGTATGAGGCTGAGCTAGAAACCAGCCTTGGAAGCCGAGTTTCATGATTTGGAGTAAGAGAGCAGCAGCCAAGCTATTTTTTCCGTAGCGGTGTTTTGAGAATTGGAACCCGGACGCTCTGGTAGTGCGAGCAGTTGTTTGAGAGCCGCAGCTTTTTCGTCCGCCACCACGAAGAGCGGTGATTCCACCGCGGCGATTTTTGCATTGGCAATTTGGTCTCCCCTGCTGCCAGCCGTGCCCAGTGGGTAGAGTAGCGCGGGGATTTGCAGAGCCTGGAGTTCGGCCAGGGTGTTCGCGCCTGCGCGAGTCAGCGCGAGCGAAGCGAGCGCGTAGAGATCATTCATGCCTTTGTCCACGTAGGGAAATTCCACGTAGTGTTTTTCGTGGCGGCCCTTGCTTTTCCGTCCGCTGATATGAATGATGTCGAACTTCTCCAGCCAGTTCTTTTTCTCGCGGGCTACCAGCGCATTGATTTGTTCGGAGCCGCTAGAGCCTCCCATCACCAAAAGCACGGGACGCGTGCCCGTGAAACCGGTCGCGCGTTGGGCGCGTTTTTTGCTGCCTTCAAAAAGTGAAAGCCGCACGGGGTTCCCCGTCATTTCGATTTTGTCGTCGTAGCGTTCCAGCTCCATGTGGGCCGTTTCGTAGGCTAGCAAAATCTTATCGGCAAAGCGGGCGGTGAGGCGCGTGGCCAGCCCGGGAATCGCATCTGAATCGTGAATCACTACGGGAATTTTCCTCAGCCAAGCAGCTACTACCACGGGAAAGCCCACGAAGCCCCCTTTGCTAAAAACCACGGTGGGTTTGAGACGGCCGAGTTTGAAAAAAGCTTGCACCGCACCGAGCGGAATGCGAAATAAATCGGCGACATTTTCCAGCGAAAAATAACGACGGAATTTGCCAGTGCTGATTTCTTCAAACGGAATTCCAGCGGCCGGCACTAGCGTCTTTTCGATGCCTTTGTGCGAACCGAGGTAGCTCAGTTTTGCCTTGGGCTCAAACGCGCGTATAGCGTCCGCTATAGCGAGGTTGGGAATCACGTGACCGGCTGTTCCTCCTCCTGTCAGGAGAATATTCATAGAGCGTCGTGTTTTGGGAAATGTTGAGCAGTACTCCGACTCCAAAGAGAGTCATCACCATGGAGGAACCTCCGTAACTCATGAACGGCAGGGTGATTCCGGTGATCGGAAACAAGGCCGTGTTCACCATGATATTAACGAAAGCCTGAACTGAAATCCAGGTTCCTATCCCCGCTGCAGTGAGCATGGCGAACTTGCTGGGGGCGTGGGCGGCGATTTGGAAGCTGCGGTAAGCCACCACGGCGTAGAGCAGCACGATCAGCGACATGCGCACAAAACCGAGTTCTTCGGACGTGGCCGCAAAAACAAAGTCATCCACCGCTTGAGGGAGCCAGAAGGATTTTTGAATTCCTTGAGTGAGTCCCTTCCCCCAGAATCCTCCGCTGCCAATGGCGATGTTCGCCTGGCGCGTCTGCCAACAATAATCTTCGGTACAATCGCTGGGCGGATTCACAAAGGCTTCCACTCGATTGCGGATGTGCTCCGAGCTGGCCAAGAGGCCCATTGCAATCACCGCTACAATCAAAGCCCCGCCGAGCATATGACTGATGCGCGCTCCGGCCAGGTAATAAATCACCACGGCAATGAATGCGAAAATCATGGCGGAACCGATGTCCGGCTGCAGAGCCACGGGCACAATGATGAGCCCCGAAATGAGGGCAAATTTGAGGAATCCCTCTTTGAGTTCTCCTATTTTTTCAAAGGAAATTTTTTCCGCAAAGAAATAACTGAGGAAGAAAATGAGCCCGAGTTTGGCGATTTCGGAGGGCTGCACCGAATCGATGAAAGGCAGCGCCGGCAGGTTGATCCAGCTCTTGGCAAAGGTGTTGTTGCTATCTCCGGCAATGAGCACGTACATCAGCAGGCCCAGCCCAGCCGCGTAAAAAATGGGGGCCAGGGTTTTCCACGCTCGATACGGCATCTTCCACGCCACAAACATGGCCACGAGGCCGAGCCCCGCGCGCACCAAGTGCTTCTTCAGAATCAGATAACAATCCACGGCCTCGTTGGAACAATCCGCGTACCTTAAATCCGGCGCCGAAATACGAATGGATTTGGGCACCCCAATCGAGGTGATCATCACCACTCCCACCAGCACCAGCGCCAGCACCGCCAGCAGCAGGACCTTGTCGTATTTCTGGTTTTTAAAGAGCCTCACGGTCTTTTGGGTTCAGTAAAGAAAGTGAGGACAGTGTAGCGGAAGGGGTGGGGTTTGGCTATAAATATCCAAATTTAATATTGAATGTTAAATTTGGATATGTTATCCTGTCATCATGTTCAAACGTTCCATCGAAAAGAATTTTTTAAAAGCTGTTAAAACTTTTCCCGTAGTGATCTTGACCGGTGCACGGCAGACGGGGAAGAGTACCCTTTGTAAGACGCTCTTGAAGAAGACTCACACCTACATCTCCTTAGAAGATCCTGACCTGCGACGGCAAGCTGTGGAGGATCCTAGGACTTTTTTGAAAAATTTTCCGGCTCCGCTCATCTTGGACGAAATCCAATATGCCCCTGAACTGCCCAGTTACATTCAGGGAATTGTCGATGAGAACAGAAATCGCTATGGACAGTATGTTTTGACAGGATCACAAAACTTTTTGCTCATGGAGCGCGTGTCTCAATCTTTGGCGGGACGGGCGGCCTTACTCACACTTTACACGTGTTCTGTAGGTGAAATTGATGGGGAAAAAGCAAAACCCCGGTCGGAACCTAAAGACGTCGCGGACTGGATACTTCGAGGTGGATATCCTGAACTCAGACTGCGCCCCGACTTGGATCGGCGCAGTTGGTGTTCCAGCTATATTCAACTTTACCTGGAGCGAGATGTTCGCCAAATTCTTAAGATTGGAGATTTGAGAGAATTTGAACGTTTCATCAATTTGGTTGCTTTGAGGACGGGGCAAATCCTGAACTTGAGTGACTTGGCCAGAGATACAGGTGTATCGGTACCCACGGCAACCCGCTGGCTTTCCGTGATGGAGGCCAGTTATCAGGTCTACATTTTGGCTCCTTTTCATGCCAACCTTTCCAAACGCCTTGTTAAAGCACCCAAAATATATTTTGGGGATACCGCCTTGGCCACTTATTTGATGGGGATTCATGACACTGAGTCCTTGCTCCATGGGCCTCTTCTCGGAGCCCTTTTTGAGACGGCAACGGTACTGGAGCACATCAAGTGGGCTTCTTATCATGATTCCGGTTCTAAATTGACCTATTTCAGAACAAAAGACGGGATAGAGCTGGATCTTATGATTGAAAATGGAAGAAAGCTCTATGCCCGAGAAATAAAATCTTCTCGTACCTTGAGTACTTACTCCACTGAAAATCTTTTAAAGGCGGAGGGCTTGTTTAAAAAAACACTGGAAAAAATGGTGCTGGCTCCTGTAGAAAAGCCCATTTGGATTTCAGAAAATATACGCGTGCAGCCCTGGCATCGGGTGGGGTGGTGAACTGGTTCCATGACCGAAGTGAGGGCTGCGGAGCGGAAGGGGTGAGGGAGGGGGAAGGCTAAGCAGCTACGGCGCGGGTGCCACGACAACCGCCGGCTTGTAGACTTCGTCGAGAAAGGTCGGCGTCAGGGTAGATTTGATCTGTGTCAGAGCTACAACGGCATCTTCTGTATTCTTGTATTCTCCAAACTTACTGATCAAGGTATTCAGCCGTTGTTCTGGATTTGGAGGTCTCTGTCCGAAGAACTGTTCTACTTGGGCCTTTATTGCCGCCTTTATTTCCGGTGTTGCCGTCCGCATATCTGCACCACTCATCAAGTAACCGTAGCTAGACTCGAAAGTAAAGATATTGAACTGCTTGATCACTTTGCCGATGTCTTCACCTACTTCCACAGCAAAAGGTTTTTTTGGCCCCTCACATAGATCCGTGAGAAGCTGGCCTTTTACGACATTCGTTATGCTCTCTACGTCCGCTTCCCACTCTTTGTATTTTTGTCCTTGAGTATCTACATTTGCCATACTGAAAAATGTTTTCCAACGAGTTAGCGTTCTGTCGATGTGAGGTGCTTGAACCGGGCCAGGTGGCAAGCCCAAGAAATTGAGCAACTCTGCTTGGGCTTGCTTTCGGGTCTCCTCTTTCTGGACTGCTCCGAGTAAAGTAGCTGCATCTGTGATCAATCGGAATTGGTCTCCGAACTTATCGGACTTGTACGCTCCTAGGTAGGCTGCTGCTTTTTCTGCGTCCAAATCTTTCAACTGGAAGCCGAACTTGTCGTAGGTCACGTCGAACTTGTCTTCGTAGACCACTTCCACCCACGGTTTATCGTTGTGGTCGGGGCTTTTGTCAGCCATATTTTTTTGAATGGTTTCAATGAGTTTTTGCAAGCTCTTGAAGTTGGCTCGTGCGGGGGTGTCTTTATGGGGGGTTACTGATTTGTCTTCTGGATAGTCTTTTTCTTCTTTGAGTTTTCCATGGGGTCCCATCAATTCTCCGATTTCCCCTTCCAAGTCTGTTGCCTTCAGTTTAGTTTTTGCTTCGAGGTCAAAAAGTGCCTTCAGCAGTTCACGCAATTCTTCGCGTCCTTCCGGAGTTTTTGCCTTCACCTTCACTCGGGCGGGATCGAGCAATGCTTTGAATTTATTTCTGAAGGACGTTTCTTGGAACGAAGCCATAAAGGAAATGCGGCTTTCGTCTCCATCTTCAACTCCTTCGTCCACTTGGTCACCGAATTTGTCATAATCGATCTTTTGCCTTTTGCCTTCGTAGATCATTCGCAAATTGCCTTCGGTGCCTTTGGCTTTCATGCGTTTGAGTGTTTCCCTGAGGAGCACGAGATTTTTTTGAGCGCCTTTGTCGTCCAAGCTGTGTCCGTGACCATGTGCGGCTGGGGCTGCTTTTTTGAAGCCTAAGAATCCTTTTAACTTCGCCCAAGCGCCTTCTTCCTCCTCGTGTTCCAGGCTGAGGATTTGTAATATGCCGTCGATGCGCTTTTGCAGTTGTAGGGGGTGAGGCTGATCGGTTTGGCCCGTGATGCGGCCGATTTGTTTTTGTAAGGCTTCTCTGCCTTTTTCTGTTTTCATGGCGGCCTCGAAAGGCGCGTCTTCAATGAATTTGCCAAAGTTGTCTTCCACTTCACCTTCTTTCATGGTGTGGCAGAGGTTCTCCACTGAACCGTGGTAACCGTGTTTAGGGTCTTTTTTCAGGCCTGTGAGGATTTGTCTTCCCAGAGTTTCCCACTCAGGTTTCAGTTCCTCCAAAGCGTGGTCTCTAAACTTGAAGATTTTACCCAAGCCAAATTGGACACCACTCGCGATGAGCCCCGCGAAAGGCCGTGCCTTTCCAAGGTCACGAGCATCCAACCAATGGTCCACTGCGTGTTCTAAAGTGTGTTTGTCTACTTTGCCTTTGACCAAATCATCTACTACGGCTCCCGAAGATCTCATCGCGGCGAACCAATCTCCTTCTTTTTCTTGTGCATGGTCGCCCTCTTTTTTTTCGTCTTTTTTGCTCTCACCTTCCTTTACCTCGCCTTCTTTCCCTTCTTCCTTTTTGGCTTCGTCTTTTTTGTGAGGGTCGTGCGGCTTAGCGTGGGGGTCTGCGGCAGCGGGTTCTCCTCGGCCGCGAATGGCAGCGATGGGCGCTTGAGCGACTACTCCTAAAGCCAGTCCACCGATGCGGCCTAAGAGAGGCAGCAAACCGCCTTGCTCGAAGTTGCGATCAAGGAAGTCGGGCCCATTGGCAGCAACGTCGTTGTCGTGGTTGGTTTTTTCAGGAGCAGCAGACATAAAAAGGAATAGGGTTTAGTGAGATCAGTGGCCGCCGGGACCGGCAGCGGGGGCTGCGGGGGCTGCGGCAGGAGCGGCAACGGGAGCGGGTGCTCCGTTGGGTGCCATGAAGGCAGGAACAGGCATGTGGGTTTTTACTCCGAGCACGTCGTGGACGATCGCGTCGCCGGGACCTTGCCATAGACCTCCGAGGGTGAGCCCCAAGGCTGCCGTTGCTAAGGCGGTGGGTGCGGCTTTGGCTTTATGCCAGCCCCAACCGAAGGCATTTCCTATAGCTCTAAATGGAGCCGTCCATCCTTTGGCTGGTTTTGGTTGAGGCTTAGCCGGGTAATTCCATCCAGCCTTGAGCCCTTTCCATGCCCCTATGAAGGGCGAAGCGATCATAGTGAAAGGAGCTTTGATGATTCCTCCAATGGTGGGTAGTATCGCTTTGGCGAGTTTGGGGCCTTTGTCTCCGACTTGGTGGAGCACCTCCCCTCCCAATTTGAGGCCGCCTTGAGCGAGTTTGGTCACACCATAAATTCCGGCGAGCCCGAGTAGACCTGCGCCCACTCCGAGTCCGGCTACTCCGATTCCGGCGGCGGTGGCCGCAGTTTTAAGTACTTTTTTAGTGGTTTCCCAACGCGTGGCGGAACGTGTTTCGCTTTCCACTCTTTCGATGGCAGTGTCCACGATTTCCTTGAGTTCTGCGGCAGACATGTTTGGGGTGGCACCGTGTTTCGCTTCAAGTGCGGCACGAATCTCATCAGGTTTGTTGCCGTCTTTGATGAGTTTGCGAACATCTTCTTCCATCTTTTTTTCTTTCACGAAGGCGGCGGCGAGCTTTTTGTTCGCGGCGGCATCGTCGGCACGTTCAAAGGCGAGATCCAGAATTTGTTTTAACTCTTCCTTCTCTTTGTCTGTGTAAGCTGCTTCGAATCCGGCTCGAATGCTTGCGTCATCCTTCCCTTCCTCACGTTGTTTGCGAATGGAACGTACAATTTTTTTCTCATCCATCCATTTCAGCCATTCTTTCTCTTTGGTGAAAGGCAGAAGGAGTTTGAGATTCCTTTTCCTCTTTGATACAAATTCGCTTACTTTTTCGTTGCGATCTTTACTTTTTTGAAGGATTTCTTGTTGGCGAGCCGCTTCAGCATAGATTTGCTGGTAAGTCCCGTGCTGAAGCACTTCTGCTTGAGCGGGATTGTCTCCTCCCAAAAGGAGTTCCAATTCAGCCACGATTTGGTCGGGGGTTTTACCTGCGGCTTTTAGGCTTCCTACGTATTCGGGCAGCCCTCGGTCTTTTACAAAGTTGCGAAGGGCGGACTTTGCCATCTGTTTATTCACGGCTTTATTGACGCCGTTCCATCCGAGGCGCGCCATGGCGGCGATTCGGTCTGCATCTCCGGTTTCAGGGTTGCCTTTCGTCACTCGCAGGATGCCTCCTTCCGGAGTGAATGCAAAAGTCGTGCGAGCGGCGGGTTTAAAAGTGGCGGGCGCGTCTGCGGGAACTTTTCCCGTATTCAAAGCTTCCAAGATGTCGTTGAGTTCGCCCGTGTCTGTCATTTTTTCCTCTGTAAAATTTCCTGCGCCATCGTCGACTTCGGTGAATAGGCCATCCCTTCTAAAGTGGACAGGACCGCTGCCCCACGGCATGGTGAGTACGCAGGAGCCTTCCAGCACCAGTTCCTTCCGCTCCTTTTCCAGGCGTTCTTTGGTTACCGTTCCGATTTCTTTTTCGAGCGGTTCCAAGACACGCATCGGTGAAACACCGTGTGCTATTCCTCGAATTCTATCTCTGTCCAGCACGGCGGGATCCCCTTTATTTTCGCGAATCACTGTTTGTGTGTCCGTGTTGAGTATGAACTGGAAATGGCCTCTCGGTCTTGTGAAAATTTCCTGTCCTGCACCTGTCGTGCGAACCTTTTTATCGTTCAATGCGGTCACGATGGTCGCGAGCAGAGTGGTATCCGTGATTTTTTCTTCGGCGGTTGCGCCTGCAGCATCGGTGATGTTGTGGTACAAACCGTCTGCTCTGAAAGTAATCGGTTCAAACCCGCCGGGCAGTTGAACTTCGCAAGTTCCTTCCACTACTTCCTGTTTTTTTTCATCTTTTATACGTTCTCGGCGAGCTCGGCCCACTTCGTTTTCCAAATATTGCACCGGCGTGGATCCTCTCACGGCTGCTTCCGCGCGCTCTACATAGGTTTTCTTGCGCGGCGAGTCTCGGTGAGCTTTGAACTTAGTGCGAGCGTCGCCGCGTTGTTTGGTGATGCCTTCAATTCTTTGGAGTATGGCCTCGGCACTTGCTAAAGGACCTGCGGCTTTTTCGCCTCGAGCATGGTGAAGGTTTTGTCTTTCAGTGAGACCTCGAAGGATTTCTGCTCCATCTAAAGTTTTAGCGTCTACTTGACCGATTAGGTTCCTATAAACTCCCTCCATTTGCGTGGAGAGTCCGTTCACGTGATCGAGATACGGACGGATTTCTGCCGTAATTTCATTTCTGATCGCTTGAAGTGTTGCGGCGCTGGCGTTTTGGTTTACCTCTCCTTCTAAGGCCTGTATTCGTGCTGAATAGGTGTCCAGTTGAGGATCATCCGTGTTTGCTTCAATGTTGTTCACCCGGCCTTCGTCCTCCGGGCTTCTACCTCGTCTTGCTGTTGCGAGAGCCTGTGTTTTTGCGTCATCAAAACTAATGCGAGCGTTGAGCTGGTCACGAAGTTGGACGATTTTGTCTTTAGCCTCCTGTAAGAGAGTCGGCATATAATTTTTCAACTCGTGAATTTCAGAGAGCGTAAAACCTCTTAAGCTTGCCTCTCTGTCCATGTGGGCGATAAAGTCAGTAATGGCTTCCAGTCCCGCGAGGATTTTACTGAGGTGGGTCACTTCCGTAGCTTTATGAGGACTACTGAGCGCAGACGCCTGTAATTCTCCTAAAAATATATTGAGATTGACCGGGTTGGTGCAGTTTCTGATCAACCGATCCGTATCCACTTTTATATCAGTGAAGACACGCGCATTTTCTTGCTGCCATTCCCCTTGCATAAGTTGAATAAAATCGCTCTTGTTCGTGAGTGCATCTAAATTTTGAGACATTTTGTCCCGAAGGATGGTGAGGCGGTTTTCCAAAGCTCGACATCCCTCTTGTTGACTCTCTACACTGAGGGCAGCCACGTTAGGAAGGGCGAGATCTATACTGTCTTGTGATGCTGCTTGTTTCAGCCCTGCTTCGTATCGAGCGATACTTGCTAAGGTTTGCAGCATTTCCTCAACGCGTTCCAAAACTTTTCTTGATTCGGTGTAGTCGCCCTTACATTCTTCGGCCTGGCCTTCCAATTCGTGTGCAGCTGTATTTGCCTGCGTCAGGGTATTGGTGGTGGCTAAGATCGATGGTGTGCGTGGGTGCTCTCTTCCCAGAGCTTGACGCGCAGTTTGCCAGTGACTTAAAAAGGCCGTGAGGCGTGCATTTTCTGCATCAGCAACTTGAGAAGCTACTCTTGCCCTCTCTCCTATCGCGTGGATCATAAGTTGAAGCCCATTTTTCCCTCCTACATCGACTTCCACACCTGGTTGGCCATCTATGCTTGCCAGTTTGAGCTTCACATCCTTATCGCTCACTTGGGATCTGAGGACGTTTAAAACTTCGGTCGGTTCTGCATTCTGAGGATCACGTTCTGTACCTCGATCAATAATTCGGATGACTCCGCTTTCTACTTTGAATTTTTTTACCCCCAGCCATCCTTTCAAATTTCCCTCAACATTGATGTTTCCATCAAGATCTAGGTTCAGCCGTTGGACTGCCATCGGAAGCACGCTGGGGTCGAACTGAGACGCGTCGAGAGCCATACGTTTTTATTTTTATCTATAAATTCTAGCAAATTTTAGCCTTTTCGTCAATGCAGCTCCGTGGACAAACCGCATGGCTTCGCTTAACTTGTGGCTATGGATCGAAAAGAAGCCACCAGACTTGATCGCATTTGGATGTTTTTTGCTCCTCTTTTTTTGGGGCTTTTGGCGCTGGATCAAATTTCCAAGTGGTGGGCGGTGGGAAATGTGGACATGGCGGCGGATACGGATTTTGGATTTTCGCTCGCTCACAATGATGGCATCGTATTTGGATTGAACCTGCCGCAGTGGGCGGTATACGCGTTGACCCTCAGTATTCTGGCGCTGGGTGTCTACTTGGTGCTCAAAAATAAGATGTGGGAACACCGTCTGCACTTGGTGGGATTTGCGCTCATTCTGGCTGGCGCGATTGGCAATTTGATCGACCGCATTCACTACGGTTACGTGGTGGATTTCATCAAAGTCTATTGGTGGCCCAACTTCAATTTGGCCGACGTGTTTATTGTGGCCGCGGTGGTGCTGCTTTCCTGGGACATTTTGTTCCACGAAAATGCGCTGGATGAGCTTTAGGGGTCATGGGTACGATTTGGACATGAGCTTGAACATGTGGGTATTTTTTGTGAAAATTTGGACATGAAATATGCCTTCCTCCCTGTTGCTGCATAAGTTTAGTTTTGGAAGTAATTCCCCGCCGCAAAGCTGAATTGCTCCAAAAAGAGTTTTTTTAGATAATGCAGGCTGTTTTGTTCATAAAAAAGAATCATAGCTTTTTTGTATTCCACTACTTCAATGCTACGAAAGGAAAGCGGACAGAAGCCGTGCGCCAAAAGGATGGCGTTGGTGGTGAGCCTGGAAGTTCTTTTGTTTCCGTCTTCAAAAGCCTGAATGTAAGCGAGCATGGCAAATGCAATGAAGGCTTTCTCAATCGGGTGCTTTGTTTTTTCGATCACGTCTACCATTTGCTCCAGAGCATCGCGGATTTGAAACTCATTGTCTATGGGCCTGTAGTTGGTTCCCGTGATGGCCACCAACCCTTTTCTTATTCCTGTAAGCACGCCTAAATCGTGCACCAAAAGCGTATGAAGTTCTTGGATTTTTCTTAAGGTGATTTTTTTGAAATCTTTCGGATCTTGCCGAATGTAATCGAAAGCCAGTTTGTGGTTGATGAGCATTTGCGCCTCTTCATGAGTATGCTTTTTGGCTTCAATTTTTTCTTTAAGCAAAGCTTCTGTTTCGAGCAAACTATAAGTGTTCCCTTCTATTTTTGAAGATTTCCACGCTAACTCAATGGTCATTCGCTCAAATTCCTTTTTTAAAAGTGTGGGCGAGAATGTTTTGAGGGCTGTTTGAAAGGAAGTGTTTTCTTGCTCGCACGTTTTGAGCTCTTCCTTTGTGAAAAGATTGTTGAGTTCGTCAAACACCTCAAAACGAAAGCTCAGTTTGCCCGGAGTTCTTTCGTCCAGATCTTTTCTAAAGTAGGAATTCAAGGAAAAGGCCTTGAGCAGTGGACTGCCGAGAATTTCAAAATAGCGGACCGACCGACCGGCCCCCTTTCTCTCGATCAATCCTTGCTCGACCAGTTCATTGAGGTCTCGAATTAAGGTCAAGCGGGTGTGTTCTTGGAACTGTTTGTGCAGTTCATTGTTTTGTAAGCCGGGATGTTTCTGAATGGCGTGGAGCAGTTGCTCTTGCCTTTTGGTGAGCTCAAACATAATTGTATCAAAAATGGCCTTCTTATTGTATCAAAATGATACAATTGTGGCAAGTAAAATGATACATTTACCGCGCAATCTCCTTGGCCTCGTGTGTGAGGCGAGTCATCAATTCCTGAGGGCCGTCTTTTCCGGTGATGAGTTGATGCATGGGGAAAACCTGGTTGAGGAACCAGATCTCGCCGGAAAGAATGTGGGGCACGTTCATGGCTTTGGCTTCTTCCAAGAAGAGGCTGGTTTTTCCGTAGACGGCGTCCAGGGCGAGCTTCGTGGTCTTCCAAAAACGGAAAGGGACCAGGGTGGACTGGCGGTCCAGGCTGCTCGTGGCAGTGGCATTGATGATGAGGTCCGGCTCGCCGTTCCAACTGTCCAGATGCTCCACCCACTCCACGTTCATTTCTGCGGCGAAGGCTTTGGCGCGCTCGGGCGTGCGGTTCCAAATGGCCACGCGGGCGCCTTCTTTTTTGAGTCCGTAAGCGGCGGCGCGAGCGGCTCCCCCGGCGCCCAAAATGAGCACGGATACATCTTTCACTTCCGGGATTTTGGTTTGTATGGCGCCGACGGCTCCGAGCCAATCGGTGTTGTAGCCGTAGAGCTTGCCCTCGCGACTCAAAATGATGTTCACGGCGTTCACCGCTTTCACGTCTTCGCTGGCTTCGTCCAAGTAAGCAAT
>CALQZQ010000006.1 GCA_943349825.1 Candidatus Peribacteria bacterium | reverse complement strand
CCCAATGCAAAAGCTGCCCTCTCGAGCAGCTCTGCAAGTATCCCAGCAAAAATCTCTAGACTATTTTCGCGCTTTACGATTCATGGAGCGTCGTACGATCCACACGAGAAGAAGGAGCAGCAAGAGAGGTCCGCCAAAAATTCCCGCATAGATCAGTAAGTCCGCAGCTCCCTGCAGGAAGACCACAAAGTCGCTTTGTGCTCCATGCAAAGTACTGGAAGGGCTCCACGTTTCAGAAGTAGCCGCAGCGCTTTCATCCTCAGAAAGGCTGATATAAATGTTGGAGTAATCGATCTGGGTGTCGTAGCTCTTGATCTGCGCCTGCAAACTTTCAATTTCGTAACGCACGTCGTTAAGCGCCTGAGTCACGGCAAGCGTATCGGTAACAGTGCTCGCCTGTTTCATGATTTCCAAATATTGAGCTTCCTCTGCCTGTTTATTCTTCAAACGAGCCTCGATGTCCATGTAATACTCCGTCACATCACTGGAATTGCTATTTTCCGAATCGACGTAAATCGCCAATTCCTTAAGCAAAGCCATCGTGATTTCAAACTCAGCCGCAGGCACACGCACATTCATATAACCGGAGTAGGAATTTTCCCCACGGGTAATGTTGGAACTGATCACCATCCCCTCTTTTGCAGTCACCACCGTAGAAATATCCGCTGTGGCTTGATTCACGCTCTCCACGTGCAAGCTCAAATCTCCGGTCTTAATGAGTTTACGATCGATGACACTGGCATCGTAAGAAGTGCTGTCCGCAGAAAGCATCATCTTGGATGACTGATCCATCATGACGGGCATCGATTCAGCCGCGTAGCCCCCACTGTAACTCTCTTCATAACCGTCATAAGCGATCGGGCCACGCTCAAAAACGGAGCTGCAGCCGGTCAGTACAAAAAGTGCAAAAAGAAAGGGGACAATTTTTTTCATAAACAGGTGTGGTGAAGGTACTAGAACTATAGGCCAAAACCCCGACTGAGTCGAGTAATGGTGATCCCACGGAGAATCGAACTCCGATTTACAGGATGAAAACCTGTTGTCCTAACCGTTAGACGATGGGACCCTTTCTGCTAAAGGCAAACATACCTTCTCCTAAAAAGAGCAAAGCTAGTATATGGAGTCTTTAACCTAAGTCAATACTCAGCGGGAGAAGATCTGCTCAGTGAATTCCACCACTTGTGCTTCGGCCAAAGAGCGATCCGTATCCTCAAAAGGAGCAAAAACACTGATATCGTACAAATACACACCATCCACAGACTGGATTTCAGCCAGCAAATCGCTGCTGCGACCCAAACTGAATTCGCTCAAGTCGGACGGCAAAGTTATGACCCTAGAACTGAGGTCTTCCAACTGAGCACCCTCCGTGAGCAGGGTGGCTTGTTCAGCCAAGGCATGTTCATGACTGTCGAACTCGACAATCAGGATATCCACAACGTAGCCTTCCTGCTCATTGAGTTTGAAAGTGCCACTTACCCCACTCATAAATCCAGTGATTTCTCGGTCCAAAACATTGGTTTCTCCCAGCCAGTCGTATTGAGTGATAGGATTGAGACCGATAAAAGTACCGCCCTCCAAATCCCAAGGGAAACGGTTGAAAGCAAAGTTTTCCGTCCACGTAACAGTGCCGGGCAACTGCCCGGAAGCCAGGGTTTCCATTTTTAGCTTCAAATCCCTCGCCAAGAGATCGCCGCTGCCCACCAAAAGACCCGCATCAGTAACATCAAACACATCGTTGTTTCCATAAACCAGCACACGACCCACCATATTCTGCACCGCAAATCGAAGTGTTAAACTGGGAGGTCCGTCTTCACCACCCGGATACATATCGACTTCAGTGAGACTATCGTCGTCAAAAGCATGCCCCACTGCAACTCCCGCTTCATCGGCCTTGGTTTGAAGGAACTGCTCTGCCGCTTCAGCCGAAGGAAATAAGCTGATCGCCACATCTGCAACCGGACCTCCCGATTGCTTGCTCACAAAAGCGCGAGTAACCAAATCCGAGTAAGCATATTTAGCCACATCATCTGTGGCTATTTGATCATTAAAATACACCAAGCATGGCAAAAGCACACCGGGCAGAGACAAAGCAGTTTCAGCTTCCTCACCGGTCAGCAAAGCTAGTCCCAACTCTGACGAAGTGATTTCTGCCCCCCCACTAAGCCGAGCAATTTTTGAATCGATATCGCTTGAGACCCACAGGTAAAGGGCGGCACTCCCTCCGAGCGCAAGGATAAGAATAAGCACAAGCTTAAGCCATTTATTCATAAAAAGGTTGGATATGGTTGGAGGGGCGAAGTGTAACGGGATAAAATTACGCGCCGAGACTCTCCTTGTCAAAGAAGACAAAATGGCCATGATGAGCCCAAGTTAAATACTGGCCTGACACGGACATCACCCGTGGCGGAGTGAGCGAAAACATCTACCGTTTGTTATTGCTCTTACAGCAATAAAGGGCTGAAAACCGCTCTAAAAAGCCGAAATCAAGGCTCAAAAGAGCTCAAAAAAGCCCCTCCCACTGATCTGAAGAACGCCATATTATTCCGATTCTGCAAGTCGATCGGCTTCTCAACCTGTTAACAGGTTAGTATAATGGTTCCGTTTTACCCCTAACCCAAGCTCGTATGGCTTACACAGTAACCAACAGCAAAGGACAAACTTATTTCCTTCATGGAAAAATGGTGACCCTTCGTGGAGGTCGCAAGCAGCAAATTTATTACTTTGCTCGCAAGGAAAAGGCCGATGCTCTCGATGGTCTTCCTACGGGATACAAGGTGACAGAAAACAAGCGCACCGGACTCCCTATGCTCAAGAAAGCTTAATTGCTTCTTACTGCAAAAGAAAAGCCCCGCCTAGGCGGGGCTTTTTCGTAGCCAAAGTATTATTGCTGAACTCCGGTGTCATCCGTCACCCCTGAATCCATTTCCACCGTAGGATAAGCATCCAAAGACATGCCCTCCAATTCACTGGCGTGCATCTTCACAAAGATCAGCGCAGTGAAAGCCATGAGCAAAATCATCCACATGAGTGCGGAAAGCAAAATGCGGAAGCCGGTCATGTGGCTCTTTTGGTCCTGAGCGTAATACAAAGGAAAGCCGAACAAAATCAAAGCCTGAGTGGACATCAAAAACACGAAGATGAACGCCGTGTAGAAAAGATCGAGCTCAGTGACTCCGCTGGCATTGAGCCAAGCACCCACCATCGGCAGCACATACGTGATGACTGCCATGGAAACCATGGAAAGAACAGCGAGCACGAAACCGATTCCTAACGTTTGGCGGTTCGTGATCGTTTTGCTTTTGAAGAAAAACATACTTGAAGAAAATTAAGGATATAAGGGTACCCAACAAGGACCAAAAAAATAAAAAGTAGATAGCCCATGCGTGGATTCTACGGTATCGTACTCCCATGTTCCCACACTTTTCAACTTTCGAAATTGTATTGATGACTTTAATGGTCATCCCCACCGTGTACAGCATGATCACCGGCGCGCCTTTTGTGCCCACAGAAATGCGCCAAGTACGCCGCATGTTGAAGGCTGCAGAAATCAAAAAAGGCCAAGTGGTCTACGACCTCGGCAGCGGCGATGGTCGCCTCGTTCACACCGCTTCACGCGAATACGGTGCACGCGGAATCGGCTATGAATTTTCGCCTTTTGTTTGGCTCTGGGCAAAATTTTTGAGCCTCTTTTGGCGCAGCAAAGCGCAGTTGCGTTTTGGTAATTTTTGGAAAGCAGACCTCCGCGATGCAGACGTCATCGTGTGCTACTTGCTTCCCCATTCCATGGAACGCATGAAGAAAGATTTATTGCCTCAACTCAAACCCGGCACCCTCATTGTTTCTCACGCGTTTCACATTCACGGCGTAAAACCTTGGAAGGAAATTCCGCGTATCCGCGAAGAAAGGCTCGGGCCAATTTGGATCTATAAAACCACAGGAGGAATCCGCCCGAAAAAAGCAGCATTAGCGCAAAGAAAAAAGAGCTCACGGTAAATTCGATTTGCACCCCAGGAACCGCCGCGCACAGCAGCGCGATTTTTTCAATGAGCCACAAAAAAGTCCACGCGAGCGCCGCAGCGGGCGTGCCAAAAACCAAGCTTAATGCCGAAGCCCCCATCGCCAAGGGAATCAGCGGAGCCACCAGCAAATTCGCCAGCGGCGTGATCCACGAAATGCGCCCAAAATAAAAGACTATAAAAGGAAAGGTCATGAGCTGCGCCGCGAGAGTGAGGATCAAAGCCTCGCGCATAAAAAGTCGTTCCGGAACCCAGCGTTCGAGCACCGGAGTCAACGTTAAAATTCCCAAAGTCGACGCGAAAGACAATTGGAATCCCACGTCATAAGTAAGCACTAAAGGATTCGCGATCACCATGAGCACGGCGCTCCACAAGAGCCCAAAAAAAGCCTGCGATCGCCGCCCTGAATACAAACCCGCGAGCGACAAAATTCCCATGAGTCCCGCACGCAGCACTGCCGCCGACGGTCCCACCAAAAGGACAAACACTGTCACGCCCACGCCACTCGCCATCAATCTTTTTTTGAACGGCAAAAAGGAAAACACCGTGAAAAACAGCACCACCACCATGGCAATATTGCTGCCGGAAATCGCCACAATGTGCGTGAGCCCCACGGCCTGAAAA
Organism: Candidatus Peribacteria bacterium; assembly: GCA_943349825.1. Taxonomy (GTDB): domain Bacteria; phylum Patescibacteriota; class Gracilibacteria; order UBA1369; family 2-02-FULL-48-14. Next base: position 91,434 of record CALQZQ010000006.1, on the reverse strand, counting down.
GCGGCCTGCAAGTCGGCATCCATCGTCCGGCGTTTCCCGAGCAAAAGTCCCACCGCAAAACTCGCTTCGGGCTCCGGCAGTAAAATTTGAAGGCGCTCCGTGAGCCGCTCAGAAAAATCCGCGAGCGAGCCCAAAAAAGAAAGTGGCGGTGGCGATAAAATCGTGAGCCGCGGATTCTCCATCACGAGCCACACACGGTGCCGCTGCAAATAATGCAAATACGATTCACTGTCAGAAAAAGCCTCAGTACTTTCCATAAATCCTTCCAACTCCACCACTGCGCCATACTCCAATTCCTGATACACGGAAGTCGTCAACAAAACTGCCCCTCCCTCCGTCGAAACCAACCAAGTCCACTTCCCCTCCCGCTGCCCCCAATCCTCTTCCAACGTTGCGACCACGCTCGTCTGTCCCAAAACTTCAGCCGAAGGAATCTGTTCCTGCCACAGCTGCAAGCGCGCAAACCCGAGCAAAAAAGCAATGGCCACCGCCCCCCACATCGGCCTCCACCACAGCAAAGCCACGGCTCCAAAAAAAATGACCCCCGGCACAGCCCACCCCGTGAGCGTCGCACACACAACACCGAGCAGAAACGAAACGGCACTGAGGACGAGGGTGAGCATATTGACGTAAAAAGAGAATCGGACTAAGATGAAAATACAAATGGCCACTAGGCCAACCGAGGAGCCCTCCCAAGGGGCTCCGATTTTTTTGTGAACAGATTTACAAATCGTTTTTGGACAAATTCAAACTGCAAAGGAGAAATTTTACACATGTACCTTCTAAACCGCTTTACACTTACTAAACGAACTTGAGAGAGAATGACAAAAGACTCCTTACGAAGTCCGGCATTCTGAACAAGGCAGTAATAACCATTGTGTTTCTTCTTAGTAGTCATGGGCAGCACACAGGCAATCCTGTCATTGAACTTCTTCAAAACCAAAACCGGCCGCTCAAAAACATCATTTTTCCCATCTTGTTCATCACCCAAGTTCAAACCTAAAGAGCACCACCACACTTCCCGTTCATGAAAAACTAACTCTGAACGAACAAACCTTTCCAAGGTTTGCTTTTGCCTATTCCAACGATCGTAATCTTTATCCATTCCCTCATTCTAAACAAAAACTCCTGACAAATCCCTGACATGTTTTTCAGAAGATTTGCTATACTGACAAAAACCTGACATGTCCTCCATCGAAGTAGAACTCGTCAAAGCCTTCACTCAGAATCCTGCGGAGGGAAACCCTGCAGGGGTCGTACTAAACGCTGACGCTCTGTCCGCAGAAGTCATGACTCAAATAGCAGCCGCGCTGGGCTACAGCGAGTCCGCCTTCGTATCAGCTTCCACCAGCGCCGACTTCCGAGTTCGTTTCTTCACCCCCACCGAAGAAACCAAGCTCTGTGCGCACGGAACCCTCGCCGCCATCCACGCACTAAAAATATTCGGCCCCGTCCACCAAGAAACCGCAGCAGGCATTTTAGAGGTGGACGTAAAGGAAGACGGCCTCATCGTAATGACCCAAACCGAACCCGAGTTTTCTCCCTATGAAGCAGACCGAACTCAAGTCGCCCAACTTCTAGGCCTCAACCCACAGGACCTCACCGATTGGCCACTGCAAATCGTCTCCACCGGCACTCCCAAACTACTCATTCCCCTCACCTCACTAGAAGTCCTCCGCGCTATCCAACCTGATTTGGAAGGAATCAAAAGTTTCTGCAGAGAGTCAGGCGCCAAAGGCTTTTATCCCTTCACGCTGGGCGCAGATTTTCACGCTCGCCAGTTCAATCCACTCGCCGGCATCAACGAAGATCCTATTACGGGAGTGGCCGCCGGAGCTTTAGGCGCCTACCTTATAAAGCACCAGCTCTTGGGGAAAAATACTTTCATCGTGGAACAAGGAGAGAACCTGGGAAAACCCGGAAAAATCTTCGTGGACACCACGGACAAAATCAAAGTGGGCGGCTACGCCGTGAGTTTTGGAAAAACCACGATAGAAATTTAGACTCCACCCCCTTGTTTTCACCCGATTTTAGACTAGAATAGAACTCCATGAATCCTTTCGAGAAAAAAGCCATCAGCAGTCACCATCCGCTCGATAAATTGGAGCAGAAAACGGAAAAAGCCGAGAAATGGGTCAAAAGTCACCTGTTCCTGAGCATCGTAGCTCTGTTGCTGGGCGTACTCACGCTTAAAGGAGTGGTGGGAGCCATTCGCACCGGGCAGCCTTTTTCCGTGAAACAGATCTTCATTTCCGCGCTGGGCAGCGGCCTGGAAACCGACGCCTATGGCCACACCAACATTCTTCTTTTAGGGGTGGGCGGCGAAGGCCACGACGGAGCCAACCTCACCGACACCATGATGGTGGCGTCCATTGACACTGCCGACGGCACCGTCTCCATGCTCTCCATCCCCCGTGATCTCTACATTGCGGAAAGCGACGTGGGCTGGGGCACGCGCATCAACAGCATCTATCAATACGTCTACGACGAAACCGAGAACTCCGCCACCGCAGAAGCGTCTTTGGAAGAAGAAATAGAAGACATGCTGAATATCGAAATTCACTACTACGCAAAAATCGACTTCCAAGGTTTCACGGAAATTGTGGACGCCATCGACGGAATCACTGTGAACGTCGCCGAAACCATCAGCGACTACAGTTACCCCGCTCCAGACGGTTCCAACGTACTCTACGATCCCTTCTATTTGGCCGCCGGTGAACAAGAGCTCGACGGAGAAACAGCACTCAAATATGCCCGCAGCCGCCACAGCACTGCAGGGGGAGATTTCGACCGTGCCAAACGCCAACAAGAAGTCATTGAAGCCATCAAAAACAAAGCGCTGAGCCTGGGCGTGCTCACCAGCCCCAGCAAAATCAAAAACATTTACTACGCCATTTCCAACAACTTCGAAACCAACTTGAGCCTCTCCGACATGCTCACTCTTGTAGACCAAGCCGGTGACTTTGAAGACGACGCCATCCAATCCGCCGTGTTCAGCGATGCCGCTTACGAAACCGGGGGTTTCCTCTACACTCCAGAACGCGAAGACGGCGATCCTTTTTACTTGGAACCCTACGCCGGAGACTTTGCGGAACTTCAACAATTCGCCCAACTCTTCTTCTACCACCCGGAAATCATTCGCGACCAAGTGCCAATTCTGGTCCTCAATGGAACTAAAGAAGAAAGCATGGCCGGACTCACCAAAATGATGCTGGTGCGTTACGGCTTCAACGTGGAGTACGGAAACTCAGACACCAAAAACGTGACCGACACAAAAATCTACAACTTGGCTCCCGACGACGACACCGTAGAAGGCACCATCGAGCTTTTACCTTCCCTCACCTACGGCGAAATCACCAGTGACGTGCCGGATGAATATAGAGCCGCCGCGGGAACAGCCAAAATCATCATCGTCCTGGGGCAAGACTTTGCGGACTACTACAACGAACACGACAATCTTTTCTATATCGGTTTCTACTGATAGACTACTGACATGTTTGAGAGCCTCATCTCCCTTCTACTCGCCAGCACTTTGAGTTTGAGCTCCTTAACAGGAGGGCTGACCCACGAAGCCGTTTTTGACGAGACCTCTCTCCTCTCCGTGTCCAAACTCCCCGCCCACAATAAGGAACTGGTCTCCCCCGCCCCCATGAGTGCCGCCAGCATCCTGGCGATTGATGTGAATACCGAAAGCATTCTTTACGAAAAGAACAGCTACGCCGTGCGTTCCATCGCCAGCCTCACTAAGCTGATGACCGCTTACATTGTCCTCAAAGAAAACGACCCCAGTGAAATAGTCACCGTGAGCGCAGCCGCAGCGGGCGCAGAAGGTTCACGCATGGGACTACAAAGCGGCGAAAAAATCAGTATTAAAAATCTGCTCTACGGACTCTTCATTGAATCCGGAAACGACGCCGCCAACGCCCTAGCCGAAAACAACGCCGGAAGCCAAGCGGCCTTCATCGAAAAAATGAATGCGGAAGCTAAAAATCTGGGCCTCGAGAACACGCACTACGCCAACACAACGGGGCTCGACAACGACGCTGCCTACTCCACCGCTCACGATCTTTTAGTGCTGAGCGTGCACCTCATCCAAGACCCCAGCGTGCGTGAAATCGTGAACAATGCCACAGCAGAAGTCTACGGCGAAAACGGTGAAGTCCACAAACTCACCAACACCAACATTTTGCTCGGGGAACTCGGCATTGAAGGGCTTAAAACAGGCACCACCCTTAAAGCCGGCGAATGTCTAGTGGCTCTCGCCAAAAATCCGGAGGGCCACGAAATCCTCACTGTGGTCCTGGCCAGTCAGCACCGTTTTACAGACACAAAAATTTTAGTCGATTGGATTTACCGCGCCTTCACCTGGTAACGCTATGTTTCCTATAACCGACACCGTCCGCCATCTCATCCTCATCCTGGGTTCAGGTTTTTTGGGCTTCGCGGTGGCTTTTCTGGCCGCTCCGGGTTTCATCCAACTTCTCTACAAATTCAAAATTGGAAAAAACATTCGCACCGTGGCCAGTGACGGACAATCCGCCGACCTTTACCACGCCCTGCACGCCAAAAAAGCCGGTACCCCCACCATGGGGGGCATCCTCATTTGGATGAGTGTGGTCATCGTGGTGATTCTCTCTCGCTTCCTCTCTTACACTGGCGTCTTCGAACATTCGCTGCTCAATCGTGCAGAAACCTACATGCCTCTCATCACCCTCCTCGTAGTCGCCGCCCTGGGCGCCATCGACGACATCTTCAACATCAAAGGTTGGGGCAAAAGCAAAGGCCTCAACGTGAGACCCAAGATGTTTACCCTCACTCTTTTTGCCATCGGCGCCGCGCTGTGGTTCTATTTTAAACTCGACTACAACACCATCCACATCCCCGGTGTGGGTGATTTTTATCTGGGCTGGTGGATCATTCCTCTTTTTGTTTTTATCCTCACGGGCAGCGCCAACGCCGTGAATTTCAGCGACGGATTGGACGGGCTCGCCGGCGGACTGATCATCATTGCTTTCGGCAGTTACAGCGCCCTCGCCTACGCCCACGGCCTACTCATCCTGTCCGCCTTCTGCGCACTGATTTCGGGAGCCACCTTGGCCTTCCTGTGGTTCAACATCCCTCCAGCACGCTTCTACATGGGCGACACCGGAGCCCTGGCCCTGGGCGCCACCTTGGGCGTGATCGCCATGCTCACCAACACCGTGCTAATCCTTCCCTTCGTCGGCAGCATTTTTGTGATCGAAACCCTGAGCGTCATCATTCAACTCACCTCCAAAAAACTCTTCCATAGAAAGGTCTTCAGCATCGCTCCTCTCCACCACCACTTCGAACACAAAGGCTGGCCTGAATCTCAGGTCGTGATGCGTTTTTGGATCATCGGCTGTCTACTGGCCACTATCGGTTTGGTCCTCGGTCTCGTCGGAATGGGAAACTGAGAAACGTGGGTCTTCTGCAGGAGCCGTCATACTGTCGAGCTGCTCAGTGAGTTCAGGCGTGATCTCCGCTCCATCTTTTAAACGGTCGTACATTTCTTCTTGTACCTGAGCCGTGTAATCGTGAGCAGTGAAGAACGTGGACAAGTCGCCGAGTTCTTTTTCACGCAGACTCAGCACCATCACAGACATCTGTTCCATCATCGTAGAATCGGCATCCAAAGCACCCTCGAGTTGAGGCAGCGCAGCAATCACACGAAGCAATTGAATGTCGGAAAGTTTCTGTTCCAAAATGCCGGAAACCACCGCCTCGCGCTGATCCATAGGCACGTCTTCCAGTTCAGATAAAATGGACAAAGAACTGCTTTGATAATCCGAAAGAACCTGGAGCGCAAGCTCGTAAGAACCCGCATCGATCAAATCTGGAACCTGTTGCAAGGTCTGAGAAACGGAGAGCATTTTCGCTTCACTTTTCTCACTTAAATCCGAAGAAACCGTAGCCGAAGCATCGCTCAAATGATTTTGAAGCAACTGAGAGTCGTCCGCATTCGTGGAAAGCAAAATTTGTTTTTGAGTTTCATCCACTTGAGCGAGCAGAGCCTCATTGTCTGTATTGCTGACCTGTTCCACGGTTTGCTGATAAACCACCAGTACCTGCGCGGCCTGCTCCGTGTCCCCTCGTGCCAACAAAGTTTGCGCTTCATCCAAACGATTTTGAGCTTGTTCTACGAGCAAAACTTGGCGAGCATCCGAAGTCATGGCCAAGGAAACCTGCAAGTTCTCGCGGAAAGTCTTGAGCACATACAGCGGGTTCCCCGGCAAAATCACTGCACGGTCGATATTTTCTTGTTTGTAGCTGGCGTCCAAACTGCGCGTGTAAGACTTTCCATAAGCCAAATTGAAAGTCCACCACACGTCTTCTTGTTCAGCGGCAGAAATGGCATCCGTAGTCACCGTGTCGGAAGCGGTGAGGCTGGCACCCTGGCCGAGCACGCTTTCGTAACCATCCACAGTGACAGAAACCAAGTTGCGCGCCACTTCCACTTCCGTAGCTGTCTCGCTCACCTGCACATCGAAACTGGCCTTTTGAGTCACCAGAACTTGCCCAGCCGGAAAGCTGAGTTCAAAGAAAGATTCCTTGGAAACCAAGTTGAGCACCTGCGCCCACACGCGTCCTTTGTTCTCTTGAATATGAACTTCCGTTTTTGCCCGATTGTTAGGGTCCACCGTGCTCGTGAGCAAATCTATTTGAGTGGAAGGGCCCAATGTCACACGGCTGTCGTCCACCAGGTAAATGTGGGCCATAGAGCCTTCCCCAGTTTCAACACGATCGCCCTCCTGCAAAGTCACAATGCCACTGACCAAAGTTCCATTCACATACACGTCCCCTGCCACCGTATCCAAAATATTTTCCGTAGAAGCAGACACCACCGGAGACATCTGCATCACCGGTACAAACAAAGCCCCCATAAGGAGGCTGAGGGAACCAAGTGCCCAGACTTTTCGAGGAAGAAATGAGAAAACCGGCGTGTGGTCCGGAAGCACATCGAGCAGACGTTCCTTGAACTGCACACGCTTCAAGGCACTGGCTTTGACCAAAGCCTGAGATTCGCGCAGCTTAGAAACCGCAAAAACATGAGCTGGAATGCCCCGATCAGGCAACTTCATAGAAAGCCTCTTCCAGATGCGTTTTTTTGCGAGTTCAATGTTCGGTTCCTTCATATGCGCTGTCTAAAACGGTTTAAATGGCTTTTTATTACAAAAATTCGGCCTTCAGGCCTTTTTGGGAAAGCAGATCTTTGAGTTCCTTCAAGGCTCTGAACTGCAAAACTCGCACATTTCCTTCCCTTTCCCCCAGTACTTCGGCAATTTCCGTGTTGGAAAGTCCAATCAAGAATTTGAGCGTGATCACCTGGCGATAGGGTTCTTTGAGTTGGTCCACGGCTTCACGCACGGTCTTGGAAAGCATGGTTTTCTCAGTGAGTTCCTTGGGAGCCTGCTTATCGGAAGGATCGGCCATGTCCGGATCGATTTCCGCAATGGAACGGTGAGCACGGCGATAATCGATCACCGCATTGTGCGCAATACGGAACAGCCATGAAGAAAACTGCACATCGCGTTTTTCATACTTATCAATATTCATCCACGCTTTGATGAAAATGGTCTCCACCAAGTCGTCCACCTCGTCCACCGGAGCACGATAATAAACATAGCGATAAATCGGATCAAAATACAGATCATAGAGCTGTCCGAATGCCTCCTTATCGCCTTCTTGGGCGGCAAAAACGAGGACATCAACATCGAAAGGATGGGGAGTGGGACTTGGCATTTTTGAGCGGCGGAGTAGACAAAAACCGTAAACAATATACACCGTATAAAACGGCTGCCCAACGCTATTGTTTCAAAAACGACTCGACACGTTTCACCTCTTCTGGCGTACCCAAATAAATAGGGCTTCTTTGCGTGAGTCCGGTGATCTTCACATCCAGAATAGAGACTTCCCCGTTACTGCTGGCTCCACCTGCCTGCTCCATCAAGTAGGCCATCGGCCCGCACTCGTACAAAATACGCAGCTTGCCCTCGGGGGCGCTGGGCATTCCAGGATAAATAAACACCCCGCTGCCTTTTTTGAACATGTGGTTTACATCCGGCACCATGCCTCCGGAATAACGCAGAGTATATTTCTCTTTGATGTACCAATTCACCAGTTCCAAATAATCCGGCCGTTCGGCGGTCGCACGCAAATTACCCGGCGCAAAATATTTTTTATCACCTTTCATTTCCAAAGCCTCCTCTTGCAACTCCCACCCTTCCGCAGTGAGCAAGAACTCATGCACGCCCTGGCCCACAGAAACCATGAGTGTGGTGCGGGGCCCGTACACAGCATAAAGCGCCGCCACTTGTTCGCGCGGAGTACGACCCAGCACCTCCGCTCCTTCATAAATTCCAATGATGGTGCCCACCGCAAAATTCACATCAAACAAACTAGAGCCATCGATCGGATCGTGAAACACACTGTAAATTCCGCCCGGGGTGCCCTTGCCTATGGCATCCATTTCTTCGCTGCAATAAGCCGCCACATAAGGATTGGTACTCAAGTAACGCGCCATGATTTTGTCCGCCTCCACATCCATAGCAATCTGCTCTTCGCCAAAAGAATTCTTGGTCCCTGCCTTACCCGTGCTCTCGTGAATGATCGTGCCGGAAATTTCCTCCACCGCACGCCCGAGCTCCACAATGAGTTCAGCCAGTTCCTGAGGGGCGCCTTGTTTTTGAAGAAAATCGAAAAGCATACGCCGCCAGAATAACGCTGTAGGGACCGAAAGGCAACGGGCCCGCTAAGTCGGCCTATAGAGCGCCACAAACTGATCTATGAAACGCTTGTCAGTGGTCAAATCTGGCTGCGCACGCACCCGCCACTCCTGCGGCATCGCCTCCTCGTTTTCAATCAGTCCCAAATGAGCCAGGCGTTCGTGGCCATCACACAAGCCATGGAGCCGCGCCGGATCATGAACTTTTTCCAGCCCCCAGCGTTGAGTATGGTGCAGCGAAGTAGCCTCCCGCGAGCAGCTAGGATAGGCACAAAGGCCACCCGTGCGCTCTGTAACATGCCTTCCAATCCGCGCGGGAATGTGGCGAGAAGAGGTGCTCACCGATTCGAGGGCTTCTTGCGCGATCGCCGGCGCTCCATTCAGCAACTTCCCCATCAATTCTTCCCAAGTACCTGCGGCTTTCATGGCCTTCAATTTCTCAACCATCTCGAGCGGCAAATCCATGGTGAGTTTTACAGATTGGTTTGCCGGACCGGTCCGGGATTCAGACCTGTAATTTTGAACGTAAGTCTCTAAGGTATGACGGCTCATTTGCCGCGCTTTTTCGGCCCAAAATTCTTCCGTATCTTTGGTGACGATTGCCACAATCGGTCTCACACGATTGACCCCACGACTTTCCACCACCGCCTTCAAAGCGGGAAACTCTTCCGCTTTTTTCATGACCCGAAGGCCATCTTCCACTGTAGCCCGACTCATCCCTGCCAGTTTGGCAGCGTACTCAAAAATGCTCCCGCAGCGGGCCTTCCGCCAAATCTGCCGGCGCTCAATCTCCGGGAGCAACAAAACGCACTTTCGCATCCACTCACGTGCATTGCGCCCATAGTCAGAAAACTGCTGATGAACCTGTTGATCTCGTTTATCCATGTCCACATGCTAGCACGAGGGGTAAGTATATGCTCACCAATTGAGTTGACAAAACGCCCACTCACGCACCCTGCTCTGCCTCCACCGTGTATTTTCCCTCAGACGCCAAGCCATTCATCCGAGCACGGTGCACTAAAACTTTCTGTGCACCTTCAAATGCGCTGCGCTCCTTGCACCACATTTCCAAAGCAGGCTGTTGAATTCCACGGCCATAGGAGAAGGATAAAGGCCAAGGCAACGCTTCACCCAATTGATGCATAGCATTCAAACGTAAGGTCGACTGAGAATCGCTCTGCCCACCAGATAGGAACACCACACCCGCTACGTTTGCGGGCACATTTTCCTTCAAAACCCGAACCGTCCATTTGGCCACCTCTTCATCGCTCACCTGCACTGGACACGCTTTCCCTGGCAGCACCATACTGACCTTCAAAATCGTTCCTTCCAAGGCCACACCCTGCTCCGCGAGCTGGCCAAACAAGGCCTTTAAGACACGGGCCGTCACTTCATAACAACGCTCCACGCTGTGGCTGCCCTCCATGATCATTTCCGGCTCCACCATGGGCACGATTCCCGCTTCTTGGCACAAAGCCGCATAACGAGCCAGCGCGTGCGCATTGGCCATCACTAAAGCTTCACTCGGTAAAACGTCAGAAATATTAATCACCGCGCGCCATTTGGCAAAAGCCGCGCCCAAGGCTTTATATTCCCCCAAACGGTCGCGGAGTCCATCCAAACCTTCCGTCACTTGTTCGCCCGCGTGCAGGGCCAAATCCTTCGCGCCGGTATCCACTTTGATCCCAGGCAAAATCCCGGCCGCTTTCAGCACATCCACAAATTTTCGCCCATCACGAGCGCTTTGGCGCAAAGTCTCATCGAACAAAATCATCCCACCCAGGTACTGGCCAATTCCCGGTGCCGCCACCAAAAGTTCGCGGTATTCACGGCGCGTGTCTTCCGTGCACTCCACACCCAGCGCCTCAAAGCGCTTTTTACAGGTGGCATGGCTCTCATCAATGGCTAAGACTCCCTTGCCCGGCGCCACCATAGCACGAGCCGTTTCTTGTAAAGCAGAAAGGTCCATAAAACATGCAAAATAAAGGTGAGCCGACTATAAACCAGCGCGCTCCAGATCGCAACTGGCAGCTAAATTTTATTCCGCTTGACGTATTCAAAGGATTATGGTAAAAAGAGAGCTCTCTTAAAATATCCTCTACTATGCCTGAAATCATTCGTAATGTCGGCGCTCCCAAGAAATCCAACCGACTCGCAGCTGGCTGCGCCGCAGTGGGCTGCAGTACTGTCTCTTTTGGAACGGTAGGTCTTGCAGCACTACTGGCCGCCGTAAAACTCGGAGTTTTCGCCACAAACGAGCAAATCATTCCTGAAGCTGCTCCCGTGGCCGATGCTGCAGACGATGCGGCGGCAGTTCCCTCAACTGAGGCTATTCCGGCTGCCCCTGTAGTACCGGCAGATCCAGTACTGCCAGCGGCGCCCGTACCTGCAGTTCCAGCTCCTGAAGCTCCTGTCGCACCTGCGACCCCTACCGTTGTACCCGCTACACCTGCTGCCGAACCTGTTAAAAACACAGCCCTCCCTAAAGGATGGGAATTGGCTCCTGATATCTTTGATAAAGGCACAGACGCTCAAAAAGCGGACCGCGTAAAAGCCGAAGGCTCTTGTGCCGCTTATACGTTCATCTGTGAAGACGGTACATTTAAAGCCGGCAGCGCCAGTTTCACTTTCCTCGATGGGTGCCCCACTCCAGGCATCGACTGGACGGGATGGACCAGTGGAACACCTGTCACTGTCACCGCAAAAGGGGACGGCGTATACGACAAAGCCATGACCGCTCCTGCCGACCTCTGCCCTCAAGTTCCAGGAATAAATGATCGCGTGATCCACTACCTCAAAACCGCAAAATAAAGTCCCCGCACTTCAGAAGCTTGAAACAAAGCTTCTTTTGTGTTAGAATGTAAAGAATTTAACAAAAACAAAATGCTGCGCTGCAAACGTCTTTCCCACTTCGAAAATCCCTCCCGACAAATGTATTTGGAAGCGGCGGGAGGAGAACGTTGGACCGATGCTAGTTCCGGTAAAGCGACTACGCACGCCTTAGAGTACGCTAAAAATACGCCTACTCAGCGAGACAAATTAGCAACCGACGTCGCCAGCGCTATTCCTCCAAAAATTGCGCTAAACATGCCTGGCTATACTGCAAAATCCGGCGATAGCGTGACGAAAGTACTCCTCGACAAAGTACCGGCTGCCCAATTGAGTACCTCAAAACTGATGCTCTTGGCTTACCGCTACATGCTCAGCCAACCCAGTGGCAAGGAAATCAACTCCCTCTTCCCCGGAGACACCATGACCGTAGTGGGAGGTAAACTGACCATCACCCGCGCCGCCTCAAGTGTAGCGAGTGGATTTAGCAACGTAAGCGTAGATATTTTCCCCTACCTACCGGATGCTAAGACTGCAACTCCCCCAGCTGTACCTGGAGCCCCCGCACAAAATCCTCCTCCAGTGCCTGCAGCTCCTGGTTCAAAAACCGCGCCTGACGCAGCACCCTCACTACCTCCTACCACACCAGCACAAAATCCTCCTCCAGTGCCTGCAGCTCCTGGTTCAAAAACCGTGACAGACGGGGCGCCTTCAGCCACACCTACTGCACCCGCACAAAATCCTCCTCCAGTGCCTGCAGCTCCTGTTACACCTGCGACCCCCCCAAGAGATACTACCCCACCTGCAGCGCCAACTACAAAGCCGGCGCCACGCAGGGGGGAATAGCCTCTTTTTACTGGCTCAGTGTCTCCAGAGCTCCCAGCATTGTTTGAGCCGCGCCTTCAATAGTTTCATCTCCTGAAACAGATTTATCATGCGCCTGAACAAAGATTGTGAGCTGAGCTTTTTCGTCGGGAGTCACTTCTGCAAGAGGTTTGTCCAAAGTGGAAGCCTCAAGGATCGCATCGTAAATATCCTGTTGTCGAAGAGATGCAGGAAGAGAAAGGGTCGTATCATTGAAGAGGGCCGTTCCGTTTTCGCTCAATTTGTCGTCTGGATTGTAAGTCCAGAAACGGATCACTTCATCCACTTGGCCTTTATCCACCAAGCGCTCGATAAGCTGCTGGCTAGGGGTACCCGCAGCAGTACCAATACCTTTTTCAGTAAGGAAATATCCAATACCTTGATCAAAGACGTAATCTTGAGGACGGTTTTCCAAAGGATTTCCCGTGAAATAAGCAGCCATCCCTGGAGTGGGCGCTGCATGGGAAATTTCTCGAATGAGTCCATCGAACAGCACTCCTTCGTTCAAGTCGGAAGGATAGGCCGTAACCCAACCCTGGCGTGCTTCGTCCACACGATCAGGCTCGTGGGCATGTGAACCAGTAGTTTCGTAGGCTTCGTCCACATTGATGGCAAAATGAGGAGCATTGCTCTTTTTGAGCTGGTCCACAAATTGTTGGAAGGTGTCTTTCTTCACGTTAGCTTGCAAGTATTGCAAGAGTCGGAGAAGACTCTTTTCAAAGGTATGATTGGTCAAAAAGTCGGCCATGATCTGCAGTTTGTCACGAGACACTCCCGATTTACTGGCTTCACGCACAGCAGTGTCAAAAGAAAGTACCAAGTTGGGGTAGAAAGTACGGCTATACCAAGTATCTAAGCCATATTTGGCAAACTGTTCCGTATAAGCTCCATCCACTTCCGGCATTTCGCCAGCCAAGTTTTCCAAAGAGAGTTCAGGGTACTCGGTGTCCAAAGTCGCATCCACCATTTTCAGCTCAGGATCAGCATCCGTGGCGGCACCGGCACAAGCAGGACCATCCGGACTGACGAGAACGTAATGAACCAAAGAACCATCTTGCGCGTGTTCGCCTGTAGTGAATTCAGCAGGGAGTACATGCTCCGGATCAGTGATAAATTGTCCCGTAGGAATGCTGTAAACAGCAGACCCATTGGCGAGCACCGCAGTAGCCCCATAGGCTGCCGGGAAATTCGCGCTCACTTTCGCAGGAGGGAAAAGGACCGTAGTCCCCCAACCCGCCTCTGCCACACTCAAATCAGGATCTACCCCTCCCCCAAACTTAACCTGGTAGGGATAAGAACTGGATTCCAAAGTCTCATCCGTAAAGACATCTCGAATATCGCCTGCTTCCCAAGTTCCATCAGCGGTTTTAATACAGGCAAAACGAATAGGCACACCCTTCAGATCTACTCTACTAGGAGTGGTCGTGGCCAGTTCTCGATTGCTCAAATTGTCAGTCGCCACAATATTGATTTGATTTTGAGCCAAGATGCGCAAAATTTCCGGACGCGCCACGTTAAAAGCGGTCACTCCACCTGCAAGGAGAGCTCCTCCCACAAGCGCCAACGGAGTCGCACGACGAACCATAGCCCTGCGAGCTGCAGCATCGCTACGCTCCTGACGTTGCTGACGCAAACGGTCTAATTTGTCTCTACGCTGTTCCACAAGGAAAGGGTCCTTCATCTGAGCATTACGAACACGAATCTTCTGCTCCAACAAACGGCGCAAATGAGGATAAGTATCACGCAAAACAGCGTCTGCAATGCGCTGATCCAAGTCCAAAGCCGCCCCCAATTCCGCGTTTCGAATACTGAGAAGCTCCAAAGCAGGATGTTGGACATCATTTTGCAAATCAATCACTAATTCTTGAGCCAAACGAGGGGCATCAGCCACTTCGTATTCTGGAGTAGGCTCCAATTCAGCGTCGGTGAGATCGGTTGTACGAGTTGCCATAAATAGAGAAAGTTATTGTAAGGTGGAATGAATCAGGCCAAAGGATCGTCATCTACAGGTTTTGCTGCAGGGGTAAGACGTGCCTTCAAACGGTCCAAGAGACCGCGAGCCCGTTCTTCACCTTTCTGCACACGAGAGAGAGATTCAATATAAGCAGCATTTTTTTGATCCACACGTTTGCTAGTGGCAATCGCGATCATGGCCAAGATAAGACCCAATTGATCGATGACAGAAGCCACCACGAACATAGACGGATACTTCAGGGAGAAGTGATCCCAATCAGCTTCGTAGAAGTTCACCAAGTGCTCCACAAGCAGTCCCAAAGCTTCATAGGTCATCGGTTCCAATTCTTTAAGATCAGGAGCGATCAAACCATCCATAGCCACTTCTTCGTCGACGTCAGAATCTTCCTCGCCTGCTGTGCCAGCAGGCGCACCGTCTTCAGTGGTATGAGGAGTCACACCAGAAGCCAGATCAGCCAGTTTAGTGGTGTCCAACTTGAGAGCACTGGCCAGTTTTTGCAGGCTAGCATTCAAGTTTCGAATGTGCTCGTTGAGTTGAGGAGTGTCCTGAATACTTCCATCGCCCAAGCCTTCACGGATAGAAGCAAGGTCGCTATCGATAGAAGTGATCAGTTCTGTAGGTGAAAGTGGGTAAGCAGCATCACAAGCGGTGACTTGAGAATCAAAAGTCATGTCGTAAGCCTTTTTTCCATCAGCATCCACAGTCACAAAGGACGTGTCTGCAAAGCCACCGGCTTGGCTGGGGTGCTCGTATTCGTATTGGAAACGGTCAGCCAAAGCCTGGTAATCCGTAGCCATAAGACGAAGGTCATCGCACATTCCAGCACTGGCCAAACCACGAGAAGCAGTGTCCACCGTCACACGGTAGCGTGCCAAAGCCTCAATGGAATGGTTTCTAAAACCATACTGATGAGAAGGTCCTCTTCCTGTCGCTTCGTCGTAGAGAGCGGCACCTGCCTGCTTCATGTCCAACACCAAAGAGTTGGCGGGAGCAGTAAATTTCTGCGCCACTACAGGACGAGCGGCTTCTACAAATTCCGTGGTAGCCACCACACGATCCTTAACGGCATCCGCAAGCACTGTTTCAGGGATCATTTCACGAGCAGCTCCCGTATAACCGGAGATGGCTGTAAGACCTGCTGCAGCCAAGAATCCAGCTGCGAGGAGAGGATTTTTACGCATTTCCCAGTTTTGACGTAAGTATTGAGACGTAGCCACAAAGATCGTCCCATTCAAAGCCGCAGAAGCACCAATAGGGAAAATCCAAGAACTGGCACTATCCGGGTGCAAGGACATTCCATGCACACCTTGAGCAGCCAAGTAACCGGATACCGTTTGAGCAAGGAACATGGCGTACAAACTCAAGTTTTTATTGCGTTCATTCGCTGTATTCGCTTCATGGTTTTCTTTAGCTCTCTTGTTTTCATCCACAGCAACCGCTCCGGCAATGCCATCCTTAGCACGATCCAAGCGAATTTGAGCGGCTTCCTTCAAAACATCAGCTGCATGTCTCTCATCAGCGGCTAAAATCAGAAGATCTTCAGCAATAGGGCGTTCACCACGCTTTCTAGCCAATTCCTGAGCACGCAAAGCCAACTCTCCTTCATCTTCCGTTTGACGCAAAGCCACCCCATGGCCAGCACGTCGTTTGGCTAAAGCCATACGTGCTCCATGAAGACGATCTGCTCTGCCAGCTCTGTCGCTGGCTGCACTAATTTCTTCTTCTTCAAGAGCGCCCACATGCCCACTTAAAGCCATGGCGGTGCCCAGTTCTGTTTCACGTCGAGTCTGAGTGAGTGCTCCTTCTTGTTTAATAAGGTCTTGTTCACGTTGCACTAAAGTTTCTCGCACACGGTGAATTTCAGCCATCATCGTGCCCACATCTTCATTGGCTTGAGGCTCACGGTTCATGAACATAACGAACAAACGGCGTACCGCTGCGGCCTTAGCTCCATGGTCTTGCAAAGTTGAATCCCCCAAAGCTTCTACATCCGCGATGTCACGAAGCATGCTGGCTATAGCGTCTTTATAAGAAGACAAGTCCCCAGCCATTGCACCCAAATCGGTATTCCCTGCTTGACGAAGAATACGAGCAATATTAGGGCGTTTCCCGCCACTTCTGAGTTCATCCACCACATTCGCCAGTTCTCTGCGACCAGGACGAGGGCTTACAACCACGTCGGTGGAATCACCGGGAGCCACTGGAACCAAAGCGTCATCTGGAGCTGCTGGACTAGACATAGAAATAGAAGTTAGAGAGTGTCAATATAATACAAGATATACACATTGTCAAGTATTTGTTTTAATCAAACTATTGAACCTTAAAAAGGGACCACATTTACCTTTTGCCCATCGCGATATTCAATCACACGAGTGGACCCCGAGCGGAAAATTTCAGCCTCCAACTTCCCATTCCGATCGTACTTCTGCCAAGCCAAAGCCCCGGTCTCATAAGAAACCTGATTCAGTTTGCCATCTTGTAAAATAACCATTTGGGCACACTCCGCATCAGCATCCGGTGCAAAACATAACAATCCACCACTATAGTGATCCCAGCCGGAGGGCAAACTAGAAAAGTCAAACCCCTCACCAGCATAAGTCTCACCGTTCAAGCGCGCCACCATTTCCTTTCTATAGTCAGGTTGTAGAGTTCCTCCGCTGATGGGCAAACGGTAGCTGCGGTTCGGAGTAGCAACCGTTATTTCAATCCAATGGGCCCTGTCCACACGAGGAAAGAAAGAAGAAGCCTCGGAAATACCATGGAAAGGTCTGGGGAGATTTTGATCGATGGTAAAAGGAACTCCATTCTCATCATAGATCGTTACTGCATGACCCACAGTGGTCCCTTTAGGAACTTCACCAATAACACGAGGGTGATAATCCACTCCTTTTCTCTGGCCCAAACGGCTCAAAGCCAACTGCGTTAAAATCGAATAATCATCACAATCTCCCTGTTCACGCTGGATAATATCTTGGGGGAAACCGGGATACTGAGTGCTGTCCCCCGGTCGCAAGAAAAAAGGGTGCGTGAGTTCAGCTGCATCCTGAGGCGAATCCATCGTATCGATCAAAAAAGTCAGGTATTCCCCCGGCTTAGCGAGATCGGCCACTTCCTGATAAGGGACAATCTTCAAGCCCGGAGTACCGATATATTGGTCTCGCCCATCAGGCAAACCACTCTCTTGCATACCCAAAAACAAAGGTCCGTCAAAGCCATCCGCCGCATCCAATTGTTCCAATCGAGCTCGAATTTTCTCGGCAAGCGAAGCCGTAATGCTGGCAGGCAAGGTATCGGGGAGCACTGTGGGAGTGAGTGTAGGAGTGGGCACCTGGGCCGGTACGGCAGAAGAAGCAGTAGGCCTCGAGGAACTGGCCGTACTCCTGGGAGTACTAGGAGCATGGGGAGCTCGCGACTGTCGAGCCGCTTCTCTACGAGAAACCGGCACCTGGGGCAAAGCCTCGGAGTTGTCACTCTCATGCGTGAGCACTTCATAACCCACACCGGCGCACACCGCCAAAGAAGTCGCTGCAACAGTACCGGTAAAAAGACCGATGGCCGCACCCAAACCCAGCTTCTTTAGCAAAACCCCTTCTTGGCCCTCCCGTTGCTGATCCAAAGCAGTAGACATGGTTTATTTTTTAATAAGAGCTGCAAATTCAGCATCCAGTTCAGATAAATCCAGAGCGCCCTCTATGCGTTTCACTTCTTTGCCATGTTTGAATTCCACCAAAGTAGGATACGCATTGATCCCATATTGTTTCGCAGTTTCAGGAGAAGCCTCCGCATCCACCTTCAACACCACTACTTTACCGGCATATTTTGCAGCCATCTGCTCCAATAAGGGTGCTTCAACCTTACAAGGTCCACACCAAGTCGCATAAAAATCAACGAACACGGGCGTGTCCCCTCTTTCAATGGCTTGGTCAAAATTCGCATCCGTAGCCTCTTCCACACCTTTACCTTTAGTCGTCGGCGATTTAGATCCTCCAGCACTAGGACTAGGCAACGTAGTAGTTCTTGTAGAAGCTCGACGAGGGCTATAAGGCACAGCCTCATGATCAGACACTTCGTCGCTCGAAAACATTCCAAACTGAGCGGCCGTAAAAAGCCCTCCACACGATCCGGCACAACACATCGTCATCCCAAAAGAGCTAACAATAGCCAAGGGAAGCATCCAACGGCCCGAAGGAGCCGGTTCTACGGGAAGATCTGGGGGAAGCGCAGGCGCCGCAATCGCGAGCGGTGCAGGATTAGGAGCAATGGCCTTAGCACGCGCAGCCAAGCCAGCCATATCCCTTCGAACAACAGAATCCACAGCCGCCGAACGACTAGGAGCTACTGCTGGAACGCCTAATGTTTTATGCAAAGAAGCAAGCGCAGCTGCTTCACTTTCACCGGGCCGAGAGCTACGAAAAGGATCAGGAGTTTTAGGCATTTTTTATAAAGAGAAGTAGGCATACTATACCCATTTTATTTGTTATGTCAAGTACCACTCAGCAGCGCGCGGCATAGCGCAGGCAAAGCCACCACCGGGCACGTCAAACACAAAACCCTCCTTGCGGAGGGCTTTGTGCGATTTCCCCTTAAGCCCCATTAAAATGGGGTGTCGTTTTTAATAACTGAGCTCGGAATCGTTCGATGCCACCACGGCCACCGGCAGTACATAAGTAATATCTGTACGGTCGGGCTTCACCATATAAGTCGTGGCGGCCTCGATCACACTCATGGAGCGCGCGCGGAGCGACAGCATGTCTGTCACTTCCCCATCCTGCACCAACTGTTCGTGTGAAGTTTCCAATTTGTTGAGCTGATAACCCTTCATGGCTTTGTCGTTGAGCGACGTGAGCGAGACCATGCCCATGCCCACCACCATCAGGAGCATGAGAGCTCCGGCGGACGCAAAACTGAGCCGTTCATTACGAATGAAGAGGGCGCGGAGATTAGAAATAAACGGAATCATGTGGGGAGTTTTTCTACGGCTCTCAGCACAGCGCTGCGAGCTCGCGGGTTACGGGATACCTCCTCTGCGGAGGGTTTGATCGGCTTTTTAGTAAGGAGGGAAAGGCTCTTTGACCTGAGGACTCTGCGCCCAAAGATGTCATTCGGATCGCGGAGGTCTGTGGCCAGTTGCTTGAAGAGCTGCTTAACAAAGCGGTCTTCAAGAGAGTGGTAACTGAGCACAACCACGCGTCCGTGAGGAGCTAAAAGCTCAATCGCTTGATTGAGACCAAGCTCCAGGGCCAACAGTTCCTCATTCACCTCCATGCGGAGGGCTTGAAAAATTTGGGGGGCCCGGTTCTTGCCGGACTTGGCTCTCCCGAGAACACGATCCAAAAAGGATAGAAACTGTTGCGTGGAGACAAACGGTCCCTTTCGACGGTCATCGACAACGGCACGCGCGAGTTTTCGCGATTGTCGTTCTTCCCCGTACTTATAGAACACATCCGCGAGGTCCGATTCCGTGTAGGAATTGAGAACGTCGGCAGCTGTTTTCTTCTGTCGGGGGTCGAAGCGCATATCCAGCGGGCCTTCTTTGGAGAAAGAAAATCCGCGGGCAGCATCGTCAACATGTGGGGAGGAGAGTCCTAGATCAAAGAGAATAGCATCGAACAACGATGCCCCTTCCCTCCTTAGCCGATCTGTCAATGAGCTGAATGAATCGTGGAAAATAGTGAAATTTTTCGCGATCTTCCCAAGTCGTTCCTTTGCAACTTTCAGGTTTCTTGCATCCTTTTCGAAGGCGTAGAGATGTCCTTTGGGTCCGATGGCTTTCAGTATTTCTGCTGAATGTCCTCCGAGTCCCAAGGTGCAATCCACTACGGTCATCCCCGGCTTCAGGCCCAGCATTTCGAGTGATTCCTTTAGAAGGACGGACTCATGATGCGGCTCAGAAGCTGGATAACTTTTATGCACAACCTTGTATAAGTTTTTTGAACGAGCTGTAGAAAGTAAGCCCACCCTAGGACGCAGAATATTCACCGTCAAGACAATGCTTAAATTGGATGCGGAAGATGTGCACAATTTGTATGCAACAGTTTGCAGATTGCGCGATTTTAAACCTGTTAAGTGGGGGCGCAACTTTTCAAGAAAAACTACTTGCTAAAGCGCCGCACTCATTGCACAACTATTTTGCACACGACACGGCAATAGTGGCTCCAAAAATCACCCTCCCACTACCGGTCGTGGTGAGGGCGTGCTCACTACACTACCAATGCTCCCTCACGCGCACATCCACGGCATGCGCCAGCTGATGATGCTCGTGACAAAGGGGCGCAAGATAGTGCGGGTCATGTGAACGTCCCAAAAAAAACCGTTGAGTATGGTGGATTTCTTCAGCGGGTTTTGGGCAAGTCATAATGGAGCATTTTTTGCCGAATTCCTCCCGAAGCACGCGGCGTACCCTCACCGGAATATAATGAGAATCCGTAGCCTTCAACCCGCTCGCAACTTCTTCTTTCTCTCGAGCGATCCTTTCCTCGCGTAGCTCAAGAAGCCCCAAAAGAATCGCATCCACATCCTGCCCCTGCTCGTGGAGGCGCCTCAGCTTTTGCACCACTTCATCGGACAATTCAAAGTTGTTCCCGGGAACAACTTTTACCGCAAATAATGGCTTTGGTACGCCATTTTGCTTTTCAAAAACACGCTCGTCCCTCACCAAAGTTTCCAAGGCTTTTCTGGGTAAACGTTTCACCTGCTCGGCCAAAAATTCCTCATTTTCCAAAGTAGCAACGGAGGCTATTTTAGCGAGCTTGCTCAAACTCGCCTGACCCCGCACCAAGAGTTCGTGAAGCGCCGGTTTGTCCAAAAAGGTCCTTTCCAACTGAACAGCCCTCTGAACTTGTTCCTTGGAAAGTCCGGCAAGTTTGTAGGCAAACTCAAAAATACTCTGACACCCACGCTTCTCATAAAGCCGCCGCCGATTCACTTCCGGCAGTAGTCCTGTAAACTTTTGCCGCCACAGCAGTGCCCGTTTCCCAAATTTTTCGCAGAGCCGAAGGAGTTGTTCATCAGTCATATTTAACAGATTAAAAGACGCCATAATTTTACCCCCACCCGTCACCAAAAGTCCTGACAAAAAACATACTTCGACTGGCTCGTTTTGCACAATTGTGGTGAGGCTATACTCACCATTGGCGCAAGCCCCAACACTGCTACAATTGAATCCATGAAAATCGCCTACCTCACGCTGGCAACAGCACTCCTGCTCGCCGCCCCCACCGCCCACGCGGATCTTTTAATAGAGGCCAACGGAACCACCTACACCTTCCCCACTCAAGAAAAAGATCTCACTCCCACGGGCTTCACGCCGGCCTTCCTCAGCTACGTCACCAGCACGCTGCACTCTCTCGTGGACTCGCCCGCGAAAGACATCCACATCACCGCCGCCGATCCCACGCAAGTTTCCAAGGTCACCCAAACCGGCACAATAGCGGACGGATACCACCTCATCGACTTCCTCACTCGCCTGCAAATCACCCTGGGGCGAAACACACCCTTCATCCAAAAGCTGCCCGGGCAAATCCTCAATGAAACCGGCGTGGACCTAGGCCCACTGCAACTGCTCGGCGAGGGGAAATCCACCTTTTGGGGATCTTCACCCGAGCGCGAGTTCAATATAAGAAAGGCTCTCAACGAAAAATTCAACGGCGTGCTCATTCCACCAGGAGGCGAATTTTCTTACCTGGATTTCCTCGGCCCGATTGAGTACGGAGGCTGGAAGCGTGCGCTCGTGATTGTGGATGGCAAAGTGGCAGAACCCGCTCCCGCCGGTGGCGTGTGCCAAGTCTCCACCACCGTTTACCGCGCCGCACTCGACGCCGCGCTCGAAATCACCGAGCAACGCAACCACAGCCTCTATGTCATTTACTACAACGATTACGGCGACGGCCTGGACGCCACTGTCTTCCCCGACGAACAAGACCTCAAATTTGTGAATAACACTCCCAACTACCTTTTGATGGTGGCGCAAGAAGAAGGCTACTACGAAGCCACGATCCGTTTTTATGGACAAGATGACGGGCGCGAAACCACCCTGATCGGGCCCTACACCGCCAGCAACGAAACCGAGGAAACCCTAAGCAATGTCGGCGACCTGGGCATCGGAGAAATCGTCTGGAAATACCTCCTCACCCACGGCGACGGCACCCAAGAAACCCGCTGGCTCCATTCCACTTATTTCAGCAAAGCCAAGCAATACACCGAGCCTGCGGCAGAACTTAAACTCTAGGAGTGATGGACCAATTCCTCAATCTCTCCATCATCAATCCACAAAACTAGCAAACCTCCTAAAATAGATAAGAGATAACTCAGCGTAGGCTGATCGGGGAAAAGGTAAATATCCATGAGGCCCCATACTCCTCTCCAAAAAAGTACAACCCCTAAAACAGTGGTCAAAACAAAACCAAAGGTTTTGAAGCGAGAATGAAACTTTTTTAGGCGATGGACCATAACGAGGACAATATAGCTAAAATTAGCGTTTGAACCCAAGCCAAAAATCATTATACTACCCGCGATTAACCCCTCCATCATGCGTGTTGCCATCAATGGCTTTGGCCGAATCGGACGAATGATCTTTCGTGCGAATTTAATGAACCCCACCATCGACATCGTGGCAGTGAATGACCTCGGAGACCCCGTACAAACCGCGCATTTGCTCAAATACGATTCCAACTACGGCACCATTCCCATGGAGATCAAGGGTGAACCCGGAAAACTGACTGTCGACGGCAAAGAAACCATCCTGGTGCAAAACCGAGACCCTCTGGCTCTCCCTTGGAAAGATCTCAAAATCGACCTCGTGATCGAATGCACCGGAGCTTTCACTAGTAAGGAAGGCGCTTCCAAACACATCACCGCCGGCGCCAAACGCGTGATGATTTCTGCTCCCGCCAAGGATGAAATCGACCACACTTTGCTGATGGGCGTGAACCACACCGAGTACGATCCCGCCAAAGACTTCATTGTGAGCAACGCCAGCTGCACCACGAACTGTCTCGCTCCTGTGGCCAAAGTGCTCAGCAAAAACTTCGGAATCAAACGTGGACTCATGACCACCGTGCACTCCTACACCAACGACCAGAACCTCACCGACAACGACCATAAAGATTTCCGCCGCGCCCGTGCCGCCGCCCTCAACATCATCCCCACGTCCACCGGTGCCGCCAAAGCCATCGGGCTCGTGCTGCCTGAACTCACCGGCAAATTCCACGGCATCGCCCTACGCGTGCCCACTCCCGTAGTTTCCCTCGTGGATCTCACCGCTGAACTCGAGAAAGACGTGACCGCCGAAGAAATCAACGCCGCCATGAAAGCCGCTTCCGAAGGAGAAATGAAAGGCATTTTGGGCTATACCGATCAACCTCTGGTCTCCATGGATTTCAAAGGCGACAAACACTCCAGCATCTTCGACGCCGGAGAAACTCAAGTGCTCGGCAAAACCGGCAACTTCGTGAAAATCCTCGCGTGGTACGACAACGAATGGGGCTATTCCCTGCGCTGCATCGACCTCGCCGCGTACATGGCGAGCCGCGAATAATGCTATACTAGGAACATGACCGACACCCGCAAAAACCAAATCCTCAGCGCCATCATTGAGCACTTTGTTCAGACGGCGGAACCGGTGGGATCCAAAACCATCATCCTCACCTACAATTTTAAAGTGAGCCCCGCCACCGTGCGCAACGACATGGCGGATTTGGAAGAGGCCGGACTCATCATGCAGCCCCACACCTCTGCCGGCCGCGTGCCCACCGACAAAGGCTACCGTCTTTATGTGGACGAACTCGCCGATTACGGCCGCGCCCAAGCTCTGGCCACGCAAACCTTGCACACGCTGATGAACCAGCACCGCGCTCAAAACGCCAAGCAACGCGTGAACGACGCCGTGGCCCTTTTGTCGCAAGCCAGCCCCAACATGGCCTTCGCCACCATTCCCGAAAACGACCGCACCTTCTTCATGGGCTTTTCAAAAATGCTGCGCCAACCCGAGTTCATGGAAGCTCCGCTCAAAGCCAGCCAAGTAATGGAGGTGATTGAAGACCAAAGCCATTTTCTCCATTCGCTGCAAAACATTGAAGTAGACGCCGAAGCCAAAATTTTCATCGGCGAAGAAAACGTACTCCAGGGCATCGAAAGCTGCTCCATCATTCTCACCCGCTACGATTACGACGGCTACCAAGGCATCATCGGACTCCTGGGCCCCAAGCGCATGCCCTACGCCTACAACAGTTCGATTTTAACGCAGGTGAGAGACTTACTGGAAAACAATTTACTCTAGAGTTGACTCTTCAGATATCGAGCAAAATCAACCGACTTTCCATGAAATCCTCGCACAACTGTGAGAGCCCCTTCGGGGCGATGTTTGGCGACCACACTGTCCAAAAGACGGAGTGAATTCTCTCCAAAATGCTGCGAACAAGCTACATGTAAACCCGCAAAACCACTGTCATCATCATGCAACTCCAAATAGGCCGCCGGCAAAGCCCTTCTTACCGTAGGAGCGCTCTGTAAAAAGGCCCGCAAACCACGCTCATGTGGGTAAAAAGATTCCGGCTCCTCAGCTTGCATCATATCAACCACTTCGCCCTCCGTAATGGCCTCCACCAGCCACGTAGGATAACCGTTCCCCAAATCCAAAGCTCTTTTATACCCAAGATCAAGAGGAGTGTCGTAAAGAGCTTCCACAAGTTCATCGTGATTTCGTGGCATTTCACCATCCAAGAGACTGTCATCATCGTAAACGGAAACCTCTAAATTCACCCCAGAAACAGCGTGAGACAGTTCATGAAGAATCACATGCTCCAGCTTTCCTAGATCTCGGGTAAATAAAGCACTCGAAAGCATCATCTCACCGTTAGTGACACTCCAAGTCCCACTCAATCGACGTACATCGTCGTCCAAATCCACCAAAGCCAAAAAATCGGTGATTTTAAAATGAATAAAAGCAGCCCTTGCTTTTATCCGTTCACGAATCAAAGCTTCAGACCCGGGGAGTTCACGGCAAAAATGTTGAACCACTTGTTCTACCAAGCGGTTCCAATGGGCAGCAAGAAAGATTTCAAGCTTTCCTTGGGCCAAGTTATTTTTTGTCTCTGATGCAGCAAGCAAAGGATAAAGAAGTTCAGGAGCCATTTCACCTTTACCCATCGATTCTGCTAAACTCTGGATACGAAAAGCTACCCTGAGAATGTCAGGAACCTCTTGAGGAGGATAGGGCGTATTTTGAAAAAATTGCAAAGCCTGTGGAACTGTAGTCTGAGTGGCAATAGGTTCATGCAAAGCGCTAAGCCACCGCTCCACCAAAGGGCGGGTAACAGGACGATTGGATAACTCCTTCATGGTACCGAGAGTCTGAGTCAGAAGTACGGCACTTCTTCCCCTTTCAATCTCCAAAAGCATAGGCTTAGCTTGTATGTTCTCGAAACGTGCAATCCTTTTGATAGCACTAAGGTAAGATCCACCAAATGTATCCCCTTCGACATGGAAACCGTCCTCATCTTCTTCTTCACCTCTTCGATAACGTTGCGCCAGAACCAAAGGAATGGGATCTCTTACTCCTGTAATAGTGGCGACTCTCTCAGGCATACTTTAGATTAGAAGTGCATATTATAACATAATATCAAAATAAGCAAGACCCCGCTGGGCTCCTCGGCCCCAAGCGTATGCCTTATGCCTACAACAGCGCTATCCTCACGCAGGTGAGAGACTTGCTGGAAAGCGGCGGGCTTTAAAGCCTCCCTATCGTATCCGGAACTTCCTGAAGATCTCCATTCGGATCCTCCATCATGCCTTGATCGATCATTTCGTAAACGAGGAAAGCCACATTCTGGCGAGTGATCTCGTCATTGAGCCCCAAACGAATGAGGTTCTTTTTAGAGCTGTCCGACGTGTCGTAGTAAATGTAAAACTGGATATAATCGCCCTCACCGCCATCAGCACTATAACTATTGATCACTCCCATAGCGTAATATTCCGCAACGACATCCGCATACCAAGGGCTGCCATCGTAACTCACCGAAGAAGCATCCGAAACATTGAGTACGTCCCTGGCATCCGCCGCTTCGAATAAAATTTTCAAGATCTCTGCGGTGGTCACATCATCATTATAGCGAAAAGTCGTAACTCCACCCGAATTGGCATCTCCACTCATAACATGCTGAGTCCTAGCATAGTACATGGCCTTGAGCAGCCAATTGTTCCACTCGTCGTTCGTGGGCACATCCGTGAAATAGTTTTGCAACTGATCGATATAAAAACTGTTGGCATCTTCCATGCTATTAAAATCATCGGGCCCCATGGCAATACGGCTGCCCACCGTAGCCGCCATAGCGCGAGAAATACCAAAGTCACCGTCAAAATTGGAGGATCCCAAGCCCGCCATGATTCCACGTTCACAAACGTCGGTGATCACATCCATATAAGTGGAAGACACGTCGTCCCATTCCCCGCAAGGCTGGTCCGTAGGATCGGTTTCTACCGCTGCGACACTGAAAATATTCATTGAAAACGCGAGCAAGAAAGCGAGGGATAAAAGACGTTTCATAATTTGTGATTAAATAGTCACGAAAAGTGTAATACAATGCAGCCATGAACACCAACCAAAACCCCCCTCAGGACAACACCACCCAGGACCCCATAGTCACCCAGCTCCAAGCGGACCTGGCCGCGATGACCGAAACCGCCAAGCGCGCCATGGCCGATTTGCAAAACTTCAAACGCCGCACCGACGAAGAACGGGGCGAAATCCAAGTCTTTGCCAACCGCAAATTTCTGGAAGCCCTCTTCCCCGCCCTCGATAACTTTGCCCGCGCCTTCGGCAGCATGCCCGAAGAACTCAAAAGCAACGAATGGGTGAAAGGAGTCGAAGCCATCGAGTCCAACCTTTTGAAAGCCCTCACTGATCTGGGCCTGGAAGTCATCGATCAAATCGATGTGCCCGCCGACCCTCATCGCCACGAAATGCTGATGGAAGGAGACGGCACCGCCGGCCACGTGGTTCAGATTTTTGAAAAAGGCTACGCTTTCAACGGAAAAACCATCCGCCCCGCCAAAGTAATGGTGGGGAAATTGTGAACCAGGCTATGGACGCAGCGGAGGAAATCGTGCAGAATTAGTCCTTAGCAACTAAGGAAAACAACATGAAGGAGCCTGAATGGAACAAAGCGGATGCGCCCATGATCAAAGACGGAGGAAGCATGCTCGATCGACAAAAAACACGAGTGGCTCAAAGAGCCGAAGAAGCGCGCCTAAGAGGATTAGAATCCACGCAAAGAGCGGCAGCTCAAGAAAGGGCTCTGGCCGCTCAACGCGCCAGAAGTCGAGAGCAAATCGACTCCGTAACGGCACCCACCAGCCTCATCGCACGGGTAGCCAACGCAGCAAGCTCCTACGTGAGTTGTCTCGGCATGGGGACTCAGGACCCAACCCGTTTAAAGCGATTGATGGATGAAATAGAGGATCTTCCCTCTGACAATCCCCTCCGAATAAAACTTGAACCCATAATAAAAGATTTACTGAGCTGCAAAAGTTTCGAGGCGGGCATGCGTCTCCATAGACTCATAAACTCTTGACGCCCCGCACTTAGCACACTAATATGCTGAGTGCTAATTTAACAAACAAACTATGTCTCGTATCATTGGAATCGATCTCGGAACCACCAACACCTGTTTCGCCGTGATGCAAGGCGGAGAAGCCACGGTGATCCCAAACGTGGAAGGCAAAAACACCACCCCTTCCATCGTCGCCATCAAAGACGGTGAACGTCTGGTGGGAGATTCTGCCAAACGCCAAATGGTGATGAACGAAAAAAACACCATCTTCTCTTCCAAACGTCTCATCGGCCGCCAATCCAGCGAAGTCAGCGAGCTCATCAAGCGCTTCCCTTTTGAATGCAAAACCGGCAAAGACGGCGAAGTGGACATCATGCTCGAAGGCAAAAATCGTCGCCCCGCAGAAATCGGCGCGATGGTGCTGCAAAAAGTAAAAGCCGATGCGGAAAAATTCTTGGGTGAACCCGTGACTCGCGCAGTGATCACCGTGCCCGCCTACTTCAACGACGCGCAGCGCCAAGCCACCAAAGACGCCGGAGAAATTGCTGGACTCACCGTGGAACGCATCATCAACGAACCCACCGCCGCGGCTCTCGCCTACGGCCTGGACAAACACACCGGCGACAAAAAAATCGCCGTCTTCGATTTGGGAGGAGGAACCTTCGACGTGTCCATTTTGGAACTCGGTGAAGGTGTATTCCAAGTGCTCTCCACCAACGGAGACACCTTCTTGGGAGGAGACGATTTCGACAACGTCGTCATCGAATGGCTCGTGGCTGAATTCAAAAAACAAGAAGGCATCGACCTCAAGGACGACAAGGTCGCGCTGCAACGTCTCAAAGAAGCCGCAGAAAAAGCAAAGATCGAACTCTCCAGCCAACACGAAACCGAAATCAACCTGCCCTTCCTCACCGCAGACAAAAACGGTCCCAAACACATGGTGATCAAACTGTCTCGCAGCAAGTTGGAAGACCTCTGTGCCGAACTGCTCGAAAAACTCGCCGGCCCTTGCAAAAAGGCCATCGACGATTCCGGCGTCTTTGTCAGCGACATCGCGGAAGTGGTGCTCGTGGGAGGTATGACGCGTATGCCTTCCGTGCAAGCCAAGGCCAAAGAAATTTTCGGCCGTGAACCTCACCGCGGAATCAACCCGGATGAAGTCGTGGCCCTCGGCGCCGCGATTCAAGGTGGAGTGCTGCAAGGCGACGTGAAAGACATTTTGCTCCTCGACGTGACTCCCCTCACCCTTGGCATCGAAACCCTCGGCGGCGTGCTCACCCCGATGATCGAACGCAACTCCACCATCCCCACTTCCAAATCACAAACCTTCTCCACCGCAGCGGACAGCCAACCTTCCGTGGAAGTGCGCATTTACCAAGGAGAACGCCCCATCGCGAAGGACAACAAATTCCTCGGAACTTTCCAACTCGACGGCATCCCCCCCGCTCCTCGCGGCGTGCCTCAAATTGAAGTGAGCTTCGACATCGACGCCAACGGAATCATGAACGTGAAAGCCACGGACAAAGCCACCAACAAAGTGCAGCACATCACCATCACCGGCCACTCCGGACTCTCCAAAGAAGAGATTGAAAAGATGAAAAAAGAAGCCGAAATGCACGCGGACGAAGACAAGAAAAAGAAGGAATCCGTGGAGGCTCGCGTCACCGCTGAATCCCTCGTTTCCCAAACCGAACGCACCCTCAAAGACCTCGGAGACAAAGTCCCCGCAGACGTGAAACCCGTCGTAGATGAAAAACTTTCCGCCCTCAAAAAACTCCTCGAAAACGCAGAGGCTTCTCAGGAAGACTTGAAGTCCGCCAGCGACGCTCTCTCCACCGAACTCCAAAAAATCGGCGCCGCCATGTACGCCCAGCCCGATGCTGCCGGTGCCGAAGCCGGCGCCACCAACGACCCCGATGTGAAGGTTTACCCGAAGGACGAAAAACCTGCGGACGACAAGCCGGCGGAAGAAGGATCTGTTGTGGAGGGAGAGGCGAAGTAGAGATTGAATGTTCACTTCACTATTTCATGCTAAAATAAACCCATGAACCTATCCAATCTACAAGTCCTGGTCTGGAAAGAAGGGAAATACTATGTTTCTCAGTGTCTCAATGTGGAAGTTTCTAGCTTTGGAAAAACAAAGGATGAAGCGGTGAAGAATCTCAAAGAAGCACTGGAATTATACTTCCAGGACGATCACACCGTGACAAAAGTAGAAAAACCGGAACTGATTTCTATGCCTTGGAGCTATGCCTAAGCTGTACTCTTCCAAGAAAATCGCAAAAGTATTGGAATCAGACGGCTTCTTTTTCGTCGGACAGCACGGCAGTCATGGGAAGTTTAGGAAGAATGGCGACCCCACTCTCACCGTCATACTTCCCATGAATAAAAAAGAAATCCCTCAAGGAACTTTTCGATCCATCCTCAAACAATCCCATTTAGAAGAATCCGCATTTCTATGAAAACCACCGTCCCCTTTGTCCACTTCTGCGACCATGCTTCTATGAGCACGGACGGGAAGTTGAATCTCAATGGCATCTTCGAAAGTCTCTTCGCCATGGAAACGCCCACCAAACATCCGCAGATGTATGTGCTCACGCGCCTTCACCTCGGCAAGGGCGAGCACCAATTCATGCTCACGCTGCAGCAGGAAGACAAAGTCCTCGCGAAGACCAGCTTCGAACTCACCGTGACACAAAAAACGCAGGAGCAAAATCACCTCTGGGGTGTCTTCGATCTCACGCTGGAGTCCTACGCTCCGCTCACTCTCAAAGTCTACGAAAACGGCGATGAAATTGACTCCGCCACGCTGCCCATCTATCGTCTGCCCAAGCCCTTCAAGAAACCCACGAAAGAAAATTGAAGACGAAATGGCTTATTAAAGCCAAAAAATAGACCAAAATCTCTGTGCGCACAGACTTACGCCTCACCAACTTACCCACTTAATCTTCACCCTCTATGCAAATCCAACCTATTGAATACGCTCTGTTCTGTGACTACGCCAATGTGTCCATGGACGGCAAGCTCAACATGAGCGGCATCTTCGACCGCATCATGACCGAGCAAGTGCCCGCCGTGCACCCTCAAATGTTCGTGGTCAGCAAACTCTTCTTGCCCAAGGGCAAGCACTCCATCACGTTCACGCTGATGCAGCAGGACAAAGTGCTCGCCAAGGCTCAGTTCGACAAAGAAATCGAGCAGGAACTCGCCGTGCACAACCACTTCTGGGGCATCCAAGGCCTAAAGATCGAAAGCATGGATCCCATCGAACTCCAGGTGCTGATCGAAGGCAAACAGGTACTCGTGAAGCGTCTGCCTATTGTGAAAGTGGAGAAGAAGGAGAAAAAGGCCTAATTGACAACTCAGAAAATATTGCCGCGCAACCCGCTGGCGGTATTTTCTCTGTAATTTTAAAATTCTGTCAAAGCCGCTCACTTGGCGACACCCAGAGCCTCCAGTAATATTCAGACACTCCTCACCTCCCTCCCATGAATTTCCGCAAAAGTTCACTGAGCTTAGTTTTGACCAGCCTTTTCCTACTTTCCGGCTGTGCGAAGTACTTTGGCAGCACCAGCGACAACAGCGGCCCGACAGAAACCAGCGCCACAAGCACGGCCACACAAGAAAAAATCTACGCAGACTATGGTTTAACAATAGAGGTTCCCATCAACTGGGAAACCTCCTACAACGAAAGCACTTCGGAAAGCGGGATCAAAATAGTGAAAACAGACGATCAATCCCAAATCACTTTTGAATTCAGCCGGTTCAAGAAAGAAATCGACGCCCTGGATGACGCCGAGCTCCAGTCCTTCAGTCAAGTCCTGCGCGCAGATTTCGACGAAGACGCCACCGCCACACTGACATCGGAAGGACTGACGACGATCGGCGAACAAGCCGCCTACTACGTTACATGGACTTGGGGTTCCCAAAAACAATTCGAAACCACACGAAGCAACTTCTCCTACAATAAGCACATGCACGTCATCCAAACCACCAAAGAGCTCACTTCTTTGCAAGAGGATCTGGATGCGCTACAGGCTATGATGGATTCGATAGAATTTCTATAGTGCACTTGACTTGATGAAGAACTACAGATTAAATGCGCCTACTTTAAACTCACCTTATGTCCACAGAAACCCACGATGGCGAATCCCGAACAGATGACGAACGCGCTCTAAGCAGAAGAATGGGAGGAGATGTAGTAGACGTAACCGCAGGCATCATACTCGCTTTAGAACAAATCAGCACCATGTCCGTGAGCAACAGTACAGATCGCATAGACTCAATGGACCAAAGACAGTAAGGCGATTGACTTAATTACGAAATAGTGTTTAATTAGTGACGACTAATACAACACTATGTCAGAACTTCGAGAAGACAAAGCCCAAGAACGAGTAGACCTAAATCGTTTAACGAAAGGACTCCCTATCGACCCTCAAAAACCTGGTGAGGGCGTACCTGAAGAAGTCCGTAATGCGGTAGGCATAAAATGTGCCAGCGTTGGCGCTTCAGGCACTGACGATCAAGATTGGGAAGAAAAATAGCATCCCCTTGCTGCCACTCTCCTTCTTCGCTATCCTGGCGGGGTCTTTATTTTCCCCATGATCGACCCCAAATACATCGTTCAAAACCCCGAGGCCGTTAAAGAAGCGGCTCGCAAAAAGCATTCCAAATTCGACGTGGATCATTTTATTGAAGTGGATGAAAAACGCCGCAAACTCCTAGCCGAAATTGAAGGAATTCGCGCGAAGAAAAATGCGGCCAGCGAACAGATTCAAAAACTCACCGGAGATGAAAAAAAACGCGCGATCGAAGACATGCGTGCCGTGGGCAGCGATGAAAAACGCCTCGACGAAGAAATGAACCGTCTGAACGAAGAATGGAAAGGCCTTTTGCTCCGCGCTCCCGGGCTCATTTCACCCGAAACTCCCGAAGGCAAAGACGACAGCGAAAATGTGGAAATGTACACCTGGGGTGAACTCCCCCAATGGGATTTTGAAATCAAAGACCACATCACCCTCGGCGAAGAACTCGACCTCATCGACGTAGAACGCGGCGTAAAAATCGGCGGCTCCCGCAGCTATTTCCTCAAAAACCAAGGCGCCCTTTTGGAACTGGCCATCATGCGCTACACCGTGGACAAACTCATCGCCAAAGGCTTTACGCTCTTCCTGCCTCCGCTCATGGTGAACCGCGACGCAATGGTGGGCACCAGCTACTTCCCCGGCGGCGAAGAACAAGCCTATGCGCTCGGAGTGAAACGCCCCGAAATGGAGCACATAGAAAGCGACGAGAAATATTTGATTGGAACCAGCGAAGTTTCCGTAGCTTCCTACCACGCGGACGAAATTCTTGCAGAAAAAGATCTGCCCAAACTTTACGCCGGTTACTCTTACTGTTTCCGCCGTGAAGCCGGTACTTACGGCAAGGACACCCGCGGACTCTACCGCATCCACCAATTCCAAAAAGTGGAACAAGTGGTGCTGAGCACCGACGATCCCGAAGAAGACAAACGCCTCCATGCCTTCTTGCTTAAAAATGCAGAAGAAGTGCTGCAAGATTTAAAACTTCCCTACCGAGTGGTGGCCGTGTGCAGCGGAGACATGGGCCTGGGCCAATACTACAAAAACGACATCGAAACCTGGATGCCTTCCCGCAACAGTTACGGCGAAACACATTCCTGCTCCACGTTCTTGGATTTCCAATCCCGCCGCCTCAACATCCGCTACAAAGACGCGGAGGGCAAAACCAAGTTCGTGCACACCCTCAACAACACCTGCGTGGCTTCCCCCCGCATCCTCATTCCCATTTTGGAAATGTACCAAAACGCCGACGGCAGCGTGACCATCCCGGAAGTGCTCAGACCGTACATGGGTGGACAGGCAAAGATCGAAGTGAAATAATAAGGGCACATGCCAACAGAAGCTCTTCAAAACTCCACCGAGCCAACAACAAAGGAGCACTGGGCCAACTTCTTTTTGATTGTTCTTTGCGCTGCCTTGTTAAGCATTTGGCCTGCTTCTCACACGATCAAAGATCCTTGGCAAGCAGACAGCCAGCTCTTTTGGATAGTTTTTAAGTTTTTTAGTATTAGCAATTTATTCATTTGTTTTGCCCTTTCCTACACACTAAAGTTTAAACAAGAAAAAGGTGTTTTGAGGTATTTGCTAGGAATACTGGTCAGAGCAATAGGAGCAACGATCGCAAGCTATATCCTCACTCTGATCTTCATTTTCTTTTGGTTTATGGTCTGTATCGGCGCTATGGACTCTGGATCTTCCTGTTGATCACGCCCACTTCACTGGTCCCTTCTCGTTCCACTCCAAATACTCGTTGGCTTTGCTGAAAGGCTTACTGCCAAAAAATCCCGCATAAGCAGACAGCGGCGAAGGGTGCGCGGACTTTATAACCAGATGTTTTTCTGTGTCGATCTTTGCGCCTTTGTCTTGTGCGTACCTTCCCCACAAAATAAAAACCACCTGCTCTTTTTCGCGCGAGACCGAGTCCACCACCGCATCCGTGAATTGCTCCCAACCCTTTTTTTGGTGCGAACCCGCTTGATGAGCCAGCACCGTGAGCGTGGCATTCAAAAGTAAAACCCCCTGCTTCGCCCAATCGTCCAAATTGCCGGTCGTGCGAATGTCCCCACCCATGTCGTCGCGAAGTTCTTTAAAAATATTTTGCAACGAGGGTGGATTTTGCACTCCATCGTTCACGGAAAAACACAGTCCGTTTGCCTGGCCCGGACCGTGGTAAGGATCCTGCCCTAAAATCACCACTTTTACATTTTCAAACGGGCAGAGTTCAAAGGCTCTAAAAATATTTGCAGGCGACGGGAAAACTTTCTTCGCCGCATACTCGCCCTTCACAAATTCCGTGAGCTCTTTGAAGTAGGGTTTCTCAAATTCGCCTTCCAGATGCCGCTTCCATGAGTCGTGGATTTTCACATTCATGCGACGATTCTAACAAAAAAGTGTAGAGTGGCGCCACTATGAACTTCGAACCCCGAGACCGTTTGCACAAAGTCATCGCTGCCAGCGGCATATGTTCCCGCCGCGAAGCCGAGCTGCTCATCGCCGACGGCCGCGTGAGCGTGAATGGAAAACGCATCAATAAAATGGGCGTGAAAGTCACCTCCTCCGATCGCGTGCAAGTGGACGGCCAAGACCTTCCCCAAAAAGGCGCCGCACTCACCCTCGCATTGCACAAACCCCGCGGAGTGCTCACCAGCAAAAGCGATCCCTTCCACAAGCAAACCGTGATGGATTTATTGCCCCCCGAATACGCGCACCTCAACCCGGTGGGTCGTCTGGACAAAGACAGTGAAGGCCTACTCCTTTTCACCTCGGACGGCGCCCTGCTCGAACGCCTCACCCACCCCAGCTACGACCACGAAAAAACCTACGAAGTGCTGGTGCTCGGAAATCCCGGTGAAGACGTGATCGAAGGCATCCGCAAAGGCGGCATGAAACTGGACGAGTACACCCTGCGTCCCATGGGCGCTCGTATCATGGGTGAGGATGAAGGAAATTCCTGGCTCGAAATCAAATTGAAAGAAGGCCGCAAACGCCAAATCCGCCGCGTGATGGAATGGTTTGGCCACCCCGTACTCAGACTCATCCGCGTGGACATCAGTGGTGTGGAACTCGGAAAACTCCGCGTGGGCGAATGGCGCGAACTCACTGACGAGGAGCTAAAAAAGCTGGCTTAAATAAAACCAGATCGCGAACAAAACCACTGCCACAAAAGGACTGATGAGTAGAAAATAGAAAATCGTGAGCCCACTAAAAAAGTGCTGAGTTTTTTCCGCGCGCACCAAGGCATCACTTTTTGTCCGCAACGTGCGCCCTACAAAGGCCCGAATCGGAGGCACCTGCATGAGCAAACGATAGATTTTGAATAAAGCCGGCCCGCTCGCTCCCAAAAGCGCATAGGTCGCAGAATATTCAACCGCGACATAAAGAAGTCCGACGAAAAAAACCAACGGGACAAAGAATCCTAAAACGGAATACGTGGTGTGGGAGGATTTCATGAAGCTACTTTAACCAAAACTTCAAGCACCTGCAAATCCGCCGACAACCACGCTTGGTTGACAGCAACAAGTTGACGTTGTTAGAATACATGACTAAATTACAGATTTAGAAGTGACAACATAATTTCGTCACCCATGGAAACGACTCTAGACATCCTCAAACTACTCGGGCTCAACGAGACTGAAATCAAAGCCTATTTGACCCTGCTTCCCCTCGGCCCTTTGCCTGCTTCCGTGCTCAGCCGCCGTCTTCACGTGCCCCGCTCCACCGCCAAATACACTTGCGAACAACTCGCTGAGAAAAAACTTTTTTCACGCTCACAAAAAAATCAAACTATTTTTTATTATCCCAACGACCCAAAAAAACTCGAGGAAATTTTAGATGAAGAAAATCGCAAGCTGGATGAAAAACGCAAGATCCTCAAAAAAACCATGGGCCGCTTTTTGGAACTCTATCAACCTGGCAATACGCTCCCCAACATCACCTATTACGAAGGGGCGGAAGGCGTGTGCGAAATGTTGGAGGACGTACTGAAAGAAAACCAGCCTCTCTACGGCGCGCTTTCCATTTCGGACGACATTCATCCCACCATCGAACATTACTGGAAAGAGCGCTACATTCCAGAGCGCAAACGCTTAGACTTCACTGCCAAAATGATTTTCAACGACGAAGGCAAAATGCGCGACTACAGCAAACTGGACGCCGCCATGAAGAGAACGACGCTTTTCATTCCTAAAGAAGATTCCCCCTTTGACGTTTGTCTGCACATCTACGGAGAAAAGGTAGCCTTCTACTCACACCGAAAATCAGACACCAGCGGAGTGATCATCAACAATCCGCACATCAGTAAAATGATGTTCTCCCTCTTCAAAATGGCCTGGAATTTTGCCCGATCCTTGCCCGAGAATAAAGCCGACAAGAACTCAAGCCTTTGATCGTTTACTATCGATTGCCGAATAGCCATAGGAAGCCACCTCCCTCATACGTTGATCAAAATCCCAGTAAATTCTTCCACCCATAAAAGGATTAGCTAAGAAACGATCTTCAAAAAGCCACGCCTTCGAAGTTCGACGCGTAAGGATGTAATCGTCGTCAAAATTGTCTCGCAAAGTTTGAATCAAAGCATCCCCCTTTAAAGCTTCCGCTGGATAAACTCTTAGACGTCCTTGAGTTCTTTCATCCGTAGGGAGGGGGGCGCCCGCCGCCCAAGAATCCACTAATTCATCAGAATGCCGACTCTCATGTACCGATTGAAAGCCACAGAGTTTAGCAGCAATCACCGTCTCCAAAAGATCCTCACTCTCACCCTGCTCGTCCCTCTCTCTCACTAACCCAGTGCCCAAAGTAGCATTGTTGTAGGCCAAACGATCCACACGAAAATGACGAGCTAAAGCGGGATTGTGTGGAGCAACATGGCCACGAACCAAAGTCTTTGAAGGCACATGCCCAAGGGCCAGTGACCGAACAATGCTCCCAAAACTGTAACCACGTTGGTAACGGGGATCCACATAGTGAGTGCCGAAGAAAGAATCGTCCGTATATTTAGCCACGGCCGCCAGTTCGTCGTCCACGGAGATGGTAGACCACGTCACCCTCGGTGACTCCAACTCTTCCGGCAAATGTTTTTTTAAAATACGATTGTAATGAGGATATTTTTGCTCCCCCTCAAGATAAGTGGCATCCATCCAATTTTCCACGCAAGTCATTGCTTTTGGAGGAAACCGTTTCGACACATCCTTGCTCCCCTCAAACTGATCGACGCGGATTCCAGGAACCATATGGGCTAAAGAAAAGCCCCTGTAAAAACCATCCGCACGCATGTCCACTACAGCACGACTAATGCCTCTACGGTAAATGTCATCGAGAGAGATGGGCTGACCAGCACTGAGGGTAGCTCTTATAGCGTTTGTAAATGCAGTGATAAAAGGCAGCCCGGGCAACTCACTCAAAGCTTGATAGGCATTATAAGGAGATGACAAAGGACGCCCAAGGATTCCTCCAATCGCATCCGGATTTTTCAAAAGCACAGACATCATCAACTGCTGTAAGGCCTGGCGATCACCAGGATTTAAAGGCAAGTCATCCCATCCCTCGAGAGGTTTTTGCATAGAAGATATTCTATAACAAAACGAGAATTTAGCAAGGGCCTGAACCGCACCCCCTGACAACCAATCCTTGTTACCGGCAGTTCCTTGCTTTAACCGCATCCTACTGAGAAAATCGGCGCGTTCTTAATAAAAAACTATGAACATCAATACCCACAATTCCATCGATCATAACGCCACCCTCTCCACCGGACCAGTCCGTAGAACGGTACATGCGGAAGTAGGCGGGACTCAAAGTTTATTCCGAAAACTCGCTGTAGGAATGATGGCGCTCGTCGCCGGAGAGACCATGGACCTTCCTCATGCAGAACCTTTGGAAGGCACCAACACCGTGGTTTTCGTAGAAGACCGTTCCGGGGAACTGCCCGAGGCGGCCACGGAAATAAGCACCAGTCCAAGCGCCGGCCCCATGGAAACCCACACTGTAAGCGCCGCAGAATTGATCGGAGATCAAACCCAAGAATTCACCAATTTCTATACGACTTACAGTACTTTCGATGCGTATCAAGCGCCGATCAATACGGTGGTGGCGTAAGAGTAAGCGATTCAGCTATCGCTTCCTACGAGCATTTTTTAAATTCCTACACGAAATATCTCACCACGAAAATCATCGGGCAGCTGAGCCCAAACACGCGCACCAACCCATTCACAAAAAAATCTCAGCTGGCGAAGCCCTGCATCACATCCGTCACACCGCAGCGCAAGCCATTACGGAGCATCGTCACGGAACTGCAATACAATCGCGCTGGGCCAGCCACAAACATTAATCTCTCAATATGCACCTCAATCAAAGACTAGTTTCAAGGGCCAACCCTGAAAAACCGTCTCCTACAAAAATAGGCCTGGCAGCCGCAACAACGGGAATTGCCCTGCCTCTATTAGCAGCATTGGCTTTGTCTCATGGAGACGTCATGGAAAAACTCGCCAATTGGATCGCTCCCTCCGACACACCTAGCGAAGTAGAAAAAGAGGATTAAGCCAAATACCCGCCCACTTGCAAATCCCAGAGGCGTTTGTAGAGCCCACCGCCCGCGAGCAAATCGGCGTGGGCACCTTGCTCCACAATTTTTCCGCGTTCCAAAACCAGAATCCGGTCCATGTCCACCACCGTAGAGAGTCGATGCGCGATCACAAACACTGTCTTTCCTTTCATCAAAACTTTGAGCGCGTCTTTAATGTATTTTTCAGACTCACTGTCCAAACTGGAAGTGGCTTCATCCAAAATGAGAA
This sequence comes from Candidatus Peribacteria bacterium, assembly GCA_943349825.1. Lineage (GTDB taxonomy): Bacteria > Patescibacteriota > Gracilibacteria > UBA1369 > 2-02-FULL-48-14. The sequence continues at coordinate 52,108 of CALQZQ010000006.1, read as the reverse complement.
TGCGCGTATTCGCTAAAATCGCCCGCGCTATTGCCACACGCTGACGCTCTCCGCCGGAAAGCTTCACTCCACGTTCGCCCACAAACGTTTCATAACCAGCGGGAAAATGTGAAATGAATTCATGACAGTGCGCCAATTTCGCCGCAGCAAAAACTTCCTTGTCCGTGGCATCGAGTCGTCCGTAACGAATATTCTCCATAACACTGCGGTGGAACAAAATCGGATCCTGCGGCACCAATGCAATCTGCGCGCGCAAACTGTCCTGCTTCACTTTAGAAACGTTCTGCCCGTCGATCAAAATTTCTCCATGCTGCACATCGAACAGTCTCAGCAATAACTTTGTGATCGTTGTTTTTCCTCCGCCCGAAGGCCCAATGAGTGCAATGCGTTCACCCGGCTTCACCGCAAAAGAAAGATGCTTCAAAACTTCGCGCTCCACTTCGCCGTCGCCCTCTATCTTTTTTTGTGAGTAAGAAAAAGTCACGTTTTTAAATTCAACCACCCCACGAGTCGCCTTCAAATTGCGCGCCCCGGCACCGTCCACCACTTCAATCGGCGTCATCAAAATTTCCGACATTTCATTCGCGTCCGCCAAATGTTCATACGCATGACGCAGCGTACGACCGAAGTCCCAGACCGCGTGGTAAAGCTCCCACAAATACGATTGAATCAAAATGAAAGTCCCCACTGTGAGTGAACCTTCTCGGAACAAACGCAGCGCCAAATACAAAACGCCAAAGTTGAGCACCGACATGAACAAAGCCTGCCCTCCCTCAATGTGCGAATTAAAAATCCACGAAGCGATTTGTTTGTCGTACCAATGGTCAGTGACTTTTTTAAATTCTTTACGCTCAAAAGGCAGATGAGCAAAAAGCTGAATCGTAGAATGATTCGTCACCGTATCCGCCAGTTGCGCCGTCACACGCGTGTCCGCCGAGGCCTTGTCCAAATCGTAGCGCTTGAGTTTATAACGAGACAACAAAGCTTGCAGACCCAGAAAAGCGATGACCCACAGTAAAACCACAAGACCCATCAACCAGTCGACCCACCATAAAACTCCCACGATCACGATCACACGCAGGGCCAAAGGAAAAAATTGATAATAAATTTCGTCGGTGAGTTCTTCAAAGGCTCGCACCATACGGTTCACGCGCTTCACCAAAGCGCCCACAAATTGGTTGTTGAAGAAACGGAAGGAATGTTGATGGAGTTGATAAAAACAATGATCCGCGATGTTTTTCATCACACGCGTCTGCATATAAGGAATAGTGTAACGCGACACGGACCATCCGCACCACGAAATCAAATCCATAATTTCCAAACCGACCAAAAGCCAAAATCCTTTTTCAAAAATATCACCCGCCTCCGCGCCACTCGCCAGCAAGTCGACGAAGGCTTTAAAAAACCACGGCGTGACCATCCCGCCCACCACTCCCAGCGCCACTCCAAACATTGAAGCGACAAAAAGCAGGGGATAAGTCCCAATTTGTCGCAAAAAGTACCGGAACGTGAATTTAGTATTGATCTGCATGACGGCATTTTAGCAGATTTTATTTCGCAGACCACTATTTTTTGGCTTTGTCTAGCCCACTCGGCTTCCTACGTTACAAAAATCGATTTGACATTTGGAACTTTATCCTTAAAATGTCAGCGATAAAGCTCTCAGTTCTGATTGTGTTGCGAAAGAGAGCATGAATGGACAGCAAGGCCCCCAACAGGCTTAATCTGTCGAGTTCAGCTTTTATTTCCCTAAAATCGCTCGGCTCATGCCTAAAACCGCCCCCAAGAAAACGGCGTCCGCTTCAGTAGCAAAAAAAGAAACGGGACGTCTTTCAACGAAGCCCCTTGAACGTGTCTACTTTGTCGACAACCAGTGGAACATCGACCTTCCCGACTTGATTGAAATCCAAACGGACTCTTACAAATGGTTCCTCAACGAAGGGATTCGCGAATTGCTCGAAGAAATTTCCCCTATTACAGACTTTTCCGGACGCAAGCTCGAACTCCACTTCTTGGATCACTCTCTCGGTGAATGCAAATACACTCCCGACCAGTGCCGTTCCAAGAACTTGTCTTTCGAAGCTCCTCTCAAAGTTCACGTCCAGCTCATTAATAAGGAAAGCGGAGAAATCAAGGAACAGGATGTGTTCCTCGGTCCTATCCCTCTCATGACCGAAGATGGAAGTTTCATCGTCAACGGAATCGAACGTGTGGTGGTGTCTCAAATCGTCCGCTCCCCCGGTGTCTTCTTCTCGAAGAACGCGGCAGCTGTCGGAATGCACAACGCCAAAATCATCCCTAAACGTGGAGCTTGGCTCGAAATCGAAACGGACAAGAAAGGAGTGATCACCGTGAAGATCGACCGCAAACGCAAGATCTACGTCACCTCAATGCTCCGCGTGTTCGGTTTCGACACCGACAAAAAGATCATCGACCTCTTCAAGAGTCTCGACCTGGACATCACTCACGATTCCATCATGTTGACCTTAGAAAAGGACCCTGCAAAAACTGCAGACGAAGCCTACAAGGCCATCTACAAGAAGATTCGCCCGGGAGATCTGGCTACGCCGGAAAACGCAAAGGCTCTCATCGAATCTTTGTTCTTCGACTACAAGAAGTACGACATGGGTTCTGTGGCTCGCTACAAAATCAACCGTCGTTTCGATCTGAAAACACCAAACGAACGCAAGTTTCACACTTTCCAAGTGGACGACTTCATTCTGATTTTGAAGCACTTGCTCAGACTCAACAACCACGAAGGTGAACCGGACGACATCGATCACCTCTCCAACCGTCGTATTCGCCCTGTGGGTGAACTCGTGCAGAACAAGTTCCGCGTGGGACTTCTTCGCACCGAGCGTATCGCCAAGGACCGTATGACCGTGATGGATCTGGACACCGTTACACCAACACAATTGGTGAACTCTCGTCCTATCACCGCAGCCCTGCGTGAATTCTACGCCAGCTCTCAGCTCTCCCAATTCATGGACCAGACCAACCCACTCTCCGAACTGGAGCACAAGCGCCGTCTGTCCGCCATGGGTCCTGGAGGTCTCTCCCGTGAACGTGCTTCCTTCGATGTCCGCGACGTGCATCCTTCTCACTACGGACGTATCTGTCCTATTGCTACTCCGGAAGGACCAAACATCGGTCTCGTAGTGCATTTGGCTACCCAAGCTCGTCTCAACAAATATGGATTCATCGAAATGCCACTCCGCGAAGTGCTTCACACCGTGAAGAACGACGGAAAAGCAGCGATCGGTCACACCTTAGGTGAAGGAGTGGAAGGCATTCGTGCCGGAACCAAACTCACCGAAAAAGACGCTAAAACGCTCACCAAAGCCAAAGATCTCAAGGAAATTCAGGTAAAGGCTCACATGGGAACCAAAATTTCCTACTTCGACGCTGAAGACGAACGTGAAATCGTTTACGCTCAATCCGGTACCGGAGTGGATCATGACGGAGAATTCATCGAAGAAACGGCCATCGCTCGTCAAAACGGCGAACCGGTTCGCCAGGATGAAGCCGATGTGACTCATATCGACATTTCCCCTCAACAGATCATTTCCGTGTCCACCGCCTTGATTCCTTTCTTGGAACACGACGACAACACTCGTGCCTCCATGGGATCGAACATGCAACGTCAAGCGGTGCCTTTGCTCAAGCCTCAAACTCCCATCGTTGGAACCGGTATGGAAGCCGATGCGGCTCGTAACTCTGCTCAAGCCGTAGTGGCCGCAGAAAACGGAACCATCTCTTATGTAGACGCTTCCCGTGTGGAAATCCTCTACGAATCCGGACGCAAGACGATCTACAACCTGGATGTCTACCGACGCACCAACCAAGGAACTTGTTTCCACCAACGTCCTCGCTGTGAAAGCGGAGAAAAGGTGAAGAAGGGCGACGTGCTCATCGACGGAGCTTCCACAGAAATGGGAGAACTCGGACTCGGACAAAACGTGCTCGTGGCTTACCTCCCCTGGGAAGGTTACAACTTCGAGGATGCCGTTATTCTGTCCAGCCGCCTTGTGAAAGACGATCGCTTCAGCTCCATTCATATTGAAGACTTCACCATCGACGTACGCGACACCAAGCTCGGTCCAGAGATCGTAACGCGAGACATTCCCAACGTGGGAGAAGCTCGCCTCAAAGATCTCGACGAAAACGGAATCGTGCGCGTGGGCGCCTCCGTGCGTGAAGGAGACATTCTCGTCGGAAAGATCACTCCTAAGGGAGAAACTGAGTTAACACCTGAAGAAAGACTTCTTCGCGCAATTTTCGGGGATAAAGCTCGAGATGTAAAAGATACATCTCTTCGCTTGCCCGGTGGAGAAGGAGGAAAAGTCACCAACGTCACCATCTTCTCTCGTGAGAGCGGAGACGAACTCGAAAACGGCGTCATCCAACAGATCCGCGTGTCCGTGGCTCAAACCCGCCGTATTCAGGTGGGAGACAAAGTGGCCGGACGTCACGGAAACAAAGGTGTGATTTCCATCATCGTTCCTGAAGAAGACATGCCTTATATGCCCGACGGAACTCCGGTGGACATCGTTTTGAACCCGCTCGGTGTGTCCAGTCGTATGAACATCGGACAGATTCTGGAAACCCACTTAGGATGGGCTGCCAAGAAGCTCGGCCTCTACATGGCTACCCCGGCGCTCAACGGTATCACCAACGAACAAATCAAAGAAATGCTCATCAAGGCTGATCTGCCTGAAGATGGAAAACTGCAACTCTTCGATGGAAAAACCGGTAAGCCTTTCGACCACAAATCGACGGTCGGAATCACCTACATGCTCAAACTGGCTCACTTGGTGGAAGACAAAATCCACGCTCGTTCTGTCGGTCCTTACTCTCTCGTTACACAACAGCCTCTCGGAGGAAAGGCTCAACACGGAGGACAGCGTTTCGGAGAAATGGAAGTGTGGGCTCTCGAGGCTTACGGCGCTTCCCACATCCTTCAAGAAATGCTCACCATCAAATCCGATGACGTGTACGGACGTGCCAAGGCTTACGAATCCATCATCAAGAATGAATCGATCCGCAAACCTCGTACTCCAGAATCCTTCAACGTTTTGGTCAAAGAATTACAGTCTCTCGGTCTCAATGTAGATCTGATGCAAATCACCGACGACGAAGTGGTAGACGAAGAAGAATACGTAGAACCTGAACTCGAAGAAGACAATCCCATCAGTGAAGCAGTAGCGGAAGAACTCGAAAAAGAAGGTGCTCTCGACGAAGAAGAAATGGAACTGCTCGGTGAAGAAGAGCCTGCCGCTAAAGCGGAGGAAGAAGAGGAAGCTTAACCTTTTCATTCATGAACACAATGCTTTGGATCTTCATTTTCGTCCTTGCGGTGGGAGCCACCGTAGCAGCTTCCCAGCTCTTCAGCGCTCAAGCCGAAAAACTCGTTAAAAAAACGAGTTTTTCCCCGTTCTTCAAAGACGTAGTCATCGCCACTTTCTTAGTAGCTCTGCCTGAACTCTTCATTTCCATATTTGCCACCACTCAGGATTACTCCTCCATGGTGCCCACTTATGTAACGGGAGCAAACCTCATCAACCTTCTGCTCATTCCCGGCATCATCGCTCTCGCGCTGGGTTCGCTCACCGTGAATAAAGAGAATGCCATGAAGCAGCTGCCCCTGCTGTTCTCCAGCATCGTACTTCTGCTCGTGCTCTCCTTCGATGGAGAGATCAGCCTTTGGGAAGGCCTGGTACTCCTCACCGCTTTCGTGGCCTTTGTGGCAGCCAAGCGCAGCGAATACCGCGAAGGACTCTGGGAACGCATCGAACACTGGTTCTCCTTTGGAAAAAGTGAGCGCACCCTCGCTCCTCTCTTGTTCTGGCTCCTCGTACTCTGCGCCGGTACCTATTACACGGTGACTGGAGTCGTAGCCATCTCCGAGGTGGAAAACTTCAACCCAGGCTACCTGGCCAGCAGCGTGATTGCTCTCGCGGTGTCCATTCCAGAATTGATCTTTGCCTACCGCGCCACCAAAGCCGGCCGTGGCGACAGCGCCGTAACGGTGCTCATCACCTCCACCATCATCAATTCCACTCTGGTACTCGCACTTCCCTCCTTCATCAAACCTTTGAACGTGCTGGACGACGTGCTCAAAATCAGCACTCCCTTCCTACTCTTTGCCGTGATTCTATTCTCACTCACTCTGTTCAAGCGCAAATGGACAGCCTACGAAGGCGCTGCGCTGATCCTCATTTACCTCGTCTTCCTCGTACAATTTCTTAATCCTTTGTTCTCATGATGACTGATCCAAAGAAAGCTCCCGTTCTCTTCGATGCCATCGCGATTGCTGTGGCTTCGCCGGAGCAAATTCTCTCGTGGTCCCACGGAGAAGTGAAGAAACCGGAAACCATCAACTACCGCACTCAAAAACCGGAACGTGACGGTCTTTTCTGCGAACGCATTTTCGGTCCTACCAAGAACTGGGAATGTGCCTGCGGAAAATACAAGCGCATCCGTTACAAGGGCGTTATTTGTGAAAAATGTGGAGTGGAAGTCACTCGTTCCATCGTCCGCCGCACACGCATGGGTCACATCACCCTCGCCGTGCCCGTGACGCACATTTGGTTCCTACGCTCCACCCCGAGCCGCATCGGGCTTTTACTCAACTTGCCCGTGAAGATCTTGGAGCAAATCGTTTACTTTGCCGCTTACGTCATCACGGAAGTCGACGACAACGCCAAGAAAGAAGCCATCACTCAACTCGAGGAAGAATTCAAGAGCCACAAAAAGGATTTGATTCGTGAGTACGAGGAACGCATCAAAACCGGCACCGGAAACACCAAAGACATCGAAAAAGAAATGGCTGCAAAGGTAGAAGAATTGGTAGAAACCGGGGAACAAGCCAAAAAGGATTTGGAATCTCTCGAAAGCAGCAAAGTCTTATCCGAAATCGACTACCGCGACATGTCCATGAAATTCGGTCACGTCTTCAAGGCCGGCACCGGTGCGGAATCTTTGCACAAGCTCATCCGCGACATGAACATGGAAGGTGAAATGAAGAAGATGGAAGGTGAAATGGAAAAATCCACCGGTCAAAAACGCGTGAAGCTCATGAAGCGCATCAAGCTCATGGGATCTCTCGTGAAGGCCGGCATCAACCCCGAATGGATGATCCTTACCGTACTCCCTGTCATCCCTCCCGACCTTCGTCCGATGGTGCAACTCGACGGAGGACGTTTCGCCGCTTCCGATCTCAACGACCTCTACCGTCGTGTCATCAACCGTAACAACCGTCTCAAACGTCTCATTCAAATCGGAGCTCCCGAAGTGATCTGCCGTAACGAGAAACGTATGCTCCAGGAAGCCGTGGACACGCTCATCAACAACAGCGCTCGCCAAGGCAAGACCGTCTTCAATTCCGGCGACAAACGCAAGCTCCGCTCTCTTTCCGACATGCTCAAAGGAAAGCAAGGACGCTTCCGCCAGAACTTGCTCGGAAAACGTGTGGATTACTCCGGACGTTCCGTAATTGTGATCGGACCCAAACTCAACCTCGACCAATGTGGACTTCCCAAGCTCATGGCTTTGGAACTCTTCAAGCCTTTCGTCATCGGAAAACTCATCACCGACGGTTACGCTCACAACATCAAGAGCGCTGAAAAGATGCTGCAAAACAGCGACCGCATCATTTGGGACATGCTCGAAGAAGTCACCAAAGACCGTTACGTGCTCCTCAACCGTGCGCCTACTTTGCACCGTCTTGGAATTCAAGCGTTCCGTCCCGTGCTCGTGGAAGGAAAAGCCATTCAAGTTCACCCTCTCGTGTGTGCGGCCTTCAACGCCGACTTCGATGGAGATCAGATGGCTGTGCACGTTCCTCTTTCCGGAAAAGCTCAGGAAGAAGCGAAGGAGCTCATGTGCAGCGCCCGCAACTTGCTCAAGCCTTCCGCCGGAGAGCCAATCACCGTTCCTACTCAAGACATGGTGCTGGGGCTCTACTACCTCACCGCTCTCCGCAAGAATAAGAAGGGCGAAGGGAAAGTCTTTGGAAATTTGGAAGAAGCCGTCATCGCCGAACAGTTCGACGAACTGCACCTCCAGTCCCCCATCAAGATCCGCTTCAATGGAGAAATGGTGGAAACAACCCTCGGCCGCGCCATATACAACACCGTGGTGCCTGAAGCGATGGGTTACCAAAATCTCACTCTCAAAAAACGCGAAATTTCCGAAATCGTGGCCCTCGTCTTCGAACGCTTCGGCCTGGAAATCACGGCTAAATTCTGTGACGACCTCAAGCTCCTCGGGTTCACCTACGCCACTCGCTCTGGAATTTCCATGGCCAGCGCCGACCTTTTGATCCCCAAAGAAAAGGGCAAGATCATGAAGGAATCCGAAGACTTGATCGACCAAGTGCACGAATACTTCAACAGCGGTTTCATCACCGAAGACGAACGTTACAACCAATCCATCAAAATCTGGTCCAAGACCAAGAACGACATCGCAAAGGCCATGCAAGCCAACTTCACGGAAGAAAACGACATCTACTACCAAGTGGACTCGGGCGCTCGTGGTAACTGGGGACAGATCACTCAGCTCTGTGGAATGAAAGGTCTCGTGGCGAATCCCGCCGGTAAGACCATCGAACTTCCTATTAAATCCAACCTCAAAGAAGGATTCTCCATTCTCGAGTACTTCATCGCGACGCACGGAGGACGTAAAGGTAAATCCGATACGGCTCTTAAGACCGCTGAGGCCGGTTACCTCACTCGTCGTCTCGTGGATGCTGTCCAAGACATCATCATTAAAGAAGACGATTGTGGTTCCACAGAAACTCACTTGGTGACTCGCGCTGAAAGCGAAAAAATCGGTGAACCGTTTGAAAACCGTATCTTCGGACGCACCCTGGGTGAAGACGTGCCGGATGCCAAAGGAAAAGTGGCGCTCAAGGCCGGAATCGAAATCGACAAAGCTGCCGTTAAGGTACTCATCGAACACAAGACTCAAACCGTTCGCGTACGTTCCGTGATGACTTGTCTCACTCTGAATGGAGTTTGCCAAAAGTGTTACGGTCGCGATCTCGGTTCCAGCAAGTCCGTAGACATGGGAGTCGCGGTGGGAATCATCGCCGCTCAATCCATTGGAGAACCTGGTACTCAGCTCACCATGCGTACCTTCCACATGGGAGGTATCGCCAACGAAGACGATATTACGCAGGGTCTCACCCGTGTGGAAGAACTCTTCGAAGCTCGCACGCCCAAGAAGCCTGCCGTACTCGCTGAAATCGATGGGAAGGCCACCGTGGTCTCCAAAGGAAATCAAATCCACATCACTCTCACTCCTACCGACATCCCCACCGAAACTCTCGATGTAGAAGACGGCATGGAGGTCGTGGTGAAGAAGGACGACAAAATCAGCATGAAGGACGTGCTCGCAGAAAAGAAAGGCAAGAAGCTGCGCTCCCCTATGGATGGAGTGGTGGTGAAGGCCGGCAAAAAGGAAATCGTGATTCAACCGGATCTCACCGAACAAGTCTACAAAGTGGACGCAGGAAAGACGATCAAAGTAAAGAATGGCGATCTCGTGGCTCGTGGAACTCCGCTCACCAGTGGACACCTCAATCTCCGCAAGCTCATGAAGCTTTCAGACATCTACACCACTCAAAAGTACATCATGAGCGAAGTGCAGAGCATCTATGCTTCTCAAGGTCAGTCCATCAACGACAAACACATCGAAATCATCACTCGTCAGATGTTCTCCAAGGTTCGCATCGTGGAACCCGGAGCCAGCAACTTCCTCCCTGGCGAAGTCATGGATTACCAAACCGTGTTCGAAGAAAACCAGAAGTTCGACAAGAAACACCAGGAACTCATCAAGTTCGAACGTCTGCTCCTCGGTCTCACTCGTATCGCTCTCCACACTCGAAGCTGGCTCTCTGCCGCTTCGTTCCAGGAAACGATCCGCGTGCTCGTGGAAGCCTCCACCACTCACCGTGTGGACATGCTCGACGGTCTCAAAGAAAACGTCATCATCGGCCGCCTCATCCCTGCCGGAGAAACCTTCCGCAAGAAGATGCGTGGCGAAGCGATCGATACTCGTGAAGATTAATCCGTATCGCAATTCAAAAAAGCCCTGCCAAACGGTGGGGCTTTTTAATTCTTCTCTTTTCTATCCCCCAGCGCTTCAAGCTGTTTCGCACCCTCCCTGTATACCCACTCCCCCAATTCAACCGCCTTTCCAACACCATAAAGAGCGGTTGTAGCAGTCCACTTCAACTGTTCTAAAAAAGTAGGCATTGTCATAAACGGTGTATAAGCGGCACTTCCAGGAACATAGTTCCAACCCTGAGGGTACAAATGCCTGACCATATCTGGGAAATGCATGACTCCCCAAGGAACCAGTACCGTTTGAGCTCCATGGACACCATCGTTCAAATACTGAGCAACACCATGATTCCTTCGAACCACGATCGTTTTATAACCTGGAATCCGCTTCAGCAACCACTCAGGAGCCTCTCCCAATCCGACGAGCTTATCAGCAAGTTGTTTTTTTAAGAGACCTCTCGCTGCAGGCAAAATCTCCTCTGGAACGGACGGAACAGCACCCACCGCTTGAATCGAAGCAGAAAACATCGCCATGAGTTCCCCTGGAACCTGTCCATGTCGACCCAGATCCAAACCCTGCAAAAGTTCTTGCATACTCAAATCACAAGATTCTACATCTTGTCTGCGAGGAAAAACTCGAGTTTGTAAAATGGGATCCCCTTGGAAAGGTTCTGCCAAAATAGAGTACATTTTTCTGAGAGCTGTAGTTTCCTGAGAAGATTCACCTTCACAAGCACCCTGTTCGTCATAAATTCCTTCGGCCAAAACCGTGCTCTCAGGATCCTCTTCCAGCTCCTGATTTCTTTGTTCATAAAAAGCAGGTTCAGCCAAGTGAACCATCCCCAAAAACCGCGCACGACTTTCACCTCTCTCAAGGTCAAAAGAAAGCACTTTAGCCTTGTTCTGACTCTTTATAAGGAGGGGTAGTGGCCTATCGAGGCAAACTTTCATAGATAGATAGTACCATATTTTATGGTTACGTCAATTATAAGCTGTACAAAAATAGGAATAAATGTATAATTAAGGTAAATCGTAAAAATATCACCTATGGGAAAACTCATACAAGCAGCAGTACTCAGTACATTCGCAGCAGGGTGCGCACCAGAATCAGAAGCCCTATCCTGTCTCAATGACGCAGCAAAAGAGCAAAGCAGTGCAGTACTGGAAGTAGAAGAAGCCACCAGCGACTGTGTGACATTCACGCTTAAAAGCAACCCTGCAGATGGAAACGGCATGGCTTGCTTCGCAATAGAAAATGGATCCGCTTGGGATTTAAAAGGGTCTGTACTTCCTAGTGGTGAAGTCCAGTACTGCGGCTTAAACGGCGCCACAGACATCAGTTGTGTGGAAACCAGTCCCAGCCCTAAGAATGAAGGTAAGATTGTTTGTGAAGCAGAGGTCACCATTGAAGAATAAATGAAGCTTCACAAAAAGAGCTCCAGAAATGGGGCTCTTTTTGCACCACCCATAACGGGCTACGTCACTTAGCGACACATTCCCAACCTGCAAATCTACCGCCAAGGGGGACTTTAACAGATTAAGAAATGGTCACAAAATGACGTGTCCCGTTATGTCCTACTCTGGAGGACTTTTTTGTTTGCGCCACGAACTGCACACTTAAATGCACATCTTTGCACGTGCAAAGATTTTTAGAGGTCAACTTATTTTGAAATATACAGTTTACTGCACAGTTTGTGCTTTAATAAGTCCATGAAAAAACTCCTGCTGCTCTTGCCGCTCGTGCTCCAAATCTTCCTAGTCACACCAACACCGAATGAAGCCCTCTCCCTCTCCAACCGCTGCCAAGTCGAAGATCGCACCACCTGCCTCAGCATAGAAATCCTGGCCATCACCAAACAAAATCCCGAGCAACTCATTCCCCTTTTCACGGAGTTCTCCACGCTCCTCAAAAACAAAACCATCACGGACGACCCACGCATTTTTTCACCGATCGTTCACGAAGTGGGCATGGAACTCGCGTTCAATAAAATTCCGCCCGCCGAAGCCTTCGAGCTCTGCCCGCTCAACTTCAAAGCCGGCTGTCTCCACGGCGTAGTGATGGAATATTTAGACGAGCTCCCCACCGTCGACTTCGCTTTCTGCGACTTTGCCGAGTCCAACCCCACCTATTACTCCAACTGCATCCACGGCATCGGCCACGTGCTGGCGGCAAAAACCACAGGCGATTTGAACGAAACACTTCCCCTCTGCACCCTCACTGATTCAGCCCTCAACCACGCCTGCGTCACCGGCGTCTTCATGGAATTTTCCACCGGCGTTCACGGCACCGGGCACCACACTCACGAGCCCCCCGTCGGAAGCATCTTGCTCCCTTGCGCTGAAGTCGACGCGCCCTACCAAAGCAGCTGCTACCCTTCTATGAGCAGCTATCACCAATACCTACCCACCACAGAACCCTTCACAGAAACCGCCCAAAGCTGCCTGGCCGCACCCACCGAATTCCAAAACGCCTGCCTCCTCGGTCTCGCTGAAAAGATTCTAACGTCAACCGCGCAAGACACGAACAAATCCCACACTATGTGCGAAACACTCAACAGCACTCAAATAGAAAGCTGCAAAGATTCCGTCGATCACATCGATGAACTGGAATCTGTGCTCTAAAAGGAGCACACTAGAAGTATCTCATCCCACTCCATGAATAAACTCCTCGCTGGCCTTCTGCTGCTTTCACTCAGCGCCATCCCCTCAATGGCATTAGCAGACGATGCGCCTCCACCCAACCTTTTCAACGATGTGGAATACGGAGACGAAGGCTACTGGGAAATCTATGATTTGAAAGAAGCTGGCATCATTTCCGGCTATGCCGACGGCAGTTTCAAACCCAACAATACCGTGAATCGCGCCGAGTTCGCCAAAATCGTTTCTACCGCAGCTTGGGATCATGACCCCTCCACAGACACGCTGGGCGGCGAACTTCCCTTCAGCGACATCAATGTTTCAGATTGGTTTGAACCCTATATCCACAAGTTATTCACTCAAAACGTGATTTCCGGCTACGACGACGGCACTTTCAAACCAAGCAACACCATCAACTTCGCCGAAGCGGCGAAAGTCCTCGTGAATTCTTACGAATGTTTTGTCATCACAGAAGGCTACGATTCTTGGTGGGAACCTTACACCACCAAACTCCTCGACCTAGAAGTAGTGCCCGACTCCATCCAAGAAGACACCAGCCCTTGGTACGCTAAAGAAGTCACTCGAGTCGAAATGGCTCAACTGGTGGACGGCATGGAAGACGTCACCGAGGACAACGACGGAGTCTGTCCTTCTAATTAAATTCACCCTTAACTCAACGCCATGAAAAAACTCTTCACACTGCTGCTGTTCACACTCACTGCCCTGCCTTCCATCGTGCTGGCAGATATCGCCCCTGAACCAGACGTTTTTACAGACGTTCAGGAATACGACGATGCCTACTGGGAAATTCGCTGGCTCAAAGAAGATGGAATCTTGAGTGGCTACCCCGATGGGAGCTTCCATCCCGACGACACCATCAATCGCGCTGAATTCTCAAAAATACTCGCTATTGCTGCCTACGAATTCGATGCTGAAAGTGCCGACTTCACTTCTTGGCTCGATTTTTATGACATCGATCAAGACGCTTGGTACGCTCCTTATCTCCACAAACTCTACGATGAAAACGTGATCAGCGGTTACTCCGACAAGAGCTTTAAACCAGACAACGACGTGAACTTTGCCGAAGCGGCAAAAATGACCATGCTGGCTTTCGACTCCGGAGAACTCTCCAGCAACGGAGCCTGGTACCAGCCCTACGTGGACATGGTAGAGGATCTAGGCGCAACCCCTGAATCCATTACAAGCCCTGATCAGCTCATCACACGAGCAGAAATGGCCGTCATGATTTACGAAACCGCCCAGGCGCGTGAAGCTCAATAACTATGCCCAGTGAAGCTTATTTTTTAGAGTTTTTCAGAGCCCTCTTCCTCACGCTTCTTGCGGAAACCACCATTCTTTTCCTGATCATAAGAAGCAGTTTTAAAATTCCAGCGACAAAACTATCCACACAAAAACTCCTCCTCGCTTCCTGTGTCGCTTCCGGACTCACATTGCCCTGCCTCTGGTTCATTCTGCCCGCGCTCATCCACGACTACACTGTCTTTCTCACCATCGGCGAACTCAGTGTGTTCCTAGTAGAAGCCGTCATTTACTTTTTCGTGCTCCGGGTCAGCCCCAAAAAAGCCCTGTTCCTCTCCTTCACATGTAACCTAATTTCCTTCTTACTTGGCTTACTCATGCAAAATCTCTTGCACTAAGCCTTAAACTCTACTAAACTGCCTCAGCTTTTAGACAATTTTCGTTCAATGCCCACCATCAATCAACTCATTCGCAAGCCTCGCACGGCCCAAACTCGCAAAAGTAAGGCTCCTGCGCTTCAGAGCATTTTCAACACTTTGAAATCCAAGAGCAACGGACTCGCCTGCCCTTTCAAACGTGGTGTGTGCACGAAAGTAACGACCATGACTCCTAAGAAACCTAACTCCGCTCTGCGAAAAATCGCACGTGTGCGTTTGACCAACGGAATCGAAGTAACTGCTTACATCGGAGGTGAAGGACACAATTTGCAAGAACACTCCATCGTACTCGTACGTGGAGGCCGTGTAAAAGATCTACCTGGAGTACGTTACCATATCGTTCGCGGAAGTCTCGACACTCAAGGTGTTCAGAACCGACGTCAAAGTCGTTCTCGCTACGGTGCTAAGAAACCTAAGAAATAAACCATGAAAACGAAGATCACAACCTACATTCCCCCGCATTCAGATGAGATGAGCGAAAAGTTCATCAACACCATCATGAAGCAAGGAAAGAAGAATACGGCTCGCCGTATCTTCAACGAAATGCTCGCTGAACTCGAAAAACGTGGACACAAAGAACCTAAGGCTACTTTCTTCAAGGCTTTGGAAAACACCAAACCCACGATGGAAGTCCGTCCTAAACGTGTAGGAGGTGCTGTCTACCAAGTTCCTTTTGAAGTACAACCCAAGCGACAACGCATGTTGTCCTTCCGTTGGATCATCACCGCCGCTCGCGGACGCAAAGGTATGCCTATGGCTCGCCGTCTTTCCATCGAAATTCTGGAAGCTTCAGAAGGCACCGGTGCCGCTGTAAAGAAAAAAGATGACGTGGAACGTATGGCTCAAGCCAACCGCGCCTTCGCTCACTACGCTCGCTTCACCAAGAAGAAGTAGTCGAAGAACCTCAACTCAAAATAAAAGCCCTTCGAAAGAAGGGTTTTTTAGTGCTTAGCGATAAGTGAGCCAGTCTTGGCAACCCGGTGCGGGCAAACGAATTGTCTCACAGTTCTTCAAAAGCTCCGGGAGCGTAGCGCCCACGTGCCGTTCAATCGTAAGTCGCGCCCCTTCCACCCCAAGCGTTCCTTGTAAATCTCTTAACACAGTTACTGCTTCGGCACCTCTAGGAAGATCCCTAGTTTCTACCGTTCCTTCCCTGAATCCTGGATTAGTGTCTAAGCTCATAAGCAATAAAAACAAGCGCAAATATTACCGCAAAACTAAGATTTGTCAAACCAGCGCTCCCTCTGTTAAACTCAGCTCATCCATTTTTCACGCCATGAAAAAATCCCTTCTCGCCCTCATTCTTTCTGCAAGTGTACTGCTCAGCGCTTGTTCCGTATTCGAAAAACTCTCCGATGTGGATTACAACAATCAGGTAGTGGAAAGTGTAAACGCCACTTCCACCATCATCGAAACCACCGCCACGCTCTACAACGACACCGTTCCTAACGTCGTGAACGAAACCGACGTCATAGATACCGCAGCCATGCAAATCAGTTACGACGAAGCGAAAACAGCCTTGGAAGATATTGCCGACCTAGTCACACTGGAAGCCCGTGACATAGAGCAACAAAATTCGATTCGAACCGATCTGGAAACCTATCAAACTGCCGGTGAGCAGTACCTTCAAACCTACAGTGACATGCTGAACTACTACAGCACCAACGAATATCAAAACGACATTTCAAAGGTAAAAACCATCGATGAGAGTTTACACACCGGCTACACCACTTTCATTCAAGCCAACAACGATCTAGTGGACACTCTGGAGAGCTTTGTAGCGGCAGAATAATATGCCATCTATACCCTCAAATCTCACCACTCTACCCACTCCTCTCAAATGGGCCAAAGGCCTAGCGATATTTCAAATCATTATAGGTGCACTCACTATAGTTTTCCTGATCTGGGCCTTCAATTTTGGCCCCAACACCACACTCATTTCAGAGATGACAAACGGGCTCGGTGGGCAAGGGTTGGAAAACTATACATTCTTTTTCACCACCCCTGAAGGTATCGGTTATCTACTGGGAGTCACCCTCCCGAGTTTCCTGGGCCCCATATTTGCCATCCTCGCCATCTCTCGCCGCAGCAAAGCTTGGGCTATCACCAGTTTGATTTGCAATGGCTTGAATTTCATCACCGGTTACTCTTTGGCTACCCTGGCGATACTAATTCTCATGCTGCAAAAATCCAGCCAGGAGTACTTGAACTTATCCAAATCTTAAGCGCTTCCTTGACTTCCCTTTTGGCTTCCCTATAATGCCAAAGCTTTTAAAAATGACTTCCCTTTATGGCTGACCCTGCTACCCAAAAGTACGACCTGGCTCATATTCGTAACATCGGAATTGCTGCGCACATCGATGCCGGTAAAACCACGACCACAGAACGTATTTTGTTCTACACGGGCCGCAGCCACAAAATTGGAGAAGTGCACGAAGGTGCCGCCACCATGGACTGGATGGAGCAAGAGAAGGAACGTGGAATCACGATTACAGCAGCGGCAACAACTTGTTACTGGAAAGACATTCGCATCAATATTATCGACACTCCCGGTCACGTGGATTTCACGGTGGAAGTAGAGCGTTCCATGCGTGTGCTCGACGGAGCCGTAGCGGTATTCGACGGATCTCAAGGTGTGGAACCTCAGTCCGAAACCGTATGGCGTCAAGCGGACAAATACAACGTGCCCCGTATCGCCTTCATCAACAAGATGGACAAAATGGGTGCTGACTTCTACATGTCCCTCGACTCCATTTGGAAACGTCTTTCCAAGAAAGCTTTCGCTATCCAACTCCCTATCGGGCAAGACAGCAGCTTCAGCGGAATCATCGACCTTGTAGAACGCAAGGCCTACCGCTTCGAAGGAAAGCACGGTGAAAACATCATCGAAATGGACATTCCCGAAGACATGAAAGCCAAAGTGGAAGACTACCGTGCGAAAATGGTGGAAGCCGCCGCGGAACAAGACGACGACCTGATGAACAAATTCATCAACGGAGAAGACCTGACCATCGACGAAATCAAACATGGAGTGCGCAAAGGAACCGTTTCCGGCGCTCACTACCCTGTGTTCTGTGGGTCCGCTCTGCACGACATGGGAGTTCAGCTCATCATCGACGGGGTTCGAGATTACCTTCCTTCTCCTCAAGATGTGGGTTCCATCAAAGGACACAACCCAGACACCGAAGCCGAAGAAGTTCGTGAATTCAAACTTGACGCTCCGTTCTCCGGTCTCGCGTTCAAAATCGCTACCGATCCTTTCGTAGGAAAACTCTGTTTCTTCCGTGTCTACTCAGGAAAAATGGAATCCGGTTCTTACGTGCTCAACGCTTCCACTGGAGAAAAAGAACGCATCAGCCGTCTCGTTCGTATGCACGCCAACACTCGTGAAGAAATCACGGGAGTGGAAGCGGGGGACATCGCGGCCGCTATCGGTCTCAAACGTACTTTCACCGGAGACACGCTCTGTGATATGGATCACCCAATTCGTCTGGAATCCATCGACTTCCCAGAACCCGTTATCCAAATCGCCATCGAACCTAAGACCAAAGCCGACCAAGAAAAAATGGGTATGGCCATGCAGAAACTCGCTGAAGAAGATCCTACGTTCCGTATTTCTTCCGACGAAGAAACCGGTCAAACTTTGATCGCCGGAATGGGAGAACTCCACTTGGAAATCATCGTGGATCGTATGAAGCGCGAATTCAAAGTGGAAGCCAACGTGGGCGCGCCTCAAGTGGCTTACCGTGAAACCATCCGCAAAGAAGTGGAATGTGAAGAAAAATACTCCAAGCAAACAGGAGGTCGTGGACAGTATGGACACGTGGTGATGACGCTCTCCCCCAACGAACCTGGAAAGGGTTACGAGTTCATCAACTCCATCGTCGGAGGAAAAATTCCTCGTGAATTCATCCCCGCTGTAGACAAAGGTATTAAAGAAGCCCTCACTCGTGGAATCATTGCCGGTTACCCGGTAGTAGACATCAAGGCCGAGCTCACCGACGGTTCTTACCACGATGTGGATTCCTCCGAATTGGCGTTCAAACTGGCCGCTTCCATCGCCTTCAAATCCGGCGCTGCTAAGGCAGACCCCGTGATTCTCGAACCGATCATGAAAGTGGAAGTAGTGGTGGCGGAAGATTACTTTGGAGACGTGATGGGAAACATTTCTTCCCGCCGTGGACAAATCAGCGAAACCACCGCGCGTGGTATGGCTAAAGTGATCAACTGTACCGTTCCTCTTTCCGAAATGTTTGGGTATGCAACGGACCTACGCTCCATGACCCAAGGTCGTGGTAGCTACAGCATGGAATTCAGTCATTACGCTCAGGCGCCTGCCAACGTGATCGCCAAGATCAAGGCAGACCGTGGAGTGAAGAACTAATTTCGGCTTGCATAAGGCGTTTGCATCCACTAAAATCACCTCGCTTTATTTATATTTTTTAGCTTAGCATCTTATGGCCACATTTGACAGATCTAAGCCTCACTTGAACGTCGGAACCATCGGTCACGTCGACCATGGAAAAACCACGCTCTCTGCGGCTCTCACTGCCGTTGCTGCCGCCAAATTCGGCGGAGACAACAAAGCAGTAGCATTCGACCAAATCGATAACGCGCCCGAAGAAAAGGCACGCGGTATTACGATTGCAACCTCTCACCAGGAATACACCACGGACAAGCGTCACTACGCTCACGTGGATTGTCCCGGTCACGCCGACTACGTAAAGAACATGATCACTGGAGCCGCTCAAATGGACGGTGCCATTCTCGTGGTTTCTGCAGCAGACGGCCCCATGCCTCAAACTCGTGAACACATCTTGCTCGCTCACCAAGTGAACGTGCCTTACATCATCGTGTTCTTGAACAAGATGGATATGGCAGACCCAGAAATCGCAGAACTTTCCGAAATGGAAGTTCGCGAACTTCTCAACAAGTATGGATACCCTGGAGACACGACTCCTTTCATCAAAGGATCCGCTCTCAAGGCGCTTCAAGACCCCTCCGGACCTGATGCAGCTCCAGTAGTGGAATTGCTCAAGACCCTCGATGAATACATCCCTATGCCAGAACGTGCTTTGGACAAACCTCTGCTCATGTCTGTAGAAGATGTGTTCTCCATCAAGGGACGTGGAACGGTAGCTACCGGACGTATCGAACAAGGTATCTGTAAGATCAACGACGAAGTTGAAATCGTCGGTCTCAAGGACACCAAGAAAGTAGTTTGTACTGGAGTTGAAATGTTCCGCAAGCAGCTCGACCAAGGTCAAGCTGGAGACAACGTAGGACTCCTCCTCCGTGGTGTGGAACGTGAAGATGTGGAACGTGGTCAGGTTATTTGTAAGCCTGGATCCATCAAACCTCACACGAAGTTTGAAGGAGAAATCTACGTCCTCAGCAAAGAAGAAGGTGGACGTCACACTCCTTTCTTCAAAGGATACAAACCTCAATTCTACATCCGTACCACTGACGTTACCGGCGCTATCGAACTCCCTGCTGGAGTAGAGATGGTCATGCCTGGAGACAACATCAGCGTGTCAGTAGAACTCGGAGCTCCAGTAGCTCTCGAACACGGAACTCGTTTCGCTATCCGCGAAGGAGGTCGCACGGTTGGTTCCGGAGTAGTTGGAAAAATCATTGCCTAGTCCTAAATAAAGCTAAGCTAACATCAGAGCCCTCGTAGCAATACGGGGGCTTTTTTGTTGTTGACGAAATCAAAATGAGTTGCAATACTCAGCCCTTCTATGAACCGAGATCAACACAATCCAGAAGAGCGACGCGGTGAAGCCAAGGCCATCATTAAAGTTGACATAGGATATAAACACCTCCGAAGAGTCGATGGACTTTTAGATGTGCCCCATCGAACAAACCACGCAGTTGACTTCGAAGAAGCATCCGAGTTCAAACCGGCTTCTTTAGCATTTCGAAACCTCGTGAGAGACGCTGCAGACGAGAATCACTCTACGCGTCTTTTCCTAAACGACGGCCCCTTAAAAGATCGGGCTAGTGTAGTCATACCGGGCCTCAACATAGCTACTTTGTACGAAGAAGCGGAAGACGGAGACCCATGGACACCGATGAGTCTCGCACGTGTCTTCACGGGTGAAGATGGGAAGCTTTCCTATAGACAAGCCCCTTTCAAACTTCCCTTCGGCTTTTACCTGGAGTGGGCCTACGTAAAAAACGGCCGGGGTATTCACCTGAGCAGTTTGGAAAAAAGGAACCCCGATGGAACTTACACCCCTCTACCTGACAGGATCACAAGAGTCCATGCAGCCAACCTCGCACTATGGTACCTGGGCGAACACCGACCCAAAGTAGACGCATCCGCCACCTACAAACCTTTCATGGAAGGGACCTACCGAAGAGCCAAACTATTCAATAAAAGAATCGACGGCCCAGCCCTATTCGGCGCCACTGTGTGGGAACAATTGAAAGATAATCATCGTAAAATAATGGCGGTGGAAGAAAAATTCCGCTATTAATAGCCCATGAGTTTCCTTCAAAAACTCCTCCACTTCCTCCTCCCCACTTCCCTTTTTGCCGTGATGGAAGCCGATTCCAAGCGTTGGTTTTTGATCTGCGGAACCTGCGGTTTTAAAAAATCCATCTGGGAACTCGGCGGCATCCGTTACAAAGCCGCCTCGGCCGGAAAAATGAGCTACCGCACTTGCCCACAATGCCTACAGAGACGCTGGTTCAAGTGGCAAAAACAAAGCCAATAAAGCTATTCAGAAGCCACCCTGTAGTGTTATATTCACGGTGCTTTAACAAAGATCATCATGTACGTCGCTATTGGTATTCTCGTGGCTCTCCTTTTAATTGGATATTTCATGTATGCCGGCATCATTCGCAAAAGAAACGGCGTGCAAGAAGCTTACTCCGGAATCGACGTACAACTCACCAAGCGTCACGACCTCATTCCCAATGTGCTCGCCACCGCTCAAAAATTCATGACTCATGAAAAAGGGCTGATGGAGGACATCACCAAGCTACGTACCGCTGCAATGCAAGTCGCCCATGGAAAAGATATTCCCGCTGCAGTGAAAACGGAGAATGAGCTCAGTAACAAGCTGGGCCAACTGATGATTGCCGTGGAAAACTACCCCACGCTCAAAAGCGACACCACCATGCTCAACGTACAAGAAGCTCTGGAAGATGTGGAGGAACACATCGCTGCATCTCGTCGTTTCTACAACTCAGCCACACGCGTGCTGAACGATACCGTTCAAGTCTGGCCCATGAGCATGGTCGCCGGCTGGATTGGAGTAAAAGCCTATCCTTACTTTGAAGCGGATAAAGACGCCAAAGAAGTGCCCAACGTCGCCAAGATGTTTGCCTAGCTTGAAACCAGACTATGATCACCCTGCCAGAATTCACTGAAAATGCAGATTACGAGAAAGGATTTGCGAGCCACTTTAAAGCAAAAATCGCTCCCATTCTGGAGAACCTGGAGTCGATGCGTCTCGTTCAATACGCCGCTTACAAAAAGCGTCTGGCCATTGGCATCCCCTTAGGAATCGCCATTTTTTTAGGAGCAGGCTTCATGTCAGCCCAGACTAATGGAGACGGCGAAGATATTTTTAAGGTGGCCCTATTTTTATGCGCCCTCATAGGAGGGTGGGTCTATATTCCCATCCGCTTATACAAACAAGAGGTGAAGTCCAAATTCATGCCGGTGATTTGTGAATTCTTTGGCACCATGACGTACTCCCTCACCGGAACCAGCTCCGTTGAAACGCAGTACAGTGGAGAAATTTTTCCTTCTTTCACTTCCTGTGTCACGGAAGATTTTGTGGCAGGCGAATACAAAGCAATCAAAATGAATTTGCATGAAACAACGCTCAAACAACGCCAAGGGAAACATACCGTAACCGTGTTCCAAGGCCTCGTCATCGACATCGGTTTTCCCAAAAACTTCCAAGGAAAAACTCTACTCATCAAAGACGGCGGCACCATCGGAAACTTTTTTGAAGGTGACGATTTCAAAGGACTGCAACGTATTTCGCTGGAAGATCCTGAGTTCGAAAAAATCTTCCAAGTCTTTGGTTCAGATCAAGTGGAGGCCCGTTTTCTACTCACCACCGCTTTCATGGAACGCCTTTTGAGTCTCGCCAAACTCCGCTCTCCGAGCAGCACTCCCAAGGTCCAGTGTGTGTTTGAAAAAAACAGTCTCATCATCTCCATTCCCTGCCGACAAGATCTTTTCGAACCCCGCGGCATTGCACAGTCGGCTCTCCAGGTAGATGACCTCCATACCTTTCTCCAGCAAATGCACGAGGTATTTCTCCTCATCGATGTACTAAAGTTACAACGCCTCTAACCACTTATACCATGCAAAACCCCATCACCGTTGAAGTCAGTGTAAAAGCCCCACTCGAAAAAGTGTGGGAACTCTGGACCCAGCCCGAACACATCACCCAGTGGAACGCCGCTTCCGACGACTGGCACACCCCTCGCGCCGAAAACGATTTGCGCACCGGCGGAAAATTCAGTTCCCGCATGGAAGCCAAAGACGGCAGCTTCGGTTTTGATTTTGGCGGCACCTACGACGAAGTAAAAGAACACGAACTTATCGCCTACACCATGGGCGACGGCCGCCAAGTCCGCGTCACTTTCGTTCCACTCGGCAACGTCACTCTGGTAAAAGAAGATTTCGAAGCCGAATCCGAAAACTCCCGAGAAATGCAGCAAAGCGGTTGGCAGTCCATTTTGGACAACTTCAAAAAGTATGTGGAAAGCCGCTAAAAATTTGACACCTCGTCCCTTTTCCTTTAAAAATACCCCGTACAAAATGCAGCGTCCTGTTTTTAGGACCTCCTCGCACTCGGCGTAGCCGAGTCTCTGCGGGACATCTCAACTTTGTCTTCAGGCCTAAAGCCTGCCGAGCCGAGATGTAAAAGTCTCGGCATTTTTAAATCTTCATCTCTAACTCTTATCTTCTATGGCTAAGCAAAAGATTCGTATCAAAGTGAAGTCCTTCGACCACAAAGTGATCGATGAGGCTTGCCGTCTCATTCTCGAAACCGCAGAAAAGACCGGCGCCATCGTCATGGGTCCTATTCCCCTGCCTACCAACATCGACAAAATCACCGTGAACAAATCCACTTTCGTACACAAGAATTCTCGTGAACAGTACGAAATCCGTACCCACAAGCGTCTCATCGACATCACAGAAAGCACCAGCGCCACTATTGAAGAACTTTCCAACCTGTCCCTGCCTTCTGGAGTGGACATCGAAATCAAGATGATCATGGAGGCTGGAGAAGAAAAGTCTTCCTCAACAGAATCGACAGAGAAAAAACCCGCAAAAAAGGCTGCAGCTCCTAAGAAAGCCGCTAAGACGTCGACAAAATAGTATTGACATCAGTTTAGCCCTTCAGTAGTATCTCCCAGCATTTACCTTCGTAAGGAGAAAGGCTCCTCGCAAGAGGACCCCACTGGGGATAAGACCTACCCTCCAAACTTTTAAAGCTCTAAAGCATGTCAGGAATTCTAGGTAGAAAAATCGGTATGACACGTCTCATACAAGACGACGGTCGCGTGATCCCCCTTACAGTGGTGGAATGTACTCCCAATGCGGTAGTACAGATCAAAACCACTGAAAAAGATGGATATCCGGCGTTAGTCCTTGGGTTCGACGCATTAAAGAAACCGAGCAAGAACAAGAAGTTCAAGCACCTCCGTGAATTCCGCCTCCCTGAAGGAGAAAGTTCTTTCAAGGCTGGAGACAGTATGTCCCTTGATATCTTCGAGGTAGGAGAACGAGCTAAGATCACCAGCGTATCCAAAGGTAAGGGTTTCCAAGGAGTGATGAAACGTCACAATTTCCGTGGAGGTCCCCGTACTCACGGTTCTCACTTCATGCGCGAGGCAGGTTCCATCGGAGCCCGTGCTCGTCCAGGTAAAGTGTGGAAAAACATGCGCATGGCTGGGCACATGGGTCTCGATACAAAGACGCTCATGGATGTAGAAGTTGTGTACGTGGACAAAGAAAAGAACTTGCTCGGTATAAAAGGACCTATAGCCGGTTCCAAAGGCTCTCTCGTCATCATTCGTAAAAAAGATTAGTAACCTATCATGAAAGCACCTCTTTACAACCAAACCGGAGAACACAAGGGCGAAGTCGCTCTCGCGAAAAACATCTTCGAGGTGGAAGGCGCAGAAGGACTCGTGCACAGCTATCTGATGTATCAACAGAAGAGCGCTCGTATGCCCATCGCCCACACCCTCACTAAAGGATTTGTTCGCGGAGGAGGTAAAAAGCCCTTTGCTCAAAAAGGTACTGGCCGCGCTCGTCAAGGTTCTACCAAGAACCCACACATGCGAGGAGGAGGAGTGGTGTTCGGCCCTAAGAAATGGCAGAACTTTGAAATTCAGATGCCCAAGAAGATGCGTAACAAAGCCCTCTTCCAAATCCTTTCTTCTAAGGCTAAGGATGGAAAAGTGCTCGCTCTCGACAAGTTCGAACTCGATGCTCCTAAGACTAAAGTATTTGCTGATTTGATTGGGAAGCTTCCTGTTAAAAGAGATGTGCTCGTGGTGGGCAGCCGCGAAGAAAAGACCCTCAAAACGTCTTCTCGCAACTTCGCCCGCAGCAAGACCATCCTCTCAAGCTACCTCAATCCTGGAGATTTGCTCAAGTACGATACCATTCTCTTCACCGCAACCGCTCTGAAAGACCTTGAAGCTACTTACAAATAGTCTATGAACATCGCACAAACTCTCATTCGACCGGTCATGACGGAAAAAAGCGTCGGCCAAGAAGCTATCAACAAGTTCACCTTCGTGGTGCACGATGATGCTACTAAAATCGACGTGAAGAATGCGCTGATGTCTCTCTACGGAGTGGAAGTGGAGAAGGTCAATATCCTTCACACCCTCCCCAAGTACCGTATGGGTAAAGGAAAGAACCTCCTCGAAAAGCGTCAAGGACTTCGCCGCGCGATTGTCACTCTCAAGGAAGGATCCAAGCTCGACCTGACGCGCGAAGTGCGTACTGAGAAGAAAGAAACCTCTAAACCTGCTAAAGCCAAAACGGCTGCCGCTACCAAGTAATTATGCCTATCAAGATCTCTAAAAAAACGACGAACGGACAACGCGAAAAGCGCAGTCTCACTTATGTGGAGCTGAGCGGTAGCAAACCTCACAAGGCTTTGTTGACCACGAAGAAAGAAGCGGCTGGACGCAACAACACTGGTGTCATCACCACTCGTCACCGTGGATCAGGAAATCAGATCAAATTGCGCAAAATCGACTTCGATCAACGCGACAAACTGAACATTGAAGGCACCGTGAAATCTGTAGAATACGACCCAAATCGAACTGCTTTCATCATTCTCGTTTGCTACAAGGATGGAGAATTCCGTTATCACCTTGCCCCCGCCGGAATCAAAGTCGGAGACAAAGTCATGGCGGCCAACAAGCTCAAAGCTCGTATCGGAAACCGTATGATGCTCGAAAACATTCCGATCGGATTTGAAATCCACAACGTACAAACCGACATCACCGGGAAAGGTCAGATCACTAAGTCCGCTGGTTCCTACGCAAAACTTGTTTCCCTGGATGGTGAGTATGCTCAAGTGCAACTCCCCTCTGGAGAAGTGCGTTTTGTACACAAAGGGTGTTTCGCATCCATTGGACGTGTGTCCAACATCGATCACTCCAATGTACGTCTCGGTAAAGCCGGTATCCGCCGCCACATGGGATGGCGTCCTACGGTTCTGGGTAAATCCATGAACCCGAATGACCATCCACACGGAGGAGGAGAAGGGCACTGTCCTATCGGTATGAAATATCCTAAGACTCCGTGGGGTCTGCACGCACTCGGCGTGGCCACACGAAACCGCAAATACAGCAATCGCTGGATTGTTAAGACTCGAAAGGGCAAGATGGTCGCTGATATCGATAACATTTAAATATTTATGGCACGAAGTAGTTTCAAAGGTCCGTACGTTGACGCCAAGCTCATGAAAAAAGTGCTTGCGCTCGGTGCTGACAGCAAAAAGGTAGTGAAGACTTGGTCCCGCCGATCTCAGATCGCTCCGGAATTCGTAGGTCACACCATCGCTGTGCACAACGGTAAAGATCATGTTCCTGTCTTCGTTACAGAAGCCATGGTCGGTCACCGTCTCGGAGAATTCGCCTACACTCGCAAGTTCCGTGGTCACCCTCTCAAAGCTAAAGAAACTGCTACAGCCGCAGCTTAATAACATCACATGCAAGCTATCCTTCGAAACATTCGCATCTCCCCTGAAAAAGCCAACCTCGTTGCAGGATTGGTCCGTGGGGCAATGGTCACTGATGCCCTCAGTCAGCTCGAGTTCACTCCTAAAAAAGGTGCTCGCATCCTGTACAAAGTCATCGCTTCCGCTGCTGCGAATGCAGAGCACAACCTGAAACAAGACCGCGCTCGTCTCTACATCAAAGAAATCGTAGTAACGAAAGGCCCTATGTACAAGCGTGGCGTCTCCGTTTCCCGCGGACGTGTCCACCCTATTCTGAAGAAGACCGCTCAAATCCGTGTTCGTGTTGATGTCAGAGCTGCAGCGCCAGCGAAAGCTACTACTACAAAAAAGTCGACGCGAAGCGTCTCCGCTGACCCCAGCGTCTCCTCTAACCCTCAAGCATAACCATGGGAAGTAAAGTTGATCCAATTGGGCTGCGAATCGGTATCATCCGAACCTGGGATTCCAGCTGGTACGCCAGCGACCGTGCGTTTGGCAAGATGCTAAAAGAAGACATCCAAATCCGTGACTTCGTACGTGTCAAGTTGAACGACTGTGGAGTCTCCAAAGTAGAACTGCAACGCAACGCTAAAGACATCATCCTCAACATCCACTCTGCTAAGCCGGGTGTGATCATCGGACGTCAAGGTGCTAGCGTAGAAGACCTCAAAGCGGCTCTCGAAAAGAAATTCGGACACAAGTTCACGATCAACATCAAAGAAATCAAGAAGCCTGAACTCGATGCTTGGCTCGTGGCTGAAAACATCGCCATGCAAGTGGAACGACGTGTATCTTACCGCCGTGCTGCCAAGATGGCCCTGAAGAAAGCGATTGAATCTGGAGCAAAAGGAATCAAGATTCGTGTGAGTGGACGTTTGAACGGAGTTGAAATCGCACGTACAGAGTTCTATGCAGAAGGGCAAATCCCCTTGCATACCTTCCGTGCCGATATCGACTTCGCCAAGGCTACCGCCAAAACGACCTACGGTGCGATTGGAGTGAAAGTCTGGATCAACAAAGGATTAGTATTTAATACCAAGAAGTAATCATGTTACTGCCTTCAAGAGCCAAATACCGAAAATCACACCGCCTGCGAGGCTCGTTTAAAGGAGTCGCAAAGGGTGGATCCAAAGTTTCCTTCGGAAGCTATGGACTCAAGAGCATGGAAATCCGAGAAATCTCTTCTCGTCAGATTGAAGCCGCTCGTCGTGTGCTTGCTCACCACATTCAACGCGTAGGAAAAATTTGGATCCGTATCTTCCCTCACAAGCCGATCACCGCAAAAGCTGCTGAAGTCCCGATGGGATCCGGAAAAGGAACCGTCGACCGCTACACCGTACTGGTGAAGCCGGGAACCATGCTGTTTGAGATGGACGGTATCGATGAGAAAACGGCCAGAACAGCTCTGAAGCTGGCCGGATTCAAACTCCCCGTGAAGACCAAATTTGTATCTGCTAAAGACTTATAATTACTTTTATGTCCGACACGAAAACGACCATGGATGAAATCAAGAAAATGAACGAGAAGGATCGTGCTAAATTGCTCTTGGATCTGCAGAAGGAAAGCGCTAAGCTGGCTCCTCTCATCTCCACGGGGAAAGACAAGCAGAATCACAAGGTGAACATGCTTCGTAAACAGATCGCTCGTATTCACACCTTAAATAATTCTCAAAAAAATGCGCAGTAAAAAAGGCGTTGTCGTCTCAAAATCCGGCAACAAGACCATCGTCGTTCAAGTGTCCACCTCCAAGGTGCATCCTAAATACAAGAAGCGTTACAGCGTGAACAATAAGTTCCACGCGCACGACGAAGCCAATGAAGCTAAAGTAGGAGACCTCGTTATGATCTATGAAACCCGTCCCCTCTCCCGTCTCAAACGTTGGACTCTAACCGCTCCTGCAACCGAAATCACCAAGAAATAATATGATTCAGCAAAATACCATTCTCGTCGTTGCCGACAACAGCGGAGCCAAAGAGGCCATGTGCATCAAAGTGCTCGGTCACTCTAAGAGCCGTTACGCTTACATCGGTGATGAAATCGTGGTGAGCATCAAGAAGGCTGCCCCAAAAGGAGCCGTGAAGCAAAAGACTGTACAACGTGCTGTGATCGTTCGTATGAAGAAGAACATGTCACGTAAAGATGGCTCCTCCATTCGTTTCGATGAAAACGCTGTAGTGATCGTCGGTAAAGATGGAGTGCCCAAAGGAACTCGTGTCTTCGGACCTGTCGCTCGCGAACTCCGTGAACGCGGATACCAGAAAATCATCTCTTTAGCCCCTGAAGTACTTTAAGAATATGAAGATCAAAGTCAATGACCAAGTGGTCATCATCGCAGGAAAGGATCGCAATAAGACTGGAAAAGTACTCCGTGTACTCGAAAAGTCCAATCGTGTCGTAGTAGAAGGCATCAATGTCGCTACTCGTCACATGCGCAAAACCAAGACTCAGAAAGGACAGAAAGTGCAGTTCAATGCTCCTCTCAGTGCTTCCAACGTAATGTTCATCGACCCTAAGACGAAGAAACCCACTCGTGTGGGCTACAACATCACTAAAGAAGGCAAGAAGGAACGCATCGCTAAAAAAAGTAAAACCGTAATCTAATACAATGGCTACCAAGAAAGCACAATCCGAAAACGCAACCCTAGAAATGCTCAAAGCTGAGCTCGGTCGCGACAATGTTATGTCCCTTCCTCGTCTCACCAAAGTGAGCGTGCACGTGGGAATCGGTAGCATGGTCACCGGTGGAAACAAAGACACCTCCTTCGTGGAAAAAAACCTCATGGACATCACCGGCCAAAAGCCCGTGACTCGTAAGTCCAAGAAAGCGATTTCCAACTTCAAGCTGCGTGCCGGTCTCCCTGTGGGAATGCACGTGACACTCCGTGGAAAACGTATGGAAGACTTCATCAACCGTCTTGTGAACATCGCTCTCCCCCGCGTTCGCGACTTCCGTGGAATCACGGCTCGCGGTGTGGATGGACATGGAAACTTTGCTCTCGGACTCGAAGACTGCACTATTTTCCCCGAAGTGAATCAAGAAAACCTCACTAAAGTACATGGCCTTCAAGTGAATGTATGCACCACGGCTCGAAACAGCCGCGAGACCTACCTCCTTTTGAAAGCCCTGGGCTTCCCCTTCCGTGACGAAGTCAACAAGGAAGGCAAAGTAACCCGTAAAGCTCAATAATCCTCATGGCAAAACTTTCTCTCATCAACAAGACCAACAAGCGCAAAGCTGAAGTGAAGCACCGCATCAAGCTGGGGCTCAAACCTAAGCCTGGACAAGCGGTACGCATGTACAACCGTTGTGGAAAATGTGGACGCGTTCGCGGATACATGAGAAAGTTCGACCTCTGCCGTATTTGTTTCCGAGAATTGGCTCGCAAAGGAGCCATCATGGGACTCAAAAAATCTTCTTGGTAAGCCTTCGGCTCCGCCCCCCTCAATTACTACATCTACCTCACTTCTGACTCTACTAACATGACAATGACCGACCCTATCGCCGACCTTCTCACGAGAATCCGCAACGCTGCGCGCGCTCGCAAAAACTTCGTGCACGTTCCTTACTCTCAAATGAAGGAATCCATTGCGCAGGTTTTGAAGCAAGCCGGCTACGTGACCGAAGTGAAAGCTACGGGTGAAGGTGTAGCTAAAGAGCTGCTCATCGAACTCAGCGACGACCACCGCGACATCACTCTCAAATCCGTGAGCAAGCCAGGTCAACGCATTTACGTGAAGTCTCGTGAAATTCCTCGTGTACTCAGTGGTCTCGGTCTCGCTATTCTCTCTACTCCGAAAGGAATCATGAGTGGAAACGCGGCTCGCAAAGCCAAAGTCGGTGGAGAATTCATCTGTGAAATTTACTAAGATTATACTTACTCTACTTTATGTCTCGAATCGGTAAACATCCCGTCCTCATCCCCACAGGAGTCACTGTCTCTAGAGACGCTGACGGAACCCTCGTGGTGAAAGGTCCCAAGGGGGAACTCAAATACAAGCCCAATCCCGCGATCACCGTTACGGTTTCTGAAAACGAAGTCGCAGTGACTCGAGAAACCGAAGACCGTCTTCAAAAGTCTTTGCATGGTCTCACCCGTACACTCATTCAAAACATGATCACGGGAGTCACCAAAGGCTTCAGCAAGATTCTGGAAATCAACGGAGTAGGTTACCGCGGAAACGTAGCCGGCACCAAGCTGGTACTCAGCCTCGGTTACTCTCACCCCATTGAATACCCCATTCCTGCTGGAATCACCTTCAAATTCGACGAAGAAAAGAAGAACATTCTCACTGTTTCCGGCATCGACAAACAACTCGTCGGCCAGGTCAGCGCAGAAATCCGTGGATTCAGACCTCCTGAACCGTATCTCGGGAAGGGTATCAAATACTCCGACGAACACATCCGCCGCAAGGCTGGTAAAGCTGCTTCTAAAGCCGCTGCCTAACATTAACTAGACATGAAAACTACTAAAGCTCAAAAACGTACCGCTCGTCACCACCGCATTCGTGCGCGTGTGGAAGGAAGCACTCAAAAACCTCGCTTGATCGTATTCCGCAGCTTGCGCTTCACCTACGCTCAACTCATCGATGATGTTTCCGGAAAAATCTTGGTGGCCGCTCACGACATGAAAGTGACCAAAGGCACCAAAGTGGAACGTGCTAAAGCGGTAGGTACTGAACTTTCTGAAAAAGCCACGAAAGCAGGCATCAAAACTTGCGTCTTCGATCGAAACGGCTATAAGTATCATGGTCGCATCGCTGCAGTAGCAGACGGCGCTCGTGAAGGTGGCCTTAAATTCTAATCATCCTTTCAACCCTGTATGGAAAAACGTTCTAAAAAACCAATGCCGAGAGAAGCCAAAGAATTCGAAGAACAGGTCATCGAAGTGGCTCGTGTAACGCGCGTGGTAAAAGGAGGACGCCGTATGCGTTTCCGTGCAACCGTAGTGATTGGAAATAAGAAAGGAACCATGGGTTACGGAATTGGAAAAGCGGCTGAAGTACAACAAGCTATTCAAAAGGCAGTCGCTCAAGCTCGTAAAAAATTGATCAAGGTCCCCATCTACAAAGGCACCATTCCTCACCAAATCCAGGTTAAATTCAAGGCTTCAAAAGTCTTCATGAAACCTGCTAGTGAAGGTACTGGAATCATTGCCGGTGGAGCCGTTCGTCAAATGCTTGAGATGGCTGGTGTGCACAATGTATTGTCCAAATCCTTGGGTTCTACGAATCGCATCAACGCCGCTAAAGCCACTTACCTCGCCCTCACCAAACTCCGCGTTCGTCCTGACATGGAAGTGGATCGCGTGAAAGAAGAGAAGATAGAAAACAGCGACCGTGCAGCCCCAGAATTGAAAAAAATCTCTCGTTCCGATGCTAAAGAAATGGTCCACGCAGACAAACGTCTCAATCGCCCCACTGCAACAAAGCTCGAAGCCTCAACAAAATCTAAAGAATAATTAATACTATGAAGCAAAATTCTCTCAAAGCATTTCCTGGCAGCACCAAAAGCGCAAAGCGCCGTGGTCGCGGTCAAACCCGTGGTAACTACTCCGGTAAAGGGATGAAAGGTCAAAATGCTCGCTCCGGCGGTGGCGTTCGTCCTGGATTCGAAGGAGGTCAAACTCCCCTCATCCGCCGTATGCCTAAGCTCAAAGGATTCTTGAACCCCAACAAGATCACGTACATTTCCGTGAACTTGGACCAACTGGATGTTTTCGCTGATGGAGACACCGTGAATGCAAAGACTTTGAAAGAAAAAAACGTGACCAAGAAAGTCGGCAAAATCAAATTGCTCGGTGACGGTGAACTCAAAGCTAAGTTGAGCATCACTGTGGACAAAGCTTCTAAGAGTGCCCTCGAAAAAGCAGAAAAGGCAGGCGCAAAAGTGACTCTCACGCAGAAAGTGCGCACTGAGAAAACAGCTTAACTCCTAACTTTTTCCCTCCGTGCTGAACGTCCTCAAACAGATCTGGAACTCGAAAGATATCCGCAACAAGATCCTGTTCACTTTGGGAATGATTGCCGTCTATCGTTTGATGACGCACATCACCATCCCCGGTGTAGACCAGGCCGCTTTGGAATACGTGTTTGAACGAAACTCTCTGCTCGGCGCTTTCAGTCTTCTCACAGGAGGAAGCGCAGAAAACTTCTCCATCGTACTGATGGGACTTTCCCCGTACATCAATGCCTCCATCATCATTCAGCTGCTCACCGTCATCATCCCAAAACTAGAAGAAATTTCTAAAGAAGGCGACCAAGGCCGCCGCACTCTGAACCGCTACACTCGTTGGCTCACCCTGCCTTTGGCTGTGCTCCAATCCTACGGAATGATCGCTTTGATCAACTCCCAGGCTCAAGTGGAAATCATCAAAGATATCGGCAGCTGGCAAACCATCCTGCCCATCATGCTCACGGTGAGCGTGGGAACTCTCGTGCTCATGTGGATCGGTGAAGTGATCACCGAGAAAGGAATCGGAAACGGAACTTCGCTCCTCATTTTTGCAGGTATCATCGCCGCCATACCCAATGTACTGGGTCCTACTTTGAAACTTGCCGAGACTGAACCCGATCGTTTGCTTCCTCTCCTCGCAATGCTCTTGTTCAGCTTACTTTTCACACTGCTCGTGGTCCTCTTCACAGAAGGTCAACGTCGTATTCCCATCACCTATGCGGGCCAACGTGGACGAGCTAAGGCTGAACAGTCTTTCTTGCCCATTCGCATCAACCAAGCCGGTATGATCCCGATCATCTTCGCAGTCTCCCTCATCACCTTCCCTTCCATCATTGGACAATTCCTGCTCTATGCAGACTCCGAATGGGTCAAATCCATCGGCCGCTTTGCCACAACGCAGTTCACTCAAACCAACTGGACCTA
Organism: Candidatus Peribacteria bacterium; assembly: GCA_943349825.1. Lineage (GTDB taxonomy): Bacteria > Patescibacteriota > Gracilibacteria > UBA1369 > 2-02-FULL-48-14. The sequence goes on along the minus strand of CALQZQ010000006.1, from coordinate 18,606 downwards.
CATTTTCCTCTACTTCTTCTTGGTCATTGCCTTCACCTACTTCTACGTGAGCATCGTCTTCAAGCCCGAAGAAGTGGCTGAGAACATTCAAAAGCGTGGTGGTTTTGTCCCCGGACTTCGTCCAGGAAAAGAAACCGCAGACTACCTGGCTAAAGTATCCAACCGTATGAATCTCTTCGGAGGATCCATGATCGCTTTCGTAGGAGTACTGCCCATCGTATTGCAACTGGTTTTCTCAGAACTCAGCGTGGGTTCCGTTTCCTCTATGATCAGCGGCGCCGGTATCATCATCATCGTCGGTGTAGTCCTCGACCTCATCCGTCAAATCAACGCTCAGTTGCTCACGCACCACTACGAGCGCTTCTATAAAGGCTAACAGACCACCCGCCATGGATCTCGTACTCTTTGGAATGCAAGGTTCTGGGAAAGGCACACAAAGCCAGCGTATCGCCGAGCATTGCGGTCTTCAAATTTTCGAAACCGGAGCAGAACTCCGCCGTCTCGGTTCCGATGGCAGCGACCTAGGCATCAAAGTGAAAGGGATAATCGAATCCGGCCGCCTCGTCCCCACCGAAGTCGTGATGGAAATCATAGCGGACTTTTTACACAAGCTTCCCGCTGGCAAATCTGCCCTCTTCGACGGAATTCCTCGTAGCGACGATCAAAAAAAACTCTTCGATGAACTCATGCTCAAGGAAGGCCGCAGTTTCAAAGGACTTCTCATTGAACTTTCAGAACCAGAAGCAGTAAAACGTCTCACCACCCGCCGCATGTGCCCTGCCTGCAAAACCATCTATCCCGCCGCCTACACTGCAGAAACCTGTGAAAAAGACGGCAGCACCTTGATCACACGCCAAGACGACACTCCCGATGCCATTCGTGTACGCCTAGACACTTTCCTAGAAAAAACAGTCCCTGTGCTCGAAGCCTACAAAACCGACGGGAAAATGCTCATCGTGAACGGTGAAAAATCCATCGACGAAGTGACTGTGGACATTCAAGAGGTCCTTAAAGCGGACTTCCAATGGGCATGACCAGAGTCAAAAGTCCGGAGCAACTCAAATCCATGCGGGAAAGCTGCCACATTCTCAGCCTGATTTTAAAGGAGCTCGAAGAAATGACTGTGCCGGGCATCAGCACCATGGACTTGGAGAGACGAGCCGAAGAACTCTGCGTCAAATACAAAGTCATTTCTGCTTTCAAAGGTTTCCACGGTTACCCTTACGTTTTGTGCACCTCAGTCAACGATGAAGTGGTACATGCCTTCCCCAACAATCACATCCTCAAAGAAGGCGACATCCTTTCTATTGATGGAGGCGTAGTAGTCAACGGCATGGTCAGTGACTCGGCCGTTGCCGTGATCGTCGGTGGAAAAACCACTCCGGTGGCCCAAGCACTGGTGGACACTTGCATCCAAGCCCTATGGGCAGGGATCAAACAAGTCAAAGCCAACTGCCACATCGGCGACATCGGGCATGCTGTGCAAACCGTAGTGGAAGCGGCTGGCTTCCACGTGATCCAAGAGCTCACGGGCCATGGCATCGGAGAAGAAATGCACGAACAACCTTATATTTTGAACTACGGTGAGCCTGGCGAAGGCACTCAGCTCCGTGCCGGCATGACCATTTGCATCGAACCCATCATTTCCGCCGGCAAACCCGCCATCGAAACCATCGACGACGACTGGACCATCGTGACGCGTGACCATTCCCTCTCCATGCAGCACGAACACACCATCCTCGTCACCGAAACCGGCTACGAAGTTTTGACGCTCAGACCAGGTGAGAACGTGCTGTAATTGCAAATACACTGCAATAAGCCCACCTAAGTCAGATCTTTGTCAGGACTTTTCGAAGATGAAAGTCTATAGTTCTAAGTACCCTATAGACCACTCATGGAAAATTTGATAACATTAAAGTGTAACGAATTATGTAACACTTTAAACATGAAAACCCGCATCGTATCTGTAAAAGATTGGCGTCAAAACCTCACCAAACTCTGGAAGGAGGCAGAAGGCAAGGATATCCGCTACATCGTGATGAGCCACTCCAAGCCCATTTATGAGGTAAAGCCTTTATTCCAAGAGAAGTTCGAAATCGATGACGACTGGAAGCCAGAGGACTACGCGGCACTGGCCAATAAAAGCTTTAGTTTTTGGGAGGGTGATGAAGACGACAATTTATTCGATGAATCTGTTAACTTATGAACATAGTTCAAGGACTAATTGTCCTTACTCCATTTCCATTTTCAGATCAAAAGTCGGCAAAACTAAGACCGGCTTTGGTGATTTCATCCAATCAATTCAACAGCAAATCTAAAGACATCTGGGTCACAGCAATAAGCAGTAAAGAAGGCAGCGATGCATTTAAAATCGACCTCAATCAAAAAGATTTAGTAACAGGAAGGCTTAATAGAAGTTCATTCGTAAAATTCACTGCCATCACTACCACAGAGAAAACAAACATTCGAAAAATAGTCGGCCAAGTGAATATTAAAAAAATAGCTGAGGTAGTGGAGAAAATGGCAAGAATACTAAAACCCAACGACGACTGGAGAAAATTAAGCGATGAAAATCCAAAAGTCTTCAAAAAACTCGGAGGAGGAGAAAAAAAATAAAAAGAAGAAAGAAAAGCTTGGGACGCTTAGTCCTACTTCTTCTTCGGCTTTTCTTCATACTTCTCCGCCGCCTCCCAAGCGAGCTCAAAGACTTGCTTAAAAAGCTTCGTGATTTCTCGACTCTCAATAATAATACCGAGCTTCTCCTTCCAATCTGCAATCATGATTTTATCGTCGAAAAAATTCACCTCGGGCGTAAAATCCAATTTGGACTTGGGCACAATGCGACTGGTGCGCAAATGCTGCTTATCGATTTTATGCAGCGCTCGGTCCACAGGGTTGTCCATGAGTAGTCCTCGAATCGGAATTCCCTTCTCCGCACGTCTTTTATAATACTGAGGAAAATACCAGCCCAGTAAATCCTGATTCACCTGCGCATTCGCAAAAGCCCTAATCTCCTCAGTAGAAGTCAGTGTTTCTTCGTACACACGCACCAGTCCTTCCTCCCCTTCATAAAAGTAAATGCGCGGACGGTCGGAGAGCGCATGATAGTGCGTCGCCAACTCCGGCAAAATCTTTTGCGCCTCCTGCGAAAGCCGCATAAAACGTTCCGCTTCTTCCTTCAAATGCGTGATGAGTTTATCCGGTGGTTGAGCGCGATAAGTACGAAAACCCTTGTGCTCGGAAGCAATCACGAGGCCACGTTTTACCAAATTTTCCAAAATATCATAGGCCGTGGTGCGATTGATCCCCGCCTTCTTGGCGAGCGTAGACACCGGCGAAGCCTCCCCCATTTCCAAGGTCACCAAATACAAAGATGCCTCTTTAGAATTGAGCCCGAGTTTTTGCAACTGTTCTAGCATAGCTGTGTGGAAAAATTTCGTCAGATACTGACATAGTATACTTTAACAGATTAAATGCGTCAAGTATGCTGTGGACAGACTACGACAGACACTTGACAATTTACATACTTAATTCATAATACTGCCCTCTTAACCTCATTCACATATGCATCTCATAGACTTACAAGCTCCCTACGCAGACCATGCTCCCCTCATGGAAGAAAGCCCCTGTGAAGAAAACCCAGTGGCGGAGGTCTCAGAGCAAATTCGCGCAGGAGTTCAAAAACACGATCCCTTCGCCGATATTGTCATCGCACGAGCCGGCGGCCTACGAGTTGTCAAAGCAGGGCTACGTCGTCAGCGCTATCGCCAAGGCGTTTAAGAACCATTAAAATCATCTCATGACTTCCCTCACCCCCACTTGCACGGAATGCCAAAAGCCTTTCAAAATCACGGAAGACGAAGCGGCGTTCATCAACAAAATTTCACCACAAATTGGCGGGGCAAAATTACAAATTCCACTACCAGAAAACTGCCCCGGCTGCCGGCTCCGAGCACGCATGGTGCATAGAAACGAAGATAAATTTCATAGTGCAAAATCCTTCGTTTCCGGAAAACCCCTCATCTCGCTCTACGACAACGACAGTCCCTATAAAATTTGTGCCCACGAAGAATGGTGGAACGACACCTGGGACGCTGCTGACTACGGCCAGGACTTTGATTTTTCTCGCTCATTCTTTGAGCAATTCCACGACTTGGATTTAAAAATCCCCCGCGTCAGCGTGGTGCAACTGAACAATGAAAATTCACCCTACAGCTCCGGAACTGCCTACTGTAAAAATTGCTATTTGATCAACTGTTCAGAAAATTCCGAAGACTGCTACTACGGCAAATTGATCCAAAATTCACGGAACATCGTCGACTCCGATTACGTTTACGACAGCGAACTTTTGTACGGCTGCTTCAACGTGACCAACTGCTACAGTTCTAAGTACCTACTCTACAGTCAGAACTGCCAAGACTGTTATTTCTCAGACAATTTGAGAGGCTGCCGAAACTGCTTCCTCTGCTGCAACTTAGTGAACAAAGAATTCTGTTTTATGAACGAGCAACTGAGCAAAGAAGCCTACGAACAAAAAGTAAAAGAATTTTTAGGTGCAAAGAGCCGCGTGGAAAATGCAAAAAAACTGCTGACCCAAATGCGTCGAAAACGGATTCACAAAGCAGCCAACGTGGTGAACTGTGAAAATTCCACCGGTGACTTTTTGAGCAACTGCCAAAATTGCCAAGACTGCTACGAAACCAATGACAGCCAAGACTGCCGCTACGTCGTGGTGGGAGTGAACATCAAAGACGTCTACGACTGCAACAATATGTATCTCAAGCCAGAGCTCAACTACCAAGTGATGGCGACCATCGGAACTTACAACGTCATTTTCAGTCTCTACATTTTCAACAGTCAAGAGGTGATGTACAGCGCATTTTGCTTCAATTCAAAAAATCTATTCGGCTGCGTAGGCCTTAGAAATAAGCAGTATTGCATCTTCAACAAACAGTACACAAAGGAAGAGTACGAAGCCCTGGTTCCCCGCCTCATCCAGCACATGCAAGCCTGGGGAGAATGGGGCAAATTCATTCCGGCAAAGTATGTGGAGTTCCCTTACAACGACACCGTGGCGCACGACTACCTGCCCCTCAGTAAAGAGCAAGCCCTGGGAAAAGGCTACAAATGGAAAGACCTAGATCCCCGGGAATTCAAGCCACAAACCTACCCCGTTCCCGACGAAATAAATTCAGTGAACGACGAAATTCTTCAGCAAGTTTTAGCGTGTGAAAGCTGCAAGAAAAATTATCGAATCATCCCCCAAGAACTCAAACAAATCAAAACCATGAACCTTGCCATTCCCCACCACTGCCCCGACTGTAGACACCAAGAAAGGATGACTTTCAAAAATCCACGCACACTATGGGAACGTGCCTGCATGAAATGCAGTCTTCCCATGCACAGTACTTTTTCACCGGATCGCCCTGAACATGTCTACTGTGAAAAATGTTACCTGCAAGCGATCTACTGAAAAATCTCCCGCACATACCATTTGATGGCATCCCAATTGCCATCTTTGGGCTGCAAAGCATCGAGCGCATAAGTGGTGGTGCAAGTACTAGGATCCGCTTCGTTCGTACACGTGGTGATGGGATGCGAAGTAACATAACTCACCGGAACCGGTAAATTACCAAGCACATTTCCCGTAGACAAAACATAACCGGAATCCAACTCAAAATTTTGATAACGGAAATAGTCTTGCAGCACATCGCCGGCATCAAAGTCCGTCTCCAGCGAAGCCAAAACCGTATTCACCACAGAAAGAAACGTGGCTGCATCCCCAAAGCCCAAACTCTGAGCCTTGTTCTTGAGCCCGGTCAAAATGAGCTGTTGACGTTCGGCTCGCGAATAATCCGAAGTCGTGTGCCGTGACCGCGCCACTCGCAGCGCCTCCGTGCCATTCAAATGGTAGGTTCCCGCAGGATAATAAAGCGTGGAACACACCTCGCCATCGCAGACTTTATAAGTGGGATCGATCAAATCTTCCGTGAGAGTCACATCCACTCCCCCGAGCAAATCGATCACATCCTTAAACGCGTACATGTCGATGAGTGCGTAGTGATGCACCTTATAACCCAACACATTTTCCACCGCAGCCACTTGAGCGGCAATTCCCTTCTCAGCATAAGTCGCGTTGATCTTGCGGCCATCGTAATAAAGATCGCGCGGCAAGCTGAGCAGCGTGATTTTTTGCGTGGTCAGATCCACATGGACAAAAATCATGGTGTCCACATTGGAACCGTTCTTTCCCATCAGCAAAATATTGTCTTGAGTACTGCTGTCTACGAGGTCAGAGTAACTCGGGAGGGAATCAGGCAAATCCAGGCTTTTTTTTTACTAGAAGTGCTCAGCTCCTCCGTGGCCATGGACAAAGTCTGAACCTCTTGTCCATCCGGCAGCATCACTTTCACTTCCATCGCCGCCTTGTCTATAAAAATGATGCGGAGGGTCGTCCCAGCTAAGTCTAATAAAGGATACTGTACCTGCGTAGCCGTTTCCGTTACCGGGCCAAAATGCAGCCCCAGCTTGTCCAGTGTCACCACAAAAGCACGGTCCGCCATGATTCCTTCCATCTCTGCCTTTTTCTCCTGCAGTTTTTTTTGCGAGTCCGTACGGGCGTCCACTTCACTCTGCAAAGCGGCGAGCAAGTCGACAGAAGCCGTGCCATCCAAAATCAATACGTCAAAATCTTCATCCGCAGGCGCATCCACAGAAAACTCCATCCTTCCATCCTTCTTAAACACAGTGAATGCCCCCAAGGCCGCGAGCTGACTGTTGCGAATTTGATAGAAATAAGTCTCGTCATTTTCCTGTTCGCCGGACAAGGCCATCTCTTTATCCTTCAAAACCTTCTGAACTTCAGTTGAAGCCAAAAGCGTCTTGAGCGACTCACGAGCCGTATTCACGGCCGTCACAGAAAGTCGCAAATCCGCCAAGTCCTCCTTCAAAAATTCCTGCACGTCCTCAAATACAGGAGCCCACTCACTGCGGTCCGTCAATTCCACCTCCCTATAATAAAGAGGCACTCCAAACAAGCCGTCGTAGCCCAAATCCACTTTAAGGATCGTAGCGCCGCCCAAACTGGCATCCATAAAACTGAATTCCATACGGTCGTCCAAAGCTTGTCCATCCTCGCTGACCAAAGTCAAACCTGAAGCTGCCCAAACCGGATCCGTCAAACTGGCTTTCACGGCCACCAAATTGGCCTCATAAAGGGCTTCATTCTGTTCGTACTTCCCCAAACTGCTGACAAAATCGAACAGTTGCGTGTTCAAATCCACAGTGTCGTCCGAAGCCAAATCCACGGAATCCATATCGCTGAAGTCATATTCCTTAGTAGGGAGAAGTAAAAATTGGCGGATTTCGTTCAAATCCCCTCCGAAGCTCGACAAATATTCCTTTCCTTTATTAAGGTCCGTCAAAACAGTGGTATTGCGATCGTACAAGTCGTCAATAAAGGCCAAACGTTCACGGAATTGATAGAACTGCACCATCTGGAAAAGGAGCAATCCTCCCAATGCAAAGGTAAAAACATTCTGAAGGCGCTGCCTATTCACTAGTTTTTTTAACTTATCCGTAGTTTTTTTCGATTGTAGTGCCATAAAAACGGGGCAATTATACATGGCAATAGAACCTTGGAAATGCTAAAGTTCCCACATTCCCCACAAACACATGGACACGCCAAAAAAGAGGCCGATTATATACACTCTCTCGGGTATTTTATGTGCCCTCTTTGGACTGTATTCAATAATGAGCATCGGGCGTTGATTAGCCTGATCGCATCCAACTAAATAACCGATCGCCCGTCTATTCATCAACTGAGCCAAAAAATCCCTTGCAAAAGGCATTTTAGCAATGTAGAATCCCCCTGCTTTTACCTTAAAAAGGTTAAATGACCAAACAAGTCATCCAGATTAAGGGAGTGGTCGTAGAATGTCTACCCAATGCCACTTTCCGAGTTAGACTGGATGACCCTGCCTACCCAACGGACCACGTAGTGCTCTGTCACCTTTCAGGCAAGATGCGAATCAATTACATTCGTATCATCCCGGGAGATGCGGTTACCGTTGAGTTGACCCCTTACGATCTATCGAAGGGCCGTATTGTTTTCCGCCACAAGAAAGGCCAGCCCATGCCGGGAGCCGAAGAACCTGTGGTCGCAGAACCAGTAGCAGTCCCCGCAGCCACAATAGAAACTCCTATAGAACCTAAAGCTTAAGCCCAATGAAAGTCCGATCGTCTGTAAAAGTCATCTGTGAAAAATGCGCAAAAATCCGCCGCAAAGGGGTGGTACGTGTCATTTGTGAGAATCCCAAGCATAAACAACGTCAAGGTTAACCTTAACTAATACTATGGTCCGTCTCTGTGGAGTTCAACTGCCAATGGAAAAACACATCGATATAGGTCTCACCTATATCCATGGTGTAGGCCGCCCTTTGGCCAAAACAATTCTCGCTGAATTGAACATCAATACGGAAAAGAAGGTCAAGGACCTCACCGAAGAAGATCAAGCTAAACTCCGTGATGCACTCACTAAAATCCGCACCGAAGGAGATCTGCGCCGCAAGGTTCAGATGGACATCAAACGCTTGCAGGACATCGGTTCTTACCGAGGGTACCGTCACAAGAAGCGTCTCCCCGCTCGTGGACAACGCACCAAGACCAACGCTCGTACCAAACGTGGTAAACGTATGACCATGGGTAGCGGACGTAAGAAGGAAACTAAATAGACCAACTATCTAATTCTCTATGACTGAAGAAGTTAAAAAAGATCAAACTGCAACCGCAGCTACAGCAACGGCACCCGCCGGTGATGCAGCAGCTCCTGCTACGGAAGAAAAGAAAATCCGCCGCAGCAAGAAAAAGACAGTGCTCGCAGGAAACATTTATGTGCAAGCCGGATTCAACAACACCCTCATCTCCATTACAGATAGCGACGGTAAAACGCTCGCTCAAGCCTCTTCCGGATCAGTAGGATTCAAGGGTTCCAAGAAAGGAACTCCTTACGCGGCTCAAATGGCTGCGGAGAACGCTGCTGAAAAGGCAAAAGCTTATGGATTTGAAAAAGGTGATGTGTATGTAAAAGGAGTCGGTCACGGCCGCGAACAAGCGCTCCGTGGACTGATCGCTCAAGGCATCGCTATCCTCAGAATTGTAGACACCACTCCGGTGCCTCACAATGGATGCCGTCAACCTCGCACTCGTCGAGTTTAATCTAACTATAACCTAGCTCATGTCTCGATACACTGGACCAAAAGGACGCCTCGTAAGACGCTTCGGAGTCGACATCTTCGGCACTGCTAAAATGACGAAGCTCTTGGAAAAGCGCCCTCAAGCTCCCGGTATGCACGGGGCTAACCGCCAAGCCAAAGCTTCCGAATACAAGAAACAACTTTTGGAAAAACAGAAGATGCGTTTCATGTACGGTCTGACTGAAAAACAACTCCGCAACCTTTACTTGAAGGCCATCACTAAGAAAGAAGCTACCGGTGTAGTACTCATGAAGATGGTGGAAAGCCGCCTCGACAACGTGATTTACCGCGCAGGATTCGCAAAAACTCGTGCTCAGGCTCGTCAAATGGTGAACCACGGATCTTGGACCTTGAACGGCAGCCGTGTCACTATCGCTTCCATTCAAGTGCGTGAAGGAGATATTATAGAAGTGCGCCCTAAACTCAAAACAAGCCCGCTCTTCGCAGCGGTGAAAGAAGAAAAGGACTTCGAGTTCGCTCGTTGGCTCAAGTCCGACCAAAAAGCCCTCAAGACCGAGGTTGCGTCCCTGCCCACGGCAGAAGACCTCGATCAAATGATTGATACTCAATTGATCGTTGAGTATTACTCCAAATAATTTAACCTTCTTGATCATGCATATCATCCAAGAAGAAATCGGTCTTCCCAAAATCACGGAGCAGAAAATGGGAGACTTCCATTCCACTTTTACCATCAGCCCGCTCCCTCAAGGCTATGGAACTACTCTCGGAAACGGCCTTCGCCGTGTGATGCTCTCTTCCCTTCCCGGTGCTGCTGTCACCGGTATTAAAGTGAAAGGAGTCACTCACGAATATGCTACTCTCAAGGGGGTTAAAGACAGCGTCCTCGATATCATGCTCAACCTCAAGCAACTGTCCATTACTATGGACGGTTCTGCTGCTCAAATGGTGAGCCTCAAAGTGAAGCAAGGTGGAATCGTGACCGCAGGAGACATTGAACTCCCCGGCGGAATGAAGATCCACAACCCAGACCTCTACATCACCACTATCGACAAAGGCGGCGCCATCGATATGGAAATCCGCATCGAAAAAGGTGTTGGTTACCGTGCAGCCATCATCGGCGAACACCAAGATGGCAATGCAGAAATCATTGAAATCGATGCCGCTTTCTCTCCTTTGAATCGCATCCACTACACCGTGGACGCTACTCGTGTGGGACAAAAGACCGATCTCGACAAATTGCTCCTTGAAGTGAAGACCAACGGTTCCATCAGCCCCGACGAAGCCATGCGTTTCTCCGGTAAAGTATTGGAATCCTACTTCAACATCTTCAACCGCAACGACGACCTCGTAGAACCTGAATTCATGAGCGATTTCGAAAAGATCGCTGCTAAAGCTAAGGCTGAAGAAGAAAGCGCTCGTCCTCAACAACAGTCCTACACTCCTATCGAAATCCTCGGTCTCTCCCCTCGAACGCTCAACGCGCTCATCAACGGAGGCATTGGATCCATCGAAGAGTTGACTCGTTCAAACGAATCCAAACTCTCCAATTTGCGAGGTTTTGGTAAGAAAGCTCTCACCGAAGTGGCCGATGCTCTTGAAAAAAGAGGTCTGGCCATGATCAATGCAGAGTAATTTGACTTTATTATTCCTTTCCGTTAAATTCACGTCTCTCGTAAAACCTTATGCGTCACCAAAAGAAACAACTCAAGCTGAACATGCAACGCGACGAGCGAGCCGCTCTGATCCGTAACATGGCTACGTCCGTCATTCTCTTCGAAAAAGTGAAGACGACTGTGGCTCGTGCTAAGGCCGTTCGCCCTGTGGTAGAAGACCTCATCACGAAGGCTAAGACTAAGGACACTCGTGAAGCCATTCGTCAGATCAGCCAAATCGTCTTCGATGAGAAGGCCAGCCGCAAATTGCTGGAAGTCCTCAAGGAACGCTACAAGGATCGCGAAGGAGGTTACACTCGTGTGGTAAAGATGGGTCGCCGTGCAGGTGACGCCGCTGAAGTCGTTCAAATTCAACTCGTATAATACAATGCAAAAGACTACTCATCCCAAAATCGGCGAAGTTCTCAAAGATGTAAAATGGTTCATCTTGGATGCTGACGGCAAAGTCCTTGGAGACATCGCTACCAAAGTAGCCAGCGTTCTCCGTGGAAAGCACAAGCCCACCTTCCACCCTTCCCTGAACTGTGGCGACCATGTGGTCATCATCAATGCAGAAAAAGTGGTACTCACCGGTAGCAAAGAAACTCAAAAAACTTACGTACACTACACAGGATTCCCTGGAGGTCTTCGTACCACCACTCCTGAAAGACTCCGCAAAGAACACCCTGAACGTATAATCGAACTTGCTGTAAAAGGCATGGTGCCCAACAACCGTCTCCGCAAGCACGCACTTTCAAAACTGCATGTTTACGCAGGCACTGAGCACCCACACGCCGAACAGCACCCCAAACCTTTAACTCTGGCTTAGTACAATGACTGACGCAATGCAATTCTCCGGAACCTACATCTACGCCAATGGTAAGCGTAAAACTGCGGTCGCTCGTGTTCGTCTCTACAAAGGGAACGGACGCATCGTAGTGAACGGCAAAGACGCTCGTGCCTATTTTGGAACCGATGAACGCATCAACGTGCTCATGGCTCCTTTAGCCCTCGTTCACCTGGAAAAAACCTTCGACATCTCTGCTGAAGTACAAGGTGGAGGAATCCAAGGACAAGCTGAAGCACTCCGTCACGGAATCGCTAAGGCCCTGCTCGAACACGACGTCGGCCTCCGCGGTATCATCAAGCCAGAAGGTTTCCTCACTCGAGACGATCGTATCAAAGAACGCAAGAAGTTCGGTCTGCACAAAGCTCGTCGCGCTCCTCAGTTCTCCAAACGTTAATCTTCGCCTCCGGCGAATCTGCCCCCCTCTATCAACAAAAGAACCGGCCCTCTGGCCGGTTCTTTCTTTATCTACCTCAGAATCCCACTTCTCAGCTAGGCAAATCTACAATCCACCACTTTCCATCCTGTTCCACTACTTCTACCTGGTCCGTACCACTGTCTTCTTCGCCATCAATAGTGATTTCCATTTGAACAGTCACTTCGTTGCCATCGGTGGACTCCACCGTCACACTCTTATAGACCCACCCTTCAGATTCCATACCCTCCAACTCTCCCTCTACCATAGAGCGATAATCCTCATGCGCTAAAGAAAGCGCAGAATCACGATCTCCAGCCATATACGAGGAGAAGAAGCTTTCCACCACCTTTTCAGGGCTGCTTTGCGCATCCGCAGGCATACTGGCGGAAGAACAAGCTACGAGTAAAAGTCCTAAGGAACAGAGCAGTGCGGCGCGGAGACGCATAATGGGAGGGTTAAGTGATTCCAGCTTAACAGTCACAAGCTACTGTTTCAACTCAGCACGCAGTTCACGCACCACAGGAGCCAAAGCGCGCACCTGAGTGTCCGTCAGCCCATATTCAGCCGCTCTACGGTAAACAAAAGCGCCCAAGGGACGGTTCACATTCCAGGTGTAATCAGAGCCTGCCAAAATAAAAAGCTGCTGGCAATCCTGAATGTATCGAAGGTCGTCTATCAAAGACGGCCCTTTTAATTTTGTTGCACAAGTCAAAGGCCCCTGATTTTTAACCTCACATACAACCTCGTCACGATAGTTGACCTCCTCCGCAGTGGCCAAACAGTCGTCTTGGCGGTCAGGACTGGTCAAACTATAACAAACCTGTTCCGCGGCGAGTTGCTTCCCACGAGCTGCCTCCACACAAGCCTCACTAGAACGGGGCTTCTGGTCTTCAACCTGAAGCGCACGAAGGTAAGTATCTTCTCTAGAACGGCTAAACCCAGTCAAATATCCATCCAGATAACTCAAAGCTTGATCTATATTGCCACGAAACGGAACATGCCCAGCGTAATCGTGGAGCGCCGGAGCCGCCCAATCCACTGCAGCGCTAGCCAGAGACGGATCTTGCATGAGCATGGGGAGCAAATGGCTGCGCACGGCGGTATAAGCAGCGCTCGTGGTATAAGAATAGTCCCGTTCGTTATAACCCAAACCAAAATCAGAGTTAAAGGCCTGAACAAAAGCATATTTTGCCAAGATATAACTGTTATCGTACATAAACACTCCTCCTTGGGAGTTCTCATAAGCATGAATCATGGCACTCTCCACGAGCTCGTCCATGGACAAACCTCCGCTGAGTTTCATATAAGCAGAAATTTCACTCAAACGACCCGCTGGAACACCCGGCACTTCAGGAACAATCAGGCGTAAGGCAGGGGCACCAGCCTTACCGTCACAGTTAAAATCCACGTTTCCGAGCAAACGAAGGCCACTCTCCACTTTTGCATCAGGAGAGATCAAGGCATTCGTGTCATCACAGTCCCCACCACGAACCACACCCAAAGAAAACGCTTCATCACACACATTCAAAGCCGCAGCACCATAACCGTCTCCATCTCCATCCAAAAAACGCGGATTCGAGCCCTCTCTAAAGCGCGCCTCACAAGGAGATTCTTCAACGGATCCCTGAGCAAAAAGCTCAGGGTGAAGCTCCATCAAAGTACCGCTAACACGAGACGAGGTCTCTTCCGCAGGAGCTGAAATATCCTCATGTTTAGGCGCACAAGAAAGAGTAGCAAGAGCCAGTAAAGGGGCCAGATCAGAGGGTTTGAGCATAAAAGAAAACTAAATATAGGGGAGATTATGCTGGAAGAAGTGGGCGCAGTCAAGTTCGACGGATTCACTCGACCCCACCTTCAAGAAGCCCTAAAATATCCCCATGCGCTTCGACATACTCACGCTCTTCCCCAGCCTCGTTCAACCTTATTTTGAGGATTCCATTTTAAAACGCGCCATCGCGGCCAAAAAAATAAAGGTTGCCGTGCACAATATTCGTGATTACAGCACCGAAAGACACCATAAAGTGGACGACAGCCCCTACGGCGGCGGCGCAGGCATGGTGATGTCGTGCCAAGCGCTCTACGACGCCATAAAGGCCGTTAAAAAGCTGAACAAAGGCCCTGTGCTCTACATGAGTCCCTGCGGAGACCGCTTCACTCAGAAAAAAGCAGAAGCCTTAGCCAAAAAACACGCCAAAAAAGGCCTGATCCTGCTGTGCGGCCGTTACGAAGGCATAGACCAACGCATCATCGACTTGCTCGTGGACGAAGAAATTTCCATAGGTGACTTTGTGGTGACCGGCGGCGAACTCCCCGCCCTCACCATTATAGACGCCGTAGCTCGCCTACTCCCCGGAGTGCTCGGCGACGACGAAAGCGCCAGCGAAGAATCCTTCAGCGAAGCACTGGACGGCATGCTGGAATACCCCCACTACACCAAGCCGGAAGCCTTCAAAGGCAAACACGTCCCCCCCGTACTCCTTTCCGGAAACCACGCCGCCATCAAAAAGTGGCGTATGGAAAATCGCCGTAATCCCTCGACATGATCCACTCTCACCGCGGCCTCACCCAAAAAGAAGCCTTAAAACGCTTAGGCCAATACGGGTCCAACGAACTCAAAAAACAGAATCGCGTGCCCACGTACATGATTTTCCTGAGGCAGTTTTGGAATGTGATGGTGGCCATTTTAGGCGTCGCCATGCTCGTGAGCCTGGTGGTGGGAGAACTGCTGGACAGCATCGCCATCGGAAGCATTTTGTTCCTCAATGCGGTGATCGGTTTCTTCCAAGAATACAAAGCAGAAAAAGCCATTGATAGCCTGAAAAAACTCACCGCCCCCATGGCCACCGTGCGCCGCGAAGGAAAGCTGGAAAAAATTCCGGCACGGGAACTCGTTCCCGGCGACATTGTAATATTAGAAGAAGGTTCCAGCATTCCCGCCGATGGAATTCTTGTCCTGAGCGCCGAACTGCAAGCCATGGAAGCGATCCTGACCGGGGAAAGTTTGCCAGTCGAAAAAAGCGTCAAACACAAGGTCTTCATGGGCACCATCGTCACACGCGGTCATGGCGAGATGGAGGTGAGCAGCACCGGAATGAAAACGGAGCTGGGCAGCATCGCCCACATGGTTCAAGCGGAAACACGAGAAGACACCCCTCTCCAAAAAGAAATGAACGGGCTCACCAAAAACCTGGCCAAACTCGTGATGGGTCTGCTCTTTTTACTCTTTCTTTTGGGCCTTGGCACTCACCGCCAACCCGTAGAGATTCTGCTGCTTTCCATCAGTCTAGCGGTCAGCGTGATTCCCGAAGGCCTCCCCGCCATCATCACGCTCACTTTGGCCTTGGGCGTAGAGCGCATGGCCAAACGAAAAGCCATCATCCGCCGCCTCTCTGCCGCAGAAACCCTGGGCAGCACCAGCGTGATTTGCACGGACAAAACCGGGACGCTCACCAAGAACGAAATGACCATAGAAAAAATCATGGTGAACGGAGAAATCCACGCCATAGCAGGAGAAGGCTACGCTCCTTTACCCACTTTTCATGCAAAAAATAAAGAAATGGAGAAATTGATTTTAGCAGGAGTGCTCTGCAACAACGCCGGCCTCAAAAAAGAGGGTGCACTGTGGACAGTACAAGGCGACCCCACCGAAGCGGCCTTCCTCACTTTGGGTGAAAAAATGGGCGTCAAAAAAGACAGCGCCGAGAAAAAAACACCCCGCAAAAAAGAGCTGATTTTTGATTCCGTACGCAAAATGATGTCCACTGCTCACGGGCACATTCTTTATAGCAAAGGTGCTCCCGAAGAAGTCCTGAAACGTTGCAACTGGATAGAAGAAGATGGAAAGAAAAAACTCCTGGACGCGCACGCGCGCAAAAAGATAATGGACTTCCAAAACGGCCTCGCCAAAGAAGCGTATCGCGTGCTGGCCATTGCCTACAAACCCTACAGCCACGCCAAAGACGCCACCGAAGATCAACTCATTTTCCTGGGGCTCGTGGCCATGATGGACCCCCCGCGGCCGGAAGTAAAAGCCGCGATTGAGACCTGCCACAATGCCCACATTCAAGTGATCATGATCACCGGAGACCATGCCACCACAGCTCGTGCCATCGGTGAAAAAATCGGCCTGCTGGGCAAAAAAGACGGCCTCATCACGGGCGATGAATTGGAAAAAATGGGCCACCACGAACTCACGCGCCAACTGGAACACGTGCGTATTTTTGCGCGCGTGAGCCCTAAACATAAAGTTCAAATTTTGGAAGCTCTACAACAAATGGGACACATTGTTGCCATGACCGGAGACGGCGTAAACGACGCCCCCGCCCTCAAGAAAGCAAACATAGGGGTAGCCATGGGAATCACCGGCAGCGACGTGGCCAAAGACGCCAGTGACATGATCTTGATGGACGACAACTTCGCCACCATCGTCGAAGCCATACGGGAAGGCCGGACCATATACCGAAACATTAAAAAATTCATCCGCTTCCTTTTGAGTGCCAACTTCAATCAAGTCCTTACCGTGACGGTGATCTTCGCCCTGGGGGATCCCATTCCCTTTTTGCCACTGCAAATCCTCTACGTAAACCTACTCACAGACGCACTCCCAGCCATCGCTCTGGGCCTAGACAAATCAGAAGCAGATTTGATGCAATTGCCCCCACGAGAAGCAAAGAAAAGCATCTGGCGCGACCTCGTAAAATTCAGCGCTCTCGCCGGTGTATTAGCCACAGCCATCTCGCTCACGCTCTTCTACATCAATTTACACACCACCTCCCTGCCCTACTTAAGAACCCTCCTCATGACCAGTGCCGTAGTCTTCGAAATGGGCTTAGCCTTTTCCATTCGTTTCCCGGACAAACATTTCTTCCACGGCTTCTTTAAAAACCCTCTGCTCCTCTTCAGCGTCGCCTTGAGTCTGGGCTTACAATTCCTAGCCACCACCAGCGTGCCCTTCCAAAGGATACTGGACACCATGGCGCTGTCCGGAAAGGACTGGGGCCTAATCATAGGGCTCTGCGTCTTGTCTTGGATCGTCCTAGAACTCTGGAAACTCATGACGCCCAAAAGCAGCACCGTATGATTCTGAGTATCAAAGTCACTCCCAAAGCCAAGCGCACCGAATATGTGGATACCATGGCCGACGGCACACTAAAGATTCGGCTCAAAGCGGTGCCTGAAAATGGCAAAGCCAATGAGGAACTGGTGGCCTTTTTGGCCAAAAGCATTAAAATAGCCACTCACGAGATCCAATTGCTCAGTGGACACAGCAGCCCTCGGAAACGCATCCAAATTCCTGATTCTTCACTCCTTCCATGGTCTACGCAAAAAAATCCCTAGGACAAAACTTCCTCCACGACACCGAAGTCCTCAAAGACATTCTGGACGCGGGTGAACTGAACCCCAGCGACCATGTGGTAGAAATTGGCCCAGGCGAAGGTTTTCTCACTCGTGCGCTGCTCGCCAAAGCGGGCAAACTCACCGCCATTGAACTGGACCACGACCTTATCCCCTGGCTCAAAATGGATTTCGGGAAAGACCCTAAATTCAATTTGAGCGAAGGCGATGCTCTCCGCTTTGTGCCACCGGCTGAGCCCTACAAACTCATCGCCAACATTCCGTATTACATCACCTCCCCCATTCTCAACCACTTTTTGCTCGAACAATTCATGGGCGGCCACCCGCCGGAACTCATCGTACTGATGGTGCAACGTGAGGTGGCCGAAAAAATCACGGATCCCAATAAACACAGCGTCCTCAATCTGGAGATACAGATCTTTGGTGAAGCAGAAATCGTGCGCATCGTACTGCCCGCCAGTTTTAAACCTCGCCCCAAAGTGGACTCCGCCGTCCTAAAAATTCGCCCCTACAAAAAACCACTCATCGAAGGTGACCTCAAGCGCTTCATCTGGTTCATCAAAATGAGCTTCGCTCAAAAACGCAAAAAACTTTCCAACAACTTGTCGGGCCTATTGCACCTTTCCAACGGCGCAAGCAAAGAGCTTTTCAGCTCGCTGCAAATAGACCCAGACGTGCGCGCCGAAGACCTCAACTTTGAAGAATGGCAAACGCTCTTCAACGCACTCGGTTCACGTCTGCATTCATAGCCACGGTGGCCGCGCGCGCCTTCTCCGCATAATCCTCACCGCTGCCCTTTTCATCGAAGGCATAAAGGATTCCACGCGCATTCACAATCAGTGCTCCCAGACCTTTCTCGTCGAAGCAATCTTTCACGTCATCGGCCGTACCTCCTTGCGCTCCATAACCCGGCACCAGGAAAAATGCTTGTGGCATAATCTCACGCAAGCGAGCCGCCTCCGTAGGATGCGTAGCCCCCACCACGGCGCCCACAGCGCTGTAGCCCGAGTCCCCCACCAAATCCGAACCCCAGGATTCCACAAAGTGCGCCATGAGTTCTGCCACAGAAATTTTCTCATCCGCCGTCACGCGGCTCTGCACATCTCCCGAAGAAGGGTT
>CALQZQ010000005.1 GCA_943349825.1 Candidatus Peribacteria bacterium | reverse complement strand
TGCAGGAAACTGGGATGATCTTGTCGCTGCCCTTTCCAACACCAACAACGAAGACAGCCACATCCTCTACTTCGATGGAACCTACGGAGGCGCCACCAGAGGCACCCTCACGCTCAGCAGCATCGAAGTACCCGACGGCGCTTGGACCCTCATTGTAGAAAATGCCGACCTCGTGATTGCAGGTGACGTAAGCTACGCCACAAGCACCGATTACTCCAACATCCCTTCCATCGCTTTCGTAGTTCAAAATGGAGACATCCACTTTGAAAACAGCTCTTACCACAACGTGGGGGTTTACTACACCAATCAAGACTTCGACGGAGACACTGACGGAACCAGCCGCAGCCCGGTCAACCAACAGCTGACCATCGACGGATCTGTCTACGGAAACGTTCAACCCCTCATCGACGATTGCCGCTACGTGGCACCTCCCACCACTGAAGGTGGAGGACTCGTGGTGCGTTACGACAGCCGCATTCTCTTGAACACTCCGCCTTCCCTCTCGGAATACGTGGACGTGAGCACCGAGAAAGCGATAAACTAGGCGCATGCCTAAGCCAAACTTTTACCTGATGTCCGGTGAAGACCGGTTCTCTCTCCAAGAAGAAGTGAAGCGTTGGAAGAACGCTTTCTTGGAGAAGTTTGGCGACACGGATCTAGAGGAACTCGACGGCGAGACCACCGACGCGGAGACCATCAACGGCGCCATTCGTGCCATTCCTTTCCTCGCAGAAAAACGCCTCGTGATTTTGAAAAACTTCCTGAGCTCCAAAAAAGCCGACGATGCGAATACCCTGCTCCCCACTCTAGAACAACTGCCGGACACCACCTTCCTTTTGATGATCGAAGCCGAGCCAGACAAACGCACCAGCATCTTCAAGGCAGTGACCCAACTGGCCACGCAACGACTCTTCATCAAACCCCAAGGTGCGCAACTCAACACTTGGGTAGTGCGTCGCGCCGAAACTCTCGGCAGCCGCGTCGATCTGCAAACCGCCGCTTATTTGGTGAGTTGGGTCGGCAATGATCTGCACGCCCTCTACAACGAAATCCAAAAACTCTCGCTCTTTTGCCAAGGTCAGCCCATCACCATTCCCATGATCGATCTGCTTGTGACCGACAACGTACAAAACTCCATCTTCACCCTCACCGATCAACTCTCCAAAAAAGACTTTGCCGGCGCTCTAAGCACCATCGACTCCCTGCAAAAACAAGGTGAAGAAGCCAGTTTCATTTTTGCCATGATCACCCGCCAATTCCGTCTGCTCCTGGAAATGAAAGCCCTCGCCGAAGAAGGCCAAGCTCCCACGCAAATCGCCCGCACCATGGCCGTGCATCCGTTCGTGGTGCAGAACACGCTGCGATTCAGCAAGAACTTCACCCATACCCAACTGCGAAGCGCCCTCGCTTCCCTACTCACCCTAGATGAACGTCTCAAAACCGGGCGGATTCCTTTGAAACCCCGCGACGAAGATCATTTTTTGTTGGCCTTGGAACGGGTGCTACTCCAAAATTAGACTTCCACAAACGCTCCACACGCAGCTGAACCAGCTTCGGATACAAAGCCGCCAAAACGCGCATCTTTTCCAATGAAAGTAAATCCCTGCGAATTCTTTTCATGTGAAACGGATAACGTCCCAAAGACTGAAGATAGAACAAGTCGAGCAAAGCCTTTTCCGGGGTCGCAAGCGCTCCGGGTAAAACATATTTTTGAGGAAATCGATAGTACCGAAAGCGCCAAGACCCACAACGGCTTTCAAAACTCCTTCGAGTACTCACCGCCTCAATCCCATAAGACTGCCCGGAGAAGATACCGTGATACTCCAACGCAGTACCACACGAAACGTAAGTCCCCTCCTGAATTACAGCGCTCAATTCTATTGCCCGTTTATGACTCAGGGTGATGAGATCTCTCTCAAAAAGATATCTGTCCCTTTTGAGTCGTACAAACACACCGCGTTTAACGTAGCGCTGACACAGCTTATCCGCCGAAGTTTTCTTCAAACTCAACTCTTCAGCAAGCTCCTCAGAAGAAAATACAAAGGGCAAGCGTTGAATGAGTTCAGGGAAGCGCATGTGTCCCGACCATACTCGCATCGTCAAACACAGTAAAGAGACACTTTTGTACGGAAAGGATGTTTTAAAAGTACAGTGACAAGAAACCTGGACCTATCAGACAAAGCGCGCTAAGATATGATAGATGAACACACGAACTCAAATCGTCGTTAACCCATCCCCCAGAGCCTAGCTCGGGGTACTTCTTTCGTTCCAATAAACCCCGGGCCAAAAGCTCGGTTTTTTTTATGTTTTTCCACAAATTGCCCTGCGGGGTAACCACACTTCACTTTAAAAAAGTTTAATTCTTAAAACTCACCTTTATGTTAGAACAAGTTAAAATCGGTCTGATTGGCTATGGCCATTTGGGCAAAGAACTCCACCGTCGGCTCGGCTCCAAAGGGATCGATATTGAAACCAACGCAGATCTTGCCGAACGCTCCGACCTTCTTCTTCTCACCGTGCCCCCTAGTGCCATGCACGAAGTGCTCAATCAAATTCGCGGGCGCGTGCGCGAATCCACCCGCGTGATTTCCTTCGCCGCGGCTTACCCTCAACACGATGGCATGGCTCGAGCCATGACCGACATCGAAGGTTTTGGGGGCATGCTTTACGGTGGCGACGCTCTCACCACCGAATTCATGAGCCACGTGAGTGAGTTTCCTACCCTTCACGCTGAACGCGAAGAACAAATCGACGACTACACCATTGGCGAAGCCTGCTTACCTGGAGTGGCTGCCTGGCAGTTCGACCACGATGGCAGAGCCTGGCTCGACCAATACGCCACATTTTTAAGTCAAGAAAAAGGCTTGGACGAACGCGTGACGCGGGCCATCATCGAGTCGGTAGATCGCCAGGGATCTTGGGCCAAAAAAGTCACCGAAGTGGCCACCGGCAAAGGCATCACTGCTGCAATGGTGAGTCGACTGCAAGAAGGCGAACGAGCACCTGAAAGGATTTACCAAGCCGGCGAACAGCGCATGAAAGAACTCATTCGTGAACTGACGAAGTAAAAGAAAAGGGCCCCGCGCGTGCGCGGGGCCCTTGGGGAGGTCGTAATTTTCTTAGCAATCCATGTAACGGTCCGTTTCCCAGCTAGAAACCGAAGTGCGGTAGGATTCCCATTCTTCCAATTTGGCATCGTAGAACTTGATGAAGGTGGATTCACCCAAAGCGGCTTTCACCACATCGTCCTTCGCGAGTTCGTCGATCGCTTCTTTCAAATTGGAAGCGCAGGTCTTGATTCCCTTGCGCTTCATCTCTTTGGGAGTGAGTTCCCAAATATTTTCCTCCACGGGAGACGGCGCCACGAGTCCACGCTTGATTCCATCCAAGCCCGCGGCAAGCATCACGGCAAAAGCCAGGTAAGGATTGCTGGACGGATCCGGGCAGCGCAGTTCAAAGCGCGTCGCCTTGGCCGCCACACCCGGAGAAATGCGAGGAATGCGAATCAGAGCGCTGCGATTGCGTTGCCCCCAAGCCGCATTCACGGGAGCTTCATAACCCACCACGAGACGCTTGTAAGAATTCACCGTAGGATTCATCACCGCATTCAAGGCGCGGATGTGCTCCAAAACTCCGGCGATATAACTTTGCGCGATCCCAGAAAGTCCATATTTTCCAGCCTTATCGTAGAACGCATTGGTCCCGTCTTTGAGATGCGTGAGCGATTGGTGCACATGCATTCCGCTGCCGTTCACCCCAAAAATAGGCTTGGGCATGAAGCTGCAGTGGAGTCCCATTTTGCTAGCGAGCGCCTTGAGCGTGAGCTTGAGAGAAATCGCGTTGTCCGCAGTGCGCAGACCATCCGCATAACGGAAATTGATTTCGTGCTGCCCCTGAGCCACTTCGTGGTGCATGCGTTCGATTTCAATGCCCATCACATCGAGGGCAAATGCCATTTCACGGCGGAGTTGCAGCGCCAAATCGGTGTACTGATCAAAGTACCCAGCTTGATCGTGCGGCGTCATAATGGGATTTCCATTCTCATCTTTCTTAAACAAAAAGAATTCCAACTCAGGACCTACATCGAAGTTGTAGCCCAACTTAGCCGCCTCAGCCAGTTGACGCTTCAAGATTTGGCGAGGGCAGCCTTCGTAAGGCGTTCCATCGGGAAGATGCACATCACAAATGAGTCGCGCCGTCACATCTTGACCGTCCGTGGTCCACGGAAGCACCGCAAAAGTATTGAGGTCCGGGCGGAGCACCATGTCCGATTCCGTGATCATCGTGAATCCGGAAATGGAAGATCCGTCGAACCACATGTCGTGATCGATGAGTTCTTCGAGTTTGTGCACCGGAGCCGTCACCGCTTTAAGGACACCATCCATGCCAGTGAATTGGAAATCCACAAATTGAACGTTGTGCTCCTTGGCCATATCGAGCACCATTTGTTTGGTAACTCCTTGGCGAGGAAACTTGTTGTATTGATGCTCGCGGCGAACACCACGAAGGGCGTTGCTTTGAGTCGTTGCAGAGGCTGCTTGCGTAGCCGTAGTCATAGGGGCGGGGTTAGAGGATTACCTTTCCGTTTTACGAGAATCCAGCCGCTCGCTCAAGCCCTTTTTTCGAGTTCAAAAAGGGTGTAGCTACTGCCCAACAAGAGCCTCTTGACCTCATTATCCGCGGGGTCTATGCTGAAGCTTCGGCAGAGCTGTCGAAAATTTCTACAACAAAACTGCGCTTGCCTATGAACCTTCCTAATGTTCTAACGAATCTCGGCCTCCAAGCCAAAGAATCCAAAGTCTATTTGGCCGCTTTGGAATTGGGCACCGCCCCCGCTTCAGACATTGCACTGCGCGCTAAAATGAACCGCGTCAGCACCTACGACATCCTCAAAAAGCTCATCGAGCGCGGTTTTGTCAGTACCCACATACAAAAGAAAGTGAAATATTTCAGCGCCACTTCCCCCGATCTACTCCGCCAAGATTTCCGCAAAAAATACATGGACTTTAAAGAAGCCCTTCCCGATCTGCGCCGCCTCCAAGGCACCTCCTCCCATCCACACATCCGTTATTACGAAGGCCTTGAAGCCGTGAAAAAAATCTATGCCGACACGCTAAATTCACGCACCGAAATTCTGAACTACGCCGATTCCAAATCCATCCGCGAATTCTGGCCCACTTACGACGAAGACTACGTGAACGAACGTGTGAAACGCCGCCTCTACCTCCGCGGAATTTCCCCCAAAGATGAGCACGGCCGCCGTGTTGCCGCCGAAAACGAAAAAAAATACCGCGAAATCCGCCTGGTGCAGGCCGGCCCATTTTCCTTCGCCAACGAAATCAACATCTACGACGACAAAGTCGGCATCGTCTCTTTCAGCAAAAATGAAGTCATGGGCATGATCATCGAAAGCCCCGAAATCGCCAACACCCAACGCGCCATTTTCATGATGGCCTGGGAATTTGCGGGGATGCAAAGGGTGGATTAAACTACATCCATTCCAAGTCTTTCATGCCCCTCACACTTCGAGAAAAAAACAGAAAAGAACTCCTCCCCAGTTGGATGCGATTTTTCCTTTGGATTTTTTTCGGAGTCTTTCTTTTGAGTCCTCTCTTTCTGATCCCTCTCTTTCTTGGAGGCACAACCATTTCTCTAAGCATTTATGGCTATCACTATAACGGAGTTGGCTTCCATCCTTTTGCTCTAGGTGGAATCGTACTCATGTGGTCACTTTCTCTCACGGGCTACTCACTGTTATGGGGGAAAAGCTGGGGAATTTACCTTGGCCTCCTCCAAGGAACACTAGGAATTCTCATTCCCATCAGTAGCTTTCTGGTTTCGCTCTACTTAGGGGGCTTCCACATTCCAGGAGAACTCATACTCTTCATTCCGTGGACCATCCACCTTTATAAAATTAAAGGTCAGTGGCTGAAAGAATAAGCGTTTATCATCATTCAGTATCCAAATGAGCAGCCTAGGCGGCCAAAAGCTGATGATCTTCGAGCACTTTTTGATGTTTTTTGACTTTGATTTCCAGTCTTCGCTGAAGCCGGTGCAAATCTCCATTGGCTTCTCCCACCTCTTCCCACCTTTTAGTGAGCTTATGCTGAAAATACATGTTCTCGACACGGAAACGGGAAAATTCATCACGAGTGACTAGCTTCGCTAATTTATTGTCGTGATCCGCCACCGCCATTTCTAAACGATCGAGGCGACCATCAACTCCATCAAACCGCTGATCAATACTTTTAAACCCTTGCTCCATTTTTTGAAGAATCTGTTCATTTGAAACCTTACTGCTCATATTTTTAGAAATTAAGGATTAGGACTTCCCACACTAACAAATAAAATTTCAAAAGTCCTGACAAAAACCTGAATCGTCAACAAGTGGTGTTTACAAAAATGAAATCTTTATCGCTCTAAAACTTCGGATGCATATCCTTCCAACCCATGGCTTGCTCGTAAGCATAGCCCGTCTGTATAAGGAGTGGTTCGGACCAGTGAGGTCCAATGATCTGGAGGCCAACCGGCATCCCTTTGGAGGTGAAGCCGCACGGCAAAGACATACTGGGAATGCCCGCCACATTCGCCGGCAAAGTCAAAATGTCCGCCATGTAGAGCGCCAAAGGATTATTGAGATTCTCACCCACCTTAAAGGCAGTCATGGGAACCACGGGAGCCATCAGCACATCCACTTCCTTAAATACATTTTCAAATTCCTGACACACTAAGGTACGCGCTTTGAGCGCCTGTTTATAGTAAGCATCCGCATAACCGGCAGAGGACACGAAAGTTCCCACCATGATACGACGTTTGATCTCCGTACCAAACCCCTGTCCGCGACTCTTGAAATAATAGTCGATGAGGTCCTTCACCTCACCTTCTGGCTGACGTCCAAAACGCAGCCCATCCATACGAGCCAAATTCGTGGAAAGTTCGGTGGGTACAAGCACGTAGTAAATCGCTACACCGTATTTGGTCATGGGCAAACTTACTTCCGTGATCACCGCTCCCATTTTTTCGTATTCTTTGATCGCACTCCTCACAAGCGTGTTCACTTCAGGATCCATACCTTCGCCGAAATACTCTTTCGGTACACCAATGCGCAGTCCCTGCACGCCTTTTTTGAGATCAGCGCTGTAGTCGGGAACCGGTACGTCGGGAGTCGTCGCATCCAAAGGATCATGACCTGCTATAACCTGCATGATGACAGCAATATCTTCCACAGAGCGGGCCATCGGACCAATCGTATCCAAACTGGAAGCCATGGCAGTGACACCAAAACGGCTCACGCGGCCATAAGTGACTTTGAGGCTCACACAACCCGACCAAGAGGCCGGCAAACGGATGGACCCTCCCGTATCAGTTCCGAGAGAATAGTAGAATTGTCCGGCACTCACACCCGCCACGCTGCCTCCGGAAGAACCACCAGCGGTATATTCGGGATTCCAGGGGTTCAAACTGGGTCCAATGAAAGAAAATTCCGAAGTCGTTCCACAGGCAAATTCATCCAAATTCACTTTCCCCATGAGCACATATCCTTCCTCCAATAATTTGCGAGTCGCAGTCGATTCGTAAGGGGGCACAAAATTCTCCAAAATCCTCGATGCACAAGTCGTTCGAACCCCACGAGTGTTGAAAAGATCTTTGATCCCCGCCGGAATCCCCTCCAGCATCCCGATCGTCTCACCGGCTGCAATTTTTGCATCCACTTTTCGCGCTTGTTCCAGAGCTAAATCGTCAGTTCGAGTAATAAATGTATTCAACTTTTCAGTCTTCGCGATTTGTGCTTGGCAGGCCTTCACTAAATCCTCAGCACTGAACTGCTTCGCCAGCAATCCTTTGTGAGCCTCGACAATGGTCAAAAAGTTTAAATCCATTTTAGATAACACGTTTAACGCGAATTTGATGGTCGTCTTTGGGGAGCGGGCTGCATTCCAAAAGTTCATCGGCGGTGCACAGCGCTGCTCCCAACTCATCTGAACGAGTCACATTAGAAAGCCCCGTGACCTGAGAAGTTTCCGCCACAGAGGAAGTGTCCAGCTCCTTCAGCATTTCCGCATAAGTCAAAATACTGGTGAGCTGGCCGGCGTATTTTTCCATTTCCTCGTCGGTGAGCTCCAGGCGCGCCAACTGCGCGATTTTCTGAACTTGTTCTTTGGTGAGTTGCATGCGGAAACCATATAGTGTTTGGGCTTCCGCTTCAAGATCAAGTGGTCTATAATCGGCTCATGCAAAAAACGCTGGAAAATCTCAGCTCCGTCACCTTGTTTTTCTTCATCGTTCTCGGAGGACTTCACATGAGCAGCGCCTTTCTCTTGGCTGAAGGGGTAGAAAGCAACAACATCAGTTTGATCTTCAATGCTCTCGACCTTCCCTTCCTCATGGTCGCCCTGCTCTACGGCAGCAGCCGCCTGGCCCTGGCCATGGAAGAAGCTACCGAAAAGGGCAAACCCGTTTTCGTGCTCTGCAGCGTTTTCTCCGCCGTCGTACTGGCCGGCGCCCTTTACATCAATTTTGCCTTCCCCGATGTCCAACTCTTCTGACAACAAAACCGTGATGGCCTTCGGGACCTTCGACTACTTTCATGCCGGGCATGAAGATTATTTGCGCCAAGCCAAAGAACTGGGCGCTTCCCTCATTGTAGTCGTGGCTCGCGACGAAACCGTGAAGAAAGTGAAGAGCTTCAAACCCGCCTTCAACGAACGTAAACGCCTGCGCGATGTGGCCAATTGCCGCTTCGTGGACAAAGCCGTGCTCGGCAACGCGGACGACAAATACGCCGTGATCCGCAAATACAAACCGGATGTGCTCGCCCTGGGTTACGACCAATTCGTCTTCACTTACGGGCTGGAAAACCTCTTCATCAAAGAAAAGCTCGATATCGAAATCGCGCGCCTCAAATCCTTCGAACCGCAAACCTTCAAAAGCTCTCTTATCCGCCGTAACCTGACCGCCGTCGCAACGCCATGCGAATCCGAAGTCCCTTCCACCGACTGATTCGGCTCTCGCTGCAAAACGTGAGTCGCAACCTTCTGCTGAGCACGGCCACCACGCTGATGTTGGGCCTCATTTTGTTCATTTTGAACGTGATCCTCGTACTCAATGTGCTCACGCAAAGCAGCCTCCAAGAGCTCGCGCAAAAAATCGACCTCATCGTTTACCTCACCGACGACGCGGACGTTTACCAAGTGAACCAACTGGTGAACGACCTCAACAAACAGCCTGAAGTTTTGACCGTGACTTACACCAGCAAGGACGACGCGCTCAAACAATTCCTGAATCTCTACCCCGATCAATCCGATCCCTTCAGCCAGTACGGCATCGCCAACCCGCTGCCCGGCAATCTGCAAATTGTGACCGAGAGCCCGGAAGACCACACTACGGTTTTGAGCTACCTCCAAACTTCACCCTACGCTCCCCTGCTCCTGGACAGTGAAAGCAGTGGAGAAAATCAAGAAATCGCCAGCCGCTTGCTCAGCCTCACCCTCTTCATTCAAAAACTCATCTTCGGCGTGATCCTCACCTTCGTGTTCGGATCCATTCTGATGGTGATGAACGCCATCCACCTCAGCATCTACACCCGCAAAACCGAAATCCAAATCATGCAACTCGTGGGCGCCCGCCCCGGCATGATCTACGCTCCCTTCCTTTTTGAAGGCGCCATCTACGCCGTGCTCGCCGTTTTCGTCAGCCTCTTCCTACTCCTGGTTTTCCTCAAAGGCACCGCACTCACCAGCTACCTCTCTTGGAATTCCGGCATGACCCCCCTCGCGCTGCTCGGCCTCGAACTCGTCGGCAGCATCGCCGTGGGTCTGCTCGCCAGCGGCCTCGCCACTCGTACTTACTTGAAGCGCTCACTCATCCTCGATCATTCATGATCCAAAACCGCACCGGCCTCGTTCTGCACAAACGCGACTTCACCGAAAATGACCTCATCGTCACCATTTTAACGGAGGAAGGCGAACGCCTAGAACTTGTGGCCAAAGGGGCTGGCGGGCCGCAGTCCAAGCGCCGCGCTCACCTGGAACTCATGAACCAAGTTCAGGTAACGTTGCGCCACAGCCCTCGCCACGATTACCTGCAAAGCGTGGAATGCGTGAACAGTTTCAGCTCACTCAAAAACAAACTCGAGTGCATTTTTCACGCGCAAGTCCTACTCGAAATCGTGCGCAAAAGCGTGGCCGAAGAAAACCCCGAGCCCGAACTCTACACCCTACTCCACGAAACCCTGCTCGCGCTGAACGAAAAAACGCCACACCCGCTCACCATGGAAATCAGCCTGCTCAAACTCGCCCACACCCTGGGCGTACTGCCCAGTTTCAAACACTGTGGCAAATGCCTGCGTGACCTAGGAAACAACGCCATCTGGAACGCCGAGCTCGGCACCGTGCACTGCCTGGACTGCCAAGAAACCGACGCAGAAAAACTGGAACTCAAATACCTCAAAGCCCTCGAATTCTTCAAACAAGCCCACGAAGCTGATTACCGCCGCGTACACCTGGCTCAGGGAGAAGAGGACACTCTCCGCTCCTTCATCCGCCGTTACTTCCAACACCAATTCCAGGACAGCATGAAAATCCTGGAGTGGGCTTAACCTAATTCCCCCATGGACCTCCCTTTCCTCACCGGACTCCTTGGCTCGCTCGTGCTCATCACCGGCGCGGCCTGGCCGGAAACCAAAGTGAAGCACCCCACCAAGTCCATCAAAAACTGGCTCTTCGCCATCGGCGGACTCATCATGCTGGTCTACTCCATTTTGGGATACCAAGCTGGCGGACCCGTTTTCTTTGTGATTTTGGAAAGTCTCGTGGCCGTGGCCACCGTGCTCATGATGCTCAACACACCCGATCGAGTCGACACCCCCATCATCGGCCTCTGCGGTTTGGGGCTCATTGTGTGGTCCCTCACTCTTTTTGAAGGCTACAACACCGTCTTCTTCATCCTGGGGCTCACGGGAGTCGGACTGGGCTACGCCCTAGAAATGGGCAGCATTCAAAGAGACAGCGCTCTCACCGCAGGAAGTCTGCTCATCGCTTTGTTCAGCTACATCGAAGCCAGCTGGATCTTCTTCTGGCTCAACCTTTTCTTCGCGATTTTCTCTGGTTACTACCTTTACAAAGGGCTCACAAAAAAGAGGCGCTAGTGCACCATTCTTTCTCTCATGATTCGATCCAAGATATACTGAACTTTTTCCCTACGAACTCCAAAGCGTAAGGCACCATAAAAAGGGTCAGCTTTCAGTGCATCGGCAGAAACCAAAATCCCTGCCAAGTCCTCCGGCAAAGCAGTCCCACGGACTTCTTTTTCTTGACGATAGGCTCTATTGAAAGATTCAGTAGAAAAATTTCCTCCACGGTGAGTGAGCAAGCCCTTCTCCATACCATGCATGAGGCGCAAACCCATATCAAAGATGGGCAAACCTTGATCGTCCAAAGGAACTTGAACTTCTCCACCAACCGTCCACTCCCCAGAAATATTGTTGAAGTCGAGCAGCCAAAAACCATCTTTGTCAGAAACTACGTTTCCTTTTCCCACTAAGTCGGGAAGCATGCGTTTCTTCCAATAACTTTCTTTGCAAGCATCAATAAATCCTCTCAATTGCTGCAAGTAGTGAACTCGCGCATCGGTGCCTTGCTGTGCGTGCAGTTCAGAAGCAAAAGCCCCAGCACTGGGTTCCTGCCGACACAAAGGAGAGCTCACCTCTACGCTGGAAACCAAGTGCCTAACTTGACCAGCAATTTGAGCACGAACCGTTTCAGGAGCAGGCAAAAAATTGGCCAAAGGCCCGCTCTTCAAAAGTTCCATTTGGACCGTTTCAAAAGGATCGCGGTTAGGTTCTCTAGGAACCCGCAAAATCCGACCCTCCAATCCCTCATGGCCCTGCAAACGATGAACACGAACGCGAGTCCCTTCAGCAATGGGGCGCGGATCAATTTTATCTTCGGGGATGAACTCACCAGAAAAAAGCATGGTTTAAAAAGAAATCATAGGCAAATACTGAATACGATCCAAGAAAGCGCGCTGCTCAAAAGGAGACATAGAAAGGCCGGGGATAACCTGCCTTGCAACAGAAACTGCAAGAGAAACGGCACGAGCGAAGTCCGCCTGGCTGAGGCCCGTCTGTTCTCGCAAAATATGCCCCGCAGTGGATAAGCCAATAATAGAATAGCTGAAGTACGAGTGCCCCCTAAGGTCGTCGTCTTGCTCCATCGGCTCCAGATTGGGTTCACGATGCGTGGCCAAAGAAAGGATTTGGAAGGCAAGCCTGGTCAAGTCAGGGTCTTCTCCCTCAATAGTCACCATTCGAGACAGCTCAGGCCAAAACCCATTTTCACCCGAAGCTTTAGGTTCTCTATAGCACTGCAGCATCACCTGACGTTTTTCAGGATGATACAAATAATCACCACCTCGAAACGCAGGCGATAAGACCAATCCGCAACGAAGAGCCGTACGCATTTGATGCGCTGCCAACTCACTAAGAACACCTCCAGATTCACCCTCCTCCAAAAAACGAGGGTGCTTGCCTTGGTTCATACCATTGAGCAAAACCTCACGCTGAGTGATGTCTCCCATCATATCGAAGTTGGGATCGTCTTCACAACGAAGATTGATTTCCGCATACCCCTCACAAAATTCACTCAAATAAACAAAGGGGCCAGCTTCTGTTTGATGGGCTCCGTAGTGCAAAGGGAAAGTGGCTTTCAGACGAAACTGCTCTGAGTCTGAAAGCAAAGCTAAGGTTTCCGCCTCGGCTTTGCGGACTTCCACCAAAATTTCATGATCCGCTTCAACCATAGCAGTAACCTCCGGGCAACGCGAAACTCCAGCCACAAAAGAATGTTCTTTTTCACCCTGCGCAGTGGCCACTTTCACTCGTACACGAAAAATAAACTGTTGGCTCCCACTCTGGATCAAAGTGATAGAAGAGGAGGAAATATCTCCTACAAGACCTTCATCTTGAAGCACCTGGTTCAAAAGAGCCTGACTATTGGCCATAAGGGCTTCTTCCACAGCGACATAGCAGGTTTCCAAAGAAAAATAGTCCCACCCTTCCTTGGCAAAACGCGCCGTATGAACAGCAGCATCAAAAGAAACTGGTACAGGTCCCTCTTCGTTTCCTTTATGCATAGCTGTAAAACGCTCCATTTCTATGGATTGAAGTTTAGAGAAATTCTAGTATAAGAATATTCTGCAAATTTGTCAATCCGCACCAGGAAACACGGTCTCCTCCTCACCAGAAAAGCCTTCAACGTTTTTTCGACACAAAAGCCGCGCTTCCTGGCCCACCGCTGTCACCCAATCGTTGCGGTTGAGATCACAGCCTTCATAACGATGCCGAATGCCGGACACCACATGCGCCTCTTCATGAGCCACTGTACCCACAATCTCACAAAAATTTCCAAAAGCAGATTCATCCAAGCTGTAAGCGCCGGACGTCCAATTGGTTCGGAAATCCAAAGCCACCCCTGCATACTCATTCAAAACAGTGCCATCCATAGCCTCTAGGCGCAGGGGTTCCTGAGCACAGTAATAAGTTGCCAAACTTCCCTGCCGAGAAAGCAAATCATAGGATTCTGAAGGACAAGAAAATGAACCAGCCTCCAGGCAGCGCGCCGCCAAAGCGGCAGCAATTTCAATACGATGTTTCTCAATAAAAGCATGCGCTTCTTCTACTTGCTGAGTCTGAGTGGGACTACACGCCTGCCTTAAATTCTCTCCCTCAGGTAAAAATCGCCCAGCACTCCAGTCACAAACAGGCTCAGCATTTTGAACATTAGCCACACTCGTGGCCAGCTCCTGACTGTGGCAGGTCAACAGGACGAGGGCTGGGAAGGCAGAAAGAGCTCTACTCATGAAATTGAAGTCAGTTCTCTGTTATACCACTCCTTTGGGGCCCTGAGTCAAACCCAAAAGACGTCCCCACTTCACGAGCAATAAGGTTTGACCTATACTCATCCTATCCTAACCCACGCCCCATGAAAGGATTGAACAAGTATCTTGCGGAGTTCCTTGGAACCTTCGCACTCAGTTTGGTAGTAGCGCTCTCCCTCGCGGGCAGCTTCCCCGTCCCCACTCCCGTACTCGCCGGTCTCACTTTGGGTCTCTTCGTGTACAGCATCGGTCACCTTTCCGGAACACACATCAACCCCGCCATCACACTGGCCGCCCTCTCCATCAAAAAAATCAGCCTCATGGATGCAGTTTATTACTGGGTAGCCCAGTTCTTAGGAGCCAGCCTCGCCTGCTGGGTATCCCTGCAGATGGTGGCTCGCGCCACGCTCACAGTAGGAACCGACCCCATGACCATCTTGGCTGAAGCCCTGGGCACCTTCTTCTTCGCCTTCGGTGTCGCTGCTGTGATTTACGGACGCGTTCCCAAAGATCTCACCGGAATCGCTGTAGGCGGTTCTTTGCTCCTCGGTATTTCCATCGCAGCCAGCATCTCCAACGGCGTGCTCAATCCAGCCGTAGCCCTGGGCATCGGCTCTTTCTCCATCGCTTACTTGATCGGACCCATGATTGGTGCCGTCCTTGGAATGTGGGCTTTCAAACTGCTCTCCAACGAAAAGTAGAAGGTGGGAGTTGAACCCGCAAAACTTAGAATAGAAGCCCGTACCCCCTCTGCTCAGCATGGAGCGCTTTGATGCTTCCCAGAGCGGGTACTGGCTTCTCTCAGTTTCGGATTTCAAACTCACCTTCGATCGTAAGGGACATAGTGTTTTTTGAAGCATAAACCTTAAGGAAGAAGATACGAGGATCATGCATCCGAGTAGCTTCGCTCCCGCTTCAAAAACAAGTATGTCCCTTAGTTCTTCTCCTTCCAATGCACACTCACGAAGCGCTGGCCGTCGAGGCCAGTGAGTTCGCGGCAACTCAGCCGATGAATACGAATGGAATGCCCGCGAGTCACGTAACCAATAACAGGGTACGGAGGCTTCGGCTTACAACACGAGCTGAAGACCACGGGTAGATTTTCTTCGCCGGTCACGACTACTTTTTCCGTGAGCGCCGCCGGCACTTTGTAGACCTCCTCCTTTTTCTTCTCCGGAGCAGTCGCTTCCGGAAACAAAGTTTTCGCAATCTGCGTGGAGCTCACTGTTCCCAAACCCACATTTTCCAAAATCTGTTCGCGTTCAGCAAGCGTACGTGCCTTATCGGCATAGTTTTTGAGCACCGTATATTTATCGTCCAGAACGGGCTTATTCAAAGCCACCAAATCTTTGTTGAGCAGTTCACGGCCCGCCGTCACATTGGCCTCTTTGTCCTGGCGGTGGAACCAATTGCGAATCTTGTTTTTGGCCGAAGCAGTGCGTGCCATCGAGAGCCAGTAGCGACTCGGTTTCCCGTTGTTCCTCGTGAGCACCTCCACCATTTCGCCGTTTTGAAGTTCATAATCAAAAGGCACGATGCGGTCGTTCACTTTTACATTCACCATTTTGTTGCCCACTTCGGTGTGCACCGCGTAAGCAAAATCCACGGGCGTCGCGCCACGAGGCAGTTCCACCACTTTGCGCTGTGGGGTGAGCACAAAAATATGTTCAGAGTACAAGTTGAGTTCCATGCGTGCATCCGTAGATTCGGCCAAGCCGCGCAACCACGCCAACTGCTCCTCCACTTGCGGCTGCAAACTGAGGCGCCCATTGCTCCGCGCCTGACGAATGATTTTGAGCTCGTCCACAGTCAGCCCCTGATCCAAGAGCCAATCTTCCACCACTTTCCGGTCCGGCACTTTGAGATGCTGATAGTCCTCAAGCCATTGTTTCACACCTCCCTCCAAATCGGGTTCACGGCGCACCAAGACCTGTACCTTCTTCAAAACCTCCTCGAATAAACGCTGTTTTTTGGAATCCATAGCCGCGCCACCCTTCGATCCCAACTTATAAGACCAGTGCGAAGCAATCCCCAGCTCCGCCTGGCGATGCATCCCCATGGTGCGGATCTGCACCTCGGTCGGTTCTTGGTACAAATCGCCACCCAGCCCGAGCACCGTGGTGTGCAAACTGCGGTAACCGTTGGGTTTGGGTACCGCCACATAATCTTTAAAGCGATCCTGCAAGGGAATATAAGCGCCGTGAATCAGCCCCAACGTGGAGTACACATGAGCCACTTGCTCCTCGCTACCACGAATCACATCCGGCAAAATGATGCGCACGGCAAACAAATCGTAAATCGATTCCAAATTGTGCCGATCTTTTTTCTCCAATTTTTGGAAAATACTCCAAAGGTGTTTGAAGCGCCCCTGTACCTGTTCCACCTCCACTCCTTCACGGAACAAAAGTTGCTCGAGCTCCGAAGTCGCAAAGGCCATGTATTCCTCACTGCGGGCCCGCAGTTCATCGAGCTCTTGGGAAAGTTCTGCAAACTCACGCGGGTACAAATAGCGGAAGCACAAATCCTCCAGCTCTCCTTTGATTTCATAAATACCCAAGCGCGACGCAATGGCCGCATGCACCAGCAAGGTCTCGCGCGCAATGCGCTCCTGTTTGTGGGGCGGCACATGCTGCAAGGTGCGCATGTTGTGCAGACGATCCGCCAACTTGATGAAGACCACACGCACATCATTCGCCATGGCCAAAAACATCTTCTTCCACTTTTCCGCTTCTTCATCTTCTTTGCGCACTTTCACCACAGCCAACTTATCCATGCCGTGCACCAGGCGCGCCACATCCGTGCCAAAGAGTTTTTCGATTTCCTCCAATTTTACCTCCGTGTCTTCCGTCACATCGTGCAGCAAGGCTGCTTGCAGCGTGGGTAAATCCGGCTGCAAAGACAACAAAATCTGAGCCACCGAAACGGGATGCACAATGTAGGGCTCGCCCGAGTAACGCACCTGATCTCCATGCGCTTTTTTGGCAAATTCATAAGCCGCGTCCACTGCCTCCAAAGACAGATCGGGACGGCGCCGTGCCAGCTCCAATCTAAATTCCGAATAGCTCATGGAGCCTATTCTACAGGTCTGAACCCTCTATGATCAAATTGATATCGGAGCCCTCGATGTCCACCACTTGAATTCCCTCGAGCAAAGCCTGTTCATTGAGCTGAACATCGGCAATGCGCAAGCTGAGACTGGCTATCACTTGCTCGTAATAAGACAATAATTTTTGTCGAGCCTGATAGTGAGCACGCAGCTTCACAATTTCCTGGCCATCCGCCACAAAAGAGTTCAGTGCAGCCGAGCTGGCAAAAGCATCCAAGTTGCGAAGTCTATCGAAGAAGCGTTCTTCTGCGGCATCTTTTTGATCTTCAATGGCAGCAAACTGTTCCTCAAGCGCAGCACTTTCATCCACCAATTTTTCTTGATTTTGTTTGCCGACATACAAAAGGTAGTTGAGCTGCTGTTCATATTCAGCCAATGCGGTGTTGCGATCTGTAGATTGATCCAGCAACTGGTTCACATCCACTTGCATGGCCTCGTACATTTTGGAGAAATCGGAAATCAGTTGCGTGAGTTCATCTTCGCTCGTGGAAGCCTCGCCAATACTTTCACCCAAAGTGGTACTACCATCAGGTATAGTGCTGTCCCCCACCATGATGCCAGCGGTCAAACTGGAATCGGGATACGAAGAAACAGGCACATCCGGTGTTTCTTCAACAGGAGTCTCTTCTTCAGGCGTACTCCAGTCGATGGCAGACCAGGCTTTGACCCCTCCATAAACGAGCCCCACCAGCAAAAGCAGTACCAAAACCCCTCCGCAACAAAAACCCACTTGGCGTTTAGAAAGATTGGCTTCGCGGAGCAAATCCATCAGCCCTCCTTCTTCATTTTCAAAAGCGGGATTGCCTCCTTCCTCTTCCTCGCCAGGTTCTCCCAATTCAGAGAGTTCCCGTAAACGATTTTTGGTCTTTCGGCGACGTTCCTGAAGCTCGTTGCTTTCCGGCATGTCCGCCACTTCCAGGTTGGCATCGAACTCTTTGAGCAAATTCTGGGAGTCCGTAGAAAGTTCTACCGGTTCCTCCGGAGGTTTTTGTTCCTCGCCCACTACAGAAGGGAATTCCTCGAGTGGCTGTTGTTTTTTGTCGTCTTGATCGGCCATAAGTAAAAATACTCCTTATATTATAGCACAAAACCAACCCTTAAAACAGGTCTAGAGGAAGGGGCTGAGTAAAAACGTCGCAGCGACCAAAATGACCATGAACAGCACCGTTGCCTGCGCTTGCATCTTCCCGATGCGGGTACAAGCACGCCACCACACCACCAGGTTCCAAAGGCACAAAATTCCCAGCAAAGGAAAAATAGCGAGCACTCCCAGCAGCGCCGCATGGCCCATCACACGCACAAAACCCACCATGCTCAGCTTGGAATGAAACCACTTTTCGGCCACGTAGCCGCCAAAGTACAGTCCCACCAGCATAGCCAAAGATTCAAACACCGTGGCTTGAACAATCCAAAATAAATCCGGTCGGTACACCACCATGCCTATCTGCACTGGGAAAAAGGTGACGCCCAAACTGGTAGCAAGCGCACCTGCCACAATAAAAATCCACGCCGGACCCGTGGCTTCCGGGTCATTGGCCACCGCTTGCATTGCCGGTTCTTTTAGTCGAATAATATCGAGTGCGTTTTGAAAAGATTTCTGCAAATTCATGAGGCTTGGATAAGTAGCGTGTACAGTGTAGCAATCTTTCCATATACTGAAACAGATTTTTTATTCCTTATTTGCACACGCCATGCAAAAAAACACCACCGATTACATTGCTAAGCTTTCTTGGGATGCCTTACGCGACCACTGGAAAGCGTTCGTTTTAATACCTCTCGTTCCGCTCGCCTTAATGATTGGCATAGGAGGTGGAGCGAGCCTCGGAGCCTCCATGTTTGGATTCGGCAAATCCTTGGAAGCCATGTTTGCCATCATCCAATTGGTCTACCTCGCCACCGTCCTCTTTTTTCTGGTATACAGCACGGCAGCCGCACAATGGTGCTCCACGCTATTTTCAGGAGGAAAAGAGCTCGACATCAAAGGCGGACTTCGTTATGGACTCTCCCGTTTAGGCGGCGTGCTGGGCACCAGCATCCTCACAGGACTCAAATGTATGCTCTGGTTCATGCTCCTCATCCTCCCCGGTCTATACAAAGGTCTGACCTACTCTCAGTCCATACACATCAGCCAGTTGGAAAAAATTTCCGGAGGAGACGCCAATCGCCTCAGCAAAGTGCTCATAAGAGAAGCCGGGATTCTGAGAACCCTAGGAAACTACATGGCCTTATTCGCACTCTTTTATTGCGGGTTCATTGTTTTTTACGTGGCTGCATTTGCAGTCTTCATGCCCGTAGTTCTGACCTCTGCACAAAATGGTTCTCCTGAAGAAGCTGGTTTCGGCATCGCCCTGCTCTTCATCGGAATTCTCTTCTTTGCCTTCTACGCAGGCATGATGGCCTTCATGATGTGCTTCGGAAACTTCCAATACTTGGTCTACCGAGACGAAAACAAAGTCGCCTTCCAAAAGGCCATCAAGAACCTAAAAAGCATTAATGGTTGAAGAAAAGCCATTTTTTGCTTAGAATCTCGGCAAGTTCCTCCTATTCCTAACTGCTTTGTATGAACATTCCCGTTCTCGCTGTAGCCGCCAGTATTTTGTCCCTAGCCTGGGCCGGCTACCTGATTGTCCGCGTTTTGAGTAAAAACGACGGATCGGAAGCCATGACCAAAATCGCCACCGCCATTCAAGAAGGCGCTATGGCTTACTTGAATCGTCAGTACAAAACTCTGGCCATCTTCACCATTTTGGTGTTCTTGGTGCTCGGTTTTGCCATTCCCGAGCATGGCATGCTCGTGGCCATGGGCTTCCTGGTTGGAGCCTTCTTCTCCGCCCTTGCCGGTTACATTGGAATGGGCGTTTCCGTCCGTGCCAACGTACGCACCGCTGAAGCCGCTAAAGAAAGCCTACCCGCCGCCCTGGATGTCGCCTTCAAAGGAGGCAGCGTCACCGGTCTCGCGGTAGTGGGTCTCGCCCTTCTCGGAGTCTCCGGTTTCTACTGGATCTTCATCAACAGTTTTGGAATCCCCTTGAGCGAAGCTCCTTCCCTCCTCATCGGATTTGGATTCGGAGCTTCCCTCATTTCTCTCTTTGCCCGTGTGGGTGGAGGAATTTTCACCAAAGCCGCCGACGTGGGTGGAGACATGGTGGGAAAGATTGAAAAAGGAATCCCTGAAGACGATCCCCGCAATCCTGCCACCATCGCGGACAACGTGGGAGACAATGTGGGAGACTGCGCCGGAATGGGTGCCGATCTCTTTGAAACCTACGCCGTGACTTTGATCGCTGCCATGATCCTGGCTTCTTCCACCCTCGTGGATCAGCTCGGAGCTACGGGCATCGAATACCCTCTCGCTCTCGGAGCAGTGGCTGTGGTTGCCACCATCGTGGGAACCTTCTTCGTAAAACTGGGCGCGGGAAAAACCAACATCATGGGAGCCCTCTACCGTGGAACTTTTGCCACCGGAATCGTGAGCGCAGTGGCGTTCTACTTCGTGACCATGAACATGCTGAACGACATTAAAATCTACTTCGCGACTCTCGTAGGACTCCTGCTCACTTTGCTCATCAACATCGCGACCGAATATTACACTTCTAAGGATTATAAGCCTGTGAAAAGCATCGCTGAAGCCTCCAAGACCGGAGCCGGAACCAACCTCATCGCGGGACTCGCGCAAGGAATGTTCTCCACCTTCCCCATGACCATCCTCATCGTAGCCGCCATCTTCGGCGCCTACTGGTTTGGAGAACACTCCACTTTGGCTAGCGGAGTTTATGGTATCGCCGTAGCCGCTGTGGCCATGCTTTCCACCACAGGAATGGTGATTGCTATGGATTCCTATGGACCCATCACGGACAACGCCGGAGGTATTGCTGAAATGGCTAAACTCTCCGAGAAAGTACGTGAAAACACAGATGCTCTGGATGCCGTTGGAAACACCACCAAGGCCGTGACCAAAGGTTACGCCATCGCTTCCGCCGCACTCGCTGCGCTCGTGCTGTTCCAGGCTTATGGAGAAGCGCTCATGAAGGCCAGCGGAACCACTTTCATCTTCGACCTCACCGATTACCGTGTGATGATCGGTCTCTTCATTGGAGGAGTACTGCCCTTCTACTTCGGAGGCTTCCTGATGCAAGCCGTGGGCAAAGCCGCCTTCAGCGTAGTGGAAGAAGTTCGCCGTCAATTCCGTGACATTCCCGGAATCATGGAAGGACATGGAAAGCCCGATTACGCCGCTTGCGTGGACATCGTGACCCGTGCCGCTCTGCGTGAAATGATCATCCCTGGCCTGCTGGCTGTGGCCTCTCCCATCATCGTCGGTTTCGTCTTCGGACCTCTGGGTCTCGGTGGAATGCTCGCCGGAGTGATTGTGACCGGACTCTTGCAAGCCATCAACATGAGCAACGCCGGAGGAGCTTGGGACAATGCTAAAAAATATGTGGAAGACGGCAACTTCGGTGGCAAGGGTTCCGATACCCACAAAGCCGCTGTGGTCGGAGACACCGTGGGTGATCCTTACAAAGACACCGCCGGTCCCGCTCTGAACGCCCTCATCAAAGTGATCAACACCGTAGCCCTGATCTTGGCCCCACTCATCGTGGCGCACTCGATCCTGTAAATTCGCAATTCAGTTCAAAAAAGAGAGGCCCCGAAAGGGGTCTTTCTTTAATCTGTCGTTTTTTCAAAACCTGTCAACAAGAACTGGCCTCCCAGCCCTTCTCTTCGCGCCCCAATTTGTTAGCATGAACCCTCCTCACTTTCCATGCTTTTCAATCCCTTCAAATACCAGTACGACGCTGAATACCTGAGCGACGAAGAGCTCCTGGCAGTGCTGCGCCTGCGCAAAGGCACAGTGGAAGAGCAAATCCGTCTTCCCCGCTCCCTCTTGCCCCTGGAAGTAAAACCCGGTGACCGTTTCGTATTGAACCTCCAATCCGAAGACAGCGCCCAAAAAGGTGAAGCGGATGCACTCAAAAAACTCCTGGAGGACTTGATCCGATAAACAAAAAGACCGGGACTAGCCCGGCCTTTTTTAGTTTTAGGAGATTTCTCTTACTCTTCCTTCTTTTCAGCAGGAGCAGCACCTTCTTCACCATCCTTCTTCTCGGTGGTCACTTCCACAGCGGAAACATCCACAGGAGTTTCTTCCACCACCTCTTCTTGAGGCATGGTGAGAGAAATGATGGATTCTTCAGGATCAGTGTTGATGGTGACTCCGGCAGGGGCCACGAGATCAGAAACGTGCACAGAAGAGTTCAAGTCTACGAGGCCTTCGATGCTCACCACGATTTCGTGAGGCAGCTTAGCGGGGAGACAGGTCACTTCTACGGTGTCCAAGTTTTGAATCAAGATAGCCCCGAGGTCACGAACAGCCAAAGATTGACCTTCGAGACGAAGAGGCACATCGGCCGTGATTTCCTCATCCATACG
The DNA here is from genome assembly GCA_943349825.1 of Candidatus Peribacteria bacterium. GTDB lineage: Bacteria > Patescibacteriota > Gracilibacteria > UBA1369 > 2-02-FULL-48-14. Next base: position 75,709 of record CALQZQ010000005.1, on the reverse strand, counting down.
AACGTTCACGAGCTCTACGTAAGAGATGTCATCGGTAACGGTATCGGTATCCACACGGTGCACAATCACATTCTTGTCACCTTTTCCTTCGATTTTCAGGTCAATAACCGTGTTCATACCCGCAGTGCGGTAAAGACGGCGAAAATCCTGGTAATTCATCTGAAGGCTGATGTTTTCAACACCACGGCCGTAGTATTCGGCCGGAATCATCTTCATTTTGCGAATATCCTTGGCTTTAACGGATTTGTCGCGGAGTTGTACTGTAAGGGTTGCTTGTGCCATAAAAAATGCGAATGCGGAGGGATTTTAGCCGCTGAACCTAGAATTGGCAAGAGGAAAAGGTTAAACTCGGCTCAGTCTAATTTTTCAAGCTCATGCGCAAGCTTCTACCCTCCATTATAGTACTTGGTCTTCTCCTCACCAGCTGCGGAAGCCAAACACCTCTTCAGACCATAGAAACAACAGGAACCAGCCAAAGCTACCCTCTCTACTTCGCCACCATGACGCACATGGAAGGCGGCTTCAAGGACGACACCAATCAAGATCTCTTCAATCTCCACGTGGATCAGCTCCGTTACGGCATGGATCTGGCCGAGCAATACGACGCAATCCTCACCATCGAATCTGAAAAACCCTTCGCCGAAGGCAGCAGCACTTGGGGAGTGAATATCCTCCAAGAAGTGCTGGACCGCGGCCACGGCGTGGGCACGCACTGCGACCTCGGCTTCAGCTCTGCAAAAAAAGGCAAGGAGCTCACCGTAGACCAACTGGCCCAGCAGATGGAAGAGAATAAAGCTTTGGTGGATGACTTGGTGGGAGCCGAAAACAATCACGGGTGCAGCGGCGCCGGAAGCACCACCGATTGGGTGGCGGCTGCTCAAACTGCCGGCTTCGATTACATCAACGGAATCGTGGGCATGCATCTCCTCGCCATTCCTCAAGAAAATCGCCCAGACCCCACCTGGACCACCGAATACATTCTGAGCGGCGGCTACCACGACAGTGTTCCTACGGAGTTGATGGATCGCATCTATTTGATGAAACTGGCAGACCTCGCCGACTTTGAAGCCGACAAGACCGGCATCGTGATCAGCAACGGGGAGCTGGGCCTCTTGGACAATCAATCCGACGCTCAAACCTGCGCCACAGACTGTCCCCTGACCAACGCGGATGTGGACGCCCTCGTGGAAACCATAAAATCCGTGAACGAACAGCGCGATCCTACTCGCGTGGCCAAACTCACCACTTATCTACCCGTCAACATTTTTGATTCCAAAAACGAGGACACCCTCCAGTATTTCTTCAGCGAGCTGCAAAAACTACAAAAGGACGGGATCATTGAGTGGAGCTCGCAATGGGACATCGTGAAGACTTACTTGGATGCAAACCCTTAACGAGCTATAATCTCCACGCTATTTTCTAAATCAATCTTATGGGACTCTTCGGACAAGCAAAAGACCTCTACAAACTTCAAAAGAAGGCAAAACAAATCAAGGAAGAACTCAAAAATCTTCACATTGAAGCCGAAGTGGAAGGAGTAAAAGTGGTGATCAATGCGGAACAAGAAGTTCAAGAAGTCAGCATCGCCGAAGAACTTTTGAAGCCTGAGAACCAAATCAAGCTCCAAGGCTTGCTCCTCACTGTCTTCAATAAAGGCGTGAAAAAGTCCCAAGAAATCGCCGCCGAGCGCATGCGTGGCATGATGGGTGACCTGGGCATGAACATGCCGGGCGAAGGCGAACTCCCTGCTGCTGAATAATGGAAAAACGTATCCTCCAATTCATTCTTTTAGTGCTGCTCCTCTTTGTGGGCTTCCGTTATTGGCACCCCTTTTGGCGCTACGACCTGAATGAAGCCGTGGACGCCGGCAGCACAGAGAAAGTGGTCTTCAGTATTGAGAAGGGTTCTGCCGCCAAAACCATCGCCTCCGACCTCTACGACCAAGACCTCATTGTCAGCGACATCAGCTTTGTGCGCGACGTGGAAGACCAAGACCTCTCCGGCAGCCTGCGCTACGGCAGCTTCGTACTCTCCCCCAGCATGACCCTGGCCGACGTCGTGAAGATCCTCACCACCGAAGGCACCGGAACCTTGGCTCTCACCGTTCCCGAAGGCTTCACCGTGGACCAAATCGACGCCCGCCTCACCGACCTGGGCCTCATCAAAGCCGGCGAATTCAAAACCCAAACTTTCAACGGAACCTTCACCTACGATTTCCTCACCAGCAAAGAAACCACCCACCAAACCACGGGCCTAGAAGGCTACCTCTTCCCAGACACTTATTTCATCGACGACGCCAGCTTCTCCGTAGACGGCCTCATCACTCAAATGCTCAACAACTTCCAAACAAAAGTGAGCGCCATTGAGGGCTATGACCCCACCAAACTCGAAGACACCTTGATCATCGCTTCCATGCTCGAAAAAGAAGTGAAGGACCCCGCCGACCTCGGCACCATCTCCGGAATCATCTGGAAACGCTACAACGAAGATTGGCTCCTGGGCATCGATGCCACGCTGCTCTACATAGACTCAGACGGCATTCTGAGCGCCGATGACCTCGCCGCCGACAATCCCTACAACACCCGCACCCAAAAAGGCCTCCCGCCCACGGCCATCTGCAACCCCGGCCTCGCCGCCCTCACCGCCGCCTACAAACCCGTCGATTCCGAATACTACTACTACCTCACGGGCAACGACGGCCTGATGTACTACGCCACGACCAACGAGGAGCATGAAAAGAATAAGGCGGAGTATTTGAAGTAAGTAAAAAGATATAGCATAGAAAATTCATCTTTTATCTAAGATGAATATCTTCAAATAACTAAAACTATAGCTATAAAACTAAGTTAGATATTCAATTCCCACTTAGGAGCGCGATTATTACCTAAGTTTTTTATCTTTTTCTCTTTTTTAGATAAGTTATATACAAGATTTGTAACTTTATTTTTCTTCTGTTGATCAGTAAGAATATCAGATAGCGTAGGTATTAAGAGACTATCTATCTCCCCTCTAGAAGATCCCGGATTACGCTTTAAAAACTCCAAAAGTATATCCTTGTAGTGCTGATCCTGAAACGGCCTATTCTTGACGTATTGAGCCAGACTACCAGTTGTTTTAGCAATCACATGTGAAATATAAAGATTTGGATAACGGCCTTCTATAAGATTTTTCTCTTTTAGGTATTTGGCATTTTGTTTTGAAATAGTTTTTCTTTTTTGGATCTGATCTAACAGCATTATCTCTACCAATGTCAGATCTTTATGTTGTGCAAGAGCACGAGCATAGTTGAGGTCTAGGACCTTTCCATAAATTTTAACAACCACTTTATCATTCGAAAGGTCATAACTTGGCAAAGGAAAATATCTTTGCTTTTGCAAAGTAAACATTTTCTTTATTCCACTACCAATAGTGTCAATCATGTTTAGGTTAACCATCGCATCAACTAGTAATTTATTTCTATAGTACTGTTGGGGAGAATCAGTCTGTATAACCGCCTCCACGGAACCAGGCAAAAATCCACCCTCATTTGAAAGGAAAAGATAACCACTCTCACTTTCAACTACCTGCACTCTACCGTGCAACGAGTAATCCTGATGAGCTATACAATTATGCAAAGCCTCACGAATTACGCGAGAATCATACATGTCGACTTCTTCGGGGAAGAGTGACCCATCTTTAATATACCTATATTTTAGGTTCCTAATTCTCTGGAATACAAAATCTACAGACAATAAAAAAGGGGGCGAAAAATGCTCGTAATCTTTTTCCTGCCCATCTTCACCCTTTAGAATCCAGGTAATTTGTGCAACAGCAGGCAAAATAAGTGAACTAGACTCCGGTTTCCCCAATAATAAAATGGCTGCATTTGTTATTTCTCCTTTAATTGAAAGCTTAGCTTTATCTAGAAAAGTTTCGTCACTCCATGTGCCTACTTCTTCAGGGAGACGTAGATTTTTCTTTTTAAAGTTCTCCCTTGCTGTAACAATAGCTAACTGATCAAGATCCTCTAAAACAGCCCTTTCACAGATTTGAGCGGACCAATCTGGTTCACACTCATTTAAAATTTTCTTTAAGGTAGCATCATCCATGTCGCGTAACTCTTCTCCCACCCGCATCAAAGGCTTACCATAAAATTTCAATGTTTGTGCTTTAGGTCTACCTGGGACAGTTATAACAACAACCCTTTTAGAGCCATCTAAAACCTCTTCTATATGAAGACGCAATCCAATTGAGCCATAAATTTGTTTTTTTACATCTTCAAAAGAATCAAAAGCAGAAACCCCAGTAATTGATCTTGGTTTTTTATCGGAAACGCCCAAAACCAACTTACCTCCTCCTTCATTTCCAAGGGCAACACAGTAGCCTAAAACTGATCTTCTTTGCTCCCCACCATTACCTAAAAGAGAAATAGATCCACTAGGGAGCTCTTTAAATTCAAGATGCTCACCCTCTTCCTCCTCAATCAACGATTTCAGTTCTACTAAATCCATTTATAATTTAAGTTAAAACTCCCCGTTAATCACCACCGTCACGGTATTGCTCACGGTGCCATCAGCGGCGTAGGCCACCACAGTGAAGGTGTTCGCACCCACTTTGAAGTTGCCATAGGAAGCATCAGCCACGTAACGGAAGCTAGTGCCGCCTGCCTTGAAGCCGGCCAAAGTATAAGGATTGCCGTTCCCACTCCACGTCACCGTCACATAGTCGGCAGTGCCGGCTACAATGGCGCCCTCAATGGCGATGGCACTCTTTTGAATGGTGGAATTGAGTCCCGGTGAAGTGACTTGAATTTGGAGGGTGGAAACCGGCGTCGTGGTTTCGGGAGTTTCCACAACGGGAGTTTCCGTCGTTTCATCGGTAGTCGTGGCTTCATCCTCCGGCGGAGTGGTTTCTTCAGCGGTGCCGAGCATAGACGTTTCCCCATTTACAAAGGCAATGAAGGAGTCGCCCATCAAATCGTCGCCGGCCTCGCCACTGAGCGTGACACTTTCACGAGCCAAAAGTTTCTGCTCCACTTCATCCGTGAGAATAGCTTTTTTGCCTTTATCAATCGTGACGGTTTCGATCACGCTATCGTCCTGGGCTCGATCGACAAAATTCACCACGGCCTGGCCTTCAAAACCATAAATGTACTCCCTATCAGCCTGGTTGGACGTGAGGTAAGTCGCAGACATGGATTCAATATTCATCACGTCGGTGTGGAGTTGCAGCGTTGGCTGGTTCTCATCTTCCGGGCTTTGCTGCACGAAAGCGCGGCCCTCCAACAAATCCACTTGCAAGGTTTGCGCCGTGTCAGTCAAGGTCGCCTTGGAAAAAGTCATTTTGGAATTTTGATCGAGCATCACGGTGGTGCCGTTGGTGAACGTCAAAGTAACAACGCTGTCTTCACCGGTCTGCACGGTGTCACCAGCCAAAAGGAGTTGAGCGTCGGCCACATCCTGCGACTCAGTTTGCCCCCATTCCACCACTTCCGCGCTGCCTTTATTCAGGGTCAGTGTGGCTTCGTCTTCCCTATCTTTTAAGAGTGAGGAAACTACCGAAACACAGCCTTTGAGGAGCAGCAAGACCACCACCAAAATCAGCACCAACCAAAAGAAAGACTTGAAGCTGGTTCGCTTGGGAGAAGGTCGGTAACGTCGGTAGTACGTATAAGTCATGAGAGGTTGTGGCCATGGCCACGTATTGCTTAGCCTCCGCTTCGCTTCGGCTTGGGGCTAAAGGCCCATCTCTTTCTTAATGGAATTCACGTCGCGAAGCAAGTTTTTGTCTCGGCGCAGCTGTTTTTCCACTTTTTCACACGCGTGGATCACGGTGGTGTGATTTTTGCCACCGAAGCAAGCTCCAATCTGTTCGAAGGAAGCCCCAAGCTCGTGACGCACCAAATACATGGCGACTTGGCGCGGCAGCAGGATGTGCCCCTTGCGCGAATCGCTCATCAATTCCTCTTGCGGTAAACGAAAATGTTGTGCAACTAATTCAATCACGTCCTCGGGATGGAAGCTGCGATTTTGGCTCGCCTCAGACGGCTCATCGAAACCTTCCAAATGCGTACGTCCCAATTTTTTAATGATCTTCGCCACGCTGCGCACCGTGGGCGTGGAATGTTCCAACTGCCCCTGCGCAATCGCTTGAATCAGCACTCCCTCAAGCTCGCGCACAGAGTCGTGCACGTTCATGGCGATGAATTCCAAAACTTCCGGATGAATGAGCACTTCATGTTCGCGAGCCTTGGAATGCAAAATCGCGAGACGCGTTTCGTAGTCCGGAAACTGCACGTCCACAATCATGCCCATTTCAAAGCGACTCACCAGACGGTCTTCCAGCTGATCGAGTTCCTTGGGCGTACGATCGGAACTGATGATAATTTGTTTGTTGTTGTCGTAGAGCTCGTTGAAGGTGTGGAAAAATTCTTCCTGCGTACGGTCTTTGTTGGCGAGGAATTGGATGTCGTCGATGATGAGCACATCCACTTTGCGGTAACGGTCTTTGAATTCTTTGGAATTGCGCTTGCCGATGGCTTCCACAATTTCGTTGGTGAAGCGTTCGCTGGTCATGTAGACCACCACTTTGTCCGGATCGTTCGCTAGAATTTCGTTTCCGGTGGCCTGCAAGAGGTGGGTTTTCCCGAGGCCCACGCCGCCATAAATGAAGAGCGGATTGTACATGGCTCCCGGTTTTTGTCCGACCGCCGCGCACGCGGCGTGGGCCAAGCGGCTGCTGCCACCCACCACAAAGTTCTGCAGGGTATATTTGGGATTGAGGCACTTACTGGAAATGCCTTCCAGCAGTCGCACCTCTTGGCGGCCCGGCATTTTGCGCATCTTCTTTTCTTTGCTGAACAGTTTATTCACATCCAGCGCCCGATTGTCCTCCGGCAGCGCGAGCTGCGGATCCACTTCAAACATCACTTCCTTCACTTCCGGATTCACCATTTGTATGGCCTGCATCAATTGCCCACCGAGTTTGTGCTCCAACCAATCCTTCGCAAAAATATTCGGCACGCCCACCACCAAGAGTCCATCGTGGTACGACAAGATCGCGGTGTTTTGAAACCAAGTCAGAAAATGAGGCCTTTTCACTTCGTTCTCAACTTTTTCGAGGATACGAAGCCAGAGGTCGTGGGCGGGAAGAACTGCGTCCATACGCGGGGGAAATTTGGATGTTCATATTAGAGTCAATTGTGCAAAACTTACAAGGCCCAATTGTGCAAAACTCTTTGACAGAAAACCGTCGAATTGCAAAAGCATAGTGGCTCACAAAATGCCGACCAACTACAGGTAGATTACTTGTTGAAACTACTGATTTGTGTTATAATGAAAAGATTTAAAAATGCCCCGTATGGCTACTCCTGAAGCTCTCCCTCCCTCCCCTGAAAAACTGCAAAAGGATGAAGTGAAAAAAGAACGATACCTAGAAAAACAACTTCCTAAAGATTTAGGTGATATCATACATATTAATTTAGGCGATCGTCAGGCAGAACGTGCAGCCGTAGAGGATCTACTTAAAAAAACAGATGAATTAAAGCTCAAATACCCTTGGATCGATCCAAATAACCTAAAAGAGGGCACCATTAGAACAGGCAAGGATCCCACCGAAAGGTTTTATGCATTAAGATCCCTCGTAAATTTTCTGTCAGAAACGAGCACATTTCCAGGAAGCGGAGAGTTCATAGCTCCAATCGGAGGATTACTGAAAGACTTGACCGGAAAAGGGCGCTCAAACGTGAATGACTACATTCGGAATGGAGAGTTTAATAAGTTAGGAACTCTCATCAGAGAGACTTTAAAACAAACTCAAGAACTTCACGAAAAAGCTGCCCCTCACTATGATCAACCTTATGACCAAGTTTTCCCTTCGGAGATAGTTTCTCAAATGGATGAGTATTTGAAGAGCCTCGAATCCATTGAATTACGTTTTGACGGAGACTTCGCCAAAGAGTTTGATAAAAAAACGAAGTTCGTATTATGTGAGAACGGATTAAAGGCTTACCATAGTGAAGAAGTAAGCGTGGCCGTGGGCGATAACAAAACCGTTATTCATACCCAACCGATAGAAATATACACCGTCGGGACTTATGAGTTACTCGTCGAAACAACAGGCGAAGACCGGATGGCAAAAATAAAAAGTGAGGTTTTAACTAAAGAGTACATCGATAAGTTTGTCGCAGAAAATCACGCCCTCTTGCAAAGGCGTATCGCTGATTACAGAAAAGAAAATCCAAAAGATGAAAACCCAGAGTCACACATGAGCGATTTTGTAGATATCCCTTGGAAAGAGGTCTACCTCAAAATCTTCGAACTAAGACGTCCAGGAGTTCCCGTCATTGATAAAATGTCATTGACCACTAGGGACTAGAACACAATTTCTAAAACAAGCTCACCACATCGTTGAACGTGATATAGAGAATGAAGGCCAGTAAGAAAAGGAAGCCGCCTAAGTTGATCACGTGCTCCCAACGATAACTGTGTTTTTTGCCCGAAATCGCCTTCAAAAGAATCAGCGCGAAGTGCCCTCCATCCAGTGCCGGAAACGGCAAGATGTTGATGACTCCAAGGCTCAAAGACAGCAGCGCCACGAAGCGCAGCATCGCCGCCCAACCCTGAGTGATCGTGATGCCTGTCATTTGGGCAATACCCACCGGTCCGGAAACACCTTCCGGCACTCCCTGAGCCGTCACAAATTGCTGGAGCACATTCACAAACATGCCCGCTGTCATTTTGCCAAGCCTCCACATTTCTTGCACCGCCACCACTGGCGCGTTCCAACCGTATTGCACTTTGTCAGTACCCATCAAAGTGTGCACGGTATAACTGGGATACAAAGATAGATTTCCATAATAAGGGAGACGATCAGAAAGGCTCACGCCCACTCGGCCATCTTCTCGAAGAGGCACCACCAAATCCGTTGCTTCAGTATCCCCTTCTTTCATCACAAGATAGTCGACAGAAGTTTGAGAAGTGTGGGTGATGTCCACCACCTGCTGAGCCGTGTGCACCACCGTTCCATTCACACTCAAAATTTGATCTCCCGCTTGAAGACCCAGTTGATCCGCCGGCGAACCGGCTTCCACATAACTGATGAGGGGCCGCTGCGTCGGCAAAGTCACGTTCACATTCATTTCCCCCTCGCTCACACGATAAATAAGGAAAGAGAGAGGACCGTCGGACTGACTCTGCAAAGACAACAAGGCCGCCTCCAAATCGTCTGCGGTCAAAAGTTCTCCAGACTGAGCAGAAATATCCGGGGCCGTAACACTCAAAATCACATCGCCCGTTTGCAAAACACCATGGAACACGGAACTTTCTGAGTCACTATAAACCAAGCGAGGAAGATACAAAGCAGCAAAAGTAGTGGCCTCCAAAACCTCAGGAGTCACCACTACAGCTTCACTCAAGCCAGTGGCGCGTTCCACAGAAAGGCTGGGCGTTTGCCCTCCAGTTTTGACCGTATCCGTCACATACTGCCAGCTTTCCACCGTTTCAAAACCGAGCAAACGATCCCCGGCAGCAAAATCTGTACCCGCACTCTCCACCACCACTATTCCAGGTTCCACCTGCACCACCTCTTCTCGAATACCCTGCAAGAAATCCTCTTCAGTCGCGATCAAAGGCTCAATGCCCACCCAAAATCCAATCGTGAGCAAAACAAAGGAAAGGAGCAAATTCATCAGCACTCCCGCACAAACGATCCACGCCTGAACATGAAAAGGTTGATTGGCATAACTGCGCTTGCTGGTCTTCCCTTCTGCACTGCCATCGTCTTCACCGAGCATGCGCACAAAACCACCGAACGGGATCCAATTGAACGAGTAAAGGGTCTCTCCACGCTTCACCCCAAACATGCGGGGGGGCAATCCAAAACCAAATTCTTCCACTTTCACCCCGGCCCGTTTGGCTGCAAAAAAATGCCCCATTTCGTGGATCAAAATCAAAATCGAAAAAATGACAACGAAAGCGATGATGGTGATGAGTAGATGCATGTTGTGGGTTAAACAGTCATAATGATTTCTTCCTTTTTGCGAGCCTGAGCCTCAATATCGGAATTCATTTTATCCACCACTTCCTGCAAATCTTTCTCCGCCTTGTTTTGCTCATCCTCACCGATTTGCTTGTCGTGCTCCATACGCTTGAGATCCGCGATCAAATCGTGGCGCTTGTTGCGAACCGCAATTTTAGATTCTTCCGCAATACGGCCCACCACTTTCACCAAATCACGGCGACGTTCTTCTGTGAGCGGCGGGATGTTGAGCATCACCGCAATTCCATTGTTGGACGGATTCAAATTGAGGTCGGAATCTCGAATGGCTTTTTCCACGGCCGCGAGCATGCTGCGGTCCCAGGGTTGAATTTGAAGAGTGTGCCCATCCGGCACCATCACGCTGGCCACCGCTTTCACGGGTTGCATCGCGCCATAAGCTTCCACCATGAGGTGTTCCACCATCGCTGCAGAAGCTCGCCCAATCTGGAGTTTTGAATATTCATCGGTCAAATGTTCAATCACTTTCTGGAGTTCAACTTGTGTTTTCTGTACCAGAGGATGCATAAAAATGAAAAAATTATTGAATGAGGGTACCCAGTTTCTTCCCCGACACCACTTTGAGCAAATTGCCCTTCTGGCGGCCGTTGAACACACGAACCGGGAGCTTATTTTCCTTGCAAAGCACGATGGAGGTCAAGTCCATCACTTGAAGTTCGCGACGCAACACTTCATCGTAAGAAATAGTCGGAAACATTTTTGCCTTCTTATTTTTATTCGGATCCGAATCGTAAACTCCTTCCACTTTGGTGCCCTTGAGCAGCACTTGGCATTCGAGTTCGAGTGCTCGCAGGGCCGCTGCCGTATCGGTCGTAAAGTAAGGGTTCCCCGTACCACCAGCACAGATCACCACAGTTTTTTCGGCCAACAATTTTTTTCCAAGTTCGGGAGAATAATTCAACGCAAAATAACCTTCTCCATGAGCCGCCAAAGCAAAAGCTTTCACTCCTTTTTGATTGAGAGCCTCCGCCAGCACGCGCGCGTTCATCACCGTCGCCATCATTCCCACGGTGTCGGAAACACTTCGTGAGAGCAGTTTCGCACTAGAAAGAGCCGTGTTGTCTCGGTAGCGCCAAAAATTTCCGCCGCCCACCACCACTGCCACTTGCACGCCCTTTTTCACCAGCTCTTTGAGCTGTTCCACTACTTGTTGCAGAGCCTGAGCATTCACACCCCAGCCGTCCTCCGACGCCAAAACCTCACCAGACAACTTGAGCATGATTCGTTTATAAGCCATCAGGTGAACAAAAAGTAACCGAGTAAAATACCCATCACCACTCCCGCCACCGCCACCAAAGTTCCCTTGGGGTGCGAAGCGTAACGTCGTGCATTGGCCAAATCTGTAAGAAGGTTCGCGCTGATGATGACCTTCTGATCCTTATTTTTCTCCACCACTTCCAAAAAGCTGTGGTTGGCCACCAAGGTCACAAAACGATCAAACGTGATTTGAATGAAACCGGAAGCCTGTAAGACCGCTTGGTCATTCTCGGGCTCGATCTCTTTTTTCTCAAACAAAGCCTCGTGCTCTTCGCCATCGGCCTCATCGGGAATAAACATATCATCCATGCGTGGTGGAAAATGAACTGTGATCATTCTACGGCATCTCGTGCTAAACTCAAGGCATGAAAATACAGCCCATCGAAACCAAAAGACTCCTCCTCCGCGAGTTCACAACTTCCGACTTTGAAACAGTACATTCCTACGGAAGCGACCCAGAGGTAGTGGAATTCATGGACTGGGGCCCCAACACGGAAACAGCAACTCGCGAGTTTCTTGAAAAGGAACTAAAACATCAAAAAGAAAAAGATAGAAAAGTATTCGAAGTCGCCGTGACTCTTAAAGAAACCGGCACTTTGATTGGCGGCACAGGAATCACCCTTGAAAACGGCATCGGCACTTTTGGCTACTGTTTTGATAAAAACCATTGGGGCAATGGCTATGCCACTGAAGCAGCCCAAGGCCTCATGACTTGGGCAAAACAGGAATTAGGGATCGTGCATTTCCGCGCCACCTGTGATGTTGAAAATGAAAAATCGCGCCACGTACTAGAAAAATTGGGCCTCAGCATTGTGCAGCGCATCGACAAGGACAAAGAAGTTCGAGGCAAATGGCGGGACACTTATGTGCTGGAACTGACATAACGGGGCACGTCAGGAAATGATCAAAACTCAACCTGTAAAACTCCCCACGGGGAGACTTTTGCAGATAAAGAAAGTGCTCAGAAGTGACGCGCCGCGTTATACCTAAATCAAATGCCCCATTTGCTCAGCGATCGTGAGCAGTAAATGCGCGTCTTGTTCTTGGCAGCCGGCACAGGTTTGTGCGCCCAAAGTCGCGACGACTTGGCCTTGAATATTACGCACTCCTACGTAGAGGCGATTGCCATCCACTAGGGATTCCGGTGCATCCGGTTTCGCGAGGGCAGGCGCCACTGTGGGCAAGCCTTGCATCAGCGAATCGAGAAAACCAGGGTCTGTGGCATCTGTTTGGAGTTGGACCACTCCGTCCCCTCCAAACAGAGCCAACATGCCGTGATGCGTGACGCCCTCCAGTTCTTTAAAAATAGACTGAAGGACGGCCGCGTGATCCCCTTGATGCTCGCGCACCAATTGAGCCACGTGATGCAGCACGACCAGACGTTCATTAGTGTCTTGAAGCCTCGCATTGAGCACTTTCACAATGCCTAAAATGATTCCGACCGCCGCCTGAGGGTCTTTCACCACCAGCGACTCGAAATTTTTCTGAGAAAGCTTAAGAAGCACGGTATCGGTGAGAGCCGTTACCGTCGCTGCTCTAGTTTTATCAGAAAGCAAAGCTCCTTCCCCAAAAAAATCCCCTTCACCCAAAGTGGCGATGTGTTTTTGCGTCTTAGATTCATCCTTGAGGGATTTCTCCACACTCACACTGCCCGAGAAAATATAGTAAAAATCCTGGCTGTGTTCGTCCTCCACAAAAACTTTCGCCCCGGTGGGTGCAGACACTTTCGTCCACGCTTCTTCTCCTCCAAAACTTTGGAAGAGCACGGGGTCGGCCAGATTGATGAAGAGACGGTTGACGTTCATCCTTGAATCAAGTTAGCGATGAGTTCAGGGTCGTGAGCACGAAGCAGCATGTCGTTTTCGGTGATGAAGCCTTGCTTGTAAAGTTCTGCCAGCGAGGAATCCAGTGTCACCATGCCGTCGGCCTTACCGATCTGCATCATGGAGTAGATCTGATGGGTGTTTCCTTCTTTAATACAGTTGGTGATCGCGTCGTTGCGCACCAGGATTTCCACGGCGAGCACACGGCCGTTGTTGTCGGCACGAGGAATGAGGCGTTGCGCCATCACCCCGATCAGCGTAGTAGAGAGCTGAGCTCGAACCTGGCTTTGCTGGTTCGGAGGAAAAATATCGATCATACGGTCGATGGTCTGGGCCGCGTCCTGCGTGTGCAGAGTCGCCAACACCAAGTGACCCGTTTCCGCCAAAGTGATGGCGGCCGAAATCGTTTCCAAATCGCGCATTTCTCCGACCAGAATCACATTCGGATCTTCACGAAGCGCCGCACGAATAGCGTTGGGGAAAGACATGGTGTGCGTTCCCACTTCACGTTGAGTCATCAGCGCCAATTTGCTGGCGTGCACAAACTCAATCGGATCTTCAATGGTAATAATATGCACACGTCGAGTGCGGTTGATTTCGTTCACCATCGCGGCCAAAGTCGTGGATTTACCGGAACCCGTAGGCCCGGTCACCACAAAGAGTCCTTTGGATTTTTGCGTGAACTCCTTCAAAATCGACGGCAAGCCGAGCGATTCCAAAGAAGGAATTTCCATCGGAATGGCACGAAAAGCCACAGCGGGCCCTTCCGTGTCCCAGAACACATTCACACGAAAACGTCCCACGCCCATCACGGCGTAAGAGGTATCCACTTCTTGTTTTTCTTTAAAAAGCTTAAAATGTTCTTCGCTCAAGATCTGTTTGATCAGTTCTTCAATCACTTGAGCGGTCACCAACTCCGCATTCTCCATTTCATAGAGCTCACCGTTGGGTAAGCGCACCATCGGCACTCGCCCCACCTTCAGATGAAGGTCCGGCGCATTGCTGTCGACGACTTGCTTGAGATAAACGTTGATGTCCATAAAAGGGGGTTAGGCGTGAACGGTTTTTAAGAAATCGAGGAAAGGCTGATCGGGAGTCGTAAGACCCACCTTCTTGCAAATATCCTCGGGGGTACTATAAGGTTCCTTTTCTTTCAAAGCTTGAATGGTGGCCAAAGTCTTGGGAGCACCTTCAAATTGAGTGGGCACCGTAGCTTCGTCCCAGAGAGGCATCGCCGCTTTCGCAGCGTCCACGGTCATGGGTTCAACATCTTGCAGTCCCACGATTTGAATTTCATTCTCTTTTGGCGCGGCAGGAACAGTTCCGGGCGCCACCAAAACCAGTTTGAGGCCCATAGGTTCGAGCAGAGTCGCATGGGCAGGAGCATCCACAATCGCCTTCAAAGCTTCTGGAGTTTGATCCATCACCACACGAGAACCTGCAGGAGGAAGCATTTCGGGCCACAGTTTAAGCGCCTCAGGGCCTTTGTTTGCACCCAAAAAAGTCTCGAGTTTTGGCCAATCAAAATGCGGCTCCCCCCTCCAAATGGCGTGAGGCAGGCTGTCCAAAAACAAAGGGGCTTCCAAACCACCTTTAGTCGTCCAAAAGCTTTTAAAATCAGGGAAAGTCAGAGTTTTTCCCTTGTCTTTGAGTTGCTCCAAAAGTGTAGTATCCGCGCCAACAGTCTCCGCCGAATTTGATGGTTTCTGCCCAAATGATTTAAATTGAGCAATGATTAAAAGCCCCATTTTGCGGGTTATATCAAAAAGCTTGAGTTCCTCTGCCGTATCTATGCTGGATTCTTCTGTACCAAACATACGCATGGTAGTCTCCAAATCTCCCGGATGGTTTTGTATATAGGCAAGCAGCGTATCGTCCCCACCAAAAGTGTCATACAGCCAACCGAGGCCAGCTTTTTTCGCTAAAGAGTTAAAATCCAGTTCCTCTAAAGGCGGCGTAGTAGTAGGCGCCGCTGGAGCTACCGGTGGCACTTCTGGCGTTGGTACTGGAGGAGTGATCTCAACAACCATGGTCAGTTTTGATTAGATTCATGTGCTTTCATGCGCAATTGTTCAATTCTCTGTAGCAATTTGGTCTGATTGACTTTCTTTTTTCTCAAAGTGCTAGTGATCACTTCTTTGCGCATAGAATCTTCTTCGTCCAAAATCAGGCCCATCGTGTGCACTGTGTCATCGTCCCAAGTAGCCACCAATTTCTCCCACACTTCAGGAGCAGCTTTGCTGTTGTAGAAGTGCTGAAAAGACGGGCTGAGAGCCACACGGAGAGCCAGCGCTTTGACTTGTTGGGCGCGATCGAAAGACATTTTTTTGTTTTTAAATCTTATAAGTATAGCAAAAAAAGGGCTTTTTTACAAGCGGCTGAACAGATGCAAGCGCAAAGTCTGTGCGCACAGACTTTTTGATCGATTTAATGGCTTACTGAGGCCAACCTACTTTTTAACTGAGGCTAAATCTGCCACGTCTTCCAAGTTCACATTCATCACATCAATATTCGTGAGTTGGCCCTTGGCGTCGTAATCAAGCACCACATTGCCTTTGAGCTCACTATCAACACTCTTCACACGCTTGAGACGAATACTCAAGATGTTGACTTCGGGATCGTAGGAGATGGAGGGCATATCAGAGATATTTAGAAACTTTGGAAGTATCAATTACAGTAATGACGCGAACGAACCCTTCTTGGACGAGATGAACCACAATCAGGAGATGGCCATTTGCACGAATTCGTTTAGCCACATACAGATCATTTTGTCGATTGACCTTGAGTGGAAAGTGCAATGCATCCCGGACTTCCGAATGAGCGATACCACGCTCATCCATTCTCTCCAGCGCATGCTTCGTAAAAAGCAGTTTCATAAGCATTTTATCAGCTTTCTAAAGGCTAGCAAAGACCTACAAAACCTGCACCTGAGAACATGGAAACAAACCTGAAAAATAACGCTGTCGGAGTTCCGACGACACTAAAGAAAAATCCTCCCTAGGGAGGGTTTTTCAGCTACACGTTTGCAATAACTTTACATCATCCCGCCCATATCGGGCATACCGCCGCCCGCTGATTTTTCTTCAGGAATATCGGTCACTACGGCGCCGGTGGTCAAAACCGTTCCGGCCACAGACACCGCATTTTCCAGCGCGCTGCGAGTCACCATGGTGGGGTCCACGATTCCCGCTTCAAACATGTCCACGAATTCGTCCTTCAAAGCGTCGTAACCGAACGATTCACTCGAGTTTTTAAGGATCTCCGTCACGATCACTTCCCCGTGCTTGCCAGCGTTCTCGGCAATCTGGCGAGTGGGCATGGAAAGAACGCTCATCACCAGCTTCGCACCAATCGCTTCGTCGGCATTGCTGCCACGGAAACCTTCCAGGACTTTCGCCGCATGCAGCAAAGCGCTGCCTCCTCCAGCCACAATTCCTTCCTTCACCGCCGCCTTGGTGGCATTGAGTGCATCTTCGATGCGAGTTTTACGCTCCTTCATTTCAATTTCCGTCGCGGCGCCCACTTCAATCACTCCGACTCCACCGGAGAGTTTGGCCACGCGTTCCATCATTTTTTCTTTATCAAAATCAGACTTGCTGTGTTCCATCCCCGCTTTGATTTCCGCCACACGAGCGTCAATGGCAGAGGCCTTCCCCTTTCCATCCACAATCATGGTCATGTCCTTGGTCGCGAGCACTTTGCCGGCACGCCCCAAATGTTCCACAGTGGTAGTCTCGAGTTTCATGCCAATTTCTTCAGAAACCACGGTTCCCCCCGTGAGCCCCGCAATGTCCTTCAGCATTTCCTTGCGGCGTTCCCCAAATCCAGGCGCCTTGATGGCCAGCACGGAAAGCCCACCACGCAGCTTGTTCACAATGAAGTTGGAGAGCGCGTCTCCTTCCACATCTTCGGCGAGGATCACAAGTTCTTTTTTGCCGGATTGAACCAGTGCCTCCAAAAGTGGAAGCAACTCTTTAAAACTGCTGATTTTTTTGTCCGTGATCAGCAAGGGCACATCTTCGTACACCGCTTCCATGCGCGCCGTGTCCGTGACCATGTAAGGCGTGATGTAACCGTTGTCGAATTGCATTCCTTCCACCACTTTCATGGAGATTCCAAACCCGTGCTTGGTTTCCTCCACCGTGATGGCGCCGTCGTGGCCCACCTTGTCCATGAGCTCGGCAATCACCTCACCCACTTCGGCGTCTTGAGCGGAAATGGTCGCCACTTGCGCGATTTCTTTCTTTGTTTTTACAGGTTTGGACATGGCGAGTAGCTTCTCCACCACCTTGGCGAGCGCCTTATCCATTCCGTGCTTCAGCAGCACCGGATTCGCTCCGGCCACCACATTGCGAATGCCTTCTTCTAGCAAAGCCGCCGCGAGCACCGTTGCCGTCGTGGTTCCGTCTCCGGCCACGTCGTTAGTGCGAGTCGCGACTTCCTTCACGAGCTGAGCTCCCATATTTTCTTCGGGGTCCTTCAAGTCGATTTCCTTCGCGATGGTCACTCCATCGTTGGTGATGAGCGAACCTCCATATTTCTTTTCCAAAAGCACATTGCGACCCTTGGGCCCCATGGTGAGCCTCACCACCGCAGCCAATTGTTGAGCTCCGGACAGAATTTTCTGTCGAGCCAAGTCATCGAAAGTAATATTTTTTGCCATAAAATTTAAAGAATTATTGAATAATCGCCAAAATGTCGTCTTCTTCCAAAAGCAACAGCTCTTCCCCATCTACTTCCACTTCCGTGGGTCCGTATTTTTTAAACAGCACCGTTTGCCCTTCCATCACTTGCGCACTCTTCCCTTCCTTACCCGCACCTACTGCCACCACCGTTCCTCGTTGCGGCTTCTCCTTAGCCGAATCAGTTAAAATAATACCTGAAGCAGTTTTAGAAGGCTCTTCCATGCGGCGTACCACCACATAGCCGGCCAGCGGTTGAAGTTTCATAAGGTTTGGGTTACTAAAATTAGCACTTGCAATTGAGCAGTGCTAATCTTAGCGGAGACCGAACTTTAGTCAAGATTTATTCTTCAGTTCCTCCCCCAATCATTCCTTCGTCCAATATATATTCATGGTCGGGAATCACGATACCTTGTTCAAACATAGAAGGCAGTTCCTGAAGAAGACGGCCTCTATTTTCCTCAAGGCTCAGGTCACGTTCAAGATTAATGGTAGCAAAATGTAAAGCCTCCTCAGAAGAGTAACCGATCATTCCACTCAGCATAAAGGTCATAGTTGCATCACCATTTAAATGAAAGGAATAGATTTGACTCGGAAACAAATCCTCATCCACGAGCATAATAACAATAGATCCATCTGAACTGGTGAAAATAACGGATCGTTGCCCCTCAAAATCCGATATACAATTAGGCTGATCACTGGCAAATGCCTGAAGCTTATCCATCATCACAATACAGTAGTCCTTGCCATCAACCGCCACCACCGTTTCTTCCACGAGCGGCAGATCGTTTAAATCCTCTGCCTGCTGGGCTTCTTGCAAGGTATTACTAAGTCTTGAAACTCCTAGCCTCTCTTCCAAAGCCGCCACCTCCTCCGGGCTTAAGGCTTGAATTTGTTCAGAAACCTGCATAATCAATTCCTGAGCACTCGCAGTTGGAGTCACAAAAGGATCAACAGAAGTTCCAGAAGGAGCGTGTAAGAGGATGGCCATAACAAGGGCCACAGCAGCGCCAGCAGGTAAAAGCTTAAATAAATTCATAGGTATGAATAAACTCTTTGCCTTCTTTGAAGCAAGGAGACCGCGCTTGAGAGCAGATTGATGAAGCGGAGCGGAAACGTCCGGTTTCTTCAGCGACTCTAGCGAACTTTCCAATGACTGTTTCATAGAGAAGGGTTAAGAGAGAAATAAAGGTGAGGCCTCGAAGTGTTCAATGCCATAAGCCAAAAAACGTTACAAGGCAGCTCGCAACGCTTCAAGCGCACGGTGTAAAAGCACCCGAACCGTGCCTTCCTTTTTTCCTAAAATTTCTGCAATTTCGGCGGTTTTCTTTTCTTCAAAAAAACGCAGAGCAAGCACCTCTTGATAGGCCAGAGGCAAAGCCAGCAATTTTTCCTGAACCTTCAAAAAATCGTGATGGGCTTCCAAAATCGTCTCCGCTCTCCTCACCTCTGCCTGCAAATCCGTGTCATCCGGCAGATCAAAACCCGCTTCATCAAAAAGCCATTCCAAAGAATGAACAAATCTCTTCCCACGAAAGTGCATGCGAATCTCGTTGGTGGCAATTCGGTAGAGCCACGCTCCAAACGGCAATTGTCGGAACCGGAACTGCCAAAGTTTATGAAGTGCCTTATAAAAGACTTCCGAAGAGAGATCTTCGGCCACAGCCAAATCCCCCACCCTCCGTACAATGTAACGAAGGATGAGGGGATAATAATGATCAAACAGAGGCCCAAACGCTTCGGGATCCTTCCTTGCTTGCTGCACTAAGTTTTGTTCCTGAACTAAATCCATGAAGCTAGTTAAGCACTCTTCACCTTATAATGCAGGTGCAAAGAAAGTGTTACATCGCTATCTCGATCTGAGCAATAGCCTCCTCCAACGAGATAACAGTCTCATCAGGGCAGGTCACGTTGTTCGAAGCATCGATGGTGTATTTGCCATAGTCTCCGGCAAAAATCACAAAATTATTGTTCACATCGGTGCCCAAGAAAAGCAGAACTTTTTCTCCGACCTCAAGCGAAGCGAAATCTTCAATCCAAATGTTGGAATCTAGATCTGGGACTTGTATTTCAAAGGAATCGGCACCTTTATCTCCTTTCAAAACTTGATCGGGAATAAGAATGGCCGTTCCCCCACTAACTTCTTGAACAGTTCCGATAACGATTGCATTAGCGAGTTGGCTATAAACAGGAATACCTCCACCAATAACAGAGCTATCAACAGTGGTAAAAGTCTCTTGATCTGATTGGGCCACGTAAAGAGGCGTAGGCGCTTCACCAGGCCGTGCCCACATAACAGAAAGTCCAATAGCCAGCACAAGGCCGACCGGTAAAAGTTTAGACATAAAGGAAAAGGTTGAACCGTCAAATTGTTTTGAAGCCAGCAAAGTCCGGCGCAAATGTGCGCGGTGCAAGGGCAAGTCCGGTGTGGACTTACTCATGTGCTCGAGTTTTTCTTCAATGGGTTTCATAGAGCTTGAAGGATGAAAATAAAAGTAGAAGCTTCTACACTTACAATGCGACGGGGCTAAGAAGGTTGCAGCGCTCGGAGCTTTTCAAGCCCACGCGAAAGCAAAGATTTAACCGTGCCTTCCTTTTTACCGAGGATTTCCGAAATCTCTTTCAGACTTTTTTCTTCGAAGAATCGAAGCGTGATCACCTCTTGGTAAATAAGAGGCAAAGTATGCATCTGCTCGCGCACTTTCAAAAAATCTTTCTGCCGTTCCAAAGCCGCATCCGCCTCTTTCAATTCCTCCACCAAATCACTGGCATCGCGCACATCAAAACCACTGGATTCCATAAGTCCTTCCAAAGAAAAACTCTTTTTGCCTCGATAAAACATCCTCAGCTCGTTGGTCGCAATACGGTAAAGCCAAGCTGAGAAAGGAATACTGCGAAACCGAAACTGCCACAGTTTACCGAGCGCTTTAAAAAAAGTTTCCGAGGCCAAGTCTTGTGCCAAAGCCACCTCCCCCGTTCGATGAATAAGGTAAGCGAGAATCTTAGAATGATAGGCATCAAACAAAACCCCAAAGGCCTCGGGGTCTTTTCGCGCAGCTTCAACAAGATCGGCTTCATTCACATACTTAGAATGCACGACTTGCCGAAAGGTTGCAATTACGCGTTCTTCTTGGCGCGCTTCGCTGCTCGTTTCTCGTCTTTGGACATCTTAGGAGCCTTACCTTTGCCTTCTTTCTTTGTTTTATCGCCTTTTCCGCTGGCCATGGTGGAGGGGTTAGTGGTGAAGAAATTATAACGGAACTTATTGATCCATGCCAATTTTCCAAATACCCTTCTCTAAGAAAGCTTCAATAGTTTGCCGGTTGGCCTTATTGATAAGACCTGAATGGGAAAGCCGGTTGAGCTTCGCATATTCATTCAAAGTGATGATTTTTTTACCCTCTAAATACGCCAAACGTTTGTGATAGCTGTTCGTCAGTGCCTTCCCCACGATTTCTTCCATAATCCCTGTCGCCCCTTTTTCATCAAATTCTCTAAACGCTGCGTAGTACTTCTGCCGATCAATAAATTTGATGTTGATAGGGACGAACCCCTCTCGTATGAGCAAAAAATTGTTGATCACGCGACCAATACGGCCGTTTCCGTCCACAAAGGGGTGAGTGTACTCAAAACTAAGGTGCAACTTAGCCAATCTTTTGATGATATTTTCATGACTGGCCCCATTGTATTCAAAGAGCATTTTTTCAAGCCTCGAAGTGACCTCTTGCGGCGCAGGAGCAATATGACTTCCCACACGGACATACTCATTATTATTTCGAAATCTTCCCGCAATATCGTCTCGGATATTCGAGATCAACATTTCATGGAGAGATAAAATAACAGGAAGAGTAAGTTCCTGCTCCTTAGATTTTTTACCGATACAAGACACTACGCGCGCAAGGTTCTTCGCCTCAAAAATTTCACGTTCAGAAATATACCGATCCAGATCAATTTGAAGCAGTATTTTTTCCGTCTCTTCAAAACTAAGCGTGCTATTTTCAATGGCATTGGAGTTGTAGACCTGCTCCGCCACTTCAGCTTCCGCAATAAGTTCAAGGAGCGCCTCTTTACCAGTTGCTGCCCCATAGTATCTCTCTCGAAGAGAATGAATTCTACCGAAGACATTGAGCACCTTTGTCATGGTTAAAGAATAGACTATTTTCACGTTTTTATCAACATAAACATGAAAAAGTAGCAAAAAATAGACGATTTTCACGGTTTTGAGCCCTACACTCTGTTTTCACACCACTCTTGAGCACGCTCCATGACCGGAAGAAATTTTCCATACGCTGTGTCTCCAAGCAACTCATAAAGTTCTCGCGCGCTCCAAGATTCCTGCCCATTCACCTGCCTGATTTGATCAAAAATAGCGTTGTTCATGAACCTAATATAGGTGAGCGCATACTCACCGTCAAGAGCTTTTGTCGGACCGCGCAAGCGCTTTACCCCGCAAACGCTTCCACGCGTTTTTCGCGGATCACCTCGACTTTGATTTTGCCGGGGTATTGCAGATCTTTCTCGATCTTGCGTGCGATTTCGTGGGACATTTTGATGGCAGCCAGGTCATCAACAAGCTCGGGGCTCACGAAAACACGGAGTTCACGTCCCGCTTGCAGCGCGAAGGCTTTTTCCACTCCATCGAAGCTACCGGCCACCTTTTCGATGTCCGACAGACGCTTGATGTAGTTTTCCATGTTGTCTTTGTTCGCACCCGGTCTAGCCACAGAAATGAGATTGGCCACCTGCACGATCTTGGCTTCGACCGACAGCGCCTCCACATCTCCTTCGTTGGCTTCCACACAGTGTAGCACTTCGTCAGGCAATCCGAATTTCTTCAAAATGTCGCGACCAATGAACGCGTGTTTCCCCTGAACCTCGTGGTCCACTGCTTTTCCAATATCGTGGAGTAAACCGGCCTTCTTGCAAAGTTCAATACTGGCCCCCATCATGCCTGCCATTTCTGCAGCCAAGAAAGCCACTTCCATGGAATGCTTGAGCACGTTTTGCCCATACGCGATGCGGAATTTGAGACGACCCAAAATCTTGAGCAAATTGGGCGGCAAACCGATCACACCCACCTCAAAGGCAGCTTTTTCTCCAAGGTCCTTAATGAGCAAATTCACCTCTTCCTTCACCTTGGCATAAGCCTCCTCAATGCGAGCGGGATGAATACGTCCATCCTCCACGAGGCGTTCAAGAGTGATTTTAGCCATGTAACGACGAATCGGATCGAAACCGCTGATGATGATGTTTCCGGGGGTATCGTCCACGATCACATCCACTCCGGTAACGGATTCAAAAGCATTGATATTACGACCTTCCCTTCCAATGATGCGGCCCTTGAGATCGTCGGAAGCGAGTGGCACCGCCGTGGTGGTGGATTCCACCGTAGTCTCGGAAGCGTAGCGCTGAATGGCATCAGCCAAAATCTGCTTGGCTTTAACATCCACCTCTTCCTTCACATCCGCCTCGAGTTTTTTTGCGTAGGCCACCAGCTCGTCCTTAGACTCACTTTCAATCTGATCGAGCAGCAGTTTTTTAGCTTCTTCATGAGAAAGCTTCGCGACTTCACCGAGCTTCTTTTCTTGCTCAGTGACGAGGTCCTTGGCGTGCTCACGGTCCTTCTTCAAATGATCAGCCTGCTCCTCCAGCTTCACCTTCATCTTATCGAGCTCTTCCACCTTGGTATCGAGAGTTTCTTCCTTCTTCACCAAACGAGCCTCGGATTCTTCGAGTTTACGGCGTTTCAATTTTTCTTCCTTCTGAGCCTCTTCGCGCTCACGCATGGACTCATTGCGAGCCCTGTTGATCATCTCGTTGGCCTTCAGTTGAGCTTCCTGCAAAGCCTTCTCCTGCTGATGACGCTTCTTAAGATCTTCGTCTTTGATCTGCTGGTTGCGGAAAACGAATCCCGCGCCGCCCCCTGCTCCCAGCCCTAGCAAAAGGAGGATTAAATACGTAAACATGTCAGAATGGGGTTAAACCCCGGAACGCAAAAACGAGCGAAGATTTTTCGCCTTTTAAACCTGTAACCGCCGATAAATCACTAACGTTTTCAAGAATTTATCCACTGCTCTGATGAGTCGGTTAAGACCGTTTGTGTGCCGGACTTTGAGATATAAATGAACCGTCTGAATGGTAACAAAATTAAGCCTTTGTGTGCAAATCTTTTTCCACAAATCGCTTTGCGCGTCAGGATTTTGTCAGCGAAACGTAAGAAAAAAGTAAGGATTTCTGCAAGGTCGAGCGTTTACAGTCGGTTCGTCTAACCCCCACGCACGTCAGTGCGCTAACCCACTTCTCTATGCTCAAACGCATTCTGGCCTTCCTTATTTTCCTCACGCTCAGCACTCCCGCGGCCCTCGCGGAAACCTGCCCGGCCACCGCCACCACGGCGACCGCTTCGCTGGAATTGGAAATCAGCGCCCTCTACCCTAACCCCAACACGGGCGAAAACGAGTGGATCGAGCTGAGCAACACCGGCACCACGTCGGCAGACCTCTCTTTATATACGCTCGAAGACAGCACCGCCAAACCCTGGGCTCCCACCGGCAGCCTGGCCGCAGGGGCCAGCACGCGAATCAGTGGATTTTCCTTCACCCTCAACAACTCCAACGAAACCGTGACTCTCAAGACCTCCACCGGCACCCTGGTGGACACGTGGACCTACGAAACCAGCACCAAAGGTGAGATCCTTTATAGAAGCGCCTCCTCCACCACAAGCACTGAAACCACCGCGACAACAACCGTCACTACCACGGCAACAACCGCTACTCCGGTGACTCCCAGCCCTTGGCCCATTTTTTCCGAAGCCCTGCCCAACCCCACCGGCTCCGACAGCGATGGCGAATGGATTGAACTCTACAATTCTTATGCGGAACCTCTAACGCTCGACGGCCTCAAGCTCGATGACGAAGACGGCGGCAGCAGCCCCCACGCACTCAGCGGCACGCTGGCAGGCGAAAGCTACCTGCTCATTTCCATCACGGACAGCGGCCTCACTCTCAACAACACCGACGACCACGTTCGCCTGCTCGGCGTAAACGCCGAAGTGCTGTGGGACATCCCTTATACCGACGTAGTGGAGGGCTCCAGCTACGCGCTGATGAACGAAGCCTACCTCTGGACCGACAACCCCACTCCTGGGGAAGAAAACGCAGCGGGCTCCACTCCCACTGAAGAAGAACCCGACTCCACCACCAGCACCGAAGCCGACCCCGCGAGCAACGGCGATCTCTCCGATGAAGTAGCCGTCACCGAAGTCTTCCCCAACCCCGAAGGTCCGGATAACGAAGAAGAAT
Organism: Candidatus Peribacteria bacterium; assembly: GCA_943349825.1. Lineage (GTDB taxonomy): Bacteria > Patescibacteriota > Gracilibacteria > UBA1369 > 2-02-FULL-48-14. The sequence continues at coordinate 50,611 of CALQZQ010000005.1, read as the reverse complement.
GGATCGAACTGACCAACGGCGGCACCAGCCCCATCAACCTGGGCAACTGGACCATCAGCGACGCGTCCGGTAGCACCTACATCTTTCCTGCCGAAACGACTATTCAACCTGGAGAAACCCTCGTGCTCTACCGCACGGAGTCCGGCATTTCCCTCAACAATTCCAACGAAAGCGTTCAACTTGCCGACTACACGGGCGAAGTGGTGAGCGAAGTCAGCTACGACAGCAGTGAAGAAGACGAATCCTACGCAGAAATAGAAGTCGAAACCGTGAGCAGCACTCAAGCCTCCACCTCGGGACTGGGCAATCCTAGTTTCTCCACATGGCAGTGGGTCTCTCCCAGCCCCGGGGTGAAAAATCCAATCTGGAAACAAATCAAAGGCATCGTTTCCGAATGGGACGGCCAATGGCTCACCATGAACGACGGTCTCTCCAACTGGACCTTTGAAGCGGACAACTCCGACTCCAACGGGCTCCTCTTCCAAACCGGCAACACCATTTTGGTGGAAGCTGCCATGAGCAATGGCATTTACCAGATCATGCACAGCGAACTCGTGCAAAGCCGCGCAAATAGCTCGAGCTCCCTCCCCTGGAGTTGGCTGCTCTCCGGCCTCACCGCCCTCAGCTGGATCGGCTACGAACTCTACAAGAAGCACAAAAAAGTTTGGACTTTGGATGCTCAGGCCTTAAACTAGGGTGGCTTGATTTCCCCAACTATGTCCAACTTTCTCTCCATCACACGGCTCGGCTTTCAAAACCCTTGGGAATTGAAGAAAGCACTGTATCTTGAGATGCCTCGTTACGACCCTAATTCGGTCACAGAGCTAGAGAAAGACGACATACAAAGAGTAGCAGCAAAAGCCAGAGAAAGAGGCGGCAAAGCTTATTTTGGAGAAGTGGATCAAACTATAGATGCAGAAAACCAACGAGAGAAAGACGAGCTGATTGACGAACTCAAAGCGTTCCAAAACTCCACAAATTTAGATCAAAGCAAAGCCATCAAGAAAGCGCAAGACTGTACAAAAGCGTGGGAGTTAGATGCCTTGAAAGAAAAATTACGTAAAAGCGGGCTTGAATACCTCCATAATCCCAAAGAAAACAACGGTTTGATTCAAAAGTCCAAAGCCTACGTACCCATGCACGAAGCAGAAACTGAGGCGGTAAACGCTAAAAGAGACAGCCTGGTGAATTACATCGAGGGTCTGCCGGCGGTAGCCAAGGGATCCAAAGAATCTCTCGCTTGGGTCATTGCACATTTCGATGAATTCGTAGGACCTAGAATAAAATTCAGGAACCTGTTGAAGAATCAAACTAAATTTGTACAAACACTCTTCTTCCATCTATTAGGGAAAGAACAAGATCCCGAAGCCCATGAACCTAAAATTTTAGGCAAAGCCATGGAAATGGTAAAAAAAGTAGATGGTTACCCACAAGCAGTACAAAAAGCCTTCCACCAGGCCGTAGAACAAGGCAAAGACCCTGAGAAAAGCTGCGCAGAAATAGTAGCGAGATACAAAAAAGTGACCGACGATTACGACGGAATCGTCGCAAAAGAAGACTGTTTTGGAGGACCAATGATTCAAACGCCCAAGGGGAAGATGCGGGCCGCAAAATGGGAGTACATGCAGTGGCACAAAAATGAATTCGACAGTCTAGGCAAGATGGAAGAAATGCTAAAATCTTTGAAAGATTCAGAAGTTCCAAAAAGAAAAAAAGTGTATGCAAAACGAGATGAATTATTGAGTCACTTTCCTCCCGATCAAGCAGAAAACCTCCGCGGAAAAACCGACGACATGCGCTTCCATAATCTAAAAGTCTACATCAAAGACTTAGAAAGCCTGGCTGGCAAACAAAGTATCCACGTCTTGGAATACATGGCAATTTTAGAATCAGAGGAACATCAAGGGGTGGAGCTCTTCACGAGAGAAGAGAAAGCTCGACTCAAAACAAGCATTTTAAATGATAAACCTGAAGTACAAGCGCTGGAACTACAGCTCTTGAAAGCCAAACATATTCAAAATCGAAAGGACGTGATTCAAGAATTCATGGACTTACCCGAACACATACAATTGGGTCAGACCCCAAAATTCAAAGCCATGAGTTTAGAACAAAGACAAAAGTTCCTACAAAAAGTACAAACCACTCAGAACAAGTCTTCTGTCAATCCTTTCGCAAAGATAGATGAAGAACTAGTCGACAAAAAAACCCGTGAACAACAAGCCGTTAAAAAAATCCACAGCGCAGAAGGAAAAAGATTCTTAAGGGAAAAAATGAAGACGGAAGAAGCTGGTAAAAAAGTGGCAGTCCTTACTGAAACCACTGACCGAATCGGCGGCTGGGTAAGGCAGCTCGAAGGTTGGAACCTCAATCAAATGGCAGGTCGCATGCGAGAAGATGCGCATTTCGGTCTACACGGCCAAAACGACAATATGTGGAAAGTCGGCTTCGACAACAGTTTAGCCAAAAACGAAGAGGAGCAGCGTTTAGGAAATACCTTCGTTTCAGACGCATTATTACGAAACGCAGGTGGAGACCGCAAATCAGGGGGAGAAGTATCTGAAGAAGGATTACAAGTGGTGACCGCAGAAATGGTAAGGAATGCAGACCAAGAAATCATTAACAAAATGGATAAAGCTGTTTACGACAGGGTAATGGTCACCGGTGAAGACGGAAAAGACGAACTGGATATGCGAAAAAAACTGAAGGCATCTTATGTGGATAAAAAAGAACTGCTCGTCATGGCTATGCTCAAATACTTAGGTTTGGATGGAGCCTCCGAACAAGTGATAGACGAACTGACCTACGCCACCGCAGAAATCGACGACAGTATTGCCGATACCGACGAATTCTATGGAATCCAAGCCACCAACAGTTCAAATTACGAGGAAGAAGAATCTCAAGCCGCCTAATGCACATCATCAAAGTTTGCCAAGCCGGATCGTGTCGAAGAAATTTCGCAGAAGATTCCTTGAAACGTGCCGAGAAAGTGCTCCAAATCAAAGCAGGTGAAAATACGCCAGACGGGCAGTTCCGCTTAGAAACCTGCGGCTGTCTCTCCAACTGCGACGACGGACCCAACGTGTTCATTCAATCTCAAGGCAGCCCGCTCATGAACATCATGGGAAACGGCACTATTGAAAATCACATGCGCCCAGACGCACTTGAAGCTAAAATCAAAGCACTGCAAACTCCCTCCAACTCTTAACTTCCTTCCATGCACGATCTCATCATCATCGGCGGCGGTTGCGCCGGCCTTTCCGCCTCCATCTACGCTCGCCGTTACAACATGGACGTCGTGGTCCTCACCGAAGGCCTCGGCGGAACCATCACCACCACGCACCTCGTGGAAAACTATCCCGGCTTCACGTCGGTCAGCGGGCAAGAACTCGCGGACGCCTTCATCAATCACGCCAAAGCCAACAACGTACCCTTCCGAATCGGCAGCCGCGTGAGCCGTGTGTGGAGAGAAAAGGAACCTGCTGGAAACGGGACTCCCGAATTCGATAAGTTTAAAGTTCAGTTCGGAGCCGATGTGCACGAAGCGCGCGCCGTGCTGCTCGCCACCGGAACCACTTATAAAAAACTGGGCGTGCCTGGGGAAATGGAACTGGGAGGCAAAGGCGTTTCCTACTGCGCCACCTGTGACGCCCCCTTCTACAAAGGCAAAAAAGTGATCATCGTCGGCGGCGGCGACAGCGCCGTGAAAGAATCTTTGATCCTTGCCGAACACGCTTCCGAAGTCACCATTGTGTATCGAGGCGAAAAAATCACCAAAGCAGAACCCATCAACATGCAGCGCGTGGAAGCCACTCCCAACATCAGATTCCGACTCAAGACCAACATCGTGGAAATTTGCGGAGAAAAACGCGTAGAAAAAGTGAAGTTCGACGACGGCACCGAAATGCCCATAGAAGGAGTTTTTATAGAAATCGGCCGCATTCCGCTCACCAGCATGATTGACGAACTGGGTGTGGAAAAAACCGAGAAAGGAGAAATCAAAATCAACGGCATGAGCGAAACCTCCGTGCCTGGTTTCTACGCCGCTGGCGACGTGACCGACACCGAATGGAAACAAGCCATCGTCAGCGCCGACGAAGGTTGCAAAGCCGCCTTCAAAGCCTTTGAATTTGTGAGTGCACAAAAACTTGCTTAAAAACATGAAACTTTTTTAAAGCTTCAAATGTTCTACTGAACATTACTCTTTACGCCATCGCATGAAAAAAGTCCTCGCCAGCAGTCTGCTCTTTTCTTTAGTCATTTCCAGTACACCCGTTCAAGCTTCCCCTTTTGAGCCCGTTAGCCTCAGACTCTCTCAAGGGCTTTCACCCAGCATCGGCGAACACGTTTATACTCCAGGCACGGACGACGTAGCTGCACTCGGCCTCCATTTGGGCTGCAGCAACAACAGTGAATGCATTGTTTCTTCACTCCTTTTCCAAGGTTTCGTAGATGAAGACGGTACCCACCCCGGGCTACCCGCCTTCAATGAAGTCTCTAGCAACGGCGTGTCGGTGGCCGATCTGATCACAGATGCCTACTTAGTGAATAATGCTGATGGAAGTGTGGTCGCCGGACCCGTGATGCCCGAAAGTGACGGAACGCTTTTCTTCACCGATGACTTCAACCTTGAAGCAAGTGAAAGTATGGACCTAACCCTCTACGTAGACTTTACAGATAGCGGAAATTTTAATGGAACCCCTGAAAGCATCGCCTTTGTAATCTGGGGTAGCTCCGACGTAGAAGCAGAGGACGAAACGGGAAACTCTATCTTAGCGGCGGGTGCCATCAATAGTCGCTACCGCACCTACGTAACAGTACAAGAATAAAGAGTGAGTAGTTCCGGACATAAGAAGAGATCCTCGCAAGAGCAAAATGTGAGGATCTCTTCGCAAATCCATCAAAAAAATCTAGCATGGCTCACTGACCAAAAATCATGCCTCCTGCCCTTCCCTCCTTCGACCAAGCCCGCGAACTGCTGCAAAATGCCAAGCGCATTGTGATTCTGTCACACAAAAATCCGGACGCCGATTCCATAGGCGCCAACCTGGCCCTGCGCGAAGCTCTAGAAAACATGGGCAAGGAAGTGACATCCGCTTGTGTAGACAATCCCCCCGACAATTGCGCCTTCCTGCACCAAGCGAGCACCTACCAAAAAGACTTCGATCCCGCGGATTTTGATCTGATCGTGACCGTGGATTGTGGCGGCCACAAACTCATGGCTTTTCACGAAGACAAACCGGAGCTGCTCGACCGCAACAAAACCTTGCTGCTCAACATCGACCACCATCCGTCCAACGACAACTTTGGCACCGTGAACATGGTGCTGCCAGACGCTCCCGCCACTTGCTTCATCCTCTTTCTCTTTTTCACCTACTGCCAGTGGGGCATCACGCCCACCATGGCCACTTCCCTGCTCCTAGGCCTCTACTACGACACAGGCTCCTTCCAACACACCAACACCACAGCCACCGGGCTGCGCATTGCCGGCCGACTCACAGCCCTCGGCGCCGACCATGCCCGCTGCATCAAAGAACTCTTCCACACCCACTCCCTACCCCAACTCCACTTGTGGGGTCGCGCGCTGGAACGCCTCAGCTTGAACTCCAAACGCGCCGCGATCACCGCCCTCACCGAAGCCGATTACCACGCCGTGAACGCCCAAAAAGACGACATCGCCGGACTGATCAACTACCTGGGCCACGCCTCCCCCGCCAAATTCTGCGTGCTGCTCACCGAAGACTGGAACGGCCAAATCAAAGGCTCCATGCGCACTCAAGATGAAAACATAGACCTCACCGCCATTGCCAGCCTCTTCGGCGGCGGCGGCCACAAAATGGCCGCGGGCTTCACGGTACAAGGCCACTTGGTGGAGAAAAAAGTTTGGAGTATAAATTAAGTATGGCTACTGTCTTCATCATCCACGGCGTAAGCGGACATCCAGACGAAAACTGGTTCCCTTGGCTCAAGGCGGAGCTTGAAAAGCGGGGCCACAAAGTTCTCGTTCCTCAATTCCCCACTCCCGAAGGACAAACCTTGGAAAGCTGGCTCGCAACCTTCAAAACCTACGAAGCAGACCTGGATCCAGACACCATTTTAGTGGGCCACAGTCTGGGTGGCTGCTTCATTTTGAACATCCTCGAGCGTTACCACGTCGGTGCCGCTTTTCTAGTCGCCCCCGTTTTTGGAATCCTGAACAACGCCTTCGATGATGGCATGCGGACTTTCGCTCAACGTGAATTCAACTGGCCCACCATCCTGGCGAACTGCCCCCATTTTGAAATTTTCCACAGCGACAACGACCCTTACATCAAACTCGACCGCGCAGAAGAGTTGAGCCGACACTTAAACACAACAGTTACGCTGGTACCCGATGCAGGCCATTTCAACCAAAGCACCGGCTTCACAAAATTCGAGCTGCTCCTGGGAAAAATAGACGCCTCCTAATTGGCACTGGTGATGACAACCATTGGTTCCGTATTGACTGTGCCGGTAACCACGATGGAATTACCATCAGCATTTTCCGCTGTCACGTCAGCCGCAGACGCCACTCCAAACGCAATATTCTCCGCATCTCCATTGGCATAAGCCGAAGAGGACAGGTCCCCCATCAGAATGAATCTTTCACTGGTACCAGCGGCAATGACGAAATCCGTCATGCCACTAAAACTCACAGCAAAAGTGCTGGAATTAACACTCTCATTATCAGAATCAATGGAAGGATCGTCAGCATTTGCCAAATAAAGTGCACTGACATAAGCACTCAGGCTCGTGGCATGAGTGGTCCCGGAGGCACTGCTCACAAAACTGCTGCTGTTTCCATCATCGTCCAAATAGCCCTGGATATTCACATCCGTGACCAGACAATCCGTAGTCGCATTGCAAGTGAAAGTGATTCCCACAAAAGGCACATCGCTAGTCCCCTTCACCACCGTGTCGCTCACAGGGCTAGAAGCCAAAGATACTGTTAAAGAATCTTGACTCGTTTCAAACTGCACCAACTTCCCTCCATTGGCTTGTCCTTGAATGGTCATGCTGTTGCCTGAAGAATCTTCCGCCACCACCTGACTGGATCGAATGGCAAAAGCAATGTTTTCTGCATCGCCATCGGCATAAGCTCCAGAATCGGTATCTAGTACCAAATAATAGGTACTAGTAGTGTTCGCAGGGATGCTGAAAGAATCGTTGAAAGTCACAGTAAAAGAACCACTCACACTTTCAGGTCCGGCCACAACATTACTGGATGAATCCACGACTTTAACATCATCCACGTAGTCGCTCAGACGGGTACCATGCGTAGTACTTGCGCTAGAAGAAGCCAAGGAACTGGCATTTCCATCGTCATCCAAGAAACCTTGGAATTCCAAACCGGTCACCAAGCACGCTCCTCTGGATTTACATTGCAATTTAAAACCAAGCACCTGTTGGTCAGAGCTGGGAACCACCAACTCTCCACTAACCGGCGAAGATGCTAAACTGAGAACCACTTTCGGCCCGACGCCAAAAGCGCCCATCAAAGACTCTGAATTGGTGGAAGCGTAGGTCAAACCACCCACTACAAGAATGGCAGCAAAGGCAATGAGGAATTTGGATTTCATGAAAAAGCATTAAGTGGCTTCACTATAAACATTTTTTACAACTGTGCAAACCTCTCGCTCAGGACCTTCCAGTCGATCGCCTTCACAAAAGTGTTGAGGTAGCTGGCTTTGTCGATGCCGTAGTCAATCATGAATGCGTGCTCCCAGCAATCGAGTGCCATCAGAGGCACTTGGTGCACAGGATAGTTCATGTGGTGTTCGTACATGATGTAGTGGTGGAGCTTCTTGTCCATTTTGTTGAAAGTGAGCAGCACCCAACCTGGCGTTGAAGCGGCAGACGCTCGCATGTCCTTCTCCCAGTCGGCCAAGCTGCCAAAGGAACCTTCGATGGCTGCCTTGAGTGCCGCGCTGGCTTCCGTAGGCGTGCCCACCATATTTTCAAAATACATCTCGTGCAGGTAGGTTCCATTGAACGCCACCGCCTCGCGACGCTTGAGCTCGCTGTATTCCCCAAAACTGTAATTCGCCAAACTCTTGTCCACGGTCATCAACTTTTCTTCAATTTCATTGATTTTCTTCACATAACCCTCGTAGAGCTTGAAGTGCGCGGAAAGTTGAGCGTCCGAAAGCCCCGGGAGTTTCCCCAGCAGTCCCGTAAAATCTTTTGCAGAGTGTGCCATAAATCAGTTAAAGTTAAATCACTCTTATCCTAGCACCAAGCCGAAGCAAAGCGTAGGCTAAACCATAACGTGGTGCAAACCACAACATTATATGCTCGACGTCGGCGACAAAGTTCCGTCTTACGCACTTCCCTCCTCCAACGGAAATCCCGTGGCTTTAACCGATTTCAAAGGCAAAAAAATCGTGCTGTATTTTTACCCGAAGGACGACACTCCCGGTTGCACCACCGAAGCCTGCGATTTCCGCGACAACCTGAAAACCTATCAAGATTTGAATGTGGAAATCATCGGCGTGAGCAAAGACGCAGGAGACTCACACGAAAAATTCATCGCCAAATACCAGTTGCCCTTCACGTTGCTCTCCGACGAAGACCTCAAGCTCATGCTGGACTTCGGGGTGTGGAAAGAAAAATCCATGTACGGAAAAACCTTCCTGGGCATAGAACGTTCCACTTTCCTCATCGATGAAAGCGGCGTGATCGTGAAGGCCTGGCACAACGTGAAAGCCACCGGCCACGTGGCCAAAGTGCTCGAAGAAATCCAAAAACTGTAACATTTTTGCAGGTTCAGCGTTTTAGTTAGTAGGCACGGACTCAATAACCACCCACTCATGGTTAAAACCTTCACAGCCCACGAAGCGAGCAAAGCTCTTATTTTAGTGAAAGACATTACCGAAGATTTGCGCGGAGAAATGGAAACGCTGATCCTTTTGCAAAGCAAAGGAGTCTTCCCCACCGAAACCGAATGCAAGCGCCACATCGAACGACTCAAACATCATTTTGAAGAGTTGAAACAAGTCGGCTGTGTTTCCCGTGAGCCCCAAGAAGGCCGCATCGATTTCCCCAGTTTCTATCGCGATGAACCCGTGTTCCTCTGTTGGGAACTCGGCGAAGAAGAAGTGCTGCACTGGCACGGCATCCACGAAGAGCACAAAGGCCGTCGCGAAATCACCGACGAGTTCCTGAGTGAAAACTCTAAAAACTCGACAGCAATCGCATAAACATTTCTTCGTCCTTCAAATCCACTTCGGAGAGTTTTTCATCGTGGAAGACCGGTGAAGAAGAGTCATAGGTCAAAATGGTCATTCCACTCCGACCCAAAGTGCCTAAAAATTCCTGCAACGGATTAGGTGTGGCGACGGAAGAAAAGTCATCTCCATCCCTCGCAGCCAATAGAGTATTGAAACTACCCGGAACCGGAAAAGACAGTACGGAGTCAAAAGGTTTTGCCAAAGAATTACTGAGTTCATCCAAAAAATCGCCCTCTGTGGAAGCCGCATTCAGCGCCAAAATTCCATTGGGCTGCAAGTGCTCATGGCAGAGCCCGAAAAATTCTTCCGTGGCCAAGTGCGCCGGAATGTTCGCACCGTGATAAGTATCCACCAAAATCAAATCGTATTTTTCATCGGTATTGAGTAAAAATTGCCGCGCGTCCGCGTGCACAATGTTCACCTTCGCTTCCTCGAGCCCCATGTACTCCTGGGCCATCTCCGTAACTGCCGGATCCAATTCCACACCCGTCACTTCCAAATCAGGATAGTAGGCGTTGAAAATACGCGTAAAGCTCCCAGCCGCGTGGCCTAAAATCAAAACGTTCTGGGGATTTTCAATCATGGCCGGCAGCAAACCAAAATAACCATAATAATAGGAATCGGGCGGGAGCACACTCATGGGATCGTAAATCGACTGCACTCCAATCTTGTTGTCGATGTGCAAGTAGCGCACTCCCCGCTCATCCTCAGTCACGAACACATAACCATAAGAAGATTCCGTAGCTGCAATCAAGTCGTCAGCCGCATAAACCGGAGGCACCACCCAAAAAAGTCCGCAGCCGAGCAAACCCAAAATCATCAAAAATACATTTCTTAAACCAAAAGCCGCGAGCAAAAATAAAGTGAGACCAATGAAAACAAAAGTCTTGGTGGTTCCCAATTCAGGGATCAAAACCAAAGCAGGTAAAAAAGTGCCGAGCAAACTTCCCACAGTGGAAACTGTGGAAACTTTTCCAGAAACCGCTCCAATATTTTGTATTTTATCCGCCGTAAGCCTCACGGTGAAAGGCACGTTGATTCCAAACAGCACCATCGGGAAGGCCATCAAAATCATAACCGCCAGGAGTGAACCCCAACGCAAAGACTGCTCCAAGTTGCCAAACCCGCTGGAAAGCGTCGGCAAAATAAAGGGCGCCACAAAAGGAATCGTAAGCACCCACACTCCCGTCACTGCAATCCAAAAAAAGTAGAGCTGCGGCTTATCGGGATGACGATCCGCCATTTTTCCTCCTAAACTATAGCCCAGAGCCAGAGCGACCATGATCACTCCAATCACGTTCGTCCACACAAAAAGAGACGTTCCAAAGTAAGGAGCCAGAAGTCGTGTCGCACTCATCTCCACCGCCATCACGGCGGCCCCAGTCACAAACGCAGAGAAAAAGTAAAAAAGTTTTTGCTTCACAAGCTCACTCTATTGTACTCTGAGTTCAATGTAAACTTCACACTCGTTCCTCCATGAAACTCACCCTCTCCGCAGCGCCCAAAGCTGATCTCCTTTTCTTATTATTTTTCAAAGGCGCGAAGCTCAGTCCGGCAGAAAAAAAACTCCTCGGTGGCACTGCTAAAAGTGTAGAGGCTCGCTTCAGCAACAAAGAGTTTGAAGGAGAAGAAGGACAGATGATAACGCTCTTCACCGATGGAGGAGCTTTCAAACGTGTGGTGCTCGTGGGCCGTGGCGAAAAAGGGAAACTCATCCCACAAGCCACAGAAAAACTCGGGGGCCAACTCGTAGCTGTGGCTAAAAAGGCCAAGGCCAGTCGCATCGCGGTGAACGTAGCTACAGAAGATTTTAGCGAACTCGGTTACGGAATGGTGCTCGGCGCTTACGAATTCAATCATTACAAAAAAGCAGACCCCAAGGCCAGCAAGCTGGAAGAAATCAGCTTCGTGACAGAAGACAACAAAAGCACCAAAGAAACTCTCAAGCACTTGGATGTCTTCATGCGCGCTTCAGACACCACGCGCTCTCTAGTAAACCTATGCGCCGGAGACCTCAATACTCAAAACCTCGTGGACGAAGCGAAAAAAATCGCTAAAAAGTACAAACTCAAAATCACCATCTTCGACGAAGCCAAACTCAAAAAACTCGGCTGCGGCGCACTCGTGGGTGTGGGCCAAGGAGCCACCATCGGTGCTCGCATGGTTTTACTGGAATACCGCAGCAAGACCACTGCCAAAGAACCTCAAATCGCCTTCATTGGAAAAGGAATCGTTTTCGACAGCGGAGGAATGAACCTCAAACCCACGGGCTACATCGAAACCATGAAAGAAGACATGGCAGGCTCTTCCACCGTGCTCGGCACCCTACAAGCCATCTCCGAGCTCAAACTTCCCGGCTATTTCTTGGGAGTGATGGCCATTGCTGAAAATGCCATCTCGGACCGAGCACAGCATCCTGGAGACGTGGTACGAGCCTACAACGGGAAAACCATCGAAATCACCAACACCGATGCGGAAGGCCGCCTGGTCCTGGCAGACGCGCTCGCCTACACAGAAAAGAATTTCAAACCCAAACGCATGGTGGACATCGCCACTCTCACCGGAGCAGTTACCGTAGCCTTGGGCTACAACATCACGGGTGTGATGGGCAACGACGAAAAGTGGACGAACGAAATCATGGACGCAGGGAAAGCCAAGCACGAACGTTACTGGCCATTACCACTCGATGAAGACTTCATGAAGTTCACCAAAGGCGAATTCACCGATCTGAAAAATGACGCCAAAGGCGTGCGTGCGGGCACCATCATGGGTGCTGCTTTCCTGAAGGAATTCGTGGAAAAAACACCCTGGGTTCATCTCGACATCGGTGGCACAGGCTGGGCTGAAAAACCCGACTCCACCACGCACTACGGCGCTACCGGCGTGGGACTTCGCACTTTCATTGAACTCGCTGTGCGCTACGGGAAGTAAGGGTTTTTGAACCCCAAAACCTAAGAACAAAAGCTAGGGCACCTTCCGCTCAGCATGGAGCGCTTTGAGAAAGTTCATGAACTTTCTCTCCGCTTCCTTTCATGTTTGATGCTTTCCAGAAGGTGCCCTAGCTTTTCTCAGTTATGGAGTTTCAAACCCTCTTCGGCCAATTGGGACATATTTATTTTTTTGAAGCATAAACATTAAGGAAGAAGGTACAAGGATCATGCATCCGAGTAGCTTCGCTCCCGCTTCAAAAAAATAAATATGTCCCAATTGCTAATCCTTGAGCATATCCTGATACTCCAATTGATAAATATGGAGGATCGTTATCGTGAGACTCAAAATCAGCGGACCAAAAATAATACCCTTCAGCCCAAAGAGGAAAATACCTCCGAGCACCACCAAGAAAGTGAGCAGCGGGTGCATACTGGTGCGGGATCCAATCAAAAGGGGTCGCGCCACATTGTCTACCACCGATACGATACAAATTCCCCACAAAACCAGGAAAACAGCCCAGACCATTTCGCCACGCAACATGAAAGAAACAGCGATGGGAAGCCAAATGAGCGCTGCCCCTAAGTAAGGAATCAGCGAAGCAAACGCCACCATCGTGGCCCAGAAAATAATGTTCTCCACTCCGGCAATGGCAAAACCAATCCCCGCTGCAATCCCCTGCAAAATGGAGGATCCAAAATTCCCCATCACGATTCCATAAGTCGTATCAATCAGCTTGCGTTCAATTTCGGCTTCATATTTTTCTGGAAGCGGGCTCAGCACTTTCGCCTTCTCGATAAAACGCGCCCCATCACGGAAAAAGAAGAATAGCGTAATCAAGAAAATGAGCACAAAAAGAATGGTAGTACTCACGGCGCCCACAATGTTTCCACTCTGAGCCACCAAGAAAGTAGCTACCGTCTTACCCACCTCCTGCACGATTTGAATCAAATCAATGTTCGTATTATGAATGAAGTCAGAAAAACCATAATTCTGACCAAAAGTTTCCAGCCAAGGTCCCACCACAGGAAGTTGATCCAGCCCGGTCCACTGCAGCCCTCCATCCACATTGTAGGCCAACCATTTAGTGGTGAGGTATTCGTAAATAGTCACCGCCTCTTGAGCCAGAAAAACAATGAAAAGGGCGAGCGGCGCCAGAACTAAGAGCGCGACCAAAATAGTGGTCAAAAAAGCGCTAAGACCTTGTCGCTTACGAAGAATCCGCAAAAAGAATTTATAGAGGGGATAAAAAATCACCACCACCAAAGCGGCATAAACCAAAATATTGAAGAAGGGCGAGATCACCCACGCGAACAAAAACAAAACCGCTCCAATCGCCAGAGCAAAAAAGTAGCGAGCGAAATCCGGAAGAACTAGAGTGCGTGGAGCCATGGGTGGATGTTCAAGCCCACTCTATCACACCGTGACTCCGTTTTCCAAATGCTTGCGGTATTCAACGAGCGAAGCGCGCACCGCCTCCGCAACAGGTCTCAAATGGATGCCTTGGCTCTCCAATTTCTGCACAGAAAGTCCGCAGTTGGATCGCTTGGCCTTCGTGATTTTTTCCATCTCTTCCACCGAAAACAAAGTGTAGTTGTAGTTCGGGTCCACCAGCTCTTTATAGATGTCCAAAATCTCCTGGTGCGTAATAACGCCAGGATTCGTGACATTAAAAACTCCGATCGCCTTCTTTTCAATCAAAGTTTTCGCAGCCACCAAAAAGTCTTCCAAAACGCTGATGGAATTGGGTATGGAAATCACTTTGTCGTACTTCACAATTTTAGTGATGAAGTTTCTCTCACTGGGAATACTATCGAAGGGCATGCGGAGGCGCAGCTGTAAGATAGGAAATTCCTTGAGCATCGTCTCGCTCCACGCCTTTGTGCGAGAATAAAAACTTCCCGCAAAATTGGGGGCATCGTCTTCGCCCCAGCCTTTTCCCTCGTTGTAACCTTCGTAGACGCAACCACTGCCAATGTGCACCATGTAGAGTCCAAGTTCTTCACAAGCGCGGGCCAAGATCATCGGGGCCGTCACATTTCCAAATACGGTTTCCATTTTGTGATCTTCACACCAATCCACATTCGGACGGCCGGTTTTCCCCGCGCAGTTCACCACTACATCCAGCTTCTTAAGTTCAAGTTCAGCCTTCACCACGGAGTAGTCCTCAATACGAACCGTCGAAATTTCGGCATCGGCGCCAAAAAAATCCTTGAACTTGTGGGCAATGTATCCTTGACCGAATATAAGCATTTTCATGCGCCGACAATCCCACATTGTATTGGAAAAATCAAGCAGCAGAGACGTGAATCTTGAAACCCTTCTTCCACTCTAAAGGCCCTGCTTGTTTTTTGAAGCAGGAGCGAAGCAACTCGGATGCATGATCCTCATAGCTTATTCCTTAAGGGTTATGCTTCAAAAAACAAGCAGGGCCCAAACGTCCGAAAGAGAGTTTGAAATTCCACAACAGAGAGAAGTTAGTGCATCTTCTGGAAAGCATCAAACATGAAAGGAAGCGGAGAGAAAGTTCATGAACTTTCTCTGAGCGCTCCATGCTGAACAGAAGGTGCACTAACTTCTATTCTTGGGTTTGGGGTTTCAAGATTCACGCGCTCAGGGCATAGTGTCGCTACCATGGAACTACAAAGCCTTATCGAGAACTACTCACGTCACCCCGACGCCCTCTTCTTTGTAGCGGCAGTACTGGGTGGTCCTGAGTTGATCCTCCCTCTTGCCTTCCTGGTGGGAGAAGGTTTCTGGAGCATTCCTCACTTATTTGCAGTCACTTTCGTGGCCACCATCCTGGTAGATCTATTCTGGTTCATCCTTGCCCGACTCGGCCGAAACTGGAAATGGCTACAGAAACTGACCCATGAAGACAGTCGTGTGAAAAAATGGGTGAAGCGACTTGCAAAAAGTGAAGCCTCCCTTCTGTTCATGACAAAGTTCATCTTCGGCACCCGCACCGTCAGCGTGCTCTATTTGAGTTTGGATGGACTCAAGTTCCTGCGCTTCATGCTGCTGAATATAATAGTGACCATTCCTTGGCTCCTCATCATCATTGCCATCGGCTGGCTCGCCGGACGCGGCTCCAGCTTCTTTGGAAACATTATGGACCACCCTGTGCTCTTAGCCATCGGTGTAGTCGGCTTGATTCTCACTTTCCAGTGGACGAAAAACCGAATCGAGAAGAAAATAATGAATGAAGAATGAACATTGAAACCGCCATTTTCGGAGGAGGCTGCTTCTGGTGTACAGAAGCCATCTACCAAGAACTCAAAGGAGTAGTCGCCGTGAAACCCGGTTATGCCGGCGGCACCACGCCCAATCCCACTTACGAACAAGTTTGCACCGGAAAAACCGGCCACGCCGAAGGCATTCAAGTGGAATTCGACCCTGAAGTGATTTCCTACAAAACTTTGCTCACGGTCTTTTTTGGCACCCATGACCCCACCACTTTGAACCGCCAAGGCGGCGACACCGGTACCCAGTACCGCTCCATCATTCTCTACACCACGCCCGAACAAAAAAGCGCAGCAGAGGACTTCATCAAAAACGCACAAAACGACCTGGAAGACCCCATCGTGACCGAAGTGAAACCTTTCACCATTTTCTATGTCGCAGAGGACTACCACCAAAACTACTACGCCAAAAACGTGCTGCAGCCCTACTGCCAATTTGTGATCAACCCCAAGCTTTCCAAGCTCAAGGAGAAGTTTCGTGAGCTACTTAAAAACTAACCCTCACTCTATGAATTTTTATAAAAAATCGCTAGCACTGCTTTCCTTAGCACTCGGACTTTCCGCCTGCGGCGGCCCCGCTTACGAAGGCACACTTTTGCCAATGGATGGAACTGAATACAACCGCTATTTCATCGTGAAAGGACTCGATCAAAACACTATTGCCGATCAAATTCAGGAGTACGGAGATTTATGGGCGGCCAACGGTCAAACTCCTTACGAATTTCATTTCACCAGCTCGGGTGACTGGCAAATCGTGAAGATGGACTCCGAGCTGCCTTTCTATCAATATCACAATTTGATCACCTGGTTCATTGGAACGGACGGCGCTGCGCCAGAAGTATCGATCGGCTTGGCGCTCCACACCAACGACCCCACTCAAAGCTATCTGGCTTTTACCGATCCCAATAATTCTTGGGGAGACACGCAACTCGCCGTATTTCAAGACGGCACAGAAGCTTTCATTTATTTGCCCGAGGCTTACGAGCCCCAAGGGAACTTAAAAGTTTTGGCCACTAAATTAACGAGCTTCGCAGATTTAGCTGCCTACCTAAGCTCCATTGGCTTCGACCAAAGCATCCTAGAAAACTCCTTGGATTTCGAAACCAAAGAAATGTGGATGGAAACGCTGTAGCATCACTGCGGCTCGTTTCGATACAAACCGAGTAGCCCTTCCCCACTGCTGTAAAGGCCCGTGGCGTTGAAATTTCTGTAACCCGTCTTCACATCGGTCATTTCATTCGTGGGGAGCTCGTCGATGAAAGTGATGTCCGTCACATCGATGGTCCATGGATAGAAGAAGGGATTTTCCTCCGTAGGGTTCAAACTCTCCATGATAGTGGCAACATTTTGACTGGGGTACAGTGCAATCGCTTCGGGAATAGGGTTGCACATATTCTCCACATGTATCGCATAAGAAACATCCCACAAGGGAGTAGCTGAAAGCACACCGTTCTCAAGCGTCGCCGTTCCTCTCAAAGTACCGGAGTCCACCGAACTCACCTTGCACCAAATCGGGGCACAAGGCTCTGGCAAATAATTGTACTGCGTGCAAGAAGTCTCATTGGGCTCAACCGTACCCGTAATGGCATACGTAGCACCTTCCTTTCGAGTGAATTTAATTTTCACCTGCGCAGAACCATCCACACCATAGGCACCGTCCTCACTTGCCGTGTAGTGCCAACTCATCAGTCCCCAAAACGTATCCGGCATAGAAGCGCTTGAAGTCTCACACGCCACAAAGAGCACCAGTGCCGCAAGAAAACCGCAAGAAAAAGAGAAGAAGTGGAAAGGAGTTTTTTCATGACGATATTGCAAACAGCTGGGATAAGAATGTTTAAATATAAGCACAAAGACGCTCTCTATGTCCAAGCAATACCATTTGACACTAAATACCCCATGGGGGTATGCTATGGACATATGCGCAAAGACATCAAAGTAAAAGCCATCCGCCGTCTAAAAATCATTGAAGGGCAAATTCGCGGGCTCCAAAAAATGGTGGAAGAGGAAAGTTACTGTGTGCACGTCATCACTCAAGCAAGCGCCATTAAAGAGGCGCTCTCTAGCGTTGAAGATCTGGTTTTAGAAAACCACCTTTCTACCCACGTCGTCGAGCAAATGAAGGGAGGCAAAGAAGCTCAAGCGGTTCAAGAAATACTGAAAGTGTACAAGTTGGCTCAAAAGAAAAAATAATCTTCCTGCATGAAACCCTTAAAGCCGAAAATAATCTTGATCCTGATGATTGCTTTGAGCGTACTACAGTTTTCTTTAGCCATGATGATGACTCATGAAGGGCAAGAAAATTTCTGTGTGTTTGATGAACATTGTGTTTTGCAGTCTATAGCAGAGCCCACGGAGGCAGTGCTGCCTCTATATACCGTTGTCCTTCCCATTTTTTTCCTTTTCATATCTTTAGTAATTCTTAGACCAAAAGGACTTAGTGTTTCCTCCCCTCCTCCAAATTTTAAGTTTCTACAAACTCTAGAGGGAATCGTAAAAAGAGAATGATTGAATTCTGTTAGGAATTTAATCTATTACTCTTACTGTTATGAACGAACCAGAATGGATCTCTCTTCAAATAAGTGGCATGACTTGCGCCAGTTGCGAACTGGTTTTGGAGCGTAAAATTAAAAAAATCCCGGGAGTGGAAAAAGTGCGAGTGAATCACAGAACCGGACTCGCACGAATAAAAGTAGACCCTTCCAACAAACCCTCACTGGCCACACTTCAAAGCGCCATTGAAGAAGCCGGCTACTCCCTTGGTGAAAACTCCGTAGCCCTTCTTGAGCCAGATCAAAAATGGCTGGAGATCAGCTCGTTTCTGCTCATCATCTTTGGTTTATACAAAATATTCCAGGGCCTAGACCTGGTTTCACTCACCAGTGCCGGCAGCGACACCGCCACTTTCGCCGGAATCTTACTCATCGGTCTTGTGGCGGGCACTTCCAGTTGTTTAGCGGTAACAGGTGGACTCTTGCTCAGCATGGCCGCCAAGTACAATGAAGTTCATGGAGGAGCGAGTCGCTGGCAGAAATTCAAACCGCTGCTCATGTTCAACTTGGGACGACTCACTTCCTACTTCATCCTCGGAGGTTTGGTGGGAATTCTAGGGCAATCCATCACACTCTCTACCCAAATGACCGGCTACATGAACATTGTGATTGCTCTGGTGATGTTTTACCTGGCGCTCACGCTCCTCAAAATCATCCCTAAAGGAAGCTTTCCCATTCGACCTCCCAAATGGCTTTCCCACAAAATCGCAAACTTGTCTGAGCACGAACACCCCGCAGCTCCGTTTGCTCTCGGAGCCCTGACTTTCTTCCTTCCTTGTGGTTTCACTCAGTCTTTACAGCTGGTAGCCCTGGCATCGGGAAGTTTCATCACCGGAGCTCTAACGATGTTCACTTTTGCTCTGGGCACCCTGCCCGCCTTACTGGGAATCAGCGCCATTTCAGCCAGTGCCAAAGGAAGAACTTCCCGATTATTTATTCGTTTCTCAGGAACGCTCGTCCTCGTGCTGTCTCTTTTTAATCTAAACAGCGGTCTCATATTAACAGGCACTGATGTCACGAACCTCTTTGGGGGAAGAAGCGAGGCCAGTACAAGCGAATCCATAGCAGCAGTCACTCAAACGGAAGAAGGGCAAACGATCAATATGACCGTGACGTCTTACAACTACAGTCCGGATTCTTTCACCGTTCAGGCGGGAAAACCCACCACGATCATTGCAAACGTGGATAAAAACTTGGGTGGATGCATCAGCGTCCTCACCGTGCCCGATTTTGGACTGAGCGTAGTGCTCAAACCCGGTGAAAACAAACTGGGCCCCTTCACTCCCACCAAGGACTTCTTCATCACCTGCCCTATGGGAATGTTCAGTGCAAAAGTCCACGTTACTAACTAATTTTTTACCCCAATTTTATGAAAACCATCGTTAAAATCCCCGGAATGCACTGCAATGCCTGTGCGACTCTCATCACAGAAGTGAGCCAAGAGTTCCCCACCGTCCACGGCGTAGATGTGAACTTGGAGAGCAAGGAAGTCACTCTGGATCACGATGAAAGTCTCGATCTCAGCTCCTGGAAAAAAGAAATTGAAGCCCTAGGTGCCGACTATAAAGTCCTTAACCAATAAGCTCATGCCGGAAAAACTTTTCAACTTGATAAAAGAAACAAAAGAGGAACAAGTCCAATTGTCCTTGAGTGGAATGCATTGCTCCTCTTGCGCAGGTTTAATTGAGCGAGGACTCAAGAAAGTTCCCGGCGTAAAAACGGCAAATGTAAATTTTGCCGCCGAAAAAGCTCGAGTGGTTTTTGACAACTCGCTGGCCAATACCGAGCTGTTGATTGCCGCAGTCGAAAAAGCCGGATACAAAGCGAAGGTGACCGATGCCAGCGATCCCGAGGCGGATCGTCGCCAACGCGAAGCAGAAATCAAAGCCTATGGAAGAAAGTTTTCCGTGAGCCTCCTCTTAAGCCTCCCGATGCTCTACTTCATGCTCCTCGATTTCTTCTCCTTCCTTCCCGGGCAAGAGTTCCTCATGTCCAAAATGGGCATCATCTCCCTCATACTGACCATTCCCGTTCAATTCATCATTGGGGCCGGATTCTATAAAGGAATGTGGAGCAGTCTAAAAATGAAGACCTTCAACATGGATAGCTTGATCGCCATTGGAACTTCCACGGCCTTCTTTTACAGCCTCTGGCAACTCATCAACTACTTTGTCCAAACAGGCAGTTTGATCGGTCTCGATGGCGAAAAAATCCCCGATCTTTATTTTGAAACTGCTGCCTTCCTCATCACCTTCGTTGTTTTAGGAAAATGGCTAGAAGCCAAAACCAAAGGGCGCACTTCGGACGCCATTAAGAAGCTGATGGGATTGCAAGCAAAAACGGCACGCGTCATCAGAAACGGCGTCACCGAAGACCTCCCCATTGAAGCGGTGGTCGCAGGCGATACCATCGTGGTACGTCCTGGTGAAAAGATCCCCGTGGATGGAGTGCTCAGCAAAGGCCAATCCTCTGTAGACGAATCCATGATCACCGGAGAGAGCATCCCAGTTGAAAAAACAGTGGGAACCAACGTGATTGGCGCCACCATGAATAAAAACGGAAGTTTCGAATACACTGCCACCAAAGTGGGCAGTGAAAGCACCTTGGCTCAAATCATCCGCGTGGTGGAAGAAGCTCAAGGCTCCAAAGCCCCCATTCAAGCCGTGGCAGATCGAATCTCCGCCTACTTCGTGCCCATTGTGATTGGGCTCGCGCTCTTAACCTTCTTAGTGTGGTACTTCCTGCTCGGGGCCACCTTGGCCTTCGCTCTCATGACTTTCACTTCCGTGATCGTGATTGCCTGCCCTTGTGCACTCGGACTCGCCACACCCACCGCCATCATGGTGGGAACCGGCAAAGGCGCCGAGCACGGCATCCTTATCAAAGGAGGCGAACCCCTCGAAGCCGCTTGCAAAGTGAAAGCGGTTGTTTTCGACAAAACAGGAACCCTCACGAAAGGAAAGCCTGAAGTCACCGATGTCATCAGTGCCGGAATCAGCGACGAAGAAGAAATCACCAGCCTGGCCGCCAGCATGGAAAAATTGTCCGAACATCCCTTGGCCGAAGCCATTGTGAAGTACGCTGAAGAAGAAGCTATCGCTTTGGAAGAGGTGGAAAATTTCCGCGCGATCCCCGGCCATGGAGTGGAAGGCACGATCGAAAACAAAAAATACTTTTTGGGAAACCGTAAGCTCCTCACCGATATTATTGGCCTGAACGAATCGGCCATGGAAAAAATCGAACGAAAGGTGCGCAAACTGGAAGAAAACGGGAAGACCGTAATGATTTTAAGCTCCGAGAAAGAAGTCCTCGGCTTGGTCGCCGTGGCGGATACCTTGAAAGAAACCACTATCGAAGCCGTTCGAGCATTGGAAGCGCATCACATTGAAGTCTTTATGATCACTGGAGACAACCGCCGCACAGCAGAAGCCATCGCGCGCCAAGTGGGAATCAAAAACGTCTTGGCTGAAGTACTTCCCGAAGACAAAGCCAATGAAGTTAAAAAATTACAAGCCACCGGCCTCAAAGTAGCCATGGTGGGAGACGGCATCAACGACGCCCCTGCCCTTGCTCAAGCCGATCTCGGTATTGCTATGGGTTCAGGCACGGATGTAGCCATGGAAACCGGTGGAATCGTCATCATCCGCAATGACTTGCGTGACGTCCTCACCGCCATTCAGCTCAGCCGCGAAACCATGAGCAAAATCAAACAGAATATGTTCTTTGCTCTTTTCTATAACGTAGTGGGTATTCCCATAGCCGCGCGCGTCTTCATGTCCATCGGTTTAGTGCTACGCCCGGAACTCGCGGGTCTCGCCATGGCCTTCAGCTCAGTTTCCGTGGTGAGCAACTCATTGCTGCTCAAAGGCTTTCGCCCTGGCAAAACAAACTGGCTTTCAAACACAGCGCCTTTCCTAATGACGGGAGGCTTCAGCGCTTTATTCTTTCTCTTCGCTCGCTTGAGCGCCTAAATATGAAAAAAATACTTTCACTCCTACTGGGCACCTCACTGATTTTAAGTGCCTGCCAAAGTCAAAATTCAGGTGGCACACAAGAAGAAAGTTCCATTGATAAAAAGGTTTATGTTGCCGTAGAAAATGATAATGAAGTCGCTGTTGTTGATCCTACTTCAGGCCTTGTTTTAAAGAAGATCGAACTTCCGGGAATGCCTCATAATATTCAAGTTTCCCCAGATGGAGAAACCGTTTGGGTGACCGTCAATGCAATGGAGGAAGAGGACGGTAAAAAAGAGGAAATGCATTCAGACGAAAGCGATCTTGCAGAAGAAGATCAATTGATCGTTATTTCTACAAAGACAGAGCAAATCATTCAAACAGTGAAGCTGGGCACGGATCTTCACTTGGCTCATGTTGTACTCAGCCCAGATAACAAGTGGGCCTATGCAACGTCCCAAGAAGAAGGCAAGGTTTTTGTAGTGAACGCAGAAACTTATACTTTTGAAAAAACAATAGAACTTCCTGAAGGAGCTGAACCTCATGGTTTGCGATTAAGTACCGACGGTAGTCTGGCTTACGTGGCACTCATGGGAGCAAAAGGCATGGGCATTCTAAATCTTGAAACAGAAGGTTTTGAAGTCGTCAATTTTGACGATGCAGTAGTGCAAACCGGAGTCACTCCCGATGGAAAGTGGGCATTCGCCTCTCTTTATTCCACCAAACAGTTGGGACTTTATAACGTAGAAACAAAAATGGTTAGCAAAGTGCTGCTTCCAGAGGCCAAAGGACCCGTACAGGTTTATGCGACTCCCGATTCTCGTTACATATACGTCGCCGATCAGGGTTTTTACTTTGACCAGCCCACAAACGATAAAGTTTATAAAGTCGACCTGGAGACTCAAGAAGTGGTGGCCACCATCATTGCTGGAGAAGGACCCCACGGAGTAGCCATTTCTAAAGATGGTTCACAGGTTTACATCACCAACATTGTGAGTGGAGATCTTTCCATTATTGATACCAAAACGGATCAAGTGATCAAAACAATCGAAATAGGAGACGCTCCAAATGGAGTGAGTGTTTGGGAAGGTGAAGAAGTGGAATCCGTAGTCACTCTTACCAGAGTAGATAGTATCTCTCACTCACATGGAATAGCCGTGGCCATTGACGATCCAAGCAAACTTTATATTGCGACTCATGAAGGGCTGCTAGTTCTGGAAAACGAAACCGATTTGTATCGAATTGGAGCCACGACACACGACTTAATGGGTTTCACGATCGACAGCAAAGACTCTCTCACTTTCTACGCCAGTGGACACCCTTCTTTTGGCGGTAATAGTGGCTTTCAAAAGACAACAGATGGTGGTGAAACGTGGAATAAAGTGTCGGATGGAATCGATGGGCCGGTTGATTTCCATGCCATGACCGTGAGTCCGGCGAACTCAGATATCATTTATGGCTAC
Organism: Candidatus Peribacteria bacterium; assembly: GCA_943349825.1. Classification (GTDB taxonomy): domain Bacteria; phylum Patescibacteriota; class Gracilibacteria; order UBA1369; family 2-02-FULL-48-14. Next base: position 27,231 of record CALQZQ010000005.1, on the reverse strand, counting down.
TTCTACTCTAAAGTGCAAAAAAGTATCGACGGTGGAAAAACTTGGTCATTACTCACAAGCCAACCGGAAAACATCTTCAGTCTAGTGGCCCATAGGGTGGATGAAAAAACAGTTTACGCAAACACAAAACAAGGAATTTGGGTAAGCAAAGACGGCGGTGAAACGTGGGACATACTTTCAGACGATTTGGCCTCCACCGCAGTTTTGACATTGGTACAAAACCCTCAGGATGCGAATCAGATGCTGAGTTTCTCTGAAACACTTGGCCTGGCTTCCAGCAGTGATGCCGGAAAGACATGGATCTCTGTTCCAGAAGCACCAAACACCATCTTCTACTTCATGACGTATTCACCCACGGATCCCAAGATTGTTTACGCTATCGATGAAAACAACAAAATCTATAAGGGTGAAGACGGCGGACTGAACTGGCAAAAAATCTACTAATCCAAGCTATGAAAAAAATCTCACTTCTTCTCGCGTTTTTCACCCTCACCTTTCTTACAGCCTGCCAAAATACGACTCCAGACCTAACTGTGAAAGAAACTTCTGAAACACCTTTGGCCTCAAGCACCCAAATCATAGAGCTGGAGGATGGGGATACTTATGACCTTGAAGCCTCTTTTGTGGAAAAAGACCTCAACGGCTCACTCCATAAAATGTTGGCCTACAACGGTTCTATCCCGGGGCCCACGCTCAAGGTGAAACAAGGCTCAACCATCACCATCAACTTTACGAACAACACGGGTATTGAAACCACCCTTCATTCCCACGGCGTGCGTTTGGACAACGCCTTCGATGGAGTCCCGGACGTGACTCAAGAACCAATTCAAGTCGGAGGAACCTTCACTTATAAAGTTCGTTTTGATGACTCTGGTGTGTTTTGGTACCACCCCCATTTGAGAGAAGATTACGCCCAAGACATGGGCCTCTATGGAAACTACATCATCGTTGCCAATGAAGAAGACTGGTCTCCTGTAAATCGCGAAGAAACCTTGATGGTGGATGACATTCTCATGCAAGGAGATGAACTGGCCTCCTACTCTTTTGATGAAATCACTCACACCCTCATGGGCCGCTTTGGCGACACCATGCTGGTGAACGGAAGCACGGATTACAGCCTCAGTGCAAAGAAAGGCGAAGTCGTACGTTTCTACATTACGAACACGGCCAACACCCGCGTCTTCAACCTAAGTATCCCCGGTGCTCAAATGAAGTTGGTGGGAGCAGACAATGGCCTTTATGAGTACGACGAATGGACGGACGAAGTTCTACTTGGGCCATCCGAACGAGCGATTGTAGAAGTGCTATTCTCAGAACCAGGTGACTTCTCTTTAGTCCAGAAAACACCGTATAGAACTTACCCACTGGCAGCATTTACGGTCTCCGATGAAGAAGTGTCCGAATCTTACGCAGTAGACTTCAGTACCCTCAAAACACATCAGAGCACCATCGCCAGCATTGATCCGTATCGTTCTAGCTTTGATAGCGATTCAGATAAATTTCTCACCATCAATTTAGACATGAAGGGCATGGGTGGTTCTCACGCTATGCATGGCGGGATGATGATGGAGGACTCAGAGATGGAGATGATGAATGATGGGGATCCCATTGAATGGGAAGACACCATGAGCATGATGAACAGCACTTCCAATACCGACACGCTGGAATGGCAACTGATTGACGAAGAAACGGAAAAGACAAACATGGATATTGACGATTGGAGCTTCACACAAGGTGACCTGGTGAAAATTCAAATTGCCAACCCTAATGACACCACCCACCCGATGCAGCACCCAGTCCATATTCACGGTCAACGGTTCCTGATCTTGTCCGTAGATGGAGTGAAGTCAGATAATTTAGTTTGGAAAGACACCGTTTTAATTCCATCAGGCTCCAAGGTTGAACTTTTAGTAGAAATGTCCAATCCAGGAGAATGGATGATCCACTGTCACATTCCTGAACACCTTGAAAGCGGAATGATGATGCCGTTCAAGGTTTCTTCACTTTAAATTTTAATGCACTCTCTTTTGAAGATTTATAAAAAAACACATGTTTAATCAAAAATTCAAAACGAAAGTCGTGCACCGGCAAGCCATCAGTTTAATATCGCTTATTTATCCGATCAATAACAACTACCTATATGGAAAATTCATCCTGTTGCGGCAACAAAAGTACATGTGCATCTGACCTTAAAGACGTAGTCTGCAGTATGAAAATAGAGCCGACAGAAGACACACTCCAATTCGCTCACAAAGGGAAAATTTATTACTTCTGCAGTGCGGCGTGCAAGGATCAATTCGTCAGTGATCCAGAAAAGTATCTTAATTAATCATTTAACTTAATCATATGAAGCTATCAAAATTACTACACATCATTAGCGTTTTAGTGGGCCTCACCGGAGTCATCACTTTATTGGCCGCCATGTTCGGAGGAGCGGACAACCTAGTATTTGGAGTTACAAAAGCAGACGCTTTGTTCTGCACGGCCATTCTTATCCTCATTGCCATTTGGGCACAAATTGCAACCATTCACCACATGATGCTTGAAAAGCGTGGAGAGATTCTTTAATTTAAATTTCTATGGAAACCATAACCTGGCTTTCAGTTCTGCCCCCAGTGATCACCATTGCCTTAGCAATGTGGTCAAAGAAAGTTTTGCCATCCCTTCTGCTGGGTTTATTGGTGGGTTCTTACTTGTTGAACCCATCGATTGTAGGCGGACTGGAAGTCGCCATAGAAAATATATTAAAGATATTATCGGATACAAGTAACTTACAAGTCTTACTTTTTCTGTATTTGTTCAACGGCTTAATCACACTTATAAAAAATGCTGGCGGCATCAAGGCCTTTTCAAGTTGGCTCGGTAAATACATCAAAAGCGACCGTGGAGTCTTTTACACCTTGTGGGCACTGATACCCGTTACCTTCATTGATTGTGACTTCAGAATTGTTGGTGCGGGGTCCATCATGCGTTCACTTGCCGAAAAAAATAAAATAGTGAAGGAACGACTTGCATTCATGCTCAATAATACAGCCAGTCCGGTTCTTGAACTCATTCCAATAGCTACGACTTTCGTAGGGTTCAATATAGCCAATATCAGCCAGGGATTAGAATCTGCAGGAGTACTTGAAGAGCAATCGGCTTATAGCGTTTTACTCCAAGCTATTCCTTTTGAATTTTATAGTATTGTGGTCCTTCTCATCACTTTCAGCACCATATTTTTCCAATGGAGAAAACAAGCTTCAGGAAAACAGAGTGAGCATCATCACAAAGAGACTGCTGACGAAATGAATATGTCTATGGGTGATGAAAAGCCACAAATAAAACCACGCATAATCAACCTAATAGTACCCATGTTAACGGTTGTTTCTCTTAGCTTCTTTTTCTTCTGGTACTTCGGCAGAGGTGAGAATGGAGTAAATGAGACTATTGCATCCATTATTTCCGCCACCGACCCTAATATGGCAATGTTGCTTGCACTATCTATTTCAATATTTATTACGGGCTTGCTTTATGCCTTCCAAAAGTACCCTTTAAAGAAAATGACCGAAGACATGATCTCGGGAGGGAACGAACTGATGAGGATATTGATTATTCTCGTGATCGCATGGGCTTTGGGTGACGTTTCGCAGGAGTTGGGTTTGAGTGATTTCATTCAACAACTTTTGGGAAATCAGCTGCCCATATGGAGTATTCCTGTAGCACTTTTTCTCATCTCTTCTCTTGTGACTTATTTTATTGGGGAGGGTTGGGCCACGGCTTCACTAATTATGCCTTTTGCAATTTTCATTGCTGTATCCAGTGGCGTCTCAATTCCAATTTGCGTAGCAGCAGTTATTACTGGCGGAACATTTGGAGACACCACTTCACCAGTAGCCGGCATGACCAATATGGCCTCTGGTGTTACCGGCGCTGATCATATGAAGTATCTAAAGTATGCTAACCCATATAACTTCGCTTCAGCAGGCATCGCCGCAGTTTTATTTTTAATAGCTGGATTCTTTTACTCTCAATGATGAGGACGAGTGGCTCCTCGCTACATTCTCTCTATCAGACTGTTTAACCTAACCATTCATGGCAGAAATCAAGACTCAAAAAACTACTGCGAGCGTAACTGCTTTTTTAGAGGCAGTGGAGGATGAAGGAAAACGTAAAGACGCCCAGGAACTGCTGAAAATTTTCGAAGAGGTGAGCAAAGAAAAACCCGCAATGTGGGGTGGCAGCATCATCGGCTTTGGTCAGTACCATTACAAATCAGAGCGAAGCAAACAGGAAGGCGACTGGCCGCTCACGGGGTTCTCTCCGCGAAAACAAAACCTAACCATCTACATCATGTCCGGTTTTGGTGATCAAAAAAAACTTCTGGAAAAATTGGGAAAACATAAAGTGAGTGGCGGCTCCTGTCTTTACATCAAGCATTTATCCGACATCAACGTGGACGTGCTGAAAGAACTCATCAAAGCTTCCTTAAAATACATGAAGGAAAAGTATAAGGTGTAGTGCTTGTCAAAACGATTAGATTATGTTATAATAACATGATTTACTAACCCTTATCTCCATATGAAAACCAAAAAACTTTTGGTCTCCAGTCTAGCTCTAGCACTCGTCCTTGGAGGAGTTGCTGTAAGCGGTAGCAGTGTTTTACAAGGACGGTTTCAAATCCCCAGCCTGTCTGTTGCGAAACCAGACCTGACTATTTCTGACATTTACGTCGATGAGGACGGTAAGCTCAGCATTAAACAAGAGAACATCGGCAAGAAAGATGCAGGCAGCACCGGCTACTCCACCGTTTATATCAATGGAACTTTGGAATGGACCTACAATTGGGGTACCTTAACTGACACCAATTTCCGTCTTGCGGGTGGAAACTCAATCCTTCAGCCTCAAACCCTTGAAGGGGTCAACACAGTCAAAGCCTGTATTGATGCAATGTATAACATCACGGAAAAGGACGAAACCAATAACTGTTTAGAAGTAGAAGTGGGACCCGACCTTGTGATTGATACGTTAGCGCACTCCCCCAACCCAGCAACGGATGCAGATCAAATCACATTCAGTGGTTTGGTATGGAATGATGGCAACGCGCCTTCCGAAGCTTCTGTACTTGAATACTTTGTGGGTGGAAACACTTATCCAGAACTCATTTCTATTCCAAGCTTGCAAGTGGGTAGCTCCCTAGGTTACACGTTTGAAATCGTGTTGGAAGCAGGAGACCTAACAGCGCAAAACTACCAAAATGATGGAAGAGTAGATGTAGACAACGAGGTGGATGAGTTGGACGAGACCAACAATGAGTATCTCTACAGATACACGGTTTCCCCTGAGTAGAAAGGCAAAGAAACTTCCTTAAAAGCCTTGTGGGACAACCGCAGGGCTTTTTTTATTGATGGTTTAGCTGGCCACTCGGGTCTAGTAACCCATATTTTACGCTACTTAAAGCTCTCTACAATACGACGGACTCATGATTTGAAGAGTCTGAGGATCAAGGTCACTGAATTGCCAAACACACTGTTCGGCCCTTTCACAATCTTCGTAAGAAGAAAGGTCTCCACAACTGACCAAAATATCGGCCTCTTCTTCTTTTGAACAAGCGACAAGGAACAAGGTCAACAGAAGTAAAAACGCCGGCTTCATAAGCAATTTAAACGGTGAAAGAATATTCCATGTGAAAATCTTTGCCAGCTGAAAACCCAAGGCTACTGTAAAGTTTGCGTGCACGTTCATTTTGAGGAGTGGTGACAAGTTCAATACGAACACAATCCTTGAATCGATCCTCGATAAGGCTCTTAACAAAAGCAGTCCCAAGACCTTTTCCTCGATGCTCACTTTTTACAAAAAGTTCATCAATATTAACAATGTCTCCACCCATTTCGTTGCTCCAAAAATAGACCAGAATACTGTAACCAAGCACTGCCCCCTTCTCCAGCAGCAAGAGCACTGCACCTTTTTCAGGATGCCTCAAAAATTCATCCAAAGTTCTCTCCACCTGCTCATCCGACAGTGCTTGATCCGGATGATCTTCTAAATAGTACTGATGAATCATCATTTTTACCTCAGCTGAGTCCTCAGTCTGAAAAGATCTGTATTTCATAAAAAAATATTATTGGCTGACCACTCGGGCCTAGTAATCAGACGATTCAGCGTAACTCCAATTTTGACCGAAAGTCAAAAAAGGATTTGGCTTGTTTTAAATAAGTTCCACCCGTTAGATCAACTATAAAGACGACTTCAACACCTTGAGCAACGAGGGAATGACTGAAGGCATCTTCAAGGTTAGGATAATACTTTGAACTCACATCCAATCCCAAGCTCTTACTTTTCTCTAAAATCCATTCTCCAGACTCTCCAATGCATATGATTTTTTTAAGTCCCAATGGTAGAATCTCGCTTAAAAAAGATTTAATATTTTCTGGTTCACGATCAGCACACACGATCAAACACCAGGTCTTTTTTTGAGGAAATATCCAAATATAGTCGTGTGAGAGATAAAAAAAATCTTTCCCGTTCGAGCTTCCTATTTTTTTTAAAATCCCAAAGAAGTTCCTAAGGCCTCCCCAAATCAACAAACCCGCGCCAAGATAAACAAGAGGAATGAACTGAGTCCAAAAAATAAGCGGAATAACACTAAGGCCCAAAAAAGTGGCCGCAAAGGAGGTCCTCATGAAGGGATAGAGAAAGACCCTTTTCATGTAAAACCACAACTTCAAAATCAAGAAATAAATGAAAATTGTAAAAAAAGCTATAAATAAAGCTGAATCGCATTTCAAATCGGGACAAGCAGTGATTTCTCTTGCGAATCCATAAGTCAAAACACCCAAGAAAAGGCCTAAAAACAGATGCCACCCTGTTGGGTAAAATAGACGCCTTTTAAAGGCATATTTCCTATAATAAGCGAAGAAATAGTCTAGATAGTTCATCCTTGTCCTGGGGAATAAGGAACTAGTTCTTGAGGATCATAAACATTCATACATCATATTTATTATTAAGCTGGCTAAACGGGTCTAGTAACCTTTGGGAGGTTTTACAGACGCTAAGATGTCTAACACAAGAGGGTCCGTCGCTACATAATCCGCTGCAGGCGTGAGAATATTTAGTTGGTAGGGTTCGTCCTCAAGGACAAAAACATCTTGATCCATACCCGCTAAAAATTGATAGTAATAGTTGGTTCCAATTTGATTCTCAGCAGGTCCTCGATCATCTGGAGCAATATAGTCCCTAAGCAAAGTTACTTCCAAAGATACATCTTCATGTCCTTCCATTGCCAAGTGAAGGGTAGGTACAAGATTTGCATCTACAGTTTCTTCATGAGTCCAGCAGGAAGGTAGTTCAAAACTCACCTCTTCCCAAACAAGTGATTGAGTGGGTTCCTGAACACACTCAAACTCAGCCTTCAAAAGCTCCACTTGCCTACGTAGATCAGTATTTTCCGCGATTGAAGCTGGGTTGTTCGCCATGTCCTCTGTGGAACATCCAGCTACAAGTAAACAAAGACTTGAAACGAAGAGTAATTTTTTCATCTTATTTTGTTAATGGGTGGCCTGACTAAGCGGGTCTAGTACCCTTACGACAGTGTCATGGTACCGTTTCTTGCTGTGAGGCACAATTGTGGGGTTTCAGATCCGTAGGTCAACGTTGACAGCGGCGAAAAGAAAGAAGTACGCTCGAGTTAGGGATTAATAATTTTAGTAATAGAACGGCCTATGCGCAGCCTTTCCACTTCACGATTCGTTTTGTTATCCATAGGTATCATTGTTCTTGCTATTGGGGTAACGGTGATTGTTATTATTGCGACCAATGATCCCGGCTACCTTTCGCCCTCAGCTGGCAATATCCCAATGGATACAGAAGAAACGGCAGATTCCGGAGAATCGTCCAGTCAAGAAACTCCTAATGAAGGCACAACGGTTTCAGCATTTAAGAACGTGATAGAACTTGGATCCGGATCGTTGCCACTGCGCTCCCAACGCGCAATAACGAATTGGAACGAAGAGCCTCTCGTTGTACTGACCGATGGTACGGATATTATTGTCGTTGAATCAAATGGTCAGCGACATCGGGTCACGACTCTTCAACCTTCAACGGGTGGTCCAACGATTGCTGCAAGTGAGGATCGCGTTGTTGTCGCGTGGGTGACCTCCACGGCAATCATGGCATCATCGAGTACAGATTTAATAACCTGGACAACGCCAGCTACCGTTGGTGCTCGCGAACAGGATGGCGGCCCCATCCCATCGATGGATTGGACTGGTGACGGTTTTGCCGTGGTATGGGTCGATGCACCAAAGACGAATGCACAAACCGGTGCTATGGATGGTGTTGGCGCGTTGCAGATTGCTGTAGGGAATGGGGTTGACGGTTGGGAGCTCTCAACACTCAACACAACGACAGCCATCGTGGCGATATCTGGCTCCACGCTTGTGTGGCGCGACGATCGATCGGTAGAAGGGTCGAGCGGTTTCGATTCGATACGCACCGCCAATCTCGACGGAAGCAATGAGACAGTTATTTCCTCTGGATACGATCCCGCTATTTCCGTCGATGGTAATGCTATTGCGATCGGCTATCATCTTGGTGCCGAAGCTCACCTGCGAACAACGACGGATGGAAAAACTTGGAAAGATACGGTCTTAGATTCAACGGGGAAATTTGTATCCCCTTTTGTGTCTAACGGAGTATTCGGGGCAGTCTGGGTGGATTATGTAGATGCCGCTGCGGCAAAGGATGCTCGCAATAACGCCGGGCATCGCACGACAGCCCTATGGAATGGGGTAGAATATAAAATGAATGATGGAGAAACCAAAACGATTCAAGGGCAGGGAGAGATTGTCGCGGGCGTCCCCGTGGTGGTTTACTCTGTGGATGGCATCGTGTATCTTGCCTACTAGCTTAAACAAAATTGGCTGGCCACTCGGATCTATTACGCATAGCTACGACTATTGCCAAAATAGTAAAAAATGTTACTCTAGCTGTACATTATTTTCCCAATGCTTGATTCAATAAACGAAGATTCGATTGGAAGCACGCCAGATATAGTCGTCGGAGCTGTGGTCCCCTCTAGTATAGAGACTACAGCTGGTGGTTTATCTAAAGCGGTGGACCAGATTGCAAGAAAACTAATGTTCCAGTTGCAGTTGAGACCAGAAGATTTGGATGATTTAATCCAAGAGGGACAAATAGCCTTACTAAAGCTTACTTCGTCTTTTGATCCAAGCAGGGGAGTGAAATTAGAGGCATATGTAAGGCCTAGGATTAGGGGTGCAATGCTAGACTTTATTAGAGAAAATGATTTCGTACCAAGAAGAATCAGAGCCGCAGCACACAGGATGGCTCAAGCACGGGACCACTTAACAAAACCCGACGGTACTCCCCCGACTGTTGAAGAGATGGCTGAATCTTTACAGATATCTGTAGAAAGATTTCGTGTGAGGCGGGAGAAAAATCTAATAATGAAAAAAGCTTCTTTAGACAAACTTCCAGACCATGACCTAAGAAAAATTGCCTATGACGGAGATGCAGAAGCAGACTTAATCCAACGAGAATTTGACCTGACTTTAAGCAATGCAATGACCGGCGAGGTGCTTCAACCAAGAGAGCGTAGAATCCTAGAAGCCTACTATTTAGAAGAGGATACCACAGATGAAGTCACGCTGAGTAGTATCGGAAGAGAACTAGGTATTTCTTCCTCAAGAGTTTTTCACCTAAAAGGGGCGGCTCTGAAAAAGTTGAGAGAAGCGATGAAAGATGTGAGGTGAGATCACGCATCGCCGGTGTGTCGGCTGACCCAGGAACAAGCTGTGAAGAAGTAAGTAGCAAATTAAAAGAAACTTACCCTAATGGGTTTGCTTATATACCTAATGAATCAGGAACATTAAGCTGTGGAAGAGCTAGCGGTAACTTAATTGATTACAAGTCTTCTGAACTATCAGAACAGGCGGCTGCTTTAATTGACTGGGAGCTGGAAAAAATTTAAGAAAGTCACCTATCCCAGCAAACTAGCCTTGCGGGTCCACAAGGCTTTGTCATGCAACTCATGGCTGGCTAAGTGGGTCTAGTATCCTTTTCGAATGGAAATATAAAACACATTCTTTCCTTCAGGACATTGGCTAAGCGGAGTCAGACTATCCTCAAGCTCTTCCAAAGAATCGACCTGATTCAAGGAACTTGTATCTAAGTCACAAAATGCATCAGAGCGAAGTGCTTCAGTAAAATTATTAGGATCGAGGACTTCAGCGATCAGGGCATAGCCCATGCCATCCTCATATGAAATATAGTAAGGATACGCCTGACATAAAACTGAAGAATAATCTAAATATCCAGTATCTCGGAAATCATCTTTAGACCCATAGGTATTCATGATACTGCTGAAAGGTTCAATGGAATTTGCGGCAGACTCAAAACATTGCCCATCTGGAAAATCTGGGTAAGACCCTTCGTCAACAAAAGAAAACTCCAGAGCAATCGCAATCGTTTGTAAAAAAGTCGTACGAGAAATATCACTTGCACGTTTCGCAGAGTATTCACATCCATAAAGGGAAACATCTTTCAAAGTCCATGCATTGTTCTCATCTAGATTCCAATCCACTGTAAAATCTCCCTCCTGGCCTTCACAACTCAACTTGCCAGTGACTTTGAATTCATCCGAATCTTCTTCCTGGTTAAAAGTTTGAAAAACAAAACTCGATTCATCTGTATCGATTTCGGCCGCAATATTTAACTCGGGTTCTCCTGCATAATTTTGGAAAAAATTCACTGTCATGTTCCAAGCCTCATCTTGACCAATAGCAGGGCTACAAGCAGACAAAAACATGAAAGCCGTGAACAATAGTGAGCTTATAACTTTATTCATAAGGATGAATTAGCGAAGGTATTGGCTGGGAACCGTAGATGCCGTTCGAACGATGATTATCACTGAGTCATCCATCCGCTCAACTCGCCTGTATAGTTGATTTCGATAGGATCAGTAACATATTCAGATGGGAAACAAGAACCATCTTTTCCAGAATACCCATTGAGTTCACGGACACCAGGATCAACAGAAAGGACGAGAATTTCACTTGGTTCTGTATTACCAAACCAAGTAGTGTCCAGATCGATAGAAAAGTTGCCATTTGCATCAACTGGAATCTCTTGGCCACCAGACCAAAAAGTATTCTCAGATAGACAAGTTTCATTGTAGCTCAACCACCAAATTTCTGTATTAGGCTCAGCCTTTCCGCTCAAAACGAAAGATTCACCAGAATCTCCATTCTTGGGTGAAGTCACCACTGGAGCAGTAATCGGTGCCTCTGTATTTTCGATTTCTTCGGCATCTTCAACAGTAGAAGTAGTCGAATCACAAGAGCTTAAAGTGAGAAGAGAAAGTACGAGAAGCGATGAAGTAAATTTTTTCATAGGGTGTCTTTTAAATATGATAGAAAGATACGCTTAAAAAGTTCGAACGTCTACCACGCCTGCTCCAAAAGCTATCCTCGAAAAGGCATTGGCTGGCCACTCGGGTCTAGTACCCTTGGGACTGTCTCATCCTACCGTTTCTTGCCGTGAGACACAATTGTGGTGTTTCAGGCTAAATGAGACACTTGAGACAGTATAAAAAGGGCGGATTGCTAATGCGCAATTATTGTTGTAGTCTGGCATTGATTTAAGATCAAAAATTGTCATCTAGTACAAAGAAAACACACGCACTCGCCATTTACCTGATTAAAGAGTTTGCACAATCAGAACAAGAAATCTTAAAAGGCGGATTAGAGTCAAGGATAACTGATGTTGGAACATTTTATTCACAGAATGCATCATTTACAAAACCACCAGTTTGGAAAAATTTATTTCCGAACTTAGATTTAAACCACTTATTCTCGGCAAGTGCGAGTGGATTATTCTTGATGACAGTTGAAAATAGATTTTTCGCATTAACCTTCGGTCCAGCAAGTAGGCATTTTTTTAGAAACGGCGTCATAGAGGAAAGGTTTGGATTGATAACTACTTTAAACTCAATTCATCCAAATTCACTAAAAAGTGTTGACACGAAAACACTAGAATCTGAAGGGATTCAGACGAGAATCCAATCAGCAAGGCCTGTAACGACAGATGAGTTCGGCCTAGATGTAGAAAAAGATTTAGTTAGATGTGTTGTCGGAGAATCGAAAATCGACGCTCTAGGAAAAATCCTTTACGGTAAAGATTACCTTAGAGTCTCAGTCAAATGTGATCTGACAGATTTGAAAGAAATAATGAAGACAGCATTGGAACAGTATCAAAAACCTGATTATAAGGTTGAATTTGGGTGGATCGATAACTTAAAGGAAATCCAGGATGGCAAAAAAATACTTGAGCTAAACGAAAAGTTAGTCAAAGAAATCAATGAAGCATCACCCGAAAAGTTATGGTTAACAATCCCAGAGATATTAGACTGGACTGATCACGGTGGTTTTAGATACTCGAATAACAAAAAAGAGGCAATTATGGATGATATTCATATCAGCTCTTTTAAGGAATGGTTGAAAAATAGTGGCAAAACAGTTGTTGAGCTAAACGATCTTGAAGATAACTCGATATTTAGATTCTCAACATCAAATCAATTCACAAAAGACGCATGGCAGATATATGAATGCATTTATTTCGAATATAACGAGGCAGGAGTTGCATTCTTTTTGAGTGGCGGCAAATGGTATGAAGTAAAAACGGATCTAGTAGATACAGTCAGTAAATTCTGGTCAACAACTTTACATGATACCTGTGGTATCAATTTTATTGACTACGATCACGACAATGAAGGTGAATATAATCAAGCTTTAGCAAAAGCTAATTCAGCCTTACTTGTCGACGCACACTTGATCCCTATTGTAGGGAAAAGTACATTCGAATTTTGTGACGTCTATACCAAAGAGAGGCAGCTTATACACAACAAAAGATATTCTGGATCTGCAACTCTTAGTCATTTGTTTAATCAGGGTTATGTGTCGGCAGAATTTCTTTTTGACCCTGAATTTAGGAAAAAAGTAAACGACGAGCTTAAATCACCTGATTTTCTGATCAAAGATATTAATGGTCGTCCAAACACTAACGGGGAAGAATATACTGTTATTTTTGGGATTATAAGCAATACAAAAAAAGACTTAGATATACCTTTCTTCAGCAAGATGACTTTGATGCACGTGTCAAAGAGTTTAAGGAATCAAGGTTATAAGGTCTCCGTAGTAAAAATCCAAAACCTAAGGTAAAAACTGGCTTACAGTTTTTAGTATCATTCGTTCCTCACCCGAGTCTCAAGAATTTTAAGGCCTCCAATGGTAGTTTGATTTATAGAAACCATTAGTCTCAATCCACATTAGTGGACCATTCCCAGAGTCTGCATACTTGCCGTCATTAGCTAGTTTTTTGAAAACATCACTTGTTATGTAGGTATAGTAGGGAGGATCCCTCACTTCACTCAGTTTCGCGGCCATATTTGCCGCATGACCTACCCAAATTAAATCATTGCTATTTCTTATACCACTTCGAACTACGAGCATTTCTCCAGTGTCAATTCCCACACAATGTTCGATCTTAGTATTTGCTAAAGAGGCGTATTTCGCCTTCAGCTTAGGGTTAAGAATTAACTGAACTGCATAATGAATTTTCATAGCTGCTTTTGCAGCATTGGTATTTTTTGAGTCACCAATAAAAACACCCATGATTCGATCACCATCGAAACTTCTTATTTCTCCACCTCCTCTTGTAATGATTTTGGCACAACAGGCCAAAAAACTTTTGATAATTTTTGCGACGACCCGTTTGTCAAAAGAAGAGAGTAACTCTGTTGAACGCGCTAAGTCTGCATAGAGCATCGTAGCATTAAGAGTTACGCCTCCTCCAGTTAGAGCGATATCTTCTGTTCCTGGAACCACCTGTCCAGTTCTAAGAGACCATTCTTGGGCTAAAACCTGTCCTACATCTCTAATCAATTCATCTTCAAAGTCACTCATAACTAAAAAGTATTAGAGTGATACATACTGGAACTATAGATACTAACAATAAAATATAGGAATACCTTAGATAGTCATATTTCACCTTCAAGATCTCTGAATTCCTCCAGATCTGTGCCAACATATCGTTGATATGATCATTTGTACTCTGCTTTGAAAATTTTTGAATATAATCTTTCTCTTTTAACGTTGAGATTCCTCTAAAATAAACCAGTGAATGATCACCTCCATCAAGCTGAGGAGAAGAGCTTTTGTATAAAAAGAAAATACTTAAGCTGTTCAGAATAAGAGGAATGAAAATTACGAGCATCCAATACTCAAAACACCATAGTGCTTCAAATTTGGATGCAACCAAAGCAAGCAGACCAGTATTAATCCCTAGTATTATCGAAGCTTTCGTTTCAGCTCGTGGAAAAAATGATAGAGTCCTAGAAAGTTGTTCTTGAGTAACCTGGAGAAGGTCTTTTTGTTTCATGCAGATGTTTATACCAAAAGACTATACTCCTTTTGGATACTTTATAAACTTAAGCCTCTACTACAGACGACTTCAGTAAAATCAAAACCTCTTTATTTTCCTTCTTCGGAAACACATAAAACCCCGCACGCCCATTCGCGCCTTCAATCAAATGGGCCTTTAACTTTCCCTCCCGGACAAGCTTACGAATCGTTTGGGAATGGAGCTTAAACTCGGACTGCAGTTGATAAGACGTGTACCAAAGCTTGTGATTCTTGAAGTATTTCAGTGGCACCGTCCGACGCTCCAAAGCGTGCTGGCAGCTCATGCACTTTATGCCATACTTGTCGTACCAGTTGTCGAAAGGTGGAAGGTGTTCTCCACACATGAAACAGCTATAGCCACCTTCTTCAAGAGCAAAGCCTTTTGGATGGTCTTTTAAGCGTCCCTTGCGTTCTTCTTCACGAGCATGGATATCATCCATGACTCTTTTCACATCCTCCATCCTCCTCACAGACCTTTCGTATTCAAACCCTTCGTCGTTGCTTAAACAAAACCGAAGCTTATCCTCCCGAAATCGGCGTTCCTCTTCCTGATCCACTTCCACAACCTTTTCGGGCTCAGGAGGGGTCAGATCAAAAACATCTTCCTTCTGATAGCCACAGTATTCGCACCAATCACGGGTACGGATTTCATTTTTAGTCTTCTTCGACTCCGACTTCATCCGCCTTTTACACTTCGGACACATCCAAGGAATCATGTGCTCCCTCACGCCATCCTTGATCTTCATACCAACGTGGCAGTCTGCGCATCTGAAGTAAAAATCAATACGATGGGGGTCTTTGCCGAAACCATAGTGGCCAAACCTGTCCATGAGCTCCATCGGCCGATTACACATAAAACAAGTCACATCTTTAGGAACCGGCGTGTTTTCCATCATATCGTCGTAAGCCCGGTCTCTCTGCATCCAGTGGCTGATGGTCTCCTCACGACTCTTCCATCGCTGACCTGTGTAGCAGTAGAGCATAAGATTCGAAAGAATGTGGCGAGATTTTTTGGACCCCTCTATTTTTTCAATTCGGTTTTCATACCAGCGAGCACCATCAACAGTAGACCGGTCGTAGCGGTCTTCGTAGTATTCTCGTTCTTTGAGATACTTAGTCACGTTGAGGCGGTCTTAAAATGATACGAACGGCATTTTCAAAAGCACGTTCATTTTCTTCTTCATCTTCACAAAAAGTGACCGTGAAGCGGAGTTTATCTCTTTTCTGATTTTTGTTAAGTTTGGTCATAGGCGTGAACAAACCGTGGTATATTTTAGCAAAGAAAAAATTTAAGTATTCAAATGTCTATTGCATTAAATAAGACCGACGCTATAAGTCTCCTGAACGATAAAGTAGATTTGATACAAACCTACACTTTAGACGAACCTATTTCCGAAGATCTTAAAAAGGTTTCTGAATTTCATTATTTAGTCAGAGATTACTTTAATTTTTTGGATGCAGTTTTCTTAGCACCCTTATGCAAGTATTTAAATACTGAGAAAAACACAAAATTAAAAACTCCAGCATTAGTTTGGATTCAGGAGTTTCTTGAAAAGACTGATCCTAAGAAAAATTCTTTATTCCAAGGAATAAAACCTTTTATTTTCGTACAAAATGGAAAAAATGAAATCCAAATAAAAGGAGAATCAAAGCTCAGTAATGCTGTATTTGAAGCAAAAAGACGTGCAAAAGAACTCAATACAGTTGTAACTCACAATCTTAAGCTGAGTGCTCTCAACGATTTAAACTACACGAAAGAGAACATTGTCCCTCCTGAAATGGATACCGAGCATCTTTACTTCGACACCAGCACTGGTAGGATTTCTTATCAAAACAAAAAAATACACACTTTCATTAAAGGCAGTTTTCCACAAATGCTTTTCAACCTGGCCCTAACCGAATATCAAAGGAAAGTACCTTTGTCAGCACTCGTGGAAAAAGAGTTCAAATATGAATACACGAATCAAGCCTTCAGAAATCTGAAACGAACGCTCGCAAATAAAATCAAAGCCATGAAGCCAAAACCCAGTAAAACAATAACGGATAGTTTCCTGATAAGAAAACCAGACAACACAATCGAGCTATCAGAGGTCTTCATGAAACAATAACAACTTTAACCGGATTTAACCTTTAGCTTAACCGGATTAACAAGATTACGCTCCGCTTGCGCAGCGCAGTTTTAGCATTTCTATTTTTTAATCCAAGCCCTTGTATGAAACCAATAAATATTGTAATGGTGCCAGTTAATGAGCTGAATCCGGCTCCTTATAATCCTAGGAAACGTCCGCCGAAAGCAGTAAAGGATTTAACCGAAAGTATTAAGAGGTTTGGGATAGTAGACCCGATTCTGGTGAACTCCGCACCAAATAGAAGAAATATCGTAATTGGAGGTCATTTTCGTTTAGAGGTTATTAAAGAGCTTGGCTTCGAAAAAGTACCTGTTATTTATCTTAAAATACCCGATATCGAGAAGGAAAAAGAACTCAACCTGAGGCTTAATAGAAATACAGGAGAGTGGGATATGGAACTTCTCAAGGAGTTCGACATCGATCTACTACTTGATGTTGGTTTCGACGACTCCGACCTGCAAAGAGTTTTTGATGACTTCATCGAGGTGGAAGACGACAATTTCGATATAGAGGAGGAAATAAAGAAAATCAAAGAGCCGTTCGTAAAAGAAGGCGACGTGTACGCACTTGGAAAGCATCGTTTGGCTTGTGGAGATTCCATGAAGCCAGAAACTTTAAAAGTCCTACTCGGAAACACAAAAGTGAGTTTTGTGACGATGGATCCGCCATACAATATCGGACTCTCATACTCGAATGGGATTGGGACGAGAAACAAGTACCAGGGTTCGAAGGTTAAGGACAACAAGCCACCTGCCGAATACAAAGAGTTTCTCAAAACCTGCATCCAAAACACCATAGCATTCACAACACCTGATGCACATTTCTTCACATGGAACGACGAAAGGAAAATTGGCCAAGTGCAACAGATTTATGATGAAGTCGGCATCCAAAACAAGCGCGTATGCCTCTGGCTCAAGAACTCGCAGATGAGCACACCTCAAGTCGCATTTTCCAAGGTCTACGAACCTTGTATATACGGTACCCGAGGTGACCCCTTCCTTTCCACGTACCACACCAATTTCACGGAGGTTATGAACAAGGAGCTAGGCACGGGAAACCGACTTCACGGTGATGTCCTAGACCTCTTCTCCATTTGGCTCGAGAAACGCCTTCCTTCTGCCAGTTATTCGCACCCGACGGAGAAACCACCTTCGCTCTACGAACGTGCAATCCGGCGTTGCACGAAACCCGGAGACATCATACTAGAAATCTTTGGGGGCAGCGGCAGTGTTCTAGTCGCTGCCGAACAACTCAAACGCACCTGCTACCTCGTGGAGCTCGATCCTTTATTTTGCTCTCTAATCCTACTCAGACATGAAAACCTTACAGGCCAAAAACCAATCAAACTCAATTAAGCCCGGCGACACTTTCAGCCTTGGTGATCACTTGCTCCTCTGCGGAAATAGTCAGGATAAAGGTCTAATCCACAACCTGCTTCACGAAAAGAAAGTGAAACTCATCCTCACTGATCCGCCCTATGGGGTGTCGTACACGGCACCTAGTGGCAAGCACGACAAAATCGCAAACGACCAACTTCAGTCCAGCGAAGAGTACCAAAGCTTTACGGAGCGTTGGCTGGAAGTAGTGAAGCCACACTTGGATAAGAAAAATGCTTACTACATTTTCAACAGTGACCGAATGCTATTCAGCCTTGAAGACGCTCTACGGACGCAAGGGTTCAAGTTTTCACAGCTCCTAATTTGGGTAAAGACCGGCGCAGTCATTGGTCGGCTGGATTATTGCCCACAGCACGAATTGATTGCATACGGCTGGCACGGAACACATCCACCGATACGAGACAAAGACAAAAGCGTGCTCATTGCACCCAAGCCCAAGAAAAATACGATTCATCCGACGATGAAGCCAGTGAGCCTTATACGCCGACTCATTCTCAACAGCACGAATATCGGAGACATCGTCTATGACCCCTTCGGGGGATCGGGATCCACGATGATGGCTTGCGAACAAACGAAACGGAAATGCGTCATGGTCGAACTTGAAGAAAAGTACTGCAAAGCCATCATAGACCGCTTCGAAAAACTGACTGGTATCAAAGCCGTAAAAATAACCCCATCACTATGAATGAAATAGTCCCGACCAAAACGGAAGAAAACAAAGCCAGACTCGTGGAGCAGCTCAAGAAAACACCCATAGTCCAAATTGCTTGTGAGAAAGAAGGCGTTGGGCGTGCGAGCTACTACCGTTGGCGCAAGGAAGACCCAGAGTTTGCAGATGCTGCAGATGAAGCCATGTGCACGGGTAAAAGCCTCATCAGTGACCTCGCAGAGTCACAGCTCATCAAGGCCATAAGGGATGGCAACATGACCGCCATTATTTACTGGCTAAAAAATCAACACCCTGACTACAGAACACGGGTGGAACTCTCAGGACGGCTCGAGACCATCGGCAAAACGCTGACACCTGAGCAAGTAGAAAACATCGAAAAAGCCCTAAAGTTGGCCGCCTTAGATCCAGGAGAACTTAATCAATAACAACCCTTTATATGAACGATTTGTCACCACAAACTATTAAATCCTTGGTTAAAAACCAAGATGCACGGCGAGCTCTTACCAGAGACAGCCACAAAATATTTTTCTCAGTTTATTTTCCTTCGTACATTACTCACGGCTTCGCACCATTTCATCACGAAATGTTTCAACTCAGCGAGGATGAAAAGGTACGAATGCTCGTCGTGATGTCTTTCCGTGGATCTGGAAAATCCACCATTCTCAATACCTCACTGGCGATCTGGTCGATTCTTGGGAAACAACAGAAAAAGTTTGTCCTGATTCTTTCGGAAACACAGGAACAAGCGCGGACACACTTAAAAAACTTAAAAACAGTATTGGAGGAAAACGAACTCCTAAGGGCAGATCTTGGACCATTCCAAGAGATCGAAGAACAGTGGAATGCGACGACTCTCATCATTCCAAAATATGGTGCCCGCATCACGGTTGCTTCTTCGGAACAATCCGTGCGTGGGATGAGAAACAATCAATATCGCCCAGACCTCATCATTGCGGACGATATCGAAAGCACTCCGAGCGTGAAGACCCGTGACGGTAGGAACAAAATTGACGACTGGTTTACGAGCGAAATTTTGCCAATTGGAGATGTTGGCACTCGCATCGTGGTTGTTGGAAACCAACTTCATCGAGATTCGCTTTTGATGAGGCTAAAAGCTCGTATAACAGGAGGTGAAATGGACGGCGTATACAAACAGTACCCGCTCTTAGATGAGAATGGGGACTGCTTGTGGCCACAGAAGTTTAAAACGGAAAAGGATATTGAAGATTTGAGAAAAACCATTGGACGTGAAGAGGTATTCTTACGTGAATATTTATTACAATTGGTTGATAAAAAGGATCAAGTGATTAAGAAAGAATGGATCGCTTTCTATGAGACAATGCCAGAAATACATGGTGACAAAGAGGAAGTCGAGTTCTACTTAGGGCGACAGATCAAAGTCTTAACCTGGCCTAAAAAACCTGAGAAAGAGCCGTTCGAATACCGAGGAACCATCGTTGGAATAGACCCAGCCATTTCCCTTTCAGATACGGCTGACTCCACGGCGATGGTGGCTTGCCATGTCTTTGGCTACGGAGAAAATTTGAGGATTTTCATCCTTCCACTTGTCACCAACGAAAAGCTAACGCTGCAAAATATTATTGCCAAGGCAAAGCGCTATAAAGAAATGTTCCCAAGAGAAACGGTTCGATTCGTCGTAGAGGACGTAGCTGCACAAAATTATTTAATACAATTGATGAAGGCCGAAGGGCTCTTCGTTTCAGCGATGAAAGTTTCGGGGCTGAGTAAGCATGATCGTCTTGTTAACAGCACTCTGCATTTCGAAACAGGAAGAGTCTTATTTCCCAAGAAAGGAGCCGAGCAACTCATCGAGCAAGTTTTAGACTTCGGCACGGAAAAACACGATGATCTTGCGGATGCTCTCACTTCCTTGATCGCAGAGGTCAGTCGAGTTTTCCCTTATTCACAAGGAGATGACCTTCATGCCCTTTCTTCGGGAAAGGGCGAGACCATTGTTGGAAATATTTGGATCAAACAGTTTTAAGCAGACTCCCGCAGCTCCCCGGGCGAAAGCTCGTGGGAGCTGCAGGCTCGCTTAAATAAGATCTGAAACATTGACCCTATAGATCCTTGCAAATTGCTTTATTTCTACGATATCCAGTCTCCTTTCCCGACTTTCAACTTTTGAAACGAAGGATTGAGGTTTACCTAAAAGGTTTGCGACCTCTACTTGCGTAAGACCAGCATCTTTTCTGGCCTTAATAAGGCGTTCGATGATTTCCCGATACTCTTTTGAAGCTATTGTGCTCATAGAGAGTATCCTATTTTAGGATTGATAATAACCCAAAATCGGATAATATGCCTGTAGCTTAACCTTTTAACCCAAGAAAGTATGGCAACCGAACACACTCAGGACCAAAGTTGGTTCAAACGTCACAAGATCTTAACAGGGATTGGTAGTGTTTTCTTATTCTTCACTATCGTTTCAGCTTTAGGAAGCCCAAAGGAGGGACAGAGCACCTCAACAACCGATACGGCAACGACCACTGAGGTCGTTGAAGAAGTTACGACTGTAACGGCATCTCAGCTCTTTTCTGACTACAAAGGCAATCAAGTAGCTGCCGACGAAAAGTATAAAGGCAAAACCATCGAAGTCAGCGGAACGATTACCTCAATCGGAAAGGATATATTGGATACGATGTATGTTTCCCTAAAAACAGGCGATATCATCGGAAGCGTTCAATGTATGTTGGAAGATTCCGAGCTTGAAAAAGCGGCCGGCCTCACCCAAGGACAACAAATTACCTTAACAGGTGAAAAACCAGATTACTTGATGAATGTGATTTTGCGGAACTGTAAGATCCAATAATTCAGAATAATTTTAAAAACGTTACTACTGAAGTAACCTCTGAACAGTTGAATGCAGCGTTATCCTAGAAGTAGGAATGATGACATATCGCCATGGCTTTCGTACGCCATGGTCGCCTACATTTTGACTTATAAGCTCGCAATATCTTTCAGCAGTTTGTTTCTTTGCTTGGACATCCTTGTCCGCAATTTCTTCTTCTGGCTTCACCTCTATCATCACAATTTCTGTTGGCAATTCAACAACAAAATCAGGTTCGTATCTATGATGATACTCACCTATAGCATTCCTCCAGTGAAGACCTTCAAATTGAGTTGGGGCGGGTCGCAGCCAATCCTCAACCGATTCATCTTTATCTAGAAGGTATGCTAGCCGAACCTCATCGGATGAATCGAATTTATACATTGGATGACAAGCTTTTCGAAAGCCAGTATAAACAAGCCGAGCAGAGAAGGTGTCTACTTGTGAATCTAATGAAACGGGCTTTTCATCTAGTCCAAGGGATATATTGTATTGTTCCAAGAATGGCTTAGGCTCAGCAATACTGGATTCGATATAGCTTTCAGACTTTAATTCTTTACGTTGTAATATTTGATCATAAATCTCTTTTGCGATTGTGCGAGCATTCGTCTCAATGATGAGTTTTAAATTAGCCTCATCAAGTGCCCTGGTTCTGTAGTGAACTACGGCCTGACCGGCGAGTTTGATCAAAAGTACCTTCTGTTCGTCATAATCGATCAAAGGATAGTCTAGCAATGCTGCAATAATAATATTTTGCGGACTCTGACTAGTGCTTGATCCAAAACTGGTAATTCGTGTCGCTTGTGACTCTCTTCTGCCAGGAACAGCCTCTCCAAATAAATTTTCTATGTCTCTTTTTTGCAAGGACTCTTCTATGACGGTTGCCTCATTTGCGAACGGACTAAGAACGCTTGTATCGAGATCAAATTCTGGAATAAATAGTTCTCCATAATGGGGAGTAAGCATAAGACGTGGAATGGGAATGTTTCGCAGTTCCATCGTCTGCTCAGATAGCTTTGCAATTTTCTCTAGCTCACTTTTTGCATCATCATTAAAAGTTGCGAACAACGTATCAATACCAAAAGATGTCTCCTCTAGGTTATCCTCCATCTGACCATGAAACCTCGAAAAAGATTGATTCTCTATGGCCTCTTTTGCCAATTGCTGAAAAATCTCAGTTTTCTTAACCTCTATTGCCATCTGCTTAACACCTTCTTCCATTGATTCCACTTGAGGAATTTTTGAAATAAACTCTTCGGCCTTTTCTTGAACGGCCTGTGTCACTACGCTGTTTTGTCGAATTGCTTCTGTGACACTCTGCAAGGCGATCGGCTGAACTTCAGTAAGTGTCTTTATATCTTTCATTTCCTGATTGGAAACTTGCTCTACTCTTCCTTGTATCAACGAGGAGTCTTTTGCTAGCTCAATAACCTTAGAATACTGTTCATGGGCCACGATCATTACACGATCAACCAGTGGCACTCCCGTGCGCTCTCCATACGGCAGACGAAGTCCACGTCCAATAGTTTGCTCCGTTAAGATCATCGCAGCGGATTGTCGAAGTGGAACGATAGTGTAGATATTCGTAACGTCCCAGCCCTCTTTAAGCATGTTGACGTGAATGACGACCTCGACAATATTGTCAGGATGTTCAAGTGAAATAAGTTTCTCAATTGTTTCATCGGCTTCTTCGCCCTTAGTCTTTGTGTGGACTTCGATCACCTTTCCTTTGAACTCTCCACCACGGAATTGATCGCTATCAATAAATGCCCTCAGCTCACTTGCGTGGGCAGTATTCGCTGCCACAACCAACATGACGGGTTTTACATAGGGCTTATTATTTTCCAGTGCATATTCATTGATAGCGGTTTTTGCACGTTCATGAAAATAAGCTGCTAGCTGCAATTTTCGTGCATCGGTTTCAATGGAGTCACCATCAAATTCCCTAAAATCAACATCTGCCTCCGTTCCAACCCAAGGATCCTTTACGAGGCCTCCACGGATGGCATCTCCAAGGTTATAGCTGTAGAGAACATTCTTCATTATAACCTGCCTAGCTTTCTTTCCAGTACCATCAGTCCCGATATATGGAGTTGCGGTAAACTCTAGACCCAAAAGAGGATCCATGAGGTCTAACGCTCCAAGTGCAGCATCTGCATGATAGTGATGTGCTTCATCAAGCATCACGACAAGATCCTCATGTTCTTTCAAGTAATCAAAATAGGACTCACCGGCAGTTTCCCACGCTTTGGTGATACCACGTTCATTAGTCATGTCACGCTGAGCGAACTGCTGAATATTAAAGATATTTATTTCTAGCTGATTACCGAAAAGTTCACTTCTCTGATTGGTATAATTGTCTGTTGTTATAACTTTAGCCGTATTGATGTTGATTTCCTGAATACCACGGAATACATATTTCGGATTGTTTGCCCTGCTAAAGTCATCGAAAAGCTTTCGGTAAATCGTAAGATTCGGTGCGACAATCAAAAAATGCTGAACGTTGTAAACGAGGTACATGTAGGCCACAAAAGCTCCCATCAGACGAGTTTTACCAACTCCTGTAGCTAGAGCAAATGTATAGGTGGGGAATGCACGCTCGAAAGTTTCGAAATCTTTCGTCTCAGCTATCTTGCTAAAATATTCCTTAGATGAAGCTAACAGCTCTTCTACTCTTCCACGTCTATCTTTTTTCATTCGAGCTAAAACTTTCTGGCCTGCGTCGGACTGTAAATAAGCCGCAAAAAGTTCCAGGCTTTTCCTCTGCGGTAAACGCAAGTTCATGCCATTCGAAATATACTTAACTGCTTGTTCTGGATTCATAGAATTAGTCATTATTTTCTTCATCATCTAAATCGATTTCCTCGATAGCGGACTCCTTGATTGGAAGTAGATATTCTTTTTTCCCAAAGTGACACGCCTTCAGAACAGATTGCGGTATTTTCTTTATAGTAATTCTACCGTCAATCTTATCTGCACCAGGTTCGAACTTTTTAGGACAAATCAATAAAGTTTCATTCTGACCTAAATGAGAAGAAATCTGCTGAATCATCGCGCTTGAGAGCATCTGCGTTGTCACATATATGTAGTTATTCCCCTGTCCGACCCCGTGTTTCCAATATTCAGCTTTGCTGGGTTTGTAAATATAATTCATCAATTTACACATAGCTTTTATCAATTTCGCATCATTGTAAAAATCATCAATCACCGGATTGCCGAATTCATCAGTCGTAATAAAGCTTGGAGCCAATTCATAAAACTTAAATCCAGAACCACCTTTCCATCCCAACTCTTCTGAGAGCTTAAGATTGTCATTTCCATCAACCACTTTCTGCATTCGTTTTTGTACATGGGTATATGCGTGGTCACCCATTTCAATTCCAATGTATTTCCGCCCCATTTTGTGAGCAACGGCAGTTGTTGTCCCTGACCCTAAAAAGGAGTCAAGGACAAGATCATTTGGATTTGATGCTAAATTAAGAACGTACCTGACGAGCCTTTCTGGCTTAGGAGTGCCAAAAAGATCTGTAACTTTTTCTTCCGGGAATAAACTTTTAAGTTCATATTTCGCTTGTCTGTTGTGTCCCGTTACATCAATGTCAGCCCAAAGATTAGATGGGGGGAGATTTTCCATGTCGCTCAAATATGTTCTTCGGATTATCCTCGTTTGGTCTTCTGAAAATCTAATTTCACCAGTTTTCATCTTTTCAGAAATTGTTTCCCGTGACCACCTCCATCCATTTGGTGGATGCTTGATAATATTTCCATTTGGAGCGACAAGATCAAATTGAAGATTTGGGCGAAGGGCAGGATTGTTTACTGGATTGCCATCAAACCATGGCCCCTTAGGGTCATTATCTGGATTCTTGAAGTGTTTTCTTTTGTCGAAATCTTCCAAGAAATGTGGAGTCCACGCCGGTTTCCTGGAATAGACGAGAATGTGGTTACTGTCTAAAGAAAAAGTTTTCGCATTATTGTTGCTATTATCAGTTGATCTCCAAATGATATTTCCGATGAAGCAACTACGTCCAAAAATTTCATCACAAATTACCTTTAAATAATGTACTTCATTATCGTCGACGGTGATCCAGATGCTTCCTTTCTCTTTATCAAGTAACATCTTTAGAAGCTCTAATCTCGGTTTCATCAATGAAAGCCACGTACTGTGTTCCACGCTGTCATCATAGTGTTCAAAGGCATTCCCAGTGTTGTACGGTGGGTCAATATAAATGCACTTCACCTTACCTTCATATTCAGGAAGAAGAGCTTTGAGAGCGAGAAGGTTGTCACCATGAATAATCATATTCTCGGTGTCTTTATCTCCATAGGATAAATCAGTCCGCTCTTCTAATATTCGGGGCTCAATGTTCGCAATATCATATTCAGGATTGTTTTTACCAATCCAGGTGAGTTCTAGTTTCTGTTTATTGCTAATCATAAGTTTATGTTACTTTCCAACGAATGGTAAATAAAGTCCTAAGATTGATTTTTTGCTTAAGTTGACCTTCTACCTTTCCAAGTAAGCCTTCTTTCCTCGTATCGACTTCATCTTGAGCTTGATAAAGTTTTTGGCGCATATCATTTCGTTTCTTTTCCAGATCTTTTACCTCTCTTTGCAGTTTTACTTTTTCCTCAAGAATCAGCACTTTTTTAGCATTAGTCTTCAACGCTTTTATATCTATATCCAGTCGCTTTAGTTCAATTTCAAGGCTCTTCTTAACGTCATCTGCCCATTTATCGAGCTTCTCCACTTCTTCATCAAAAAACTCGCTATTACGCTCCATAATGCCTTTAGCAAGAATAGAAACCTTCTCACTTTCTATCGCCTCAAGTTTTTCGGTATCGATAGCCTTCGTACTTTCTGAAGTTTCTGCGCTGAGGGAGAAAAGTTTCTTTGCAACATCTTCATCAAGGATTTCCCCACTATCCGTAATGGCCGTCACGAGGACACTATCTTCTGAATCAAATGACTCAATGGTAAGCTCAGTGACCTTTAGCGTGCCAGACATCCCTTCAATATCTTTAATTGGTGAAATGATTGTTCCGTTGTGGGAATAATCGAAAGTAAGTTCAACGGTCTGCAATTCTTGTTTTTTTATCTCACTCAGAATGAGTTGAGCAAGTGGGTGGGCCGGTCGATAAACATGTGCATCATCTACGTTCTTCCCAATTTTATAGGGACCTTCTGGGATATTTTCACTTACAAATGGGTTTTGCATTAACCGAAATGAATAAACATCATTTTCATAGATGGCCTTATCTCCAAGAAAAAACAGAGTGATGTCCCAAAGCCATTTTTCATAAGTTTCCAGATATGCCTTGCTATCCCTCAGATTCATCCTGAGTTTTTCATGCACATCTGCATCGAAATTTTCCAAAAGTTTTTCTTTTGCCCCCTGCATTCCTTCTTCAATAGAATCACCCATCTCATTTTGGAGTTTATCGAATGCCGCATTGATAGTCTCTTCTGTTCGGCAAGATTGATAAATTGCACAAATTCTTTTTTCAAAATCGACTCCCGATTCGATGCTACCCAAAACTTCATCACTCGCTCCAAACACTCCCTTGAATAATTTAAATTTCGAATCAAGCAGTTCAAATATGCGCTTATCAGCGGCGTTTTTTCTATTCAAAAAGTTCACGACTACTACGTCATGTTTTTGACCATAACGATGGCATCGTCCAATTCTTTGTTCAATTCTTTGTGGATTCCACGGTAAATCATAAT
>CALQZQ010000004.1 GCA_943349825.1 Candidatus Peribacteria bacterium | reverse complement strand
GTGATATACTATTAAGATTTTCCTGACGCAAAAATACAGGAAGATCGCAGGAAGAGAAAGCGACTTCACCAAAAGCCCCCTTCCCTCTCTGCTATCGACCTTGTCACCGGTTTAGTCCGATTTGGATCCCACGCCGATCTGAATCTAGTACCCTCGGGTACCAAAAACAAAAACCAAATTGCAGCAGTTGAGGCGCGAGTCTCCAAAATATAGAGACCTCACGCAAAAAGAGCACCCGGGGAATACCAAGGTGCTCTTTTTGATTTATTTTACAGAGATCAGCTCTACCTCAAAAATCAAAGTGGATCCCCCGGGAATCGGTCCGTAATCATTGGGGCCATAAGCCATGTCGGAAGGAATAGTGAGTTTACGTTTGCCGCCCACTTTCATGCCGGCCACACCTTGGTCCCAGCCTTCAATCACCATGCCTGCACCCAAAGTGAACTCAAAAGTCTGATTGCGATCGTAAGAACTGTCGAACTTAGTGCCATCGGTGAGCGTACCCACGTAGTTCACTTCCACGGTGTCGCCGGCCTTGGCTTCGTCGCCCGTGCCCACCACTTCGTCTTCAATCAAGAGTTGTTCTGCTGGAGTCGTATCGGTCATAGTAGTGTCAGTAGTAATAGGATCGGTAGCCGCGGGAGTTCCGCAAGCCGCAAGGAGTACAGGGAGAGCGAACAAAACAGAGAGCTTTTTCATGGCGTGAAAAATTAAGATTTAAAAAGGAAGATCGTCGAGGCTGACCTCGTCTGCTCCGGCAGGAGCCACAGAAACCATTTCCCCAGCAGGTTCAGCCGACTTCATGGCGCTGCTGTTGGATTTACGTTCGTAAGTCGCATCCACCCCTTCTCCAGATGGAGCTCCGGCACGGTCGAGCAAAATCATACTGTCCACCACGATTTCAAAACGATAACGCTTCACTCCGTCTTCTCCATCCCAGTCGCGAGTTTGCATGCGTCCTTCCACAAAGATTTTTTTACCTTTTTTCACATACTGCTGAGCCACTTCCGCGAGTTTGCCCCAGATCACCACATTGTGAAACTCCGCCTTTTCTTGGCGTTGCCCGGTTTTGTCCACCCAGCTGGAATTGGTCGCGATGCTGAAAGAAGCCACCATCTGTCCCCCGCCGGTCTGACGAACTTCGGGATCTTTGGTTACGTTACCAATGAGTTGCGCGCGGTTGAGAGAAAAAGCCATTTTGCTGAGGTTTTAGGAAATCGTAGCTACTTTAAGCGCGAGGCGCAGCAAGATCAATGAGAAATGACTTCCAAACTGGGCCTTTCATGGTACGCTATGCCCGCTTTTAGAAGCGCAGCAGTGAGCAAGATCGAAACGACAATGATTAAAACTTTGAGAAATTTCATATGAAGTACATTTTTCAGACCGGACACGGCAAGGGTCTCGCTAAGGCGGAGCTCCAAGCTGTCCACGGCAACGACTGCATTCTAGACGAAGTCGACGATGGTTTTGTAGTGGAAACGGAGCTCACCGACCCCATCGCTCACCTCAACCGTCTGGGCGGAGTGGTGCGCATCACCGAAATTTTGCAATCCGGATCTGTAAACATGCCCCTGAATTTTGAAGAATGGGTGGTGAAAGGAGTCGACGCGGGATTGGAGAAAAAAGAAGGAAAAATCCGCTATGGAGTGAGTATGCACCCAAAATCCGAGGGCGTGCTCACAAAAATCCTGAAAAACTCCAAGAATCGCCTGAAGGAAGATTTGGGCAGCAATGTGCGTTTTGTGAACAAGGATTTCCAGAACCTCTCCTCCGTACAAGCCTGGCACGAAAATCTACTGGCCCCCGGCGCCGTGGAACTCCACCTTTTTAAGAGCGACACCAAGTGGTACATGGTGAAAACCGTGGCCATCCAAGATTTTGAATCTTATTCTTACCGCGATTACGACCGCCCCGCCCGCAGCGCCAAAAACGGCATGTTCCCTCCCAAAGTCGCTCAAGAACTCATCAATCTGGCCGTCGGCACCATGGTCCCCACCGACAAATTCTGCATCTACGATCCTTTTTGTGGCAGCGGCACCGTGCTGCAAGAGGCCTGGCTCATGGGCTTTTCCACCCAAGGTTCGGATCTTTCCATGCAATGCGTGGCCGACACCAAAGAAAACATGGATTGGATCAAGGCCGAAGGCCAATTGGAAGGCCCGCCCTATGTGTTTGAAAAAGACGCCCTGGATTTGACGAAAAAAGACCTGCCCGAAGGACCCTTTGCCATCGTATCCGAAACCACACTGGGCCCTATCCTCACCAAACCCCTGCCCGAAGCCGAACTGCTCCAAGTGCATGCCGAACTCCAAGGCCTCTACGACGGCTTCTTCGCCAACCTGAAAAAGATCGCTCCCAAAGGCACCATCATGGTCTTCACGGCGCCCTACCACCGCGTGGGCGGGGACCGCCTCTTCCTGGAGCACTTACCGGAAATCCTGGCCGAACACACCGAAATCATTCCCCTCTCCGACCACGCCCGCCCCAGCCTCTTCTTTGAAAGAAAGGACCAACTGGTGAGCCGTGAAATTTGGAAAGTCCGCATCGTCTAAGCCCCACCCTTCTATGTCCAACTCCACTCTAGGCCTACTGATTGGCGGATTCATCCCGGCAATATTTTTTGCCGCCACCGGAATCTTCAGCAAAATCGGAACCAAAGGCGGAATCGGCGTCGGCCCATACCTCATCGCCATTGGCCTGGGCATTGTGCTCGTGGGAATCGTCGTGGCCAGTTTGAACCGAGACTGGGCCTTCCCTTTTCAAGGCACCTGGCCCAGCTTCGCTGCCGGACTCGTTTGGGGAGTGGGTTCAGGACTCTTCACCTTCGCCCTCAGCAAATACCACACTCCCGTGAGCCAACTCACTCCGCTCTACAACCTAAACACCCTCCTCGTCGTTCTGTTCGGCCTCATTTTCTTCGCCGAATGGAAAGAAGTGGAATCCATAAAATTAGTGGCTGGCAGCCTGTTGGTGGTCGCCGGAAGCGTGCTGGTGAGTGTGGCTTAAACCCCAGCCCAAAGCCCCTGCCTCCATAAATTGATTTGCAGGGGGACCTGGCCTTCGCTATACTCCCCCTGCATTTTCAAAGTGCCAAGCGGACCCGTGGGGGTCTGCTATTAGAGCCAGTGGGCGCGAGCCCACAACCATATTCCCCTGTAGCTCAGTGGTAGAGCAGTTGACTGTTAATCAATTGGTCGTAGGTTCGAATCCTACCGGGGGAGCCATTTTTGACTTAATATGATTTATATATTATAATACCATTCCTTCTATAGGAGAGGTAATCTTATAAAACCTAGTGGACCTAATAGATCATGCCGCTGACGGATTTCTACGCCTCACCAATCATAAAAAAAAGAGACGATTTCTTGCACAACCAGAAATAGCCAAAGCATTTAATGCTCAAAAAGATGAGATTGAAGCTATTCGAGCAGAAACTGGCTATTGGCATGGACTTGGACGACTTAGGTATCCTTATAAAGGTGATAGCAAATGGAACGGAGTAGATCATACTGAAGCCCCCATTGATATCCTCCCCCCTTTGCTAAAGGAAGGGCTGTTGCCCCAACATGACTTCTTTCATGGACTCAACAATCTTGAGGGACAAACCGACACGGTTTCAACTACACCCAATAGACAATATGCACGTGCTTACGCATCTATGTATGGAGAAACTGCAGAGGGCTGTCTTGAATACACTTACGGTTCACGAGCTTTCTGGGCAATTTACTTTTTAGCTGACTCCCTTCTCAAGGGATGGAAAGATATAGATTTTCTA
Source organism: Candidatus Peribacteria bacterium (assembly GCA_943349825.1). GTDB lineage: Bacteria > Patescibacteriota > Gracilibacteria > UBA1369 > 2-02-FULL-48-14. The sequence continues at coordinate 130,041 of CALQZQ010000004.1, read as the reverse complement.
AAAAAAGAATTCCGTATCAAAGTATTGAGTGCCCAAAATGACCCAGAACGACAGCATAGACGAAAAAGTGTGGAACATATGTTGGAAAATGCTGAACAATGGGGTGCGCCTTCCCACAAACCAAAACCGCCTATTTCATCAAATTCTGGGCTTTTATTGGCGACGGCTACTTCTGACATCCCGAACAATCACCCCCTTATAGTTGGCATTCGAAGCAATGCCTTTCAAGCTGTACCCATGTGGCGTCCATTCATTGCCCATGAGGTCCGAAGTTCTACTGTGATCTCACCAGATCAATGGACTTGTTTAGAAGTGCCTTTGCAACAAGTGGAAAGCGTAAGAGCAAAAATCCGTGAGCAAGGACTAGAGGTTCCTATCGTCCCAATTGAGTTTGCAGAACTCATGGACAGTGAAATACATTTTAGAGAGTTAGGAAAGGCTCGCCAGCCAACCGAACAAGAACGCATTTTAAATCATAAGCCTAAACTTACCTTAGGTATTAAAAGCTAAATTCTGTTCGCAGAACAAAATCTTCAACTCCCCTATCCATTCCGTTCGCAACCCGTTAATCAGGGGGAGCCATTTAGATTTACAGATTAAAACTGAGGCCAAATTAGACGCTCGAACTAGACCTATGCTAGACTCGATTAGATTTAACTTGAAAATATGTCCAAAAAACTTTTATTGATGTCTCTACTGAGCGTTTCTCTTTTAATGAATGCGTGCCAACAAACAAGCAATACTACTATTAGTGAACCTACTCAAGAAACACCTTCAGATGAAACGATCACAGGAATAGCGACTATTGGCTTATTTGGGGGCACAGAAATGGGATGCGAGTTTGATGAAGATGCAGCTTACGGCGAGATTGAGTGTAATCATGGATCAGGGACAATTTACTTAGACACAAACGATGGAAAGATTTATTTAAAAGACTACAGCTGTTCAGCTACGCAGTTTTACGTGAACGATGAAACCGGTAAGCACGTTGAATACAGGGCAAGTGCTAAATGTGATGAAGGCATTGTGATTGGAGAAAACTATTCAGCTACTGGGGAACTCACCCACGAAGAGAATGTTTGGAGAGATGGAAAACAAGTGGACGAACAATGGCTAACAGTTAAAACGATTGTTTTAGCAAAATAGTTCTATTACTCCAACTTTGGGGAGCCATTTTCCTGTTTCATGGGTAAGCATCCTATACCCGAAGGGCTGCTCGCGATTCAATCACCTTTTGAAAGGATTCCAACGCCTCTTCAGGGCTGAGTTTCGTCGTATCAATAATCAGAATGTTTTCATCTTGAGCACGCTTCCTTAAAAACTTGAGCCAGTTACACATGTCCTCATTCAAGAGTTCAGGCTGCTTCCTTTTATGAGTTAACCGATAAGCCATTTCTTTTTCTGAACAATCAATCAGAACAAGATGATATCCGCTTAAATTAAGCCTCTCAAAGCCTTTGATGATGAAGGCAGGGTCTACTTGACCCTCTAAAAACACAAACTCTGTATCTGTTGCATAGGCTTTTACGATTTTATCGATCCAGTTGTAAGTCATTGCTTCCTGCCAACCCGCAGGTGAGCCATACTGTTTGATCATCTCCTCAACAGAGGGAACACCCATAGAGTCAAAGTGGTGAAAAACCCAGCTACTCCAGTGGAGGTGCTTCTTAGCAAGTTGATCAAGCAAAGTAGTCTTCCCTACTCCTGATGCACCTGTAATAAAGTAAAATTCCATAAGCTTACCTTACCAATTTTGCTATACTTTCGCTATGACCCAAATCCGCCAAGGCAGAATCGAAGACTTCAAAAAGCTCAATCACGATTGGGCTTGGTCCCCCGATAGTGAGTGGCAGCAGAAAGCTCAGAAGGCTTGTATCAAAGGGATTGAAGCGGGTACCCAGGAGTTTTGGGTGATCGAGGATGACGACGAGATTTTAGGAGAATTCCATATCTACTGGGATCAAAAAGACAAGGATGAGGCCAATGGCAAAAATCGAGCCTACCTTTCGGCTTTCAGAGTGCATCCCGACCATCGTGGTCAAGGACTTGGGACTAAACTGAAGGATCGAGTGATCGAACGGATCAAAGAGAACGGATTTACCGAAGTAACTATTGGAGCTTTCAAGCACGATCTAGAGATTCAGAAGCTTTATGAAAGGTGGGGGTTTACCGAGTTGATCAAAGAAGCCATTGAAGAAAGTACGGAAGGAAAACCAAAGTTTTTACTCTTTCTTAAGAAGCTATGATCTATCTAATTGGCGGCCCACCAAAATGCGGAAAAACTACGCTCGCCAAAAAATTAGCTAAAAAACTCGGCATTCAGTGGGTATCTTCTGACACGTTAGAAGTAGTAGGTATGGATTATGTGGTGAAATACGCTCCCAGGAAGTTCAACCAGCTCTATCCTCACAGCGCTATGAAGGGCAAAACAAATGATGAAACCTATTCATTAGCTTCGCCCAAACAAATTGCCAAAAACTACATTAAACAAGCTAAAGCCACTTATGCAGCAATCGACATGTTCTCAATCTGCGAAATCACAGACGGCAATGACTACATCATTGAAGGCTACCACGTGACTCCAGAACTTGCTGCACAACTCATTAAAAAATATGGGCGAAAGCATTTCAAAGTGCTATTCCTTGTAAAGTCAGATCTAGAAAAATTCATAAGCGACGTAAAGAAAAGCTCCACACCAAACGATTGGATTTTGAAAAAGACAAAGAAGAATAAAACACTTCCTAAAATCGCAGGTATGATCTGTTACTACGGGACATTCCTTGAGAAAGAAGCCGAGAAGTATAAGTTCAAAGTAATGAACATGGATGAAGACTTCGAAGGGAAATTGAAGGAAAGTATCCAAACCCTCGCCCAATGAGCGATATGAAAGGAACAATCCAAGAATTACTAGGACAAGAAATTATAATTTTCGAATTAAAAAGAAAAGGCTACTGCAATAATGCTTACTACGTTGAAACAAAAAGCGGTAAAAAGGTCATAGTGAAAGAAGCAAGAGCGGATGGTGAACTTAAGGAACAAAACTCCCTACAAGTAGAAGCGCATGTGATACAAAAGCTCTCTGGACTGAATCTTTCCCTCTCCCTCCCAGAGGTTTGCTTCGTTTCAAAAGATCCTAGCATGTTTGGATATGCCTACATTGAAGGAGAGCTTTTGATCGATGTGTGGAAAGATCTCTCGGAAGAAAACCGTATACGAATTTGCCAAGATCTTGGCGTTTTTCATGCCGAATTAGGACGGGAAATCACCGAAGCAATGACAAAAGAACTAGGCGTGCAAATCAACACCTACACAGGGCTACATCCCGAAGTTGAACAAGAGTACAAGAACGCACTGATTTTTACGGACATTCCAGAGGAATGGAAAACGCTCGCTCGAAAAGCGAAAATAATATTCGATAAAACTTTGGACTTAGGCATTTTCCAGTTCCTTCACAACGACGCTCACCATGAAAATATCATTATTAAAGATGGAGAAATAGCTGGAATCATTGATTTTGGAGACAGTGAGTTCGGTGAAGCTGCCAGAGAGTTCTCTAGGTATATTCGAGATTTTCCTGACCATGCTGAATACATTATTAGTGCTTACGAAGCAGCATCGGGCAAAAAACTCTCTCGTAAAAGATTGATCTCCAACGCATTTCTATCAGGTCTAATGGAGAACGTTGAGGACTATAGAAAGGGGGGAGTGGACCGTGAAAGAGCGGAAAAAGCAGTTTCAAAATACCAAGAGATGATGAGGGGGTTCTAGTTTCTTGGTAACCCGTAAATTTTCCTGCTAAAGTTTTCCCATGAACAGTAAAATGATCATTCTAATTGGAGGAGCACCTACCACTGGAAAATCCACAATGGCAAAGCTTTTAGCTAATCATTTGAATCTGCCTTGGATCTCGACTGATCAGATCCGAGACACCATGAAGGCAACAGTAACCCGACAGAATTACCAAAAACTGTTTGGTCCCGAAGGTTTCGACACTCCCGAATCTTCTATAGATTTCTACAAGAAGTACTCTCGTGAGGAAGTAGTTCAAATAATGATGGACGAAGCTGAGGCTAGTTGGGTGGCTATTAAAAAATTTATTGAAGAAAAAAACAGGCTGACCGAAGGCTTCATTATAGAAGGTGTACACATTCTTCCGTATCTAGTTGCAAGAGACTTTAAACTGGCTAAAGGTGTAAAACCGCTATTTTTAGTCGACAAAGACGCAGATCGAATACAAGCAGTTATTGCTACACGCGGGTTATGGTCAAAAACGGAAAAATATCCCGATGAAGTTAAAGAAAAGGAACTAGAGTGGGTTACCCTATTCAGTCAGAAAATGAAAACAGATGCAATTGAACATCAGTTACCTTGGGTAGAAATGAAAAAAGAAAGTGATGACCTACAAAGCATTCTCAGCCTACTAGGTATTGAAAGCTAAATTTTGTTCGCAGAACAAAGTCTTCAACTCCATTTTACAGATTGGATGCGTGCTTTTACGCCTAAAAACAAAAACTGCTATACTCCAGCCATGACTCTTACTATTCGAAAAGCAGAATTAAAAGATGCTGCCCAGATAGCAAAAATGCATGTGGAAACATGGCAGATTGCTTACCGAGGACACATACCAGAGGATTATCTAAATAAACTCTCCGTAGAAGAGCGCACTCAAAAATGGATCGGCATACTAAGCAGTCAAAAGAATAAAAATCTCACCTTCCTCGCCTTAGATGAAAATGAGGTTTTAGGATTTTGCAGTGTGGGCCCAACTGAAGACAAAAGATTGTCCAAAATTACAGGTGAGCTTCATGCACTTTACGTTCATCCCTCAAAGCATAGACAAGGGCTTGGTTCAGCACTGATGAAGACAGGGGTAGATAAGCTGATAAAGCAAGGATTCAAAAAAGCAATCGTATGGGTGTTAAAGAGTAACAAGTCTGCCCTCCAGTTTTATGAAACCGCTGGATGGAAAGCAGACGGGAAAAACAGAAAAGACAAACGAGGCAAAGTCACGCTTGAAGACATCCGCCTTGGAATGGATTTGTAGAGCCGAGTTCACAGAACAAAGTCTTCAGCTCTATACCAAAATCCCTCACCTCGCCCGCACATTCGCAGTCCACTGATCACGGGGAGCCATTTTGACGGTATCCGAACTCGCTAGACCTTGCTAAGTTCCCCGCCACTATCGTAAAGTAGTGATGGATCTTTTAAGATCAAAACATGCTTGGACGAAAAGAACGATTTTTAAAGACTTTTGCCAACCTTCCTTTGGGAGTGAGAAAAGAGATTGTGCTTCTCTTGAACGGAGAGCCAATCACATGGGATGTAGCCTTTATTGAGGTCAATAATGATTCTGAAATGAGCACCCCTATTCTAGAAAATTTGGAAAACATGGGAATCATTTAAACAATCGAAACATGCCAAAAACTGCAAATTCATTACGAGACGAAGACGTGAGGAAACTGGTCACTGCAAGACTTTCTGTACTCTCCGAAGATACAATTATCTCAGTGGGTTCAGAGGGTAGTTTTTCTAGAGATGAACTCATAAAACATGTTCAAACAGGTGATAAAGTTGGCTCAAAAATTGCGGAAATCGAAATGGAATGGCTCCGATCCTTTAAGCAGAACTAAAGGATGAGTCTTCTTATCACACGACCCGACTACGAACCTGCCACCAAGTATCTATGCGCTTGGAGTCAAACATTGATGGATGAAGCGAAGACTAGAAAACATGACGTTTTTGATTTGCTGGGTAAAAACGCGAATAAAAAGGAATTAACCAGCAGAATACAAAAACTGGATCCAAAGCTAGTCGTACTCAACGGACATGGAGATGATGACCGCATCGGGGGCCAAGATGATGAGATTTTGATAAAAATGGGTGAAAACGATGATTTGCTTCATTCTCGTATCACTTACGCCGTATCGTGTCGCTGCGGGAGAGAACTAGGCCAGAAAGTAGCTCAAACAAAGGGTACAGCATTCATCGGCTACGACGACGATTTTGTATTTTCTTCAGACAGGAAATACATGTCACGCCCCCTGGAAGACAAACGGGCTAAGCCGTTCATGCAGGCATCCAATCAAGTGGCTATTTCCCTTCTAAAAGGGCACACTGCACAAGCGTCTTCAGAGCGTTCGAAGCAAATGTTTGAGGCCCATTATCAGTCGCTCCTTTCCAGTGACAACGGTCCAGATGCACTTCAAGATGCTCGTTTTCTTTGGTGGAACATGAAACATCAAGTGTGCCTCGGAGACACTGAGGCAAAGGTCTAAAGAAATCACACTTCATGCACATTGTGAACGTTCCCAAAAGAAAGGATTCGGCACTTGGACAAACTTTCGGATAGCATCAAAGACGGGGAGCCATTTAGTGCTTTTCACATGTCAATCGATAGAATATGGCTAGCTAGAGCCAAATAGGAAAGTTCGACTAAAATAAATTATGCGATAGAACAGAAGGGGAAATAATCATATTATAAATGAAGCTAAAAGTATCTAATAAAAAGGCCTTAGACGTTCTAGAGGGGATAATCGTCAAAGGCTATAAAGAGTGTGACAAAATAGAACCAAAAACTGAATTGAAAGAAGCTCAGGATTTGTTTTCTAGTTGGATGGAAAATAGTAAAGCAAGTTTAGAAAAGATTTATAGTGATAAATTTGCAGTCTTTCAATTCTGGAAACACGAAGAGTTAAATCTTGTGGGGCAAAGATGGAGTCACAATAGAGAAGTAGGAAACGTTGTTGATAACTTCTACATAAAAATAGAGGTACTAAGTAAACTTCGAGATCAAATTATTTATACCGAAAGAGAATGGTACGAAAAATGGTGGGGCATCACCTCCATTGCCGTAGGAAGTAACATCATAATTGAGGCAATAAAAATATTACTTTCATTTTCTTGCATTTAGTAATGAATAAAACTCAGCAAGCAACTCGCCCATGAAAAGTATATATTCCCTATAAATCTCGATGAGATCATAAAGATCTCTCAACTCCTCTATCGTGACCTCTTCCGGTTCGACCACTGTCCACGAGGGAGAGCCATTTTACTGTTCCAAATTCTTATAAACCTCTTTTCGGTGTCTCACTCGTAGCACCACCAAAATAACAAGTCGCTGATTTTGAGGATCTAACCTAAATACCACTCGGTAGTCCCCTACTCTAAAACGGTAAGTATCTATAACAAATCCAGTCAATTTTTTGGCAAATTCGAGCGGGTCGGTTCGTTTGGAAAACTCGTCCACTTTCTTCAAAATACGTCGCACAATCGAAGAATCGAGCTTATCTAAATCTTTCTCCGAAAGTTTGGTATAAACAACCTTATAATCCATATTTATTCATAAGCGCTTCGCTGGCAATATAGTCGCCTTTTTTATATTCAGACCAAGCAGATTCCACAGAAGCTCCAAAATCCTCCTGAATCAAAGGTTTAATAACTAAAGTAGCACCCTGAATCTCAGTGGTGAAGTATTGGGTCTTGTATTGATCTCTCCAGGATTTAGGAAGGGTAACTTGCCCACGGCTCGTTGCCTGTAGAATTTTAGACATTTTGTATGAAAGTAAGTAAATCTGAATTCATTATATCACGCAAAAAGAACGAAGACTAGTTCGAATTACCTCAAATACGGGGAGCCATTTTGGACAGTCTGCTAATTCTAGAACCAAATTGAAGGGAGGCACTCCGGTTTACTCTCCAATTCTTTGAGCCTTGAAAAAGAAGCCCGGACTTTTCTCAGCAGGGAAATTCTCTAAATCCAGCCTCCACACAATTTCGCCTTCCGGAGTCACTTCAATAATCGTTGAAAAGTCATCGCTTTGATCCCCCTTTGTACCGCCCGCGTCGACGGCTACAATCAGTACATTCCCATTGGGCAACTCGTCACAATCACGTGCAGTCCTAAGGTCAGTATTCGTGTAAGTCCATAAAGTTTCTTTAGTTTCCATGTCAATTTCCACCGCGACATAAGGCGAGTCATTTTGGAGACAAACAAGAAGTGTATTTTCACCTTCATGGATTTCCGGTTCATGAGGATCGGTGTCGGCACCAAAAGTACTCCAGTCGAACTCTTCTACCAGTTTACCATTTCCATCCACGATGCTGGTGAGATAAAAGTTCCTTAAGCTCACCATGGTGTTTCCATCGCTCAGCCTTTCGACGGCATTGGCATGAACCCAACCTCCTTCAGGCTCTAAATTCTGGAATTCCGAAGCCCCATAAACGTCTTTTACATACCATTCCCAGATCACTTCTCCAGCCGGAGTAACTGCTTTAACAGCAGCATCCGTTTTTTTATCGTTGTTCCCAAAATTGACCAAGGTGTTGCCGTTGGCGAGTCGATCAGCATCATGGGAAACCTCTGCATCTTCGTAAGACCAAACAATATTCCCCGCCCTATCCACTTCATACAGTCCACTTCCGGAGAGCACGATGAGTACATTTCCATTTTCAAGAAGTTCGGCATCAAACCCCACCGGCTGTCCCTCAATAAGTTCTTGAGGAACATCGTACTCCCATACCACTTCTCCCTTCATATCAATCTCCAAAACTCTAAAGTTTTTGGGGTCATGGCCATCGGTAAAAAGCGTAGTGCCCTCATAGACCTTTTCGGGGTCATAAATACTGACTACAAGGTCAGCGCCGCCATCGGCATCAGAATCCGTGTTCTTTGGGCCGCAACTTGCAAATAGCACAAGCCCAAGTACAAAAAGGAGCGGGGAAATGATTCTCATATCAAAGCCAAGTAATGAGATTATAACTGAAATTGGATTTTTATAAAAGTTCGCATTGCCTCCAGCTTGGGAGTTTGAAGTCCAAATCTCAATAGGCTACAATCCCAGTCATGAGCGAAACCCCTGAATGGTGGGACACTAGAGCCTTTGCACCCGATCATCGTGAAGTCATAGGAAGCTGGAAACCAGCTTCAGCGGCCTATTGCGAAGAACACCCTCGGGAAGTTCTTAAATATGGCGAGGGCGACCGTCACACAATGGATCTATTCGACGCAGGTCATGGTCGTTCCCCGATGCTATTCATTCATGGTGGATTTTGGCAAGTGCCACTTGATAAAAGCTACTTCGCCCATATGGCCAAGGGCCCCAACGCTCTTGATGTTCCTGTGGCAGTGATGAGTTATGACTTATGTCCAAACGTAGGCATTGGCGATATTCTTGGACAAGCACGCAAAGCCGTTAGAGTTTTGCTTGAAAGATACGGTCAACCCATCGTGGTGAGTGGTCATTCTGCAGGTGGACAACTTGCAGCCTGTCTCTTAGCAACAGAGGCTTCAGTAAAGGCAGCATACGCATTATCAGGTGTTTTTGATCTGAGGGGACTCATCGGTACACCACTAAATACTGCTCTGCGACTCGATGCAGAAACAGCTGAAAAACTAAGCCCATTACTATGGACCGGCCCCCAAGGAAAAACCTTCGACGCCGTCGTCGGGACACAAGAAAGTGAGGGATTCCGAAAACAAACTGCTGCAATAACACGAGCTTGGAGCGAACAAGGCGTAGTGACTCAAAGCCATGAGCTGCAGGAGAGACACCACTTCAATATAATTGCTGACCTTGCCGATCCAAACTCCCCCATGTCACAGCGAATATTAGAGATGGTCAATACTAGATGAAGGCATCTTATTGACGAGCTCACGGTGGTTACGATATAATAGATTCGTAACCAATTAATAAATCCCATGATCACTGCAAGATCCACCATTTCATTTACGGAGGACAACTGGACGAAGATGAAAAAGGAGGAGAATAAAAGTAAACTGGTCAATAAAGCCTTAGAGTTTTATTTTGGATCTAAAAAACTACTCAAACAAAAAGAAGAGGAATTCATCCTCAACGAACTCGCTCACTTTGAAAGCACAGGTGAAAAATATTCATTTGAAGAAACTTTCAACTAACACTCAGCGAAGCTGAGCTTTAAAAATGCAGATTGTTTTCCTAAGACAGGCACATCGGTTCATCAAAAAAGCAGATAAACCCTTAAAAGAAAAAATCCACGAAGAAGTTTTGAGAATAGGTGAAAACCCAAAGATTGGAGAATCTCTTACGGGAAAACTTAAAAACCTAAGATCACATCATTTCGGGTTTGTCCGAACCCAATACAGAATCGCCTACACGATAAAAAAAGATCTCATTGTTGTAGCCATTGGAACTCGAGAGAATTTTTACAGAGATTTAATAGATTAGTATCAAAGCCCCCCGTGTGCTAGTAATGGAGAGTTGATTTAAAATAATTCTAACCCATGCCTAAACTTCTCATACCAGTAGTACTCATAACCCTGTTCGCCTTTAATTTAGGATGTTCTCGCACTGCACCAACAGTCACCCCAACAGTCTCCCCAAGCGAAGAAACCACAAATGATACCAGCACAGGACCTGAGCTTTCTCTGAGCGGTGAAGCGATTCATACCATTGTGGTGGGCGCTACGGCTAGCGTCGATCCCGTTCTCCACCCACTCATGTTGGGTGTTATTTCTGGACCACAAATTTCGTCCGGCAGTGAAGGCGTGGATGTCACGGAGCAATACCAAGATGTTGGAGTCACCGCTGTTAGGAATAACGATTACTGGGACGATCGTTTAGACATTGAAGGCATCTTCAATTGCGGTGGAGACACCTACCCTTCCTGGGAAGGCTGTGACGCGAATGATGATAGCAATTACGATTGGACAAAAAGCGATCTCCAATACCAAGCCTGGATTGATGGCGGCTTCGTTCCTTTTCTTCGCATTGGTGGAGAGATGAAGAATAGCCTCAATCCTCACGATTTTAGTGGCCCCCAAAATACTACACAAGAGGACAACTGGATCATCGCGGCCAACAAAATGATTGATCGCTACGAACACTGGAACGGAGAACCCAGCGCTTTCACTTATCTTGATATTTGGACAGAAATTCCGGGCAATAGTTTTTGGGATCGTAGTGATCAAGACTTCATGAAATTTTGGGTCAAGGCCTACAAGAGCATCAAGGCTGCGCATCCTGAACTAAAAGTGGGTGGTCCTGGTTTTATCGGAGTCAAATTGCTTGAAGGAAAAGACCGATTGGCGACTGGCATTTTAAACGACCTCTACAAACAAGGGCTTGAGCTCGATTGGTTGGGTTGGCACACGTTTGGTACAGATCCAACAAAGTATTCAGAGCTTGCCACCACTTACCAAAATCTTTTGGAGGGTGCCGGTCAGCCCTGGGCGGGCACTGGGTATTTTTCAAACACAGAAGTGATAGTCGATGCCTATGGCAACGGTTCGGGCACCGCCCCAGTTGGCGGTGAAGTAAAAATATCAGTCAATACTGGCGAGGGTGCGGCCGTGCTTACGTCTGGTTGGATCGCCTTACAATACGCCAACATTCAAGGGGCGTTTTATTACCGAGGCAACGACTACGGCACGACAAAAGAAAAAGCAGGCACCACGGGCAGTTTCGATGATCAAGCAGGTCTATTCACGTCAGCTGGAGAATACAAGCCTCTCGCTCACGCGTTCAAACTGTGGTCGACCTTAACGAATAACTACCCCACCTTGCTCAGCACCAACCTGCCAGCGGATGGTTCTACACCCGATCTTTGGGCGATGGCTGCCCAAAACAGCGAAGGCAACATCGCTCTGCTCGTCGCCAACCCAAGCACCACCGCCACCACCTTCACCATTCAAGCCAATGGGCAAGACCTGAGTAGCTTTCCGACCGCTATCGCCTACGAAGTAGACGACAACAACGATGGCACCGCAGCCTCACTCTTAACGACAAGCACCATCTCCTTGCCTGCTGGAGCAGTTGAATTGATTGAACTAAGGCCCTAACATTGTTCTCACCAAAAACGGCCCCTCCAACTCCCAGGTTATGGTGAGTAGAAGGACCGTTTCTATGGATGCGTCTAAATGATTAGAGCTAAGAAAATAACTTGCTACGAGCAGCAGCCCTCTGAAGCAGGGTTCCCACCTCATCCAGTTTTTCCTCAATCTCTGCCGTTTCAACCACTTCTTCCACGGCGGTCATAATAACCTTGGCGGTTTCGGCACGGTTGATGAGGTCATCTGGACGAAGATCTCCAGTGGCATCGTCTCCCGTAAAGATTCCGTATTCATAAACCGCTTGATAGTATTCCACATTGGGATCTGAGACGCTCACGTCATCAAAAGTTCCTTCATATTCAAAGTCGGCGATATCGAGGCCGGCCACATCACCCACGAATACTTCAGCAGTCCACGCGGCAACGGTCCCACGATCACAGCTTTCATCCCAATCTCCTTGGTAAGGCAGTCCAAGTTCTTCTGCATGTTTGACGTATTCTTCGTACCATTTGCCGTCAGCGCTAGCGTCAGCACTATTGCCTGAACTTCCATTGAGTCCAGCTCCCTCTAAAATCATTTTGAGTGCTTCACCTTTGGTCACTTCTTCCCCAGGGCGGAAATAACCGGTTGGATTTCCACTGGAATCTTTATCACCAGAGATAATGTCTTGATCACGAGCTTCTGCCAGTTCATCGAAGTACCACGCATTTTCATCTAGAGTAGCATCGTAGAATTCCACTTTGTCCTCCAAGACTAAGCCCTCTTTATTTTCATCAAGAAGTTGATCCAATTCTGCTACGTAAGCTTTCATGGTTTCTTTGTTCACACTGCCCTGTGCCAAAGCATCTTCCACGTTAGCCCAAACTTCCTTCAAATCATCTTTGCTAGCGTCCGTTATCAAACTGCCTTTGGTCTCTTCATAGAGTGCTTCCAGTTGAGCTACTTCATCCGAAGGCGTTGCTCCATCGAAATCCAAGCCCTCCATGACACCCAAAACCTCTGTGGTATTTTGCATGAGAGCAGTCCCTTTGTCTCCAAAGGTGGTGAGACTATTCATCATCTTGGTCAAGATATCGTTTGCTTCTTCGTCATCCATGTACTTAAGCAATTCTTGCATCATAGCATCGTTGATGTAACGGAAGATTTTCTCCATTTCCTCTGAAGAGACATTTCCGGCAAAGCTTTCGAAATCAAAGTCGTCCGCTAGATCCGAATACTGTTCGGATAAGTAATCGCTGATGTCGTCTTTAGAGTATTCTTCATTCTCATGATCCGTAGCAATGAATGCTATTTCTTCGTCACTTAAGACCGCCGCTACGGCTGCATCTTCTTCAAACCACTCTTTGAGCACCTCCATGTGTGTCCCAGCAGCATCACCCAAAGAGTCCATGGTGTCCCAGAAGGTGTTCATAGTATCTTCATCACTGAGGCCATCTTCAAGAGCCCCCTCCATTTGTTCAAGGGCCGTCAGCCCCTTCACTAACAAGTTGTTGAGCTCTGTCAAAGAGGCTGCAACACGGGAGTTTGGCGTAGAGACTCCATCTAGTTTGCTGAAAATTTCTTTGATGCCATAAAGTTCTTCGTGAAGACGCTCTACTTCCTCTTTCATGCTGTCTTGCTGACGCATGAAGTATTCTTCATCGGCGGCTTCATAGTAGAAGTCTTCGTGGTCTTCCTCTCCGTAGGAATAAAAAGTACCGGTCTCGTCATAATAGCCATCTTCTCCATAATAGTACCCCTCTTCACCATAATAGTAGTCTTCGTAGGGCTTGTTCTCCCAAGCCCCCTCTTCGTAAAAATTTTCTTGATCTTCTTGGTCCCACTCTCCATCGTTCCACTGGTCACAATCATTATCTTTACAGTAATCGTCCCATTCCTCATTGTAGTATTCACAGTTTGAACCCGTACATTCCTTAGTTTTATCCGATTCTTCTTCCTCAGTCCAAGTTCCACAGTCATTGGTCTCGCAGTAAGTTGTCCAATCTTCTTCAGACCACTCACTGGTGTCGCCCTCAGTCCATTCTTCTTCGGTCCATTCTTCTTCGGTCCATTCTTCCTCAGTCCATTCTTCTTCGGTCCATTCACTGGTGTCGCCCTCAGTCCAAGTTCCACAATCGTTGGTTTCGCAGTAAGTCGTCCAATCTTCTTCAGAACTTCCACTCATGCCAGACTCGCCTGTACCCTCTTCTGCTAAAATTACTTCGGAAACCCACGTGAGGAGATCAAGCTCTTTAAAAAGGTTGGTGCCCGCCATTTGCCCCACTGCGGGCAAACCCACAAAGGTCAACAGAAATACTGCCAGCACTGAAAGACGTGCGGCGCGGACTTTAAGGAGCTTAAAGGGTGAAGACATAGAACTTGGATTAAAAATAAATCTTAATATTATACAATAAAATTAGCCAACTTGCAAGTCCCCTCTCACTCACCAGATATTTGACGGGCAAGCTTTTTTATGGTATAAAATGTGTATGCTCACGCGAACTCCACAACTCTACATTCCACCCATTTCTTATCCGAAACGACGGAATATTTTTACTGATAAAACAGTCCTGCATCCATCTGGGGCACTTCCGGAAACAAAAGCCCGTTTAGAGGCCCTCCCCTTGTACACCCACGTTTCTATAGGAAGCACCGGTGTGAACCGGGTCGCCCCTTTGGTTTCAACTGAATATTATTTTTGCCAAGCCTTAGTGGTGAAAGGAGGCTTCACTTCAGGAACAGGTTTAGCTCACGTGATAAACGGTGAATCGCCAGACCAATACATTCAAGCCCTGCGAGCCAGTGGCCTGCAGGGGAATATGGAAGGAATAATCGTGATGTGTACTTTCGATCAAACGAGGAAAAGAGCATTTGAAGAAAGCTGTCGCGCAGCGGGTGTTCAGATCAATAGAGTAATAGAAATCCCTATGGCGAGTGAATACGAAGCACCTCAAACGGACCTGATTGTAAATCCCCTGAGACAGAGGATAGAAATCCTCACGAAGGGGCAAGTTCCTCAAATCGTAGGTCTTTAGGACCTAAAGACCCTCCAAAAAGGCCCACATCTCGGCACCGGTTTCTTTGGGCCAGGTGTGCGGATAATATTCTCCAGTGTAAGAATCGTAATCGACGGTGTGCGGGCACCAAAGCGTAGGCGCATTATCCAAGCAGTTTTGATATTCCACGCAAGAACCCCACGCCGGCTCCACAGAAACATTCTCGGTGGAACATTGGTTTTGTTCTAAGAAATCGTCACGAGCGGCCTCACCCGTGGAAAAAGCGGCGTGTTCGTCGTGCGGATTGTGCCACTGCATCACAGCGACCGGACCGGTGCAAGTACCGGTAGCGCGCGCACCGCCCAAAGTAGTGACTCCACGCAGCACATCGCCGCGCGCACAGGCCAAACTATTGGTGAACCATGCCCCCAACGAATGCCCCGCCGCATAGACCTCATCCACATCCACACAGTAAGTGCTCGTCAATTCCTCAAACATCACATCGAAAAATTCGTAGTCGCGTAAATCGTCCGCGGAATCGCCGGAATCGGACCACGTAAAACTAGACCCGGATTTCAGCCCTTCGGGGTAAACGAAAATGGCCTCATCCTCACCGGCTTTTTCCAAACGATAGTAACTCCTCACCTGCGTGTTCGGACTGGTGCGTCCATGGAAAGCAAACAGCAAGGGAAGCGGCTCATCTTTATCGTAATCATCCGGAAGCACCACTATCGCATTCCGTTCCACACCGTCTACCGTAAACACCACAGGCACCTCATCGGGCGGAGTGCTTCCACAGCCCGCAGACCCCACGTAGCGCTCGGTAGACACTTCCTGAACGCCGCTAAAAATGCGCAGATTTTGCTGCACTAAAAAAGCCATCTCGCCCCTTTGAGCCGGCACGTTGGGAAAGTAGGCGTATTTGGAAAAAATATTGTTTTCATGCACAAAATCCACATAAGGCTCATACCATTCTTCGCCTTCCTCGGCTTCCTCATGCGGCAAGCCAAAAGCCTCCACCACAATCTTAAAGGACTCCACCATATTCACTTCTCTCTCGGGATGATAAAATCCATCCGGGTAGCCCTGCACGATTCCCAAGTCTTTCGCCTTACAAATATACGGAGCAAACCACTCATTCTGCACGTCCGGGAAACACCCTCCAGCCCCCTCATCCGCGTCCTCATCCAAAACGGCAAACACAATTTTGATCAGCTCTGCCCGGTTGATGCTGGCCGTGGGCCGAAACGTGCCATCTTCGTAACCTTGCAGCACTCCTTGTTCCTGCAAAAGCTCAATGCTCTCTTGATACTCAGTCCCCTCCACATCAGAAAAACTGGCCTGGACCACCAGTCCAAAAGACAAACTCACTCCCACAAGAAGCGCCGTAGATCTAAATAAGAATCTTTTGATCATGAATAGATTTTAGCACGAATTCAAAAACCCCCGACCTTTCGATCGAGGGTTTTAGTTTTTTCAGTAAACTCGAAACTTAAAGCACCTCCTCCGCAAGCATGTTGTACAAAATAGTCGTTGCCTCAGCACGAGTGATGGTGTTTTCTGCGTTGAAGCAGACCCCTCCTTCACAGGCGCTACCTTGAACAAACTCCCATTCCGTCGCTACCGTCACCACGGGGGCATACCATGCAGCCGTGTCTAAATCCACGTAGCGATCGGTCACTGTACCGGCCATCAGAATCGCAGCTTCTGCATCCATATCCGGGTAAAGGTACAAATACACATTCACTGCAAGTTGCGTGAATTCTGCTCGATTGATTTCTTCAAAAGGTTCATAGCTTCCATCAGGATTTCCTTCAACAAGGCCAAGGCCCTTGAGGCCACCGATGTAAGGCGCATCCCATCCGCTGAAGGGCACATCCATGAAAGGATCTTCGATGACCGCAGTGGGCTCACCCAATCCAAGAACTCTCCACAGCAAGGCAGCTGCTTCAGAGCGGTTCAAGTTAGCATCAGGAAGACAGGTTCCATCCTCATAACCTTCCATTACTCCGTTTTCCACTCCCCATGTTATAGCCGCTTCTCCCCAATGTCCTGCGATGTCTGAAAAAACAGCACCGGTTTCTTCAACGACTACCTCCGTTTCCTCTATAGTGCTTTCTTCTTCACCCGCAGCACTTTCGGTTCCACTCGTATCACTCGTCGTATCCGTTGTCGTGGTGGCGCTGCTCGTGTCCTCAGCTTCTGAAGTAAGCCCGGATCCCACCGTGAAAGTCACCACCGTGGTTTGATCCCCGGTACTGCTAGAGTTCGCCGGTCGAAGAATATAAGAGACCACATCTCCTTCTTCTACATCCTCATCGATGTATTGTTCCACTCCTTTTGCCACTCTGTCATAAACAGTTCCATCCACAGGCAAGGGGTCCACTCCACGCAAAATTTGAATAGTGCTCGTGTTGTCTGAAGTAGGATCCTCCCATGTGAGCAAAACCCCGCCCCCCTCGTAATCAGTAACGGCAACGTTGGTAATATCATTGAACGTAGCAGAGTGGCTAACGCCCACCACCGGACACAGGTTCGCACCCGTAAGAGTATTTCCCCCAGTGAAGGCCTGTTCAATATCTTGCGCACCGCCCGCATCCGTATTTCTAGTCAAAATTTGATAAGGCCCAGTGGCACCAGGGGCACAACCGGTAGTGATGCCCGCCACCGTAAAGCTTTTTGCCCCCGCGGCTGTCGCCGTACCCCCCGTTTGAATAACCCTAAACGCTTGGCCCACGGCTGCATCCACAGTCCAAGTGCCATTCAAACCTGATAAATTGCCAGCAACAGTGTTAATAGAGGGCGTGACGAAACCATCGGGTAGGGATACGACCACAGCTCCTAAGTTAGGAATGGTAGCATTGGTGGTAAACGTAACGGTAATGGTGGTCACCGTGGAAGTCGTTAATGCAGTCGGCACTACATCAAAAACAGGAGAGAGATTCCCCACGGTCGTGTTCGTCAGCGGTGCTATATTACTGAAAGTAGTGCTGGCA
Source organism: Candidatus Peribacteria bacterium (assembly GCA_943349825.1). Taxonomy (GTDB): domain Bacteria; phylum Patescibacteriota; class Gracilibacteria; order UBA1369; family 2-02-FULL-48-14. The sequence goes on along the minus strand of CALQZQ010000004.1, from coordinate 112,264 downwards.
TTCGCTCCTGATGTGGCATCAAAATCTCGTACTGTGACATTGGTCAACTCGTGACCCGGTCCATTGCCAACATAAAGCGCTTTGATCCCCGACATCACAATGTTACCAGGATTATTCCCATTAATTACCCCGTTGGACGTACAAGTCACCGTTTGACCCGCAGCAGAACAACCTGTGAAAGTTCCTGCCCCTCCAAAGGTTTCCGAAACAAAGGCCACTGCAGACACATCCAGCACGGGAGGCGCAGTGAATTGTACCGAATCATTATTGGCTAGAGCAGCAGCAGGAGTCAAAGTCAAAGTACTGTTTCCAGCCACCCCTACAACAGAGTTCGTACTCAAAGCCATGCTGGCTTGAGCATTGGGCGCAATCACTTGAAGAATCGGGGTTCCAGTCGCATAATCCGTTCCTCCATCAATAGACCAGGTCAGCCCAACTGCGTTGTTTTGTGCCGTACCGATGAAGCTTAATCCAGTAATAATAAGCGCATTCATAGCTCCGAAATCTTCGGTCACATCAATCAAGAGAGTTTTGGTATCCGGGTAACTCACCGTAGTGCTAGCCTTGCTTGCACCCATACCTCCATAGGCATTAGTGGTGAGATCGTTCGTGTCCCAAGTGGCATTGACCCCAGCAGGAATTCGAATTCGAATATTATTCGCCGCCGTGATTTGTGGGGTATTATTATCCAATACCGTAATTTGATTGATAGCAGTAATGAGTCCAACGTTGATCGTTTGACTGGCTCCAGTCATTGATCCTGTAGGCATGACCGCAGCCGCCAAAGGAATGTGCAAGCTAAAGAAAACTGCAAAACTCAAGAAAATATTCAAGACAATGAGGAAACTACCCAAAGTCTTTTGCAAATACTTAAACATAGCGTGGAGGAGGTGATTGATAAGGCGTGGCCCGATTGTATCAAGAAATCCCCCCGCAAAAAAAAGCCTTGACGAGTTTAAGTAAGACATTGAAAACGCCTAGATCTTCTTCAAGAACTCAACGCGGAGCACAATGGCAGTGCCTTCCAAGCGGCAGTCCACTTCTTCCGGATTGTCCGTGAGCTTAATACTGGCTTTCGTACCTCTTTTAAAAGTCCGTGAGGAACCACGAAGTGTGAGATCCTTAATAAGCACCACGTCATCCCCATCGTGCAGCACAGTGCCGTTGCTGTCTTTCACCACCAGCACTTCCTCTGCGTCGTCGCCTCCACGAAAATGTTTTCCATCCTCGCACGCGCACTCTTCCAAAAGCTCCCACTGCTTGGGGCAACCTTCCGTTTCACAAACACCCTCCAGTTCAGAAGAGCCTCCGCAGGTTCCTTTACAAATAAAATGCATCATACGTGAACGCTAACATTCTTTAAATGGAGGTGCAAATTCAAAAAGATTCGGCTAAATTATAAAAAAACATTAACCTTCCCGCCATGAAGACCAAATCCACCAAACTCCTTTATTGGGCCAGTACCATTTTGATCTTTTTATTTGAAGGCGTAATGACTCTGGCCTTCGGTACCAGCCAAATGTCCATGGATGGAATGGCCCACCTCGGCTACCCGCAGTACTTCGGCCTCATGCTAGTGGTTTTCAAAGTCCTGGGCGCCCTCGCTCTCGTTTTGCCCTCCGTCAAAAATCCCTTTAAAGAATGGGCTTACGCCGGCTTTGGAATCGTCTTCATCTCTGCAGCCGTTTCCAACTGGGCTATGGATGGCTTCAGTGGCGTGGTCGTGATGGCTGCCGTCTTCTTGGGAATCCTCGCCGTCTCTCGCCAGACCTACAACAAGCTCCATGCTTGAATTCGGTGAAAAAATTCCGGGGAAAGAGTACGTGGATCGGCCCGGCGCTTATGCCGTGATCGAAAAAGACGGGCTCTATGCCGTGGTGAAAAATCCCAAGAGCACTTTTTTGATCGGCGGTGGCATTGAAGAGGATGAAACTCCCGAAGAAGCCCTTCACCGCGAAGTGCTGGAAGAAATTGGCTGGAGCATTCGCATCGATAAAAAAATCGGCGTGGCCTTGCAACACATCTACGTTCCGGAAGCAGAAGTTTACATTTCCAAAGAAGGCCATTTTTATAAAGCCACTCTGCTGGAGCAAGTGAATGAAACCAGCGAAGACACCCACGAACTGCTCTGGCTCAGCAAGGAAGACGCTCTGAAAAAAATCCTGCACGAGAGCCATCGCTGGGCTTTGGCTGGACATTCCCAGGATTCCCTGTAGGCTTAAGACCTAATAGGTTTAGTTTTAAGGTTTTAGAAATAAATTCCTCAAATCGACACTTAGAGGACATTTATTTTCTTACCTTATCACTATGAAAGGTATCATCAAAAAGTTGAACGAAAAGGGTTTCGGTTTTATTAGCCTTGCAGGACAGAAGGATATCTTCTTCCACGCCAACGATTGTAGCGATGGCAACTTCAAGGAAATGCAAGAAGGTCAGGCTGTTTCTTTCGAAACTGCTGATTCCGACAAAGGTCCTCGCGCCGTGAACGTAGTTCTCGACATGGGTGGCGAAGCTGCAAACAGCGACATGGCTGAAGAAGCTCCTGCGGACGAAGATCAAGCTGCTTAATTTCAGCTCAAACAAAGAGTCCCCGGCCTAAAACCCGGGGATTTTTTAGTACCATCTTCAAAAGCCTGCCCATTTTTTGATCCTCGCCCAACGATGCCCACCTCGAGAGGTATCCACCACAGCATCGTGGCCTCCCACTAAACTCGTAGATCCGTCGAGCGCGTAAGAAGCGGCCTCCTTGGCAAAGTCGGCATCCAAAGTATTGCCATGGCACAAAACTTGAACCCCACGTAAGTGTTCACTCATGGGTCCTACAGAAACTGTATTTTCTGCAGCCAAGGTGAGACGTTCTTGCAGTGGCCAGTTGTGTGCTAAAAAAACGAGCGCATTCGCCTTCGTTTCCAAAATACTATCCACCACTTCCGTATAAGAGGTTCCCATCGCTTGAACCACAAGGGCTTGCCCTACCTCGGAACGCACGGTAGCTAAAAGTTGAGCAACCGTAATCCCCGATTTGTCATACATAAGCCGTTCGAGCACAAAATCCCAACGAAGATCCTGAGGATCAATCCTCCCTTTCTCCCTCCACCCTTCTGGAAGCTCCCCTTCATCCACACGAAGCACCAAAGAAACCTGTTCCGAAGTGCTCTCCGCCACTTGATTCGCTAAGCGGATCGCCGTGGGCAAATTCTGAATGCGATTGGGCCCGGCCGCAACCACAAACTCAATTCGATCGGAAGCAGTTCCCTTGGGAAGGCGCGTCTGGACCTGAGCCAAAAGAGCTTCTTGCTGACAAGAAACCCCCTCAGAAACGCGAGCCTGAGGCAGAACCTCCTGCGTGTCCCCTCTTAAGTTCCCAGTCATAAACAAGGTGGACGTGAGTGCAGCCACTCTGGAAAGGTTCATGCTCATGAACAAATTACAACACAATTAACGAAAAAAGGCAAGCTTGCGCTTGCCTTTTAAACCAGTCTTGAAATGATTAAGCCTTCCCTGTCCTCTTGGCCCGTTTCACTTGGCCGCGAGTTTTCTTTTTAGGAGCTTCTACGATTTCTTCAACAGCTTTCACAACCTTCGGAGCTTTAACCGGTTTCACAGGTTTAAGGTCCTCCATTTCTTCAAAGTCATCCTCGTCGTCCATGTCCTCATCCAATTCACCGGTAGCCAATTCCAGAACCTTCAAGATCTTATCCATCTTAGCGTTCAAAGTTTTGAATTGCTCATCAGACATCTTGGATGCTGAAGGAGCCGCCGCAGGCGCGAAAGATTTAGCAGGAGCAAAGGAGCGTTCGTTACGGTCGTTGCCAAAAGATCGTTCTTCCCCGCCGCCATTCTGAGCAGCCATACAACGATGACAGTACACAGGGCGTCCTTGAGTAGGACGGAAAGGCACCTTGCATTCATTGTGACAGGTGTCGCATTCGGCAGGGTACATCAAACGGTCATCGGCACCACGGCTCTCGCCGCGATTTTCAAATCCACCACGGCCTTCGCTGCGGTTCTCCCATTTTTTGGGACCCATGGATGCACCGGCACCTTCTCCTTGATTTTTGAAACAATCACGGCAGAACACAGGGCGATTTCCCATCGGCTTGAAGGGAACTTCACAAGTATTTCCACAATCCACACAAGTGGCTGAATAAAGCTGAGGACGACCGAAGTCGCGTTTAGCACCGAATCTGCTGCCACCGTCGAATTTCTTTTTGGGATACATGTGAAAAAGGGTTTTTAAGAGAACAAGCGATATACAATAAACTAAAAATTATGGAATAGCAAGCACTTCAGTTTCGGACTAAACCGAGCGCATACTCCGCCCACCAGGCTCCTGCAGAAGGGCCTCCATTGCAAGTTCCATCCGATTCTCCCGGAGGTTTCACCCACAGCAGCGCGTCGATTAAAGAGTTGCCCGTACTCGTCGTGGGATTTTCTCCCAGTGCCATCCCAGACGGATTGCACCACTCTCCATTCCAACCATTCCCGTTGCGACTCGTATCGATAATAAAATGTTTGCCACCCACGAGGGCGGAAATTGCTTCCCCATAGGCAGTATTTTCAGCAGTGATGTAGAAGTTGGACACATTCAGGGCAAAGCCATCCGCTTCACTCACGTTCGCCGCTTTCAGACGAACCGCCATGTCCGAAACAGGCACCCAGTTAGGGTGACCTGCATCAATATAAACGGCCACATGAGCATTGGATTTCAAAATACCCACCGCATCCGCAAGCAGATCGACGGAATCCTCATAAACACAATCGAGAGAGAGCGCATCGGGTTCCAAAACCACCACCGCATCCCGGCTCCCCACTCCATCGGTAAAATCTTGAATCCACGCTCTATAATCGTCCGCATCAGAACTTCCTCCCGCCGAATAACTGCCACAGTCTCGCCCAGGAATATTGTAAGCCACGAGCACCGGCAAATCCCCCGCAGCGCTCACGGTTGTCACATAGCTGTTCACCGAAGCTTCAATGTTGTCATTCCAATCCCCAAACCACTTAGCGGTAGGCTGGGCCGCAATGACCTGCAAATCGGCTGCATCCGCAGGGCGACTGGCGCTCCACGACGCAATTTGTTGAATCGCGTTGGAGTAAGCGTCCACATAGAAGGAGGCTCCCATGAAAAAGCCAGCTGAGCTAGAAACTGGAACAGGAGTGCTGGTGCTGGAAGGTGTAGGGTCAGAAACCACCGGGGTGCTTACCGACGTAGAACTGGGAGCTGACGCCGAAGTGCTAGTGGAAGTCAGGGGCTCAGAGGCCACCGTGGAACTAGATCCCGAAGAAGATCCCGACGAAGATCCCGTAGAAGCCGTAGACGCCGTGCTGTGTTCACTCTCCTCGTCCGGCTCCTCCACCGAGCTCACACTCACCGGCATATCATCGTAAAAAGTATCCTCCGCCAGCACGGTCATTTTGGCGATTTGGCCTCGAGTCACCGGATCGTTGGGGCCAAAATTTCCATTGTCATAACCCGTCACCAGGCCATGCGCATAGGCCGCACGCACATAGGAGTAGTACCACTGGCTGGAAGGCACATCTGGAAAAGACAGGGTGCCGGTTCCACTCAAATCAGCGGCGAGGGTGAGCATCTTCACCGCTTGGGCACGCGTCAGTGAATCATTCTCGCCGAATGCGCCCATCAAATTACCATTCGAATCCCTATAACCTTCTGCAATGCCCTGCTCTAAAACAGCATCCACATAAGCCGTGATTGTGGTGCCATCCACATTAAAATCAAAAGCCAAAACGATGATCTTCGCCATCTGCCCACGAGTGAGCACATCGTCCGGACCAAAGCCGCCATTGTCATAACCGCTCACCACGCCCTGATCCTCCAACTCTTCAATATACAAGCGCGCCCAATGATCCTCTACATCTGTAAAATCAGCCTGAGCCACAGGCACAAAAAAACCCAGGAGGAGGCCCAGGGAGGCAAAAATTCCGATGATTTTTTTCATGAACAGACTCTAATCGCAAAGGAAACTCGTGTCCACAAAACCGTCAAGCACTAGGGGTTCACTTCAACAGCTCCTTCATCGGGAGTAGTGTCCGTACTAGTATCCGGAACCGCCTCCATATTCGGAGTCATCTCGGTTAAAGGAGCTAAATCAGTGGTGGAATCGATTTCATCCACAGTCGAAGCATTAGGGCCCCGAAGTAAAAGGAGAAAGCCGATTGAAATGAGTAAAACCCCACCCAAAAGCAATGCCCAAAAAAAGCCCCAGAGCGAACCGGCCCAAAAAGCTCCTCCTTCCTCCGAATCAGTATTAATAGGATTGATCATGCAAACAGTATAACGCTAATCGTGCTGCACGGGCGCGATGCAATCCGTGCCAGAACCGGTACAGCTGGATTCATCCGGCGGTGAACCGCGTTCCGGACACGTTTCGGAAAAAATACAAGCACGATCGGAAACCGAGTCGAGTTCACTTTGAAGCTGCTCAGGGGTCGGCGCTCCGTACGTGATTAAAAGTCGATCAGCATCATGAAATTCATAGTCAGCAAACTCAGCATTTTCTGCTCCATTCACAAAAAATTGCAGCGTGTGCGTAGAGTCCGTGCAGTAGGATTCGCCGGAATCGAGCATAAAACAGTCCGCCGTGAATTCCATGCCCAGCGATTCAAAAAAACTGCCCAGCGTAACGCCACTCATGTGTTTGTGAATCACCTCTCCCTCGCCATCGTGCACATGAGTGAAAGGGTTCAGCGGCGCTTCTTCGGTAGACATGTACTTGTCCTCCGCAAAATCATAGGCCTCTCCATTCAGATAAACTTTAAAATCGGCGTGTTCATGCACATCACCCAAAAGTGGCTGAGCATCTTCCGAAGAAAATGTGCAGCCACTAAGGAGTAGTAACAAAATCAAACCACGCTTCATTTATCGATGAACGTTAAAGCATGTCCTTTCTTGTCCGCGCGGCCAGTACGACCGATGCGGTGTACATAGTCTTCGTAAGTTTGAGGCATATCAAAGTTGATCACGTGGCTCACGTTCGGGATGTCGAGTCCACGAGCAGCCACATCGGTAGCCACCAGAATTTGAATACGATTTTCCTTGAAGGCATCGAGCGCTTTTTGACGCTGACGCTGTTCCTTATCACCGTGAATACAAGCCACGGTGAAACGTTCTTGAATCAAGTAAGTACTGAGACGATCCGCTCCACGCTTAGTGCGAGTAAAAACCAAAACTTTTTGGAAATGTTCTTTTTCAAGCAGCGCTTTCAAAATTTGATATTTATTCTGACCGGGGAAAATGGTCACAATGTCTTGGTCCACGTTCGCGGAAGTGTCTTGTTTCTTCACAGAAACCGTCACTGGATCGCGTAAGAAAGAATGAATCAAATCCTTCACGTCGTGAGGAAGTGTAGCGGAGAAAAACAAAGATTGACGTTCCTTAGGCAAAAGGCCCAAAAGATAGCGAATGTCTTTGATGAATCCCATGTCCACCATGCGGTCGGCTTCATCCATAATGACACGGTTGAAACGTCCCAAGTTGATGGCTTTGCGTTCGATCAAATCTTTCAAACGTCCCGGAGTCGCAATCACACAAGTAGGATCCACTTTGAGGTGACGGATTTGCTTGCCCAAAGGAAGTCCTCCGGTACAAACCACGGACCAGAGTCGCGTGGCCTGTGCAAAACCAACGAATTCATCTTGAATTTGGGTAGCGATTTCACGAGTAGGGACGAGGATAAGGATGCGTTCCTTGGCATCACCCAGCGCGCGGTGAATGAGGGGAATCAAGAAAGCGGCTGTTTTCCCGGTTCCGGTGTTAGCAATACCAAGCACGTCGCGTCCTTCGCTGATGGGCAAAATAGTTCCATCTTGAATAGGAGTCGGCGTAAGGTAGCCTTTCTTTAAGATATTGGAGCGCAGTTGAGGATGGACAGGAATGTCCTTATACTCAAAAGACGGGATAAAGTTGTCTTTCTCCACAACTCCGGTGGCTTTTTTCACCAAAAGAGCAGGGTTGATGTGGGGCGTACCCGCACGACCACCGCCACTGCGGCCACCACGACCATGACTAGAACTAGGACGTCCAGGAGCGGGTCGGCGATCGCTGGAACGGTGAGTAAATTGCTTTCTGAACATATTAGAGCCCAAGAGGGTGTTATAACGGTCCACCCTGTTGTACATGAGCTCTTCAGAGCACGTATTTGAGTCGACTGTTCCTAAAATAAAAAGGTCCGAGAGATACTCTACACGAACTTTCAAAAAAAAGCTAGACAAATTTTAAATTTGTGACGACACTAAACATGCCATGAACCTCTATCACTACCATTTACCGGAGAAAAGCATCGCTCAAAAGCCAGCGAGCCCGCGCGACAGCAGCAAGCTGCTCGTTTATAAAAGCGCCACGAACGAGCTTTTTTTCGACACCTTTTTGAATCTGGACCGCTACCTTCCTCCCCAAAGCCTCCTGGTGATGAACGAAACCAAAGTACTCCCCTGTCGCGTACACGCCATGAGTGCAAAAGGCACAGTGGAACTGCTGGTGATGAGCAACGAATGGCAGCCCACGGACAAAGTGCTACTCGCTAGCTGCAATAAAAAGCTGCAACCGGGAGAAAACATTCACCTGCCCCAGGGCCACACTCTCACTGTGCTGGAATCGCACGAAAAAATCTTCCGCTTCAAACCCGATTTCGATTTAAAAAAACTCCCCGAGGTCCTGGCGCGCATCGGAGAGATGCCGGTACCTCGTTATATTGAACACTGTCCGCTCACCGAAACGGAGAAGCGGAAAAAGTACCAAACCGTCTTCGCAAAAAAACCGGGATCCGTGGCAGCTCCCACCGCTTCCTTGCACTTCACTCCACGAGTTTTCAAAAAACTCGCTGCCGCTGGCATTCAAAAAACTTTCCTCACTCTCCACGTAGGTCTGGGAACCTTTGCCCCGGTGCTGCCGGAACACTTAGCCACAAAGACCCTATATAAAGAGGGCTACGAAATTCCAAAAAACACCGCCGAAAGAATCCTGCGCCAGAAAAAATCGGGCCAACCCCTAGTCGCCGTGGGCACCACCGCCACACGCTCACTCGAGAGCTTCGCTCGAAGCGGCGAGCTCATCGGAAGCACGAATCTTTTCATCCTTCCTCCCTACTCTTTCCAAATTCCAGACGCCCTTTTGACCAATTTCCACGTGCCGGGCTCTTCACTCATGATGTTGGTGGAAGCTTTTCTACAGCACAAGCAAGCCAAAAAACATTTGGTAGAGTTCTACGAACTCGCCCTCGCTCACGATTTTCGATTTTATTCCTTTGGAGACGCGATGCTCATCCTGTAAAATGAACACGCCATGAATAGCGCCTACAAAACTCTCGGACTCACTTTGAGCGGTGGCGGAACCAAAGGTTTCGCTCACATTGGTTTTTATAAAACGCTTTTCGACAATCAAATTCCCATCCATTCCATTGCAGGATGCAGCATCGGAGCTTTAGTCGGTGCCGGCATCGCCCAAGGAAAAACGCCGGATGAAATTTTTGCGATCATGTCTTCTTTCGTTGAAGCCGAACACAGTTTTTTCCGAATCAGCAATTTCAGTTTTGAAAAAGGATCTCTGCTGCGCGCCGGTGAAGAAATCGAAATGGTGGAAAAAATGATTCCCGCCTCCCTGACTTTCGAAGAGCTAAAAATCCCTCTGATCGTGAACGCCGTGGACATCGAGAAAGGAGAATTGGTGATTTTTAAAAGTGGAAATGTACTCGAAGCCGTCAAAGCTTCCATGAGCATCCCAGGACTCTTTCCCCCCATCTTTTTGGAAGGACGATTGCTGGTGGACGGAGGTGTACTCAACAGCATCCCCATAGACCTCTGCAGAACTATGGGAGCAGACGTGCACGTGGCCGTAGATCTTAAATCTTTTTATACCGAACAAAATATCGCGGGTCTCGTTTATCATTTTTATATACAAAAAGATTTAGAAAAAGTGGACAAACTGGAAATCCCAAAAAAACTGTTGAAGGAAGCCATGCTCAAAATCAGTTTTCCTTTTGCCATTTTGCTGCGGTCCGTTTGTATTGCTGAAGAAGCTTTCCGCAATCGCATACTCACTGAGTTCAAACCCGATCTACTGGTGCACCCAGATGTCACCAATTTCAGCCTGCTCGACACAGAAAAATATTTAGAAATTTTTGCCAAAGGCACAGAGGCTGGTGAACTAGCGCTGCCTCGCATCCAAGAGCTGCTCACCAAAAATACATGAGCGGACTCAACCTCTGGATCGCCTTTGTGGCCGGACTCGTCTCTTTTCTTTCTCCCTGCGTGCTTCCGCTCATTCCCGGCTACCTTTCTTTTTTAGCCGGTAGCACTTTGAAAGACGCTAAAAATCACCGCTTCACTATTTTTGGAACCAGTGTTTTTTTTGTACTCGGCTTCTCTGTAGTCTTCGCCGCCTTGGGCGTGATTTTAAATTCCGTGCTCCCCGAAAGCGCCACCGCCATTCAAACCTGGGTTTCTCGCATCGGTGGAAGTCTCATCATCTTTTTTGGGCTCTTGCTCACCGGACTCATTCGTCTCAACTTTCTCCAACGTGAATATAAATTCACGCCACGTTTCCAATTCGCATCACGCCGCCTCACGGCTTTCACGTTTGGTGCCGCTTTCGCCGCCGGATGGACACCCTGCGTCGGCCCTGTACTCGGCACCATTTTAACCTTAGCTGCCACAGAACCAGGATCTTCCTTCACACTATTGATGTGCTACTCACTCGGACTCGGCATTCCTTTCCTTATAGTAGGACTCTTTGCCAACGAAGCGGCAAACTTCATTCGCCGCTGGGTTTCCGTCATTCACTGGGTGAATGTAGTTTTTGGCTTCTTACTGATTGTGCTCGGAGTCTTCGTCTTCACAGAAAATCTTCCGCTGCTCGCGAATTTTTCTCTACTCAATAAACTTTTGCTGCCATGAACCGCTGGCTTCGTTACCTACTGCTCACACTCACCCTTCTTGGAATCGTCAGTTCCATTTTATATTTGGAAAGTTTGAAAGCCCCCAGTACACCCGTAGTTGCCGGCAGCAGTTTGGAATTCGTAAATCCCAGCGGCTTCATCAACACGGAGCCCTTTCAAATAGCAGACGTGATCGGAGAAAAAGTCATCCTCATCGATTTTTGGACCTACAGTTGCATCAACTGCCAACGCACTCTTCCCTATTTAAACGAGTGGTGGAAGAAATACGAAGACAAAGGTTTGTTGATTGTGGGCGTGCACACTCCAGAATTTGAATTCGAAAAAGAACGCAGAAATGTAGAAGCCGCAGTCGCACAATTCAAGGTGAATTATCCCGTAGTGATGGACAACGATCATGGCACATGGAACACTTTTGGAAATCGCTACTGGCCTCACGTTTATCTCATCGGCCTCAACGGAGAAATCGTTTACGACCACATCGGCGAAGGGGATGATGATGAAATCGAAAGCGAAATTCAAAAAGCGCTCGGCCTCACCGACATGGGCATTAGCACTCCCGAAAACACCATCGCTGTCGATTTCAATAAAATCAACAGTCCGGAAACTTATTTTGGCAGCGATCGTTCCAGCAATTTGAGCTTCGTCACGACAGAATCTTCCAGCATAGCGCCCAATCAAGCCTATGCCATCGGCGACTGGACTCAAGAAAGCGAAGCCCTAGTCAGCGCCAGCACAGAAAGCAGCGTCGTCTTTGAATACAATGCTAAAAACATCTATATGGTGGCCAGTGCGGATGCCCCCACAGAAGTAGAAGTGTGGCTCGACGGCAAACTGCTACAAACCATAACCGTACAGGCCAACATGCTCTACACCCTAGTGGAAGGCAGCGATTATGGCACGCATACTTTAAAAATCGTCCCAAAGGGTGTAGGCTTCAAGCTCTTCACCTTCACTTTCGGATGAAACGCACACTCTCTCTCATTACCCTGCTATCCCTACTCACCGCTTGCAACACCGCACCTAAAGTAGACATGCAAGCTGAACTGGCAAAACAACCAGACATTCAAGTGTCTTGGGAAGGCCAAGAGGAAGCCCCCGGTGTGAGTGGTGGATTCTGCAGTGACGTTTTGTGTTTAGACAACGGCGATCCCGATTGGTCAGCCATGACCTTCACTCCATTCACTAATGGGACCCCCATCACCGTTCACATTGCCACCACACTCTCCATAAGAGAACTGACCCTCACCTTGAAGGACAGCACCACGGGCAACACGATTCAAAACAATTTGCCCAAAACGGATGAAGGCAACAACACCTACCTCGTTTCCGATGCTTTCAAACACACCGGCAATTTAATTTTCTCCGTGAAAGTAAATTTTGAAGAAGGCGGTTACGGACAAACCTACTTCCCACTCGCGGTGGAATAATTTATAGACACGAAACAAAAGCCCCGCTTGCGCGGGGCTTTTTAAAACGTCGACGTAATGTCGCTTAACGCTTTTTCTTTCCAGCTGCTTTCTTCACAGCCTTCTTGGCTGGTTTCTTAGCAACCTTCTTTACTGCTTTCTTAACAACTTTCTTTGAAGCTTTTTTAGCTGGCTTCGCAGCTTTTTTCTTTTTAACTGGCATGGCGCGTGGAGTTAAGAATTAAAAAGAAACTATAAAAATTTTCCTCCTCTTTCAAAATGATTACAAGAGATATTTTTTCACCACTGTTCAAGTCGAAATTTTGTCTATAGAATACAGCAAATCTAACATTCGCTCATGCAATATTCTACGATAAAAATTAAAAAAGATCGCGACGCAAACATTTTTTGGCAGCATCCATGGATTTTTTCGGGCGCAATTGAACGCATGCCCACCGACATTCCTCACGGAAGTTTAGTCGGAGTAGAAAGCAGTGATGGAAAAATTTTAGGCCTAGGAACTTTTTCAAAATCTTCCACTATCACCGTGCGCATGTTGGACTTCAGTGATGCCGTGATTGATGAAACATGGTGGCTCAACAAAATAACAGCCGCGCACGAACAACGCACCTTGCTCGGCTACGGAACGAAAACTCAAACAACAGGTTACAGAGTGCTTTTTGGCGAAGCCGACGGTGTGCCTGGGCTCGTGGTGGATCGCTTTGAAAATATTCTCGTGCTACAAATTTCCACAGCAGGAATCGAAGAAATGAAACCACTCATTCTCGCCGCACTCAAAAAAGTTTTTAAACCCAAAGCCATCGTCGAGCGCAGTGACATTCATGTGCGCCGTGATGAAAATCTTCCGGAATTCAAAGACGTGCTCGACGGAAAAATTTCTAAGCCGATTGAATTTTTAGAAAATGGACTCACCTTCACAGCGGATGTTTTGAACGGACAAAAAACCGGATTCTTCACCGACCAAAAAAACTTACGCGCTGCGATGGAAAAATTTGCAGACGGAAGAAAAGTGCTCGACACATTTTCTTATTCCGGCGCCGCCGGTGTGTACGCGCTGCGCGGTGGCGCGAAGTCCGTGAGCTTTCTAGACAGTTCCGCAGACGCACTCGCACTGTGTGAAGCACACGTCGCACTCAACTTTCCAAAAAAGAAAAAATCCATCGAAACCATCGACGAAGATGCCTTCAATTTTGTAGGAAGCATGGAAGAAGGTCGCTTCGACATGATCTTGCTCGACCCTCCCGCACTCATCAAATCGAGCAAGGACGCTGAATCCGGAAAAAAAGCCTATCACTTTTTGAACCGCGCGGCTTTGCGTGCATTGCCAGACAAGGGTATTTTAGTAACGTCGAGTTGCTCGCACTTTCTTCCAGAAGACGATTTTGTTTTCATTCTGCGCCGCGCCGCAGTACAAGCCGGAGTCAAACTCCACATCCTCGAATCCGTACGCCAAAGTCCGGACCATCCCGACTCCCTCACTTTCCCCGAAGCCCGTTATCTCAAAAGTTTCATTGCTCTCGTTCGAAAATAAACCTTCGCATGAAATCTACAAAAATTTTTCTAACACTGGCATTACTACTGCTTTCGGTCTTTTTTTATTTTTTGGAAATTCCCATGCCGGGACTCATCGGCAGCAGTGCTTACGAAGAAGTACTCGAAGGCACCGTGAGTCAGGCTCAAAATGAAAGCAGTACCGATGAAACCGGCGCCACAGAAGTGAATCAAACGCTCACTGTCGAAGTTCAAAAAGGATCCATCTCAGGACAAAGCCTGGAGGTCCACAACAGCGATTTACAAACGCTGGACGCACAACTGTATAAGGAAGGAGATGAAGTGGTTATTCAAAAAAGCACAGACCCCAGCACCGGCGAAAGCAACTACTCCATGTCCGACTACGTACGCCGCCCCGTTCTGTACTGGCTCTTCGGGCTCTTTCTATTAGTAGTCATCCTCGTGAGTCAACAACAAGGCTTTGAATCGCTGGTCGGAATGATCTTCTCATTCTTAGTGATTTTTAAATGGATACTTCCTTTGCTCTTGGCCGGCTACGACCCCGTACTCACTGCCATCTCCGGGGCGCTCTTCATCATCCCCATCACCTTTTATCTCTCCCACGGAATCAGTAAAAAAACCAATCTCGCCATCTGCGGAACCATCCTCACTCTGGTCCTCACCGGCATACTCGCAAAAATCTTTCTCACCTGGAGTCACCTTTCCGGGCTCACCGACGATGCCGCTCTCTATTTAAAGTCAGACACGGGAACCACTCTCCACTTTCAAGGATTGCTGCTCGCCGGAATCATGATCAGTATGCTCGGTATCCTGGACGACATCACCATTTCTCAAGCCTCTGTCGCCGACCAATTGAAAGCCACCAAACCGAACATACGATTCCCAGAACTCTTCTCAAAAACCATGGCTGTCGGAAAAGATCACATCGCCTCCATGGTGAACACCCTCATCCTCATCTATGCCGGCGCCTCTCTCCCTCTGCTCATGCTCTTCATCAGCAATGCTCACCCTTTTAGTGAAGTCATCAACTACGAGTTCGTGGCCGAAGAAGTGGTTCAAACTCTAGTAGGGAGCATCGGACTGATTCTGGCCGTACCTCTTACCACCCTGCTAGCCAGTCTGGGCCACGCCACCAAAAGCAGCTCTAAAAAGAATTAACTTGCTTTTTTCTGGAACTGTATTATAATTACACCCTTATTTCACTTTTAAACCTGAAAAGATGAAAAGATTTTTCACCCTCCTCAGCCTCGTAGTCTTGTTCTCAGGATTACTCCCCGGCCAGTTTGCCTCAGCAGCGGTCACTTATTCAGGCGCAGACAACTCCAACGATTATGTCGATTCCGTCATCCAAAATGCGGGTGGAGTACTCACCGAAAAAACCACAGCAGCATCCAACGGTTCTTCCAACGACGTGACCCTTTATAAAGGGGCCGGCAGCGAACTTTACCTTGGATACAGCAACAAGTTCGACGGAATTTCCGCAGATGTCTACAATTCAGCCACTGGAGGAAGCTACTCCGTGGAATACTGGGACGGTGGATCCTGGGCAACGCTCGTGAACAACAACTCCGGCAGCATCTCCGACAATACCGATGGAACCTTCCAAGTGGAATGGACTCGCCCTTCCGGTTGGGAAAAAACCAATATTTTAATGACCACCGATGAAGACGGAAACGCCTACCAATACAGCGGTTCTTACTTCTTTGTGAAACTTTCTATTGGCAGTACCTACTCCAGCAGCCCTACGTTTTCTCAAATCGGTATCATCAACTACAACATGAAGGTGACCATCGAAGATCAATTTGGAAATACTCCCAGCAGCTACAGCTCCAGCTATAGCTTCACCTCCAGTAGCGCTGACGCTCAAGTTTATGTGAGCAAAAATGCAGGCAACGGAACCGAATACTACGGTTTCTTCTCTCCTGCAGGTGGAGCCGTTTACCAATACACCGCTACTGTCACAGGTTACGTTCAAGAATCCAGCAGTATCTCCCTGGACCACACCCAAAACATTCTAGACTTAAACCTGGACTACACTCACCGTATTTTTGCGGAGGATTCCAGCACAGGAAACAACGTGACCATCAGTTCTGCCTACGCAGGAACCAGCAACACCACCTGTACAATCTCTAGTGGAGTGGCTTACTGCCCTGTTCCTACCTCTCAAGACGGCAGCACTGCTACCGTCTCTGCAAGTGGTTACAGCACCAATTCTGTGTCCATTGCCAACCGTACTTCCGACAGCACCGCTCAACAAACAGCCTACGTGAGCATGACCAGCACAGGCTCCAGCAACAACGACCCTGATCTCACCGTGGACGACCTCTACTACGAAAACGACGCCGTATGGGCTGACATCAGCAACGAAGGCGACGACGACGTCTCCAGCTCAGACACCGTTTACGTGTATGTCTATGTGGACGGCAGTCGTGAATACTCCGGAACCATCGGTTACAACTACTTCGGCTCCGGTGAAAGCACCTCTTTCGCTTTCCTCGCCGATGAACTCACAGGGGACGATAGTCACTCCATTGAAGTCTGCATCGATGCCACTGACAACGTGGATGAAGACGACGAGAGCGACAACTGTCGCACCGAAACTCTCACCATGGGCGGTTCTTCTTCCGACGATGCGGATCTCACCGTGAACGATCTTTACTTCAGCGGAGATTATCTTTACGCCGAAGTGAGCAACGAGGGTGGTGATGACGCCGACGATTCCGTAGCCATTGCAGTGTACGTGGATGGCGACCGAGAATTCCTCAGCAGCTACTCCGAGGGTTACTTTGAAGAAGACGAAACCAACACCTTCTCTTTCCAGAACGACAACATTTGGGACGACGGTGAAACCTACGAAATCGAAATCTGTTCCGATTACTACGACGACATTGATGAAGACAGCGAAAGCAACAATTGCCGTACAGAAGACTTGGAATTCAATGGCTCTTCATCCAACGGTGATGCCGATCTCGACGTGACCGACATCTACCTGGACAGCGACGATGAACTCAACTTCACCGTGGCCAACGTAGGAGACGACGACGTGGACAACGGCGAAACCGTAAGCATCACCGTTTACGTGGACGGCGACGCGGAATACACCAAGAGCGTGACCCAAAGTTCATCCAGCACCAACTTCTTGGATGAAGGAGAAGAAGACACTTACAGCGCCGGAGACATTCTGGAAAATGAAGGCAGCACTTACGAAGTAGAAGTTTGTGTGGATACCGACGACGACGTGGATGAAGACAGCGAAAGCAACAACTGTATGACCGTGGACGAAGATAGCATCGACACCAACGGCGGCAGCGATTCTTGCGGAGACTTCACTGACCTCGATGGTGAATGGTCCGAACCTTACTTCTGTAACCTCTACGATCGTGGAGTAGTGGACGGACGCAGCGACACGCGCATGTATCCCGATTCCACCACCACTCGTGCTGAAGCCCTGAAGATGATTCTGCTCAATGCCGAACTCGATCCCTACTCCGTGTCTTCCGTACACTACGGCGACGTGTCCTCCAGCAGCTGGTACTACTCCTATGTGACCTACGCTACAGCCATGGGTTACGTGGACGGATACAGCAGTGGCAACTTCAAACCCGACCAAGCCATCACTCGTGCAGAATTCCTAGAAATCCTGATGAACGTGGCTGAACAAGACGACTTCAGCTTCGATGAAAGCGACATCGACTTCTGGGATGTAGACGTGAACGACTGGTTCGCTGAAGTAGTGGTGATCGCCGACGAAGACAACCTCGTGGACGGTTACAGCGACGGCAGCTTCGGTCCTTACAACTCCATCACTCGTGGTGAAGCCGCCAAGATTCTGGACCTCGCTTACGATCAGTACTTCAACTAAGCATTATTGCAAAAGAGTAGCCTTAGGAATAGAATAATAAAGACAACTCTGTTGAGATCAAAAAGCCCTTCCGTACGGAAAGGGCTTTTTGCTGTCGCTTGTTCAGCGGTGGACCCATCGGGATTTGAACCCGACCCAACAAGATGACAACTCTGTTGAGGACACCGAGTCTGGGCCCAAAGTGAACGTCTCAATCATAACAAAAAAGTCCTGACAAAAATCTGACTTAGATGCTTCTATTGCAAGTAATTTGCATCAATGCTTAAGACCAAACTCTACATTCAACTGTACATTTCAGCTTAGGACGAGCCTGTAAAATTCTGTGCGCGCGCACATGATATTCACTGACACCATCTGCAGGTGGTGAAAGCGGTTTAATAAGACCCGCCGTCTGACCAGGAAAAACCAATTGCCAAGGAGTTCGCTTGAATCCTTGTACACGCAATTCATTGAAGAAAAGGCCTTGAAGCTCACCAATTTCACCAGGCACAAAACGCCCCAAAACAACTCTAGGTCGAAGCCAACCCGATGGATGTTTACTAACATTACGGGCGAGATCACTCAAATAATTTAGCGGAGCTCTTTGCCTATCTTCGCCTTCGGCCTAATCCTAGATAGATAAATTTCCTGAGTGCAGGGTGGCTGCTTGGCGTAATACGCGCGGCGCTCTGCTTCCGGCAACAAGACCACCGCTTGGCATTCCGGCGTGCAAGCACCATTCCATTTCTCCGCACAAGCCGCGCACTGCAAAAACAAAAGATTGCAGGTGGCATTCGCACAGTTGGTATAGCCGTCCCAAGCGGCGCCACACTGGTCGCACTCAGAAAGCACATCTTCTGTTACGCGTTCGCTGATGCGCTCATCAAAAACGTAGTTGCTGCCCTTGAATTTGCTCTCCAACTGCTTCTGGCGCACTTCCTGCACATAAGAAATGATGCCTCCCTGCAGCTGATTCACATCCTTAAAACCTTCGTGTTTAAAATAAGCGCTCGCCTTTTCACAGCGAATCCCACCCGTACAATAGAGCAAGACTTTTTTGTCTTTTTGATCCTTCAACTGCTCGGTCACCATCTGAAGTTCCTCTTTAAAAGTGTTGCTGTCCGGACACACCGCTCCTTCAAAATGTCCGATGCGGCTTTCGTAGAAATTGCGCATGTCCACCACCAAGGCATCTTCACTTTCCATAGCCGTATTGAATTCTTCGGCGTTCAGATGATTCCCTACTTGGGACAAATCGTAGCTGTCCTCCGGCAGACCATCGCCCACAATCTGTTTTCGCACCTTGATGGTGAGCTTATAGAAAGACTCTGCCTGTTCCAAGGCAATGTTCAAATACATAGCGGCGAGCTCCGCATGGCCCTCCAAAGCGGCTTTAAAAGCCTCGAATTGGGGCTCTGGCACGCTGATTTGCGCGTTGATTCCCTCTCGAGCCAAGTAAACTCGGCCAAAAACCCCAAGTTTGTCCCATTCTGCATACAGCTGATCTCTAAAATCTGCCGGATTTTCAATCTTCACATACCTGTAAAACGACAAAGTCACCCGTTTGAACGGCTCGGCCGCCAAAGCACGGAGACAGGTCACTTTATTGAGCACATTCCGAAGTCGTGGTTTTTTGAGCTTAGGCATAAGAAAACAGCTTGATCTCGGCTATTCTAAGCAAAGGCAGCGAACCTGTAAAGACGCCACCTACTCTTTACGCGACCGCGGTACTACCGTCGGATGGCTTCTCACCTCACGACCAGGAACACCCTGAGGGTTAAAGGGTCCTGAAACAACTCTGTTTCTTCCCGCTGCTTTACCTTCATAAAGTAGCCCATCAGCAGTTCTCATCATGTTTTCAGCTTCTGAGAAAGGCCCTGTAGTGATTCCAATGGTCACCGTGAGAGGAAAACCTAAATGTTCTTCCGCACCACTTTCAACGGCACGTCTCGCACGCTCTCCAATACGATGTGCCCCCTCTAAAGTGTCAATGGCAGGCAAAAAAACCGCCATTTCTTCCCCACCCCATCGTACCGCAGTCGGAAGCGCTTCCGGCTTCAACTCTTCCTGGACTCTCACCACCGCATCAGGATCTATACGTACCGTCTCGGAAATCGTACTCGCTAAATAACGGAGCGCCTGGTCCCCAACGTCATGCCCTCGCTCATCATTCACACTCTTAAAGTGATCTGCATCCACCATAAGCAGGGCTCCCGAAGCCTTAGGATCTTCACGCAATAGATCGGCAAGATAAGCTTCCATCCCACGTCGATTGAGCAATTGAGTGAGCGGATCAACCGAAGCGTCTTTCTGACCAAGCAGTATTTGTTCACGCATATCCAAGCCACCCGCCAAGAGCTTCAAATTAAATACTATAATCAAACGATCTAAGTACGGAATTCTTTGAACCTCCACACTTCTCCTCAAAGAGGGGAACACATTCAACATCATATCTTCCCGGGAATGAGGCGTAGGAGCGAGGAATTTCAAAAGACGAGTCGGTTCACTGTCTTCATCCACACCTGCAGCAGTAGTAATTTGAGTAGGGACATAGAGGTCGGTCACAAATTGGCGGAGCAAACCGACGTAGGGACGCGGTTCCACCCCCCGTTGACGCAGAGATTCATGAACCGCTAAAGACAGTACATTACGGAAATGGTCCACTTCTTCCCCACCACGACGATCACGTTCATGAAGTGTGAGACAACGGTCCACCACCATTCTTAGAAACTCATCGTCTCGAGCGAGGTCTTCAAGTTTTCTACCTTCTGTCATAAAAAAGGAGTAGAATAAGATTAGCGCTAGAAATAATAACATATTTTATGAATAAAGCAAGAGCTTCCTTTGGCAGAGTATTCTGGGGAGTTTTGCTCATAGTAGCGCTCGGTTTTGGGGGCTTTTTGAGCTACGACCAATGGCAGAGTTCTAAGCTAGAAGGCCCCGAGGCGCCCGTGAGCACTCCCATCACCGATGTCGCAGACGCAAACGACCCCATTCCTACCCCTGTCACGGACAGCGGAGCCCTGCCCGAGCAACTCAACATCGAGGTTCCTTTTTACACCCAAGCCCCCACCGGCAACTGGGATTACCCCTGGCAAGACGCCTGTGAAGAAGCCAGTGTGGCCCTGGTGGCCAATGTTTACCTCAACAAAAACTGGACCCGTGACGAATTCAACGCAGAGTTACTCGCCCTCGTAGACTGGCAAGGCAAAAACGACATGGACTACCACGACACCACCGTGGCCGAAACCGCCGAGTTCATGAAGGCCAACTACGGTCTCGAAAGCATCGTGCACGAAAACCCCACCTTCGAAGACATTCAAAACATTCTCGCCCAAGGGCACTTGATCATCGGAGGTTTTGCCGGGAAGCAGCTCTACAACCCCAACTTCACCAACGGCGGCCCCACCTACCATATGCTTGTGATCAAAGGGTATGATGCCGCCAAACAACAGATCGTGACCAACGATGTGGGCACCCGCAATGGCGCCGACTACGTATACACGTGGGCCATGATAGAAAACGCTCTGCACGACTGGGATCCAGCGGACATCAATGCAGGAGCCAAACTGATTCTTGAAGTCCTTCCCATCGAGCCATGATCGCAAAACTCCTAAGGCGGGAAATCGCTTGGTCCACTTTTGTCCAAATTTTGGGCAAGGTCGCCCAAATCGGCTTGGGCTTTTTTACCGTGAAGTTGCTCACCGAGGCACTCGGGGCGGAGAACTACGGGGTCTACGGAAAAATCACCGAGTTCTCACTCTTCTTTTCCACCGCGGGCAACCTGGGAATCTTCGGAAACATGGTGCGCAAAATGGCCGACAAACCCAATGACTCTCACATTTTTTGGAACGCGCTGCTGCTACGGCTCTGGACCGCTCTCTTCTTTTTTGGAATGGGCCTCTTCTACGCCGTGGTGCAAATCGAGGACCCTCTATTCTTCGTGGGCACGCTTCTCTTCATGAGCAGCTTGCTCCTGGATTACATCACTTCCGTTTGCGACGGAACCCTGCAAGCGCAATACAAAATGGGAAGAGCCACCCTCGCCTTGTTCGCGGGGCGCGCCGTGAACCTGCTCACCACCGCCGCACTTTTTTACACAGAGCAACACAATCTTGCGCTCTATCTCCTCGGTCCACTGCTGGGTTCCATTGTCACGGCAGGAATCAGTTTAGGTTTTGTGCGAGGCTCCATGAAAATCGTGAGCCACTGGAACAGCGCCATTCAAAAAGAGCTGCTCTGGACTTCCCTGCCCTTCGGCATCATCAACGTGCTGAACAACATCTACTATCGTTTTCTCCCGAGCGCCCTCATTGTGAATGTGCTGAGCAACAGCGACTATTCCACTTACTCTTTGAGTCTGCACCTCAGCGCCACTCTGAGTTTGTTCTCCACATTCCTGATGTTCTCCATTTTGCCCGCGCTTAAACACGCCTTAAAAGAAGGTCACCTGCACACCGCCCAAGAGCTCTACAAAAAAGCTCGAAAAGGATTGCTGTGGCTGGCACTGAGCGTCGTGGTCTTCGGCAGTGCCCTCGGGCCTTGGGCTCTCTCCCTCGTCAGCAGCCACGATTTCTTAGCCCCAGGGCTCTGGTTCATTTTACCTTTGCTGCTCATTCTGGCAGCGGTCTCCTATTTTTACGACCTCAGCTTCATCACCCTTTTCGCACTCGGCAAAGAGCGCTGGTGGCTGAAACGGGAACTACTGGCACTGGCTATTGGGCTGGGCATAGGAGCACTGAGCTTTTTGCCTTTTTCCTCAGACCTCAAAATCGTAATCATCATCAGCTCAGCCATCGCCGCCGAAGCGGCGATGGCCTGGGTGGGCCTTAGAAAGGTCAAAGCAGTACTAAGACCCTAGAGAAATACGGAAAGAGTCAAAGGCTTCGGGAGTCGAATCCGCAGACCGCACCCAATAAAAGTCATCGAAGGTATAGTACAAAGACAAACGTCCCGTCCACGCCTCCATTTGAGCTGAACTCGTTAAATGGGTTGCTTGAGTCGTAGGAGATCCCACAGCACTGTAGTCGGGGACTGAAGAACACGTGTCCGAGGTAGGATCGGCACTGGCCGTTCTTCGAGAACAGAATTCAACAAGAACGGACCCCAAGTATTGGGTCTCATCAAAGCCGGCACCAACCACACCTGTAGGGGTTGTCCGGAAATCATTTTGAACGTAATACTGATCCGAAGTGGTCATAGAGAGGAACAGTGTTTCGTCATAGCCATACACGTAGTAGGTCCAACTACCACTTTCACCGTAGCCCACCAACGCACTGTAGTTCGCTACGCTCACCGTCAAACTGGGCGTACTGGCAGAACTGCTAGGATCGCTGGCCTGTTCCACTTCGTAACCGTCCGTGAACAAATCTCCATCAGAGTCATTGCTAAAGGGATCCGTCCCCAAAAGCGCTTCTTCAGCATCCGTAAGACCGTCTCCATCAGAGTCCGCAGGAAAATCCAGAGCATCCAAAGGATCGGTCCCAGCATCCACTTCTTCGCCATCGTCGAATCCGTCACCATCGGTGTCGGCGGTACAAGGATCCGTACCAGCCGTGTATTCCTCAGTAGCCGTCAGGCCATCGACATCATCATCCGTAGTAGCATCGGAAACGGCGGCATCCATACAGCTGTATAAAACTTCCCAGGTATCTAGGAGTCCGTCGCCATCCGCATCCAAGGGGTAATCAGTGGCATCCAAAGGATCGTAGCCTCCAGAGATTTCTTCGCCATCGTCGAATCCGTCACCATCGCTGTCCGCTGTACAAGGATCCGTACCGGCCGTGTATTCCTCAGTAGCCGTCAGGCCATCGACATCATCATCGGTAGTAGCATCGGAAACGGCGGCATCCATACAGCTGTATAAAACTTCCCAGGTATCCAGAAGTCCATCGCCGTCCGCATCCAAGGGATAGTCGGTGGCATCCAAAGGGTCGTAGCCTCCAGAGATTTCTTCGCCATCGTCGAATCCGTCACCATCGGTGTCGGCGGTACAAGGATCCGTACCAGCCGTGTATTCCTCAGTAGCCGTCAGGCCATCGACATCATCATCCGTAGTAGCATCGGAAACGGCGGCATCCATACAGGTGTAGCTGGCTTCCCAAATGTCGTCCATACCGTCTCCGTCGGAATCGGTAGGATGATCGGCAGCATCCAAAGGATCCGTGCTCGCATTCACCTCCACTCCGTCGCCGTAGGCATCCCCGTCTGTATCCGTGTTCGTGGGATCCGTACCAGCCGTGTACTCGGCCAAATTGTTGAGGCCATCGCTATCGAAGTCGCTGGAGGCGTCGTTGCTCGTCGCATCCAAACCGTAACTGTATTCCCAAGCGTCGGGCATCCCATCTGCATCTGAGTCCGTGCTGGCAGGAGAAGTTCCCAAAGTGTATTCCACCAAGTTGGTCAAAGTGTCTCCATCCAAATCACTGGCCGCATCGTTCACAAGCAGATCGAGCCCATAACTCTCTTCCCAACCATCGGGCATGCCATCTCCATCCGTATCGGTGTCCGTAGGCACAGAGCCAAGAATGTACTCTTCCAAGTCCGTGAGTCCGTCAGAATCCGTATCGGTGGAAGCGCTGCTCACCGTAGCATCCAGGCCGTAATCGATTTCCCAAGCGTCGTCCATGCCGTCGCTGTCCGTGTCGTCATCACAAGGATTGGTGTCGTAGCCATACTCTTGCAAAGCCGTGAGCCCGTCCGCATCGTCGTCGGTGGCCGCATCGTTCACGCTGGAATCCATACAGCTGTAACTGTCTTCCCAGAGGTCGGCCAGGCCATCCAAATCTCCATCCGGTGGAAAGTCACTGGCATCCAAAGGATCTGTCCCGGCCGTGTCTTCTGCGCCGTCTCCAAAGGAGTCTCCGTCAGTATCCGTGTCGCTGGGGTCCGTGCCCTCACGGTATTCTTCCCAATTGTTGAGTCCATCTCCATCCAAATCACTGGACGCATCGTTGGTGTTCAAGTCGAGGCCGTAAGTCGCTTCCCAGCCGTCGTCCATCGTGTCACCATCGGTGTCGTCGTCACAAGGATTGGAAGAGTAAGTGTATTCTTCGTAGTTCGTGAGGCCATCGGCATCAGAATCGCCGGTGGAGTCGTCCACCGTTTCGTTCATACAGCTGTACAAAGCTTCCCAGGCATCGTCCATTCCATCACTATCATCGTCGATGATAGTGGGGTAACTTGCCGCATCCAAAGGATCCGTGGAATACGTCACTTCCACCCCATCCGTATAACCGTCGCCATCCGTGTCGTCGTCATCGGGATAAGTTCCCAGCACGTACTCTTCACGATTACTGAGTCCATCACGGTCGTAATCTGAAGCTCCATCGTTGCGAGTGGGATTGAGGCTATTGTTGAGTTCCCAGTAATCGTCCATTCCATCACCATCGGTATCGCTATCGGTGGGATCTGTATCCGCGTCGTACTCTTCCAAGTTAGTGAGTCCATCGGAATCAGCATCGTCACCACTGTCATCAGAAAGGGGATCGAGGCCGTAAGTCACTTCAAAGCCGTCTTCCATGCCATCCGCATCCGTATCGGGATTGATCCAGTCGGTACCGGCACTCACTTCGTCGCCATCGTTCAATCCGTCGTTGTCCATGTCAGCATCAGAAGGATCCATATCCGCCTCGTACTCTTCAAGATTAGTGAGACCGTCGCCATCTAAATCGGTAGCGGCATCACTGGCATCCAAAGGATCCAGGCCGTAAAGTGTTTCCCAAGTGTCATCCATACCGTCACGATCGCTGTCGTTCACGTGATCCAAAGCATCCAGAGGATCCGTACCGTAAGTCAGCACTTCTTCCCCATCGCTGTAGCCATCTCCGTCGGTGTCGGCCAAGGTGGGATCCGTCAGCGTTTGATAAATTTCCTTGTAGTCAGCCACGCCATCGGCATCGCTATCGGTGGAAGTTCCACTCGTTCCCCACGCCGTTTCCTGGAAGTTACAAAGTCCATCTCCATCGCCATCAAACAAAGCGGCAAAAGCAGCTGAAGTAGCTTCAAAAGCTCCACGGTCAGAAGTCACACACACTGGACGCGCACGGTTCTCAAAATCTTTGGCTACCACAAAAGTGACATCTGCACTGTTCACAGCACGAGACACCGCTTGCAAGTGATAGTCCCCGGCGGCAGGGTTAACCAACGTGGTGCCATTCTCTTCGTAAGCATTGATTTCAAAACCACCCGCACGTGCCCCGGTCAAAGTCACAGCTCCGGTAGGCACATTCAGAATCGCGGTCCCGGCCACGTGCTCATAAACGTTGTAATCGAGCAGCCCCAAATCGGCACTGTCCAAAACACTCACGGCGTAAGGGCCGAACTGGGAGTACACGTTGTTGGCGAGCTTCACCACGTTGCCGGCAGGCAAATTCGCTGCCACAAGCACCGCCGTAGTATTGCTATAGAAAGTAGAATAAAGCACCGTGAAACCCGTAGTCCCTGCCGTAAGATAAACCCCATTGGGCATCGCTGCAAAAACACCATTCGTCACAGGCACCGCCAAAGTAGAGCTGTTCAAATAAACTCCATAAGTACCACCGGAGAAAGAATTGCTGTCGAAAAGCGTAGAAATCGTAGAAGCCGCTTCCATCTTGAGTCCAGATTGGAAGGCATTGAAAGCATTGCGAGAAAAATCAGCCAAAGAAGAAGCATTCAAATAAACTCCTCTTCCATTGGCCATCGCCACATT
Organism: Candidatus Peribacteria bacterium; assembly: GCA_943349825.1. GTDB lineage: Bacteria > Patescibacteriota > Gracilibacteria > UBA1369 > 2-02-FULL-48-14. The sequence goes on along the minus strand of CALQZQ010000004.1, from coordinate 85,876 downwards.
GTGCCCCAAGACATTGTTCTTAAAAATGTTGACCGCAGAAAAGAACATATCCGTTCCATCCACCACATTCACAAAAGTATTTTTATGAATGTCGTCCACATTGTAAGCAGCCATCGCAATACCCACATTGGATCCCGTGATCGTATTGTTCTTGATCACAGACTGAGCCGCAGTGGTGGTTCCGGGAGGATCAGAAGGCGTGCCTTCGCTATTCCAGCTGCTGAATTTACCCTTAGTAGTCTCCAATAAAATTCCATAAGAGCTCGCTGCCAGTTGATTGCTATCGATGGTCGTGAACGTGCTCATCACCAACCAAATTCCCGTACCCACAGAGCTAAAACCATTATTGGAAACAGTGGTAAGTTGGCTGAGGGCATCTCCAAACACGGCATAACTGAGGCTCGTGAAAGTGTTCGTCAGCACTTCATTCACCGTAGTGGTGTTCACCTTAAGGCCATAATCCCCGGAAGAAACCGTGTTGTTGGTAAAATGAGTGATGTTCATGCCTGTGAACCCAAATCCAATGGATTCAGCCGTAGCCGTATCGGTCAAAGTGACCTTATTGTTGTCCACATAGTTGAGGTTGGTAGCTCCTGTTCCAAGTGCCAAAAAGCCTTTTCCATAACCGGTCACGGTGTTGTTTTGGATGTTCCCTGTAGTACCAGAAAGCTGCACAGCGGTAGAACTCACCGAACCGGGCCCCGTGAAGGTGTTGCTCATGATGATCGCTCCCGAAGCGCTAGTCATGGAAAGTCCGTTGCCACTCGTGCTGGTGATTTTGTTTCCCACAAAATCAATGCCCCCGGAAGATTGAGTGTTAACAGAAACATGGTATCCCCCTTTGGAACCTGCTCCAGTAAAGGTATTGGTCCAAATGGTCACGCGTCCAGCATTGTTGTGGTCGTAAATGTACCCAGATTGGAAAGTATTATCCTCAATAATGGCCGTATTGGAACCTGTAATATCAATAAAGGTGGTGGCCGTACTGAACGTGTTGTTTTCCACCGTAATATTGTTTCCAGTCCCATTCATCTTTACTCCTCCTGAACTAGTGAATTTAAAATAGGCTACTCGAATATAGTTACTTCCTTTCACGGTAAAAATCGCCTTAGTGCTAGCACCCAAGGTTTGCGGTCTCAAATACACATTGTTGGAAGATCCACTGTTGTCCAAGGTTTGATTGACGTCACCCTTGAAGTAAATGGTGATCTCCGTTCCGGAATAATTGGCATTTCGGTCAGCCAAAGCTGCAGAAATCGTGGCGTAAGCATCCGCAGAGTTGGTTCCCCAACATCCCGCGCGATCCGTACCGGCGCCAGAATCAACGTAAACGAAATTCGTGCGACAAATCGCAGCTTCCGTTGAAGGAGCCGAGAAAAGGGCAAAACTGTAAGCCACAGCTAAAACCGCACCAAACACTATTGTATTGCGCAAACCGCGAAGGCTAAACATAAAAGGAGTGTTAATGATTTGAAAGAAGCTTATACTATGAAATCTATTAAGATCTGTCAATACGACGGAAAACAAATGCTCTTTCACTAAAAAGGTTTTGTTTTAGAGCAAAATCTGCTAAAAAGGGTGCACGTCGGGGTGTAGCGCAGTTGGCTAGCGCGCTTGCATGGGGTGCAAGAGGCCGTGGGTTCAAGTCCCGCCACTCCGACCAATTTTGCTTTTTCACACCTTGTTGATGAAAACCTTTTTCTTCCTATTGGGACTCCTCGTGCTGACGAGCTGCAGCGGAAAAAGGGCCGAATCGCCTACAGAAGAAGAGCCCGTTACAGATATACCCAGCGAAACCCAAAGCACATTTTCAGAAGAAAAACTCGGCACAGTGGATGAAAACGTCTCCTATTGTTCTATGAACGAAATGGAGATTCTGGATTTTTACTACCCCACCGCAGAGTCTTTGGATTCCACGGATCCTTTCCCGGTGGTTCTCTACGTGCACGGCGGAGGCTGGAGCAAAGGAGATAAAACAGATCTAGCAACTTATAGAGAAGCTCTCAATGAAAAAGGAATCGCAGTGGCTGCAGTCAACTACAGTTTGGCGCCTGCCAGTGTTTTCCCCACCAACATTGAAGACATAAAATGTGCCGTGCGTTACCTTCGTGCTAACGCAAGCAGCTACAATATTGATCCCGATCACATCGGGGCCTACGGCGGCAGCGCCGGGGGGCATTTGGTCAGCTTGCTCGGAACTTCTGCGGAAATGAGCGCTTGGGATACCGGGGACTACCTTGAGTTTTCCAGCGAAGTAGAGGCCGTAGTGGATATGTACGGCCCTGCAGACCTCACCATCCAATTCGAAGGAAATCCGCCAGAATTGCTCAAAAGTGCTTTCGGAGACAGTTCCTACAAAGATGGCGCTGATCAAAGTCCCATCACCTATGTGAGCTCCGACGACCCTCCCTTTTTGATCATTCACGGGGAAGAAGACGATTTAGTCCCATTTGAGCAAAGCCAAATGTTTTACGATGCTTTAGTGGCAGCAGGAGTAGAAGCCACTTTGATTCCCGTGGAAAACGCCGGGCATAGTTTTAGGGCCGTAGAAAAAGGTCCCACCTCACCTTCCAACCTCGAGATCGTAGACCTTATGAGCGACTGACTGGTAGAACAATTAAAATCCAACTGATGAAAAAATTCCTCCTCGCCACTGCCCTGATCGTGGTTGCCCTTCTACCCGACAAAGCCACCTGCGGCAGCCGAGCCAATTCGACCTGCGCGGAGCCCCCTTTGCCCGGGCAAGACTCGCCGGTTTACGACTACCAAGTTCAACCTCTGCTCATTTCCGTGCTAGAAGTAGCCACTCAAAGCGACATCAATCTTTATTATTATTCGGGCAGCACCAGCAACACCGGCAGTGAAACCGGCACAATCACGAGCCCTCAACCCGCCGACACGGAAACTCACAAAATCATTTTTGGAGCAAATTTTGACACCAACAGCGATTGCGCTGACCGCAATGAACAAAACCAGTGTGACCTCTACACCGCAGATTTGGATCTGGATGATGGCACCGTGAGCACCGTGACCCGCGCCACGGAAACACCCGTGAGCGAAAGCTACCCTGCCTGGAACCCCAATGGCACCGTGGCCTACTTCAGCATTTTCAAAAACGTGCATAGCAAAGACCTCGGCGTAGTGGATCTGACCACGGGTGAAACAAATACCCTCACCAGCAATGCCAGCTGGCCGGAAGTCAGCCCCGACGGGAAGACCCTGCTTTACGAAGACACGAACACCAGCCAACTCATGCAGGCTTCGCTCAGTGCAGACGGCCTATCCATCAGCAACGCGAGCCCCGTGCCTAGCATAACAGATGGTGAAGATTCCCAGTACTCCGGCGACGGCCGCTATATTGTTTTCCATCAAACCAGAAACGGCAGCGGCGCCGTAGCCCAAGTCTACGACACTCAAACCCAAACAAGCACGAGTTGGGGAGAAAAAAGTGGTCACTGTGCTTTTGGCTTGGAAAGCCTCACCACCCTCTGCGACAACTCTACAGGCGGTGGCCTTTTGAAAAAAATATTCGACGGAAACAAATTCGGTTCCACTTCCCTCTTCTTACCAGATCCCAGTGCAGAACTGCTCTCTGCCTACGACCCCGACTTCGCTTCCTGCCAAGGCATCAGCTTCAACTACCCCAACTTCTGCGGCGACGATGAGCATCTGCTCGTGAGCACCTCCTGCAACAGCGGCGGTACGGTCACCTTTTCCCGCCTCTTCCTGATCGATTTCACCAACGATTCACCTGTCTATCGGCCGATTGGAAAAGAATTGAAAGACGCTTACGGCGGCACGGGCATGAGTTCATGGACGGTGTCCTGTTTGGAGTAAAGGCTGTTGACAAAACACAAACTATGGGTTTTAATATTTATAGATCAATCTTAAAACTCAGACTATGGATGGGGGAAGACAAGGTGTAATAGAACTGACCGCAGAGGAGTACCGCCGACTCTGGGACTTAGACGACGCCTTAGCAAGGGAATGGTGTCCAAAAAAAGCTGCTGAAGCCTTAAGCTTCTTGGAGAGACAGGTGGAAGGCTTACGAATCTCGCTAGGCATGCTTGAAAACCAAATCCCACACTTAAGCGACGCAAAATTTGGGCACAATCCAGAGCGCCGCGCCCTGGCACTAGATCTCGACCACACGCGATATGAAGCGGGCCTGGCTGAACTACGAAGAAAAAAGTATGAAGCGAGTTTGGCTCACGGTCCGAACCATAAAACAGTAAGTGCCATAAGAGAGGGTATAAGAGGCCATATCAACGACTGGTTGAGCCGCAGACACTGATCTCAGCGCAAATACCCCTTCAACGTTGCCGCCGATTTTTTGAGCTGCTTTTTTTCAAGCGCACTCAGTGGCACTTCCACGATGCCGGAAACTCCGTTGCTGTCCAGCACACAAGGCACACTCAGCGCCACATCTTTAATTCCATACTCCCCTTGCAGCGGGACAGAGAGTGGCAATACCACGCGTGAATGTTGAAAGATATGCTTCATCAGTTCGCGAATCACCGTGCCTATGGAATAACACGTGTAGCCCATATCGTGGATGATACGGTAAGCCGCCTCTCGCGTGTCTTTGTAAGCGCCGTTCGCCATGCTCTTGGAGAAGCCCGGCACCTTCATCAGTGGCATGCCCGCCACATTCGCACTGCTCCACACCGGGAAAGACGTATCGCCATGTTCGCCCAAAATAAAAGCCTCCACACTCTTGGCACTCAAACACAGTTCCTGGGAAAGATGGAAGCGCAAGCGCGCCGTATCCAACATGGTACCCGATCCAAACACGCGGCCCCACGGAAAACCGGAAAGCTTGTGCGCTTCATACGTGAGCACATCCACCGGGTTGCTGACGATGAGCAAAATGGCCTTGGGCGCCACCTTCGCCAGTTGCGGAATCAGTTCCTTAAAAATAGCACGGTTTTTTTTGATCAAATCCAAGCGCGTCTCCCCTTCTTGCTGGCGCGCACCCGCCGTCACCACAATCAGCTGCGAATTTTTGCACAATCGTACGTCGTCCGTGCCCACCACCTTGGTGTAGTCCAGAAACGCCATAGAATGCTCCATATCCAGCATCAACCCTTCGGCCTTCTCTTTATTGCGATCCACAATCACGAGTTCGCTGGGCGTACCATCCAGCAGCATGGCGTAGGCCGCCGTCGCCCCCACGTTTCCCGCACCAATAACAGCAACTTTGAACTGCGTTTGAAAAGCGGGTAGAGTGCATTGAGTTTTCATGAATAAAATCTACACCTTCGCTTCCCCCGCGAAAAGTTTTTCGCTAAACTCCCCACCATCGGGGTGTAGCGCAGTTGGCTAGCGCGCGGCGTTCGGGACGCCGAGGTCGTGGGTTCGAATCCCGCCACTCCGACCAGTTTTACGAAGTAAAATGGGAGGAGTTGGTCACAAAATATTCGCCACTCCGACCAGTTTTTATGCTGCCTGTACCACCAACGCCACATCAGAACCTTCACGCTGTGGCTCAAGCGCAGCCCTAGAGACCACTGAGGCCGGATACTCAGCCTGAGCCATTTCCGTTATGCGGTCTACCAGTGGAAGAGGAACCTGAAGCAAAAAATGGCCGCCCGCTTTAATATAGCCAGCACCCTCCTTGAGAATTCTGGAATAAAAAACGGTCCCGTCCTCACCTCCATCCAGTGCCAGAGCCGGGCCCAATGTTCTAGCCTTTGGACTCTTCGCCCCTCTAGAAATCCAGTAAGGAGGATTGGAGACAATCAAATCCATTTTTGCATCTCGAGGCAAAACCGCGAAACCATCGCCCACACTAACACTACAGGTCTCTGGTCTAAATCCATTCCACCTCATGCTTTCCTTCGCAGCACGAGCAGCAGAGGGATCGAGCTCACCACCAAAATACTCAACGGCTTCCTCACCACAGTCTCTTAGAAGAGAGGCCGCAACAATTCCAGATCCAACCCCAAATTCAAAGACTTTAGGTCGAGGCCCTTCATACAAAGCCCCATTGAGTAGCGGACGGGCACACTGACCCAAGCGATAAGAGGTGCGGGTGGGCAGTAAAGTTGTGCCAGGGATATGTCTCAGTAAAGAATCTCCAGTTTGAACCACTGAAGGTATCCTGCACCTAGGATCAACCTGTCCCAAATGAAACAATTCCGCTTGTACCGCTGGATCTAAACCTGGGAAAGTCTGATACAAAAGTCTCCTAAAAGCAAAACTTAAGGAACGTACCGGGAAATTGGGGTTCGCTAGAGTTTGGATGCGGTGTTTAGCAAGCTCCGGAGGCATTTCCCCCAAATAGTGCTGGCGAGCAATTTCTCGCAAACCCAAAGCTATGGAATCTGTAGCGCTGTGATCCCCAAGAATCCTTCCCATAAAATATTTTAAGCGAATACAATATCACAAAAATACGTCAAGTAAAGGCTGTCTTCCCTCCATAGAGCTTAAAAAAGCATCGCCCGGTTTTAAGGTTTCCACGTAAACTGCGGCTCGGGTTTGGGATACAAGGCTGCATGATTGGTGAACAAAGCATGAGAGATATCCACCATACTCAAATTCGGATGCTCTCTCAGCATTCGCTTGAGTAGAGGCACATCCCGAGCGTGTTCCAAACGATGACGAAAAAGCCCCTCAGTCTGCTGAAAAACTGCTTGGCTACGATTTCGAACCATAGCCCTCATACCACTCAAGTCGTGCAAACGCTGGAGATCCGTATGAGGAAAACTAGGATCTTCCCTATCATCGAACACCCTTTCCATCTCTATCAGCAAAGGCTTCCATAAAGACATTTCTTGAGCCACCTCTGCTGCAGAAATGGTAGAGCGGGGATCCAACATGGAGCAGATCACTCTAGCAAGAGCCAAAAGACCAATCCCCTCGGAAATGCCAGGGCGAGCAGCCTCCACTTTCTGGAACTCTTCTAAAGGCACCACCACTCCGAGTGGAGCCGGCATGTAGCGTGGGTGTCGAGGATCAAAATGAGGGCTGAAAAAAGTAAACATAGTCGGACCCTTCCTTGAAAGATAAAGCGCTGCAGACGGAAACGTCACCACAGGATCCAGGTTGTCCTCATAATCCATCAGCCATTTTGCCTGAGCAGAATCTCCAACCATAGCAGCCGCCAGCAAGAGGTGTTTATAGACCAGCTTAGAATAAAGATCCACAGTGCCATGATCCGGCAAAGTGTCACTCGGACCCAGGATCAAATCCCTTTTATCCGACTCATCAAACTCCAGCAAAGCTGCCTGAACTTGCCTTTGCACACCAGCGTCATTTAAAGACGCTAACCTCTTACGAATCGACGGTGAAGCAGCAAAAGGGCAAACGGACTTACCATCTGCGATATGGCTACGAACTGAATCAGGGATATCGGCCATTCTTGCTAAATAGGTTTTATCTAAAAAGACTTGGATCCGGAGGGTACACAAATAATTTTTTCCCTCCAAACATAGCTCCAAGGAGCTGGAGCCTGACATCAATAGCCGGATGATAGTGAGGTACAAAATTTTCAGGTCTACCCTGTTCATCTCTAAATATTTCCGCCGAAGATTCACGTCGGAGCTCATGCACAGGCATATGCGGCAAACCTTGAGCAATCACACCCACAGCCGCATTCACAATAATGCGCGCCGCTGTTGGCGTTTCCTCTAAAAAAACGCGATCCACATCAGAAACGTAGGTTAGAACCACAGAAGTATGCGGCGCATAACGCGGATGATCTTTATGGTAAAGAGGCGACATCATAAAGACAAAAATGGTCCCTTCTATATCCTGTTGAGTATCCGGCTGGCGCCAGCGAAAGGTAGGCTGCTCCACATGCATTCGCGGATTCAGCAACTCAGGCAGACGGTGTTGCCCCACAAAAAGAGTGATCTCTGTAAGAGGAGCGTCGGGGTACATCATCTTGGTCCCTAAAATTTCAAGTTCCGTGAGCAATCGTTTCCCGGCCATGTGTGTGTCATCTGCTGTCTTAATGTCTTTCTCATACACAAAAACCATATTGCGTTTAGTATCTCGGGCAGCGAAGAAAGCCCTAAGCTGACAATCCAACTCAGGCCGCAAAGGAAGAGGGTCCAGCTCAGCACCGGTTGGAAGCCCCACCCACTGAATCTTATTTTCACGAGACATCTTTCCAGCATAAGGGCAGACATCATGAACGTCATCCAAAAAAGCTTTCGCCTCTTTTATCTTAAGTTCTAAAGAACTCAAAGGTTTTTCACCCTCCGGCTTCTTGCCATGATCAAAAGGACATTTGCCAGTCTTTACATGCAAGTCTTCTGCGATGCCATCTTCACCCACCAGAAATCGTGGACCGTCAGCCTGCTTACTAGACATATTTGATTATTAAGGTGTGATTATACGTGGACTCGAATAAACCGTCAACTCACCACCACCATTTAACTCATGCTAAGATAAAGGCATGAACCGCCTCCGCTCCAAGCTCCACTTCGCTCTCATCTTCGTCTCGCTTTCTTTCGTATTCCACCTCACCTGGGAGCTCCTTCAATCCCCGCTCTACAGTTGCAGCATAGACATGAATCGCTGCTTCTGGCTTTGCCTCAAAGCCATTCCCGGTGACATCCTCATGACCGCCGCACTCTACCTGTGCTACCGCCGCTTTCCCTCACTCATTCTCACCGCCGGAGCCGGTCTCGTGCTCGCGCTCATCGTGGAAAAAATCTCCCTAATCCTCGACCGCTGGTCCTACTTTCCCGGTATGCCACTCATCCCTGGAATCGAGGTGGGCCTCACACCCATCCTTCAAATGACTCTGATACCGCCGTTGATTTTTTACATCCTTAAAAAACACCGCCTATGAAAAAATCCACGCTGCTCAAAGGATTGCTTTGGATGGGCGCCGCCTTTTTCCTCTTTGAATTTCCGCTGCACTTTTTTGGGCTCGAAGTCCTAGAACACGACAAAATTTTCCTCTTCACTCACGACCGCTACATCGGCCTTTATGCCCTCACTCAAGCCTTCCTCCTGATTCTCTGTAGCAGCGACCTCAAAAAATACCGCTTCCTGCTGGGTGCCACTCTCGTGGGCCTCGGCCTCGCCATGATCAACGCCGCCTGGATCGCAGCTGAAGGCGGTTACCACGTCCTCTTCCCCACAATCACACTCGACCAAAGTCTCCAAGGTCTGGGCCTAGCCTTCATCACTTGGTATCTCGCGACTTGCTGGCTCTATGTTGCTTCCAAACCTCAAGAATCGGCGGAATAATGGACAGAATAATGATCCCAAGGATGACCTTCTCAAGGTTCGCTTCCACCCAAGGAATCTGCCCAAAGAAATAGCCGGCGAAAATGAAAGAACTCACCCATGCGATGGCTCCCACGATGTTATAAAAGAGAAAATCCCGGTAGTTCATATGACCCATTCCCGCCACAAACGGCGCAAAGGTCCTCACTATAGGAACAAACCGTGCAATAATGATTGTTTTTTTTCCATACTCTTCATAAAAACCCTTTGTTTTTTCAAGATATTCGGGGCGAATAAACTTGGATTTTTCCAAGCGTCGCCCGAAATGGGTCCCCACCCAATAATTCAAGCTGTCTCCCAAAATGGCTGCCACAGTAAAGACCGTCCACAGGAGTAAAACCTGCAAGGTGCCCTGTCCCGCCAAGGTTCCCGCCACAAAAAGCAAACTGTCTCCAGGCAAAAAGGGCATGAAGACTAAGCCGGTTTCACAAAATACAATCAGAAAAAGGATGCCGTAACTCAGCCACCCAAACTGCTCCACGAGCAAAGGCAAATGGACATCGAGATGCAGAATAAAGTCGAGGAGAGTGTTCATGACTAAGGCACATTATTGCAAAAATGGGGTTTTGGGAATAAAATGAACTTGGATGACAATTCCGTCGAAATCAAAAAGCCCCCTCCACGTAGGAAAGGGCTTTTTGCTGTCGCTTGTTCAGCGGTGGATTGCGCGGAGGACGCTCGCAAGCTCGCTAAACGCTCCGCTCACGAACCCGATCCGACAGGATGACAACTCCGTCAGAGTCACCAAGACTGGCCCAAAGTGAACATCCAAATTCTAAACAAAAACACCTGACAAAACCCTGACATGAAGCTCAAAACGCCCCAATCCCCTTGCCTCTTAGCCCGTTTCCCCGCATAGTAGCTCTCACAAACCTCATGGCAATCGCAATCAAAACCCGTTACGACGAGTTCCACGAACTCTTCCCCAAAGAACCAGCCTTCCGCTGGAAACAAGCCGAAGAGAACTTTTTTAAACTCGGGAAAAATTCCTGGCAAGACGTGAGCAATCTTCCCAAAGACATGCGCGCCACGCTCGAAAAGGACGTGCCCTGGGTTTCCTACATCGATTCCCAGATCATGGAAAGTTCCAAAGGAGACACCTACAAAGCGCTGCTCACGCTGGTGGACGGGCAAAAAGTGGAAACTGTACTCATGGAAAACATGCGCGATCAATGGACCATCTGTGTCTCCTCCCAAGTCGGTTGCGCCATGGGTTGCACCTTCTGCGCCACCGGGAAAATGGGTCTCACCCGCAATCTCACTGCGGACGAAATCACAGACCAGTTCCGCTTCTGGCAGACCTTCCTACTGCAGCACCCTCGCTTGCCAGACCGCATCTCCAACGTGGTTTTCATGGGCATGGGCGAACCTCTGGCCAATTATGAAAACGTGAAAAAGACCATCCGCACCTGGCTCACCTACACAGACATGGGCCCCACTCACATCACCGTGTCCACCGTGGGCGTGCTCCCCGTGATGGAACAAATCCTCACCGATCCCGAGTGGCCCGACGCGCGCATCGCCATTTCGCTGCACAGCGCCGATCCCATCACCCGCAAAGAAATCGTGCCCAGCTCTTTTGACCAATTCCTTCCCAAGTTGAAAGAGTGGATCGCGCGTTACCAAAAGACTTACGGCAATCGCCGCCACCACCTCACTTTTGAATACGTGATGCTCCGCGACGTGAACGACACCGATCACCACGCCGAAGTTCTGGCAGAGCTCGTCACCGAACTCGGCCAACTCAAAGTGAACCTCATCCCCTACAACTTCACCGACATCGGACTCCAGCGCAGCCTCGATTCCCAAATCTACCGCTTCAAACAAATCCTGGAAGCCGCAGACGTGGAAGTGATGGTGCGTAAAACCATGGGCGACGACATCGCGGCAGCCTGTGGACAGCTCATTGTGTTGGGTGGAAAAAAAGCGTAGCATCCCTTCGTCCACAATTCACCCATGGCTACTTCAAAAAAATTCACGCTCTCTCGCTATTTCCCGGAAGGCACCGAATATTTTTACGGCTACCCTGCCGCAGAAGATTCACACTTTTTCAACGGTGTTCCACCTGAAATTGAAGAATTAGTAGCCGCACGTCCGCTGGTTTGCGCCGGCCCCAATGTGAAAACCATCTGTTTCGAAGCCTCTCTGGAACCCTTTGTATGGGGACTCATGAAAGACTTGGGTTCGATGAAAGCAAAAAAAGAAAACATCATCGTTTTGCCCAAAGAAATCAACAACACCGTCACGGGGGCAGAACGCAATCGTCTCTTGAGGACCGCTTTGATCGAGCTAAGTTCCCCCGGCAGTTTAGTGATGGCTCAACCTTTTTTGGACAATCGCCTCAAAGAGAAATTCCGCATTCCTTCTCACCGAAGCATTTGGCTCAACGACAAAAGAAACCTCACTTACTATGTCCCGCCCCAATATTTAGCTAAAACCTATGATGAATTTTTGGACGGACGGTGCTTTGAAGAATGCTTAGATCAAATCGCTCTACCTTGCGTAGTGAAAGTGTCCTCTTCTTCATCAGGAGATGGCGTGCGTATCTGTCACACAAAAAAACAACTCGAAAAAGCCAAGGACGATTTCGCCTCTTTGGAAGGCATCATTCTTATTTCTGAATTGATAAAATCCGTTCGTAACTTTGGAGTTCAATTTGGAATTCCAGAAGACAAAGACCTTCCTCCCGAAATCATCATGTGGCACGAACAGCTCACAAACGAAAATGGCGTTTTCATGGGAGGAATCATCGAGCTGGGAATCGAAAAAACTCCGCTCATCAAATCCATGGAAAAAGTGATCCTAGAAAAAGTCCTACCAGAAGTACGCCGACGCGGTTGGTACGGAGTGGGCGGTTTCGACGTTTTGATGGACAAGGACGAACAGTTCTACATCATAGACCCCAATTTCCGTATGACCGGAATGACCGTTTACGATTTACTCACCCGCAGCGGAGACATCCAAAAATCTTCGCTCAGCTTCATGGGAACTTTTGAGGGCAGTCAAAAAGAATTCGAAAAAACCATGCTAGCCCTGGCCACTGTGGGCAACTCCAAGCAAAAACTCCACCTCACCACTCTCACCGAACACAAGGGCCTCTTCCGCTTCAACGCCGCTCTACTCTTTGACGAACAGAAAGACATTCCCAAACTCGCCCAAGAAGTACTGAAGAAGAAGGTCCAATCGAGCGTGCTAGAAAATGCGAGCGTGGCTTAATTTTTGACAAAGGAAGAAACCAGGTTTAAATTGAGCCCTTTTAAACTTATTTTCTATGTCCCTAGAATCCAATAGAGAAGTCCTGAGTGGCCTTGAGCCAGTAGCAGTATGGGATCGTTTTGCTGAACTCACTCAAATCCCCCGCCCCTCTAAGCTGGAAGCGCAGGCTCGAGAACATATCCTCGATTGGGCAAAACAAAGAGGATTGGATTCCCAAGTAGACAGTGTCGGAAATATTTTGGTTCGCGTACCTGGACGTCGTGAAGGAAAACCTCTACTGCTTCAAGGACACATCGATATGGTTTGTGTCCCTGGAAAGGGCGAACCCAACAGTCCCGCTGACTTCAGCGTGGAATTGGAACTGGGTGAGGACGGCTGGCTGCGCTCTAAAGATGGTAAAACCAGTGTAGGAGCCGATAACGGCGTGGGAGTTTCCACTATGATGGCTCTCGTCGATGACCCTGAAGTGAACTATCCACCCTTGGAACTCTTATTCACTATCGATGAAGAAGATGGCCTGGACGGAGTGGGAGGCCTAGATCTGAGCATGATCACTGCAGACCGCATGGTCAACATGGACAGTGAAGATGGTCCCGATCTCACTGGTATCGCCTCTGCTGCGGGAAGAGGTTTTAAAGCTCAAATCGCCCCCGAGTACTCTCCCATCGAAAGAGGCAACGACGGTCGCTTAGTGATTGTAAGGGCAACTGGATTTCAAGGAGGTCATTCTGGACTCGCCATCAACAAAGGCATAGGAAACCCATTAAAAGCTTTGGTGGATAGCCTCTCAGAAGGAGAAGTGGATCTCCGTCAGTTGGACCTTATGAAATTAGAAGGTGGAACAGGAAAATATGGAAACGTTATCCCCAGCAGTGCTGAGTTGCACATGGCAGTAAACAATGGAACAAGAGAAGAATTGTACCGAAGAATAGAGCAAGGGTCTGGCCTGGTAAATGGGCGGATCAATCAGCCAGGACAAATCAGTGTAGAAACGGCTGGAGGCATAGACCCCAGCATGAGGGCCATGAGCACGAGAGTGAAACACGCCACTTTAGATGCTATTGGCATGCTCCATGATGGCGTCCTGACACGCAGAAAAATACCAGCAGGTGCTCCCGATGTGAGTTCTAACCTTGGATGGGTAAGAACCGGAGACACTCTCGATGCAGTGGCTTGTATCCGTGGACACAATGTTCCAAACTTAGAAGCTCAATTTGCTGCCTCTAAAGGCGAATTCACTAGCCGTGGTTTCACCACGGAAGACCTCTTCAATTACGGCGGTTGGGAAATAGACCCCGATTCCACTCTCTTGGCGCATGGTGAAGCATTGATGCGTGGACACGGTATTGAGCCTAAACGTTGGGCTTACCACTGTGGACTCGAGGTAGGCGAATTAGTCATGAAGATGGAAGCGGCCGGCCGTTCTATGGATGCCATCGCTACTGGTCCCATGATTCAAGATGTTCACGGAATCAATGAACGCATAGAAGTGGCTTCCGTTGAAAAGTGGTATGCCTACTTGAAAGATTTCTTGGCCACCGTTTAACGGTCAATGAATGAGCGAATTGCTTGAGCTCGAAACCCTTCCCATTCACTCCGGGACTCAAATAAACCTGTTCCCTGTACGGGGTCAAGAGGAGCGTTTAGTGCGCGTACCCAAAGACCACCTCAACTGCCCTTCAGAAACAGTACACTTAGGAAAGCTACAGGAATATCTGGACGAATTTTTACCGGACCCTCAAGTGGTCCGAGCCCAAGTCCATGGCACTATTTTAGAACTGATTTCAGTCCAAAGGATCTCGAGCCGGCAAACACAGGAACGTCCGTCTGAAGTTCTCAATCGCTACTCAAAAGGCACCGAAGCACCCATAGGTTTGGCCCGTTTTATCTCTGCCTGCAAAGAACTTCACGTCGCACACGGCCTTCTTCCAGATTTGGTGGGATTGGGCAATCTCATCGTTTGGCAGGGGAAACTACTCCTTCTAGACCTAAACACTCATCAAAGTCATATCGAACGAAAAGCTCAAAAAAAGGGCCCTGCAGTCGAAATTCCGGTCAACAATGAAGGAGTTCCCCTATGGGATTGGTCGCTAGAAGTCCTGGCTCGAGCAGAAACTGAGATCTTGCACAGATCTTTAGCCTCGGATGTTTTTTATGCATCCTTACGTGACCGTGCACGTCAAAAATTCCTTAGAGAACTCACTGAAAGCTACCTGCAAAGACGCTCCGAAGGCAAAATGTGCTGAATTTCGGCCGATATTGACAAAACTCAAAAAAATAGTAGGTTTAGCCTCTAAAACTTAAAAAACTATGTCAGAGTATCTGAGTAATCTGGGCCACGCAGTAGAAGGAAAAGCTTTCCAAGACCAACGACTCTTCCACCAAGAAACCACCGAACGGAACCGAGCCATGGATGGACGTATGAAAGATGCACTACAAGCCTTGGGCTATGACCCCAATGGAGACGATCCCCGCGCCGTGGCCACCACCGTTTTGAACGGAATGACAGACTCAGACCGCCCCAGGATGATCACTTTGGCAGCTGCCCTCTGGCATCCCGATGTGAAAGCCGGAAACGCAGAAATCCCCGAGGAATTGGGCGTTTTAACACCAGACGAAGTCACCGAAATTGTGACTAAGCGCCTAGCTCGGCTCGCTCAAAGCAATCCTAGCCTGGCGCTCCGATGGCTGAGAGACAACCCCAAAACGGGACCCGGAGCCTACATAGAACACATGGACGCCTCCGGACACGGCAGTTCTACCGCGGAAAGCATTCGACGCTTACGAGACGACAACGAACTGGACCTCAGAGGAGCCAACATGGAAGTGGGAAGCGGACCCGGAAACATTGCTGCACATCTCATCAAAAGGAGAATGGTCCCCGCAGGAAACTTGCACTTGGTAGACTCCAATCCTCAATGGTTGGGCCATGCCATCCCTTTGGTCAACAAAATGGATCCCGAACGACCCGTAAAAATTCACCCCGCCGACGCAGCTACCGTGGATCCGCATGAAGAAATTGGCACGGTATGGACAGCACTCACGCTCCAGTGGTTCACCAACCCCAGAGCCACCATCGACAATCTACAAAAAGTCATCGCAAGGGACGGAGCCGTATTCTTCATAGGGGAAACCCCCACCAACGCCACCGCCAATACGCCGCGCGGACTGCATGGAGGCCTGGATATAGGCTTCAGCCACGGCGCTTTTTCTTATGAACAAGTCTGTGAAATGTTCACAGAAAGTGGCTTCGTTCCAGAAAGAAACGCTTCCATCATCTCCATGGCCATGCCGACCCCCAGCCCAGAGTTCCTAGACAGTCTCTCCCCTGAGGACCGTAAAAAAGCTGAACTCATGCTCGCCTACAGCGACCACTTGATGGTGGGCACCGCTTGGAAAAAAGCCTAAGCAAGCTCGCTCAACTTCGCCTTGAGCCCACTCAGCTCCATGAGTTTTTCCGTAGTCAAAGCCATGTAAGCCGGGTCGCGTTTATCCTCGGGGTAAAGCACTTTATAAATCTCCAGAACCAGCGGATTCATCATTTCTTTGAAGCTGAGCGACTTGGCCAAGCTCACAAAATCTTCAAAACTCACGCCTCCCTGCAAAATCAGATCCAAGGCGTTGGCCGGAATAAAATTCCACTGATTGGTACGAAGGTAAGCCAAGGTTAAGCCATCGTTGAGTTCCTTGGTTTGCACCGGGATCACCGCTTCAGCCTCGGCCTCTTCCCCAAGCTCCTTCAACATCGCCATCCACGCTTCTTTGGTATGAGTGAGGTCCGAAACCTGAGAAAAACCGCCCAAACACTTGAAACCATAGTAAAAAGCCACAATCAGATAGCAAAGCAGCATCGAGGGGAAAATACGCTCCTCTTCCAAAGCTTGTTTTATTCCCTCCGAAGTGAAGTCAAAAGCCCACTCTCCAGTCGCTGAAGTCAACTTCCCATCTTTGAGCGCCAAACGAGAGCGGTGATTCTTCTCATCCAGGCCCCAGAACAGATAAGTGCCCCAATCCTTCTCCACAGAAAAACCTCCAGGAATCCCTTCGAAATGACGCAAAATCGCTTCCTGGAACTTTGGATCAAAAAGCATTCTATACACCAAGGAGTCCGGCCTTTTAAAGTGCAGCTCCAGAAGTAAACGGGTGATCAAGGTCTCGATGTCCAAATAGATCAAATCCGGCACTTTTTTATCGCTCGCCGGGAACAAGGCAGGCCAGAGTTCATAATTGATACGGGTGGCCTGTTCACAGAAATTGCGGGAGCTCAGCACCGCTTCCGAACCAAAATAGCGGTCCAAGATAGCCTCCACGCGCTCCGCCTTCTCCTTAGAAACTTGTCCAGCCTTCACCCGATCCCGAAGCACCTGTTTAGCTCGATTGACATCTTCCACGGTGTAGGCACGCATGTGGTAAACCGCGCCCATTTTCTCCTTATCCGTCATCAGCGAAAGTCGAATCAAACTGTCGGAACTGTCTTCATTTCCATAAAAAAGCACCCCGCGCGGATAAGAAACATTGTTCAAGGAAACCGTGGCAAACGAAAACGCCACTAAGTATTGATAGTCTTTCCCCGTAAACCCATGATGAAGTCCCATCATGATGTTGGAATTCACAAAAAACGTGCTCACCACCGGACCGTGATGGTCAGAAGTAGCCACCAAGGGCAAACGGCGGAGTTGCTGCGCCACTTCCTCGGCCACTTGCTTCCCCAAACGTTCCTCCAAAATCTGCTGCGCTACCTCAATCAGCTCTTCTTTACGATCATCCAAACCCGGACAAGGGTTCACATCATAAAAGTCCAAAGCGTACTCAAAAAGACTTTTGCCACCTTTCTTCTCCATGATCTCCTTCAGTACAGGGCGCAGCGCCCAAATAGACTCCCAGATGGGGTTCAAAACACTAGGATCGACCCCTGTGTTTGTAGGGGGAGGCTCGTCGTTTTTAACCTGTAAATCCTTCATAAATGTCCCCGTAACTATACACCAAATCCAGGCTGAAGCAAGCTCCCCACGAAATCCTTCAAGACCTTATAGAAAACTTCCAACTCGTGCACACTCACCCATTCGTTCTCCGCATGAATGTTCTTTTTGTGAACCCCGGTGACAATAGCGGGGATGCCATGTTCAGAAAAGAACCGTGCATCCGAAGCCCCCGATTCTCGATAAAATTCCGGCTTCCCGCCCACGTGCAATTCCAAAGATTTTTTGAACTGCTGCACGAAAACATTGTCTGAGTCTTGAGTGAAAGGCGGAAAATCCAAGAGCACATCCACGTTGTTGGTGATGCTTGAAATGTGCTTCAAAATTCTTTTCCGTTGTCTCTCTTCGGTGTAACGAATGTCCAAATACATCTCGGCTTCGCTGGGCACTTGATTGTTATAAAAGCCCCCGTGCATTTGACCCAGATTGAAAGTGGTCGCCCATCCCTTCTTCCTATCCGCTTTGAAGATTTTTCTTATTTTTTCATAATCTTTCCATAAAAGCTCTATCGCGTTGACTCCGTCTTTTGGCCTGGATCCATGCGCCAGTTTCCCTTTTCTCCACAGGCGCAATTCCAAAACCCCTTTTTGCGCCAAAACAATTTCTTTGAGCCCCATGCCATTGTCCGGAATCACCACCACGTCACAGCGATACTTTTTTGCCAGCAGCGCACCCGCCCCATTCATTCCCCCGTTCTCTTCGTCCGTAGTGAGCAGCAAATCCACATTAGGAACCTGTTCCCAAGCAGCCATTTCATTAAAAAGTTCAATCATCACAGCGGCTGGTCCCTTCATGTCTCCACTTCCACGCCCATACAAGCGCCCATTTTTCACCTTGGGGCGAAACTCTTTCTTCGCACCTCCCACCACATCCAAATGCGCATAAAAACAAATCCGCGGACCCGTCCCCTTCAAGGAAGCGAGCAGCAAAGGATTTTTCTTAAAACGCTTCACCGCCACCCGTGCACGGGGATTCATCAAACCACGACAGTATTCAATAATCGCCTCCCGCTCATCCAAACGAGCCTCCGTCGTTTCAAATTCAATCAAACGCCGAGCGAGTTCCAGGGGAGGATTGAAGCTTTTTTCTTCCATAAACTGAGTATAACAAAAGACCCTTGGAAAACTTCACCCAAAAATATTGACAATACTACAGATTGATGTCAAGATAAGCTTCTTTAACCAGATCCATGCTCGATTCTCTCCATCAATTACCGGCTGTACGCGACCGAAAACTGAGCGTAGCTCACTCTCTTGGAAACGTCGGAAAAAAGACCTTGGCGGACATCCGCTACGTCCTTACCAGTTTTCACGATCACCACGACACGGGAAACGATCCAATGGGAATCGCTGAAATTCCCGATGAAATCCTCGCCCAACTGGGCTTAGATGAAAGTTTGTTACGAGAATACCTCGAATCCGAGCGCGACAAAGGAATCGACCCTCTCAGCCGATCCATTTTAGACAAAGTACCCGGTGGTCTACTTATAAACGGCCAAATCAATCGTGGACTCCTGAACCTTAACCTGAACGAAGGGCAAGAAGGCGTCACTCCTGCTATTTGGACTCCCGAAGCATTTGAAGTTGTAAACGCACCTCTGCGTGAAATCCACGGTGAACAATTGCTAGCCTACCGCAAAATTGTGGCAGCTCTGGGAAAGATCCCCATCCTCCACCTGCACAGCATGGACATATCCGGACCCAAAAAGGGCTTAAGACCCAAATTGAGTCGCGAAAGTCTGCCAGAATACGTGGCAGCACAAGGCTGGGGCTTAGATCGCAGAAATCCTCGTCAGCACGATTTCATCACCGGAAAAGAAAACGGAGTGAGACTGGCAGACATGGACTTGTACACAATCTTAGGAAGACTGTTCGATGCGAATGGAATGCCTTGGGCGTTCAACGATCCTTATGACACAGAACACGGCTACCCTGACTACAGAGACATGCGCGGCAAACCTGGAAGAGTAATCGCTCCCGACTTCCGCAAAGATTCTTTGTGCAGCGCCGTGGGCAGTACCTTCGATTCCCGCACAGCAAAAGTGGATCCAGTCCGGGTGGAATTCATGGCCACTTTAGTGGCAAGGGCAGTAGAAGAAAAACTCGCTGCCTAAGCGACTCTAAATTCCCCATACCTGATCTTCCTCCCCTCCTTGAGGTACTTCTGCTCATACGCAGTCTGTACTTCTTGGAGCAGTGGATCTACAAAACCCTCCGCGTACACATCGCGCAGCACGCGCAACTCCTCAAAACCCGCCTCGCGAAAACTCTCCACGGAATAATCGAACAAGGCTTCATTGTCGGTTTTTAAATGAACGCGGCCGCCGGGCTTCAAAATCTTTTTATAAATTTCCAAAAAACGGGGGGACGTGAGGCGCCTCTTGGCATTTCCCAAAGTGGGATGCGGATCCGGAAAGGTGATCCAAATTTCATCCACTTCCGCAGGCGCAAAATACTGAGCCAAGTCCTCGATCAAAATGCGCAAAAAGCGCACGCTCGAAAATCCGCGTTCCAAAGCCAGCCGCGCCCCGTGCCACATGCGCGACCCCTTAATGTCCACTCCAATCACCGTGCTGTCCGGGAAGCGTTCCGCAAGAGCCACCGTGTAATTTCCACCGCCGCAGGCCAATTCCACAATCACGCGCGGCCCCCAAGTGCCGGCCGTTTCCAAACGCTCCGCGCGATTCAGCGTGGGCTCAAAAACGTGAGTCCACTCCTTCATTTCCGCAAAATGTTTCAGCTTTTGTCTGGGCATCAAGAGGGTATTTAAAAAGTCATTTTCGTAATGAAAGGTTTAGCATTTTGAGCGAAACAAGGACCGACGACGAAAACGTATCGGTAGAGATACGTCGAGGAGGAGTGACGCAGTTGGAGCCAAAATTCTAACATTGTAATAGGAAATGACTTTTTAAATACCCTCTAAGGCCCGTATACTGCCCCAGATGAAAAAACACAAGCTCCTCATTCTCTTCCTCATTATCCTCCTAGACCTGATCGGTGTGGGCATTTTGATTCCCGTACTCGCCCCGCTGATGAAAGATCCGGCCAGCCTCATCGCACCCGCCGCCTGGAGCGAACAAACACGCAACATCGCCCTCGGACTCTTGATCGCCGCCTACCCCATCGCTCAATTCTTTGGAGCCCCGGTACTCGGCACCCTCTCCGACCGCTACGGACGCAAACCCCTACTCCAGGCCTCCCTCTTCGGAACCATGCTCGGCTACCTACTCTTTGCCTACGGTCTGCTCACGCAGCAACTCTGGCTGCTTTATGTCAGCCGCGCGCTAGACGGATTCACCGGCGGAAACATCGCCGTGGCCAGTTCCGCCATCGCCGACACGAGCACCCCTCAAAACCGCGCCAAAAACTTTGGCCTCATCGGCATGGCCTTTGGCTTTGGCTTCATCATTGGGCCCTTCTTAGGCGGAATCTTCTCCGATTCCTCTCTCGTTTCTTGGTTCAACCCCACCATTCCTTTTTGCTTCGCCGCGGCACTCTCCCTCTTCAACCTGTTCTTCATCTCTTTCTGGTTTGATGAAACGCTCCAAGAAAAAACCACTAGGGCCGTACATCCTTTCATTGGCTTCACGCACCTGCGCAAAGCCTGGAGCCGCCACAAACTCCGCACCATTTTCTTGGTGATTTTTCTCCATTCGATTGGATTCTGTTTCTTCACTCAATTCTTTCCCGTTTTTCTCGTGGATAAATTCCACAGCCCAGAAGCGCAAATCGGCACTATTTTCGCTTACATCGGAATCTGGATCGCCTTCGCTCAAGGCTTTGTCACTCGCATCGTCTCTCGCCATTTCGCACCTGCCAAAATCCTGCCCTACGCCCTCGTGGCCCTCAGCCTCACACTCTTTGCCATCACCCTTCCCAGCGGCATAGCCGGGCTCTTCCTCATTCAACCCTTCATGGCCATTGCCGAAGGGCTTTGCTTCCCCAACGAAACCGCGGTGCTTTCTAATCTCTGCAGCCCCAACGAACAAGGCGAAGCCATGGGCATAACGCAATCGCTCCGCGCTCTGGGGCAAGCCGTGCCTCCACTGCTCGCAGGTTTCCTGGTGAACATCGATCAAAATCTCCCCACATGGACCGCCGCCGGATTAATTCTCTTGGCAGCAGGAATCTTTGTGATATATTTCCGTTCGAAACCGCTTAAAAGTTAACCCTTTCACTCATGGACCGCTCTGACATCATGGATAAGCTCCGCGAAGAACTCGAAGCTTTGGATGAACGCATCGATGAACTCGAAGAAAAAATCAGCAGCATGGAAAACGACGAGAACGATGCCATCACGGAAGATCTCAACAATGTTCGCCGCGAAGCGGAAGATTGCAAAATGAGCCTGGACGAAATGGAACAGGCCGACGACGAAAGTTGGGAAGAAATGCAAGGCGCTATCGAAACTCAAATGGAAGAACTCACCGAAAGCATCGATGAGATGGAAGAAAGCGTTAAAGAAGGCGCCGACGAAGACTAGAAACGTGAATCTTGAAACCAATAGAAGTTGGTGTATCTTCCGCTCAGCATGGAGCGCTCTGAGAAAGTTCATGATTGATGCTTCCCAAAAGATACACCAACTTTTTTCTATTATGGGATTTCAAACTCTCTTTCGGTTTGGGACCTACACACTTTTGAAGCACAAACCTTAAGGAAGAAGGTACGAGGATCATGCATCCGAGTGCCTTCGCTCCCGCTTCAGAAGTGTGTAGGTCCCTTAGAGCGAATGAGGGTTTCAAGATTCACGTTATTGTGATTTTCTCGGTTTTGGAGTAAAACAAAGCTACGCTTTTTAACTCCACGCCTATGTCTCTCACCCTACTCGCTCTCTTCGTTCTTCCGATCTGTTTAAAAATGGTCCTGAATCCCTCGAGCATGGCAAAAACCTTAAAAGAGTGGGGCAATTCCTCAGGTTTGCAATTCCTGAGTGCCGTCGGCCCCATGATGCTGGCTTTACTCATTTTCAGCACCAGCACAGTAAAATTCGCTTGGAGCTGGGACAGCGTGCTCTCTTGGCTCGGAGCTCTCATCGCCCTCAAAGGCCTCAGCCACCTTTCCCCTTCCCTCGTCGCGTGGAAAGTACGTTGGGCTAAAGAAGATCGCCTTCCCATGTTCGGCTTCTTCGGGCTTCTGCTCGCCCTCGCAATGGTGTACATTGATACCCAACTCTTAAAATAATCATGACCAAGAAACCCCTCGTTACCGGAGACATGCTCGTAGGCGAAGTGATGCAACTCGTTCCGGGTTCCGATGAAATCATGAAGGATTTCGGCCTGCACTGCACCTCTTGCAGCGTGAATGTGTTTGAACCTTTGAAGATGGGTGCCATGTCTCACGGCCTCACTGAAGAAGTGGTGGACGACATGATCGCTCGCATCAACGACCTGGCCTTAACCCGCCGCAAAGCTCCAGACGACGGCATTTACCTGACCTCCGCCGCCGCCGAAAAAATCCGCGAATTCGCCAAAGCCGAAGATAAAGAAGGCTGGGGCCTCAAAATCACCGCGAAAGACAATGGGGGCAAAGAACCCACGTACGGCATGGACTTCTTGGACAAAGCCGCCAAGGGGGATAAAACCGCCGAATTCCACGGGGTCTCCATCTACATGGACAAAGAATCCTTCGCCAACTTACTCGGCGCCGAAGTCGACTTCCTGGAAACGGCCTACGGCAGCGGCTTCAAAATCACCAATCCCAACTTCGTAAAGAAAGCCGGCGGCTGTGGCTGTGGGGGCAACGGCGGAGGCTCCTGTGGCTGCTCCACTGGAGAAAAGAAATCCGGCGATGCCTGCGGGTGCGGTTCGCACTAAGGGTGCGGCGCTGGTGCAGGGGCCGGATGAGGTGCTGGTGCTCCACCTGCGGGATAAGGAACGTAGTTCCAACCTGCTGGGAGAGGAGGCAAATGGACTCCACCGTGCGCATGTGCCGCGGCATGCGCAGCGCGAGTTCTGCGATTCACTTCATTCAAACCATCCGCGGCCAATCTGGCCCCCGTGCGCACATGGCGATGACGAGGCAAGTTAGTACGGTCTGCCACGTGTTCAAGCCCCGCTGCCAAGAAGTCACGACCCATTTCCGTCCCCACCACTCCAGTAACGGCCTTCGTAACCGCTCCACTCACTTTTGTTGATTTCGTTTCTGAAGCCTGTCGTCCGGCAGTCAAAACACCTTGCACGGCAGCGTGATCCACGCCATTGGCCACAATCTCAGTCCCATAATTTTCAGCTTCCGTCCACAAACGCTGGGCACTAGAGCTGATCGGCTTCATAGTCGCCTTATAAATCGTACTTCCCACAGGAATAAAGGAAGCCACCGTATGAGCAGCACCTGCCAAAGCGGTTTTTGCCACCGTGCTCAAACGAGCTCCGGAACTCAAAGCCTTCCAGGTAGCGTAAGCCCCCATGCTCGCAGAAACCCCCGCATCCAAAATTCCCGGAGTCAGCAAACTAGCCGCCGTAGAAACGTGATGACGGTCGGTAAGATTAGCCGCTCCATCCAAAGCCTGAGCTGCTTCCACTTTTCCTCGTAAAGTACTGAGACAAGCCGCCTTCACTGCGGGCGTCATGGCCTCCACGCCCTGAGGAGCATGTGAAGCTTCCACTACAGTAGGTGCAGAAGAAGGCGCTGCCTGAGGAGCAGCAGGAACAGCCGTAGGAGCGTGATCGTCATGAGCAGGAGCAGAAGTAGGGTGAGCTGTCATATACCGTAGGATTAGTATTACAGCAATATAAGGCCATTTCTAAAAAATGTCAAGCAAGCGTTCTGACTTACTCAAAAACCCTTGCATTCAAAAACCAGAACAGGTATAATTTTACCGTTTCCTTATCGATCACAAAAACGTATGACTATCACTCTATCCCCAAAATTCCAAATTGTGATCCCAAAAGTGGTCCGTGAACAGTTGAACCTAAAAGCAGGTGCTAAATTTCAGGTGTGGGCCAATCAAGGCCGTATCGAGTTAGTCCCCGATGAACCTATAGAGAACTTTGAAGGAAGGTACAAAGGTCTGAACCTACAGTTTGAACGTGAACCCGACCGAGAAGTATGAACAATATTGTAGACAGCTCAGCTTGGATCGAATATTTCATAGGAGGCCCTCAGCGGGCGCATTTCCGGCCTTTCATTCATAATACTGACGACCTCATTGTGCCAAGCATCACCCTCTTTGAAGTCTACAAAAGGTTCCTTGTAGTCGCCGACGAAACCCGAGCCATCGAAGCCACCAATCAGATGAAGAAAGGGCGAGTTGTTGAACTCAATGAGTACCTCTCTATTTGGGCCGCAACACTCAGCAAAGACCTCCAGCTTCCTATGGCCGACAGCATCATTCTCGCCACTGCCTATGCCACCGGAGCCACTGTTTACACCATGGACCGTGATTTCGAGGGAATAGAAGGAGTAAATTACGTGCCTAAAAATTAGCCCACAAGTTTCTTCCAGATCACCCAATCTGGCCTCTTTTTTGTACTCCAAAAACAATTCAAAAAGCGTCAATGGAATCGGTGTAACATTGCTTTGACGATCCTGGAGAACTTCGATATCTTGTGTACTACAAGGAAGCGGCACACAATATCTTGTGTCTGCACCCGATTCCCCCACTCCACCGGTAGTCCTTCCAACCCTCTTCCTATTTCCTCTTTTTCATTTTCCACGCTGTATGGCCCAATCTATTACCCTCCCCGACCCCGTTGTGACCCCTACCGGGGCCGCAAAGAAAGAAATCAAACAGCCTCAAGAGGCTAAGGCCACCAAAAATGGTCTGCGCATCGCTCGTCGCTTCACCCAAGCGGGTCTCGAAGCCTTCGATATGATGGATTATGACCTGCGTGAATCCCGAATCACCGAGCCCAACGGTTCCGTGGTTTTCGAGATGAAAAACGTGGAAGTCCCCACCAGCTGGTCTCAACTGGCCACGGACATTTTGGCCCAAAAATATTTCCGCAAACGCGGCGTGGACGGCAAGGCCGGCAGCGAATCCAGCGCCAAACAAACCGTGCACCGCGTGGCTCACACCATCCGCACTTTTGGAGAAGATAAAGGCTACTTTGCCTCCAAGGACGATGCGGATTCTTTCGAACAAGAACTCAAATACATGCTCATCACCCAGCGCGGGGCCTTCAACTCCCCCGTGTGGTTCAACTGCGGTCTTTACCACGAATACGGAGTGGTCGGCGACGCCGGCAACTACGCCTGGGATTTTGCCCAAGGAGCCGTGGTGGAAATCGACAACGCCTACGCTCGCCCTCAATGCAGCGCCTGCTTCATTCAAAAAGTAGACGACTCTTTGATGGGAATTTTTGAACTCGCCAAGAACGAAGCTAAGCTCTTCAAGTACGGCTCCGGAACCGGATCCAATTTCTCCAATTTGCGCTCCAAATACGAAATTCTTTCCGGCGGAGGCATCTCTTCCGGGCTCATGTCTTTCCTGGAAGTACTCGACCGCGGCGCCGGTGCCATCAAATCCGGAGGAACCACCCGTCGTGCCGCCAAAATGGTGGTGCTGGATGTGGATCACCCTGAAATCCGTGACTTCGTGAACTGGAAAGTGGAATCTGAAAAGAAAGCCCGCGCACTCATCGCCGCCGGCTACGACAGCGACTGGCGTGGCGAAGCCTACCACACGGTTTCCGGACAAAACTCCAACAACTCCGTGCGTGTGAACGACGAGTTCATGAACGCCGTCGAAAAGGGCGGCAAGTTCTGGACCAAGCGCCGCACCGATGGCAAACCTCATGAAGAAATCGACGCTCAAGATTTGTTTGAAGACATCTGCCGCGCCGCATGGAGCTGCGCCGATCCCGGCCTGCAATTCGACACCACCATCAACGATTGGCACACCTCTCCGGTCACCGGCCGCATCAATGGTTCCAACCCTTGTTCCGAGTACATGTTCCTCGACGACACCGCTTGCAACCTCGCGTCTTTGAACCTCATGAAATTCCTGAATGAAGACGGCTCTTTCGACATCGCCGGCTACCGCCACGCGTCCGAAATCTTCTTCATCGCCCAAGAAATCCTCGTGGACCTTTCGTCCTACCCCACCGTGAACATCGCCAAAAACAGCCACGATTTCCGTCCTCTCGGGCTCGGTTACGCCAACCTCGGAACCCTGCTCATGATGTCCGGAATCCCTTACGACAGTGACGAAGGCCGCGCCATTGCTGCCGCCCTCACCGCCATCATGCACTGCCACGCTTTCGCCACTTCCGCAGAACTCGCTAAAGTGGTCGGCACCTTCGCCGGCTTTGAAAAGAACCGCGACGGCATGCTCCGTGTGATGCGCAAACACCAAGAAGCCGCGCACCAAATCGACAGCAAACTCTGCCCCAAAGATCTCTACAAAGCCGCTTGTGAAGACGCTGACCTCGCCGTGGAACTCGGAGAAAAGTTCGGTTACCGCAACGCGCAAGCCACCGTGCTCGCGCCCACGGGAACCATCGGTCTGCTCATGGACTGCGACACCACCGGTGTGGAACCTGAGTTCTCCATTGTAAAGTGGAAGAAGCTCGCCGGAGGAGGACACTTCAAGATCATCAACAAATCCATCCCCGCAGCTCTCAACAAGCTCGGCTACAAAGAAAGCGACATCACCGAAATGGCAGACTTCGTGCTGGGTCACGGCACTCTCAACGGCGCCCCTCACATCAGCCCCACCGCCCTCAAGGACCTGGGTTTCACCGAAACTCAAATCATCGAAGCCACCAAGCACGTGGAAAAAGCCAAGACTCTGGACGAATGGGCTCCCCACATCACTCCCAAAGCGCTGCTCGCCAAGGGACTGACTCAAGATCAAATTCAAGCCGCGCGCTTCTATATTGAAGGCACGCAAACCATGGAAGGCGCACCTCACCTCAAAATCGAGCACTTCGCCATCTTCGATTGTGCCAACAAATGTGGAGCCGGAGAACGTTACATCGCGCCCCTCGGTCATGTAAAAATGATGGCCGCCGTGCAACCTTTCCTTTCCGGAGCCATCTCCAAAACGGTGAACTTGCCCAAAGAAGCCACTGTGGAAGACATCAAAAACACCTACATCGAATCTTGGAAAATGGGCCTCAAAGCCATCGCGCTCTACCGTGACGGTTGCAAACAGTCTCAGCCTCTCTCTTCCAAGAGCGACGCCAAGAAAAAAGAAGAAGCCGGCATCGAAGCCGCAGGTCTTGCAGCTCCCGTGGGACTCATGCGTGGCAACAAACTGCAAATGCCGACCAAGCGCCGTGGAATCACCGTGGAAGCCAGCATCGCCGGCCAAAAAATGTACATCCGCACCGGAGAATACGACGACGGCAAACTCGGCGAAATCTTCATCGACACATTCAAAGAAGGCGCTTCCTACCGCAGCTTGCTCAACTGTTTCGCCGTGGCCGTTTCCATCGGTATGCAATACGGAGTGCCCCTGGAAAAATACGTGGACAGCTTCACCTTCACGCGCTTTGAACCCTCCGGATTCACCACGCATCCCAACGTGCGCACTGCGACCTCCATCGTCGACTTCATCTTCCGTGTCCTCGGCATGGAATACCTCGGCCGCACCGACTTCGTGCACGTGGAGCCCAAAAGCACTCAACTCGACGAAAACAATTCTCGCAACAACCTCACCAGCGCCATGATGACCGAAGCCGCTATCAGCGTCGCCGAAGAAACTGCCGGAGCTGCTGCAGACAGCGCCATCCGCACTGCCAGCGAAGACGGCCTCACCAAACAACTTTCCGGACTCATGGGCGACGCGCCCCTCTGCTCCACCTGTGGCCATGTGACCGTGCGCAACGCGACCTGCTACAAGTGTCTGAACTGTGGAAATAGTATGGGTTGTAGTTAAGCCCACAGTTTCATTGCAAGACGCGCTCCGCGTCCTAAATCAATCATGAAAAGAGAGCCTCTCCTCCACGTGGGCTCTCTTTTAAATTCAAGAGCCTAGGACTTGGCTAAGAAACGCAACAAATCGTTGATCGCAGTTATCGCTTCCCTAAGGTTTGGAGCCTGACTAGAATTATAAATTGCAGCTAAGCGCCTATTCATTCCTTTGAGACGTGCTAAAAGTGGTCCAGTAAGCAAATGCTGATGGGCTCTCAAAACGATCAATTGTGGCCTCAGAAGCGCCGCTGTGATTTGATCGGGCCGCAAATTCAAACTACTTTCCAAAGCAAGCATAGCTGCATCCACCGCACGACCATCCGCTGCATACTCTTCTTCAATCCCATCCAATGAGCCAGACAGTTGGGGCCTGCCGGAACCCACCAATGGGCGGTCCAAATCGCCCATACCCACCCAAAACGTTGCAGACTCTGGAGGAACGGGAACCGGCTCAGTTAAAACTCTCTGGACAACAGCACTCACCGGGGTTTGAACTCTAAGAGGAGGCAAGGCGAGTGAAGAATTTCTTATTTTCCCCAAACGCACCCACTTTCCCTTTCTTAAATATACCTCCAAAACGTCCTCCCGAATGGCAAAAGTAACGGGGGGCTCCATAAGGCGATAGTCTCCAGAAGAGCGAATAACAGGGTATTCTTCTTGAAAGACGGCCACCGAGCCCAAAGAACTCAGAACCACCAAACGAGGGGATTCTGTATCAATAAACCTAATAATTTCTTTCTTATAAAAGCCCGGTGGTTCCGTTGAAGACCCTAGCGCCAAGATACGAGTCCCTACGGCCAGAGGTTCTAGCTGATCCAAATCCTCCTCTCCACGCACGCGGTCAGTCATAGTAAAATTAAAATCAAATTAATTATAACATAAAAGCGTTTTTACGCCAAATTTTGTGGCGAAGCGGATTAAACTTGACTTCTCTGCCCCTTTCCCCGTAAAATCCGCGCACATATGAATTGCAACAGTAAAACCCACAACCTGGTAGACGCCGACGCTTGGAGACCTAAATCCAAGCAATGGAGACGTCGCAACAAGACGAACGCTCGTGCCAGCGCTGAAAAGCGCACCGGAGCACTTCGAGAAGCGCTCGCTAAAGGAAACATCTAGTAAGTCCTTTTCACCTCTCCCGCGCCATGGGATTTTTGGATCGCTTTAAACGCAGGCGTCGAACTAATTCCGCGAACTTCTCCAGTTACCGGAACCCGAAGCTCTCTTCTCGTAAACCTTTTGAACCTAAAGGAGAACCCCGAATCCGTAAAACCGGTTTTTTTGCACGACTGCTGCGTGGCCTAAAAATCGCCGCGATCCTAGCCGCAATACTGGGTTTTTTCTACGCGCTCTTCTTTACCGACCTCTTTGAAATCCAGCAAATCAATGTGGAAGGCAGCAGCGATACTCTCGAAGAGCAAAGCTCCCTCAACACCAGCCTTCAGGAGTATCTAGGCAAAAATCTGCTCACGGTGAATGTCCCCCAGATTGAAATCGCCTTGCTGGAACAGTATCCCTACCTGCAAACTCTAGACGTACGCCGTGATTTTTTCCACACCCTCACCGTGGTGTTGGGCACCTACCCCGCCGTGGCCAACGTGCGCGTGGACTACACCGACGGCTCGCAACAATTTTTCGTGATCAATGAGGAAGGCTACATTTCCGCCACCGGCATCAGCGACGAAAGCCTGGCCACCATCGTCATGGACGTGACCAGCACAGACGCCACGCTGCCCAGCACCGAAGAAACGCTGCCAGCAACAGATGCCACAGGAGAAATGGCCGAATCCACAGAGACAACCGTGGCCAAACCCAGCTACACCCTCAACCAAGAGCTGATCGATAAAGAAACTTTGGATGTCCTCCTTCAGGCCTCCAAAGACTTCATCGGGAAATTCAACATGCAAGTGCTGGAAATCCATTATTTGAAACAAGCCCGCGAACTGCACCTACTCACCGAGCGCCATTTCACGGTCTGGCTCGACCTGACTCAAGACGTCAATTTACAATTCACAAAGCTCAAAAAATCGCTGACCTCCCTCAATATTTACGAGGCGGATCTCAACTACATCGACCTGCGAATTTCTGGACAAAACGGCGAAAAAGTAATATATCGTTTAAACGAACAGTCACTTTAAAACTAACACCAAAACCATGAGCGCGGACCAAGTTCACAAAATCCTTCGTATGATTGAAACCGCGGAAGCTTCTTTGCGTTCCGCCCGGGCTTTGCTCGAAGAGCTGGATCCCACTGCCGCCACCAAATCCGAGCGCTCTTTGCCCACCGGCGATGCCAAAGCCTACGATTCGGGTGAAAGCCAAATTGTGGAAGGCACTTTCGACGGCCAAGCCATGGTTGGACCCGAAGACAAAATGTTCCCTGTGCCCGCCAACTACGCCAGCAAATCCAAGCTTGTGGAAGGCGACCGACTCAAACTCACCATTCTCCCCAACGGAACTTTCCTCTACAAACAAATCGCCCCCGTGGACCGTGAATTCGTGCGCGGCGCCCTGCTGAAAGAAGACGGCCAATTCAAAGTGGTGGCCGGCGGCAAAAGCTACCGCGTGCTCCTCGCTTCAGTCACTTACTACAAAGGTTGCGTTGGCGACGACATCACCCTCATCGTCCCCAAAGACCGCGAGGCCATCTGGGGCACCATCGAAGCCGTGATCCCCGCCGTGGGCGGAGCCGAGGTGAAAGAGGGAGAGAGCTTCTAGAGCTCAATTGACCCAAACCTGCAATTCCGTTACTCTGTTGCCATATGGACGAAAACTCAATCAGCGTTTCGCAAGCCCTCAACCACATTCAATCCTGGCTCAATGCTGGTGAATTTGAAAAGGTGGTACAAGGTTGCGCGGAAATCCTCGAACTCGAACCTGGAAACCAACGCGCACTGGCCCTCATGAAAGTGGCCGAAGAACGCCGCCACAGTGCTCAAACTCCGGCCGCACCCCAACCCGAACCTCGAAAAATCGTCCCCACTCCCGACCCTCTCGCGGATCTCCAGGTAGAAAATCGACCCAGCCGTTTTGACCATGGCACCGAGCGCCGCGAAACAGTTCCCGGCGAAAAACGTCAATTCTTTTTGGCCATGCTCATCCCCGCAGTGCTCGTAGTACTGATCGGCGGCAGCATGATCTGGTATTTTGCCGATCAAAAGCGTGGCGACTTACTCGCAAACAACGGCCAAACGGACGTGATCAAAACTCCGGATTCCGATACCAGTTATCTGGCAGACAACGATGACCGCATGGACGACATGACTAAAATCAAACAAGTCATCGAAATCTACAAAGCCCAACACGGCAGCTATCCAGCAGTGAGCCAAATCGAAGCAGCACTCGTGGAAAGCGACGCCTTCACCAAAGTCCCCGTGGATGCCCGACAAGGTGAAGTGGACAAAGCCGGTAAAAAATTCGGCTACGTTTACGCCGTCTACGACAGTTTTGGCAAAGCCAACCAAGCCTACGTGCTCTCCGCTCTTTTTGAAGACAGCAAAGGCTTCGGTTACGCCTGGACCTCCGGAGCTCCCAGCAAAAATTACCCCGATTATCGCACCGTCGATGAAACGCACGCCACGTTTCTCGGAGATTCAACAAAATAATTTATGGCGTTCTCCTGGAAAGATTTAAAACGACCGATTCTGGCCTTGGCCCCCATGGCCGGCTACACCGATACCGCGTATCGCCAATTGATCAAAGGCATCGAACCGCGAGTGATTTGTTTTACCGAATTCACCAGCGCAGACGGAATCGTGCACAACAGCAAAATGACTCTCAAACAGCTGGATTTCAACCCGAACGAAGAGCGCCCACTCGTAGCCCAGATTTTCGGCAAACGCCCGGAAAATTTCGCCACCGCCGCCAAAGTGATTGAAGACATGGGCATCGACGCTCTGGACATCAACATGGGTTGCCCCGCAAAAAAAGTTGTGTCCAGCGACCACGGCAGCGCCTTGCTCAAAGATCCCTGCAAAGCCATGGCGATTGTGGAAGCCACCGTCAAAGCCACCAAACTCCCCGTCTCTGTAAAAACCCGCATCGGCACCAACGAACTCGATCTGCCTTGGTTCATTCAATTCTGCAAAGATTTGGAAAGCGCCGGCGCGCAGCTCATCACCATCCACGGACGCACCGCCAAACAAATGTACCTAGGCAAAGCGAACTGGGACGCGATTTACGAAATCAAACGGCACGTGAGCATTCCAGTGATCGGCAACGGAGACATCAAAAATGTGAAGGACGCTCAAGAGAAACTCGGCAACTTAGACGGCGTGATGGTGGGCCGCGGAACCATGGGCAACCCCTGGGTGATGGCCGAAATCGCTGCCGCCTTCAACGGTGAAGACTACACGGCACCGCAAACCTACAAAGAAAAACTTCCCACTTACATTCGTCATGCGGAACTGCTGGTGCAGTACAAAGGCGAAGAGCATGGCATGAAAGAAATGCGAAAACATTTTGTACATTTAATTCGTGGATTTGATGGGGCCAGCGAAGCGCGGGCTCAGGTCGTTCAAATCTCCACTTTGGAAGAAGCTAAAACCGTTCTTTATGGATTACTCGATCGCATCCCAGACACCCCGGCTCGGGAAACTCTTGCGTACTTTAATTGAGTACAGCACGGATCTCGCTCTCGTACCCATCGGCCACGCCGTGCGCATCCGCTACAAAAACAGCTGGCGCGTGCTGGAAGAGCACCCCGTTTTGTCGAGCGAAACTTTGCACGCGGCCATCCGCGGCAGTTTTGGAGAAGTCGTGAGTAGCGAACTCGACACTCGCCACAAAGCCTTCACCGAAGTGAACGGACAACGCTTCCTCCTCCGTTTCATGAAAGACCACACCGGCGGACTATTGGCCATCGACCGCCTCAAAGCCCTCCCCGAACCCGACCGCTGGCCCAAAGCCGTGCACGATTGGTTCACCGAAGGCGGCTTCCTGGAGGTCGACGCCGAAGAACTCTACGCCGCCATTCTCAAATGTTGGACCCAAAACAAAAGCGGCCTCGCCATTTCGCTCGAACGCACCATCAAATACCCCACCGTCTCCGTGGTGGGCCTGGTGAAACAGCGCGAATGGAAAGCAGATTTTGAAACCCTGGAAAAAGGCGTAAACGAAGCGATGCTCCTCAGTCCCAGCCTCCTCGCCATAAACCGCGTCCCCTTCAGTCCCGACGAAAAAGAGCGGCTCAAAAAGCTGGCAAACACAGTGCCGGTGCTAGTGTGTGAGAATGGAGAAGCGTTTTTTTAGAACGTACAGTTCACTGTACATCTGTGCGCGCGCACAGATTTTTACAGGTTGATTGAAAAATGAAATGTACAGTTCAACGTACATCACCATCACGCAAAAAAACCGTCCCCCAATGCGCCCAATTGATGACTGTCCGAAAGTTGGTTCCAGCAATGGGACCAATGGAGGCAGATGGATTGTACTTTCGAAGTACAGAAGCCGTTTCTTCCCACAAGTCGGTGAGTAAACCTTCAATGAGTAGAACCGAATCGTCTGACTGTTCCACCAAAGGGAGGTGGGCGTTGAAGTACTGACGAATATTGTCTTCGGGAAGACGGGAATACGGCCGTTTATCAGCAGAAAAGGATTGTGCATCCTTAAATCCCAACTCCACATCGCCAGATCCCACCAAAATTCCCTGTAAATCAGCCCTAAAAGCATCCCGTGCTTCCCTCATTTCTGGAGTCAATTCTTCATCGGGATAAAAAGCGGGCTCGAGCATAGCGCGATGAGGATACCAAGAGAAGCCATCCTTAAAGCGCTCAGAGCCATGGGGATATCTTGCCAAAATGTGACCTGAACAACTGAAGCCAGTGTCCTTCACGAAAGGAAGCCTCCAGAGCGCAGGCACAATCTGACGCACTGGTTCCTCCAAATAACGAGTGAGGTGTTCATATTGAATACGTCTTTCAGATTCCATGGAGCGAGATAGTACTCTCAAAAAACACACTCGCCAAGACTGCCAGCTGTCGTCGGAGTTCCGACAGCGCGATTTTAACCTGGAAATTCAAATCCGTGCTCGCCCTCGCTAGCGATTTAATTATACTTTCTTTGCCTGGTGAATAGGGGGCTGTAGCTCAATTGGTTAGAGCGTCCGGATTGTCACCCGCGAAAATGCGGGTTCGACTCCCGTCAGCTCCACCACTCACCAGGCATTTTTTAGATACAAAAAACCCCTCGTGAGAGGAGCCTTTGCGTCACCCGCGTAGAGCTGTAGCTTACAGCGCCCGGATCATCCAAATAGTATCATAAATCCAGTAGAATTGGCAAGGTCCTGCCCTGTCGTCGGAGTTCCGACAGCGCGATTTTGATCTGGAAAAGTTCGCAGCCGCTCGCGCAAACACAGCCACCTTTTTAGAATGAGTGCATGTGGCGACTACGACTCTGCGAAACCCGCGAATACTCCCCCAGGCTCATCGAGCACTGGCTACACAGCGTGCAAAAACACCCGCACGCGCTGGAAATTCAGTTGAGCGAGCGTGAGCGAAAAGTGGATCTGCTCTTCAGCGAAAACCTAGAACCTTTTCTACTCGGCTCCCGCTGCGAAACCATCGCCACTCCGGCGCCACAAAAACCACGCTACTTCGTTCACCAAAAAAAGGGCCCCCTGCTGCCCATTCGGCGCTACGGACAGTTGGAAGACCGCGTGAACAAAACGCGCATCGCCCCACTGGAAGTGCTGCTGCCCCTACTCGCAAAAACTCCGGGTGGGTACATGCGCCTCACACTCACACCAATCAGCGAACACACCCGCCATCGCATCCTCAAAAAAGCGAAACGCGAAGCCTACCAGCCCGAACGACGTTTTGATCAGTGGGAAGCACGAGGATGGTTTTCACTGACCCTGCGCAGACTCATCGGGCCACTCCTCCGTCACAGTCTTCCCACTCCCGCCGCGCACAAGGCCACCGAAGAACAGATGGAATCCCAACACGAGCGTGAAGATCCACGCCGCGCTATTCTGGACAAACTTTCGCGGCCACTCTTCAAAGTCACCATTGAACTTTCGCACCGCTTCGACGCCTACTTCCACACGCTCACGCTGCCCTACCTAGGGGAACTCAGCGTGCGCCGCCATCCGTCAGAGCTCATCTTGAGTGCTGAAGAACTCGCCACGCTGCTTTCTCCACCCAGCGCCAAACTTTTCGCTCCAGTGCTGCACACGGAGAGCACCGCCTACCTTCCCGCGCCCAGCCAAAATCCTCTGCAACTCGACGACGAAGACCGCAAGCGCCACCTCTACCTCGTGGGCAAAACCGGAATGGGAAAATCCACCACGCTGTTGCAACTCTACCAAGAAGATCTGCGAAAAAATCACAGCATCGTATTGCTGGATCCACACGGCGACCTCATCGATGAAGCCGTGAAACTCACACCACCGGAGCGCCACAAAGATTTACTGTGGATCGACCCCGCAGACAAAGACTGGCCCATCGCGCTGAATCCGCTGGAATGCCAAAGCCACGAAGATCCGGTGCTCAAAACCTCCGCGCTGGTGGACATGTTTGAAGTGCTGTCCAAAGGCAGTTGGGGTCCGCGCCTCGAGTATATTTTGCGCAACGCCCTGCTCGCCCTCACCTTGGCGCCCAACACCACTCTGCTGAATCTACCGCCTTTTCTCACGAATCCCAGTCGCACTCGTGAACTCCTCGCCACCATCACCGATCCCGAACTGCTGCGATTTTTTCACGAAGAATTTCTGCCTCTGGACGACAAAACGCGCCAAGAATACACCGCCCCGATTCTCAACAAAGTCGGGCCGCTGCTCACCAATCCACTGCTGCGAAATATTTTCAGCCAACCCAAAGGAAAACTGCACTGGGACGAGGCCCTGAACGAAGGGAAAATTCTGCTCATCTCACTTTCGAAGGGCAAACTGGGTGAAGACCAAAGTCGCCTGCTCGGCATGGTGTTCGTCGCCATGATCCACGCGGCACTCCTCCGTCGCGCCGCCCTTCCACCCGCCGAGCGCCGTACCGTGGCCGTGACCATAGACGAGTTCCAAAACTTCGCCACCAAAACCTTGCTCTCCATGCTCTCCGAGCTGCGCAAATACGGCCTCGCCCTCACCCTCGCCAACCAGTACCTCACGCAGTTGCCACCCGAAATCCAAGATGCCGTGCTCGGCAACGCGGGCTCCCTGCTCTGTTTCCGCACCAGCTATCAAGATGCGCAAATCCTCGCACCTTCCCTCGGCCTGCTGGAAGAAGACCTCACACAGCTCGCCCCGTTTCAGGCTTATGCACGCCTCCTCCATCACCAAAGTCCACTGCCCCTTTTCCGCCTGGACGTGAACCCGCTACCCACTCAAAACTCACCCGAACTCGCCGCACTCAAAGACCGCTCCCGGGCCCAGATGAGCCGCCAGAGAGCTGTGGTTGAAGAAAAGGTGAAAAAAAGGTATAATTACAGGGAATAATTCACGCCAAAACACGTATGGCCCGAAAAGTGCTCCTCGCCGCACTGCTCAGTTTAACCCTATGGGGATCACTTCCCTTGGCTTTTGCCGACGACTGTCCCGAGAGCACGAGCACCAGCACCGATAGCCAAGAACACTTTTCCTCCTTCGACATTTTGAACGTGGAAGATTGTCAAAACCTGGGAGGAAGCACCGCCTTGGCCGATGAAATCAAAGAAGATTCCGAAGCCGCTGGCTCTGTTGCCGCTGCACTCATATTGCGCATAATCAACATTCTACTACTCACCATCGGTACCTTTGCCTTTGTGACGATTTTCTACGCCGGCATCCTCATGACCATAGCCAACGGAGAAGTAAGCAAAATCGACCGAGCCAAAAGCATCTTACTGCAGTCCATCATCGGCCTACTCGTGGCCTTCTCGGCTTACTACCTTGTCACGTTTGTTCAATCTTTTTTCTACTGATGAAACGTAAACTCTTCACTCTATTTTTGGTCTCCTACCTAGCGGCCTTCGCTGCGCCTTTCATGGCGGCTGCCGATGACGAAGAAGAATCCGGCACCGACGATGGCGCTTGGGATACTGCAGGGCTTTGTAGCCAGTCGCATAAAGTGGCCAGTTCCACAACATCACTCGCTACAGACGCAGACTATCAAGCCTTCGCGAGCAACCTAGAAAAAACCATCAAATACGGATCAGAAAATGGAGGGGGGGAATGTGGTGAGACTAACCCCACCACAAGTTTACTGGAAAAAGGCGACTGCAGTGCCGAAGGAAAGATCGTCTCCGAAATCACCGAACCCATTGCCCCCAATGTAACGTTGGACGACAATACTTTTGTGATGGGCGTCTTCCAAGGCACCTGTTGTTTCGTCTACTACCAATCAGACCCCACTGACCTCAGCAAAATCAGTTGCAGGGAGACGAGAACCGTTTACACGGATGATTACAAAACCTGTACAGAAGCAGGGGTAGGCTGCCAAGAACGCCAATGGTTGATTGCTGAATCAGGGACAGGCCTCCTCAAGCTCTTCGTGAAGCAAATTTACACCTGGGGTGCCTTTGCCGTGGGCAGCATGGCCGTGGGAACCATCATTTTCCAAGGAATCAAAATCTCACTCTCGGGAGTGAGTGGCGACATTTCGGAAGCCAAAACCAAAATCTTACAAGCCATCGGAGGAATCGTGCTGCTCTTCGTTTCATCTTTGATTCTCTACACCATCAATCCAGACTTCTTCTCATGATCAAAAAAATCCTCATTTTCGTGACGATCTTGGCCCTGCTCTCCACCATGCTCCTGCCCTTGCTCACAGGCTTGGCCCAGGCCACAGACATACCCGTCATTCCTCAGCCAGAATTCATGCCCGGCCCCACGCAAACCACCACCGGGAGTGGCGTTCAAGATTATTTATTGGCCACAGGAATCCCCAAAGCCATCAACATAGGGATTGGTTTACTCGGTTTGGCCGCTTTTGCCGGTATCTTGATTTCCGCCATACAAATGCTCACCGCCTACGGAAAAGAAGATCAACTCAATCGAGCCAAAACCAATCTACGGTATGGCCTTTTGGGCTTTCTCATCACCATTCTTGCCTACGGAATCGTGTCCATTGTGGTGTCCATTGCTCTGCCCAATTCCAGTAACGACGCCGCAGAAGAAGCAGCAGAGAGCACTAGTTTCTTCATTCCCAGCGCCCACGCCGTGAACGTAGATGAAGACATCAACTTCCTGATGCCGGACGAAAAAACCTTCATTGAAGATCAGGATGATCAGGGCCGCGTTTCGCTCCCCAACGGAGACTTTTTAGGTGAAATCGTACCCGCAGCGGTGACCAACATCATGTACATGGTGGGCTTCCTCGTCTTCATTTCCCTCATGTATGGAGGCACCCTTATGGTCATTGGCCGTGGAAACGAAGAGGAAGTAGGCAAGGCGAAAAACATCATTCTTTACTCATCCATGGCTCTAGTCCTCGTTTCACTGGGGTATGCCATCATCTACGGTATCGCCACTTTACAATTGGACGACAGTCCCACAGACAACACCGATGAAGTCTTCACAGATCTTAACGACACCAGCGAATGATCAAAAAACTTCTGCTCAGCTGTGGACTGTTCACAATACTGACTACGGCCAGCCCCTCTGCCATGGCCGTGATCCAGTTGCCCGATTACTTACGACCCGACAACCTGCCCGAAAGCACCGCCGCAGAAGCCATCAGCGAAGATCATCCGGAAACAGCCGCCACACAAACTTTGATTCTCTATGTAGGAAATTTGGTGAGCCAAGTACTGCTCTTCATGGGCTCTATCGCCGTAATTTTCATCATCTTGGCAGGAGCCAATTACATTCTGGCCTTCGGTAAAGATGAACGCATTGAACGCGGTAAACGCGGCATATTCTGGTCCCTGATGGGGCTCATCACCATTCTCTTTTCCTACGCCATCGTACAAGGCGTAATCTCTGTTATTCTGCAAGTGGACTCTTCCACAGGATGAGGGTAGACTGGACCCGACCTCCATTCATTTCTAAACCTCCTTACATGAAGAAACGTTTCGCTCTCTTGCTTACTGCTGCAGTACTTTTAACCGCTTGTGGACCTGCTTCGATGGCCGAAAACGCTGGAAAAGCCATGGCTGAAACGGCTTGCATCATTTTTGAAGACCCCAGCAAAATAGACACCATGTCCGAAGAAAGCGACGCCATCATGAAGAAATACGGCTTCGAACAAGCTTCCGACATCGACGATTATCTCACTAGCATTCAAGGCACAGAGGAACTGAACACCGTGAGCGCCACCGCCCGCGACACCCTCACCGCCACTTGTGGAGCTGCCCTCAGCGAAAAGGGAGTAGACGCTTCCGAGCTTGCCAATGCCATGGTCAGTCAATAGGCGGGAACAACGCATCTCCTAGCACCAAAGAGTCCTTGCCCACTTGTGTGAGGATCTTTTCTGCGGTCTCGGGCAAAACGGGCTCGAGCATTTCACCCAGCACTCGAATGAGCACCACCAAATTTCCCATCACCACCTCAAGACGAGCCAAATCTGTTTTAGCGAGTACCCAAGGTTTTTCTTCGTCTACATAAAGATTGGCGAGTCGTGCCAATTCCACCATAGCTTCCAAAGCACCCTTGATGTTGAAGGCTTCAAAATGCTCACGGTAGCGTTCCCAAGCCGCGTCGATTCGCTCATTAAAATGGCCGTCTCCTTGCAGCATTTTTCCTTCAAAACTTTTCGTAGCGATGGTGAGCACCCGGCGCACCAAGTTTCCAATGGTGTTTTGGAGCTCGTCTTTATAAACCACCGCAAAAC
Organism: Candidatus Peribacteria bacterium; assembly: GCA_943349825.1. Lineage (GTDB taxonomy): Bacteria > Patescibacteriota > Gracilibacteria > UBA1369 > 2-02-FULL-48-14. The sequence goes on along the minus strand of CALQZQ010000004.1, from coordinate 45,838 downwards.
GTTCACGTGAAAAATCGCCATCGTCGTCACTGGGAATTTCACGCAGCAAGTAGTAGCGAACCGGGTCCGCTCCATATTTTTCCAAAAGTTCCATGGGATCCACCACATTCCCGAGTGACTTGCTCATTTTTTGCCCTTCACTGGTCACAAAACCGTGCACATAAACCGCCTTGGGCAGTGGCAATTGCGCGGCCATCAGCATTCCAATCCAAATCCCACAATGAAAACGAATGATGTCTTTTCCAATCAAATGCACATCCGCCGGCCAAAACTTTTTGTAGAGTTCGCTGTCTTCTGCATAACCCAGCGCCGTCATGTAATTGGTCAGTGCATCGCACCACACGTACATCACTTGGTCTTCATGACCCGGCACTTCAATCCCCCACGACAAGGTTTTTTTAGGACGCGAAAAACTCACATCCTGAAGCCCTTCTTTGAGAAAAGATAAAAATTCATTGCGACGCGAAGCAGGACGAATCTCCAGCTCTCCAGATTCCACTTTGGCTTTGATCGCCTCGGAGTAATCGGACAATTTGAAGAAAATGTTTTTTTCTTTGAGCACATCGGGCGCGCGCTTATGGATAGCGCAAAGTCCCTCCACCAAGTCCTTGTCCAAAATAAAAGCTTCGCAGCCAGTACAGTATTTTCCTTCGTATTCTTTGTCATAAAACTTGCCCGCCGCTTCAATCAGTTCCCAAATTTTGCGCGCGCCCTCCTTGTGTCGTTCGCTGGTCGTACGAATAAAATCATCGTTGGAAGCGTTCACTTTTTTATGAAAATCCACAAACAAAGCGGCATTCATATCTGCGAGCGCCTGGGGCTCCATGCCCTTGTCTTTGGCCACTTGTTGAATTTTGCTGCCATGCTCATCCGTCCCCACCAAAAAATACACCTCGTCGCCAATCATGCGGTGATAACGCGCCAAAGCGTCTCCTTGCACAGCTTCCAGCGCATGCCCCATGTGTGGGCCCGCATTCACGTACGCAATCGCATTGGTCAGGTAAAATTTAGGCATCAGTAAAACGAGAATAACACAAGGCCTTGAACCTCCAAAGGTCCGTACGTTGACTAGACGAGAATACATGTTATAATACATACATGAGTTCAGACCACTACCCAAAATTCGAGGACTGTCTTCCCCGAGAACCACGCTCTCTTCCTTTCGAGGGGGGCAATAAGCCTTTCTATAGTCTCAGAGAGATCGCAGGTATAGTGGCTATTCAAATAAACGGTGACTTATCAAAAACACTAAAAATTGGTCAGCACCCTCTAGGGATGAATCCCAACTATAGGATAGGCTCACTTCCCCCATCCATTTTAGAAGAAGCCGCAAAAGTACAGCAAATGGCTATAAGCCAAATGCCTAAAACTGAAGCGCCCGCCGAAGCGGTCCAACAAATGGAAGGAATTGACGAATTAATAGAGAGAATAACCCAAAATGTAGCGGACGTTCTAGTCCCAAGCAACGGAGGAAATGGCCCAATCCGCTCAGGTATACCTTCAGATCGAACCCTAGAATTCACAAAAACCGAGCGTCTCAAGCTGACAATAGAAGCCTTGATGGAGCTGGGCATCACCCTGAAGGAAGGCGACATAATAGATGGAATCGTCTCAGAAAACATGTTGAGGAAAACTCCATACACGTTAATAAAGGCAGGAGAAACGGGATACTACATTCTAGTATGTAACGAGGTGGGAAATAGAAGCTTCATTTTCAAAAGTGAAAATGAAGAATCAGCACTAATTCAGGCCAAAAAAAATAAAGACGAGCTAAAAGAGGACCCACTCATCCAACATTTCATATGGGAAGGGCCGGAAAATCATAAACAAACGATCAAGCAAATACTCCAAAAACCTAAAAATCCTACCGAACAAAATCTAAAACTAGATTCGACTTATTTTGAGAACCCAAACTACATACGAGCAGACTTAGAAGCATTCGCTGCAGCCAGTAACCCACCCATTGAAGGCATAGAGCTATGCCTAACAACAAAAGAACTAAATCGAAAAGCAAACTTATCCAATGGCAAATTTATATCACTTGGAGTGTATTTATGCGAAGCCGCAAAAAGCATGGGTATTGCTAAAACTGCACGTGAAGCGATCTCTATAAAGGCTGATGTTTTAAAAACACTCAAAGAAAGGGCTGGATTGGACCTTTTAAACGAAAAGCATTTTAAGGACAGAGATTCTGTAAGAGCGGATTTGGAGGCATTCGTCAATCAGGGGGGGCACGCAGCAACAACGGCCCTGGATTTGACCGTCAGTCTACACCAAATCAGGATAAAAGCAGAATTACCCAATAAAGAAAAACTGACTTTCGGTACGTATCTAAACAAAGCCGCAGTGGCGCTGGGATTAGCAATGGATACTAGCGAATGTTCAAGCGTAAGGAGTATTATTTTAGAGGAATTGAAAAAAACGGCGGGATATGAAGCCCTAAACCAGCACTATTTTAACAATGCAAGTAATGTACGATCAGACCTTGAGGCCTTTGGGTCCCTAAGGAATCCTCCCATTGCTGCTGCTGATTTGGACACAAAACAAAGCGACACGACAGCAAAACTACAAAATGGTCAGGAAATGTCTTTTGCAAGGTACGTATCAAAAGCAGCTATCAGCATGGGGTGGAGTGCAAGCTCAATTGGAACACATACCGCTCAAAACATAGCGCAACTCAAACAACTCGCTGGGCTAAAAGAAAAAGCGGCTAGAGCCTAACACCTAAGCAGCTCGAGTCGAATCATCACGGTGCCGTGTATTCGCCAGTGTGGTAGAGCACAAAATCAAAAACAGGCAGATTTTCGCCTTCTTTCACCAGAGTAGTGAGTTCCTGCTGAGTATCCTCGTTAGGCCCCTTTCCCGTAGAAGCCAATTTCACATACTCACAAACCCCCATTTCATCCTGACTATGGAAACGGAAATAAATGGTGTTTTCATACTCACGCGTCACCACATTCGTGAGGACCAAATAACTGTAGCTGTGATCCTGTAAGAAAGTTTCGATGGAATAGTACGGTTCCAAGATACTGCCAAAACCACCGGCATTATTATAAAATTTTCCATATTTATAACCAGTAGGAGCCGAGGCATCCACCAGTTCCGGGTCCGTGCCAAATACGGACGCACCTGTACTACTACCACTATCCAGCGGGATATACTCAGAAACCGCTTGAGTAGTACCCGTATCATTCACTAGTCCCAAAATTTTCCAGCGCAGAACGTCATTACTAGGAGCAAACGTCGCGTTACCTTCGGAATCCGCCACATAAAATTCCACGTAAAAGTTACTGATCTTCACCGTAGTTCCATCGGCTGCCGTTTGAGCAAACAAAGGAATTTGAATGGACTCATTTTGAACCAAGGCTCGCCAGTCATCTCCCTGCTCGTCACAAGGCACATCGTATTCCCGCGCGTGCACCACCAGCGTGGCCACCGCACTGTTCAAGAAGAGAAAATCCGTGAGGCCAGCCTCTTCGTAACCCGGCAAATTGTCCTTCAGCGACTGAAGACCCAATTCAGTCATCCCTTCCGCAGCATACAAAGCCTGGGTCCCGGAAACCATGGTTCGACTGGCACGCAAATCGTGAAGCACCAGCACCGAAACCGCCATTCCCACCAGCACCAAAATACTCATCAAGAAAAACGAGACCAACAGCGCACTTGCCCGAGAATGGAGCTTAAAATTTTTCATTGATAAAAACGGCTAGTGACAGTGGTTTGCAGCGGCAAAGTGACTTCTTCTCGCACGCGGCCCTCAGCAGCAAAAATCAAATTGAGAGTCACCACGGGCTGAAAAGCCGTAGCGTCATCAGAAGCATTCTCGGGATCGTAAGGGTCCACATCTGGGAAAATACGGAAATTCACATCATTCAAATACACATGATCAGAAGTCATGGGCAAAGGGTCGGTGTAGCCATCCAGTGCAACGGGATTCGTCACATCAGTCATGTCGAATTTTTGCACCGTCAACCCTAATACATCCGGATCCGAGTCCCAAGTGTAAACGGTGCGGGTAAGCCCGTCCACACTCCGCAGCACGAGCACGGATTCATTCAAGACATGATCACCAAGCTCAACGGTAAAGGGAAAAGTAAAAGTAAAAGGGGAACCCGAGCCATCATCATAATACTCATAATCAATTTTATTTTCTTTGATGTCCGTCGTCAGAATATCCATGACCTGCCCGGCCTCCATCATCAAACTGCGGTCCACCAAAGCCTCCTGGTCCGCACGATGAAAACTCAAAAAAGCGGAGATCGCGAAACCAATGAAAATGGAAAACACCGTGATCGCAACGATCATTTCAATCAGAGTGAACGCCGGCGATTTCAAGCGAGTGTTCATTTCCAATTGGTCAAATAAGTAGAGAGCTGAATGGATCGGTCCACTCCACGTTCTTCCCAAGTCACCGTGGCAGTCACTTCACTTTCGTTCGAATTGAGAGTTCCGTCGGCTTCCGTCACTGCAAGCAAGGCCAAACTGCGCTCAAAAACCATACCACCCTCCAAGGTCACTTCCGCATCATCCGGATTCGTAGAAAGTTCAAAACACGGGTGCGAAGATAAAACAGAAGTACACGCCGTAGACTGTAAATACACCGTTTTCCCACTCGTACCCGCCTCAAAATTCTCACCCCACAGGGCGTCACCGCCATCCCAATCGTAATTCTGCAACCAATTGGAATCCCGCATATAGCGTAGCGCCTCCAAACCCTCTTGCGCCAACAAAGTGGCCTGCAAACTACGCAAATTGCGCGCATTGGCTTGCAAGGTGGTCAAAATAAGTCCAGTTACAGCGGTGATCACCACGGTCATCAGCGTGATGGCGATCAAGGTTTCAATGAGAGTAAAAGCCTTAGTTTTCATTCAGTGAGAGTAAGAGCAGCAATCCCGGTGAACGCAGATAAATTCAAAGAAATACTATAAGGTTCGGTGCCTCCGCCGCTAGTGAAAGTGATCAAGCCATCGCCACTTTGAGCCGTTCCCGAAGAATCATAAAAAACAAACTCAGCATCCGGAGGCACATAAAGGGCGTACAGCTCCTCTACATCCCCACTCCCCACCGTAATGGTTTCCACCACCGCCGGTGCCGTACCCAGTCCATAGTTTTCTTCAATCACCGCGTCAAAAGCACACGCCCCCGTTGCGGTGTCGTAAGGCATGGTCACAAAAAGCGGCTCCGCTTCTTCGGCAAAAAGCGCTCCTTCACAAAAATACTGTCCGGCCGCACTGTCGTATTTTCCCGAACGCACATCTTGCTGAGCCACTTGCAGCATCGCCACACTTTTATCGGCCAAAATGGAAAGCTGTTGGCGCTCTCGAGCCCCACTAAAATTCAAAATAATAGCCGCTGCCAAAATCCCTATGATGCAAATCACGATCAAAAGTTCAATGAGGGTGAAAGCGCTGCTCTTTTTCATCCTACTAAGGTTTAAGAAACTAAGGAAGACAGTGAGAAGATAGGCCCGAGCAGAGCGATGGCCAAAACTCCCACCGCCACTCCCACCACCGCAATGACCAAAGGTTCGAGCAAAGTCGTGAAATTTTCCAAAGAATGTTCCACTTCATCTTCATAATGGGACGCCAATTTTTGCGAAATATTCGCCAACTGCCCGGAATTTTCTCCCACAGAAATCATGGCCACCACTGTTTCCGGAAACAGAAATGGTGCCTTGGCCAAGTTGTCCGCAATCTTTTCTCCACGTTCCACTTGGTATTTGAGTTGCACCAAAAAATCCTGATACAAACGATTGTTCATGGCCCCAGACGCAATGTGAATCGCCTCATGGATGGGCACACCGGATTCCACGAGCAAACTCAAAATCTGCACGAAGCGCGCCACATTCACCTTACGAACCACATCATTGACGAATGGAGCCGAGAGCAAAAATGTATCCAAGCGACGACGCCCCGATTCCATGCTGATGTAAAACGAAATCAAAAGACTCGCAAAAACTATCAATGCAAGCAGAAGCCAACTGAAGTTCACCATGAAGCGCCCCACATTCAAAACCAACTGAGTCATGAAGGGCATTTCAAACTTGGCTTGAGTAAAAAATTGATCGATCTGCGGGATCACCACTTGCACCACAATGGCACCAGAGATGAATAAAGCAATCAAGACGGTCGAGGGATAAATGAGCGCTCCCCGCACTTTCATCATCAAAGAATGCGACTTCCGAGTTTGTTCCGCAAGTTTGAATAAAAGCTTCCCTAAATTTCCGATGCTTTCTCCACTGCGAATCACTCCCACTTCCGATTCTTTAAAGACATCCGGAAATTTGGTCATGGATTGGCTCACCAATTTTCCACGTTCCACATCATAAGCAATCGTGTTCACTATGCGCGCAAAACGAGGGTTGTCTGTTTTTTTGGAAAGCACCTTGAGCGCACGCGTCACAGGAATTCCTGCATCCAGCATCACCGCCAACAAATGGAAAAAATAGGATTTGTCTTCCACTCCCACTTTTTTTCGATCGATGAAAAAATCCTGAAAACGCACAGAAAAAGATTGCGCGGAAGAGTTGTAGACTCCATAAACCACCGAAGTCTCCTTTTCCGACGGACGCGACATCAGGTCAACCATAAATTTTATTGATAATACGCTTCGATTTGCACGTTAAATGCTATTGCCGTGGCACTGGTGCGCTGCACATTGAGAGATTTAACTTGCATCAAACGTTCTGAACTCTCTACTTTTTGCAAAAAATCCACCAACTGATCGTAATCTCCCGTAAGATTAGTCGTCACCGTAATAGTACTTCCCAAATCAGGATCGGAGCCCAAAGAAAAGTTGATGGCGTTGAGCTTAAAGCCGGCATCACCTGCCATTGCGGCCACATCCAAAAGCAAAGTGTCTTCGCCATAACCAGAAGGAACCGCTTTCATCAAAGCTTCTTTAGTACTCGCACTCTGAGAAACTTCATCCGCTAGAGCGGCCAACGCATCGTACTCGGTCTGCAGCACAGTGATCTCATCCGTAACAGTAACTTGCTGCGTGGACAATTCTGTAATGGTGTCACGCATGGGCAGAACAAAGAAAACACCTCCCACCATCATGAGCATGAGCAGAAGAATCGACAACAATTGTGAAGATTGGGTGGTTTTCATTGAGCCACAGTGTGAGTGGTTAAACTAAAGGTCGCCACAGACTGCCCATCACTGGTCGTGCCCTGCGTAACGGAAGGGACGAAGGCATCGCCAAAGTCCTCAGAATCGTTGAATGCAGCAATCATGCTCGCCACAGAATCAAAATCATCTCCCACTCCACTCACCTGAATACTGCCCTCACTGGAAATACCATAACTGCTCAAAAATACTCCCACTGGAGTGAGTTGATTGAACTGGGTCACCACTGTAGACCAACGAACTGCAAGCACTTCCAATTTATTCTTGAGCTCCTGCGCCACAAAAATTTCAGCGACTTGTTGATCTTTAAGCACTTCAATTTGCCCGGTGAGTTTTTCTTTCTGCACACCCAAGTCTTCAATGGCTCCCTTCAAATTGTACTGAGTAAAAGCCAAGTAAAGCGTATACAGAAGCCCTAAAACAAAAACGAAAGCCACTAACGTGGGAAGAAGACGGCCCTGAGGCGTTTCAAAAGTATTGTCCATGAGTGCGTGAATAGACACCGAAGGTGTCCTCCTATAAAATAAACCATATGAACTTTACAGTGGTGAACGAAGGTTTTCAATGTAGAAACTGCAAGGCAACCGTGCCCGCACAGAGAGGCAGTTGCCGCAATCACTGCACGCAGTGCCTCTATTCCCTGCATGTGGATGCGGAGTATCCGGGCGACCGTGCCTCCACTTGCAATAGCTTAATGAAGCCCATTGGGCTCACTCAATCTGGCAAAAAGGGGTATATTGTCTTGCACGAATGTACAAAATGTGGTGAAAAAATTCGCAATAAAGTTGCGCCTGATGATAGTATGGACGTCGTAATTGCTTTGAGTCGTTTCCCAACGCCATGAAACTCTCCTTAGAAAGCAAACTCATTCCCAAAGGCAGCACTGTTGTTGTCGGGGTTTCCGGTGGCCGCGATTCCATGGCGCTTGTCTACGCACTGCTTCACCAACGTGCCGACCTCACCGTAATCGCCGCTCACATGAACCACGGTCTGCGCCCCGACGCCGAAGTCGACGCAGAATTTGTCGAAGGCATGATGCTGCGCTGGGAAGTGAAGTGCGAACTCTTCAGCCCTCGCCCACCCAAAGATGGCAATAAAGAAGAATGGGGCCGTGAAAAACGTTACGAATTTTTTGAAAAGCTCCGCAAAAAACACAAAGCCGCTTGTGTGCTCACTGCCCACCACCAAGACGACGATTTTGAATCCATGATGCTGCACTTCGTCCGCGGCACCCGCGTGAAAGGGCTCTCCGGCATGCAACTCCAGCGCGGCACCATTCTGCGCCCACTCCTTTATACCTCACGCGCAGAAATCAACGCCTACGTGGCCACGGAAGAAATCCCTTACCGCGACGATCCCAGCAACGAAGACAACGCCATGACCCGAAACTTCCTGCGTAATAAAGTGATTCCGGTGCTCAACCACGTCTACCCCGGCCTCGCCGAACGTTGGCAAAAGCAAAAATCCTACTGGCTCGAACTCCAAATGATGCTGGAAAATTCCGCCGATCTTTTCCTCACCGAATACCTCGATAAAAAGAATGGCCTCAGCCGCGCCGCCTACGCCCGCCTGCCCTACCCCGTGCGCGCCACCGCGCTGGAACTCTGGTTTCACCGCAGCACCGGCAAGCGCGTCCCCGATTCCCAAACCCTCGAACGCTGGGACGACGCCCTTCTGAATTTCGACCCCCGCAAAAAAACCGAGTGGGATCCCGACAACAAAAAAATGCGCTTCCTCACGATGACTAAAGAATGGGGGAAGTTGGCGTGATCACCTTCGTCTTAACTCTCACTCATGACCTTCCCCGCCCTCGTGCTCCTCATCGTTCTCGTCGCGGCTCTCGTATTCCTGCTAGTCGGCTTCCTGAAAAAGAACAGAGGCCTCATTTGGACAGGCGCCATTCTCGGCATCAGTTTTCTCTTGGTCATGACGTTCTTGATGCCCGTCACCACGGTGGCGAGCTATTAAAGACTCGCATTGTCCCCTCGCCCAATTGCGACTAAAATAGCGGGGCTTTTAAAAATACACGCATGCCCATCGCCCTTCCAAAAAGAAAAGGTCCCAATCCTTTAGTCTCGCTCGTCATTGTGGCGGTACTCATTTCCCTGATCTACTCCATGTGGGGATCTTTCGGAGGAACTCCTCCCACTGAAGTACCTCTTTCCACTTTTGTGGAAGAAGTGCAAGGCGGCACCGTTTCCCAAGTGGAAGTCAGCGACAATCGAATTGTTTATACGCTCGCCGACGACACGGAAAAATACGCTTATAAAGAATATGGACAAACCCTGGACGACGTACTCAAAGACGTGAATCCGGAAGTCCTGGCCACCCTGGAAGTGAACGTCGCAGACACGTCCACCGATGGCATCTGGCTCAACATCGCGCTGGCTATCGTTCCCTTGATTTTCATCATCGGCTTCCTCTGGTTCATGATGCGCGGCGCACAGAGCAGCAACAACCAAGCCATGTCCTTTGGAAAATCCAACGCGCGGCTTCACGACAACGAAAAAGAGCGCACCACTTTTGAAAACGTAGCCGGAGTGAAAGAAGCCAAAGAAGAACTCGTGGAAATCGTGGACTTCCTCAAAAACCCCAGCAAATACACCGCCATGGGCGCCAAGATTCCAAAGGGAGTCGTGCTCGTGGGAGGTCCCGGAACCGGAAAAACTCTGCTCGCTCGCGCCGTTGCCGGTGAAGCCAATGTGCCTTTCTTCAACATCAGCGGTTCCGAATTCGTGGAAATGTTCGTGGGAGTCGGCGCCAGCCGTGTGCGCGACCTCTTCAAAAAAGCCAAGCGCAACGCGCCCTGCATCATTTTCATCGACGAAATCGACGCCGTCGGCCGCCAACGCGGCACCGGAATGGGCGGAGGCCACGACGAACGCGAACAGACCCTCAACCAGATCCTCACGGAAATGGACGGCTTCGACACCAACACCGGTGTGATTGTGATGGCAGCCACCAACCGTCCCGATGTGCTCGACCCCGCCCTGCTCCGCCCCGGTCGTTTCGACCGCCGTGTGGTGGTGGACAGCCCCAGCATCGACGACCGCACCGAAATCCTGAAAGTGCACGCCAAAAACAAGCCTCTCGCTAAAAATGTAGACCTACAGCACATCGCCAAACAAACTCCCGGTTTCTCCGGCGCAGACCTGGAAAACCTCTTGAACGAATCCGCTATTCTCGCCGCTAAAAAAGAACAAAAAGAAATCACTCAACACGACATTGAAATGTCTGTGGAAAAAGTACAAATGGGCCCCGAGCGCCGCTCCCGCGTCCTCTCTCCCAAGGAAAAAGAAGTCACCGCCTACCACGAAACCGGCCACGCCATCGTCGGCCACCTGCTTCCCGAATGCGATCCGCTGCGCAAAATCACCATCATTTCCCGTGGCATGTCTCTGGGTTCCACTTGGTTTGTCCCCGATGAAGATCAACACATGATCACCAAAGAAAAATTCGAACACGAAATGGCTTCGCTCATGGGAGGCTACGTCGCGGAACAAATGATCTACGGCCAAGTCTCCACCGGCCCTTCCAACGATTTGGAACGCGCCACCGGCATTGCTCGCCGCATGGTCACGGAGTATGGCATGAGCGCCAAAATCGGCCCCACCGTCTTCGGAGAAAAAAATCATGAAGTCTTCTTGGGCCGCGACTTCGGCCACGTGAAAAACTACTCCGAAGAAAAATCCGCCCTCATCGACCAAGAAGTCGAAGGCTTTGTGGAAAAAGCCTATGAAACCGCCAAAGAGCTGCTCACCAAACACAAGAAACAACTCGAGCACATCGCCAAAACCCTCATGGAACGCGAAACCCTCACCCGTGAAGAGTTCATCGACCTACTCGAAGGCAAGAAGTTGAAAAAAGCGTAGACGAAGCTTATGTATATAAAGAAAGAAGTCGCTTCCAAAAAGATAGCGCAAAAATATCGACCTATTGTTAGTGATGTCAAAAAATCTTTGCTCAATTTTGCTCCAAAAATCCATTCCATTTATCTGTATGGAAGCGTAGCTACCGGTAAAGCAAAATCACCCGCTTCCGATTTAGACATTTTAATCGTTCTCAAAAGAAAAGTCTCAAAGCAACTCACAATTGATTTAAAAGAAGTAGAAAGAACACTTTCACTAAAATATGCACACGTACTGAGAGAGGTCGGTTTTAGCCTCACTAACGTAAACGAGGTCAAAAGGGGTAAAGAGACTTACGCGTGGAAGTTCTTTATTTCGACGCTATGCCTCCTAATACAAGGCAAAGCTGTGCTTGAAGAAAAGTACAAATTCAAGCCAACAAAAAAACTGGCACGAAGTCTTTACAGAGATCTGAAACAAGATCTCTCACGATCAAGAAAAGAAATTGCATCGGCTAAAAATACAGCAAAGCCGACTAAACACATCATGAAAGCACTCCTCCGGGTTTCATTTTTTACCATTATGGAAGAAGCAAATAATTGGACGACAGACTTAAGGCAAATGGCAGCAATTTTTTTGGAATATCACCCTGAGAAACGACCCGAAATCAGTGCAATCCAAAAACTCATCGAGACGCCAACAAACAGAAAGGAAGCTATCCATTTAATAGACACTTACGGAAAGTGGATTGCCAAAAAATACTACGCTTTATAAGCAAGTCCCCAACTGCACAGTTAAGTGTACATTCCGTCCCGGGAACAGAATTTTGCAGGTTCAAGGAAAAGTGAAATGTACAGTTTAGAGTACATAAGCTGGGCCACTTGCCTCTCTCCACAGATCAGACTAAACTGCACGCATGGCACAAATCGGCATCGGAGAACTCAAACACGCCAAACCTCAAACCGCTCCCAAACAGGAGCTGAAACTCCATGCCCGACCGCACCCCACACCAGAAGCAAAAGCCCCTGCCGAACCCAAAGAAACCGAGGGCCAGCTTTCCGTAGACATCTTGCAACGCGAAGACCAGATGATCGTGATCTGCCCCATCGCAGGCGTAGAAAAAAGCGACATCAAGGTTTCCATTCAAGACGACGTGCTCACCATCCGCGGCGAACGCAAACCTGTGGAAGGTCTGAATATGGGCGAAGCTCTGGTGCGCGAACTCTTCTGGGGCACCTTTTCTCGCAGCATCGTGCTGCCCGACCACATCGACCGCAAAAACATCGATGCTCGAGTTCACCAGCACATCCTCCTCATCACCATTCCTAAAACAGAAGACTTTAAAACCCGCATCATCCACGTGGAAGCGGACGACGACGACTCATGAAACCTGTTAAAAAAGTCGTCATTCTGGCGGCCGGCCTCGGAACTCGCTTCTTGCCCATGACCAAGGCCATCCCCAAGGCCATGCTGCCCATTTTGGACAAACCCGTGATTCAATACCTGGTGGAAGAGGCGCTGGACAGCGGCATCAACGAAATCATCATCGTCACCGGCTACGGCAAACGCGCCATTGAAGAGCACTTCGACCACAGTTACGAACTCGAGCACGAACTGCGCTCCCGCAACAAACTAGATCTGCTGGAAGACATGGAAAAGATCGAAAAACGGGCCCGCTTTGTCTACGTGCGCCAAGAAGACGCTCGCGGCGACGGCCACGCTCTGCTCTGCGCCCGTGATGTGATCGGCGACGAACCCTTTGCCGTGCTCTTTGGCGACGACATCATCGATACCGAAACCCCTGCCCTCCGGCAACTGCTGGCCCTCTACGAAAAAACCGGCAACCCCATTCTCTGTACCGAAAAAGTGCCTGAGCATCGCGTTTCCGATTATGGCATCATCGGGATCAAAACCCAAAATGGCGCTGAAATTGAAGTCGCCAGCCTCGTGGAAAAGCCCGCCGCCAAAAACGCCCCCTCCAATTACGGCATTGTGGGCAAATACATCTGTACTCCCGCCGTGCTCGAAGCCCTCACTCGCAGCGAAAGCAGCCACCCGGATGGCGAAATCCGCCTCATCGACGGACTGCTCTCCCTTATAGAGGAAGGCCAAGCCATTCACGCCTGGGAAGTCACCGGCCGCCGTTTCGACACCGGAAATCAATGGGGTCTCCTGGAAGCCAACGTGGCCTTCGCTCTGAAAAACCCTGAGATGAAGGAGAAACTCCTCAAGATGATCAACGAGGAAAATTAACCGTGTAGCCTACATAAAAGCGCTCTCAAAGGCTCCAGATCGGCAGTGGACTGGTACGGTGTTTGACTGTTGTACAGATCCCGCTGCAAATGGTAGATCCGGTAAAGCAGTTCATTGAGCTCCTGCCCAAAATCCGCACGGCGACGGTTGCTCAAGCTCCACACCGATTTTGAAGCCTCCTCCTCAAAAGCCTCCACCGCTTCATCCAAAGCCTTAAGAGCTTTTTCACAGTCTTCTGCGCAAGACGGCAGTGGTTTTTTTAAAACGCTTGCCAAAGCCGCCCTAAAAAGATCCCTTAAAAAACCATCTCTTTCTAAGGCTCCAATAGCCTCGGCATAAGCCTGCTTCAAAGCAACGATTTTATTCTGAAGTTCTATCGGCTGTAAAATTTCTACCAATTCACCCATAAAGCTATAAAGAGAAAGGAATAATGGCATACTCAACAGATCGGCACAAGGAAAAGTGAATCCACCATAATCCCCTCGTTCAGCAAGTCCTCCCTCCTTGTCCGGAAGGCTGTTTTTTGCTATAATAACTAGATACATAAAAACAAAAACAAATGGTACTCGATGATCTTTTAAAACAGGCCGATGGTCTGAAGTTGGCAGGACAGCACGGCGAAGCCATTGCTCTCTCCAACAAGATGCTTCTGATGGATCTCGAATACGTCGAGGCCTACGAAGAAATCGGGGACAACTATTTGAGCCTCCGCGAATACGACAAGGCCATGAAAGCCCTCAAGTACGCCCTGCGCATCCGCCCCAAGAGCCCGAACGCCCTCTATCTATTGGGCTTTCTCTACTCCTCCACCGGGGAATTTGAACGATCTGTAGAAACCTTGGAACTCGCCAACCGCGTCCAACCCCACCACCCAGAAATCCTGCGCTGCTTGGGCTGGTCCATCTTCCACAGTGGCGACCGCAAACGCGGCCTCGTGATCTTGGAACGTGCCAAAGCTATGGCTCCCAAAGACACCCTCATCATGTGCGATTTGGCCGTCTGTTATCTCAACGACCGCCAATTCGAAGCCACCATCAAGTTGCTCGAAGAGGCACTCCGCCTGGAACCCAACAACGAAAAGGCCAAAGATTGCCTGGAAACCGCAAAGTTCTTCCAACGTGAGTTCAAAAAACTCAAGGAAGATCGCGCTTGACATACCTTTAGGAAAGGCGGAAGACGGTAGTCGGTGGATTTAATCGTTCAACATGAAAAGGCACGAAGCAAACGGGAACAGCGGATGGGGGCCCACGCAAACTCTTACAAAAGGCAAGTCACCCAATCCAAATGTTAGTCCAGGTATTAGTTGGCTAAGTGAGGTAGAACTGAGAGTGAAAACAGAAGGAAAGGCCGCAGAACTGGCCGCCGAACGAGAAGCAACCGGAGCAGAAGCCCTAAAAATAACAAAAAGCGCAGCTCCCTGGTACCAGCGTTTTCTCCCGGAAGTGGTCATCCAGAGATTCTTCCATTGAACCCAATCCAAAATTTGACAAAATAAAACAACCCTATAGTATGAGGGTTGTTTTCAACATTATGCATCTTTCTTATTCCCCAATTTGCCGCAACTGGTTTACAAAGCTTTGCTTTGTGAATACTGCTGTGTTGGGGAAAGATCAGGCATAAACCGTAGAAATCCACGGTAAAACCATTCCCCCTCACACAAAGAGGGGATTTTTATTTTTTAGCCCAAGCTCTATGACAGAAGCCCAAGCTCCCAGACCCCTTACCTCTGAAATCCATAAGGATTTACTAGAATTAGTAGCAGCCCCCACCAGTCCAGAGTTGATCACCCAACTCTTACGAGTCTTCGACAAAATTGGCTTAGCCATGCGGGCTGGCGAAGATAAAAGCCGCCTCAATGAGTTTTTAGGGGTAGTGGTAGACGTACACGATCAAGTCTTGAGCACCCTCAACGCTGAAGCCGACGCAAAACGCCTCCACACACGCAGCGTCCGCAGAAGCCAGCTGAGGGAGAACAATGCTGCAGCTGAAAGGCGCCATATCGCTCCCCATACTGCTACTCACGGCCGACATCACTCCTTCAGAGTAGACCGTTTGACCGAACGCGGATATTGATACTTATTCTGAAATAACTTCTTACCCCATCTCTCTATGACCGCACACGAATATCACGACCCTGAAGAAGCAGTCTGTGTGGATCTTGATTCCGATGGCAGGCCAATGCCTGACACCGAAACCTATTTTCTGGTTCCAGGTCTTTTAGTAGAGGGCAGGCAAGTGCAAATTCCATACAGAGAAGCGGAAATGCTAGGTCTCGTGAAAGCTACCAAAATACCTGACCTCCCACCCCAAGCAGCTCCACCAATCGATGCAAGAATTTTCAGAAAAGTCACCGATCTGAGTATTCTAAAAAGTGAGCTTCCAGAAGCAGTCACTGTGATTTGGCAGGCAATAAGAGCTCTTTGCCAAGAAGCAAGAAATGGCTTATAATAACTCTACTTCCGCATGATCGCGCTGCGCAGCTTCGGCTGAGTGGTGAGGAAAGTCCGAGCAAGATCAGGCAGGAAAGTCGCTAACGGCGACCGTGCGTTGGCCTCAAAAACAGCGCATAGGGAAAGTGCCACAGAGACGACCAAAATGAAACGCCCCCTCTTCCTTTCGTGGGAACGGGGCGCCCCTCCGTGAGGAGGATGGCGTGGTAAACCCTTTCTCTTGCAAGGTGAGAATGGAGCAGTGGAATCGGCGGCCTGTCGCCCCACCGCGCTCACCGCACGAGCCCCTTGGCAACAAGTGGCCCAGAGAGATGATCATGGCGTGGGCCTCAAAACCTGCGTACAGAACTCGGCTTATAGGAAGTATATCAAAAAGCTCTCCCCGACGGGTGAGTTTTTTGATTCTCTTCCCGTTTTTCAAGGTTCGTTCTAGAATAAGCCGGTGAAACGTTCAGAAATCGCTTTCGGGCTGCTCCGCATTCCTCTCGACTTCCTCATGGCCGTGAGCGGACTGCTCATCGGTTATAAACTGCGTCTCGACTGGGGCGTAATTCCAGGAATGGATCTGTCCACCAGCACTGCGGACTTGCTGCCTCTGGATGCTTACTTTCAAATCAGCCTGCTCTTCGCCAGCTTTTTAGTGATCGTTTTTGCTCTTTTTGGGCTCTACCAACTGCGCAACACCGAAGGCCCGCTGCACGAAAGCAAAAATGTCGCCAAACACGCACTCATCTGGATTTTGGTGGTGATGGCCTACTTCTTCATCACTCGCAAATTGGCCTTTTCTCGTTTGGTGCTGGGTTACGGAGTCATGGTGACCGTGCTTTTGGTGATGCTCGCCCGCCTCCTCCTTCGTAAAATTGAAAAATGGTTTTTGGAAGCGAACATCGGCCGCCGCAATGTGCTGCTCCTGGGCGCCAATAAAATCAGTGATCGCCTGGGCCGAGCTCTGCAAAAAGATCCCCACTACAACTTGGTGGGCTACCTTTCCGAAAAAAGCGCCCGCATGGAATCCTTCAAATTCCTGGGCAGCCTGAAGGAACTCGCCCGCACCGTGCGCCGCCATCAAGTGGACAGCGTGATTCTCACCACTCAAAACCTCAGTGAAGTGCAAGACCACGAAGTCCTGGAATTCTGCCGTCAAAGCCGCATCGAATACCGTTTTGTGCCGGATATTTTGGAGGTGGAACGCAGCAACGTAGACATAGAACCCATGGCCGGATTCCCATTGATTCACCTCAAACCCACCTCTTTGGATGGCTGGGGCCGCATCGGCAAAAGAACCTTCGATATCGTCGGCAGTGGCCTGGGGCTCATCCTGCTCTCCCCAGTTTTCGCCGCCATCGCGCTGGGTATAAAACTGGACTCCAAAGGCCCTGTGTTTTTCACTCGGCTAGAAGACGACAGTCCCGCCTACCGCGTGGGCATGGGTGGAAAAAAGTTCCGCTTCATCAAGTTCAGAACCATGCAGCACAACACCCATCATATGCGCAGTGAACTCGCTCACCAAAGCCACCGCAAAGGCCCACTCATGAAGATAAAAAACGATCCACGGATCACCAAATTCGGCGCCTTCCTGCGCCACAGCAGCTTGGACGAACTCCCCAATCTCTGGAACGTCCTCAAGGGGGACATGAGCTTGGTCGGACCCCGCCCACACCTTCCCGAAGAAGTGGCACGCTACGAAGCCCATCACCAATTCCTCTTCACCATCAAACCCGGCATCACCGGCCTCGGCCAAGTCAGCGGCCGCAGCGACCTCGATTTCGAAGAAGAAGCCCGCCTCGACAGTTTCTACATCAAACACTGGTCCATTTTTCTAGACCTAAAAATTCTCTTCAAAACCTTAGTGGTAGTCGTCAAAGGAAAGGCGGCAGATTAGTGTAACTTTTTCCATACTTCCATGTTTTAATGGGTAAGCACTAATCACCTCGCTTTCAATATGAAAAAAATCACCTCCCTTTTGAGCCTACTCGTAATCCTGAGCATTCTCCTACCAAGTCCAAGAGTAGAAGCCAGTGCCAAGCCCACCATCTACGTGTCCATCGTCAGCCACAATGAAGAACCCAGCTTTCCCAATCACCCGGACTTCACCAGCGATTATGATACTTACGAATCCTTCCGTGATGCAGCCGTCAATTTTGCGACGATGCTGAAAAGTGAAGGGGTGCAATACAATTTCCAGTCGGACTGGAACTTCCTCTTGGCAGAGCAAGAACACTGGGATGAATTCGACAACACCAACGGGAAAAACCTCCTCCGTTGGCTCGTGGAAGACATGGATTTGGCAGTGGACCCCCATGCTCATGAATCCACCTACAGCATCGCCGACGTGGCTTACCTCATGGAGCAACTCGACATCACCCCTTCCAACATCGTAGGTGGTTTTATCGCCACCCCTGCTGAAGATTCTCGCGTGGAAGACTTCCAAGTTCCCATCGAAGGATGGAAGTACAACACTAGCTGGGAGGCCGATGCACTGTGGGGTGGAGGATCCGGGAATCACGTAGACGATGAAGGTCAATGGACTTCAGGAATCTGGCGCCCTAAAGACGACGAGAACTTTTTCGTAGACGACCCCGATTCGAAACCGGTGATTGGAACCTACACCTCCACCTGGGACGGTCTGGACGACCTTCTGGAAAAACGCGACAACGGAGAATTGGAAGCCGGCAAAATGTACACCGCCACCATCATGACCAACCAAGAGGATGCCCAAGACCAAGATTTTATCGATGAATTCCAAAGCGAAATCGAAGCACGTCAAAGCTACACGGACAGCGGCGCCATCGAATGGGTCACTCTCACGGAAGCTCTGAACATTTGGGAAAACGATTACGACAGTACCCCCACGATCTACTCTTATGAGGAAGGCGATTTATCACCTGAAACCACACCAGCCATCGCCGGCCCATTCTCCGACGTGGACTCCAACGACGATTACTACGAAGCCATCTCCTACGTCTACGAAGCCGGAATCGTAGAAGGATATAGCGATGGAACTTATCAACCGGAAATTTCCATCAACCGTGCAGAATTCACAAAGATTTTGATTGAAGCCGCCCACCCAGGTGAAGCCACATTCAGTGAGGGCTGTTTTTCAGACGTTCCCAGTAGCGAGTGGTATGCACCTTACGTTTGTTTCGCCAAAGTCTACAACATTGTAAGCGGTTACGAAGACGGCAGTTTCAAACCTGACCAATACATCAACGTGGCCGAAGCCCTCAAAATCACGCTCGAAACCTATTTCGGCAACATCCCCGATACAAATGGCGAATGGTACCAAAAGTATTGGGACTATGCGGAAAGCAACGGTTACCTACTGAGCGCATGGGATTCTCCTGCTCAAGAACTCACCCGCGGAGAAATGGCCGAGTTGATTTATAGAATTCAGAACTAAACCCACCTATGCCATGAAACTAGCGATGCTCTTCCTCACCATCTTGCCTCTCCTCAACTTGTTTTCCGATGTTGAAGAGACAAGCCTGTACTCAGAGGCCATAGACTACGTCTACGAAGCCGGAATTGTAGAAGGCTACAGCGACGGAACTTATCAACCGGAAATTTCCATCAACCGTGCAGAATTCACAAAAATTTTGATGGAAGCAAAGTATCCGGGAGAATCCACCGCCACCGAGAGCTGCTTCAGTGATGTACCCAGCAATGAGTGGTACACTCCCACCGTTTGTAACGCCAAAGAAAAAAATATCGTGGACGGCTACGACGATGGCACCTTCAAACCAAGTCAAAGCGTCAATATCGCGGAGGCCCTAAAAATCACCCTGGAAGTCTACTTCGACTCCATTCCTTCTGTCAGTGGCGAGTGGTACCAAAAATACTGGGATTACGCAGAGGACGAAGGTCTACTCCTCAGTGAGTGGTCCAACCCGGCGGAAGAGCTGAGTCGAGGAGCGATGGCGGAGCTCATTTATCGAATCGCCACAGGAAACAGCTCCACCGTGACTTCAAAAGAGCTCACAAGCTCCAACGTGCTCTTTACGCTCAACACTCAAGAATTTATTTTTAGTGAAGAAAGCATAGAAACGGTGAATCGTGTCATCGACATCCACGAACAATACAATGTGCCTGTAGACATTTACTTGGACGGAACCATACTCCAAACCTATCTCGAGGAAGCTCCTGAGCTGATCGAACGCCTGAAAACTTCTCAGGTCGTCAGCGTCTCCTATCATGCCCGGCCTCCCATGCCCTACTACAACGAGTACGAGTGGATGGATTTTGACTCCATGAGCGATGCGGAAATCGAGGCGGTAGTGGAAGATTACGGTACTCACGAAATCGACCCAGAAACCGGTGAAACCACCGACCGAGCGGGAGGCTTCAGCTACTTTGAAGAAGTGTTCGGCTACGCCCCGCCTGCGGCCGCCACTCCCACCAACGGAACCACCGGCCCTTTTGTGAAAAGTTACTTTGCAGAAAACGGCGCGAGTTTTCTCGTGGAAAACGACAGAGATTATAGCTGGGGCTCAACAAAAGATGGCATCCCTGTGCGCCCGGAAGATGTGGAAGTGAAACTATTTGAACGCACGGATGAAAGTACAGAAAGCATTTTTGACGAGTTGCTTGCGCTGAGCGGCAGCGGACCTTACTTTATGAACATTAAAATGCACGACAACGACTTCATTACAGAGGATTCCGCGTGGACCACCATTTATGTCAGCAATAAAAAACAAAACGGAAACGTACTCACCCCTCCCTTTGACTTATCCGTCGCTGAAGAGCGCGCCCTCCTTTCCAGCAGCGAATCAGAAGCACTCTGGGAAGCGTATGAAGCCTGTGTCCAATACGCCAGTGAACACGAAGATGAGTACACACTCTGGAACATGGCAGAGCTGGCTCAAGAACTCTAAATAGGCAAGACACAAGCCCAGCGCCGTGTTAAACTGCCCCCGCTATGTTCCAAAAACTACTCAGCGCCATTGTCGGAGATCCCCAAAAAAAGGCCATCAAGCGCATGTCGAAAGTGGTAGCCCAGATCAATGAAATCGAAGAACGCTACCAGAAGGAACTCACCGACGAACAAATCCCCCTTAAAACTGAAGAGTTCAAAGAGCGCATCCGTAACGGTGAATCTGTAGATGCCCTGCTTCCAGAAGCCTTTGCCTTGGTCAAAAATGCCGCTCGCCGTCTGGTGGGCAAAAGCTGGCAGATCCGTGGCATCGACTACACCTGGGACATGATCCCCTACGACGTGCAACTCATCGGAGGCATGGTGCTTCACGAAGGCAAAATCGCCGAAATGCGCACGGGAGAAGGAAAAACCCTCGTCTCCAGTTTGCCCGTCTACCTCAACGCTCTCGAATGCAAAGGAGTGCATGTGGTCACCGTCAACGACTATCTGGCTCAACGCGACGCCGAATGGATCGGCGGGCTCTACCGTTTCCTCGGAATGAAAGTGGGCGTGGTGGTTCACGATCAGCCTCGTGACGCAAAAAAAGCCGCCTACGCCGCAGACATCACCTACGGAACCAACAACGAATACGGCTTCGACTACCTGCGCGACAACATGGCGCCCAACTTGGAATCTCTCGTTCAACGCGACCTGCACTACGCCATTGTGGATGAAGTGGACAGCATCTTGATCGACGAAGCCCGCACCCCACTCATCATTTCCGCCCCCGCCGAAGAATCCACAGAAAAGTACATGAGCTACTCCAAGCTCGTAAAAATGCTCGAAGTGAATGTTCACTACAATATCGACGAAAAACAGCGCGTGGCCACTCTCACCGAAGAAGGAATTCGCAAAATGGAAGAGCTCATGGGCGTGGAAAACATCTACACCGAACGCGGTTTTGAAGAAGTGCACCACATCGAGCAAGCCCTGCGCGCCAACGCCGTTTATAAACGCGACGTGGATTACATGGTGCGCGACAACGAAGTGCTGATTGTAGACGAATTCACCGGTCGCCTCATGCCCGGTCGCCGTTATGGTCAAGGTCTACACCAAGCCATTGAAGCCAAAGAAATGGTGGCTGTGAAAAAAGAAAGCCGCACCCTCGCCACCATCACTTTCCAAAATTATTTCCGCATCTTCAAAAAACTCGCCGGAATGACTGGAACGGCTAAAACAGAAGAAGAAGAATTCGGTTCCATTTACGGTCTGGAAGTCGTAGAAATTCCCACCAACAAACCCGTGCAACGTGAAGACAAAGCCGACGCCATTTACAAATCTGAGAAAGGGAAATTCAACGCCATCGCCGACCGCGTGCAAGAACTCCACGACAAAGGCCAACCTGTTTTGATCGGAACCATTTCCGTGGAAAAATCCGAACGCCTTTCCGAGCTGATTCAAGCCCGCGGTATTCCGCATTCTGTTTTGAACGCCAAATTCCACGAAAAAGAAGCGGAAATTGTGGCCGGAGCCGGACAACGCGGCGCTGTGACCATCGCCACCAACATGGCCGGTCGTGGAACCGACATCAAATTGGGTGAAGGCGTAAAAGACCTCGGCGGCTTAGTGATCTTCGGCAGCGAACGCCACGAATCCCGCCGCATCGACAACCAGCTCCGCGGACGCGCCGGACGCCAAGGCGACCCCGGACTCAGCGTATTTTACGTTTCCATGGAAGACGATCTCATGCGTATTTTCGGAGGAGACCGCATGCGCGGCCTCATGGAAAAACTCGGCCTGCCCGAAGACGTGCCCATCGAAAACGGCATCATCAGCCGATCCATTGAAGGCGCTCAGCGTCGCGTGGAAGGCCACAACTTCGACATCCGCAAACACCTCGTGGAATACGACACCGTGATGAATACCCACCGCGACATCATGTACAAACGCCGCCGTGCGATTCTTGAAAATGAAGATCTCAAAAATGAGGCGCTCTTGCTCATCGAACAAGAAGTCGAAAAAATCGTGCTTTCTCATCCCGGCGATCTCAAGGAAATTTGGGAAGTCGTGAACGCCCTGCACCGCAGCCCCGTAGCACCCCTCGCCCTCGAAACTCTCGAGCCTTTGGCTCAAGAAGAAGTGATGCGCACGATCAGCAAGTATTTCGAATCCGAATACGCAGAAAAAGAAAAGGCTCTGCCAGAACCCAGCATCATGCGCCGCGCCGAACGCGCCATTTTCCTCCGCACCATCGACATGCTGTGGATGCGTCACATCGACGAACTCAAAGACCTCCGGGAAGCCGTTTCCCTGAGCGGTTACGGCCAGCGCGACCCACTCGTGGAATACAAAAACCAGGCCTTTGCCATGTTTGAAGAACTCATCGCCCGCATCGACCGCGAAACCCTGCAGGCGCTCTTCCACGTGAAGATCAACGTACAAATGGTGCGCCCGGCTCCGGCTCCCGTGGAAAAAACAAACGAAGAAGCGATCGAGCAAAACCTACAAGAGCCCAGCCTCGAAAAACCCGAATCCCAAATCCCCAGCAATGTGATGTCGGATATGCCCGTGGTCATGCGCCCAAACGCTGAACCCACCGTACGCGTGATCTCCGCCAAAACCGGCCAGCCCGTCCAAAGCGACGACGAACTCATAGGCCCCGCCCGTGCGGCCTCCGTTCCTAAAGCAGACCGCAACGATCCCTGCCCCTGTGGCAGTGGAAAGAAGTATAAAAAGTGTCATGGGGCTTAGGCCTTCCGTGCAGCAAAGAGGCTAAATACCACACTAACAAAAAACACCTGACAAATCCCTGACATGTTTTTAATCCTCCTTCACAAACACATCCCTGGGCTTGCTGCCCTGCGGCGGCCCAATGAGACCGGCTTCTTCCAGCATGTCCATGATGCGTGCCGCACGAGAGTAACCAATGCGCAAATAGCGCTGTAAGGACGAGGTCGAGGCAGCCTTGCGATTCTTCTTCAAACACTCCACCGCAGCCGCCATCAAATCGTCGTCGGTCTGGCTTTCTTCAGAAACATTCGGCATGCCTTGCACCGGCTGGCGCGCCGCTTCCTTGGAAGTAATGTCGTGCGAGTAATCCGGCTCACGCGTGAGCTTGAGTCGATTCGTGACCTTTTCAATTTCCTTAGAAGAGACATAAATTCCCTGAATACGCACGGGCTTACCCATCGTTCCGGAAAGATAAAGCATGTCTCCATTTCCCAGCAAATCCTCCGCACCTTGGCCATCCAAAATCGTGCGTGAATCCACAGAAGAAGCCACCGTGAACGCAATACGCGTGGGGATATTCGCTTTGATGAGGCCCGTAATAACGTCCACGGAAGGACGCTGAGTCGCCACAATCAAATGCATGCCCACGGCACGCGCCATCTGCGCAATACGACAAATGGACGCTTCCACTTCCTTCTGAGCCGTCATCATGAGGTCCGCCAACTCGTCGATCACAATGATGATTTTTGGCATTTTCTCCGCCGTCTTTTTGTCTGCGTTGTAGTCCGCAATATTGCGGTGTCCCGCTTCGGCGCACACTTTATAACGGCGATTCATTTCCGCCACAGCCCAGCGAAGCGCCGTCGCCGCTTTCTCCGGATCCGTGATCACCGGCGTGAGCAAATGCGGGAGTCCATTGTAGGTGGAAAGTTCCACCTGCTTGGGATCGATCATGATCATGCGCAAATCCTTCGGCGAGTTGTTGTACAAAAACGACAAAAGGAAACTATTCAAACCAACAGACTTTCCGGACCCCGTAGCTCCCGCAATCAAAAGGTGCGGCATCTTCGCGAGATCCCCCACCATGGGCTTTCCGGAAACATCGCGGCCCAAAGGAATCTTCAACTTCGAAGGTTCGCTACGGAATACATCGGTCTCCATGATTTCACGCAAATGCACAGTGGCACGCGACACATTCGGGATTTCGATTCCCACCAAGGACTTCCCGGGGATCGGTGCCTCAATACGCACCGCAGGCGCCGCGAGCGCGAGCGCGATGTCATTTTTCAGCGAAGTGATTTTTGAAAGTTTCACTCCATCCGCAGGTCGCAGCGTGTACTGCACCACGGTCGGTCCCACGTGCACTTCTTGCATGCTCACGTTGATACCAAATTGTTCCAACTTCGTCCGAATCATGTCCGCCTTGCGCTTCAAATCACTCTGATTCACATCATAAGTTTCCTTGCTGGCTTCGAGCAAATCCATGGTGGGGTACGCCCACTCGCCATCCATTTCGGTAGCAGTTACCGCTTGCTCCACCACAATCGCTTCGTCCTTCGCCGCTTTCTTTTTGGAAGGCTTCACAAACTCTACTTCGCCATCATCTTCGTCTTCTTTTTTCAAACGCTCTTCCACTTCTTTCAAACTCATTTCACGCAGCGTGAGGGCTTGAGTTTCTTTGGCGGGCGCATCGTCGAGTTTCACAATCTTGATGTCGTCTTCTTCGTTCACACGGTCGATGGTCACAAATTCAGGCGTGGCCACTTCAATCACTTTGCGCATCATTTTGGGGGTGGGCATGATCAAGCGAGCAATGGAACCCAAACTG
Source organism: Candidatus Peribacteria bacterium (assembly GCA_943349825.1). GTDB lineage: Bacteria > Patescibacteriota > Gracilibacteria > UBA1369 > 2-02-FULL-48-14. The sequence goes on along the minus strand of CALQZQ010000004.1, from coordinate 20,747 downwards.
ATTTGCATCGTGAGCAAAACTCCAATCAAAAATGTGGCGGCCAAAAGCACGTCCGCACCAATGCGACCAAACGCCGCCGTGAAAATGAAACTGGAAACGAAACCAATATAACCCCCAGCCTCTCCTTTCTCAGCAGCCTCCAAAAGATCCGCATCCGCGGGAAGTCCCATGTGGACAAAACCGAGCACAGAGACCGCAAGCAAAAATAAGCCCGTGAACCGCGCGAGACCCCACTGCACCTCTTTAGACAAAAACACAGACACGCCCATGAAGAGCAGTGCAAAAGGCACCGCACCCATTCCGATTCCAAAAACCGGGTTCAAAACAGAGACCCACAAATCCCCCAGTGTCCCCAAACTCTGATTGAGCGAAAGCCAGGTGAGCGCGGCCAAGGCCAAATACAAAACCGCCCAGATTTCCCGCACAATATGAGTCTCCACCTCAAACTTGAGAGCAGAATCCTTCTTGCGGGACCGTCGACGATAGGCTTTTCTTCGTACCATAATGCTTGAAAAGGTTAGCAGAACTTAATGGCGCTGCCAACTAGCATACCACTTATATTTTAATCTTTTGTTTGAACAAAGCATCCAACTCTTGCTTCAAGCTCGCTTCCCGATCAAAAGGGGCATAAACCCCAACAAAAAACCGCACCGATCCTTCCCTGTAATCCAAAGAAACAAAACTGCGTGAAACCGGAGCTACACCAGGTACAAAGCAATAGAAATCATAGAGCCGAGCCTCGGTAGTGCCTTTAAAAAGCAGCCCGCTAGTCCCAGCAGGAGCGGCCTTGATCAAAACTCGCAGAACACTCTGGTGAAGATCTTCAAGCTCCTCAGGCCAACATTTTCCCTTAAAACCTTTAAACACCCTTCCTCCAATCAAATCAGGGGGCTGAGGCGTCCGAAAAATCTCTTTAAAATCCATGTCTGAGATGAATAAGCCTTCATTCTTAAAACATCCTCGGTTAAAATGCAAGCCATGCTCAAGAAGTTCCTTCATCTCATTCTCTTCACCGCCCTAGCCATCGAAGTCTTCGTGGCCCTCTCAAAAACCTGGTGGTTCTTCGAGCTCTTCACTCACTACGCTGTTTACTACGCAGTTCTCGGTACTCTGTTCGGATTCCTCGCCCTCGCGCAAAAACACTTCAAAACCGCCCTCATTTGGGCGGCCATGGTCAGCATGAACCTGGCTCTGTTCATGCCCTATCTCAACGCGCCGCAACCAGCCACAACAGAAGGCTCCACGCCGAAAATCCTTTCTCAAAACTTCTACTACGAAAACACCAACATAGATCAATTCGTCACATTAGTGCAGGAAGAAAATCCCGACATCATCATTGTGGTGGAAGCCGGTGAATTCTGGAAAACGGCCAAAGAAAAACTGCGCAGAGACTACCCCTACCTCCACCTCAGCCACATCACGGGGGTCCATGGCACCTTGATCGCCAGCCGCATTCCGGGAAGCTTCCACGAAGTTCCGCTCGGCATTCAAACCGGACTCGTCTTCACTCCCGACGACCTTTCTTACCAAGTCCTCGGCGTGCACCCAGACGCCCCTCTCACCCCCAGTTGGGCCGCGGACCGCAACGCTCAGTTCGATGAAATCGCCCGCCTCGCCCACACCAGTAACGTGCCGCTCATCGTGATGGGCGACTTCAACACCACTCCCTGGTCTCCTTATTTTTCCCAGCTTCTCGAAGACAGCGGCCTGGTGGACGCCCGCCTCGGCTTCGGACTCGTTCCTACCTGGCAGGCCCACAACCCGCTCTTCTGGCTCCCCATCGATCACGCCCTGGTGAGCCCCAGCCTGCAGGTGCAAGATTTCAAAACCACTCAGTCTATCGATTCAGATCACCTGGGTATTTTACTCACTTTTAGTCTCTAAACCTCGCTATATGAGCTGGAAAACATCCCTCAAAAAAAAGTATCAAGTCGAACTGGATCGACAAAATAAACTGAAAGCCTCTCCCCATCTCCCCGAAAGCATCACGAATGCCAGAAGAGGTGGAATCGTACTACTCATTTTAGGAATCATCTTCTCCGCGATCAACGTTTATTTCTGGACCCAAGAGGGATTCACGACAAAATGGCTGCTAGCCTGCGCCCTGGCTTTTCTGGGTCTGGGACTTTACGCCCTGATCAGCGGAAAAATGCCCAAAGCTTAGGGAAGCATCTCGACTAAATCCTTAGCGTTGATAGCCGTGAGAGTGTCCGCGTGTTCAGACGCATATTTCACCAAGTCTTCGTAAAGCTGCCACTGGCTCGCTACTTGAACGACCGTTTTTCGTTTCGTGGTAGGAACTCCCACACTCGTGTCCCACGGTGGTGTTAAAAACGCTCCTCCATGCGCATCGCCATCTTCAAAATAAACGTTATTCCAAGGAGTTCCACTGGCGTAGTAGTTGTCTTCATGCCACTTGATATTGATAAAGGCATCCTTCGAAGGATCTACAATCTCTCCCATCGCCGCCATCACTACCTCTTCCGCCGAAGATTTGCCAGCCTGTTCGTAGCCCTTCACCTCCACTGTTTCAGGGCGGAGATAAAGCCCATTTTTCTCATCGCCCAAAGTGGTTTCTGTACCATGCACCAAAGTGAAGCGTGCACCCATATTCTTCCACACCTCATTCACCGTAGCTTGAACGGAAGGCGAAGACAAAGAGGACACCACATAAGGAGCATAACCCATGAGTTCTTTCAAGTAGGCATAGCCTCCTGGAGCACTGGTCGTTTCCCCCGTAGAAAGATCCATCGCGTGAGTTTCATACTCATAAATCGTGTCGTAACGATCTTCCTCACTCATCTGATCCAAATGCAAAAAATCAAAGCTCGATGCATAGGGAGAGGGTGGACGCGTATGATAAGACACCGCCACATAAGGCGATGTTTTCAAACGCTCGATCAAATCCGGATAACTGTTCACATAGAGCTGCACCATTGGATCGGTCAAATAAATATCCACCGGAACCTGATATTGCTCGTGAATATCGATCACCTTATTTAAGGAAGCCGCACTGTCTTCAGGAAAAACCCAATCGTGGGTATTGAGGACGAAAGCAACATAGGTTTGAGGGGTGGAAGGAATTTCCACGTCGGTCGTATCCACCGTAGGCGTCTGCACCGTGGTTTCCACTGGCGCTGCCTGACAAGCGCTTAGAGAAAGCGCGAGGGCTAAAAACAAAAGGGAGCGACAAAGAGGAAATCTAGACATACGGGCAAAGGATAAAGGTCAGAAGGCAGTCTAAACCCTTTTGACGACAAGTCCATTTCCTGCTTCACTAGGCGCATGGTTGTTACACGTTTCGCCCCATCCCCCACAGGTTTCTTGCACGTCGGCGGACTCCGCACGGCGCTCTACGCTTATTTATTTGCCCGTCAAAATAAAGGCAAATTCATTTTGCGCATCGAGGACACCGATCAAAAACGCTTTGTAGAAGGATCCGTAGAAAGCCTGCAAGAAGTCCTGAAATTTTTTGATTTGAACTGGGACGAAGGCCCCTACTTCCAATCCCAGCGCACCGAACTCTACCGCAAATTCGCGAATCAACTCCTGGACGAAGGCAAAGCCTACCGCTGTTTCTGCACCGAGGAAGACCTCGAACAAATGCGCGCCGACCAAACCGCCCGCAAAATCGCCCCCAAATACGATCGTCGTTGCCGCGAGCTCAACCCTGAAAAAATGCAGGCCAAACTCGATGCCAAAGTGCCTTTCGTCATACGGCAATTCATTCCCTACGAAGAAGTCACTTTCACGGATCTCATTCGTGACGAAATGCGTTTCCACGGTCGCGATGTGGACGACCAAGTCCTCATCAAATCCGACGGCTTCCCCACTTATCACCTCGCCAACGTCGTAGACGACCACGACATGGGCATCACCCACGTGATCCGCGGCGAAGAATGGCTGCCTTCCACCCCCAAACACATCTGGCTCTACCGTGACCTCGGTTGGACTCCCCCCACTTTCGCGCATCTCCCGCTGCTCCTCAACCCAGACCGCACCAAACTTTCGAAGCGCCAAGGCGATGTGGCTGCCGAAGACTATATTAAGAAAGGCTATTTGAAAGAAGCCATCCTCAATTTCATCGCTTTTCTCGGTTGGAACCCCGGCACAGAAGAAGAGCTCTTTACCCTAGATCAGCTCGTGGAACGCTTCAGTCTGGATCGCGTTCAAAAAGGGGGCGCTGTTTTCAATCTGGAAAAACTCGATTGGCTCAACGGACATTACATGCGCGAAAAATCGCCCAAGGATCTTGCCGAGCTCATCATGCCCCTGCTCGAACGCGAACCCTGGTTCTCCAAAAACCTGCTCAACGATCAGTTCCTCACCTTCGTGGCCTCCGTGCAAACCCGCATGAAAAGCTTGAACGACGGCCCCGCCATGCTCCGCCCCTTCCTGCTCGAGAACCTCGACTACAACGAAGCTCTTTTCCTCAGTGAAAAAATGAAAGTGGACAAGGCTATGGTGGCACTCGCCCTGGAACAAGCCCTCCCTGCCCTCGAAACTCTGAACGATTACACCGACGACGCCATCAAAGAATGCCTCACCAAAGTCATCGAAAAAATGGGCGTGAAAAACGGCCAAATGCTCTGGCCACTTCGAGTGGCCCTCACCAACGAGGAATACTCCCCCGGCGTCTTCGAACTCCTACGAGTGATGGGCAAAGAGCTCTCCCTCAAGCGCCTCCGCACCGCCCTTGACAAAATTAAGGCGTAGACGTATTCTGTTATAAGGCTTTTTAACCCCAAAGCTCTATGTCTGACTCAAACTCAGGTCCAGAAGTGGATAACGATATTGACGTGCCCGCTGCTCCTACAGGTGACAGCGAATCAACGGATACTACGTCCGAAAGTGGCGACAACGATGACGTTACTTTAAACAAACAAGACGTTTGGAAAGATCTGGAAGGTAAAACCAAAGCCGGGGCTGAGCTCGCCAAAAAAACCGGCGCCGAAGCTTACGCTAAAGACGTCATCAAAAATCAACTCGTCGGAAAGGCCATGGCCATTGAAGCCGACATGAATGTAGAAGGAACCGAAGCGTGGAAGTTGAATTACGTCTGGAACGAACTCACTCCAGAAGGCCGCTCCGAATTCCTCAAAGGGAACAGCCTAATCTGGAAGATGCTGGCCATGGCTAAGGCCAACACCCTGCCCATGTTGGAAATGGCTGAAAACACCTGGCACTTCTTCAAACGCAAAACCTACAAACCTGAAAACCTAGACATCGGCGACTTTACCCCCGCAGTCGTTCAAATGTATTGTAGTCTCGGTCTGCTCGAATGCAGTGAGGAAGAAGCCAAATCTATTGATGAAATGGCTGCAAAAGGACTCAAAGTGGCCGCTACCGGTGCAAAAGTCTTGGGTTGGATCGCTCTAGCTATCCCGACACTCGAACCACTCAAACCTGTTCTCGATACCGTAGGAAAAGGAGCGGGTCTGGCCGCAAAGCCAGCCGAGTGGGCCTCCAAGCTCATGACTGAGGTACGCGCTGAAGTGAAACGCCAAAGCGTGGAAGTACAAGCGGCACGCATGGCTCAACACAATGCAGAAGCAGAAGCTGTAGGACCAGAAGTAACAATGAAACCTACAGGTCCAATGGACGACCAAAAAGAAACGGTCTAAACAAAACTCCCAAAGAGTCCTCTCGACAAAACGAGGGGACTCTTTTGAAATCCGCTAAATAATGCTGGATTGAGCCGCCCAGCTGAGCTAAAATAGAGGCTAGCTAAAGAGATTTATGAATTTTCACGACCTTCGCATCATCGTCAGCCAAATCAAACGCACCATGAAGTGCCCTGATTGTAAGGCACGCTACACCGATGAAGACATCGAAATCATCGGCAGTTTAGGCGATGAACAAGTGTTCTTCCACGCGTGGTGCATCCATTGCGAAACCCAATCTGTCATCAACGTGCAAATCGACCCCACTTGGTTCAACTGCCCGGAACCCCATTTGGGCAACGCGCCTCGTATGGGCCACGTCAGCTCCAACGAAGTCTTAGACATGCACAATTTCTTAAAAGAATTCAACGGAGACTTCACCCAGCTCTTCGACAAAGAACCCAGAAAATCTTAATTCGCACTTTTTTCACGCCATGAAAAAACTCCTTTGTACCCTCGCCCTTTCAGTGCTGCTCGCCGGCTGCTCCACTGCTTTGGAAAACGTTCAAAAAGAAACCGGTGAAGCCATCACTAACCTTCAGACCGAAGCCAACAACGTCACCGAAACCGTGACCGAAAAGGTAGATCAAGTGAACGGTGCTGTCGAATCTGTAAACAACGCGGTGGAGTCCGTCAACCAAGCCGTAGAAGACGTCAAAGCGGTCGGCAAGTGACCCCTTCGCATGAACTTCATTGAAAACCTCAAACTCCGCGCCCAACAAAATCCCAAGCGGATTGTTTTTGCCGAGGGCACCGAGCCCCGCGTGATCGAAGCCGCCGCCCAGATTGAAAAAGAAGGCCTCGCCATTCCGATTCTGTTCACGGAGGCTGTGGAAAATCCCCACCAAGCCGCCACAGAAATGCTGGCTCGTGGCGAAGCGGATGGGATGATCTCCGGCCCCACCGCCACTTCTCGCGAGCGTATTTTGCCCGCCCTCAAAATCATAGGCCCTCGTGAGCCCGGGCACCGCATTTCCGGAGCCATGATCATGGTTCTGCCCTCAAACGTGGATCCCGACGCCGCCAACGGCGGCGTACTGCTCTTTGCCGATTGCGCCGTGAACATCAGCCCCAGCCCGGAAGAACTCGCTCAAATCGCCATCGACACCGCAGACACCGCGAAGCAATTTGGCCTGGATCCCGTCGTCGCCTTGCTTTCCTTCTCCACCGCCGGCTCCACCAAACACCCCCTCACGGTTCGCATCCGCGAAGCCGCAGCCCTCGCCCGCAAACTTCGTCCAGACCTACCCATCGAAGGCGAGGTCCAAGTGGACGCTGCACTCGTCGATTCGATCGGGCACACCAAAGACCCCAATTTCGCACTAGCCGGCCAAGCCAACGTGCTCATTTTCCCTGAACTGGAAGCCGGAAATATCGGCTACAAACTCGTGGAACGCCTGGCCGGTGCCACCGCCATCGGGCCCATCCTTCAAGGCCTCAAAAAACCCGTCAACGAACTTTCCCGTGGCTGCAGCGTGGAAGACGTCGTGAACCTGGCCGCCCTCACTTGCATCCAAGCCCAATAAACCATGTGGTACCTCGACGAACCTCTCACGGAAGCCTTCACCAAGATCATCGGTAAAAAACCGGACTTCTACTTTTTCACTCTGGAGAGTTGGAGCCTGACCTTCGTGCCCGCCGCACACACCAGCGTAGCCACGGGCACAGGGCGGATGTTGGCCTGGAGTGGCAGCAAATTCTACATGATGGAAACCAGCGATATGAGCACCGCGAAATGGTTCCCGAACAAAGTAGAAATCATCGACTTTAAAGAAGTGACTCGCGCTAGCCGCACGCGCTTCCTCTGGATTCATTTTTTCAACCTGGAACTCAAAGACGGCAAGGTACTGCGCCTGGTCGCCAACACCTGGTTCTACCGCCGCCTCCACAAGCACACCGAAGGCATTCGCCTCTTCGAAGAAAAGCTCGATCAAAAGCCACGCATCGAATAGTCTTTTTATTTTGCCTGAAACTTGTTACATTTATAACAGATTTTGTTATAAAAACTCACTATGTTGAAAATCGCAGACGAGCTTGCTATAATTATATTACAAAATGATTTTTTACAGACGGGGCTTCGGCACCGTTTTTTTAATCTCTCTAGCCTGGCAGAGACCCTAAAGCCCGCCCTGGAGCGCCGTCTCAAAAAAGACCTGAATACCAACACGGTGCTCATGGCCCTTTCCCGCTACCAGAGGAAAAACTTCCCCACTCCCAGCAAAACCCCGCTCGAGTTCACCGCCAAAACTTTGGGCGAGTATAAAGTCATCCCCAACCTTTTCGTGAGCACTTTCATTAAGAACGAGCTCACTTCCAAAGAACTGACGGCATGGAAAAAGTTCATTCAAGAGCACGAAGGCCAAATCTGGGTCAGTGAAGAAGACAAAATCCTCAGCATCGTCACCGAAGTCGGCTTTTTAGAAGAAATGTCCCACACGGTGAGCACCAAACCCAAACAAGTACAAACGGGACTCACCGGGCTGCTGCTCAGTACTCCTCTAGCCCTCAAGGCCCGCACTGAGCTACTCTACAATCTGCTCTGGAATTTGAGCCTGCAAGGCGCAGAACTCGCTCACCTCCACGTCACAGCCAAACACATCTTTCTGGCCGTACCTCAAAAACAATTTCACCTCCTCATCGCATGAAACCCCTGTTCGAACTCTCCAAAGAACAAGTTCCCAGTTTTCACGAAATCGCCCGCTTCCCAAAGAATTCCAGTTTCTTTCTAGCCTGCTTTTGGATGTCGTTTCCAGGCCTCCTCGCGCTGCTACTCCTAAACGGCGCAATCGGTCTAGCTTTTGGAAATCCCTTCCCAGCAAGCGAGTGGGCTCCCGCTCTAGTGATACTACTCATTATATTGCCCTTCACGCTTCCCTATTTCCTTCAAGAGAAACGCCGCCACAAAGAAAATAAAGAGGGTCTGCATACAATAGGCGCTTTCTTCAGCAAAGACGCCCTGCTCTGGTGCAATAAAGAAAATGTCTACCAATTCATCCCCAAGACCTCTCTAAAGCGCTTTGAGCTGGTAGGCTGTCCCACTCGTGGACAGAAGTCTTGGGTACCAGATTACATAAATCTCCACGGCCCTGATTTCTACGTGAGGATCAACAATGCCCAAGACTACAAACTTCCAGACCTGATCGAGTTCCTCTCTTCTTGGGAACCAAACCTCACCCTCGACATCGACGTCCAGTTGGAAAATTATTTATACGTTCCACCCAAGGATTAATCCGCCCAACGCAGCACCTTCACTTCTTCGGGATCATCCCCAAATTCCGTGATGTATTTTTGATGGTCCACAATTTTCTGCTCCAGCATTTTGATGAGCGCATCACGCTTTTTCGCCACTTTTTTATTCGTCTTAGCGGCGTGCGTGATCATGTCCATGGTGAGGTGATAAAAATCCGTTTCATTGACCAGTTTTAAATCGAAAGGTGTCGTAGTAGACCCACGCTCCTGGTAGCCGTGAATGCTGAAGCGCTTAGAATCCACATAAGGCCAGAGCACGTGCTCCATGTCGTGCACATAACCGTGATAGTTGATGACCACCGGTTTGTCCGCCGTGAAATATTGCTCCACGGTTTTTCGATCCACCGCCGCACGCCGCGTCGTGGAAGACGAATCCCCCATGCACATGCCGGTGACTTCAGAAATATTCACATAACGAATCTTCATTTCCGGCACAATTTCGCGACAGAGCTGAACCGCGTGCAGTGCCTCTTGCGTCATATAATCCCCGGCCGAAGCCAAGACCACATCCGGATTTTTACTGCCTTCTTTCCCGCCCACCCATTCCCAAATTCCAATCCCCCGTTTGGCCTGCTCACGAGCTTCCGCCAAAGTGAGCCATTGGGGCACTTCGCGCTTGTCCGCCACAATCACATTGATGCTGTTGGGACGTTGATAGACTTCTTCCAGCGCCGCCAAAAAACTGTTGGCATCCGGCGGATAATAGATCTGACAGAACTCCCCGTGCTTTTCCAAAACATTACTCACAAAGCTGGGATTCTGATGCGAATATCCGTTGTGTTCCTGCCTCCACCCCACACTCGCGGCGTGATAAACCAAAGGTGGAACGGGCTTACGCCAGCTGATTTTAAAGCTCTGTTTGAGAAATTTCGCGTACTGATCCACCATGCTCGCGATGATCGTGAGAAAGGCTTCATAACTGGAGAAAAATCCATAGCGTCCCGTGAGCGTGTAACCCATCATCATCGCCTGCAGCGTGTGCTCGGAAAGCATTTCAAAAATACGTCCGTCGGGCTGCATGTGCTCATCATTTTTATTGAGCGGCCACATGTAACCACGTCCGGTCGCTTCAAAAATTTTGCCGAGCAAATTGGATTCCAATTCATCCGGACAAAAAATGCGGAAAGTTTTGGGATTGAGCGTCACGAGGTCACGTAAAAATTCTGCGCCCACCGGCGTGCTACCCGATTGAATTTTTCCACGCTTAGTAACCTTAAGCGCATACTTCCCCAGCGCCGGCAATTTGAGCGGCTTCATCATGTTGCCACCAATCGCGTGTTGGCACATTCCCACGCGTTTATTCCCCTTGGGCACAAACTCCAAAAGTTCAGGCTTGGGACGGCCTTTTGCGTCGATCAATTCATCAATTTTATAAAGCTTCAACCAGTCTTCAATGGCCTTGCGTGCCACCGGATCTTCGCGTGGATGATCCACCGGAACTCCGTGTGCACGGAAGGAGCCTTCCACACTGTGCCCATGAAATTTCTGAATTCCCTTCCATCCCTTAGGCGAGCGCAATAAAATCACCGGCCACTTTGGTTTTAGATACGGCTTCTTGGAAGCACGTGCTTTCTTTTGAATCGCACGAATCATCTGGTAGGCCTTCTCCATCGCCACCAACATTTTCTCTTCCAAATTTGGTGCTTCCACGATCATCGGCTCGTAGCCGTAGCCCACAAAAAGAGACGCGAGCTCTTTGTCGTCCATGCGTCCATACAGCGTGGGATTGGAAATTTTAAATCCATTGATGTGCACAATCGGCAGCACCGCTCCACTCGTACGAGGATTCAAAAATTTATTGCTGTGCCACGCCGTAGCCGTGGGCCCTGTTTCCGCCTCACCGTCTCCCACCACCGCCACTGCAATCAAATTCGGATTGTCCAAAACAGCTCCAAACGCAGTCGCTAAACTGTAACCCAGTTCGCCTCCTTCCAAAATGGAACCCGGCACTCCAGGCGTCACATGGCTAGGGAATTTCGTGTGAGGCCAACTGAAATCATGAATGAGTTTTCCAAAGCCCGTCGCATCACGCGGATATTCTGGGTAAAAATGCGAGATGGTTCCTTCCAAAAACAAGTTGGACAAAATGGCGGGCGCCCCATGGCCTGGCCCCGTCACCAAGAGCATTTCGCACTGGTGCTTGTAGATCAAATAATTCAAATTGGCATACATAAAATTGAGCCCAGGCACCGTGCCCCAGTGACCCAAAATACGACGCTTAATATGCTCCGGTTCCAGTTTTTTCTGCAGCGCGTAATTGTCTTTCAAATAGAGCTGCGCAGCTCCCAAATAATCGGCGAGGCGCAGGTATTTTTTCATCCAGGCAAGAGCCTGGCGATCGGTCTTGGTCATGGCGTGGTGTGAAGTGGCTCCAGTCTAACAGAGTCACTTGTAATTCTTCAACAGAACAATATGTCCTTCTTTTTTGACGGCCTTGTAATACTGCTCATCGGCAGTCACAAACGTGCCTTCCTTATGGATGGCGAGGGCGTGGTAGAAGGCATCGTAGAAAGAGACCTTGGAATGTTTCTTCATCAAAATGCCAGCGATAGAAGCCACTTCTAGACTCAAAGAGTAATATTGAAAAGGCGCCATAAGAAAAAAAGACAGGAAGGAAAGCGCCTGACTAGGATTTTTCCGAAAAAGAGTATTAAAAACCTCAGTCATAAAATGTGCTGGAACAGCCACTAGCAACTTTCTACTCACGAAGTCTTGCTTCAAAAGAAGGGCTTGTTCCATATCCTCCTCTTCCGGCAAAGCCCACTTAAGAGCCACCGAAGCATCAATAATGATTTTACTTCCTAGCTTCATGAATAGATTGGAGTATTTCTTTGTTGGTAAAAGTCTTTTTAGATTTACCTCTGAGCGCGTCCAAACCCTCTGAAAATTTTTGAAGACGAATTTTATCCATAGCCGACTGCATGGCTTCATTCACAAAATCACTCCGCTCCCCGGCAGGAATCCATTCCTTGAGTTGCAATAAAACGGGCTTAGAAATCATGAAATTCACCTTTTCACGGTCGAGAGTAGAGCCTTTTCGGGACATAAGAAGGGGTTGAAGTGTTACCCCATAAGTCTACCCCAAAAACCACGAGCCAGTCAAGCGGGCAAGCACGCCCTGCAGGTACACCCCATTGACCATAGGCCTTTAGCGGCTTAGGCTAAGCACATGATCAACAAAGGTCTCATTCTCGGTCTCATCCTCATCACGGCCAAAAGCCGGCGGAATTTGTTGACCTAGACCTTCTCACAGAACCTAACAACAAACCGCTGGCCTCCAGCGGTTTTTTTAACTCTCCTCGTATGAAGAAATCTCGAGCCCCCTGCCATCCCACGGCCATGAGCGTGCATAACCGCAGTCCACTACGTTACCGCTGCACCCTGTGCCACCGCACCTACACTGCACGACACGGAGAAATTAGTTTCGGCTCCAAACTCAGTTCAGAAGAAATTTTAACCATACTGTCGCTGCTCAAAAAAGGGACAAGTATACGGAAAACTGCTGACCTCACAAAATTAAGCCCTTCCACCATTGAACGTTGGAAAAAACGCCTCCACACTCAAAATTTATTACTCACCTACGCTCCTTATGACCGATCGAACTTCTGATACCACCGATACAAGGACCCCTTCTCCTGAATTGGACGGAGAAAAACCCTTCGAAAAACCAGTGGACCTTGCCCAAAGAACATTGGAGGAATGGGTGGAGAGAACACATAAATTACTGGAAAATAAAGGTTTAGTTCCCTCTGCTTGGTAAAAGAGCTAAAATGGCGACAAGTTTCCACACTCATGTCCATCCTCGTTCTCAACGCCGGTTCTTCTTCGCTCCGTTTCACGTTGTTCGATAAACAGTTGAAGGAACTCTACAAAGGCCACGTGGACGCGATTGGGCAGAAACATTGCAGCTTTCGGCACTACCTCAAAAAAGGCGAAATAGACACGACCATAAAAATCAAAAATCACGACGAAGCCATCCGTTTTGTATTGAAAAAATTGCGCGAAGATAAAATCATCACAGACCTAAACGAGATCAAAAAAGTCGCCCACCGCGTGGTGCATGGCGGAGAAAAATACGTGAAGCCCACTCGTCTGAATGCAAAAGTGCTCAAAGATTTAGACAAACTATCTGCGCTGGCCCCACTCCACAATCCGGCAAATCTGCTCACCGCACGGGCCTGCCAAAAAATGCTGCCACACGCCGCACACTACGCCATATTCGACACAGCCTTTCACGCCGCCCTACCGGAAAAAGCTTTCCTCTATGGGCTCCCCTACGCGCTCTACCAAAAAGAACACATTCGCCGTTATGGCTTCCACGGCAGCAGCCACAAATACGTGAGCACCGAGGCCGCTCGCTTCCTCAAAAAGAAAAACCTGCGCCTCATCACCTGCCACATGGGCAACGGCATCAGCCTCGCGGCCATCAAAAATGGGGTCTGCCTAGACACCACCATGGGCTTCACTCCATTGGAAGGCCCCATCATGGGCACGCGCAGCGGCACAGTGGACCCCGGCATTCTTTTTCATCTGCTCAAAAAACAATCCCCGGAAAAACTGCACGCCATGCTGCAACACGAATCCGGATTCAAAGGGCTTTCCGGCATTGGCTCAGACATTCGCGACCTCTGGGCAAAACCAAACTCACCTGGCTCCAAGCGCACCTTCGGCGTGCTCTGCTACCAAATGGCCAAGCTCATCATGAGCCTCACTGTGCCACTCGGAGGCCTGCCAGACGCCATCGTCTTCACAGCGGGCATTGGTGAAAATGCCCACTACCTCCGAGCTCAAATCACTCAAGAACTCGCTCCTCTCAAAATCCAACTCGACCCCACTGCCAATCGCAAAAACGCCACCGTGATTTCAAAACCAAAATCGGGAGTCAAACTACTGGTGATCCATACCAACGAAGAACTTCAAATGGCTAGAGATCTGCCGTGAAGGTCATTTGATAGAGTCCCGTCTCAGTCGTCACATAAACCATGTGATTCGTTTTATCGATCATCATGTCCGTGAGCGTACCGGGCAGCGCGTCCAAGGCATACTGAGAACTATAAGTGAGATCATCCGTCTTTGCGCTCTTATCATAAACAAAGATGCGCTTTGCCGTAGCATCCAAAATGTAGAGTTGCGTCATGTCGATATCGGTGTAGACACGGACCGCACCCTCAAATTGTGCCAGAGGAGCTTTTTTGATCGTGTACTTTACAGGATCCCCGGCAAAATACTGCAGCAAAGTCCCATCCTTCAGCAACACCCAGACTTTTCCATCGACAGCCAAAGAAACCGCATTTGCCAGTTCGTCAGAGCCACCGGCAGCAAAGTAACTCGAAGCGCCTGTGTAACCGGAATTGCCACGTTGATACTTCCAAATTTGCTTGGAGATCGCATCGAGCATGTAAATTTTATTGGAATAGGTAGCCATGTCCACTCCGGTGTGCCACTGCACATCCGCTGTATCAGCAAACTGGGCATTGCCATCGGTGTACTCAATCATTTTTCCAGCCGCCGTGCTCATGAGCAGAGTGTTGTACTCCACAAAGTTACGTGCTGAAACCACTGAGTCCGTGGCATCCAAAAGATCGGCATCTTGCACCTGGTCCGTCAAAACCTGGAACGCATTGTGCGCGGTGTAAACCACCAAACGGTCATCAGACGGCTCCACTCCTTGCACTTTCTCACCCGCAGTCAATTTGTCGGAAAGGTCGGCCACCAGCTTCAAATCTTCAGACTCAATACGGTGCACAATGTCCAAATCGTCCCGATCCGCCGTGATTTGATCCAATAAGTCACTGGCCTGGCTGCCCAAATAACCAGAATCGAGCACTTCCACCGCCAAATCTTCAGCGCTGTCCAAAAGGACACTAGCCTCAGCTTTATCAAAGGCTCCTTGCGTTTCAGCCGTAGCAATATTGCTCTGGGCATTGTCCAACTTAGCCTGCATCGCGTTGATTTTATTCTGCTCGCTCAAGGTCAAAAAGAGCGCGTAAACAGAGCCCACCACGAGCAACAAGACCAGCACGATAGCTGTGAGCAGTTGTTTCTTAGGCAAGCCACGCACTTTATCCAAAAAAACCAGGCGGTCTCTTTTCCCCACAAAACTACGCAGCAGTGCCGCGGCTTTAGCCAATTGTGCCTTACGAGGTGACTTGGGTAAATCTTCCATCTCTTCCTCCTCTCCATGCATAGAGCTAGGCTTTTCTTCCGCCTCTTCATCGCCCATCTTCACCACAGCGGGAGCCACTTCTTCAGTCTTTTCCATGACTTCAAAAGCCAAGAGCGCCAACTGTTCTTCAATGTCATTCTTGAGCAAAGAGCTCAGTTCCTTAGTAGCCTCCACCAAATTCTGCTCCGAGAAAATTTTAGCCAAATCGTTGGGAGTCACATATTGAACCAACTGACCGGTCACAAACAAAAGATTGTCCCCCACTTCCAAAACTCCACTGGCAATGTTTTGAAACAAGTCTTCCTTATTCTTGTCGTCAAAAAGTCCATCGGTAATCGAGCTGACATGGCGCTTACGGAGCAAATAGCCACCCGCTTCACCGCGTTGAGAAAGGAACAAGAGATCTCTTTGAATCACCCCAATCACCACATGCATGTTCGGCAAAAACTTCACTTCCAAGTCCTTCTCTTTTTCCACAGCCATATGGTTGATTTCGCGGAGCGCATTTTCAAAACGGTCATACGGATCACCCGTCAAATCGTCCAAAAAGTGATCCTGCAAAAGCTGAAACGCCTCTTTAGCAATCTCCGCAGCAGGAATTTGCGTGTTGGCCACAGAAACCAAAAGGAACAAAGAAATCTTCTCTTTTCCCAGTCCATCGTCCCATTCCGTATAATAGTGCTCGGTAAAGCCCAAAGGTCGGCGTCCCAGGAGTAAAGATTGTTGTTCGAGCTGTAAAAACATAATGATGCGATTTCTTAAGAGTACTTTACAAAGTTCCAACCTGATTGGCAAGCGACTATACTAAAATTTCGCCGCTAAGGCAATGCAGGCCTTAACCAAGACCTTCTTTCGACTTTTGACAAAATTAAGAAGCATATTATCATACTGGTACATGCAAAACCCTGGCCAAACATTCCTTCAAGCAAGAGACCGTTTCCACGAACAAATGCGGTCTTACGACGAAGCGGGGATCCCCAAAGCACTTTCTCCTAAAGTCCTTTTCATTCACATGGAGGGGGCAGAAAGGCGAGTGCAAAACGCCCTAGAACAGGTCAGCAGTATAGCCGGGGTACTCCAACTCCAAGAAGGCAGGGCTGCGGCAGATCACCTCATAGGCAGGAGTGGGGCGAACCATGTGCTGACCGTACCGAAACTGGATTTCGATTTTGAAGAAGTCCAAACCCAACTTATAGAAAGCTTTGCCCGTATCACCGCTGAAAGCCACCAAGTCCAATTCGTCGAAACACGGCTTAAAGATCAGTTTAAAGGCAATGACACAGTAGGGCCTCTGGACATTCCTCGACAATGGAGAACCTGCAGCGTCTCTTGCGAAACCATGGGTTTTGACCGATTCGAAGAACTGAGGCCGGAAAAATGCGGATTCCGCAGGACCTCCAGTGAAGACGGGACACTCATCACCAGAATCACTTCCAGCCTGGTGGACCCCCGGCTAACCCGAGTCCGCTTGTATCAATTCTTAGTAGAATTGATACAAATCAGCCGTCCTTTCAGACTTCCATACAAAGGACTGCTAGACCTACGCTTCACAGAAGTAGAAGAAAATAATTGACTTTCCTCGGCTCCACACCTACAATCCCTCAGCACTTCCTCACTTATGCAAGGTAAACTCAAAAAACGCAAACGAGCTCGAACGCATGGCTTCCTCAAGCGCATGTCGACACGCAATGGCCAAAAGGTCATCAATCGTCGTCGTGCCAAAGGACGCCACGTACTGACCGTACAGGTCCGTCGTGTTAAGACGAAATAAACGTGTCCACGGTAGAGATACCGTAGAGAGCATCGTGAAGGGAGGCAAACGAACTCCAGGTCGTTTTTTTTCCATGATCAGCCTACCCAACGATAAAGAATGGAACTGTTACGCCGTGGTAGTAGGGAAAAAGATCGAGAAATCAGCTGCCAAACGCAATCGCAAACGACGCCAAATCAACGAAGCCATTCGCCTTTTGGAACAGGCAAAACCAGTGTCATCGGCCCCCCACTCTGATATAGTAGTGCTCGTGAGACACGCCGGACTCACCGCTTCCTTTGAAGAATTGAAGACCGCGCTTTCTACTCTTGTTTGACCCCCACATGAAAAACTTCAAGATCCTGCCCTATTTGATCCTGTCCCTAGCCACTTACGCTATTTTGTCGTGGTGGATGAGCGGGAAAACGGAAGTGGACACCATCCTAGCCACCGGGGATATAGGGATGAAAACCAGCTCCGAAGAATACGTGATTGGCTCAGATATTCGTGTGGAGTTGCAGAACAACACCGAAGCCACTATCACTTTGGAAAGCCGCTGCCCCACTGCCCTTTTAGACGTTTCCCGTTTCAGCAGCGAAGGCTACGTGAATGTGGACAACACCCTGATCGATCGCGACTGCAGCAAAGCCCCAGACCTGATTCTGGAGCCTGGGAAAGCAAGTACCCTCAGCCTTTTGGACTATTCCTATTCTCTCTTTGGAGAAACCGGAAAGTACAAGATCAGCCTAGAGTTACCCACTCCAAGCGACACCTATCCGGAAATGACCTCGGTATATTCCACTCCTGAATTCGATGTCGTGGAACCGGGACTCTTCAAAAGCCTCTGGAGAAACCTGCTCTACACACCCTTGCTCAATCTGATGGTGGGCATCTTGGCCTACACACCTGGCCACTCCCTGGCAATCGGCATCATTCTGCTCACCCTGATTATCCGCACCATACTGCTGATTCCTTCCCAGAAGGCGATGAAAGCGCAGCGACGCATGCAAGAGATGCAGCCTAAAATTGAGGAATTGAAGCAGAAATATGCCGGCGACCAAGCCCGCCTCTCTCAAGAAACCATGCTCCTTTGGAAAACCCACAAGGTGAATCCCCTGTCCAGCTGCCTCCCAATGCTCATTCAGTTCCCCATTTTGATCGCACTTTATTACTGCATCGAAGGAGGCTTGTCTCCAGATCGTCACGTGCTGCTCTATCCTTTCCTTTCCGGCTTCTCCCTGAACGAAGTGAACCCCAATTTCCTCGGTTTCAACCTGTTTGAACGCAGTCTCATCGTCTTCCCCATTCTCACCGGAGGGCTGCAATTCATTCAAATGCAACTGATGAGCGCCAAGAGCAAAAAGAAGGGCGCCGCCAAAATACCGGACGAAATGCAGGCCGCCAACAATGTGATGAAATACATGATGCCCGTGATGATCGCCATCTTCAGTTCTCAGCTCGCTGCAGCCGTCGGGCTATACTGGGCAGTCAGCACTTCCTATGGTATTGTACAACAGCTTGTGGTAAATAATGGAGGCTCTGCTGAAAAGCCTTCCGATGATGAAGAAGTAAAGGTCCGTGTCCTTCACCGTCCACGCGCGTAATCCACACTAAACAACTAAACTTACATTATAATGGAAAACACGGAAAAACAGATCAAAAAGCTCGTTTGTGACTTCCTGGTCCAACTGGGAATCGACTTCACCGACGTAGAAGTAGAAGACAAGGAAGAAAGCAACTACCACGTGAACGTGGTTTCTGAAGAACCCAGCCTCATGATCGGTCACCATGGCGAAAACCTCTTGGCCATGCAGAAAATCATCACGGCTATGTCCCACAAACAGATAGGCGACAATATCGTGATTCTGTTCGACGTAGACAACTACCGCAAACGCCAAGAAGAAAACGTACTGACTATCGCCGCTCAAAAAATCAAAGAAGTTCAAGTGAGCAAGGTGCAATCTGCTCTGCCCCCCATGTCTCCTTATTTCCGCCGTCTCGTTCACCTCTACATCAAGGAAAACGGCCTCGACGACGTGACCACGGAAAGCATCGGTGAAGGCAATTACCGCCAAGTAGTGATCAAGCCGGTCGCTTAGCCAAAAGCTCATGCCCTCCACTCGAAAACTACTATTCTCGGCTTACGCGGCGTTCTGTCTTTCTTTTGCCTTCTCCCCCATGATTCTGTCCGGCGCCGCCGAAGGATGGTATTTGGACGTGCCTGAATACAGCAGCAGTTACGACGGAGTCTACTACATGACCGAACAAGGACTAGTGACAGGCTATGAAGACGGCAACTTTAGACCCGACGACCCCGTGACCAGAGTAGAAGCCTTGAAAATGATTTTGGGGGCCACCGAACACGACGCGCTCTCCACGGAACTCACTCTCGAGGCGCCCGCCTTCCCAGATTTGGACTCCACCGCATGGTATGGCCCCTATGTGAGCCTGGCCTACAACTTACAAATCATGACGGGCAACGACGACGGAACCCTGCGCCCCGAAACCACCGTAAACCGAGCGGAAGCGCTCAAAATGCTCCTGCTCGCCGCCGACAAAACCGCCGAGCTTTCCACCGTACAAAACGAAGAATGGTTTACACCTTACTTGGTTTATGGGGCAGACCACGCCCTCCTCATCCCCGATGCCACCGGCGACTACC
The DNA here is from genome assembly GCA_943349825.1 of Candidatus Peribacteria bacterium. Taxonomy (GTDB): domain Bacteria; phylum Patescibacteriota; class Gracilibacteria; order UBA1369; family 2-02-FULL-48-14. The sequence continues at coordinate 1,257 of CALQZQ010000004.1, read as the reverse complement.
TCCCCGGCCAAGCCCTCACGCGCGGCGAACTCGCCGACCTCATCTACCGTTTTGAAAAAAATCCCTTCAGCACCACTGTAGAATATGGCATCGCCAGTTACTACGGCACCAGTTTCGACGGCCACAACACCGCTTCCGGCACAGCACTGGACACAGATGGCTACATGGCCGCCCACAAAACCCTACCCTTTGGCACAAAAATCCGTGTCACCAACCTGAACAACAACACCTATGTGGATGTGACTATCGTAGACCGCGGACCCTACACCGAGGGCTACATCGTAGACCTCACCCCCACGGCTTTCGACCAAATTGGCTCTCTGCCCACAGGCATACTCCACGTACGTCTTGAAGTTTTGAACTGAGGCGCTACAATGAGCCCGATGAAATCCCCTCTGCACCGCGCTGTTCGTCCCGTCCAGCACCGGCGAGCCAAAAAAACGCTCTCGGAGGAAGTTCGCAATGCCTATAAAACTCTGGTCATCACGGTTCTTGTCATGGTGGTGAGCACCAGCGTGACATATCTCTACGTGAACAGCTTGAAGCCGGCCAAAGGCTATCTTTTAAAGCAACTTCAAGCCGACTACGACGATCTCGAATCCATTCAGGGTAGACTGAACCAAGAAGTGATTGAAGCTCAATCCTTTATTCATATCCAAAACAGCGATGTCCTCCGCCGCATGGAAGTCGCCCAAAAAGGCGACACCGCCTACATCGACGAAAGCCCCGTCGCTGAAGCCGGCGGAAGTCACCGAGCTGATTAAAATCCTCGGTCACGAGTTTCCGAGTCCCCAGGCTCCGCTTAAACACCGCGGTGCTTTTGAATTGCTGCTCGCCGTGATTTTATCCGCTCAATGCACCGATGCGCGCGTGAACACCATTACCCCGCTGCTTTTCCCCAAAGACCGCGCCTGCACCCCACAAGATATTCTGGAACTCGGCGAAGATCGTGTCCGCAAAATCATTTTTCCCACAGGCTATTTCAACAGCAAAACCAAGGCCATTCTGGGCTGCGCGGCCGCCCTGCTCGGGAAAGAAGTCCCCAGCAGCCTGGAAGAACTCACCGCCTTGCCAGGTGTGGGCAATAAAACAGCTCAAGTCGTTCAATCCCAATGGTTTAAAATTCCCGCCTTCCCCGTAGACACCCACATTCAACGCGTCACCAATCGCCTGGGGCTGGCCAACTCCGGAACCAACGTGGCCAAAACCGAGCGCCAAATCAAAGCCCAAGTGCCCAAAGAAGCCTGGATCGATTTT
>CALQZQ010000003.1 GCA_943349825.1 Candidatus Peribacteria bacterium | reverse complement strand
AGCCCTTCTCCATCGTGATTTCCTGCCACAGTGGTGCAGGAGCCGCCGGCGGCCTCCACCTGTTCACGCAAGCGGTTGATGGTGGCGGTCACTTTTAAATCGTCCCGGCCGCGGTCTGCGATGACATCTCCCAGAAAAACTAAATCTGCCCCGGAGCGTTTCCAGTCTCCGTTTTCATCGATGGCATCCGCACCCCGAAGATTGCCTTCCAGGGCTTTGTGCATGCCGTGCAGGTCTGCGATGACAAGCGTGGGGCGGGGGACTAGATCAAGCGGCTGCATTGGATTCGGGTTGAAGATAGTTAGTTTAAAATAAAAATACTATTTCGTCAATTCCTCTGATGGGGATTTGGCGCTATACTCGGGCGGATGAAGATTCTCGAAAACCAGCTGCTGGCTCCCTTCACCACCTACCAGATTGGCGGGCCGGCGGATTATTTTGTGGAAGCGGCGAGCGCGGAAGAGGTGACGGAGGCTTTGGAATGGGCGGCGGCGCGGGATATGCCTTTTTACGTGTTTGGCGGCGGCAGCAATTTGCTTTTTGATGATGCGGGGTTCCGCGGGCTCGTGATTCGGCTGCGGGCTGAAGGCGTAGAGGTGGACGGCGAGCGGGTGACGGCGGAAGCGGGCGTGATGATGGCGCGCCTGGTGAAAGCGGCGGAAGAGGCCGAGCTCACGGGCATTGAAGAATGGAACGGACTACCGGGCACCGTGGGCGGGGCGGTGACGGGAAATGCCGGCTGCTTTGGGGTGGAAGTGAAAGACGTGCTGGAAAGTGCCACCGTGTGGAGCCCGGGCGAAGGCGTGCGGAGCGTGGGGCCGGAGTTTTTTGAATATCATTATCGCTCGTCGCGGCTGAAAAAAGAGACGGGAATTGTGCTCGCGGCAACATTCAAATTGGCGCGCGGAGAGGCCACGGAAATCACCGCAAAAATGCGCGAAATCGCACGCAGTCGCATTCAGAAACAACCGCCGGGAAGTAGCACGGGGTCGTTCTTCAAAAATCCTGAAGGCGACAGCGCCGGACGGCTTATTGAAGCGGCTGGACTCAAGGGCCACGTGCTGGGAAAAGCGCAGATTTCGCCGCAACATGCGAACTTCTTTTTGAACCGCGGCGGCGCCACGGCGGCGGAGCTTTTGGAGCTCGCGGATTTGGCTCAAGCGGAGGTGCAAAAGCAGTTCGGCGTTGTGCTGGAACAAGAGGTGGTTTTTGTTCCCGAGGAATAAACGCGCTTGCAGAGTAGGGCGCTCGATGCTTATAATGGCCCACGAATCCACTAATCCAACGCTATGAAAGCTTTACTTCAAAATCAATGGTTCCGCGAAGCTCTTTTGTTCGCAGGACTTCTTACCGGTGCTCTCCTCGTGACCACCGCTTTGGCTGACCCCAGCCTCGCTACTTCCGTGATCGAAAGCAGCGACCAAATTGGCGCTGTAAAAGGTCTTACGGGAGGTGAAGGTGACTTGAAGACCCTCGTTGCTACCATCTTGAACTTCTTCCTCGGCTTCCTTGGATTTGTGATGGTGGTGATGATCATTTACGCTGGGGTGCTTTACGTGACTTCTGCTGGTAACGAAGAGAACGTTGGAAAGGCAAAGAAAATCCTTCTCTACTGTGTGATCGGAGTGATTTTGATCGCTATCTCCTACGCTTTCGTCAACACCCTGCTCGGTGCCGCTTCTGGAAGCAGCACAACCACGACCACGGGAACGACCGGTACGGCGAACTAGTTTCAAACTTGAAAAGGCCTTCCTACGGGGAGGCCTTTTTTGTTGACCATTCAGATGAACCTCTGTTATAATTATTCTGTTGGCATACAAAATTGTATCTTAACTGAAAAATGCAGTTCATCGATTTTCAGAATCAGCTGTCTGCTTACCCAGTGTTTTCACTAAAGGATATTTTGAAGGTGGTTCCTGGATTCAACCGCATCCAGCTGGATCGTTGGGAGAAGAAGGGGTATTTGAAGAAAATTAAGCGAGGTTTTTATTGTTTTTGTGGTCGAGGACTTAGTCAGGATTTTCCTTTTTACGTCGCCAATAAGATCTATGCACCTTCGTACGTGTCTTTGGAAATGGCCCTGAAGCGTTATGGGTTTATTCCCGAAGAGATTTTTCAGGTCACTTCTGTGAGCACCAAAAAGGCGACCCGTTTTGAGACTTCCGTAGGCAATTTTCGCTACAGGCACATAAAGCCAAGTCTTTACTGGGGATACCGATTGGTAGATTTTGGGAAGCAAAAGATACTTTTAGCCGACCCAGAGAAGGCTGTCTTGGATTACTTATATGTTAACTCAAAACTTAAAACGGCAAATGACTTTGAGGGTATGAGAATTAACCTTGAGGAGTTTAGCTCACAGGTTGACCTTGATAAGTTTCAAAAGTATTTAGAGGATTTTCATAACAAGCAGCTTTCTAGGCGGGTAAAGCTATTTTTGACCACCATACAAAATGATCACTCTTGATCAAATCTTGGCTGCGTATCCGGAGAACTTAAGGGCTTTCAAGGAAAGCATTTTGAAGGAATATTTACAGTACAAAATCTTGAACAGCATTTTCAATAGTGACTATGCAGGCAAGCTGGCCTTCCTTGGGGGAACGGCTCTTCGCATTGTTTATGGAAGCACGAGATTCTCTGAGGACTTGGACTTCGATAACTTCGCCATGAGTGAGCAGGAGTTTACAGATCTCAGTAAGATCATTCAAAAAGATCTGATCCTCGAAGGCTTGGAAGTAGAGGTGAGTACGGTCACGAGAAACGCCTATAGAATTAAAATCCGTATTCCAAAATTGCTCTTTGATTCCGGCCTATCGGCGATGAGTGAGCATAAGATTCTCATCCAGGTAGACACTGTTCCTCAACATTTTGAGTATAAGACTGAAAGGCCTTTGCTCAATAGATTTGATGTGTTTACGCAAATCAATGCTGTTCCCAAGGACTTGTTGCTCGCTCAGAAAATTTTTGCCTCGGTAAACCGCAAAAGAATTATGGGGCGGGATTTTTTCGATATCGTTTTTCTGTGTGGTCTTGGTGCTCAACCTCATTTTGCTTATTTGAAGAAGAATATCGGAGTCGACAATAAGGTGGATTTGAAAAAATACATGCTGAAAAAAATAGTCGGTTTGAATTTTGAAGATTTGGCACGTGACGTGGAACCCCTTCTTTTTGACCCGAGGGACAAGAAGAAAGTACTTCTGTTTAGAGAGTTTGTGGAACAGAATTTTTAATTTGTGCAACTTTTTCCACCTGCTCTTCCTCCACATTCAACACGATGGCGCGGTCTGTGATTTCGCGGATGTCTGTGGCGGGGAAGCTGCGCTCCGCCCACTCCCAAAAGAGGAAATGTTTGGACACGTCGAGGGTGGCGAGGTGGTCGGTAGTGGTGTCGAGGCTGAAATCTTTGAGGCGACCCAGGCGTTTGCCGCTGCGAGTCAGTACTTTTTTGCCGTTGAGCAGCGTGCGGCGCAAACCGAATTCCCGAATGCGCAGAATTTCTTCAGGCTTCACGAGGTCTTCTTCGCTAGCGAGCTCCACCTTATCTTTGCCCCAGGAGCGAATGTCCCGCGGGGCGACCACGTTCAGCCAGCCCACCAGAAAAGCCAGGATTTGGCCCGTTTCAGGGTGCACGAAGACCGCGCGGAGGCGCCCCAAAATCTTCTCCTCTTCGGAGCTGAACACGGGAAGTCCGACGATGCTGGACCAATGGCGTTTCATAGTTGTTTTTACGGGCTTATTATGCTATAATGTACAGATTTAAACAAAAACAAATGGCCGCCACGCTTGAAGAAGTTTTGAATCTCGCCAAGAGTACTCACGCGCTCTCCCAGGAACAACTGAGCCGAATTTTGGCCTTGGCTCCCACGATGGGGGCCGTGGATTTGGAGAAGATGAAGAACATGCTCATGGGCGTGCAGGAGGCGGAGATGAGGGACATGAAAGCGAACATCGCCGTTTTGAAAAATGCTGCCGCCGCACAGGCTGGATGGAAGGCTGATAAAGCTCATGCTGTGCTGGAACAAAAGGAAGCCTCTCAACTCAACACCGATGCCGCTCAGGCAGAGGCTTTAATTAAAACTATTTAACTTTTATTTATGGGTAACGAAACCCCTAAAGCTGTCCCGGATCCCATAGAAGACTACGACGCGTTGCGTAGTGAACTCGAGGCTGAGAAAGCCGGTTTAGGTCAGAAGTTCTCCGATCAATTTTTGAATGATTATCGAATAAGCAATCCTCAGGCTTTTGCAGCGCTCCAAGATGCCTTGGCCGATGATGAAAATGGCTTCGGACCGTCAAAGGAGCTTGCACTCCGTGACCTGGATGTGGCTTTGGACAATTATAATGAAAAGGTCATTTTTAATGCTGAGCATGAAGATACTCCTCAGGCTTTTGAGGAATATTTGGATAACAACTGGTTGCCTAAGTTTGAAGTAGTCAAAAGCCAAGTAGAGAAAAGATTGACCCAGGATCCCACAGTTAGCCCTTTGCAGTATCCCGACCAACATAACGGAAGAAATGGCTATGACTTTAAACTGAATTACCTAGATAATGGGCAAGTACAAGTGAGCATTGACGGCCCTACTGGAGCAAGTCCAGTTGTTAAGGAGCTCTATGGCGTATACGTCCATGGGCTTTCTCAACTCTTACAAAAAATTCCACATTATGAGAGTACCCAAAGACCCGCTCAGACCGATGAAGCCTGCGATGGGCTTACTATAACTGTAGGTTTGCCAAAAATTGTCAAGGGTGACGATATTACTGCCTTGAAGACGGCTGGTTACCTCGTAACTGCTGACGACGGCCTTTTGTACCCTCGTGATGGCTACATGTTTGTGGACGAAGACCCCAATACTACTCGTAACTTTGCGGTAAAGAGGATAGAGGAGGAAGTGCCTGTTCCTGCCGAACCCGCTAAGGCCAAAGTGGACGTTGCAGCAGTTCGTGCCGAGGCGAAAGACAAGACTGAGTACGTGACTGGTGACAAGACAACCCATTTTACGTTCAATGTGGTGAAGGGAAGTAACGCCGATAAATATGTACGCATTGAAGACCTTTATACTACGGAGGCGGAGCGGGCGCTCACGCTCACGTCTGATCACAAGGGTCCATTCCGAACGAATGGTCCCGACGTCGACTTGACTGGAAAGGAGTTTAAGTACGACCCTGCTCGTGACTCATTCTACGAATGGAAAGAAGGCGCATTCGGTGCGCAACGCCTGGCGATGGTCGCGGGAGATACCATTACAAATAAAGTGGAAGAGCCTAAGGTAGTGGAAGTTCCCAAACCTACAGAAGCTGTAAAAACCTCTGTCGATCAAGATGCGGCTGCTAAAAAGGAGGTTGAGCTTGCCACTAGCACGGTGGGATCTATTCATACTTTGAGAGTGTTTGCTAATGCTCGTGTGCGAGCATTGGAAGGAGTGAAGGACACTACTCCAGCTAAAACTCGTGAACGATACCCCGACGAGTGGAAGGCAGTGGACGAAGCTTATATTGGCATCCGAGACTTGTATGCCTCTGTTGATGTGAGTAAAGCTCCAGTAGGAACTCCTTACTTGGATGAAATTCTCACTCTACGAGATGCAATGCCTGTAATGTTGGCGAGCCTCGGGGTGAAAGATGCCCAGGGGAAGGCGGTTACGATGGCAGCACCTCAGGCTGCCGAGGTGACGACCTAGGCATAGTCGTTTGCCCGCCGCGCAGTTTTCCCCTATACTCCCGTTTGCCTTCGGGCTTTTGACTACGTCGGGGTATAGCGCAGTTGGTCAGCGCGTCTGGTTTGGGACCAGAAGGCCGCAGGTTCGAATCCTGCTACCCCGACCAATTCAATTTCTTCACTTCAGGCGTTTCTTATCCTGGGGTTCTTTGAGGTAGTTGGCTTTTGTGGAGATTTTTTTGCCGCTTTCTAGTTCTAGGTTTTTGCGAGCGTCGCCGGCGATTTTTCCACCTTTTTGGGCGGCGGTTTTGTTTTCGGTGAAGCCTTGAGCGTCTTTGTTCCGAGCGATTTCTGTTGTGGAAGCTTCACCTAGCATCGAGAAAATCAGTTCGAGATCGTTCATGTGGTCGCGTAGGTTTTCGCGCTTTAGATTTTTGAATTTTTTGTACTCGGCAGGAGCCATGCCAAAAGTGGCTTTGGAGATCTCAGCGGTGAGGATGGCATAGTCCTTTGCTTCTTTTACTCCGCGGTTTTGCCACTCGTCGGTGAGTTCTTCGCGCACGGCAATTCCACGCATACGTTTTTCGATCCAAGCCTCGGAATAGCCTTTGGCTTTGTAGAGTTCGCGGGTTCGTTTGGTAGCGAGTTCCGGGTCTTCGATTTCTTGCATTCGTTCATAGCCCACCTTGGCGAGCCAGCGCTTGAAAGGTTCTGCATTTGGAGAGGGAATCGTTTGAATAATACGAAATATAGTTTCGGTATTAGCACAATCGGTCTCATAGAATTTTCCGTCCGAAGACTGTAGTTTCAGTTGTCCGATTTTTTCGGACAACTGAGCAAAGCCTTCTTCTTCGAGTTTTTTCTTGAGGTCATTCCAATATTTTCTTGGGCGGTCACTACCTGAAAGTATCTCGACAACATCTATAACTGAAAACCACCATTCCTCGTTGTGAAAGGTTTTGCGGATTTCTTGGCCGTGGAAGAGGGCGATTTTGGTGTCCATGTTTGCATGGTACTCGTCCTGCTTTGGGCGTCAAACGGTGGCTGTTGTCAGCGACGGATGACACTAGTTGCACGCTCCCCACTGGCCCAGGTCGTTGGCTTTAGCCGTGTCTTCGAGGGATTTGAAGTAGTCGGGAGTGCTCGTGGGGTACTGGGCAGGGTAGCTGGCCATGCCGGTTTTGAGCAGGGCGTCGTTGAGGCGCACGATGCTGCCGTCTTCCTTCAGAACGTCCACGTAGCGGAGTTTGCGGCCGAAGGGATCAAGGTCTTGGTTGGCAGGGTCGGCGGACAGGTAAACGGCGCGGTTTTTGAGGAAATCGAGAGTGAAATTGGCGGCTTCAATGCCGTAACATTCCGCTGTGGAATCGGGACCGTTGATTTCGTTGGTATCCACGGCGAGGAGCCGAACCTGAAAAGTGCTGCGATCCGGGGCGGAAACGAGGAGGGTGTCGCCGTCCAACACGGCCACGACCCAATAGAGGGTGCCGTCGGAGGCGTTCACCAGGTCTGTTTTGGAGAGATAGGGGTTGGCGGCTTGTTCTTCAACCTGAACGGGCGTTTTTTCCTGCCAGTTTTTATCTTCCAGCGTGGCTGCGGACGCTACCGGAGTAGCGACCAGAGACAGAACGAGTTGGACGAGAGCGTCGAACATGTTTATTGGTGAAAGGGAGTGATTCTGACATAATTGGTTAGGTTTGTCAAGTGCTACCTCCCGGGCAGCCTAGGCTATAACTTTCTTGACCTATGAAGTAAATGTGTTAAAATATTAAGCCTTTTGAGATTATGGCTTCTGTAAATGTCATCGACGGTTGCTCCACCCTTGCTTTCGATAGCTCTGATTTTGAACACGCGTGGGGCCTAAGTGCAGCGGAGCCGGATAACTCCTTTGTGCTGTTTGAGCAGGAGAGTTTTCCCTTTATAGCACGCGTGCCCTTGGGGCTGGACCCTGTGGCCCTTCGGCAAGCCATCGACTCCACTCTTCAAGAATACATGACTCCTCCTTTCACCCGCTTAAAGCGGGACCTACAGGAATGGATTCGAATTAAATGCCCCAAAGAGGCTGTGGTATTACGCCTGGCAGGTGATCTTAACTCTCTCTACCAGTTGACCACCACTAATCTGGAAGCTGCTGCGGACTTTGCTAAAGCTCTTGGGGAACCCCTTTTGTTGAGCGATTCTGCAGTTCAGTACCTTCCTCTTTCTTCAAGTACTTTCCCCTGTTCGCCCCAGAATTTTTCCACTTACCGTCGGATGGTCGGTGCATTTGGCCAGAATACTCTGGATGGATTGAGGCGTGATTATGGCAGTATTACCCTTAGGGATGCCGATGCCGAGCGGCCTATTGAACTGGTGGATGACCGCCCACATACCCTCCTTACTTTTTCTTTTTTACGGTCCGCTGCCGCACGTCAGGACAAGGAACCACTGGTGAGTGGAGAGGCTCCGGTCACTTTAAAGCTACTGGAGTTTCCCAATGTCACTGCTATTCCCGCTTACGTGAGAGGGCTGCTCGTCTTTGTGAGGACTTTTTTCCCGGAACATCTCCAGGCTTTTAATGAGGATATGGTGAAAATAGCGGTGACCCTGGGCGTACCGCGAGAAAAGCTTCAATTTCTCGACTTGCCGGTGGACTTTTCTGGACCTTTAAAGGATCCTTTAAAACTTTTCCCTTCCACTCAGGTAGAAGAGGTTGCAAAGTTCTGTTCGAATCACAAGCAGCGATGGAGCTTTGCCTTTGAGCAGTCTACTCGGGCCAGTCGTCACTTCGCTGATGAGGTCAAAAAGTTAACAACGGAAGGTGAAGCCCACTGGAATGCACGAAAAGAAGCCGCCGAGGGAAGCTTTGAAAGAGTGGAAAGGGACAGAAAACACGCGGAAATTGTTTCTCAAATGGATGACCTGGCGGGTACACACCAGGAACGACATCGTGATGCCGTGTTGTCCTTTGACGGCCCTTTCCCTTTTGTTTTGAACAGTTTTCACGCCTTCTTTCTCCGAGAAACGAGAAAAGTCGAAAGAAAAACCTTTTTAAGGGCTGTCTTCCGCCACGAGTTAGAGAAAGACCCTGAAGGTCAGTTGTTTTTACTGGTTTTAGTGAATAGTTATTATAAGTTTGACTTGAAGGAAATGGTTCTGGAGTTGATGCACGAGGATGAAGCCATCCGTGCACTGTTTATGCAAGGAGCTAAGCAGCGGATGCGAATGGTGGGAGCTTTCTGCCTGGATGTATTTTCTGCCTACTGTAAAAAGGACGGCAGCGGAAAAGCCATGGACCAAGCGCTTTCTCACTTCTTTGCAACGGAGGAAGACTTTGACCAAGACCAAGCTGCTGAACGCTTGTTCATTCTTTTGAGCGCGTTCCCAGAAGCTCTCGTGGAAAAAACCCTGCGCTTTTTGTTCTCCCGTTGGGTGGGAATGCGTGGTTTAGAGCTTTCCCCGGAAGGGGCTACCGTGCACTTGGAAGAGGCTGGAATTTTTAGAAAAGGGTTTGACCCTTTGTACTTGAAGGAGATGGTCGTGCGGGTTTTGGACGATGCCAAAGGAAAAAAAGTGGTGGACAGTGCTTTGGATACGGCTCGACTGCCGAGTGACTTCAACCCTACAATGGCCCTCAGTGACTTGGAGGAGGACGCTTCTGTCGCCCTTATGGAAACGGTGGAAATCGACATGGAGGACGTGCTGCCACGTCCGACTCGTTTCTACATTCGGCCGGTTAAAAATAGGCGAGATGGAGAAAAAAGAGCTTGGTCGCTGGTGCTGCGCAGCTACGCTGTGAATGAAAGTGGGGTAAGGCAAAGCGCTGTAAGTGGCACAATTCGTGATGGCGTTTATTCTGGAGACGAAACCCGGCCTGACAAAAGGGAAATGCTCAGGCGCCTGGGGATTTTGGCGGCTCACCGTTACTATGTGCGAGAAAAAGAAGATCGCACTCGTTCGTCCGGCAGTGGGATACCTCCTGTCGATCGTGCCAACAATCCTAGCCCCAAGGAATTTAGATTGGTGGAGGGGCGAGAGGGGGCAGCCAGTATCACCCTGGACATCAGTACGCACGATGAGATTGCTGACCGCCAGACCGATGCTGTTTTGCGTATGCGTGTGGGTGAAAATTTAAGCCGCATACGAAGGATTTTGGCGGAGCAGGCAAGAGAAGGAGACTTGGACCAAGTGGAGGTTTATGAAAGCACCCCCAGCCCTGTACAAGGAAAAGTCCTTTATCGAAAAGTTGCCTCCGATCTTGTCCAGTTGGCGGCAGAGATGGGCGAGCTCAAGACTCAAGAGTGGTTTGCGCCCGTTACCACACCCCACACCCGGCTGGCTGGCTGCTACGACGCTAAAACGGAGGGTGGAATCATTCTTGTAGAATCTAAGCAGCCCGCTGCTCACAGTCTTGCCGGTTACGAGGCGTATAGAAAGACCGGCGGGGAAGAGCTCAACTTGAATCCCTACCGGGTACAGATGAATCTGCGGGCGGATGCTCGTGTAGATGAACCTGGGTTGATAGAACTGCACTTGGCCGATGAAGAAACGGGTCGAGAGCCCGTGATCACTCTTTTGACCGGTAGGACTTCGGCTCCTTTGGACGGTAACCAGGAAACTCTGACGGCTAGAATTTGTCAGCAACTGAACGCCGAGGGACGCCGCGCTAGCGTAGACGATTTGCTTCGAAGGGTGTCGGCGTTAGAAGCTGTGATCGACGAGAGCCACCGTAAAGTCCACGATGCGGCTTTGGAAGAAATGGGTGGCTTGTATGCTGAAATCGGCCGCTTGCTTTTTGAACCTGCGCAGGAGTTTCCCGTGGGTCCTCGCTTCCGTGTTGAGCTGCCCTTGCAGGTGGAACTGGACAACCCCCGCGTATTTAATCAGGGAACCTTTGTCCCCTTGAGCAAGTTGAGCTAGGCGGCTGCTTCGGGAGGCGAAAATGAACTGTGCAGTTGAGTGTACAGTCCTGCCCGGGCAGGACTTTTTACAGGTTGGGAGTGGAGTGGAATGTGCAGTTCACTGTGCACTTGACCCTTACCCTTAAATATGTTTTAATATCTGTCGATGAAACTTGCTGGTGAAAATTTTTCGGTGACGCCCTTAGCTCCTTTTGGCGAACGTTGGACTCCTGAAAGAGGGCCGGTTGCGGTAGATGGGTGGGTTAATACAGATATCCACGCCGTAGTGGAGGCCATGAAAAGGGCCAAATTAGTAGTGATGGACTCCACACAGGTTTCACCAGATTGGCGTTATGTTGAGGACCGCTCGGAAAGTCAGATTCCTCAGGTGGCCCACAGTGGTTTTTCTAACCCTATCGCAGTACAAATGCTGTCTGCGGAGGGGCTTGCTGGAGACACTTCGTATGCTAGAAATGCGGATTTGGTAGAAGCCGCTCGATGTCATGTGGGGATTTTGCGGGCTGCTCATGTGGCCGCTTCACCTGAAACCCGGCAACGGTTTGGTTTGGATATTACTTTGGAACAATATACTCGTCCCGGAGAGGAGTATTATTCATATTCTCCTCTGGAACCTCTGAGTCGAATGCGAGACGCTCTTTATGGCAATGTTCAGCAGCTCACTGGTCACATGTGGGTGGCCGGCCAAGACCTTCGAGCTGTTTCCACTGAGTCCCTGGAACTGCTTACTGTGTATCGTCTTTTGCGCGATTTTTATGTGGCGATTGCGCGTGATACGGCGAAATTTACCCAACGATGGGACGAACGTCCTCAAAGCACGGTTTTTAATTATCAAGATGAGGGGGAGCGTTTTACGGCTCCCGAAAACTTGGTTTACCACTTCAGCGACCCCGATGGAGGGGAGGGGCGAGCTCCACTTCGCTGCAATGCTATCTTAGGGGACTTCTTCGATCGTGATGGGAAATATCAGTTGTTTACGGATGCGGTGCGTCATGCGTGGTGATCCCCTCGTGCCTTTTCCAAGAGTTCTTGGCCTTCTTTGGCGGCGGTGAGGGCAGGCACGCTGCGTTGGACACGCTCGGAAACGTAGGCGGCGAGTAGGCCGACTTCGGCATTTTCCTCTTGAGCCAACTCTATGCTGCGTTCGCGGCCCACGACTAAGAAAAAATCTTGGGCGGCGCGCACTTCAGAGTGGTAGGCGATGGGAGCTTCGTGCGTGAGCCAAGCGGCTTGCGCTTCCGTGAAACCTTCCAGCTCCAGACCTGTTGCGTGGAGCGCTTCGTGCACGAGTACGTGGGTGACCATGCATTGCCCTTGTACCGTGCCCACCATGTCTTCGCGGACAGCCATTTGCTCCGGGCCAGTTTCCCAGAGTCCGGCGGCTATTCCCATGCTTTCACGGCTGCGCACTTCGCAGTCGTCAAAATTGTAACCGTTCATGAGGCGACTGGCCTTGTCTACGTGTTCTACAAAAGCGGAGTCGTTGCTGTCGTCCAGCAGCTCACCAATGGTAGTAATCATATTTTTTGGGTAAGTTACGCAATACCACTGTTTTCGAAAAAAAGCCAGGGTCTCACGATTCTATTTTTCCGGAATACTCTGTTTAAATAGGTTTATGCACTTTTTAAAAGTTTTTTTGGTCACCCTCGTGACGGCGCTCGCCCTGGATGGATTGTGGCTTGGCGTAGTGGCCAAGGGGATTTATCAAAAGGAAATCGGCGGGCTGATGGGGACCACCGGGTGGGCTGCCGCGATTTTGGTTTACGTGTTTCTGCTCGTGGGCCTTTTGCTGTTTGTGGTTCCCAAAGTTGGCGGAGACTTGAAGCAGGCTTTGCTCTGGGGCGCAGTGATTTGCGGGCTTTCCGCCGTAGTAGCCACTTATATGGACAAAGTACTGCGCTAAGATATAATCGGCACGTTCTTCTCTACCTAGGATCCTTCGGATCTTTGTGCACTCGTGGCGGAATGGTAGACGCGCACGGTTCAGAACCGTGTCCGCTTACGCGGGTGGAGGTTCAAGTCCTCTCGAGTGCACCATTGACTAGTTTGTGGAATTTGTCATAATTCTTGCCTCTAAAAAGGCTTATGGCTCAAGAGTCCGGGGTACACACAGCGTATGACGTGGATTTGACGGCTTTTTTGAGGCAGTGCGACAGGGCTGATTTGGAGGCGGTGGATCAGGAACTGACTCGCACTCCTGGCAATCTTGCGACATTTTTTAGACAAACTATTAGGACGCTTTTGGGCAACCCTGAATGTGAAGCTGCGCTTGCCGCCGTTCGAGCTGGTACCGTTCCATCTCTTTCCGTAAGCATTTCTATCTGCTGGAAAACGCGCCGGACTGTAGACATGATCCGTAACGGCGAATCCCTAGAAACTTTGATCAACAGGACGATTTGTACGAGCACACTGATCTCTGAGCCCGGCGTGCGCGTGTGCTGGTCAACGCATGGGTGAGCGAGTAGAGTGAAGTTATGCAATCTACTGCCTTCGACGCCTGGAAAAAACTCGGGATGTCCGCCGCCATTGTGATCGCGCTCAATGTGTTTTTTTATGCGGGTCTAGACACGTTCTACCCGGCGCCTCAGTACGAAGATTACTGCAGGCAGACGACTGAAGCAGTGAAAGGATCAGCCACGGACGAAGTGAGCTGCCATGCGGAAGGTTCCAACTGGGTGCTGCCTGCGACAGGCGACGCGTACTGCGACATGAGCAACACTTACTACAACACCTGTTATTTGGGCTACAACGACGCGATGAAACCTCACCAAAGAAATGCTTTTATTTTGTTTACGATTTTGGGACTAGCTTCGCTGCTGCTGGGGCTCGGTAAATTCCCGATGGCTGTGGGCCGAGGATTCATGTACGGCGGGGTAGTGACCATGCTGCTGGGCACGACTTTCTACTGGGGCTACATGGAAGACTACTTCCGCTTCATTGTGAGCGGCGTGGTTCTATTGGTTCTGGTGGTCGTCGGCATCAAGAAGATCAAGGACTGAGGTGTCGCTGACACCGGCTGCATTGAACTCTTGCTGCTTTTTTTCGAGTGCGGTGGGCAGCAGTAAATAATAGGCGAAGAAGAGGACGGCGAGGAAGAAGAGGAGTTTTTTAAGCATGGTTGATAATTAAAAAACTTTGGTTGATAATTAAAAAACTTTGGTTTAAAATTAAACTATCTTCACGTTTTATGCAACTTAAAGATCTGCTCCTTTCTCTGGCCCAGGATAAAACTTTCTTCAAGATGACCGATGTTTTAAAGGTCTCCAAGAAAAAATACTCTTCTCAATACATCAGTAAGACCATTAAAGAATTGGTTGGGGATGGTAAGCTGATGAAGGGTGGTGTTACCCGCTCTGCCTACTACTACAACCCGAAAAAGCGGCTCCCTTTCGTTCATTCGTTCAGCAAACGCTATAGGAATGATTCTCTTCAAGAACATTTTATACTGCTCGAAGCGCGCGCGCGGACCGGGCTGGACCACAGTCGATGCCCGGAGAACGTGTCCAGTATTTTTGATTACACTTTTTCTGAAATGCTCAACAATGCTATTGAGCACTCTCACTCGAAATACATCCAAGTTTTCGTTACTCTAGACGACCGTAATTTACGTTTTGTGGTGGATGACTATGGAGTGGGCGTATTTCACAGTGTGATGAGTAAGAAGAAACTTGCCGGCCCCACTGAGGCGATTCAAGACCTTATGAAGGGCAAAACCACTACGGCACCACAAGCTCACTCGGGTGAAGGTATTTTTTTTAGCTCTAAATGTGCAGACGTTTTTCAACTTCAGAGCGGCAATACCGAACTCTATATTGATAACGCCCAAGACAAAGATGTCTACATCAACTCCCTGAAGCCTAAAAAACGCGGCACAAGGGTCATTTTTTCTATTCCTGTGCACTCTACAAGACACATCAGCGAAATATTTCTGGCTTACCAAACCGACCCTGAAGAGCCTGCTTTTGATAAAACGGAGATCAAAGTGAAACTTTTCTCCATGGGCTCTATCCACGTTTCTCGTTCGCAAGCGAGACGGCTTCTTTCCGGTTTGGATAAGTTCAAAACCGTGGTGTTAGATTTCGATGAGATCCCCAGCATTGGTCAGGCATTTTCCGATGAAATTTTTAGAGTTTTTGTGAAGGCTCATCCGGAGGTTAACCTCATCCCTACCAACATGGTTGAGAGTGTTCAGTTTATGGTTGAAAGAGCCCAAAATACCTAGTTCGGTATTCGTCCCAAAAGCTTATAGGCTTTCCCCAGCATGATTTTTTCGTCGGCGGGGTCTTCGTGGTCGTAGCCGAGGAGGTGGAGGAGGCCGTGAGCAAAAAGGAAGCGAAGTTCTTCGTTCAAGGCTTGGCCGATTTGCTCGGCTTGTTCGCGCGCGCGGGGGACGGAGATGACGAGTTGGCCCAAGTTGGTGGGATCTTCCAGGCCGAAGGAGAGTACGTCTGTGGGGCGGTCTTTGCCGCGGTAGGTTTTGTTGAGCGCGTGGATTTCTTCGTCTGTGGTGAGCAGGAGTTCAAGTTCGGTTTGGGTGATTCCCGGGATGACTTTGGGGAGCTGGTCGAGGATCTTCATGAACAGCGTTTTGGGAACGCGGGTTTTGGTGGAGTTGACGACGGTGAGTTTCATAGATTTTCGAGGGTTTGCCAGTCGGCGGTGTCCATTTCCCAGTAGGGGTAGATGGCCAGTCCGGTGAGACGGCTTAAGTTGCTGCGGACATTCTGGACGCCGCGCGTGAAGCCCGCAAGGCCAGTCGTCAGGTTTTCGGCGGCGGGATCGAAAGAGGCCCCTTTGGCGTAGGTGGGAATGCCCACACGAACGGTGACCGTGGCTGGCACGATTTGGGAGAGCGCGATGGTTTGTTGTTCCACCCACCATTCATAAAGTTCTGGGTCGTGGAAGCCCGTGTCGTAGGTCATGACCACGAGTTCGTCGATGTAGGGAGTGACGGTTTGAACTTGCTGCGTGGACCAGTAGCTTTGGATGGGCACGTTGAAGGTCTGCGCGACCCAGTTGCTGAGGAAAAGTGGTTGCCACTCGTCCATGGCCACAGAGATTTTTGTGGTGGGCAGGGCTGCGCGCAACTCTTGGAGCAGTTGGACAAAAGCGGTGTCGTCACTGTGGACGGGTTCAATGTCTAAGTGAATGCCGTCGAAGCCTTGAGTGAGCACCCACTGCGAGGAGGCGACGATGTTGGCCCGCACCGTGGGGCTGTCTAAGTCTATGCTGCTGCGGACCTGGCCGATCCAGGCGTAGTTGGTGGCTTCCAGTGCCGCGAGCTTTTCGGGAGAAATGGACAAATCGGTGGCCAGCTGTCCATCTTCGCTGAGGGGGCCGACGTGGAAGTAGAGTTCGTCGATGGGGTAGGTGGCGATTTGTGTTTCGAGGTCCGTGAAGGAAGGAGCGGAGGCCGTGGACCAAGCATGGTCCATCCAAAAAGCCAGGGAGGGTTCGACGGTGCGTGAAGTGGAGTGGATTCCGTAGACATACCAAGCGAGCAGTAGGCAGCTCACCGTGAAGAGGCTGACCGTCAAAACAATGAGACTGCGAGCGAGTTTCTGGACCTGCTTAAACATGCCTGGATTATAAACGACTACTCACAAGGCATCAATTTTTTGGTCTTTGCAAGACTTCTCGTGCACTTCCGTGTAGTCAACATGGACAGCCGGTGATAAGGTAGGAAATAGACATCCTCACTCCACCGCCTATGACGCTCACAGCTCCCAAATTCACGCTTTCACGAAACGCCGCGGCCGACCTTCTGGCCGTTTCTACACGCACCATCGACCGCTACATTCGTGGCAAAAGACTCTCCGCTCGTAAGAAGGGTGGGAACATTCTGCTCTCCGAAGAAGAGGTCAACAATTTGAAAGTCACCTTGTTCCAAAACATGCACGGCGCTTCGCCGGATGTGGAAGGACGCGCGCATCGTCATGTGGACAGTGTGGCGGCTCGACAGAGCTCCACGATCTTTGATTCTGAGACCGGAACTGTGGAAGAGAACCCCATTATGGAAGCTATAGCCCAAACGCCCAAGGCAGTTGCGGTTAAGACCGAACGTGAAAATGTGTTTGAAGAACTCTACGATTTGTCTCGCCGTGAAGTGCGCGAGTACCACAACAAGTTGGAAGCTGCGAACTACCGTCTTGGACAGCTCGAAGTGCAAGTGAAGCACTCTGTGCCTTTGCTCGACTATCAAGAAAAAGAACAGGCCGTTCGCCAGCAGGATGAAATCATTCAAAGCAAGGTGCGCCGCCAGGATGAGACTATTCAAATCATGGAACACGAGGTGAAATCGGAACGCCTCAATAAAAATATATATATCGGTTTACTGTTCGGCCTTTTGGCTCTGCAGCCCTTACTCTGGCTTTTGCTCAACAGCTAAAGCTTTCGACTAGGTGAAAAAAGGGGTGACGGAGTGGTCGCTCCTTTTTTAATTGGTGTTTCTGTAGACCGGAAGCGAAAGAGGAAAGCTCATGAGCTTTCCTCTTTCTTTCTAGTTATGCTCTACAGAAACACCAATTAAAAAACGTTGGGAGGAGACCATCTGAGGTGCTAAACTCGTAAGGCCATGAAAAGAACTCTCTCTCCACACCTCGCCAGTCTCAGTCTTGTTTTGGGCACCTTAGTGCTTTTCCAAGTGAACAGCGTGGCGGCGAGCCAGTTTGAACAAGTGAATGAATGGATCAACACCTTGATGGTGGACATGGGCATGCCGCCCCCGCCACCCCCTGGTTCACCGCCGCAACAAGGCGCTCCACAGCAGGGGCCTCCTCCTCAGAATCAACAGACGGATGTTCAGCAGCAAAGTCCTCCGCCTCAGGATCCGGCTATGAATGTGCCGCAAGAGGCTCCTTCGCAGTCTATGCCTCCGCTGCCTCCCAAGGAGCAAGTGCCACCGCCGGTGGCTGGGGAAGAAGAGAAACCGCCCTTGCCACCGAAAGACAACGTGGAAACGAAAGAGCCACGACCCATTCAAGAGGAGCCCGTGCAGCAAGAGCAGCTCGCCCCTGTGGGGGAAGATAAGCCTCCACTTCCACTGCCTCCAAAAAATGTGGAGATGAAGGAGCCGCCACCCGTGTTTGTTCCGCTTCCTGAAGTTCCTCCCGAGCTTACTGAAAAGTACGAACAGGAATACGACATTCAAAAGCCGCTTGGCCATGTGGATTCCGATGGAGATGGAATCGACGATTTGAGGGAGTTCCAACTGAAGACGGATCCGCAGTTGAAGGACAGCGATGGGGACGGTTTTGATGATGGGAAGGAAGTGTTCTTTTTGGGCAGCGACCCCAAGGCGCTCACGCCGCCCGAGGTGAAAGACGAGTTGCATGTGGGGAACGTGAGCGCTGAGGAAAAAACGGCGAAAGGCCCGCAGTTCTATTTGGGCAGTGCGAAGCCCGGAGAAAAAGTTCAGGTGCATGAAGTGCAAGCCGATGGAACTTTAGTGCTTTTGGGAGAAACCAAAGCGAATGCCGAAGGGGATTTTGCTTTGCTCAGCAAGGACCTGGGGCAGGGATCTCACAAACTGATTTTGAGTATGGGTGAAGCAGAGCCGGAAGATTTATCCAGCGCGTTCACGGTGAATGTGCAGGAGGTTCCCACAGTGAAAGCGCCCGTGAGCAGTGGCTTGGTAGAGGGCGCTGTGGTGACTGAAAAGCAGCCTACATTTTCCTTGGAGTCCACCGGCAAACAACTGATCACCGTGGTGTGGGAGAGCACCATTTACAGCCAAA
This sequence comes from Candidatus Peribacteria bacterium, assembly GCA_943349825.1. GTDB lineage: Bacteria > Patescibacteriota > Gracilibacteria > UBA1369 > 2-02-FULL-48-14. The sequence goes on along the minus strand of CALQZQ010000003.1, from coordinate 188,003 downwards.
CTTTGATCGCCGATGCCGCCGGCCAAACTCTTGAAATCCAAGCGCCCGAGGGCTTGGGCGAGGGCGACCACGTGGTGACTTGGTATGCCACCGACCTGGAAACGAATGAAAAGACGGCACCGACCCAAATCCAGTTTAGCGTGAGCCAGGCGGCTTTCATCACGACCCAAAACACGGGAGCCGATTCTTCGACGGCGCTCTTTGGCGGTTTCGCTGTCTTGAGCGCCTTGGCGGGGACGGCTTTTCTGGCTCGACGGAGCTGGATGAAAAAGGCCTGAGCCGTTAAAGTTCGTGCATTATTTAAAGAGACTTCAGCTTGGCCATTGTTTCTTGAATTTTTTCGAAAGGAGGCAGTAAGAGTTTGGCCCTGCGCGTGTGCCCTTCTGCCGTGAAGAGATCTTGAGGACCTTGGTAGTCGACCATGGCCTCTGTGAGTTTGGTAGGGACGGAGGCGCGGAGAGCTACCGTTCTCGATCTTTGGAGACGTTCGATCATGTCGGCTGCGTGGTAACTTCCGTAGAACATCAAACTGTCCCCGGGCAGGGTTGCGACTTTTCTGCTCACTTTTTCGTTGCATTCGTTGATGGCGATTCGCGTCGTGGGCTCTAGGTATTCTTCCACCAAGTGCACGTCTCTCACCCAGTTATAATGTGCCTTTGCTTCTTCGTCTCCTTTGAGTGCTAAATCCAGTAGTTGCAAGATTTTTATGCTCTGCCCACGGAAGGGGACCTGCGCTTGATTCCTTTCGAGTGCACGAAGAAAACCTTGCAATTTGGCGTCGATTGCCCCTCGGTTTTTGTGATGGATGGGATCTTCCAAGCCTTTGAATTCCAGTTCGGGTTCTTGCCCATATACAGCTTCCAAAAGACGTGTAGCGCTTATGCGCCCGAGCAGAGCTTCCGCTCCATTCCTTCGAGCTTTTATGTCGAGATCAGGGTCCAGACCAATCCTGAGCCACTCCATGACGTCTTCGTTGACTTTTCTACCGCTTTGCTCAGCCACGCTTTTTTCTTTGCGGATCATTTTCTCCACATCCTTGGTGCGTGTAAGCCCTGGCCTATGCTTTTGTAGAAGCGTGGGGCCAGTATCTGCTTCTAAAATGACCCGTTGTACTTTATACGACGTGACTAGACGTTCCGCGTCTAAGAAAAGCTGTCGGTGCCAATCACGAATTCCCTCTGGAATCTCTGCGCCCGTTTCAAGGACCGTTTCGCCAAGATGCCATTCAGGAAATAAAACCACCGCGCGCACTTCTTGCTTGGGTCCCGGATATAACTCCAACTTGTTTCCACCCATTTCGAGGTCCGACAGCGCCTCGATCGTCAATGGTCGCCTCGCTTCACTGAACATTTCCAAACGGATTAAGGGCTAATTATTATGGACCATCACGCTCTTTTGTCAACCGCTCTTCGCACTTCGTTGTTTGGGCAGTGTTAATATTGGCCAGTATTTTGAGTCTTCATTTCCCATGAAAAAACTTCCTTTTGAACTCAAGGCCGGTGAAGCCATCCTCCGTGAAGAAGACGGCGTATGGATTCGTGGGGGCCTCAGCAACCAGATCGGGAGACTCTATCTCACGAATCAGCGCCTTGTTTTTTCCAGACAGAATCCTGTGTTGATGGTTTTATTTGGCCTGCTGGGCGCGCTATTTTCGCAGTGGTTCAGAAAGGTTACTTTTGACCTTCCGCTGAAGGACGTGACGGGTTTTGAACACACGAGTTACGCGTTCAATAAGAGGGTAATTTTATTCCGTACCCTACAGGGGGAACAAAAATTTGGGGTGAACAGGCCTTATGAAGAATGGGAGCCGGTGCTGAAGAAGGCGCTGAAGAAATAATCACTCCCACTCGATGGTGGCGGGGGGTTTGTTGGTGACGTCGTAGAGCACAGCCGACAGGCTGCTATCTTCGAGAATTGTGGCGGCGATTTGGCGGACTTTGGCCAGGGGGAGCTCCGCAAAGTGGGCGGTCATGGCTTCTTCGGACACAATCGGACGAAGGACGATTGCTTCTTTTCCTTCTGTGTTTATAGAGAGGGGCAGCAGCACCGTGGGCATTTGCCAAACGTTCAAGTGCTCGTTGATTTCACGGAGCCACAGCATGGCCAGTTTGTCTGCTTTTTGAAGGCGCTGGACGCGCTCTGCGGTGAGAGTGCCGGGGGTGATGGTGGCGCTCGTGGTGGTGGCTGGAGCGATGCTGTAGAGCACACGGTTCACGTCGTGGAAGCGGTTGGTGAGGGCGGGCGAAAGCGCGGCGAGTTCGTCCCAGTCTGTATCCCCAGAAAGCACTACGGGGTGGCGGTAGGTGCGGAAGTCACCTTGGACGCCGACGGATTTGATGGGGAGCAGGGTCGCGGTGAGGGAGGATTTTTTATCGGAGAGAAAGGCGTTGAGTTCGGCGGCGAGAGCTTCGGCGTTTTCGGGAAGATCGGGCTGCGTGGCGCAAAGGATGCGCACGGCGAGACCGGGACCTGGAAAGGGATGGCGCCACACGAGGTTATTGGGGAGGCCGAGTTTTTTCCCGACTTCACGGACTTCGTCTTTGTAGAGGTCTTTCAGTGGTTCGATGACGCGGCCTTCTTTGATCAGCGCTTCGATTTCCGGCACGCGGTTGTGGTGAGTTTTGATCTTCGCGGAATTTTTGGTGCCGCCGGATTCGATGGTGTCTGGGTAGATGGTGCCTTGGCCGAGCATCCAGTGCTCCGGGTTCAGACCGAGGGCTTTGCTTTCGCGGGCTTGAATTTCCAAAAACACGCGGCCGATGATTTCACGCTTTTTTTCGGGTTCGGTGACGCCTTCGAGGGCCGTGAAAAATTCGGGGCTGGCGTCTACGGTTTGGAGTTTGGTGATTCCTTCTGCATGGAGCGCGCTTTCCACTTCGTGGCGTTCGCCGTCGCGCATGAATCCGGTGTCTACAAAGAGGCCATGCACGCGATCTTCGCCCAGGGCTTTGACCAGCATCACGTAGGCCACGGTGCTGTCCACTCCGCCGCTGATCATCATGAAGACGTTTCTTTCGCCGACTTGTTCGCGGATTTGTTCGAGGGAGCGTTCGATGAAACCGCTGAGGTCCCAATCGTGCTCGGCGCCGGTGAGTTTGAGGAAGTTGGAGAGGATTTCGTTGCCTTTGGTGGTGTGTGCCACTTCGCTGTGGAATTGCAGTCCGAAGAAGTTCCTCTTCAGGTCTCCGACGGCGGAGTAGGGGTCGTCTGTGCTGGACGCGAGGATTTCAAAACCTTCGGGAAGTTTGGTCACGCGGTCGCCGTGGCTCATCCAGACTTGTGTTTTTTCGTTCGGCTGGAAATTGGAGAAAATGCCTTCGGACTTGGCGATGGTGATTTCTGCTTTTCCGAATTCCGCGCCCACACCTGTGCCGGGTTCCACGGTGCCTCCGAGGAGGTGCGTGATGAGCTGGTGGCCGTAACAGGTTCCCAGGATGGGGAGGCCCAAGTTGAAAATGGCGGGATCCACGGTGGGAGAGCCGGCTTCGTAAACGGAGGAAGGGCCGCCGGAGAGGATGATTCCTTTGTAGTCTTTTAAGGTTTCGGCGGTCGTATCGGCCGGATGGAGGATTTCACTGTAGATGCCGAGGCGACGGATGCGCGTGGCAATCAAATGCGTGTACTGGCTGCCGAAGTCGAGGATGGCGATTTTGTTCATTGGTGCGCTTGAGGCTGCGATACTTGGAGTGTATCGGTTTGGACGGAAGTTGGGAAGAGTCTGTGCGTATTGACGGGGGGGTTAATATGTTATAGTAATATGATTTTCATTCTTTAACCAAAATAAAATGAAAACAAAGCACATGGTTCTCGCAGCGGTACTCGCTGTAACGCTCGCTGCCGGAGCTTATACGGTAGGTTCATCCAGTGAACTTTTACAAGGAAGGATCGTTGGGGGAGGCACCTTGTCTCTTTCCACCACCAGTCCTTCAGGAGCTCGAGTGACTGCTGCTAGTGATCAGCTTTTTGCCCTCGACTTAAAGGCTTCTGCCACTAAGCAGGCGAGTATTTATGGCGGTACTGCTTTGATGTTTACCCTCAACACCGATGCCAACGACATCAGCATCTCTTCAGTGGGAAGCCGGGTTGAGATTCTCGACCAATGGGGTGCTTCAGGAGGTTATGGTTTTATTACTCTAGATTCTTACGACCAAGCTTGGTTCACCATCTACCTTAAGAAAGATCTTCAAGCCAGCGCAGGTACTACTTCCACATTCCCTGTTGTCATGGACACGGTGACTGTTTTGGATGATGACGCTGGGGCCGATAATGTGACCCTTACTATGAAACACGAAAACACCACTATTACTGGTAATACTTTGACCTACTAATTTAGGGGAAATTCAAAAAGGACCGCTCGAAAGGGCGGTTCTTTTTGTCGTACTCGACGACTAAAGGTTGAGTAATTTTTCCTTAGGCGTTTTCTTCGCAGCTTCAGCCGCGATGCGAATGGCGGGCGTAACTTCTTCTTCCGGTAGTTTGATGAGTTTGACTATATGCTTGTATATTAGAGTGGACCGGGAGGAGGAGCAAGAAACTTGTCGCGTGGCAAAAACTCAACCTGGTGGAGTTGACTGACTCGGTAACTGTTGAGCTGTTCGAAAGTCTGTGCGCACAGAGATTTTGCTTCATTTAATGGCTTAGGAAAGCCTTTACGCTCGCTCTACCAGCACCACTTCTCCATCCCTCACGGTTTTGAAGGGGATTTTGTTTTCGGTGCAGTAGGCCACTTCTTTGTCTATGTCGGCGGATTCGGGGTGATCGGAATCGAAGTGGGGAAGAAAAGCGTAGTCGATCAGACCTAGACCTTCCCAAATGGGCTCCTGAATTTGTGGGTAGGGAAAGTTGTAGGGATCGTCGACGATTTGGAGGCCTTTCAGGCTGGGGGAGAGGACGCAACAAGCGGCACTGTAGCCGCCGTAGATAAAATCGTCGCGTTCGCGGAGTTCGAGGATGAGTTCGTCAAAACCAGAGAGGCGCATTGCGGCACGCAGCACAAAAGTATTGCCTCCGCTGATCCAGAGCATGTCCAGGGTTTTTAGTTTTTCGCGCAGGCGGTCTTTTTGATCGAAGTAGTCGCGAAGGTCGAGGACTTCCACGGTGAAGCCCAGAGCTTTTAACTCGTTCATGTCAAACTCCATGTGCTTCGCGCGGTTTTCGGGCGGCATGTTTGTGAAATCGAAGGCGTTGGCAATATAGCCTACCTTCTTGTGAGTTGGCTCGAGCCAGCTTTTGAGGGTTTCGGTTTCGTTCCCGAGTTTGTAGGAAGAGAGGTAGAGCTTCATAAACAAAGTTTACCTGATGTGTTAATATCCGACCATGCTCTACATTCGAAAGGCAAAAATAGAAGACGCCACTGAATTGGCTAAAATAAGACGCGGAGTGATTCGCTCTTACGCAAAAAATGCCTACTCTCCTGAAGTGATAAAACTGTGGAGTGGTTCAACCACTGTAGCTCACTACAGAAAAGTTCACCCTGATTGGGCGCGCTATACTGCCCTAGAGGATGCTAAAATTGTTGGCTATGGGAATGTTAGTAAAGAGGGTCGCATTGGTGGGGTCTATGTCCACAAGGATTTTGTGGGAAGAGGGGTGAGTACAGCGCTCATGCAAAAACTGGAAGCAAGGGCTCGGAAATGGGGCGTTAGAAACCTTGACTGCATCGCAAGCAAAAATGCAAAGCCTTTCTACGAGAAACTGGGCTTCAAAATACTAAAAAGAAGTCGTCACCCGCTGAATGACTCTGTTTCGATGACCGTTTACTTGATGGAAAAACCATTATAAAAGTCTGTGCGCACAGACTTTTAGGGCTGATTTGCGTCTTAGGAAAGCCGTTTAAGGATTTGCCGATGTTTCGACCACTGGTTCTTCCACAGTTTCTTCAAGGGTTTCTTCCGTCGCCGCTTCAACGATGACTTCTGTGAATCCTTCGAGTCTTTGCACCACGGTCACGTCACGGGGGCTGGGGTTGATCAAGTTGCCGGCAGCGTCGGTGAGGCCTTGGAGAGTGATGCTGTAGTATTCGGCTTCTTGGCTGGTCATGCCGGAAGTGGTGAGGATCACGGCGGCGCCGTCCACCGTTACGCCGATCACGCTGACGGCGTCTGTGGTGCCGGCGTCGGTTTCATCCAGATCGATGACTTTGTAGTTCATCGGGTCGCCGGCAGTGTCTATGTTCAGGGGTTCGTTGAAGACGAGCGTGATTTGGTTCATGTTCGTGATTTCGTGGGCAACGATACGAGGAGCAAGGTTGTCCGCAATCATGGCGAAGGAAAGGTTCATGTCCTCGGTGAGGTGGGCGTCGAAGGTGGCGGTGTTTTCACGCACGGTCATGAGGGGCGCTTCGAGGCTGGTGTCTGTGGGGCTGTGGACGGTGACGCGGTAGTAATCGCCCTCGGTGCCGGGTTGTTTGTGCAGATGCAAATAGTAAGTGCCGTTGTTCCAGACGTATTCGGGGAGTTCGTAAGTGTAGGTATACGTGACGGATTCGCCGGGTTTGAGGCGAACGATTTCGCCCAGCACGTAGACGTCGTCGCGATCTTCGGTGACGGTGCCTCCCGTGAGGATTTTGGAACTTTTGGGAATCATGGTGCGGAGGTAGCCGGTGTAGTCGCCGCTCAAGGGAATGTTGTAGCTGCCGTTGTGGGTGAGCGTGACGGTCGTGGTGGCGGTGAGCACCGGATTGCCGATGACGTCGCGACGGCTGCCCACGGAAATGTCGTAAGTGACGTCTCGTGTGATGTAGCGGTCGCTTTTCATGCCGCCGTAGTTGCCTTCGTTCACGGCGAGGAAATCGCCCATGTCGGATTGAGGCAGAGCGCCATCCCAATTGCGACTGCTGAAGGAATCCGCAAGGCCGCTGGAGTTGAAGCTGGCGAGCACGTGTTTTTCATTGAAGCCCTGGGCGAGGAGGGTCAGGAATCCATGGATGCGCCAAGGAAAGATAAGGGTTTTCCCGATGAGGGTTTTCATCAACGGCGTGGCGATGTCTTTGCGCTCGGCGAGGGCGGTCGTGTTGTGACGATCGATGTCTGAAGCGAGGGACGAAAGGGTTTCAAAAAGATTTTGCTGCGTGAGGGTTTGGCCGTCCACCGTGAGCGGGTCATACATGCCTACGAATTGTTCGAGGAAGCTGAAATCTACGGCCAGCACGCCGTCCACGCTTTGGTCGGGGTAAGCCATGGAATAAAACTCAATGAGTTTTTCTTTGGTGAGGTTGAAATCGGGATCGAAGTTGGCGTCGCGGAAATTGTCGCTGCTGTAGCCGTTGCCTTGCAAGAGGGTAGAGAGGATGAGCGGGGGCTCGACGTAATCGTGATTGTCTATGTCGCCGTAGACATCATGGAAATCGATGCCCGTGTAGATGCCGTGGCTGAAGGTGAGCACGCCGTAGTTGGAAATGAAGCCGCCGGTGGGGCGAAGTTCGTAGTTGTTTTGGAAGAGGACGAGGTAGGTGCGGGTGCCGAAGGGGAAACCTGTCAGTGAAGGCGTGCGGAAAAGGAGGAAGCCGAAGTCGCCGAGGAATTGGTAGAGGAGGAAAAGCGCGAGCGCAGCGAGCGCGGCTAAGGCGTAAAGGATTTTTTTTCGACGGCTCAGGGGAGCGCTCGGCTTTGACGCGTGGTGCTGTTGAGGGGCGTGTTTGGATGCCGGCCTTTGGAATTCGGGGTCGGGGCGGTAAGCGCTGGTGCCGTAGGAGCGGTCGTACATGGGGCTACTATAAGCCACGCGCTTCGAAGAATGCAACGGGGTCTATCCAGTTTTCCAGTTCGGCTTCGCTTTGCACGTAGCCGTGGATGTCGATGGCGGTGCCGGGATGCAGGCCAAAGTGCAAGTGTTTGCGTTCGCCGTCGGTTTCCGTGGAGTAGGGCGCGCCGAGGAGGGCGAGCTCTTGACCAACCGTTACGGTGTCGCCGACTTGAACAGTGAAGGAGTCTATGTTGAGGTGTCCGTAGAGGGCGGTGTAGGTTTCGTCTTCGATGGTCACTTGGAGCACGAGGACTCCGCCGTAACCAGTGGCGCTGCGAGCGAGAACCACGGTTCCGTCTGCAATCGCGACGACGGGAATTTCCGTGTCGGTTTCTTCCGTGGTGGTTTCGGCATCGGCGCCGCAGTGGTAGCCGGTGAAGCGTTCGGGTTGCACGGGCGAAGTGGCCGGCGTGATGTAAATGGCGAAAGGTTTGAGTGTGACACGCGCGGGAAAGTCGGCGATGGGGTAGGCGAGGGTGGCGGCGGGTTCGGGAGTGGTTGCCGGCACAGTTGAGGTTGGCGAAGCGCAGCCGGTGAGGGTCAGCAAAAGGGCGAGGATGGCCAGGTAGATTTTTATAGTTTTATTGTACGCTTATTTGACTCCTGCAAAAATGTTTTGAAGCAACCCCACGTGGGGTTGTTTGGCAATAAAAATCTTCCCGTCTAGCGTTCCACGTCATACGCCACGCGAATGTTGCCCCCTTCGGGCTTGAGTTTGCGGATGGTCATGGAGCGAAGGTCGGCGAGCTCGCTGACGTGGGTGCCGCCGCAAGGAACGCCAAAGTCGCCGTAGTAAACGATGCGCAGGGGTTTGCCGGGCGCGAGCGTGGGTGGAATCGCGAAGCCGCGTTTTTGCAGTTCGTCTGCGTCCACGAATTCGATGCGGGTCGTGATGTTTTCCGCGATGATGTCGTTGCAGGCTTTTTCGATTTCGGCGCGGAGGGCGTCGCGGTCTTGGTCGCCGAGGCTGCCGGCGTATTCCACGTAGGGACCGTCCGGGAAGTGGTAGCCTTTGCCGGGAATCCAAGGAATGTCGAGGCGTTTGAGCGCGAGGTCCACCACGTGACCGCCGGAATGCAGTCTGCGGTGAAGCGCGCGGCGCACGGGTTCTACGTGAAGCTGCACGGCGTCGCCGGAAGCGAAGCGGCCGCTGGTGAAATGCCCGATGTGTTTGATCATGCCGTCCATGTAGCGGACTTCTTCCACTTCAAACGTGGCGGAGTCGGTGGTGATGCTGCCTTTGTCGTAGGGCTGGCCACCGCCTTGGGCGTAAAACAAAGTTTGGTCGAGAAAAACAATGGTTTTGCCTTCGAGGTCCACGACTTCCTGAACAGTCGCCGTCCCTTCAAGGGCTGCCATGTCTTCCATGTAGAGCAGGCGGGTGGGTTCCATGCGAGTGGGGTTTATAAAATCTCTGCTTCCGGATTTTCGTCGTTTAAGATGTGCATGGAGATTTCTCCGCCGCAATACTTCTTAATCAATTCTGCCAGTTCTTCCACGATTTTTTGCACTTCTTTCCCAGTCACCGGTGGCAATGCTTCCACCACTAGAGTGAGATTTTTCGTGTCTTCGGTCATTTTGGATTTATCGCACTCACGCCAGTTCCAGCGTCGGCACAGGACTTCTTTGCTATCGCTGTAAATCACTTCTCCCTTTTCCGGGTGGTCTACCTCCTCTGCATTGAGGCGAATGAAGGGTTCGTCTCCATCGGCGAAACGCAAAACAATATTCCCCTCGACTTTATCCGTATCGTCTCCTCCCAAGGGGACCATGTGTTTGAGGGAAATGACATTGTATAGGTCTACTACTTTATTGATGTGCTTGAGTTTCACTCCTTCCAGAATCATTCGGTAAAGATTTTCCACTGAGCAGCTGTGTTTTTTGGGTTTGGCTCCAAAGGCTTCGTAGGCTTTTCTCCAGGCGCTGATTTTAGGATCTTCCTTGAGTGTTTCCAAGTCGTAGGCCGATTGGATTCGTTGAGCTTCTTCAGAAAGCATGCTGAGCAATTCTTTACTTTCGCCATGGTTGTCTATTCCCTTTGCGACCACCAGCCCTATGGTGAGGGAGGGATATTTGTCGAAAATATCCTCATCAATCATGAACTGGCCTGATTTTTTGGTATTTTTCTTTTTTGGTTTTACTCCCGCCTTTTTTGCTGCCTGTTTTCTCAGCACTTTTTCTTCCTGAAGGTCTTCGTCCGTGGGACGCATGAGCGGGAAGAGCACCAGGTCGCGGAGGTTGTCTTGGCCGGTGATGAGGGTCATGAGGCGGTCGATGCCCATGCCGTTTCCGGAGATGGGGGGCATGCCGTGCTGCATGGCGCGGATGAACCCGACGTCCATTTCCATGGCCTCCAAATCGCCGCCGGACTGGGCGAGGGCTTGTTCCACGAAGCGGGCTTCTTGATCCACGGGATCCACGATCTCACTGTAGGCGTTCACGACTTCCCAAGTGTTCACAAGGAGCTGGAAGCTTTCGCACATGTAGGGGTGCTCGTCGTTACGGCGAGCGAGGGGCTTCATGCTGGTGGGATGGTTGATGACGAAGCAGGGCTGCACCAGGTGAGGGCGGCTGACTTTTTTGTAGAGGTAATCGCAGAGATTTCCGTAGCCCATTTGGTCCATGTCTTCGAAGACGATTTTTTTCTTTTTGATGGCGGTGCGCAGGGCGGGGGCGTCGTCCGCGAAATCGTAGATTTTGATGCCGCAATCTTTTTCAATCAGCGTGGCAAAATCGAGGCGAGGCCATTTGGGGCCGAAGTCCACTTCCACCATTTCGCCGTCGCGGGATTTGATTTCCAGCTTTGTGGTGCCCATGAGTTCTTTGATGAGGAAGCGGATCATGCCTTCCGTAAAATCCATGTTGTCTTCGTAGTTCCAATAGGCACCGTAGTATTCGAGCATGGTGAACTCTTGCAGGTGTGAAGGATCCATGCCTTCGTTGCGGAAGCATTTGGCGAATTCGTAGACGCGTTCAAACCCACCAGCGATGAGGCGCTTCAAATAAAGTTCTGGGGCGATGCGCAAGTAGACATCAAGGTCCAAAGCGTTGTGGTGAGTAGTGAAGGGACGGGCTGTGGCTCCGGAAGCCAAGGAAGCCAGCACCGGAGTTTCTACTTCAATGAAACTGTGCGAGTTGAGGTAACTGCGAATGGCGTCGATGAGTCGCGTGCGCACGAGGAAGCGCTGCATGGTTTCTTCGTTCATGATCAAATCCAGGTAGCGTTGGCGATACTTGGTTTCCTGATCTTCGATGCCGTGCCATTTTTCGGGCAGCGGGCGCAGGGTTTTGCCGAGCAGCGTCCACTCTTTGATGAGCAATGTGAGTTGACCGTGTTTGGTCATGAAGAGTTCGCCGGTGCAACCTACAAAATCGCCCATGTCTAGTTTGCGGAGGAGTTTGTAGGGTTCTTTGCCGAGGATGCCTTCCATGAAGCAGATTTGAATCGTGCCGCTGAAGTCTTTGAGGTTTGCAAAGGCCAGGCGGCCGTGTTCGCGCAGGGTCATGAGGCGACCACGGATGGTGACGCTCGCTTTGGGCTTTTCATTGATTTCTTCCACGGTGCGCAGTTTCACCTCGCCGAGTTTTTGCGCGTCGAGAATGCTGTGCTTGCTTTCAAAACGCGAAGGGTAGGGATTGATTCCCATTTTGCGCAGTTCGTCCGCTTTGCGGAGCCGGTCTTGGAATTCACCTGAAGTCATGTGGCGGCATTATATCCAGCAGCGCGGATTTTGGCGAGAGCAGAGAGCAGCGCTTTTTTCTGGCGGCCCCAGTCCGAACCCCAGCGCGTGGCTTTGACGGAGCCTTCGATTTCCAAAAAGCTCACGTGGTTTTCTTCGCACCAGTCTTTGAGCGTGCCGTTTTGTCCAAGGGTGAGCCACTCGGCGTGAGGCATGTGAGTGAAACCGGTTTTCGCCGCGTAATCCGTGGCGAGTTCGAGCGAGAGGGGATCGCGGGCGGCGCACAAATCTTCCGCCACATTGTGGAAAGAAAAAATGGTAGGGATCTTTTCCTCGTGGAGGAGGCTCAGCAGGGCTTTGGTTTCGCGTTCACTGGCGCCTTTTCGGCCGCAAAAAACTTTGGTTTTTTCGGCGTATTTTTTGCCGTGACCCCACACGGAAAACATTTGAAAACTTTTAGTGGGGAAGTTGCGATTGAGGTCCACGCCGTGAGCGTTGAGCCGACCGATGCGTCCGCCGTTTGCGTAGTCCGGGTGGCGGCACGCCTCCATGTAACCGTCTGGGTTGAGGCAGGGGATGAAGAAAAAGCTGAAGTCGCGAAAATCTTTTTTGTGCTTGGTGAGGTGGTTGAGCAACTGGCAATTCAGTTTGACGGTGCCCACTTCGTTGCCGTGGATGCCGGAGAGGAAGAGGATTTTTTGTGGACCGTTGCCCAAGCGAAAAAGGTCCACATGAGCGTGGTGGGCGGTTTTTGTGAGCGTGGTTTTTTGCACCGAGCTCGAAATGTGTACCCGCGCGAGGTGATTTTTCACTCGGCCGAGGAGGCTGCGTTTCACCGCTCCGAGTTTTTGCTTGAGATCCATGCGCTGATTATAAATGGGTTTGGAGATTGGGGCTATTTTGTTTTATAATTCAGGCTTAACCGTTTTTATGGAAGCTGCCCGTTCCCATTCCGAAGAAGCGCTGTTTCCGTTCCGACCTCCCGATTCTCCTGATCGAGCTTACCTTGTATGTGTTGGAAACCAGCGTTTTTTGACCTTGTTCGAACACTTGGGGAATCTTTTCTACAAGGATAACAAAGGAAACGTGGGCCTGCTCACCCCTCAACGCCAGTGGATGCGGGAAGGAATGAGCCTGCTCAATCGCCAAGGAACCTGGGTTTTGCACACCATGGACGATGCGGATATCGTTTTGCTGCGGGCGATGGTTTCTGACACAGACAGAGATGCGGCAGATAAAATCACAAACCGCACGGAGCCTGCGCGACTGCCCACCGGAGATTTTTCCATGGCTCCTTTTTATATTTCCCTCGGGGTCGCTTCTGTCTCCGGCATGGTCGTTGGCGGGACTCAACTTTATAAGATGTTTTTGGGTTTCGAGAGTGCTCAGTTTGCGGAAGCTCTGAAAACCATTTCTACTAGCGTAGGGTGGAAGTGAGGCGGTTTTATGGACAAATCTGAAGGACTTCGTATAATTAGGTCTTAATCTTTTCCTGTTGTTTATGCCTATTGGCGCACTACATCCCTTAAGATCGGTGCAACCTGATGAAACCGACGCGGTGCAGGCTGCTCCCAGCACCGATCAATTTGAACCTCACTGGCTCGATAAGCCTCGCAACTACCCTTACGAAGAGGGGGTGAGCTTTGTCCTGACGAAACAAGGAAAGTTCCTGGGCCAGGTTTGTATGGCCTACGGATCCGTGATGATTGTTCCCTTTAACGGGGGGCCCATTGTGGCGTCGAAAGGACGTGCAGCGGCATTCGAGGGTTTGAAGCTGACTCAGAACGGTCGTTCTTTCAGCTTGGTGCCGGAACAAGGAGTGAGTGGAAAGGACGGCTTCAAGGCCTTGGAACGCCTGCCTATGACTGAACGTGAACGGGCGAACTGCTTTAAAGTTTTAGAGGAACTTGGGGTGGTGGACATGGTGGAAATCGGCGAGACTAAAACCAATGCCACGATTGTTGCACCTGCTATCCAAGAGGTTCCTCACCTCTATACGGCTGAGGTTCCCTTGGTGACCAACATAGAGGAGCTGGGTGACGAGGGGGTGGTGATTGAAGACACTCAAGGACGTCGTTTGTTTGGCATGCGTTTTGAGCCCAGCACTCGGGAACTTGTTTATGAAAAAGAGGACCGAACGGAGGGGCGTGAGTCTTTGCAGAAGGGTTTTGGTCGTCCTGTAAAAGTTGGCGGGAAACTCGTTGCAATGGTGTCCATCAGCCCCGAAGGAGAGCTGAAGGTGGCACCCTACGGTGACAATGCTGTTTTTGTGGGACGAAAAGAAACAGTGACCGAAGAACGCCTGGGGATGCCTATGGTGGCAGACAAATTTGACAGTAAAACTACTGCTTTGCCCCTTCGTGGACAGGGCTACGTCTACCCTGTAAAAAGGCAGGAAATAGAGGGGCGTTTGTTAAGACTTTTTCCTGACTTGGATCAAGGCATTCCTCCTATAGCCTTGCAAATCAGCCCGGATGGCCTTGTCTACGCCGTGGACACCCGCGGGAATAAGGGCAACGTGCCGACCCGGATTTTCCCGAATGCCGTCGCTTTGAACTATCCCGATGTGGCCTTCGTGGCTCTTGTGGACATCGGTGGCGACTTGACCTTGCATGTGGTCTGCCAACACGCGGGCCCTCTACCTATGCGTATTTCGGACACCCAAGAGGGGAGAGGCGCTATGACTACCACCCTTGAGAAATCTTCTTCTGTTGCTCAACAGGCAAGAGCTTTGGCTGAAGAGCGACGACAATCGGCGACTGAGCGCGTAAGGGCTAGAGGAATAGAGGCTCCCCGCAGCAGACCCTCTGTGGCTCCAGTGGCTCCGGAAGCGCAAGCGGCGAGTTTCTGGACACGAGGAAGAATCGCCCTGGCAGTCGCGTCTCTGGGTCTTGCGGCGGCTAGTACTCAAGTCAAGGGTTGCGCACCGGACCAGCCAGCCGATCATTCTGTGGATGTGGCAGCTTTGCCTGACGGCGAGCGCTAAAACGCTTCCTCAGGTTCAAAATGAGGGGCTTTGTTGGCCATGCCGGAAGGGGCATGGGAGGCGAGGCCGCTGTGTTTGCGGTCGATGTCGAAGAATTTCATCTGTTCTTTGCGGAACATGAGTTCGGCGCGGCCCACCATTCCGTGACGGTGTTTGCGCACGTAGATGTCTGTGACGCCCTGGCGGTCGGTGTCTTCTTCGTAATAGTCCTCGCGGTACATCATCATCACCACGTCGGCGTCTTGCTCGATGGCTCCGGATTCACGGAGATCGGAGAGCTGGGGGATTTTGACCGGACGTTGTTCCACGGCACGGGAAAGCTGTGAAAGCGCCATGATGGGGATGTGGAGTTCACGCGCGAGTTGTTTGAGGGAGCGGGAGATTTCGGAAATTTCCTGCACACGGTTGGTGATGGACATGGTGCCCTTGCCCATGGACATGAGCTGGAGGTAATCCACAATCAACAGATCGAGGCCATGCTCCATTTGGAGACGGCGGGCTTTGGCGCGGAGTTCACTGCTGGAAGCGCCGGGGCTGTCGTCGATGAAGAGTTTGCAACGGTTGAGTTGGTCCATCACTTGGCCCATGCGCATGAAATCGTCTTGGGTGAGTTGGCCGTTTTTCATCTTCCAACTGTCCACTCCGAGCATGGAAACGAAGAGACGTTCCACGAGTTGTTCTTTGGACATTTCCAGGGAAATCACGCCGACGGTTTTGCCTTTGAGCACCACGTTGAGCCCGATGTTGAGGGCGAGCGCGGTTTTACCCATGGAAGGACGAGCAGCGAGAATGATGAGGTCGGAAGGCTGGAGCCCGGTGAGGATGTGATCCATGCTTTCGAAGCCTGTGGAGAGCCCTTTGTATTTTTCGGCGGCTTCGGGGTCGTGGAGATCGGAGATTTTTTCATAGGTGCCCGCGAGAATGTCTTTGACCGGTACGAAACGATTGCGCAGGAAGGTTTGAGACACTTTGAACAGCTCCGCTTCGGCTTTGTCCACCAGGTCGTCCACGTCTTCGTCTTCTTCGTAACCCATGCCGGCGATGTTGCCTCCGGAAACGATGAGTTTTCGCAGCGTGGACTTTTGCTTCACGATCAGCGCGTACTGGTGCACGTGCGAGGCTGTGAGCACTTCGTTGACGAGTTGTTCGAGGTAAGTTTGGCCTCCGACTTCATCGAGCTTGTCATTGTCCTTGAGCCAGGTGGCCACGGTGAGGATATCGATGGGGCTGCGCTTGGCAAACAGTTCCAGAATTCCTGTAAAAATGCTGGCGTGGGTGTCGTAGTAAAAATCCTCCGGGTAGAGGAAGTCGGCGATTTTGATGAGGGCGTTTTTTTCCACCATCACCGAGCCGAGCACGGATTTTTCCGCTTCAATGCTGTGAGGAGGGACGCGAAGATCGTTGGACATAGGGGTTTGGGGCTTTCCAGGATGTCACAAGCGGGCGGCGAGTTCAAGCGGAGAAAGTGGCTTCAGAGAGCGGTGGGCTTGACGCGCCTTGTCTATAGGGTCGATATAAGGTATAATCATTGGATGAATTCACACGCTTCACACCCTAAAAGTTCCATTCAAGACCTAAAGGCCAAGATTTTAGTGTTCGAAAAGAAATTCAAACAGATTAAGGCCGATTACCTCCAAAGGAAGGATGCCCGGGCTGCGGAGCACAATCTTATTCAATCTTTAAAATAAAATCTTATGGACGCAAACGCTGAAAACCAACAAAAATTCGATAGCTTGGATCAAGCGAAGGATAAACTGACGGCAAATTTGACCGGTATTCTTGAAAAATACGACGAAAACCTTGATGTCCATGAACTGGCTATTGAACTGAGTGAAGTGACTGACCGCGGCAACGAACTGTACAAAGAGATGGATGCCTTTCTGAGCACCTTGGTCGGAGTCGGTTTTGAAGATGAAAAAGTGGTGGCGCCTCAGGTTGAAACCTTGATGGAAGATTTGTCCAAAGTCCTCACTGAGGATATTCCTGACGTGCTCAGGTATAGGCTCGACGAAGAACTCAACAATGAACTGTTTGGTACCATTTTAAAACACCCTAAAAATGGTGCAGATCTGATCAACGCCTCACGTACGGAAGACGATGCCCTGCCCAAAGCCAATATGTCTATGTATCCCCGCTATCTGGATCTCATGCAGGACCCTGCAATCGATGGATCTTTACTGGAACCTCTGTTTAACAATGCACTTAAATGCGCTACCAGCGACTTGGATGCCGACGGGAAAGTGCGCCAGTGGAATGCTATGAGTGACGATAAGGCCAACCTTGATGTGGATAAAAAATGGATCGCCGCTCATCCCAAAGCAGCGGATCGCGTTGTTAAACTGTACCTGGCAGCTCTGGACCATACAAATATGGAGCCGGAAGACCCGGACTTTAGTCGCCTTCAAGACTTTGAAGATCTGGTTAAAACCTACGATCTATTCAACGTGATTGGCTCACCGCTCAAGGAGCAGTACCAAAAGCAGTTGGATGAAATCAAAAAGCGAGGTTAGCGTTGGACTTGACGAAAATCCTATTGTTGTGAGATAAGTTTAGCCTTATTTATTTTTAGAGAATGCCTCACGAAGGTCCCAGAGACGATGATGAGGATGCGGCTCCGGCCGTGTCCTCGGTTCCTGTGCCTGCAACTGAGACCCCTCGTGCGCACGACTGGACCGTGGACCCCAACGAGCATGGCCAAGTGGGCGTGGCACCGTGGAGTTGGTGGCATGGCAGAGAACGCTGGGGCGGAGGGCCTTTGGACAAGACGAAATAGAGGGCTAAAATGGGCCCATGGATCATGCGGATTTTGGACTGGCTTCGGAGAATCAGGCGGCGGACTACCTAGTGCAAACGCACGGCTGGCGAGTTTTGGCGCGACGGGTGAGGTTTCGCGAAGGCGAGATTGATTTGATCATGGAGACGGACGAGAGGCGGCTGGTGTTTGTGGAAGTGAAGGCTCGCAAGTCGTTCACATTTGGGGCGGCGGTAGAAAGTGTGACGCCGGAAAAAGTGCGGCGGATTCGGCGGGCGATTGGAAAATGGCGCTCCCAATCTGGGGATTTTCGTGAAGGTGAGCTCTTGCTCGTGACGATGGAGTGGCACGGCGGGAAGTTGACGGTGGAAGAAGTGGGGATGGAGTGACTGTTGTCCGGCCCTGCGGCCGGCTGTTGTCAGAGCTCTGACAACGCGATTTTACAGGTTATTTTGAGTGGAGTGAGTGGCGCATTTTTGGTCACCGCTCAGAATGGAGATATGGCTATTTCTTTGCTCACGTATCGGCTGCGGGGCCTCGAGGCTCTTCCCGTCCACATGGAAGTGGACGTGGGGCCGGGCATGCCTGTGTTTTCGATTGTGGGAATGGCGGGCACGAGTGTGCAGGAAGCGAAGGACCGCGTGCGCAGTGCGATGGCGGCGAGTGGCTTTCGATTTCCGCTCACACGAAAAATTGTGAATTTGGCTCCGGCGGAAGTTTCTAAAAGTGGCAGTCATTTTGATCTGCCGATGGCGCTGGGACTGCTCATGGCGAGCTCCCAAGTGGACACGTGCGAGCGAAAGATTTTGGTCTTGGGTGAGCTGGGGCTGGATGGATCGGTGCGCGGCGTGAAAGGCGTTTTGTCAGCATTGCTAATGGCGCGGGCGGCTGGAGTTGCGGAAGTTTTGTTGCCCGCGGAAAATGTGCGTGAGGCGGGTTTGGTGGAGGGCGTGCGGGTTTTTGGCGTGAAGAGTTTGAGGGAGGCGGTGGGGGTGCTGGGTGGAGAGTCTTTGCCCGGGCAAAGAGTGGAGGAAGAAATGTTTGAGTGGGCGGGCTTTCACGGCGGTGATTTCGCCGATATTTTTGGGCACAGTGCGGCGAAGCGAGCGCTACTCGTGGCGGCCGCGGGTGGGCATCATGTGGCCATGAGTGGGCCGCCGGGCAGTGGAAAAAGTTTGCTGGCGGAGGCTTTCCCGGGACTGTTGCCACCGCTGTCGCGGGAGGAACTTTTGGAGGTTTTGCAGATTCATGGGCTGGTGGCAGCGGGCGGCGTGGGTGGCACGCGGCCGTTTCGAGCGGTGCATTCGCGGGCTACGCCGTTCATGCTGCTGGGTGGCGGGCCGGGTCTGGTGCCTGGGGAGGTGAGTTTGGCTCACCGCGGGGTGCTGTTTATGGATGAGTTTGCCGAGTTCGACCGAGCGGTTTTGGAAGGATTGCGTGGCCCGCTGGAGGGACGGCCTTTGCAACTCCGCGCGGGGAAGGAAACGGCGGTTTTTCCATGCCGGTTTCAACTGCTGGCGGCGTCCAATCCGTGCCCGTGTGGGTTTTACGGCGATCGAGAAAAAATGTGCAGCTGCACGGCGGCGGATTTGGCGCGTTATGCTCGCCGGCTTTCCGGCCCGATTGTGGACCGACTGGACCTGTGCGTGGATGTGCCGCGTTTGCCGTATGAAGACTTTCGCGTGACGGCGACTGAAAGCAGCGCGGCGCTGCGGGCGAAGGTGGAGGCGGCGCGCGAGCGGATGCGAGCGCGCTTGGAAGGTGAGGGCTTGTTTGTGAACCAGGAGCTCACGCCCAAGTTGCTCAAAGCGGAGCGTCTGGATTTGGCCTCGCAGGAGTTTTTGGGGAAGGCCGTGAAAACCTATGCGCTTTCTGGGCGAGCCGTGCACCGCATTTTGAAAGTGGCGCGCACTCTGGCTGATCTGGAGGCTAGCGATTGGATTCAAAAAGGGCACTTGGTGGAAGCGGCGCAGTATCGATTACGGAGCTAAAAAATATGCGAGACCCGATTCATTATGCATTCATCGACAGTCAAAATCTCAATCTCGAGGTAAAACATCTGGGCTGGAAATTGGACTTCAGAAAATTTTTGATTTATTTGCGGTCTAAATACAAAGTTTCAAAAGCATTTTTATTTTTAGGTTACCTACCTGGCAATGAAGCTCTTTACCGAACGCTGAAAAGCTATGGTTATGAGATTATTTTTAAACCTACGGTGAAAATGCCTCACAAAGAGATGACTAAAGGCAATGTGGACGCCGAATTGGTTTTACATGCAGCAAAGATTGAGTTCGACCATTATCAAAGAGCGATCATCGTCTCTAACGACGGAGATTTTTACTGCTTGGTTGAATACCTAGAAAAAGAAAACAAACTGTCCAAAGTCCTCACTCCAAGCCATCGTTATTCCTCTCTGCTTAGAAAATTTTCAAACCTTATCGTTCCAGTTCCACTTTTTAGAGATAAAGTTGAATATAAAAAACGAGGAGCATTCCCGCAGCATGGTTAGCTTTTGGTAGTCTCCTCATGAAAATTGTACTTATATTTTATATTTCCAGCTCACTCAGGTCAAGCGGTCCTCTTTTTTTGGCTCACCCAAGCCATTTAAATGGGCTTGTCTGGGGCAACTTGTAATATATATATATATAAGGTATAATTAGGAGATCTATTTTCAATAAAAACAAAAATATGTCACCACTCCCCAATGAGTCTCCAGAGGCAAAGCCCGTGCCAGAAGCAAAAGACGTGCCAAAACAAAAACCTGACTCTCCTGCTGAAAAGTCTGCCGCTGAAAAGGCGGCTGAAAAACTTTCTAAGGATTACGCAAAAGCTCTCCGTGAATTGACTGAGGCGGATGCTGATTACCAAACCTGCAAATCCAAAGAGGACATGGCTGCACTTTTGCCGGAGAAATTGGCTGCACGGACTGCGGCGCTCGATAAACTCGTGGACTTGTTGCCTCCAGAATTTGCTTTGGGGAAGGATTGGGGACAGTTATATTACGATCCTTGGGAGCAACGTACCGTTATGAAGCACCCTGATCTTCTCGATGATCGAGAGATCCTCACCTTCGCTGATCACTTAGTCATCACAGGGGTTGGGTACCATGCACCCGCAGAGAATTCGCGGAGGTATGGAGAGATGGCGTGGGTGGAAAGAGCCATCGACATCCAATTCAATCCTTCCGATAAAGGGGCTCCTGTGAAGGCTGAGAATCGTGATCCTGTGAAGGCGACAGAGGCCATGAGTTTAAGCGCCGACTTGCTTCCCTTTTTCGCTCACGATCCAAGTTACACCCTCAGCCCTAACACCTCGGACGGAAGCACTTTTATTAAATATAAGGGCCCCTTTGGCTATGAACAGGGCGTGTCTGTAAGTAAAGACCGTGGCGCGTATTCCATTGAAGGGGTCATTTTCTCTGTGGATGGATATAAAAAGGCACTTGCAGATGGTGTGAAGATGACCCTTGGCGTTCTTTATGCCTGCAAAACTGGGAATCTTGGCAAGCCAGAGCAAGGTTCTAAATCGAACCCATTTTATGACCAAAAGGGTGAGCTTTATTTTGCGAGTGAGAACTCACCGGACCGTTCTCTCAATATTGCCGGGCGGCTAGACGATTACTCTAGCCAACTTGCGTCCGTGCTCAATAAGATTTGGCAAGATGGATTCCAAGATACTGTTCGGGATACTGCGAGAGCTAGGAAGGAAAAGTAGCATTAAGACTTATTGAGCGGTCTCGGGGTAGAAGTTCAGTCCTTCCACTTCCCATTTTTCTTTGTCAAAATTGTAAGACCAAGTAGCATCGAAAGTTCCGGTAGACCCATCGGTGAATGCACAGGCTCCAGTCAGAGTGATTCGGGCTACTGCTCCTCCATAATCGCTGTCATAGAAAGCGGATTCTATGTCGGTTCCTTCTACGGAGATGCTTTCCACGTGCTGGACTATGGGATTTTCTGAAAAAGCCATGAAATCTTCTTCGCTGGAGACGTTTTGCAAGGCCTCGTTGGTTTCTTGATAGGCGGCCGCAGGGTCTGTGCGCACTAGTTCTACGAAATCCATGGTCATTTTTTCGCCTTCTTCTTCACCAAACAAAGGGGCTGAGTTGCAGCCCAGCAAAAAGAGCGTGGAGATCAGGAAGCTTATGGCGAGCTTTTTCATGGGGGAGGGTTATGGGTCTAATTTATTCTGCTTGGGTTTTCGTGTCCAGTTTGATCTTTTATAGTTCCCCTTGCGCTAGAGGCTTAGTCTCGCTACATTTTCCCAGATGACTCCTAAGGCCGCCAAGCTACGGCTTCCCAAAAAAATTCTGATCCTGGGATCGGGCGCTCTGAAGATTGGCGAAGCGGGGGAATTTGATTACAGCGGATCTCAGGCTATCAAGGCCCTGAAAGAAGAAGGGATCGAGGTGGTTTTGATCAATCCGAACATTGCGACGAACCAGACCAGTAAGGGGCTGGCGGACACCGTGTACTTTTTGCCGATCACGCCCGTGTTTGTGGAGAAGGTGCTTGCGAAGGAAAAGCCTGAAGGGCTGCTGCTTTCGTTTGGAGGCCAAACTGCGCTGAACTGTGGAGTGGCTTTGGAACGGGCCGGGACTTTGGCTAAATATGGAGTGAAAGTGTATGGAACGCCGGTGGCGGCGATTGAAAAAACGGAAGACAGGGAAGTTTTCAACAACGAACTACAGAAAATCAATGTGAAGGTGCCCCGCAGTGTGGCCTGCACCACGCCCGGAGCAGCCATGAAGGCCGGTGACAAAATCGGATTCCCGGTGCTCGTGCGCGCAGCTTTTGCGCTCGGAGGAAAGGGGAGTGGATTTGCCAACAATGCCAAGGAACTTCAAGAGCTCGTGGACACCGCGTTTGCGTTTTCGCCCCAAGTGCTGGTGGAGGAAAGTTTGAAGGGCTGGAAAGAAATTGAATACGAAGTGGTACGCGACTCGGCGGATAACTGCATCACCGTGTGTAACATGGAAAATTTCGATCCGCTCGGCGTGCACACGGGGGAAAGCATTGTGATTGCTCCTTCGCAAACTTTGAGCAACAGCGAATTTCATATGCTGCGCGACCTCGCCCTGAAAGTGATTCGCCACTTGGGGATCATTGGAGAGTGCAACATTCAATACGCGCTGGATCCGCAGTCCGAAGAATACCGTGTGATTGAAGTGAATGCGCGACTCTCTCGTTCGTCCGCGCTCGCGTCCAAGGCCACGGGTTATCCGCTGGCGTATGTGGCGGCGAAGCTTTCGCTGGGTTACACCCTGCCGGAACTGCGCAACGCGATTACGGGCAGCACGACGGCGTGTTTTGAACCCGCGCTCGACTACGTGGCGCTGAAAATTCCGCGCTGGGATTTGGATAAATTCCGCAAAGTTTCTCACACGATTTCCAGCGAAATGAAATCCGTAGGAGAAATCATGGCGCTGGGCCGCAGCTTTGAAGAAGTGGTTCAAAAAGGACTGCGCATGCTGCAAATCGGACTCTTTGGAGTGACCTGCAACGAGCGCCTCAACATCGATACCGAGAACTTGAAACAAGCCATTGCTGTGCCCACCCCAAAGCGCATTTTGGCGATCACGGAAGCGCTGCGCCAAGGCTGGAGTTTTGAGGAAATTTTTAAACTCTCCGGTGTGGATCCCTGGTTCCTCGGCAAACTCAAAAACATTGTGGACACCGAAGCGAAACTCGAAAAAGATGAGCTGACTCCCGAGCTGATGCGCCTCGCGAAACGCCAAGGATTTTCGGACAAACAAATTGCGCTGCACAAAGACGGCGACGAAATGGAGGTGCGCAAGCTCCGCAAGAAAATGAAGATTTTGCCGGTGGTGAAACAGATCGATACGCTCGCAGCGGAGTATCCCGCGCAAACGAATTATTTGTACGTGACCTACCACGGCGACAAACACGACGTGGATTTTTCTTCTCGCAAAAAGAAAGCCGTGGTGCTGGGCAGTGGCGCGTACTGTATTGGATCCAGCGTGGAATTCGACTGGTGTTCCATCAATGCGGTGAAGACGTTGCAGAAGCGCAAATACGAAACCATCATGATCAATTACAATCCGGAAACGGTTTCCACGGATTACGACATGTGCGACAAACTCTACTTTGACGAACTTTCGCTCGAACGTGTTTTGGACATTTATGAACTCGAACATCCCACCGGAGTGGTGGTGTCTACCGGCGGACAAATTCCGAATAATTTGGTGCTGAAATTGGATGCTGCCGGAGTCAAGATTTTTGGCACGTCTGCTGCCAGCATCGATCAGGCGGAGAACCGTCACAAGTTCTCGCAACTGCTAGATCGTATTGAAGTGGATCAACCCAAATGGAATGAATTTGCGGACACGGCGCAGGCTTTTGCTTTCGCGAATGAAGTGGGTTATCCGGTGCTGGTGCGGCCTTCCTACGTGCTTTCCGGTGCCGCAATGGCGGTGGCGCAAAACGAAGACACGCTGCGCGCTTATCTGGCCAAGGCTGTAAAAATTTCTAAAGACGCGCCTGTGGTGATCACGAAATTTGAAGTGGGTGCGAAAGAAATTGAAGTGGATGCCGTGGCGCAAAATGGTGAGCTGATGATTTATGCGATTGGGGAGCACGTGGAAAATGCCGGCGTGCACAGTGGCGACGCGACCATTGCATTGCCTCCGCAGAAACTTTATTTTGAAACCGTGCGACGCATCAAAGACGCGACGAAAAAAATTGCGAAATCGCTGAACATCAGCGGGCCCTTCAACATTCAATTCCTGGCCGTGAACAACGACATCAAAGTAATCGAATGTAATTTGCGCAGCAGCCGTAGTTTCCCGTTCAGCTCCAAAGTGACCGGTTATAATTTTATTGAAATCGCGACTAATGCCATGCTCGGCCTCGCGAAAAAAGAGAGCTACAAAACTTTGGACTTGGACCATGTGGGAGTGAAGGCGCCGCAATTCTCGTTCTCGCGTCTCAAGGGCGCGGACCCTGTGCTTGGGGTAGAGATGGCTTCCACCGGAGAAGTAGCGTGTTTTGGAGACGATCTGCACGAAGCCTTCCTCAAGGCTATGCTTTCGACCGGCTTTGAAATTCCGAAAGAAAATGTGTTTGTGTCGATTGGAAAAATTGAAGACAAGGCGGACTTTTTGCCCTCTGCGCGCAAGCTCATCGACATGGGCTTCAAACTTTTTGCCTCCCCGGGAACTGCGGACTTTTTGAAGGACAACGCCGTGCCGGTGACGCGTGTGAGTTTTGGCAGCGAAGGCGAGGGCTTGCACTCCGACGACGTGATTCGCAAAGGCCGCATCGATTGGGTGATCAACGTTCCGCGCGGTTATTCGCATGAAGATCTTACGTTTGGTTACGGCATTCGTCGCCACGCCATCGACAACAACATTCCGCTCACCATCAACTTAAAAGTGGCGAAGCTCGTGGTGGACTCCATGGAGCGCTACGATTTGGACGATCTTCAAATTGAGCCGTGGAGTCATTATGTGGACTAGAGTTTGAATAGTAGCGTTTCCACTCCTTCAACTTTTTTGAAGTCTTTGTCTGCAGTAACGATGGTGAGGTTTTCTACTCTTGCCGTAGCTGCTATGAGTAGGTCCTTTAGCTTTAATTTCTTTTTCGTTTTAAGGTCCAGCTCAGCAGCTGCTTTTGTTATTTCCCTACGAAGGTCCAAAAAAATAAAGCCTTCTATCGCTTTCTCCATTTCGTTCAACTGTTTTGACGTCTTGTGACCATCTAAAAACTCAAAGTGGGAAATCACACTGGCAAAAAAAGTTTCCTGTTTGAGCTTGGCCAGGAAATCGATCAACTTTAAATTTCCTTCTGTGAAGTAAATTAAAATGTTCGTGTCTAGGAGGTAGCCTTCAGTCATTTTCTTTCATCGAATAAATCTTCTTCGAGTCTTTTTATACCTTTGATGGGATGTTTTTTGATGTGCTCCACCATTCGTTCGAAAGCCGTTTGAGCCGGCGTTTCGATTTCGAATCTGAAGACCATCCCATCCATTTGTTTGATCAGGATTTTTTTGACTTCGCCTCTGGCCAACTTCATTCGAAGCTTTCTGTAGTTGCGAAGGAGCTCCCTGTTGGTGATGATTGGATTCATAAATTTATGTTAACAATGTCAGACATGGATGTCAAACATTAGATTTCGTAGCTTCAATTGACAAAACCCGTGTCCATAACTTACCCTGTGCCTCTTAAAACATCCTTATGACCTTGCGACCCAAACCCTTTACCGTTCCAATGCCTCTCGGGGAAGAAGTGAGAATCATTCGTGAGCGCGATCCTGCCAATTCTCCTGTGAATGGTCATAGGGTTCTCACGGCTGGACGGTTTGAGACCTTACTGCTCACTCGCCTGGAGGACCGCGCTAGGGTTCCACAGGTTTTAGTAGAAAGTGATTTCGGTGACGGGTTTCATAATCAAAATATTCCTTTTTCTTCTGGGGCAGCTGCTTTGGATGCCGGTGACCTCTCCATGCAGATGGATATCCAGGGGGATGCTTTTCGCGGTCGTCTAGCTACAAACCGCCCCGCTTTGGTGGTGACGGGCAGCACGTATCATACGGTGATGAGGGATGCGCAGCGAGAACAAGGCAAGAATTTTCAGGTGCCTTCACTGCCCCAGCTCACTATTGCTTTACGAAGACTTGGGGGTGGTAAGGTATGGGAAACGGGCCTCGGCGCCGAATGCGAACACATCCAGCGTGAAAGCCGCCGCTGGTCGACCTTCTTTGGTGATGAACCCCGCAATGGCTTGGCCCCAGCCTTTTTTGCCCGTGGTAAGCTTTCTGTGAAGAACTAAGCCTTTTGAGCCGCGCGTAGGTGCAGCACTGTGCGAAGGATGAATCTTAAAACTTCCGCGGAAGCAGGGGTGGCACTTTTTTCGCGCCCTTCTTCGTCGACAGACACGTGACCTTCCTGGGCGGGTTTTAAGGAGAAACTTGTGAGTTTTCGTTTCACTAAAGCCTCCTGCAGGCTCTGCGCGACCGCTTCTAACTCTTTACCCCGGGAGGTCTGACCCGCTCCTGGCTGGCCTAAATTGGGCTCCGCGTACTCTAGCGAGTCGGAACCGGTCATGCCGTGGTTCACTACTTTTCCCATTCCGTGTGCAATGACAAACCGGAGCGGAGGCTCTTGGGCCATATCCAGTTCAAAACTCGCGTGGAAGGTGTCTTCGGGTCGGAGCATATACAAAGGTTAGTGCTGATTCTACAATCTTTTATGGCTTACGTCAATTGCCTTGCCGCCTTTTCAGGTTTGATCTACACTTTCGTGGCTATGGATCGACAAAAACTCATTGCCGAGCTGCTGAAGAGCATTGATCCGAACCCCGAGCGGGAGGGCCTTTTGGACACGCCGCGGCGCGTGGATGAAGCGTATTCCCGACTTTTTGATGGGTATGGGAAAAAGCCGGAAGACTTGCTCACGGTCTTTGACGGCGAGAATTACGACGAGATGATTGTGGTGAAAGACATCGAACTTTACAGTTTTTGTGAACATCACATGCTGCCGTTTTTTGGAAAGGCACACGTGGCCTACATTCCGAACGGGAAGATCATTGGGCTCTCGAAGCTGCCACGACTTGTGGAAATTTATGCCCGACGATTGCAGAACCAGGAAAGGCTGACCACGCAGATTGCGGAGTCGCTGCAAGAGCTGCTCGCTCCGAAAGGGGTGGCGGTGGTGATCGAGGCCAAGCACTTTTGCATGATGGCGCGCGGCGTGGAAAAACAATCCAGCGAAGTGACCACGTCTGCGCTGAAAGGCCTCTTTAAGAAAGATGCCTCGACGCGCGCGGAGTTTTTGCGCCTAATCAAAGGCTAGTCTATAAGATTTCTGAAGAGGGCTTTACGCAAAATTTTCTTCCGTGAAATCGGGTCGTCCCAAGTGGCTTTGATGCCTTTTAAGACTTCCTTCAAAGTGCTGGGCTTGGACGGCGAGCTTGTTTTTGGTTTTTTCATAGTGGCGGAGGACTAACGAAACTCGAGGGTAGGCTCGATGGCTTCACGCACATCCGAGCAAGTGTTGCCCGTGGGTTCTTCGGCATAGCCAGCACCACAACTGCTGTAGAACATCAGCCAGCTGTCGTTCATGCGCGTGGGGTACAGCCCGCCTCCTACCTCACAGATGTTGAAGTCTGCCTTGAAAGTATCGAGGTCTTCGTAGAGGCCATTGTTAGCAATCATGGTGACTATCCACGCTTCGCCTTCTCCGGAATCAGCGGGGATAAAATCGTACTGACGCACATTTGCGCTCCACAAAGCTTGGAGTCTGCCCGCCAATTCTTCTTCATTGACCGTGGTTCCGCACTCCTTCGCTTGGGCAAGAAGTTTGTTTACGATTTGCTGATCGTAACTGATTGCGCCCGGAATTTCTTCTCCGGATTCTGTGGACATGGGCACCAACTCACCGAAGAGATCCATGAAAGTGTTAGTACCTTCCTCTACTTCTACCCAAATGGATGCCGTGGAGTAAAACAGTGGATGATTGTTTTGATCTTCTAGCCCCAGAAGAGCCTGCCCTTCATGGCTACTTTCCAGCATCGTGTAAAAAGTCTGTTCGTCGTAGGCCGGCTTCACGAAGTAGCCAGCAATCAACACGCCGATGAGGGCAAAAATAAATCCGGAGAAAAAAGTACCGAAGCCGAAGGAGTTTTTGCCAGCCATGCGTGGGAGGTTAATTGTGGCCAGTTTAAGGCTGCGCTTGGCGAAAGGCCAGAGAATCTCTACAATGCGCTCATGGATTTCCTACCGGATTCGCTGAAGACATTGATGGAAGAGCTGGCCAAGTTGCCCGGCGTGGGACCAAAAAGCGCTCAACGTTTGGCGTTTCATCTTTTGAAGAGTCCCGAGGCGATGACGGAAAAGTTAGGGGCTGCCGTGAAGGAGGTGCGCGTGGGGGTTCAACAGTGTTCCACGTGTTTTTCCCTGACGACTTCGGATCCCTGCAGGATTTGTGATGACAGCAGGCGCGATGCTTCTGTTTTGTGCGTGCTGGAGTCCACGCTGGATTTGATCGCAATTGAAAAGACCGGCGAGTACCGCGGGCGCTATCATGTGCTGCAAGGAAAACTTTCGCCGCTGGATGGGGTGGGGCCGGACGAGCTAAAGCTGGCGGAATTGTTTGCGCGACTCATGGAAGAGGGCCCCGTGCGCGAGGTTATTTTGGCGCTGAATCCCGACTTGGAAGGGGACACCACGGCGCTCTACATTCAAAAAAAACTGGGCACCTTCAGCGCGGTACATGTGTCTCGCATCGCACGGGGAATTCCGTCCGGTGGGCACTTGGAATACACCGACGCAGCCACTCTCATTCGTGCGATGGAAGGAAGGCAGAAGATGGTGTGAGGTGGACAATGTGGAGTGCTGGGCTTATAATTTTAGAGACGATCTATTCGGCGAAGCTACGCAAAAAGAGCCCATTGGGCTCTTTTTGTTGCAAGTCTAGTGGTGGAGGTAGCGGGAGTCGAACCCGCCCCGAATAGTTGACGATCTATTCAGCGCACCGCTGCGTACCCCCGTGACTAGACAAAGCTATTCAAACATCCCGACCTTACAAAACACCTTACTTTTTTCTTACGTTTCGCTGACATTTTCCTGACAAAAAATAGGCTAGTCGTAAAACTTGTTCAAAAAACGGCGCAAAACTAACTTATATGAAAAGTGGCCCCGCCGCTGCCGCAGAGGTGACGAGTTTTGGAGTAGGGGCCGCACTCGGGAGTGATGAGCTCGAAGTCGTTGTAGAGGAGGCTTGTGTCCATGGGGGCCGTGTGGTCGGGATGCTGCGCGAGAAATTCATCCCAGCGCTCATAAGCCTCTGGCGTGGAAATTTCGTGGCCAGTGAGTTCGATGGAGATTTTTACGTTGGGTGGGAGCGAGGGAAGGGGCGTGATTTTTTCGCCGTAGTGGGTGCCCAGAGCGACTTCGTGACCACTGAGGAAGAAAGGTACGTCCATGCCGATTTGGGCGCCGAGGGCTTGGAGTTCATCCTGCGTGAGGCCGAGTTTTTCGGTTTCGTTCAAGTAGATCAGAATAGCTGCCGCGTCGCTGGAGGCGCCGCCCAGTCCGCTGCGCGGGGGGATGTTTTTGGTGAGGGTGATTTTGTAGTTGAAAGTGCGGCCGGTGTGCGCTTCCAGGAGACGGAGCGCTTGGACTACGGAGTTGCTTTGCCCGGGCAAAGATTCGCAGTGAAAAGAAAAGTCCGAAGCCGGCTCGATTTCGATTTCGTCGAAAAGTTCCGGGACGCGCGCAAAAACGGTTTCGATTTCATGATAGCCAGAAGCATCCTTGCCACGAATGGCCAGGAACAAGTTCACTTTGGCTGGGCACTGGAGCGTGCTCATTTACTTGCCTGCTGGAGCCTTATTCGCCGCTATGAAACAAACCACAGCAAGGATCAAAGGGCTCCAGAAAAAGTCCAAAAGTTCCGTGAGGGCGCTGTCGCTAGAACCGACTGAGTACATAATGAAGGAGGCCGCTACTGCGAGGCCACCAATGGTGTTGAAAATCTTTTTCTGGTCTTTCATGGAAGAGAAGTTAGGGATGGGATTACTTTAGCACTTGTATTACCGCCGTACAGCGAATTCCTTCGCCACGACCGAAGGCGCTGAGGTCTTCGCCGGTGTGGGCAGAAATGTGAATTTGCTCGATGTGCAGGATGGCCGCGAGGGAAGATTGGAGCGCCGGAATGAGCGGATCGATTTTTGGGCGAGCGCATTCGAGGCTGAGAGAGACGCTGCGAACGGTGATGTTTTCCAGCAGCGGCGCGAGGTAGTCGCGGCTGTCTTGATCGCCGGAAAGGAAAAGCGGGTCTGCGACTTCGGAAAAGTTCTGGCCAGTGGCTTGGGCCAGGGCGCGGCCGATGGCGTGAAGGATCACGTCCCCGTCGGAGTTGGCTTCGAGCTTGGGGAGGTCCGGAATGCTGAGGCCGCCGAGGGTGAGCGTTCCTTCATTGGAAAAACGGTGCGAGTCTTCGCCGAGGTAAGTCTGTGCGCACAGAGCCGCGAGGTCTTCTGCGGTGGTGATTTTTTTATTGAGCGGACTGGCGAGAACCAGCCCCACGTTGAGGTGCGGGAGCAGCGCGGTGCTGAGGTCTGTGGCGTCTCCCAGTTCGATTTCTTGCAGCACGTCTCCGCAGACTGCTTGAGGCGTTTGCATCAGACGGAAATTGGCGCGATTTTTGGCTTCGGTTTTTTCGCCAACTTCCAGCACGGTGTCTACGACTTCGTGATAGACGGCAGCGGCTCCGACTTTTTGTGCGACTTTGATGACCTCGGTGATTTCTTCCGCGGTCACATTGGGATTCGCGGCGTTGTGATCCAGAATCACGTCATCGGGGTTCAGTTCACCGGCGGAGGCGAGTCCGTTTTTAAAGGACTGCATGCGGGTTTCGCCGCCCGTCACGATCACGGTTTTCGCGGAATCGATGAAAGGTAGGAAACGGAGTTCGTCGCCTTTGGGCACGACCACAATGATGCGATCTACAGCGCGGTGCGCGAGAAAAGTTTTGTAAGAAAGCGTCCACAGCGGCGCACCCCAAACTTTTGCCCAAAGTTTATTTTGTCCGGCTCGCGTGGATTTTCCGGCGGCTAAAACGATGGCGACGTTCATGGCTTGAACTTCAAAATATCTCCTCCATAGGAACCTGTGCCTGCCCACAGCGTGCCGTCTGGTGTTTGTAGCAGCCCCCATACTACGATGGATTGATGGTCTTTTGCTGTGAGAGTCCACTGATCCTTTTCATCGAGTTGAAAAACATCCCCAGTACTATTGCCTGTGCCGGCCAAAATGATTCCCTCGTCTGTTTCCAAAAGGTTATAAATACGAGACACCGCACCTTTCATTTCGACCTTGTTTTCTTGTGCGGTTTTCACTCCTTGTGGGGTGTGTTCGAGGCGAATCCAGGTGTCTCCTTGATCGGTGCTTCGGTACAGTTCACCACGGATACCCGTTCCGGCCATGAGGGTCTCTCCATCGGAAAGGACCAGAAGTGTGTAGACGCGGTTCGCTCCATCTAAAAGACCCGTGTCTGTCCATGTTTTTCCCCCATCCGTAGATCGGAATACGTGAGCCTGCCCCGCAAGCGCTGGATCGTCGTGCTCTGCGCTTTCTTCCGTGGCTGCGTAGATGGTGCCCTCTGCATCTATGGCTAAACTGAGAACTCCTAAACCGGGGAGCTGTGCGAATTCGCTCAAGTTTTTTCCATCCCACTGGTAGATACCGGGATTGTCTTGCTTGGGATCATTTGCAAGAGAATCGGTTGCGAGAAGAATTTCTCCTGTTGGAAGTTCCAGAATATCCCAAACGGTTTTCGCGCTTTGATTGGGGAGAACACCTTGGCCTAGATCTTTCCAGGTTTTCCCATCATCACTACTGCTCCAAATAGGGCTCGCTGTTCCGGTAACACCGGCCCCCAAATAAATGGTGCCGTCCTTTGCTTCCAAAAGCACTCTTGGATTGGTGATTTCTTTGTCTAGAGCATGCTTGGTCCACGTGTCGCCCAAATCTTCACTACGCACTATATAGCTGACTCTGTTTTCGTCGTAAAAGCTCCCCACTATAGTGCCCTCTTGAGAGTAGAGGAGCGCTGGCACATTCTGCACTTGTATATCCAGTTGTTCGGAGAGGTTCATGTTTTCCCAAACTATTTCTTGAGCTTCCACTTGTTGCTCTGTGGGTTCGTTGCTTGTTGAAACAGTGGTGGAGGGCGTACTCGTGCATGCCGATAAAGCGAGGAGGCTGAGCAAACTTATTTTGAAGATTTGACGCATAGGGGTTTGTATTAAGTGGTCTTAGTCTACATAATTGGAGTACGGAATCCAGCTTGTATTTTTCCGTGGAACCTGAGCATTTCTTCTAGTGAACTGGGTGGGGTTTCCCAGAGATAGCGCTCCAGCCCTTTTTCGATAAAATCATAAATACCGAGGAAAGAAATTTCACCACGAAGAAAGCGGGCCACGGCAAGATCGTTGAGCGCGTTCAAAATAATCGGGAAATTGGGATTGCCTTTGTGGAGCTCGAACCACTGAAGGCTGCGGAAAGTTTTTGAATCGGGCGGAGTAAAATCCATTTCGCTGCGGCGGTGACGTTCGATGGGCCAGGGACAGTCGGGTTGCTCGGGGTAGTGCAGCGCGTAGGAAATGAAGAGGCGCATGTCGTTTTGCGTGATGTGCATTTTGGTGGCGCCGGTTTTGGTGTGGACCATGCTGTGCACGAGGCTCTGCGGATGAATGGTGATGTGGATGTCTTTGAGAGGAATGTCGAAGAGATTGTGGACTTCGTAGACTTCGAGGATTTTGTTGATGAGGGTTGCGGAATCGATGGACACTTTTGGGCCCATTTTCCACGTGGGGTGGGCGAGGGCTTGTTCGATGGTGACGCTTGCGAGCTCGGCGGTGGTGAGGCCGCGGAAGGGACCGCCGGAGCAGGTGAGGGTGACGGAAGAAATTTCTTCGTGCTCGGTGAGCAGCTGCCAAATGGCGGAAGCTTCGCTGTCGAGCGGGCGGATTTCGGCGCCGGTTTTTTGGGCGAGTTCGCGGAGGAAGCGGCCCGCGATGGCGAGGGATTCTTTGTTCGCGCTCAGTAGAATTTTTCCGGCGTTCACGGCGGCCAAAGAAATGGCGAGTCCGTCGAAACCGGGCACGGCGTTGATGACATAGTCGGCGCGGTCAATGAGGGCGTCGATTTGTTCGGGAGTGGGGGCGAGGAAAGTTTGCACGTGCAAAGATGCGGCTTGTTCGGCAAGGAGTTCGGCGTTGGTGAGCGCCGTCAGTCCCACCACTTCAAATTCGCCGGGGAAAGCGCGGAGCACTTCCAACGTTTGTTTGCCGATGGAGCCGGTGGAACCGAAAAGAGCGAGGGTTTTCATTGAATTCGTTGAGTAGGCCGCATTTTAACCTATCCCTCGAAGGCGGTCTACTCCACTAAAACCTGCAGCATGATTTCTTTCACTTGTGTTGAAAACAGTTCGAATGCGGATTCATCAGTGACCCATGGATCTGTGCCGTCGTATTTATAATTGCTAAGTTCGTCAGTTTGAAAAATTTTGATGAATAAGTTGAGTGCCACGACGTCTCCTTTGTCTGTCACCAAGACTGGATCCATGGCTTCTACCTCGTCCCAATGAGGTTTGAATATTGAGGCTCCATTGAGAAAATCGCGTGCATAAGCTTCGACGCGTTCTTCCACAGTGCTGGTGTCCGTTTCGCAACCACCCCAAATTATCCACGGATAGGAATCATAAACAAAATGCAAAAAGGGATCTTTGTTGTAAAGGTAGTAGTTGTAACTGCCTTTATTGGTACAGTCTTCCACTGAGTTCCCATCTGCATCGTATACGGCTTCCCGTCCGTCTTCGTTGAAGAAGACTTGGTTGGTAGTGACGCCTCCCAAATTGTGCGAATAAGTTTCACCGGTGTAGAGTAGAGAGTAGTAGATGAAGGTATACAGTTCGGGCTGATTCAGGTGCGCCTCCACATTCAACTGGTAAACATCAAAAAGCTTAAGCAATTCTTCCTCAGCAGCGACGGGGATTTTGTCGTTCCCACTGCTCGTGACTTCCGGCGTGCCGGATGAGCAAGCGGACCATGTCAAAGTGAAGGTGAGGAAGAGGCCGAGGAGAGGACGTGTGAATGGGCGCATTGCGAGTGTTTTCATTTTTTAAGGAAATTGCAATCGGCTTCAAGCCTCCTATGACTTTCCACCAAAGGCTTTAAAGAAACTTCTTCTGCTATTTCGGAGCTGTAATCGAAAGGATTGTCCAAATCTTTGATGAAGAAAATCATGTAGATGAGCATAAAACTGATGAACGTCGCGAAGAAAAGACTTTCGTAAAAGGGCTCCATGTGAATAAACACGAGCGCCACCACCAAAATGACCGTGATGATTTCTGCCACCGCATAACCTGTTGCTAAAAAGGAGGTTTCGCGAATCACTTGTGCGCGGTTGATGGTTTTTCGAAGCAGGTTTTGCTCCTGCTTTAAGCGGGTGATGAAGTTTGCTTGAGTGAGACTTTCGAAGGCGAGGAAGTCTTCGTTGAGGCTGGTGATTTTTTTCATCACTGAGTCTGTTTTTTCTTTTTTGTGAAACCACTCGAGCAGCGCCTGATTGAGGGCAAGCACTTTACTCAAGTAAGTCTTAGCTGCAGGTGCTTTTTTGCTCGTATAAAGTATGAGCCCTTCATCCCCAAGGCTTTGAATGCTCGAGGCTAAATCGCTTGGAATTTTTTCACTTTCCTTGTAATCCACCAGCGTACCGGAAATCAGAAACCCAATCAAAAAGATGTTGGCGGAGATGATAGCCGTGAACAGTGCCGTCAAAGACAGCACTTCGTAGCCAAGCTCATGCACCGCTAGTTTTAAAACCAGCACGAGGACCACAAAGGGCAAGGTTTTGAAGGTGAGCTTCCATTTAGAGTTTTTGTGGATCATGTTTTTTCTTCGATTAGTTTTAAAAGTTCCGGCACCAGCTCCGCTTCCGGCACATTAGCTTTGTAGAGTTCGCCTTTGTAGTAAAGGGCGCCGGCGTGTTTGCCGGAGGCGATGGCGAAGTCGGATTCTTTGGCTTCGCCCACGGAGTTCACCACGCAACCCATCACGGCGACGCGCACGGGTTTTTTGAGGTGGGCGAGGGCGGCGGTGACTTTTTCCACCATTTGCGGAAGGTCCACTTCGATGCGGCCGCAGGTGGGGCAGGCGATGATGTCCGGTTCTTTTTCGTAGAGGCCGATGGCTTTCAAAATGCTTTTGCAGACTTCGACTTCTTTCACAATGTCGTCCGTGATGGACGCGCGGATGGTGTCACCGATGCCTTGCATCAGCAGCGTGCCGATGCCGAGCGCGTTTTTGACGGTGCCGGGAATCAGTAGTCCGGCGTGCGTGACTCCGAGGTGCAGAGGCACATCGTTGCCGGCAGCGGCAAAGCGTTGGTAGGCCTCCACCATCACGGGCACGCGTTCACTTTTGATGGAGACCACGAAGTTAAAAAATCCAAGATCCTCCACGAATTTCACCCAGCGAAGGGCGGATTCGGCGAGGGCTTCCGCGGTAGGGGCGCCGTGTTTTTCCCACAAATCTTTTTCCAAAGAACCGGCGTTCACGCCAATGCGCAGCGCTGCTCCTTTTTTGGCAGCCAGCGTGATGACTTTTTCAAGGTAGCTTTTATCAAAAAAATTCCCGGGGTTGATGCGGATTTTGTCGGCGCCGTAGTCCAGCGCAGCGATGGCGAGGCGGGGGTCGAAGTGAATGTCTGCGACGATGGGGAGTTTGGTTTTTGCTTTGATCGGCTCGATGGCTTTGGCGGCGTCCAGGCTCGGCATGGCCAGGCGGATCACATCGCAGCCCAAGTCTTCCACGGTTTTGACCTCCGCGATGCACCCGGCCACGTCTTCGGTTTTGCCCATGCACATGGTTTGGATGGCCACGGGGTGCTCACTGCCCACGAACACGCGCTTGGCGGGATCGATGCCAATGGTGCAGGTTCGGGTTTGTCGTCGGGGAATAGACATTGGAGGTGGCTTATTACTTGGGTTCTTCACCGACCAACTTGAGTCCCGTGAGGCGGGTGATGTTCTTGACTGTTTCGCGTGCTTTTTCGATCGAGGTGTCGCGCAGGAGTAAGACCTTTTTTTCTCCGTTCACGGCGAAGGTGCAGTACATTTTAGTGGGCCCATGACTTCTTGCTACTTTTCCATCGTATTGTATTCCCATGCTCAAGCTGCTGAAGTCACTGGCTTTATAATGGCGTGTGAATGACCAGGGTTTACCCTGCATGGTCAGAAAGGTTTTGTCCGTATTGAAGACCACAATATGCACTTTCAGAAGTATTATGTATACCAAGTAGAAGACGCCGTAACTCATAATGAGTGCCAATACGATTCCAGCTAAGTATTTTTCTTGAATCACGGATGCAAGGCCGAAGACGGCGAGAAACAAGAAGCCGGCACCAAAAGCTACAAAGACAAACTCAGTCGGTTTTGCATCGCTGTAATAAACCGTGGCAGAGTCTTGGATGCTTCGGCCCCGCACAGCGGCCACAGACAAAAAGGCAGCCACTACCAGGAAAATCCCTGCTATAATATTTCCTCCAGGCATGTCGTACTGCTCAGAAGCCCACATGTCTCTCAAAAAGATACCCGCGCCTACGAGTGCAAAGGCCATGGGCGCGGCCCAGTCGCCGGGAATATGGAGTTGTTTCATAGCGTATAGGGTAGAGGAAAAGACCTGGAATCTCAATACCTGCTCTGCGCTGGCACCACTCCTTGACTTCAACCTTAAAAATCCCTACAATCACCTTCGGTTTTTAACTCAACCCTATAGCTAAACAATTACGCAGAAACGAAGAGATCAAAGCGCAGACCGTAAGGTTGATCGCTGAAGATGGCACGGATGTGCAAGGAGGCGTGATGGGCACCGCGAAAGCGCTGGCCCTGGCCAAAGAGATGGGACTTGATCTGATTGAGGTGTCTCCCACGGTGTTCCCGCCGGTGTGCCGCATCATGGACTTTGGAAAGCACTTGTACCGTCAAAGAAAGGCTGACCAAAAGCAAAAAGCCCACCAAAAGGGGGGTGAGATGAAAGGGATTCGTCTGTCCATTCGCATCGACAAGAACGACATCGATACGAAGGTCAAACAGTGTAAGAGCTTCCTGAAAGACGGCAATTCTCTCAAATTCACCTTGATTTTCCGCGGAAGAGAGGTTACACATATGGAACTCGGTTACGAGAAAATGACTTATGTGAAGGAACAGCTTCACGACGTAGCCAAGATAGATCAGGAGCCCAAGCGGCAAGGGAATAGCCTGATTATGATCTTATCACCGCACAAATAACCCCAGTACAATGCCAGGCAAAGCGAAACCCGGAAAACAGCGCACTCACTCTGGAGCTCGAAAACGAGCTACAGTAACTGGTAGCGGGAAAATCCGTATGCAGAAAGCGGCTCATAGCCACCGTCTCAACCAGAAGGCAACCCGTCAAAAGACGATGGGTGGACGCCAGAGCGTGGTTCATAAGTCCGACGAAAAGCGATTCAAGGCTCTATTGTGGAACTGATTTAATTTATTTCTTGGCTGGACCTGGGCCGCTCGCACCGCCTAAAGGTCCGCCTCGTTAGGGTTTAACCCAGCGATTTCTTAACCCCGTACCTTATGGCACGCGTCAAACGTGGGACTACGCAAAAGCGTCGTCACAACAAGATTTTGAAGGCGGCTAAAGGATACCGTGGGCTCTCCGGCCGTCTGTTCTCCATTGCGAAACGACGTGTCATGAAAGCGGGCATGCATGCATACGCACACCGTCGCACCAAAAAGCGCGACTTCCGAAGGTTGTGGACTGCGCGCATCAATGCCGCTACTCGAGCTCAAGGACTATCCTATAGCCGATTCATATTCCTCCTCTCCAAGAAGATGGTGGCTCTGGACCGCAAGCAGCTCTCTGAGCTCGCGATCCACGAACCCGCTGTGTTCGCGAAGATTGTGGAGGCAGTGAAGTAGTCGCTCGACGATTTCAAAATTAAAGGGCCTCCAGCGATGGGGGTCCTTTTTGTTGCACCCCTTGAGGAGCGCTGGTATGTTTTCTTCACTTTAACCTTTTTAGGAATGAAAAACCGCTCCATTTTAAGCTCGATGGCTCTGTTCGCACTGCTTGCCGGATGCAATGCTGCTCCTGTTACTGAGGAAATCACTGTCGACACCACGACCGACGTCGACACGCGTACCGAGGACGATGCCATGGCTGAAATAGACGCTGAAGGTGGCGAGGTTTTCACTGCTGAGGGCTTGAACTTCAGCCTCACTATCCCCGCAGATTGGAATGGGATCACCCAAGAAGAAAAAGACACCACTTGGGCTTTTGGTACAACGAAGACACTGTATATCAAAGATATGCAGGGGGTAGAGATTTTTGCCGTTACGATGTTCACTACGGAGCAATGGACCACTCTTCAAAGCGAAGAAGGGCCTAAGCCTACGCTGATCATGGAAAAAAATGGTTTTGTCTGGGCTTACGACCAGACTCAAGATCCTACCGGAGTTGAAATGCAGATCTACGACCTCGCTGAAGTGCTCGAAAGCTTCCAAGTGAACCTCTAAATTCTTGGATTTTTAAAAGGGCCCTCAGCGATGGGGGCTTTTTTGTTGGCGCCCGGCAAGAATTCAACCTGGCGCACTTGACTCGTTTGGGTTTGTTTTGGCGCAACCCCACGTGGGGTATCGACAAGCTCAAAATATTGCCTAGTTCACTCCCGGGAGTGAGGTGCGGAGTAAATGTTATCTATGTCAATGGTTTGCGCATGTTTATTGTCCGATCGACGTAGCCCAGGCGATTGTAGAAAGCGTGAGCGTTTTCGTTTGGCGCAAAACCTTCCACTAAAAGAGCTGCGCAGCCAAGGTTACGGAAGTGCGTTTCGGCCGCGGTCATGAGGGAGTAGCCGACTTTCTGTTTGCGGTATTCTTCTTTCACGAAGAGCTCTAGGACTTCTGCTTCTTTGGCCGGATAGCATTCGATTTCAAGGCGTTCGGAGTTTTCGTGGAGGGCACCCACCAGGTAACCGATGAGTTTTCCTTCGTCTTCGGCCACCAGGAGGAGGCCTCCCGAGCCGGAGCCGGCTTTGATAGCCCAATCGGCATAGGCCAGGGCGTCGAAATCGGCCCCGTGGCGTTCCACGTTTTGGTCATCCAGGTCGGCGATGTACTCCTGAAGCAGCGCGGTGGCGGCTACGAAAGCAGGGTGGTCGGCCGGGGTGTAGGGGCGGATTTGCATGGCCTCAGTTTTGCACCGGCTGTGTATACTGTCTAGGTTGGCGCTTGCGCGCCCTTCTCAGTACGCACTAAAGTGCCTGTATGCTCGATGAACGCTTTGTCATTGTCGGGGGTCTAGTGAACCTGGCGCTGGCCTTCACTTACATTTGGGCCACCCTGAAGGGCCGTGTGCAACCGAATCGTGTGACTTGGTTCATTTGGGCACTGGCGCCCATGCTCGCAACGGCTGCGGAACTCTACCAAGGTGTGGGCTGGTTGGCTTTTACTACTTTTATGTCTGGCTTTCCCTGCATGCTGATCTTCTTGGCTTCTTTTTTAAACAAAAAAGCCTACTGGAAAGTGAGTCGTTTAGATCTGGTCTGTGGCGCCCTGGCGCTGCTGGGTTTACTCTTGTGGTGGAAAACGTCCGTAGGAAACTGGGCCATTGCTTTTGCTATTGCTGCTGACACTTTAGGCGCTTTCCCTACGGTCATCAAAGCCTACCGTTTCCCGGAAACAGAGAGCCCTATCACGTTTTGCGGAGGGGCTTTTAGTGCGGCGATTGGACTGCTGGCCATCAGCGTTTGGAACTTTGAAAGTGCGGCATTTCCCATTTATCTCTTGGTCCTTGATCTAACGATTGCCCTGTTGGTGCAGTTTAAGTTGGGGAAGCGTTTTAAGCCTGCGCATCAAAAATAGCAGCGGCTTGTTCGTGGATTCTTTGGCGGAGTTCCAGGGGAAGTTCTGGGCCGTTTGTACAGAGGACGTCGTGATGGGCGTCTTCGATCAACTCAACAGGCAGGCCGTTCATCGTCGTCACACGGTTGTGTTGAAACACTAGGCGGCGCACTTCGGCAATGCCTGCAGCTGTGGGCTGACCGGCCTCCATTGCATAGTACGGAAAGCTCACCCTGGCGTGGTCCGTCTTGTCTGCGGGTTCGAGAGGGCCCGGTTCCGCTACGTGGAACATGGTTTTTCCGAACATTTCCACCACTCTAGTCCCTCCGTCACCCATTTTGCGTTTTTTAAAGCAGCGGTATTCTACCGAGTTTATCCTTAAAATCAAGGCGGGTGGGTTGTCTGCCGAAGGGCTTTCTGGTAGACTCAAAGCCACTCAAAAACCGCTCATGAAAGCCATTTTAAGAGATTGGATCCTGACTGTCCTGCGCAAGTTGGCGCGACGACGATTGCTGCAAGTGCACCCCTTGATTGTGGGAGTTACGGGCAGCGTGGGGAAAACTGGGGCCAAAGAGGCTATTGCAGATGTGCTGGGGCGCCGTTATACCGTGCGCAAAAGCGAGAAAAACCTCAATTCGGAGTTTGGGACGGTGCTCACCATTTTGGGCCTGAAAACGGGCTATTCTTCGGTGT
The DNA here is from genome assembly GCA_943349825.1 of Candidatus Peribacteria bacterium. Lineage (GTDB taxonomy): Bacteria > Patescibacteriota > Gracilibacteria > UBA1369 > 2-02-FULL-48-14. The sequence goes on along the minus strand of CALQZQ010000003.1, from coordinate 147,754 downwards.
TCGACTGGGGCGTGACGCTGGTGAAAGCGCTGCGAGATGCGTTTAAAAAACCGAATAAATACCAAATGCTGGTGCTGGAGATGGGCGTGGATAAGCCCGGGGACATGGATGAAATTTTGAAGGTTTTCACGCCGAACATCATGGTGTTTTTGAATGTCAAAAGTGTCCACATTGGGCCTGGGCAGTTTGCCAACCGTCAGGCGGTGTATGAGGAAAAATCGCGCGCCGCTGTGGCGGTGCCTCCGGGAGGCTGGGTGGTTTTGAACAACGATGACTCTTTTGTTCGACAGCTGGGCGGGAAACTTCCTGCACACACCATCACCATTGGAGTGGCGGAAGCCGCAGACTTGCAGGCGAGGGATGTGGAGATGACGCCGGAGGGATTGATCTTCACGGTGCTCTACGACCAACGCGAAGTGCTGGTGAAATTGCCGCACATTTTGGGGGAGGCGCACATCACGCTGGTGCTCGCGGCGATTGCCGTGGGACTGATCAACGGCTTGCCGTGGAAGGCGATTCAAAAAGCCTTGGAGGATTTTAAGTTGCCGCCCGGACGAATGAACCGAATTGAAGGAAAAAATGGATCGCTGATTTTGGACAGCAGCTACAACGCGTCGCCGGATACCGTGGAGTCGTCGCTGGAAATTTTGGGGATGTTTCACGGGAGAAAAATTGCAGCGCTCGGCACCATGAATGAGCTCGGCGAGCTGAGCGAAACGGAGCACATTAAGGTGGGGAAACTCGCGGCCAAGCACGCGGACATGTTGCTGGCGGTGGGCGAGCACGCCAAGGATTTGGCAGAAGGCGCGCAGCGCGGAGGAATGTCTGCGAGCATGATTCACGTGTTTAGAACTTCCAAAGAAGCCGGGCAATTTTTGAGCGGAATCGTGGAGCGCGGAGACACCGTTCTTGCAAAGGGTTCGCAAAATAAAGTGCGCATGGAGCACCTGGTGAAAATGTGCATGAAGCATCCGGAAGACGCGCGGCATTTGCTCGTGCGACAAGATCCTTATTGGTTACAACGATGATAGGTCACTCACACATTTTGGAGCGACTGAAGCGCGAGGCGAGCGAAGGGCGCTTGCATCACGCGCAACTTTTTGTGGGCCCGGAAAGCGTGGGTAAAACCACGGCGGCACTCAAGCTCGCGGTGTTTTTGCAAGGTGGGGAAGAGAACGTGCTCGTGAAAAAACAAATTCTGGAAGGGCTCGATTCGGACACGATTTTGTTTTTGGATCGAGGGGATTCTTTGCCGATTGAAGAAATTCGCAACGTGATTGCGCGGGCGAATGAAAGCCACATGAAACCCTACTTGGTGGTGGTGATTGAGAATATTGGGCGCATGAAACCGGAGGCCATGAATGCACTGCTCAAAACCCTGGAGGAGCCCCTACCGGAGACGGTGTTTTTGCTCACGGCTCACAATGAAGAGGATGTGCTGCCGACCATTCGTTCACGCTGTCACATGACACGGTTTCAAACGGTGCCGGAGCAGGAAATGGTGGCCGGTTGCGAAGGCCACGTGCAAACGGATCGACTCTTGTTCTTTGCCATGGGCCGACCGGGAAAGCTGAAGCGGCTGATTGCGGACGCTGAATATTTGGCGGCGCACGAACGGCTGCTGCAAGACGTGATTGGCTTTGCTGAAAAGCCCGGTACCGCGGGAGTTTTTGCCTTGGTGCGCAAGTATGAAGATGAGCCGCTACTCCCTGAACTGCTTGACATCCTTCTGGCTCGCTTGCGAAACTGGACCTTAGGCGGCCACGTGCCGCAGGTGCTGCGCGGCCTGGATCTCACGGTTATGATCGAGCGCGTGGAAGACTCCAAGGCCGGCCTCAAAAACAATGTGAATACTAAGTTGCTGCTCGAGAATCTTTTTCTAACCTTTGTCTCATGAATACCTTTGCTTGGATACTGCTTATTTTTTCCGGACTGGCCCTGCTCTTGATGTTTGCGCGCCGCCTGCGCCTCACGCGCCAGGATGTGATCTTGCAAGAAGACATGGTGGCGGAAGAAGCTGCTGTCGCGGAGGAGGAAGCTGTTGAAATTCCCGAAGAAAAACCCGAGCCGGAGGGCGGCGTGAAAAAGACTTTCTCCCGTGCGGATGTTTTGTTTTCTCGTGGAGATTTGGACGAGGCGGAACCTTTGCTGATCGCGGTGGTGGAGGCGGACACAGATCACTTGGATGCGCATCACAAACTCGGACTTTTGTACATGAAGCGCGGCTCATTTGGCCAGGCGGAACTTTACTTTTCCAAGCTCGTGAATTTAAAAAAAGACCCGGTTTATTTCAGCAATTTGGGAGCGGCTTTGTACCAACAGGCGCGACTCATTGAAGCCGCCGAAGCTTATGAAAATGCTATTTCTTTGGATGACCGCCGTGGCGAACGTTTGCAAAGTTTGGCACAGGTTTATTTTGAACTCGGCGAGGATGAAAAGGCGCTGCACTACTTTGAACGTGCTGCACGCCGCAAACCCAAGGACACCGAGCTCAAGCTCATTTTGGCGGACTACTATGAGAAGCTCGGGCGCCGCGAAGAGGCGGCGGCTAAACTGGAGGAAGTGCTGGAGGCGGACCCTTACAATGAAGAGGTGAAGGGGAGACTTAAGACTCTTGGATGACGCCGAGATATTGACTGAATCAGCTAAGATGCTGCAATATCTTCTCATTGGGAGCCGATCGGCCCTTAATGTTACTAGACATGCCTCTTATGGATAGGGACCAACTCGCTGCTGCACCCGAACTTGACCAAGATGCATTGAGGCGTTTAGTCGCCGGTGATCGCAACCAAGTTTTGTTTAGAATTCCAAGGGTAAATTTGTTTGATCATGAGTTGTATGGAGCATTTGCTCATGTGATTGCACGGCGGGGGGCTGTGCTCCAGGGGCAAATTTCTCAAACGCCTGTTGCTCGACGTTTAGCAAATCTAAAAGTGCGCGGTGGGTTCAAGCCTGTTCCAGCAGACTTATACCTTGCCGTTAAAGCTGACTTTAGCCCTTCTGAACTGGACGTGCCTGCGACGGACGTGTTTGCTTATGATGTTGGCGCTACCGTCCATGCACGCTATCCAGATTTGGCGGGTCTACCCAGAGGGAAAGAGGTTTGTTTTCCTTTAGTTTCTTACATCACCCCTGTGGACGCTTTTGGAGGAGCTCTTTACCAAGGCACCAAGCTCCGTCAGCACTATAATACTCGTAGCTCACTTGATAAGGCGAGTGAAGCGAGTTTGATTGAATCACAAAATACTTGGGCAGCAGTGGTGCAAGACGGTTTGCACCGACCCTTTGTTTCGGCTGGCGGACCCAACACCGGCCGCCGTAGATAAGCTATTCTATTTCTGAAGTCCCGGCCTCCGCCGCTCCTTCTTCCCATTTTTCGGGGCGGGCTTCGTAGTCTGAGTGAATGGTTTCGGTGGTCATGGTGCCGTCGGTGCGGGTGATGGTGCGGGTCCAATCGACTTTGAAGCCGGTGTGGCCGTGCTCTTTGAGGGAGCGTACGCCGGGTTCCAGCGTGGTGACGTAGGTGATGACGTCCGTGGGAACGCTGCGATAGTCGTAGGCATAGGGGCCTTCCATGGTGACGCGGCGGCCGTCGTTGGTCCCGTAGAAAACGTAGTAAGCGCTGTCGCCATCGGCGTAGGACTGCACGAGCAGGGAGCCGGGCGTGTCGTTGAGGAATTTGAAGTCAGGGTTGGGATCGTAAACCGTGGCGTCCAGGCCGTAGCCGAAGGGCCGCGCGTAATAGGACACCGCGTAAGAATGGTTGGTACGCGACGTGATGGTGAGACCGCTGTAGAGCGCGGCGCGGAACATGGTGGACGAGACTTGGCACATGCCTCCGCCGTATTCGGGAATAGTCTCATCGCCTTTGATCACGAGTTCGGGCAGGAAATTGTGCGCTGCGTCCACGGGGGAAAGGTGTTCCATGAAAGAAAATTCTGCCCCGGGATCGATGAGCACGCCGTTGAATTGGCTGAGGCCTTCGTTGATGTTGTGAATGCGACCGCTGGGGGAGCCGCTGAAATCCGAGTAGCCCACACCCACCAAGTCCGTAACGCCGAGGGCTTTGAGGGAATCGGGAACGGTGACTTCGGGAAGGGTGCGCGTGGTGGGAATGGCGATAACGCTCTGTTCTGTTTCGGGCGCGGTCAGGCTTGTTTGCAGCGTGGTTTCCAGCGTGTCTTGCAAGGCCAAGGTGTCTATTTTTTGGCCGAAGCGAGCACTGCCTTCAAAGGCGTAGCTGCCGTCTTCGTTCTGGGTGATGATCACTGCCGCTGGATCTTCTTCCAAGTCCGAAGCGAGTTCCAATTGCACTGTGCTGATGAATTTTTCTTGCTGCAGTCCAAAGCTATTGGTGCTGCCGGGAATCAACCAATCCATGTGGTCAGCGAGAGGGAGTTCGTATTCGTTTCCGTAGTCATCCGTGAGTGTGAAGCTGATGCCGGAGGCGGTTTGCGCCTGAGCGAGCAGGGGCTGAAGGTCTGCGGTGCGCACGGTGGGCTCGCTGGTGAGCAGGGGCAAATCGATGGTGCTTATTTTCTTCAGCCAAGCCATTTGGATGTTGGCCGCCAAGGTGGTGGTGTCTACGCCGTAACCGATTTGTTCAGGGTCGATGGTGACTGTGCTGCCGCTGAGTGTGAAGGCCGCGTTTTTCACTCCCTGCTCAATGTTTGCTGTAGCGAAGGCTGCTTTCAAGGTGACTTCGTCTACCATGAGGGGGATTTGCAGTGTTTGCCCGAAGAGGTAAGTGCGGACTTTTTCTAAAGCCGTGCTGTTGCTCATGAAGGTGACCATGTGAGCGATGACTGCATCCGTATTGAGTCCCACTCCGGCCGTTCTCAAGGTCGTGACGAGCTCTCCTCGTTCGGAGCTGAAGGTCACGGGCTCATCCAGAAAACTGAGTGCAGCGGTGTTGATAGCCACTTGGGTTTCGTAGAAGCTTGTCGTGCCGCTGAGGTCCACGCCCTCCACATAGAAATAAGGGACAAAAGCGGACTCGGGCAGTTGCGTGATTTGGTAGGCTCCGGCGGTCGCTGCTCCCAAGGTCACAAGCACTAGGGCTGCCACGACAAAAGGCCACCGCCTTTTTTTAGGGGACGGGCTAAGGACTTCCGGCATTTTTTCAGCGGACTTCTTGGATTTTTTAGCCATAGTTTATTCTTTGGGCTCCGGCGGAACGATTTCCATTTCGTTGGGGAGTTCTTTCATGGGGCGGTGGGCGCGGTCTTCTTTCTTGGTCTTGCCCTTGAAGAGACGGCGGAAGATGGCTTTCCCGAGACGCACGAAACCGTTGGCGGTGTCTTTGGACAGTTGTTTCACATCCTCACGGGTTTCTTTTCCTTTCTTGGGAGCCATGGTGAGACCCACAGCCGAACCGATGGCCGTGCCGATGATGGCGCCCATGATGATTTTATCTATGGTCGACTTTGATTCTGGTTTTTGATCGTCTGCCATGGGCCTTGAGGTTATTTTTTGGACAATTTTTCTCGGGCGTAGTCTACCGACTTGGTGAGGCGAATCAAGTTCACCTTGATCACTCCGGGGAAGGCAACTTCAGCTTCAATCTTCTCGGCGACTCCTTCGGCGAGGGCGCTCATGTCCAAATCTTGGATGCGGTTTTGGTCCACCATGAGGCGGAGTTCACGGCCGGCAGACATGGCAAAGACGCGCTGCACACCGGCAAAGGACATGGCGGCTTCTTCGAGTTTTTGGATGCGTTCAAAGTAGTTGGTCACGGATTCTTGGCGCGCACCGGGGCGGCCGCCGGAGATGGCGTCCACGGCTTTCACCAGGAAGTCTTCGGGCGATTCGCAGGGCACTTTGTCGTGGTGAGCGAAGGCGGCGTGAACGATGATGGGATCGTAATGGAAGCGATCGAGGATTTCTTTGGAGAGGTCGTCGTGCGCCCCGCCCACGTCGTGGTCGATGGCCTTTCCGATGTCGTGGTAGAAAGCGCCTTGCATGGCGAGGCTGGGGTCGGGGAGGCCGATCATTTCAGCGAGCATGCGAGCAGCGAAGCCCATTTCGTTGGAGTGGCCGGTGACGTTTTGTCCGTAACTGGTGCGGTAGTAGAGGCGGCCCACGTAGTTCACCATTTCAGGATCCACGGCTTTGGGATCGAGGCCCATGAGGCGGATGGATTCTTCACCCTTCTTGTTGCAGAGTGCCATCATTTCCACTTCTGCCTCTTCTACGGCCGCCTTGATCATGGGGTGGTCCAAAGTGCCGGTTTTTTTGGTGCGGGTTTGCAGTTTGTCTATGGCGCGCTTGGCGATGTTGCGGCGGAACAAGTTCACTCCGCCCACGTGCAGATTTTCGGGAACGCCGTGGTTGAAGATGAGCGAAACGGGGAGCAGGCTTTCAAAATAAATCACGTTCGTGCCGGCCTTTCCAATGAGCAGACCTTTGAATTTGTCGTCTTTGATGGTGACGCTGGTGGAGTTTTTGTCCACGGAACTTTCCACCCCGAGCCGTTGGATCACCACTTGAAGAATGGCTTTGGCATGCTTGGGAGCGTCTTCCTTCAGCTCGTCCAGAGCGGTGCTTTGGCGGACTTCTTTGTTGGCGGTGATGAGTTTTTCCAGGTTGCTGCGAGCGGCTTCGAAGGCCTGTTCGCGGCTGAGCTTGGCCTGCTTGGAAAGCTGTTCGATTTGCTGTTCCACGAGTTGATGTCTCTGGGCGCCGAGCTTAGCGATTTCTTCTTTGATGGACAGAACCGCTTGCTGCACGCCCTGGTTGCGTTCTTCGCGGCGCTTCAAAAGTTCCTCTTTTTGAGCGAGGGTAGCTTCCATCTTTTCCAAAGTTTCCGTCATGGATTTTTCTTCGGACTCGAGGCTTTTTTGTAGGCGTTCAATCGCCTCACGAGCCTCTCCACGCGTTTCTTCCGCATTCTTGTGAGCACGATCCAGAATTTCTTTAGGGTCTTGGCCATCCAGACCTGTGCTGGGCCGGGTGAAGAAGACGGCAGCGCCGGCGCCGGCTGCTGCTGCGATGATGAGGAGGAGAATGTTCGTGAACATAGTGGGCTTATTCTAGCGGAAGTGGGGCTATTGAGAAAGTAGGATTTTTTTTAGGATTTTTAGCGCCTGTTTGATGTCCGCGGGTTTGGTGAAGCGGCCCAGGGTGAGACGCAGGGATTCGAGCGCTTCTTGCTTGGACTGACCGAGCGCGAGCAGAACCGAGGAGGGCTCGGTTTTACCGGAGGAGCAGGCCGAGCCGCTGGAGGCGGCGAGGCCGTCGAGGTCTAGGCGCATGACCAGCGTTTCACCGAGATGACCGGGAACGTGGATATTGAGATTGTTTTCGGCGCGGTTTTCGTGCGAGCCGTTCAGCGTGATGCCTGGCAGGGCGAGCAGGGCGCTTTGGAGTTGGTCGCGGAGTTTGGCGAGCCGGGCGGCTTCTTTTTTGGCGTCTTTGAGCACGAGTTCCAGCGCTTTGGCAAAGCCCACGATCAGGGCTGGATTTTCCGTGCCGCCACGCATGCGAAATTCCTGGCCGCCGCCGTGAACCAGCGGCGTGATCTGCACTCCTTCACGAACGTAGAGGAGGCCGGTGCCTTTGGGGCCGTAGATTTTGCTGCCGTTGAGGGAGAGGAGGTCCACGCCGAGCGTGTCTACACGGATGTCTACAAAGCCGGGCGCTTGGCAGGCGTCTGTATGCATGAGAATGCCCCGTTCGCGGGCCAGTTTTGCGATGGCGGCGACCGGCTGAATCGTGCCGATTTCGTTGTTCACGAGCATCACGGAAATGAGGATGGTGTCCGGGCGCAGCGCTTTTTCGATCGCATCGAGCTCGATGATTCCATCACGATTTGGCAAAACTTCCGTCAGTTCAAAGCCAAAGTTGTCGCGGAGATAACGCGCGGGTTCCAGCACGGCGGGGTGTTCGAGGGCACTCACCACAAGGTGCTTGCCCTTCGGCGCTCGCGCGAAGGCGGCGCCAAAAATCGCCATGTTGCAGGATTCGGTACCGCTGCCGGTGAACACGATTTCGTGCACAGAAAACGCGCCCAAAAGTTCCAGACATTTCAGACGCGCTTCGTCGATGGCCTTTCGGGCGGTCTGGCCAAATTGATGAATGGACGAGGGATTGCCGTAATGCTTTGTGAGCCAAGGCTGCATGCTTTTCAGCACGCGCGGATCCAGCGGCGTTGCCGCCGCATAATCCATATAAATGCTGCTCTTCGGGATCATGCGCGAGTCAGCTTCTTAAAGTGTTTTACGAGTTGCGTTTCCATTTTTTGGGACGCAAAATCCAAAGACTCCGTGATGCTGTGTTTCACTTCGCGGCTCATGAGTTTCTTGCGAGGCATTTCCATCAGCAGTCTGAATTCAAAGGCGCGGTGCTTGTTGTGTTTCTGCACACTGGCATCCACGTAAACGGTGTCTTCGTCCGGGTAGTGCGCGTCCAAAATCGGTTGCAAACTGGCCAACTTCTTGTCGAGGTACTCTTCGAACTGGGCTTTTTCGGGTTCCGTCAAATTGACGATTTTCTTGCGGAGACGCATAGGGTCGGGGGTTAAATGCTAATGGGGGGTCATTATATCACGTTTTTGGAATTCCACACGGTTTCTTCCACGCCGGCATCGTGGTTGAACTTTCGCGCGGCGATGAACAAAAAATCCGAAAGGCGATTGATGTAGGGGAGCACGTTTTTAGGAAGACCTTCAATCTGGCTGATGATGCGCTCCGCGCGACGGCAAATGGCCCTCGCTTCGTGGGTGCGGATAGCTTTGGAGCAGCCACCAGGGAGGATGAAGTTTTGGAGGGCTGGAAGAGCTGTTTCCATTTCGTAAAGTTGCGTTTCGAGGGTGGCCAGTTCGGTTTCAAAAGTTCGGTTGCTGCGGGTGTCTGCCAAAATGGCACCGAGTTCAAAGAGGCGGCGTTGGATTTCTTCGAGCCCGAGCCCCGCCAGGTGCGCGTTCAGTTCGTCCAAAGTGCCCACGGCTTCGATGCGAAGGTGCGATTTAGCCACGCGTTCGAGCGAATAAAGGCTGGTCTGGCCCTGGTCGCCGGTTTTAGTGACGATGCTCATTTTTTACAGGTTAAACAGAGGGTAATCCATTCGTGCTCACGACCTACGACTTTCATGAATGTGAAGCGCGGGTGGGCATGTTTTTCGTGTACAAATTCTCTCACGGCGTGGCAGCGTTCACAAATGCCGAAGCTGTGGCAGCTCGTTTTGCGCCTTTGGTAGGGTTTTTGACACCTAAAATAGGCTTTTTTGTCGGCGGAGTAGTGGATGAGTTTTTCAGCTCTGAAAAGCTCCAGGATACGTCGCAGACTCTTTTGTGGCAGTTGCGTTTCTTTTTGGATTTCTTTGAACTGCCATGCTTTACCAGAGCCTTCGAGTAGTTGTGCCACTCTTTCGCGTTCTCGAGTTACCGAGTGCCCGCGAATTTGTAGCGTTCCGCACACGTGAGTTTGAGCGATGCTTTCGCCGATAGGGTCGTGACTCATGGCTCCACGGGGGATAAGGGCCTGATTTTACTTGAATTTGCGAATTGACACAAATTGTCAATTTATGATTTTGTGTTTTTTTTGGGGTCGCGGGGGGGGGCTACTGGAAATAATCAAACGTGAATCCTTGATCCGGCTGGCCGGTGGTCTTTACTGTAGCATGGTCCTCTCCACCTTGGCCCCATAAGACCGAATCGTAACCGTAGAGGTAGCGGTCTTCTTGGGTTTTGCCGGCGTACCACTCAGCGGGCTGAGCGAAGAACATGGTGGTGTGCACGGTGCGGGCGGGCGGGGTGCCTAGGGTGGAGCGCGCAAAGACGTGCGTAGTGTTTTCAAAGGTCATGATGTCGGCGTCGCGGGAAGGATTGGTGTTGCGCAAAATGTTCAGTGTTTCGCCACGGCGTTCAAGCAGCTTCAGCATGATTTCCAGGGCGATGGGGGAGTCTACTTCCAGGCTGCGGGCGTCGTCGATGGAGCGGGAAGCGAGCACGTCTACGCTGCGGAGGTCGTGGACGTAAGACACGTCGCCGGGGAGGTAGTGCGAGAAGTCCACGCTGAAAATGAAGAGCGCGTCGCGGGCGGCGAGTTCGTCGACCAGCGCATCCACTTCCGCTTCGGTGGTGTTGGTTTGGATCATGTAGCCGGTCACGGGCATGCCGGGCCACGTTTGCTCGGCGTAATCGCGGTGAATCGTGAATCCAAATTCAGACTCGGGCGGCGCACTGATGTGTGTGGCGCCGGCGTGAAAATGGTCGGGCGAAATGATGATGACTTCGGGCCAGGGCTCATCGGCAAGATCTGCGTACATGTCTTCAATGATGGGCTGCACGATGAGGTGATGCGGCAGGAGGACAATAGCTTCGCTTCGCGAAGTGGCCGAAAGACCCTCCGAGCAGCCGGAGAGTCCTAGGGCGAATAGACAGATTAGTAGAGGCTTCCTCCCCATTCGATGACGCTAAAGCCAGTGCGAGCGGGGGCGGTGTACTTGGGCATAGCGCGGCCGGCTTGGCTGACTCCTTGGTAGTACATGAAGACGCGGAGCAGGCTGTCCGGTGCGGGCGTGATTTCGAGCGGAGCCACGATGTTCATGGCGGCGGTGCCTTCAAAGTTGAAGAGCACGTAAGGCGTTTTGACAGCCTGTAATCTGGGCAGCCAGAACTCCATGAAGTCCGCGGTTTCTTTTGCATTGAGTCCCATGCTCACGAGGGCCACGGGAAGCTTGGTGGCGATGTCTTTTTTCGCGAGAGTCCAGCCTTCACCCATGGTCACTTGCGCGGAGGATTGTCCTTCCCAGAAGAGGTAAGGGTAGCTGAGGCCATCGGCGAGATTCTTGAGCGTTCCATTGGGGTTGGCCCAAACGGTCCATCCGTTTTGTCCGTGGTCGGGAATCGTTTTGGAAAAAGTGATGTTGTCCACCTTCACGCTGACTTGCTGCGCAGCAGTGGGGTAGAGGTAGATGACGGGCTTTCCACATTCCACACCGGGAGCGTAGGCGGAGTCGTAAGACATGGTGTAACCTCCACTTTCCAGCTCGAAGAACACTACGTTGTGAGCAGCTAAGAACTCATCCATAGAGAGCGCTGTTTCGGGCGGATCTTTATACTGTGCGCTCATCTTGTAGGAGTTGTAAGCGGACTGCACCCTGCCGGTGAGGGTTTGCCAATCGGGATCTTCTGCTTCTTCCAAGCTAGAGAACATGTAGACGTCTCGGCCATCCAAGCTGCCTACTTTTTCCAAGTTGGCTTCTTCCGCACTGGTGGCCGTGTTGGTTCCCAAGCAGGATGTGCTGAATCCACAGCCTCCGGCAAAGAGCATGTATTCGTGCTTTTCTGTTCCGCCAGCGGCGAGGTCCAAATCGTAGTTGATGACTGTGTTGGGTACTGCTCCTACCGCTCCCTTTCCTTCGGGGAATTCAGCTCCAAAAATACTGGGGGTGATGAGGTAACGCACCAAGATTCCGTCCGGGGTCACTCCGTAGAGACAGGTGTAGCCCTCTGTTTCTAGGTACTTGGGGTAACTGGTGTTGGACAGGCTCAGGGCCGTGTAGCGTTCGTTGAAACCATCCAGGTCGTCGCCATAGGTCTGCTCGTAGACAGCGCTGCCGTAAAAGTTTGCGTCGAGCTCAGCGCGGGGATCCATCAAATAAACACCGTCATCATTGTAGGAGAGGTCCAAAAGCTGTGGGGTTTCGAGCGCGGTGATTTCGGGGCCAAATACCTTTTCGTCCACGGGGCCTCCCTGCATCTCCGTGCTTATGTCGTCGGAGTAACGCAAGAGGGCTGTCCAAGTGTCCGTTTCTTCGTCCACTGCGTAACGGAAATAGGAAGCGGGGCAGGGGCCGTCGCAAGATTCACGCGCTAGGACTAAGCTTTGTCCGGCATAGTCACCGTTTTTGATGGTGCCGACTGTCCAAATGAAGAGGGCCGTTTCGAAACCTTCCAAGTAAGCGTCTTCCCCTTTTTGATCGCTGACGTCCACGTAGTCGGGCTTGTTTTCTAAGTAGTAATCCTTATGTGTATTCACGATTTCGGTGGTGGACCAGGCCTCGGCGGAGCTCAAAAAGTCTACGACGACTTGGCCGCCGATCACGTCGTTTTCGTTGGTGACGGTAGTGGTGACGGGGGCGGCTTGGCTGCACGCGCTGAGGAGCATTGCGGCGAGAAGGGCAAAAGCGGTTTTGCGCATAGGGGAAAGTTAAGTCAACATAGGTATACGTTTTTCGCATGGAAATGCCAACGGGTTTTGGCTAGAGTGCGTGCACTTAACTCATTTTATGAACGATCCCATACTCGCCGAGCAAATTGAAATCATTTACAACAAAGATGCCGAACTCAAGGAATCCAAAAAGATGATGAAGGAAATCGAGGACGACATCCCCATGGAACTCGAGGAGCTCAACATTCAGCTCAAGGATTTGAAGAAGCAGGCAAAGGCTCTGAAGGATGCGCACATCAAACTGATCATTGAGGAAAACACTGAGTACAACGAATACCGCGAACACGTGCAAGAAGCGAAAGAAGCGAAGGCAGAGGCTATGCTCAAATTGTTTACGGAAATGGCAAACCGTAGCCGCGAACACGGCGACATCGACCAGACCATTTTAGTGCAAGGCGCTCCGTTCCATCTGCAAACGCAAAAGGAGGTGCAGGTCTACCTCAATGGGAAGGTGATGAAGAACTAGTTTTTCTTCGGCAACTTCATCATTACCACACGAGACAGATTCGCTCCCACGAGAGCGAAGAGTTCAAAGTAGGGGGCTCCGCCGTAGGCGAGGAGGTTGTAGAGAACTGCGGCCACGGTTCCGTAAGCCACTTGTTGCTTGGGCAAGAAGGGCGAGGTTTTGGGTTCCACCAACATGATGGTGGCGAAGAAGTAGATGGTGGAATCGGTGAAAGCAAATTGCAGGCCGGCGAATTCTTCGCCGCGCAGGAGCAGTAAGAGGGCGTGGGTGAAGAGGAAGTAGAGAACAATCTGCCACTTACGCCATTGATTGAGCCCGCCGATGATCCACACGGCTATGAGCGCGAGGGAGAGGTAACCACTGAAGGACGCGCCCCACCAGGATGCGAAGGGGTGATCGAGGCCCGGGACGAAAGCGAGCACCAGTGCGGAGCCGAGTATTCCGGCAGCCACGGGGTTGACGATGGGCGAGCCTTTCCATTCCACAAAAAATTTCACGAGCATGGCAATGAGTGTGGCCGTGAGGGGGAAGATCAAACTGGAAAGTCCGGTGCTGGGGTGCAATACGAGAAAGAGGATGAGCCCGGTGATCACGGTGTCCCAAATGTTTTTGTGCTTGGTGGAAAAGTACGTGAAGAAGACCCAGAGCAGCAGCGCGAAGCCAAGTGTGGCGCAGAGGTGCAACAAAGTGGGCCCGTTGAAATGCGTGGCCAGAGCCACCGTTGCAAACGCGATCATGAAGTAGGCTGCGCGGTGAATCGGGTCGAGCTTGAAGGTCATGGCGTTTGGTGTAATATGGCTGGGTCAAATTTTAATCTACCGCCATGCAAAACACCACCGCAAAGCTTTTGTTCCTTCTGATTGTGACCGGAGCTCTTTTCACCGCCTGCGCCAAAGAAGACGAGGTGACTGAAGTCGAAAGCGGCGGTTCTTTGGAAGAGTCCGTGATGGGTGGATTGGGAGAAGAGGACGAGACGGAAGGTTCCACAGACGATGAAGATGGTGATGATGAAGAGGGCGAAGATGAGGATGGTGGTTTCATAGACGAAGAGGAGGATGCGATGCCCGACTCTACCGGACCCGCTGACCTTCCTAGCACAACGACGACGGACACACCTAGCACCGATTCGAGCGCGGAAAGTTCCGTTTATAAAGACGGCACCTACAACGCCACTGGGACTTACCAAAGCCCGGCCGGGGCAGAAAGCGTGGGCATCACGCTGGTCGTGAAAGACGACGTGGTGACTAGCGTCAGCGTGAGTCCCAAGGCCACAAATGAAACGAGCATTAAATTCCAGGGCCTGTTCTCGGATGGCGTTTCTGCCGTGGTCGTTGGAAAGTCTTTAGACAGCCTCGGCAGTTTGGGCGCGGTGAACGGATCTTCTTTGACTCCGAATGGATTCGAGAGCGCCGTGGCCACGATCGCAGCTTTGGCTAAAAACTAATGCGACGCTCTGATTTCACCGAGAAACACTTGGGCACTCCCGTGCGTTTGGTTTTAGTGGGTGAGGGGGCTGTGGAAGATTTGGCGCGCGAGGCGTTTTACGAATGTGCTCGGATTGAAAAAACGTACTCGCGTTTTTTGGAAGGCAACGAACTCGCGGCGCTGAATGCGCAGGTGGGTGAGTGGGCGGAGGTTTCTGCGGAGCTGTATGAACTCATTGCGTTTGGTGAAGACATGAAGCGCCGCACCGGTGGAGCTTTTGATCTTTCTGTGAAAAGTATTTTGGAGGGCTGGGGTTACGACAGTGCTTATAGTTTTGTGGAAGGGACGCGTGGAGAAGTGGGCGCTTTGGAGCTTGCGGATGGACGTGTTCGTCTGACGGCTCCGATTGAACTGGGAGGCCTGGGCAAAGGCTATGCCATCGATAGAGTGGGCGCGATTTTGGCGCCGGTGGAGAATTTTTTGATCGATGCGGGTGGGGATTTGCTGCTGCGGGGCTGCGACGATATCGGCGCACCGTGGCGCATCGCTTTTGAACATCCTACCGACATTGCTCAAGCGATTGGAATTTTTGAAGGCAGCGATTTGGCTCTGGCATGCAGCAGTCCCAGCCGACGAAATTGGGGAAAGCGTCATCATTTGGTGGACCCGCGCAGTGGCGAAGCGGCCGGAGCAATGCTCTCCGTTTATACACAGGCGAAGACGGCGCTCGTGGCGGATGCGTATTCCACGGCGCTCTTTGTTTTGGGTTTTGAAAAGGCGCAGGAGCTTTTGGCGGACGCTCCGGTAGAAGCGCTGCTGGTGGGACCGCGCGGAGAAATCTTTCGGACGCCGGGGTTTGCGGGGGAGTTGTTTACGGGGTAACTGTACATTTAAGTGCACCGTTGTGCCCGGGCACAGATTTTTGCAGGTTCGAGGTGAGTTGGAATGTACAGTTCAGTGTAGAGTTCTAATTGCCTCCAGCTTGAGGCCTATTTTTGAGCTTAGCGTCAACAGATTTGCATACAATACAGATATATGTTATAAATTGCGCTCTAATTTATATAAAAGCGGGCATGAAAACACTTGTGGAAGATGGCAGCGCCTCAACATGCACGGCAGTGCGTGAGTTAAACTTACAGGACGGTTGCCCGTATAAAACGCCGGCGGGTGTGCCAAGCGACACCGATTTGGACGAACTCGATACCCCAGGAAAAAAACGTGAATACTATGCTTTGCTGACAAGATATTTACCGGGAGTGGTTGAAGTAATCGACGATTTTAGAGCAAAGTTTCCGTTTGGTTTGGTTGAGAAAAGAGATGGGCAAGTAGTAAGCAGCGCCAAAGGTGCCTTCCACGAAAGAATCGCTAAAGCTGAATGTGAAAGAGATTTTTTAGGAGCCTCCTATCGAGTCCATGATCAAATCGCAAGAAGTATGGATGTGGCTACTGAGGTATGGGCAGATAAGACCAACTGGGAAGATCCTGCCTTAAAACGTCTCAACGACCTGGTAGATCCAAAACGAAAAGCCTTGTATGGAGGCCGCGCTGCGCAAAAAAGAATTGCGTTTGCAATGACACAAACTACAAACATAAGTGCCGGTTTTGAACGATTTATGGTTCGACTACACAACGAAAAATATGGCAAAGATCCAAGTGGGGCTGAACTAAAAAGAATGCACGATCGAACCCTAAGAACGGCCATTCACATAAGTTGGCTACATCTTGAAAGAACACGGAAAATTCGCCCTTTGCTTGGAGCAGAAATCCCAGAGGGAGGAATCGTGCAACGTTACGAACATGAAACTCATTTCAAGCTCGAGGACGACCGATTGGAACTAATTGCAAACACCATCGTACCTGCAATGGCTGACGATCCAATAGATTCATCTGACGGGAGGATCGGATGTCCGGGAAGAGGCCACATTCCAAAAATTTGGGCATGGATCGAAGAGGTTTCAGACCATTATTCGTACCCAATACTTGGGTAAAATTGCATCCAACCTGGAGAGTTACTTACGTGAGGATCTGTACCGCCCCCGGCACCACTTCGACTTGAAGGGTTTTGGCGTGGTGCAGTTCGCCATCGAGTTGGTAGCTCATTTCATTGTGGGCTTTCACCACGATGTTTTTGCCGGTCCACATTTGGATGCCGTGGCGACTGGTCACTATAAAGACGTTGAGAAGGCCGTCGTTTTCTTTCACGAGGAAGCGTGGAACCGGCAGAAGATTCACGATCATCACGAGTTTCGCGGAGACGAAGAGGCGCTTTCTATCGACAGTGATTTTGTAGGGCTGTGAGCGGTAAAATAAAACGGTTTTGAGTGCCATCCAAACGTAGGCGAGGAAGCCCCAGCGGCGTTTCATGGGGCGGTCTGTTTCTTGCATGAGAAAGGCGTCGTAGCCGCGGCCCACGGCGATGAGTCCGTAGTGTTTTCGATTCACTAGAAATGCGTCCACCGTTTTGGGTTTGGCGGTGAGCGCTTTTTTCACGGCGCGTTTCACGTCGAGCAGCAGGGGAATTCCCAAACTCCAGCCCAGCACGTTGGCGCTGCCTTGGGGCAGGACGTGGAGTGGAGCGGTGACTTTTTCGTGCAGCAGAAAATTCACCACTTCCGAAGTGGTGCCGTCGCCGCCCACCACAATGACGTGGTCAAAATGGAGGCCGTGGAGGGGGCTGAAGTCTTGGCGTGGGCGGGGCTGCGTTTCAAACCACGTCCAGGTGCACTTTTTCTCGCTGAGGGCTGCGCGGATTTCGCCCGGGATGTCCCGCCACTTCCGTGAGCCGGAAACTGGGTTATAAATCACTAGAACATGAAGCTTAGATTTCATAGTGCAAGGGCAATGAATTGACTGTCTAGTGTAATTGGTTTAGCGTGGTCTAACTTCCCCTTATTTCTGGCCCCAAAAGCATGGTGATTTTCAGTCTCCTTTTTGCTGTCCAGTTGGGATCTGTAGCGCTTGCTTTTGTCGCGCTTCGTCGCCTCTATGCGTACATTCGTCGATATCGTTTTGACGAGTCTAGCTATACGCTGCTTTTTGGGATCGTGCACCTCCGTTATTTTGCCGCTTGGTACATTGTGATGGTGGGCATGGCAGCGGGGCTCGAGCTGTTTTATGCTTTTTCCCTTGCTACCGCATGATCGACGGACAACAACATTTTAAGGGCCAATTGGAGGGAGAACTTGTTATTTGTGTCTTTCGTAAACATTGGATTTCTATTTTGCCCACGCTCGTTTCCATGCCGGGCATATTGGTAGTCTTGTTCCTTATTTTTGCCAACTTACCCCTTTTGGTGAGCCAAGGGCATTGGATGGCCTACCTCATGGTCTTTGCTCTCGGCGCCCTGCATGCGGTGATTCATCGCCAATTCCTCACGGTATTCTACTACTACTTGAACACCGTGATCGTGACGGACCGACGCGTTGTACTCATCGACAAGTCGGTTTTTTTTAAAGACTCCAAAACCTCGATCGACTTGGTGAATGTTCAAGACATTCAAAAGCACCAAGTGGGGATTTTCCAGAATTTTTTGAACTATGGATCGCTGACCTTTACTCTCTCCGGAAGCGGCGGGCCCAGTGTGATCGATTTGGTGCCGCGGCCGGAATATCAGTACAAGAAGATCCACGAAGTGAAAGCGGCGGTGGCTTCGCTCACAGCGGCGTCGGCGCCCACCTTGCCTTTGTCTCCCTGGGTTATTGGGAGTGAACAGGAATCTTTCCACGCCAAAATGGCGGGATGAACGGGACTCGAACCCGCGACCTCTGCCGTGACAGGGCAGCGCTCTAACCAACTGAGCTACCATCCCATAAAGGGCTGCTCCAAGCGGAGCGGGATGAACTTTAGCAAAGGCTACAAGAGAAGGCAATGGCATGTTGTTTGGGCCTTTTTTTGGGAGGCTTTCCATGCTAGCATCCCTTCGCTTTTGACTTTTCCCGATGAAAATTGGAATAGATGCCCGCATGTACAGTACTGAATTCACAGGAATTGGGCGCTACGTGTATGAGCTGACGCGCCACCTGGCGGAGACGGATACGAAGAATGAATACGTGCTGTTTATGAATGAGCCGGAATTCAGTATGTATGAGCCGCCCAACAAACGATTCTCGAAGGTTTTGGTGAATGCCAGGCACTACTCTTTGAAGGAGCAACTTTCTTATTACTGGGCTTTGGAACGCGCCGGGCTCGACCTGATGCATTTCACTCACTTCAACGCGCCGATGCTGTACCGCCGGCCGAGCATCGTGACCATTCACGATCTGACCTTGTCTTTCTTCCCGGGCAAAAAAATGAATTCGGCGTTTTACCGAGCGGCCTACAATTTGGTGCTGAAAACTTCTGTGAAGC
Source organism: Candidatus Peribacteria bacterium (assembly GCA_943349825.1). Classification (GTDB taxonomy): domain Bacteria; phylum Patescibacteriota; class Gracilibacteria; order UBA1369; family 2-02-FULL-48-14. The sequence goes on along the minus strand of CALQZQ010000003.1, from coordinate 129,343 downwards.
ACGCGAAAAAAGTGATCGCTGTTTCCGAAAACACCAAGCAAGATTTGGTGGACATTGTGCATGTGAATCCCGGCAAAGTGGAAGTGATTTACGAAGGAGTTTGCGAGCATTTTGGCCCTCGTGCGGACAAAGAAAAAGTGGAGGATGTGATGCGTAAATATGGGATTTCCAAGGAGTATCTTTTGTACACCGGCGTGTGGCGCGGCCACAAAAATCTGGTGAATTTGATCCGTTCTTTTGCGCTGCTGCGCGAGGGGCCGGAGGGTTTTGATTTGTCGCTCGTCATTACGGGGGAGGAGGATCCTTACTACCCGGAAGTGAAGCGCACGGTTTCTGAACTCGGCCTGGAACATCACGTGATTTACACCGGCATGGTGCCCGAAGCGGAGCTGGTTACGCTGTATCAGGGCGCGACTGCTTACGTATTTCCTTCGCTCTATGAAGGATTTGGTTTGCCTCCGCTGGAAGCCATGCGTTGTGGCACGCCGGTGGTGGCTTCTCGTACTTCCTGCATTCCGGAAATTTGTGGCGAACACAACGCGGTCTACTTCGATCCTTACGATCCGGAAGACATGGCCAACGGCATCCGCCGCGTGCTGCTGGACGAAAATTTACGAGACGAACTTCGCGAATGTGGACTCAAACACAGCCTCAAGTTTTCGTGGGAAAAGATGGCGGAAAAGACCCTAAAGGTGTATCAAGAGTTTGAGCTGTAGAGGGTATTTGCAAAGTCATTTCCTATTACAATGTTAGAATTTTGGCTTCAACTGCGTCACTCCTTCTCGACGTATCTCTACCGATACGCCTTCGTCGTCGTTCCTTGTTTCGCTCAAAATACTAAACCTTTCATTACGAAAACGACTTTGCAAATACCCTCTTGCCCGCGCCCATGAATGAATTCGTTTGGTTTAAAGACTTGATTCCCAAAGCGCTGGCGCACTACCAGTTGGAACGGCAAGCCCGCGCGGCCTTGGTGTGCACCCGGTTCCGCGACATCATGCCGGGCATCGTGGGGAAGGACGCGGAAGGTGTGGTGAAACCCAAATACGTGAAAAGTGGCGTTTTGTACGTGGCCGTGCCCAGCAGCATCTGGGCACAAAGAGTTTATGTTCACCGCCACGAGCTTTTGACGCGCATCAACATGGAAAGCGATAAGCCTCTCGTGGAGGATTTGCGGACGTATGTGGAGTAGGGGTTAATCTTGTCGCGCGGCAAGAACTTAAGCTGGAGGGTTTGCCAGAAATGGCGGTAATGGCCTTGTTCACTCACGTAAGTGAGGCGGGCAACAAAGTGTTTTTTGTCTACGCTCTGTGAGCTGTATATTTCAGCTTTTGCTCAACCTGCAAAAAACTGTGCCCGGGACGGAATGGGCACCGAACGGTACAGTTGGCAAAAAGTCTGTGCGCACAGACTTTTTGCCCTCAATTTACGGCTTAAGAAAGCCATTTCGCTTTGAATTCATTGAGGAGTATGATGAATCTATGACTACCAAGAGGCCTCCAGAAGATCCTCATGCCGCTCCCGTTTTGCCAGTTCAAGTGGCGGCGGTGGTTTCGGATAAAGTGACTCGTGATGAGGCGGGTGCGATTGCAGCAGAAGGTGAGGAGGATACTTTGGGTTTGGCCGCGACAGCGCTCGGTGAGCATGACGAAGATGGAGATCCGATGAACACGCTCGTAGAAAGAGGCGTGGTGGAATCTGCCACTACGCCAACAGTAGAACGCGTGGAGTACAGAGAGTATTTTTCCGTGGCGGCGAGGCGAGTGGACACGGCGCGCGCTGCCGCTGGACGAAAAGACGCTGAACCCAACGGGGCTGATTTGGCTTCGTTGTTTGAAGGTCTATTCACAGATAAGGTGCTGGGGACTCTTCGCGGTTTGAGCGGTGGTCCCGAAGCCGTGGCCTACCTCCATGTGCTGCTCATGGAAGGTCCCTTCCGTGATGCAGGGGAGCACACGTTTAGCCCCGCTCAACTCCAAAGGGAGTTCGTAGCCACTGTGAGCCATTGGGGGGCGGCGACCGAGAGCGTTTTTTTGCAGAAGGTTTGTGGCATCTTGAAAGCAGCGCATCGGGTAGAGCGTTCGTTTCGTGGTGTTTTGGCCATGGCGCTGAAAACCTCTCCGCACATCACTGATCAGGCGGAGGTCCTTTTGAGTCCTCACTTCAACCCTGTATCCGATTCTTATGAGGTTCCCGCTGGGCACACCTTCATTTCCCGCCCTCGCATGTGCTACGAAATGGCGCTGAATATTTTGCAAGGTCTTAAGACTGGAAAAGGCAAGAGTGCCGTTCGGCCTTATCCCGACCGTGCGGCGGCGATGGCTTTCTTGTCCGCTCAAGGGCTTGAAGCTCCCGCTTTTTAGCTTGACAATGCCCATTTCATCACTACAATCGTTAAGCTATTTAACTTCCTTTTTGTGCTCGTCATCCGTCTAACTCGTGTGGGAAAGAACAATGAAGCCTCTTACCGTATTGTGGTGGCAGAAAAGCGTAAGGCTGTGAAGGGTGAATACCAAGAACTCATTGGTTTCTACAATCCTTCTGAAGGGAAGAAGATCAACTTTAAGAAAGACCGTGTGGAGTATTGGGTGGCTCTAGGAGCTACTCCTTCCGACACTGTGGCTTCACTTTTGAAGAACAACGGGATGAGCGGCATGGAGAAATTCATGGCTCCTCGCAATCTCAAACGTGCCAGCAAGGACCCTGAAGTCATAGCGGCCATTGCTGCTAAGGCCGCTGCGGCTGCTGCGCCCGCTGTGGAAGAAGCGCCTGCGGCTTAATTTCAATTTTCTAACGCCTGTTTCCTATGACTGCTGATTTGACTGGAAACTCTGCTCGAGACTTTGTCGACTATATCGTTAGAGCGATCGTGGACCACCCTGAAGAGGTGGAGGTTACTCAAACCGTGGACGACCTTGGAATTCTCATCACTTTGAAGGTGAACAAGGAAGATATGGGGAAGATCATCGGTAAGGATGGCCAAACCGCCAAGTCCCTTCGCGTGCTGCTCCGCATGATGGGGGCCAAGCAAGATGCTCGTATGAATTTGAAAATTGTTGAACCGGAAGAGCGCGTAGGGTAGTATAACTCTGCTATGATTTCTCTTCCTCTATTTTTGGGTACAGTGGCCGAAGGCTCCATTTTGGACGTGGCACAGAACTACGATGCGCTCGAAATCATCAATCGTGCCATTGCTTACGGCATTCTTATTGCCGGTTTTCTGAGCGTGGTCTTCATTTTCTTCGGAGGTATTTCTTTCATTTTGTCCGGAGGCGACGAGGGAAAGATCAAACAGGCCGTGGGTACAATCCGTTATGCGATCATTGGGCTGGTAGTGACCATGTTGGCCGTGGTGATTGTGGTGATTGTGGGCAACGCGATGGGCCTGAATGTGGTTCAGTACATCAATTTGGGCGAAGTTTTTGATCTTGTTTCCAACTTCAAATTCAACAGCAGTGGAACGGACGGGACTGGATCACTGGAGTAAACTATGGAGAAATCCGCCCTACAAACTTGGGTGGTACTGACGGCTGGTTTTGTGCTGCTTTCGGGGTGCGACCCGCAGGGTGGGGCAACGGGTGATTCTTTGAAAAACACGGACTTTGGAAAAGATAGTTTCGTAGTGACGGCGGAACGCTACCTCTCGGAAGCCAGCGCCAGCTCCTCACTGAGCTATGACGTGACAAATCATCTCGTTTATGAGGCAAAGATGGCTGTGGACGAGAATTGGGGCACGGCTTGGTGCAGCATGGAAAGCAACCCTACGTGGACTCTGAGCTTTGACCAAAGTACCGACCTGGGGAACTTGGGCATAGTGCCCGGTTACGCTGCCACGGAAGACTTGTTTTTTAAAAACCCGCGCGTGAAAAGTCTGGAGCTTTTCTACGATGGAAAATCAGCGGGGGGTTTTAGTCTGGAAGACCGCTATGGAATGCAGTTTTTTACCCTCAATTTGCACGATATAGAGGTCCTTGAACTTAAAATTTTAGAAACTTACCCCGGCAGCAAATATACAGATACTTGCTTGGCTGAAGTGGATGCGTGGGGTGACTTTGTGGCCACCAAAGATGATGAAGCGGCCTTGGCTAATCACGAAAAAACCTACTACGGGAATCAGATTTGCGAAGACGGGCATGATTTTCCCGACGTAAGCACTGCGGCAGAGCTGAGACAGGCGGTGGTGGTGGAACCGACCGAAACCACTCAGGATGGGCGGCATTATTGGATTGAAGACTGGGCTCTTGGGTTCTGGGTTCCCTTAGAGTATGGCAACTACCACGTCTTTAGAGGAGCTTTTGGCTCGGACGCTCTGAGTTTTGGGGCAACTACCGACGCTGCTTGTCTCGCTTATGGGGATATGATGGGGATCTATTTGAAGCCCAGTGACTACGAAGCGAATGTTGCTGCTTTTGATCCTTCCTTCATGACTCAGGGGGCTTTTAGTTACGGCCCTGTCCACGGCTATATCTACCGCGAAGACTGGTTTGGAGGTGATATTCTGAGCTACTTATTCTTGTTTAAAGAACAAGGTTACCTCGCAGCCACGCTCGCTTGTCCTCTGGGTGAAAGTGATTGCTCGATCCGTGATGAAGCATTTTTAAAAGGCCTGCTCGGGACCTTAGAATAATTACTCCATTAAGGACCGTCCTTGAGCGCGGAGGTTTTCCCAGTCGTAGCTGAAGTTGAAGTTTTCCAGGGCGCGCACGAGGGCGCTGTAGATTTGCCAGTGGGACATTTTATCGAAAAGAAAGGCGTTTCCGTCTTCTTCAATGGGGTTGTAGTTGTCTGCTTTGGGGTGAATCCCGGCGAGCATGATGGGCACGATGCCACGGTCGATGATCATTTTGAATTCGGTGGGAACTTTGGTTCCCATCACCACCCACATGTGGGCTTCTTCCAGGGCTTCTTCCAGGGAGAAAACGTGGGGGACACTCTTCATTCCGCTGCCGAGCACGTGAAAGCGGGCTCCGAGTTCATCGAGGCCTTCGGCGAGGGCTTCCGCCACCTTGGGGTCGGCGCCGCGCACGTCCAGGATCACATGGGGAATGCGGATTTTCAGATGGAGTTGGGCGGGCTTGTGGGGAGTTTTTGTTTTTGCCATACGTGAAGCTATTAAGTTATTATATCAGAACTTGACCTGTTTTTCTAGTGAAAAAGTTCATCCTCATTGATGGCAACGCTTTGGTCCACCGCTGCTACCATGCTGTGCCCAAGACTTTAACCGCGCCGGATGGGTCTCCGGTGAACGCCGTTTACGGGTTCACGAGCATCCTTTTGGGGATTTTGGAGGTGGAAAAGCCAGACTATTTGGCGACCGCTTGGGACATGAAGGGCCCGACCTTCCGGGATGTGATTTACACCGAGTACAAGGCCACCCGTAATAAAACCGACGACGATCTGATTGTGCAGTTTCCTCGAGTGCGAGAGGTGTTGGATGCGCTTTCGATTCCTGTTTTTGAGAAAGAAGGCCTGGAGGCGGACGATTATTTGGGAATCGTCTCTGAATTGGTGGAGACCGGCCACCCGGACGTCGCCACTTTGATTGTGACGGGGGACAAGGACGCGTTTCAACTCGTGCGTGGCAATACGATAGTGGTGTCCCCGGTGAGTGGATACACCAAGGTGATCCGCTACGACCGCCAGGCTGTGAAGGACAAGATGGGTGTCTGGCCGGAGCAGGTGCCGGACTTTAAGGGGCTCTGCGGGGACAACAGTGACAATATTCCAGGCGTGATGGGCATTGGCGAGAAAACGGCAGTGAAGCTGCTGGCGGAGTGGGGTACTGTGGAAAATTTGTACGCGCATTTGGAAGAAGTGCAGCCGGAGCGGGTGAGGGAACTGCTGCGAGCCGAACAGGATAAGGCGGGGCTCTATAAGAAAGTGGCCACGATTTTGCGAGAAGATGGATTGGAGTTTGATTTGGAGCAGAGCCGCGTGCACACTTTTGACATGGACCTCGCGCGTAAGGTGTTTTCCGGTTTCTCTTTTAAGACGCTGCTCGGGCGCTTGGAAAAACTGAACAAGCCCTGGGAGCAACAACGGGAAGAGGAGAAGCAGTGGAGTTTATTTTAATTGCTTATGGAAACTTCTATTTTTGCCGAGGGAGGTCAGTGGTTCAACCAACATGGCCTATGGATCGTGGGTGTTTTTGTAGGACTGGCTTTGATTCAAGGGATTTATCAAAGTTATCGGCTTGGACAGTTTAAAAAAATTCTTCTTTCTCGAGGTTTTACGGAAAGACCTGGCTCCAACGCTTCCGCTTATTTTTTGGAGCGAGGAAAGGTGGGCCTAGCGGTCAAAACCACGGGGCGAGGGAAAAGACGTGCTGTGGAGCGAACGCTTTTTGTTCAACTGCCTCAGCTGCCTGCCTTTCATTTTATAGGCGCCCGAAAGGAAGGGGCCGCCCTTTTGAGCACGGACCGTTTGATGACTCTAGCCAAGTTTCTTTTCCCCGGGAAGATCAGCGCTATTCATTTTAAAAATTCCCAGTTGGAAACCGGTTTGGCCGCCTATACTTTCCAGCCGGATGCCGCTGAGGTGCCATCTTCGGTAGAATCCATGCTTCTTTCTCACTTGGACCTGTTTTTAGACCCGCGCGTCGAGTCTTTTAAGCTGGGAGAGGGCGAGCTGGACCTGGTGGTGAATCGGGATTTGTTTTTGCCGGGCCGGGTAGAAGAAGTGGAAGCGCTTTTGGGTCGCTTGCAGGGGATAAAAGTGGGCGGGTGAGAAGCCGTGGAGTTTATTTTAGGCCAGAATGAAGTCTGAAATTTTACTTTGGATTTTCTTAGTCACCGCTGTTTTTAAAGTGGCTACTTTTTTTAAAACCAAGCTACTGCTCAGTGTGACGAGTTTTTCGTAACGCAAACAAGACGTCACCGGTAGAGGAGTGCCTCCGTAATCTTCGTTGCCGATTAGGTAGTCGTTCTTCCCTCTGTTCACATTCGTGGAGATGGGGGCCACCAATATATCTTCGTCTACAGCATCCCTCACCACAAAAACAGGTCTTACTTTTTTGCTGCTCATGTCCGTGTAAGGGAAGGGGATGAGTAGAATTTCGCCCGCTTTGAATTTAGAGGAGTTGGTCATAAGCGTCGTTGGATGGGTCGTCCCAGAATTTAAAATTGGAGAGGGCAGCCCCGGCCAGCTCTTGAGTATCTGACTGCAGCTCCTTCATCTCTACGGGCCTCAGAGTAATCACAGCTCCTTTCGTATCAAAAATATACTGTTTGACCTTGATTCGCTTCCTGTAACTCGTCGGAATGGTGATCTGGCCTTTGGGCGAAATGGTGACAAGCTTTGGCATAATGTAAAATTATTTTACTTTATGAGTTTACTGCATGCCGGAGTATTTGGAAAGGTTTTATTGGAAGATCTGGCGCCATGGACATCGTATAACTTTTTTGTTCATCTTCTTTTGGCTTGTGCAAAAGGATTGTTCGGCCTCCGTGCGACAGGTTTGGATTTTTTACACATTTTTGTGGTTTCGCAAGTGGAAAAAATGGGGTGGTGTAAAAACAGGTCTGGAGGGCCGTTTGAAGCCGTAAAAGCTGAGTACATTTTTGAGTCAAGCTTCTGAGATTGGCTTGCCTAAGCGGCGTTTTTTGACTCAGTCGACTTGAAAAGCCTTTTTTGATGGTCTAAAGTCTGGACATGCCAAAACACCGAATCATAGCGGGTCTTGATATTGGGAACTCCAAAATCCGCGCAGCGATAGCCGTTCTCGACGAAGACAGCACTCAACCGAACATCATTGGGGTAGGGGTTTCCCCCTCCGGTGGTCTGCGTAAGGGAAATATTATTGATGTGGAAGAAACTGTGGCAAACATTGCTGCCGCTTTGGAAGACGCCGAACGCATGGCCGGGGAACCGGTGCACGCGGTGTTCCTGGGCATTTCTGGCGACCATATTGCGTCCATGGACAGCAAGGGCGTGATTGCTATTTCTCATACCGGAAACGAAATCATTGAAGACGATGTGGACCGCGTACTGGAAGCCGCTCAAGCGGTGGCTATTCCCAACAACCGAAGAATTCTGCGCATCATTCCCAAGAGCTTTACCGTAGATGAACAGACCGGCATCAAATACCCTGTGGGCATGACGGGAATTCGTCTCGAAGTGCTCGCGCACTTGGTGACGGGCCTGGTGCCTGCCGTGAAGAACATTGAAAAATGTGTGCACCAAGCCGGTGTGGACATCAACGATATTATTCCTTGTGGGCTGGCCGCCGCGGAATCCGTGGTGAGCAAGCGCCAAAAAGAGCTCGGGGTGGTGGTGATCGACGTGGGTTGCGGCGGCACGAACGTGTCTGTGTTTGAAGAAGGAACCGTGCTGCACAGCGCTTCACTGCCTGTGGGTGGAGACAACGTGACCAACGATATTGCGATTGGTCTGCGTACTTCCATCGATACTGCTGAAAAAATTAAGATCGAATACGGATCCTGCATCCCAGAAGACATTCACGATCGAGAAACCATCGATTTGTCTTTGCTTTCCAAGATCGACACGCAAACGGTTTCCAAGAAGCAACTCGCGGAAATCATTCAAGCGCGTTACCACGAAATTTTTGCCATGGTGAAGGACGAACTCGCTCGCGTGCAACGCGACGGGATGCTGCCTGCCGGTGCGATTTTGTGCGGTGCTGCGGTGAAGATGCCTGGTGTGATCGACCTCGCTCGCGAAGTGCTCAACCTTCCTGTGCAGATTGGTTTCCCCACCAACTACGAAGGCGTGGTGGACAAGATCGAAGACCCGGCTTATGCCAGTGTGATCGGTCTGGTGATCTGGGGGTCTCGCTTCCAAGGCGAGGGCTACGGACTCAAGATGAATTTCAAGAATTTCAATGTCGAAAAAATGACGCAAGGACTCAAGAACTGGTTCCGCGGACTCCTTCCTTAACTTATTAATAGCTCGGCTTCGCCGAGTGCTCTATCTTTACCCCTTTCGTATGGCAAGCCATTCACAACAAGACGACAGCCTGAAAACGCTGTTCTCCGGCAGTAAAACCAACCGCCGTAACATGGAAATCACGCCTTCGGACGTGACTCCAGTCGCTCGTATCAAAGTTATTGGTGTGGGTGGCGGCGGCGGAAATGCGCTCAACCGCATGATCAAATCCAACATCAAGGGAATTGAATTCATTGCCGTGAACACCGATGCTCAAGCGCTGTACCACAACGAAGCGGTTTTGAAGATCAACATTGGAAAGGCTACGACTCGTGGACTCGGAGCAGGAAGCCACCCAGAAATGGGTCGCCAAGCGGCTGAAGAATCTGCTGAGGAAATCAAACAGGCTTTGGAAGGAACCGAAATGCTGTTCATTACTTGTGGACTCGGCGGCGGAACCGGAACCGGGGCTGCTCCTGTGATTGCTGAAATTGCCCGCGACATGGGAATCCTGACCGTGGCTGTAGTGACCAAGCCCTTCACGTTTGAAGGACACCGTCGCCGCACGCAGGCTGAGGAAGGTCTCGAGAATTTGAAGAACAAAGTGGATACGCTCATCACGATCCCGAACGACAAGATTTTGTCTCTCATCGACAAGAAGACTCCTCTTTCTGAGGCCTTCACGGTGGTGGACGATGTGCTCCGCCAAGGTGTGCAGGGCATCTCCGATTTGATCACCGTACACGGCATGATCAACGTGGACTTCGCCGATGTGAAAGCGATCATGGAAAACGCCGGATCCGCCCTCATGGGAATCGGTTACGGAACCGGAGAAAATCGTGCGGTGGAAGCGGCTCGTGCTGCAGTGGAAAGCCCCTTGCTCGAACTCGACATTCAAGGCGCGAAGGGAATCCTCTTCAACATCACCGGAGGCAGCGACCTCTCTATGTTTGAAGTGGACGAAGCGGCTCGCATCATCACTGAAGCGGCTGACCCTGAAGCGAACATCATCTTTGGAGCCGTCATCAACGATTCCTACACCGGTGAAATCAAAATCACGGTGGTGGCTACGGGCTTCGACGACATCAAACGTGGCGTTCAAATCACTAGACCTCTCGGGGAATACCGACCGATGGGGAACCAACAGCAGGCGCCTCGTCCTTCCATGGACGCGCGACCTTCTACGCCCTCCACTCCTTCCATGCCGATGACCGACGACCAAGCCAGCGAATACGATATTCCTGCGTTCATTAGACAGAAAATGCAAAAATAGCCAGTCCCCCTCCTTTCTTCACTGGAAGCGAAAAAGAGAAGCTCATGAGCTTCTCTTTTTCTTTCTGCCTGGTTGTGTTCAGAAAGGAGGGGGAACTGGCTATGCGGATTATTTAAAAAGAGCCCCCGTGAGGAGGCTCTTTTTTGTGGCGAGACTGATTAGTAGTTTACGGTATTTCCGGTCAAAGTGGAGCTGGTCAAAGCGCCCATCCAACGTACGTCGTTGTAACCATCGTTCCACACCACTCCACCTCCGCTAACGGGGCTGCTGCCGAGGTTGATCTTTGCTGTCACTGGATCATCTACTCCTGAATCTTCATCCAAGAGAGTGGCCGAGTCTAATACAAGTTCCAAAAGTTGATCGTCACTGGCACTCACCGTGAAATCATCAGAGAAAGGGATGTAAGCGGTAGAAGCGTTACTGAATCTCACTTGAAGAGGTCCGGCGAACACCGTTCCTGTGTCTGGATCTTCCAGAGTGGCCGTGACCACTGCTGCTGTGTTGAAGTCTGCAGAAGAGGTCAGGTTGATTCTTAAGTCTTTCACCGTTACCTCGCCTCCGTCGTCCGCGTGGATATTAAAGACAAACATCGAGTCGACGGCTGAGACCGAGCGAGTGCCTGATGGAGAGCTGCTGTCCAAAGAGAAAGTGGGTTTGGTTTGATAGATGGTCATGTTGTTGGGCTCTGTGGTGGCTGCAAAGGTCAAGGTCGTAAAAGTAGTGCCTGTGTCCTGGCCTACGGCTTTAAAGTTGCTTTTGGCTATGACTGCCTTCACAACATCACCAGATGTGGCGCCTGTACCAATGTTGAGTACGTCTGCATAGATAGTGAGTGTTTTGGAGTCAGCCTCAGGGATGTAAAAATCGAGCCCCGTAAAAGAGGCTATTCCTTCGACCACGTATGCTAGGTCCGCTCGAGTCACTCCGTCGGAGTCTTCGTACTCTATAGTGATCGGATTATACGGCGTTGTACCTTTTAAACTCACTGCCAGTTTTTCCACGAGCAAAGCTTCTCCTGATGTGGTGAAGCTGTAAGCAGAGGCTGCGTTGAGGCCTGCGGTGGCGTGGTCTGAAGGAGAGATGAGGATGTCCGCCCTTGGAGTGGTGGAAGCCACTTCAATGGTGAGTTCACTTCCTGCCGTGGTGAAGCGGCCTTGCAGCGATCCGCCGGAAGCGTAGACGCTGGCTCCGAGTACAGCCAAGAGCCCAAAGGCGGTGGCGAATAGGATTTTTGTTTGCTTTTTCATTTTAGGGGGTTAAAAAATGAAGAATCATGTTATTATAACATAGTTTATGCTTTTTGCCAAATCGTGCTATGCTGGGCGCATGCATGTACAGCCTCTGACTTCTGAAGATGCTTCGCTCCTGGATGCTTTTGTGGCCGGCCATTTCAATGGTTCCATTGAGCAAACCTGGGCTTTTGGGGTGCTGCAGACGAAGGTGGCAGGACGTCCGGAGTTCCGCGTGTTTGGCCTATTTGAAGATGAAAAACTGGTGGGATCGATGCTGGCGATTCGGCAGGCGATGGGCCTTGGGAAGACCTGGCTTTGGGCTCCGCGAGGGCCGCTGCTACCGTCTGGCGAGGAGAAAGCGGCCTGGGCGCTTTTGCAGGAAGCGTGTGGCAATTGGGCGCGGCTGCACGGGGACGTGTTTTTGCGCGTGGAACCGGGATTTTTGCCTGGGGAATTTGAGCTGGGTGGGCGAGGGACTGCAGAGGCATATGTGCCCGGGCACACTTTGATGCTGGATTTGGGGCTTTCTGAAGCCGAGTTGCTCGCACAAATGACTCAAAAGGGCCGCTACAACATCAAGGTGGCTGAGAAACATGGTGTGACTGTGAAAGAAGCCGATTTAAAGGGCCTACACGCGTTTTATGAGGTTTTCCGGGAAACAGCGGGGCGAGATGGGTTTTACCTCCACCAAGAGGCCTTCTATCGCGATTTTTTGGCCTTGTTGGGCAAGGACGCGGCGCTTTACACCGCCTGGATCGGCGACGAGCTGGTGGGTGGGCTGATCGCGACTTTTTTTAGGGATCAAGCGGTTTATTATTTTGGAGCATCTGCCGGGAAATATCGGGAGGCTATGGCTCCTTATGCCTTGCAGTGGCACGCCATCCGGGAGGCGAAACGGCGGGACTGCAAAAGCTATGATTTTTTTGGGATCGCGCCGGAAGGGGATGCGAAGCACGTGCTCTCGGGGGTGACCCAGTTCAAAACTCGCTTTGGAGGAAAGCGCGTGGACTATGCTGAGCCGCGGGTCTTTGTGTACCGCAGGGCGTGGTGGTGGCTTCGCAGCCTTGCTAAATTAATGAGAAAGTTGTACAAATAAGGCTTCTTATGAATTTATTATCCTCTTTTTTGGTGAGCACGGCCTTGGCCGCGGACCCTGTGGACTTAGCTCCAGTGGTGGAGCCCAGTGTTTTGGATTTGACCGTGCGGCCAGAGCTGGAGGCGGCGATGCTCCAGATGCTGACGGTTGAGACGGTGCTTTTTGCTCAGAGCTGTAATTTGAAAGCCTCTGGGCATGGAGTCTCTCCTTTTCACAGTTTTGCCTTTTCTGAGAAGTCCGCGGGGCGTTTGCATGCGGAGTTGACCTCCGCCAACCCCGCTAATCATACATACTTAGGCTTTAGGGACACTGCCAAAAACCACCGTTGCCTAGGGTGGATGTTAGCTGATAATCCTCAGTTCATAGGTGAGGCCGGTGGCTACGATTACGTATGCGAGCCAAATTTGATGGGGGCGCGCGTGACGGACCCCGGTTTTATCTTTCCCAAAACTACTCGGGTCCTTCTGCCCTACCTTTCTTGTGAGTTCACGCCCGTGGTGGGTGAGATTTAGTGGGGGACGGCGCTTGCCCTCTTTACGAAATTGATTTTCATTGCTAAACTCTGAGCTTCTTTATCACTTGTTGATGCAAGCTTCAGAATTCCCCTCCAAGAGAACGCAGGCCTTGCACCATGTGAGCCGAGCGCAAACCGCTTTGGAGAGCGTCCGCTCTATCGATGGCCGTTTTGCCGCGAACCTTTCTTTGGCCCTTACTCGGACCTACCAAACTCTCCTTACTGCCGAAGGAGATGCGCTTCCTTCCAGTGTTGCGGAAACCGTACGAGGCGACATACAAAGAGCCGTGGATGGACTTGGCATCACTCCTCAAGAAGGAGAGCTAGCTCGCCACATGAGCACTCTGCGCCGTCATGTTTACGAATTGATCCGTTTGGCCGTCTAGATCTCTGCCCCTTTCCCGCGTTTAGCCCGCTTTTTTTCTTCGATGTCGAAGGCTTTGTCGATGAAAAGGACGCCGTCTAGGTGGTCGATTTCGTGCTGGATGATGCGGGCGTTGAAGTGGTGGAGCTCTAGAGTTTGTTGGTCGTTTTTCAAGTTTTTGTAGCGCACCGTGAGGTGGGAGTAGCGCGTCACTTTGCCCCAGACTCCGGGGAGGCTGAGGCAGCCTTCTTCGCCGTCTTCTTGTTCTTCTGCGTGATCCACAATTTCAGGGTTCACCATGGGGAAAACGATCTCGTTTTTATCGCCGGGATTCAGCTTCACAATCACCATGCGAATGTTGCGGCCCACTTGCGGCGCGGCAATGCCCACGCCCTGTTCTTCTTCCATGGTTTTGACCATGTCCACTGCGAACCTTTTGAGTTCCGGTGTGATCTCCCGCACCGGTTTAGAAACCGTGCGTAGGATTTGGTTCTCCGTACCTTTTTCGACTTCGAAGGGCATGGTTAGTAGGCGGGTTCAAAGCGTTCTGGAGTGTCTTCGCCCAGAACTGTCATGACCGGGGTCGGGGTGGCTACAGAGACGGGATGGACTGTAGCGGTGGTGGCATGAATTCTGTCCACAACTAACTCTACTGCAAAAGAACTTTCTCGTTCGGGTAACCTTAAACTGCTAGTGACGACGTTATCGCTCAAGGGCTCTCTTTCTCCACTCATAAAAATTTTGTTAAGGAAATCCCCTGAATTTTGGGGGATGGGAAGCTTTTCGTCAAGCGGCTTGCTCTTCTTCGTCGGGGAGAATTCGCAGGAGTGCTAGTGCGGTCACCAAGCCGACTCCACCCAAGACTGCGGCGGGGACTACTGTTAATGGATGCTTCAACCCTTTTCTAACCACGCGTTCCACTCCTCTAAAAGTGCCGACAAGGACGGTTCCGATGGGATCTTCCAATAAACCCTCGAGCGTGAGCGGCGGTCGGTTGGGCTGCTCATGGCGGCCGGCTTCAGGCTGATTGACGTCCATAAACTTGTTTAAGCCTTAGATCTTAGACTGGCTTCCACGAATTCGTCAAGTTCGCCGCCCAGGACTTTGTCCACTTGGCTGGTTTCGTAGTCGGTGCGGTGGTCTTTCACCATTTGGTAGGGCTGCAAAACATAGGAGCGAATTTGGTTGCCCCAGGAGTGTTGCACGTGTTCGCCGGTGAGGTCGTGGAGTGTGTCTAGGTGGTGCTGCTCCTTCATGGCAACGAGTTTGGCCTTGAGCATGCCCAGCGCGTTTTGGCGATTTTGGATTTGGCTACGCTCGGTTTGGCAGGTGACCACGAGGCCGGTGGGGACGTGCTTGAGGCGCACCGCGGAAGACACTTTGTTCACGTTTTGACCGCCGGCTCCGCTGGCGCGGATGAATTCCCAGTCCAGGTCGTCGTCGCGGATTTCCACTTCGGCTTCGTCGATTTGCGGCGCCACGTCCACCATGGCAAAGGACGTTTCACGCGTGCCTTTGGAGTTGAACGGAGAGATTCGCACGAGGCGGTGTACGCCGTGTTCGTGTTTCAAATAACCATAAACGTAATTGCCTTCCACTTTGAAGGAAGCGCTTTTGATGCCGGCCTGTTCCGCGGTGGAGAGATCCAGCTGCGTGACTTTCCAACCTTGATTTTCGCAGTAGCGCAGGTACATGCGCATGAGCATTTCCGCCCAATCTTGCGCGTCTACGCCGCCGGTGCCCGCGTGGAAAGAGAGGATGGCGTCGCTCGCGTCGTAGGGGCCGGAGAGATAGAGCTCGATGTTGAGGTGGTGGTGGTTTTTCTCAGCTTCGGTGATGTCTGCGGCGAGCTGGGTCACGGTTTCTTTGTCGTCGGCGGCCACCATTTCGGTGAGGTCCAAAAGATCCTTCACGTCGTGAGCGAGTTTTTCCCAGGCCTCGATGGTGTTGCGCAGGAGCCCCGCTTCTTTAGAGACTTTTTGAGCGGCGGCTTGGTCGTTCCAAAAATCAGGCGCGCCCATTTCCACGTCCAGGGCGGCCAGCTTGGATTTTTTCTGAGGAAGATCCAGGTGGTCCATGGATTTTTGGACTTCGTCTTGGAGCAGGGCGAGGCGGTCTTTGAGTTCTTGCATCGTAATTAGAGGTTCCGTAAAGCTGACCGCAGTTTAACAAAGCGAAGGGGGTGAGTCGAATTTCATTTCACGGCAACTTTTTTGGCGAAAAAGCCCAGGTAGATGAAGCTAAAACACGCGGTGGCTCCAAAGAATATCATCCCAAAAAAAGCCGCCTTTTGATCTTCTGGCGAACTGACTTTTAAAGGAGCTAGGAGGGGAAGCAGAAAAATGAGGGATATTACGCCAGCGCCGTAAATTCTCTTCCATTTGTCCACGGCCATCCCGATTTTTTTGTAGAATAGTCCGAAACAAAAAGAGACGAGAGCTAGGAGCCCCATCAAACTCAGCAGGGCGAGCTGAAAAGAGTTGTACTGTGGCACATCCGGAATACCTTGGACTAGGCTCAAGAGGAGGGTGAACAAGGCGAGAAGAAAAGTGCCCATGAAATAGCGTGTTTGTGGATACTTTGCGTTGAGATTGACCAAAAGGCGCACTCCGAGCGTGGCTCCAGCAATGAGGTCGATTAGGAAAATGCTTTCGTAGGTGCTTTTTATCAGCAGAACCAGCCAGTCCGGCGCGTGTTGATTCAAACAATAGAATGACACGAAACAAGTGCCGAAGCGGTAGTCCCCTCCTGCGAGGGTGCCGATGAGAACAAATCCTAGGGCTCCGATCAAGCCGAAAGGCAGTACCCATCGGCTGAACACGCAAAGAATAGCGAAGAAGCCCAGCATTCCTGCAAGCAGCGCGGAGGCTACTAAGTTTTCCCACAAAATCGTCCCGCTTTGTTGGCTAAAAAACCAGACGAGACTGGCAAAACTTCCTAAGAAGACCGCCGGTGGCGTGAGGACAGCGCTCAAGACTTTTACTTTGGACGGTTCTTTCATGCGAGGGTTGTAGTGAAAACCTGTGACGATCTTAGCAAATTTTTGAGCGAGAAACGAACTGGGGCCCAAGTGTGTTTGTTTAAACTCATGGGAAGTTTTAGAATGGCCCTCGATGTCTACCGCAAAGAAAATCCTCGGAAATACCGTGATTCAAGTGATCGGCCGCGCCATTATGGCGGTGGTGAGCATTGGGATTTTGAAGGCGGTCAGCGATTTTTTGAGTGTGGAGGGCTATGGGCAGTACACGGCGGTTTATGAATTTTTGGCGTTTTTTGGGATCGCGGCGGATTTTGGGCTGTTCACCATTGGCGTGCGGGAAATGAGTAAGGGCGAGCGTGAAAAGAGTTTTATTGCGGGGAATATTTTTGGAATGCGCATTGTGACCGCGGCGGTGACGATGGCGCTCGCCGTGGTGCTGGCTTTTGTCTTGCCGCAGTACCAAGGCACCTTCATTCCGATAGGAATTTCCATCGCGGCGATTTCGGTATTTTTGGCGATTTTGCAGGGTACCGTTTCCAGCGTGCTGCAGGTGGAACTCAAGATGGAATACGCCACGATTGGCCTCGTGGGAGGGAAGGTGCTGTCGTTTTTGTGGATGCTCGCGGCGATCTATTATTTTTACATCGGCACTCCGACGCAGGAGGCTTTTGATCAGCTGATGATCGCGGGCGTGGTGGGCAACGGCTTCGCGTTGGCGTTCACGTATTTCTATGCCGCGAAGTATGCAAAACTGAAACCGCTTTATGAAAAAACGTATTGGAAAGAGATTTTTACGGGGGCGTTTCCGTATGGGATTGCGCTGGTTTTCAACATGATTTATTTCCGCATCGACAGCGTGATGATCATGTTCATGAAAGGGCCTCACGAACTGGGCTACTACGGCCCGGCGGTGCGGATGCTCGAAATTCTGCAGGTGATTCCGGTCTACTTTATGAACAGCGTGCTGCCGGTGCTTTCCAAGGCTCTGAAGGACGATCCCAAAAAAGTGGAGCGGATTTTAACCCTCTGCATGAACTTCTTGTTGATGGCTTCGCTGCCCATCACCATTGGCATTTACCTGCTGGCTTACCCCATCATCTTCCTCATCACGCAGCCCGAGTTTTTGAGCCAAGTCGACCAGGGAATTTACGGATCGGACGTGGCGCTGCAGATTCTCTGCATAGCCATGGCGATTTCCTTCAACACCAGTTTGTACAATTACTCGCTGGTGGCACTGGGGAAGCAGTCCAAGTTGCTGTGGATCAACGGGGGTGCAGCCGTGTTCAATATCGTACTGAACTTATTCGTGATTCCGCACTGGGGCTTTCGCGGGGCGTCTTGGTCTACCGTGGCCACGGAGGTGTTTATTTTGCTGGTAGCCGGAACCTTGGTGCGACGCTACTTAAAATACAGAATCGACTGGAAGAGTTTTGCCAAGATTGGCTTTTCTGCTGCGGTGATGGCAGGCGTGGTTTGGCTACTCAAAGAGCCCAGCTATGAATGGCTGGGGCTCCAGAATTTGAATGTGATTTTGCTTGCGGGAGTGGGCTGCTTTGTTTACGTGGGCCTGCTCTGGGTGCTCAAGGCTTTCCCGGAAGAGGTGCGAAAACGCGTGGGCGTTTAACGGGCTGTTTCTACCGGTCCGGTCCAAGCAAAGGTGTCTTGGTCGAGGGTGTAGCGGTAGTAAGGGTCACAGTTCCCATCGGTATCTGCTCCGCAGGTAGACCAGTCGTAGCTGGCTCCAGCTGCTGCAAAAGCGGTCAGGGTCGTGCTGCTGCTGCCTTCGATCAGAGTGGCATCTTTAGCGTCGTTCGGGGTTTGGCAGCCAGAGAATTCTACTTGCAGTTTTTTCCCGCCACCCAGGTCTATTTCAACGGGCTTGTTCGCGTCCACACAGGTGGATTTGTCCGATTTCACAATGAACTCTCCGGTTACGGGGCGGCCTTTGATGGGAGCGGTTCCCTTGGTGTGTAGCCCGTCTGGCTTGATTTCGTAAGGGCCGGTGAAGCCGTAGTAGGCGCTCAGGCTTTCTTTCTCTCCATTTACTGTTTTTTCAGGGTTCACGCAGAATCCGGCAACCAGGGCTCTGAGTTCGTTGGGCGTCACTTGGCTGGCTCCCGGGAGGGCCGTTTGAGTGGTGTAGTCGCATTCTCCCGTGATGCGGCAATACTCTATTTTTGCAAGGACTGCGGCACGGTCACAGAGCGGAGACTGCTCTGCACTTTCAAACATCAGAGGGGTGAAAGCTGCGCGTTCAGCGTCCACCGTGAAACCGTAGATCTTGTTTTGGCCGCTGTTTTCGAGCAAAAATGCTGGGTCTTTTGGGCAAATGTCTGCGCGGTCTTCGCTGGGGCTGGTCGCGCTAGACAGGGCGGTCCAGGGCACGTCGTTGAGGTAAGGATTGCCGCCTTCTTTGGCCTTCCATACGGTTTCGAGCACGGTGTCGTTGCTCAAGGCGGTAGACGCTTTTTCTCGAATTCTTTTCAACACGGCGGCCTGGTCTTCTGAACACGCTTCAACCAGCTTTTCAGTGTCTACTATTTCTGTGGTACAGGTGCTGAGCCATAGGGCCCCGCAACCTTCTTCTTTTTTTACACCCACGGTTTCGTCGGGACTAACGGTTTTTCGGCTCAGTTCTTCGTCACAAGATTCTTCAGACCATGGGGGCATGCAAGTGAAAGGAGTTTTGGTGACCAATTCTTCTTTGACTGTGGCGCGGGCTTTCGCCATAGCCTTCTGTCGCTCTGTTTCCAGAGAGAAATCACCAGGATAGCTGCGGGGCAGCGCTGCGGGGAGTTCCGTTTCAGAGCATCCGGCTGCAAGCATGGTCAGGGTGAGGAGTGCAGGGACGGAAAGGCGTTCGGACATAGGTAGTGTGAGTAAAAAGGAGCTTACTCTAACACTATTCCTATTCTATGTCAAGTGCCTTGATTTGTCTCTGAAACTCCGCCCCTTTCTCCTCGAAATTCTTCCACAGAGAGTAGCTGGGAGAGGCGGTGGAGAGCAGGCAGATTTGGCCGCGAGGGGTGTTTTGATAGGCGAACTCTACGGCTTCTTTCATCGAGGTGGTTTTGAGGATTTTGAAGCCCTTTTCGGACTTCAGTATGCGAGCGCCGGTTTCGGGGAAAAGGACCAGGTTTTTGATCTTGTAACGGCGCAGGGCTTTCTCGAGCTGGATGAAATCGTAGCCCCGGTCTTCGCCGCCCAGAAAAATGGTGCCGATGGGAGGGAGCGCTTTCAAGGCCTCTAGGGTGGATTCGGGCGAGGTGGAGATGGCGTCGTCGTAGAAGGTGATGCCGCGGAAGGTGCCCACTTTTTCGAGACGGTGGGGCAGGGCTTTGAAAGTCGCGAGGGCTTCGATGAGGGTTTTCTTAGGGATTTTGTAGACGGCCGTGGCGGCGGCTAGAGCGGCGGCGGTGTTGGAGCGGTTGTGTTGGCCGAGCAGCGGATTCGTCGGGGGCTGCCAGCTGGCGAAGGGCAGGGTTTTCCCGGGGGCTGTTTTCGCCCACTTTTTGAGGAGCGGGTGCTGGGGATTCACAATGAAGACGTCTGCGGGGGTCTGGTGTTTTAGAATGTTTTGCTTGGCTGTGTAGTAGGGCGCGATGCCTCCGTGGTAAGTCATGTGCTCGGGGAAGAGGTTGGTGACGAGGGCCACGTTCGGCGAATGCGTGCAGTCATCCAACTGATAGCTGGAAAGTTCGAGCACGTCGACTTGGTTGGGGTGGCGGGGCCTCAACAGGGATTCCAGCATGGGCTTGCCAATGTTGCCCAGGAGCTCCGCTTCGATGCCGGCTTTGTTGAGCAAGTGTGCGAGCAGACTGGCCGTGGTGCTTTTGCCTTTGCTGCCCGTTACTCCAAAGGTGATTTGGCGACTCTGCGCGAAGAAAATATTGGTAGCGGTGGTGTAGGGGATGCGAACTTTTTGCTTGGGGAGGCCGGGAGTTTTTACGGCGAACTCGGCGTGATCTTGTTGATCGAGATAGTGCGGGCTCTTGGCGTGGTCTGCGATTTTTACGCGCAAGCCTGGGTAGAATTTTTTGAGGTAGGCATGCGTGGCTTCTCCCTCTTTCCCATAGCCCAGCAGCAGCACATTTTTGAGCCCTAAAAATTTGAAATGGGCCGGGAGCGTGGGGGCATTTTGAATCTTGAAAAGCGCGTTGTCGTCGTCCTTGGGGAAATTTTTATGGAGCAGTGGGAGCAGCGTTTTGAGGGCGGTGGTTTTGTGCCAAGCGGAGGCGCGGCGCAGGGCGGCGCGGGTCTCTTCAAAAGTGCCCACGCAATCGAAGGGTTTGAGTTTGCCCAGACCGGCCAGGTCTTTGAAGAGGGGCAGGAGGGCTGGGGTTTCGAAGAGGTTTTTGTTGAAAAATTTGAGCAGCTTGGCGGGTGGAAGAAAGGCCGCGAGCTGAGCGAAAACAAAAGCACACTTGGGACATTCGCCGCACCAGAGATCCCCGGGGCGAGCATGGTGCACGCGGAAGTTGCGGTTGCAGCTGGTGAAAATCGGGAAATATTTGGGGTAGCGAGTGAAGGCTTCCACCGTGCGAATTTCGTAGAAATGGCGGATGGCAGAAAAATAGGTGATGGAAGGGGTGAGGCGGGTGCGGACGTGTTCTTGGAAGAGCTCTTCGAATTCCGCGGACTTGCTCCACTGGTGGTTGATCTCTTGCCCGAGATATTTTGTGTTGCCAAAGTTGCTGCTGGCTTCGTTGGCCACCACCACGTAGCGGTAGCCGTAGAGAGCGGCCGTGAAAGTGCCCACAAAAGCGAAGACCGCTGAGATGGGGACGTGGCCGTTGGTGGAGCCCGGTAGCGCCTGGAAAAGTTGTGGGTCCAGTTTGCGGCGCACCACCAGTTTTTTGAGGCTCATGGCTTTGATCACACTGTTCACCACGGGCGAATCTTTTTCAGTTTCCACCACGAAGGCGGTGCAGGGGAGCTTCCGCTCTTTGAGCAGTTCTCCGGCCACAATGGAATCTTTTCCGCCGCCGATGCCCAGGAGGGCGCGCTCCTGGGTGGGAACGTGGCCCGGGAGGAAAGGCTGGGCTGTTTTTGAAGAGGGAAAGTGGGCGAGGCGGCGGAAGTCTATCTTGTTGCGGAAGAAAAATTCGCCCAAGCCTTTTTGGTAAAGGGTGGTCCAAAAGTCGGCTTCGGCGCGGGTGAGGCGGTAGGGCAGTTCCAGTTTGGCCGGGCAGTAGAGCTTGTAGTAACTCACGCCCAAAACCAAGTGCAGATTTTTAAGGAGTTCTTTGAGAAAGTGTGGAGGCAGGCCCAGGATTTTTCCGGCAGGGAAGGCGAGGGTTTCGGTGAAGTGCAGCGGCGCGTGGTCTTTAAAAGTAATGCGGTACGAAAAAACAGCACGCCTTTCCTTTTCTTGGAAAGTTGCGCGCTCGAAGACAAAGGTGCTTGGCTTCATTGATCTCAGTGAAGCGCGGGGAGAGGGGAAAGTCAAACGCTTAAAAGACGTGAATCTTGAAACCCCAAACCCAGGCTGGAAGATGCTGCCCCTTCTGTTCAGCATGGAGCGCTCCGAGAAAGTTCATGAACTTTCTCTCCGCTTCCTTTCATGTTTGATGCTTCCCAGAAGGGGCAGCATCTTCTCTTTGTTGTGGGATTTCAAACTCTCTTTCCGTTGGGGACAGAATGGTTTCAAGGTCCACCTCTTAAAATGGCTTTGGATTTTCCTGCCGTTTAGATAGAATGGGGTCGTAAAAAAATTCGAGGGAAGAGCTTATATTTTTAATACGCGAAAATGAGTCAGATCGATAAATTGTCAGAATGGCTTCGTAGCGCAGTGCAGGGAGGTTCCAAGGGTCCTATCGTGAGCGCGGCGGAGGCTCGTTTGCCCACTCCCGCACCGACGGCACAGCAGCAGCCGCGTCCTTCGGGGCACGGTGGGCAAAGTCACGGTGGTGGAGATAAGCATCGTGGAGGCGGACGCCATCGTCCTCGCAGAGAAGCGCCGGTACCTCAAGAATTTGTGCCCCGTGGAAAAGTGGTGACTCACCCTAAAGTGATGCGCATCATCCCGATTGGGGGTCTGGAAGAGGTAGGGAAGAACTGTATGGTGATCGAGTACGAAAATGACATCCTGGTGGTGGACATGGGCTTTCAATTCCCTGAGGACGAAATGTTCGGGGTGGATTACATCATCCCCGACATTCAGTACCTCGTGGAGCGCAAAGATCGCATTCGTGGCATTTTGATCACGCACGCGCATCTGGATCATATTGGGGCGATTCCCTACGTGCTCGCGGATTTGGGATTTCCTACGATTTACGGTTCGTCACTTTCGCTGGGGCTCGTTCAAAAGCAGCTCGATGAATTCAAACTCACCAAGCAAGCGCGTATGAAAGTCATCGACAATGTTCAGACCTACCAAATGGGCCAGTTCGCGGTGGAATTTTTCCGTGTGAATCACTCTATTCCGGACGCGATGGGGATCTATATTAAGTCTCCGGCTGGGTCGCTGGTGCACACGGGCGACTTCAAATTCGACTTCACGCCTGCCGATGGAATTGAGTGCGACATTCGCAAAATGAGTGAGATTGGAAAGCGCGATTTGAATCTGCTATTTGCGGACAGCACCAATGCGGTGAAGCCCGGGCACACCATGTCTGA
The DNA here is from genome assembly GCA_943349825.1 of Candidatus Peribacteria bacterium. Taxonomy (GTDB): domain Bacteria; phylum Patescibacteriota; class Gracilibacteria; order UBA1369; family 2-02-FULL-48-14. The sequence goes on along the minus strand of CALQZQ010000003.1, from coordinate 106,383 downwards.
ACGCGTGGTGGCCGAAAACCTGGAGACCGCTATTTCTGGGGCCAAGGGGCGTATTGTGATTGCGTGTTTTGCTTCGCTGATCGGGCGTATTCAGCAGATCATCGATTTTGCCGCGCGCAATCGACGGCGCGTGTTTTTGTCTGGAGGCAGCTTGGAAAACAATGCGGAAATAGCGCACAAATTGGGCTTTCTGAAATTTCAAAAGGATCAGGTGAAGTCTATTAAAGAAGTGAATAAGTACCCGGACAGCGAGGTTCTGATTTTGACCACGGGGGGACAGGGCGAGCCGATGGCGGCGCTGTCTCGCATGGCCACTGGCGCTCACGCTCAGGTTAAAATTCACGCCGGAGACACAATTGTGGTGTCTTCGTCTCCTATTATTGGGAATGAAAAAGCGGTGGCTTTTTTGATCGATTCCCTGGCACGCCAAGGGGCGACCATGGTGACCAACGGGATCATGGATGTGCACACCTCCGGGCACGGCCAACAGGAAGATTTGAAGCTCATGATGAGTCTGGTGAAGCCCAAGCATTTGGTGCCGATCCACGGCAACTTCTTCATGCGTCGCGCGCACGGAAATCTCGGGCCTCAGGCCGGCATTCCCGCGGAGAACGTGCATATGATGGACAATGGGAACGTGATTGAGGTGCGCAACGGAGAAGTGAAGCTGAAAACGGAAGACATCAAGGTGCGCTACGTGGTGGTGGATGGACTCATGCAAGGGGATTTGGGCTCAGTGGTGCTCAAAGAGCGCGAAGTGATGGCGGAGAACGGTTTTGTAGGGATTGTGCTCCAGGTTAATAAGGGGCGCGTTTTGGGAGAGGCTATCGTGTCTACTCGTGGCTTTGTGTACCAAAAGGACCTCGCTAAGATGGTGAGAGAGATTGAAAGACACTCCAAAGATGCCGTTTTAAAGCTCGCAGACCGCGACAAACGCAGCCTGCATTCCGAAGATTTTGAAGCCTTCGTGAAGAGCGAAGTCGCCGGACTTATTCTTCGAAAACTCGACCGAAGACCGCTGATCAATGTGGTGGTTTTGGGGGCGTAAGTGGGTGGAAAAAATGTGCATAACTTGGGCACTACCGTGTTTTGAGTTTTGCACAGGCGGGGCTTTGCTCGTACTTTTGGGGTACCGAATGGTGCGTGGGGTGGGGTGGAGCGGCGTGCTTCCTCTCCGTGGTTTTGACAGAGTTATGCAGAGGAAAGAGACTTTTCAACGGGTTTTGCACATGTTTGTTATTTAACGGATCAAAGTTTTGCACAATCCAGCTTTAGGACCTGTCTACTTTTATAGCGTTTGCGACATATTATGGGGTGTTTTGACAAGGGGGTACTGTATCTACTGCTGTTTATATTTATATACTTTTCTTTTTAATTAGCTTATAGACATATGCACAAAAGTTTGCTTTGATGAGCTCGATTTCCTAAGCCTTCCGAAATATGAAACTTTCTTGTGCACAAGCCGATTTTACTTCGGCACTGGCATTGGTGAATAGAGCGGTGAGTCCGAACAATACTTTGCCGGTTCTTAATAATATTTTATTGAAAGCGGAAGGTAAGAAATTATTTTTATCTGCGACCAATTTGGAAATTGCGATCAGTGCTTCTTTTGATGCGGAAGTGGAGAATGAGGGGACACTCACTGTGCCCGCGAAAGTTTTATCTTCGTACATTGCACTCATCAACGACAAGGAAGTGAATTTATCTGTAGTGGGAGGAAATACGCTTTTAGTGCAAACCAAGGGATCACGAACGAATGTAAAGGGGATTGCGAGTGAGGAGTTTCCGCTTTTGCCTAAACTTGATAAGCCTGATGTTTTCCATTTTCCCACGAAGATGATTTTAGCGGCGCTGGATCAAGTGGCTTTTGCGGCCTCTACGAATATTTCTAGGCCGGTTTTAACAGGTTTATTTTGGCAGCTGGTGGGGCAGACTATGAAGCTGGCAGCGACGGACAGTTATCGTTTGAGTGAAAAAACAATGACGCTCACGAAGGATCAGAACTTGGACATTTCATTTATTGTACCGTCGAAGACCGCTCAAGAACTCGCGAAGATTTTATCGATGACGACCGCTGAGGAATTTGAAGTGCGCGTAGGCAAAGGCCAAGTGCTCTTTGTGGTGGACGGGATTGAACTCATGTCCAGGTTGATTGAGGGGAATTTCCCGGATTACGAAAAGATTTTACCCAAGGAAACGAAGACGAAGGTGAGTTTATTTACCGAGGAATTTGTTTTGGGACTAAAGAAAGTGTCCGTGATTGTGCGCGAAAATAACAACAACGTGCGCATCAAAGTGCAGAACGACTCCCTGCAGATTTCCAGTGATGAAACTCAGGTGGGGCAAGGGGTAACGGATGTGCCAGCCAGTGTGACAGGCGATGGGATGGAGACAGCCCTCAATGTGCAATATCTTCTGGACGTGCTTTCTCACCTGAACGACAAAGAAGTGCATTTGAGCTTGAACGATGGACTTTCCCCTGTTATGGTGACGCCGGCCTCGAGCGCGGACTATTTGCATATCATTATGCCGCTCAAGGTCTAGATTTTTTTGAATTTTCATTGAAAGATTGTAAACACCTGATCACTCTCTTCCCGCACGGGCAAAACCTGCAGGTTATCGAGCAGTTTCAAAATCAGGGCTATAGTTCGGTTTCAGGTTCCGGAAACACTTCCTCCAAGTGTTTTTTGATCGCTGATTTGATGCGTGAGGTGAAAGACCTGCATCATGTGCTCTGGCTCACGAGTGAACATCAGCATCAGGAAAACACCGCGAGAGACCTTTCGATGTGGGGAGATGCGCCGGTATTTCGATTTGAGCTAGAGGAGAATCCGATGCGCGACAGCGAGATTGCGCACACCAATAAGGTGAGACTGATGGAGTTTGTGGCGGCGGTGATGGACACGAGCCGGTCGCAGTTTTTTGTGGTGGGCTATAAGGATTTGTTTAGACAGTATCCGGCGAAGGATGTGGTTGCGCGCGGCATTTTGAGGATCCAGAAAAAGCAGAGCATCGACCCTGTGGAGTTTTTTGAGCAGCTGATTAATGTGGGTTATGAGGTGTCCATGGATCCGTTTGTAGAGAAGGGTGAATACTATCGCCATGGAGATTTGCTCACGCTGTGGCCGGTGAACAGCGAGTTTCCGGTGCGGCTGGAAATTGGTTTTGACGAAGTGGAGAAAATTGCGCTGTTCGATCAAAACGAAAAGAAGGATTTGCACGAGCTGGAAGAAATTGTGATTTATCCGCTGGCTGTGCCGGAAGGGCAGGCCCATTTATTTGATTTTTTTGGGCGTGGCAGTTTGGTGATCGATGACGAAGTGGAGTTCCCGGATGACGATGCGGAGGCCTTTGAAGAAGCTATGGCGAAGCGTAACAATGAGTCGCGTTACTTGGAATTCCGCTCGTTCATGGAAGAGAGCGCGTATCACCACCATTTGCACTATTTGTCCGTGCTCAAGTACTACGCGCCGGCAGATTTTGCGGAAGATTTGCGCGATAAAATCACCAACGACTGGACGGTGTTTTTATTCACCAAGCATCCCGAGCAGTACACCGGACTTTTTGAGGATCGCAATTTGCCTCACTCGGTGTATAAGCGTGGTGAGGCGATTGCTTCCAGGCAAGTGGTGCTCTTCCATGTGGACACCGAAGACATTTTTCCGGAAGCGTTTCAAAACCCGGGACTCAAGTTCATGGTGGTTTCTGACCGCAATGTGGGCGGCTTTGGCGAACAAGAAAAACGCCCCGAACGCCAGAAGGTCTACATGGACTTTTTGACGGGACTCAAGCCTGCGGATTTTGTGGTGCACAGCGATCATGGGATCGGACAGTTTATGGGACTCGACAAGCGCACGGTGGACGAAGTGACGCGTGAATATTTGAAAATCGGTTACGCGGAAAACGACAAACTTTTTGTGCCGATCGATCAAGCGGATAAGGTTTCTAAATTCATTGGGGCGGGAGACCGTGTGCCCAAGTTGACGCGTCTTGGCAGCGCCGAATGGACGACCATGCAGAACCGCGTGCGCAAGGAAACCGAGAAAATTGCGACCGAACTTTTGAAGCTTTATGCCGAGCGTGAAAATGCGAAGGCCCATGCTTTTGAGGCGGACACGCAGGACATGATTCAGTTCGAAAAGAACTTTCAATACGAACCGACGCCCGGCCAGCTCCGTGCGATTTTGGACGTGAAGCGCGACATGGAAAAAAAGAAACCGATGGATCGACTGGTGTGTGGAGACGTGGGATTTGGAAAGACGGAAGTGGCCATGCGCGCCGCTTTCAAGGCCGTGCAAGGGGGCAAGCAAGTGGCGATTTTGGCGCCGATCACGATTCTGGTGGACCAGCATTACAAAAGTTTTGTGAAACGCATGGAGGGCTTCAATGTGCGCATTGAAATGCTGTCTCGTTTCCGTAGTCCCGCCGAGCAAAAGAAGATTTTGCGTCAGCTGGAACGGGGCGAACTGGACATTGTGATTGGAACGCACCGCTTGCTGCAGCCGGACATTCACTTTAAGGATTTGGGGCTACTCATTATCGATGAAGAACAGCGTTTTGGGGTGAAGCAAAAAGAGGCGCTTAAAGATCTGCGCAAGGAAGTTCATATTTTGACGATGACGGCGACGCCGATCCCGCGCACGCTCAACATCAGCCTGCATGGACTGCGCGACATCACCACGATTACGACGCCGCCCCCCGGACGTCTGCCGATTGTGACGGAAGTGCGACGGTTCTCGCTGGCGCTGATCAAAGGTGCGGTGGAAGACGAGCTCAAACGCGGCGGGCAAATTTATTTCCTGCACAATCGCGTGCAGACCATCGACGACATGGCCTCAAAACTGCGATCCTTGCTACCCCAGGCCCGCGTAGTGGTGACTCATGGGAAGTTGCCGCCGGACGAGCTGGAGCGTCGCATCTTGGCCTTTAAAAATGCCGAATACGACGTCTTGGTTTCCTCGACGATTATTGAAAATGGAATCGACTTGCCGAATGCGAACACGCTGATTGTGAATAGCGCCGAACGTTTTGGACTTTCCCAACTCTACCAACTCCGTGGACGTGTGGGACGCGCGCGCATTCAGGCCTACGCGTACTTCTTGTACCACATGAAACGGTTGCCGCTGGATGCGAAAAAACGTTTGAAAGCGATTGTGGAAGCGAACGAACTGGGGGCTGGATTCCAGATCGCGATGAAGGATTTGGAGATCCGTGGCGCCGGAGATATTTTGGGCGCGAATCAATCGGGAGCCATTCAGGTGGTGGGGGTTTCGCACTTCATCCGCATGCTGAATCAAGCCGTGGAAGACATGAAGAAGGGCCGCACCGTGAAGGACGACGCAGGACTTCCGGACGTGACGATTGAGGTGCCGCTGCCCGCGTATATTCCGGACGAATACATCGTGAGCAGCAAGGATAAAATTTCTGTGTACCAAAAATTGGCCGCTGCAGACACTATGGAATATTTGGACGAACTGCATCACGAGCTCGTGGAAGATTACGGGAAAATGCCGGAGGAAGTGGGCAACTTGTTCCGCGTGCTGGAGGTGAAAATGCTGGCGAAGAAAGCGGGCATCATCAACGTGAAGGCGGAGAACGTGCACTCGTCTGAAGACCGCCAAATTGTGCTGCATATGTCTGAAAAAGTGCGCCCGGAAAACATCATGTCACTGCTGGAATACAACAACCGCTGGATCATTTCCGGCACCAAGCTCAAGATTTCTTTCCAAGCCCTGGGAGTGTCTTGGGTGGAAGAACTCAAGCGCTGTCTACTGGCTCTCGGCAAAAAAATGAAGAACATGCCCGGCGCGGAGGTGGAGAAGGAATAGTTGACGAAACCGTGGAGTGGGTTAAAATCTGAACTTATCTTCAATATGGTTGAAATAGATCCCAGTGGTTTTGACTTCCTAGGCGACGTGGAAAACGTGGTGCTTAAAGTGGGCGGAGAAAATGCGGCGGATGTGCCCGGAACGGTGGCGACCGTGAAGGCGATTTTGGAGACGGGACGCAGGGTTATCCCTGTTTTTTCAGCTCCCCGTGCAGGGGCTTATAGCCCGACGGATCAATTGGTTGCACTTGCCGACCATGTGGCGGGTGGTACCGGCCCAGTGGAAGGGCGGTTACGAGGCTATCAGCAGGAACTTGAAGACATCTGTGGTCATATGCAAGGTTTTATGACGGGGTCTTTGAGCGCCCTTCCCGACGCTCAAAAAGCGCGTTGGGGGCAGATTATTCGCGATAAAATTGAGCAGCGAGGGACGGCCTTTGACGGCTCCCTTGAGGAAGCGGCGAGGATGCCTGCACATTGGGCTTCGACACGTTTTATTCAACATGGACGGGACAGGCTGTATCACGCGAACAACCAGGAAGCGGTGACTTTTACCGGGCTCGGAGAACTCGCCTCTGCGGATGTTTATGCGGCGCTTTTTGAAGAGTTGGGGATGGACGCACGTGTTTTGAACACTCAAGCGCTTGCGCCGCAGGCTTTCTTTGCCGGGCCGGAATCTCCACAGGACTTGGCGAGGAAAGCCTCTCTTTTGGGGGACCCTCTTGCAGGGATACGGAGCCTTTGGAGTGAGCTAGACGAGGTGAGCCGCAACACACTGGTTTGTCTGCCTGGTTATGCTCCGGGAGTGGCCTACAGTAAAGGCTATAGCGATGTTCTGGCGATGATTTGTGCGCGAGCCCGCACGAACTTAGAGACGGCCGTAGTGATTGCAAAGCAGTGGCCCATTTGGAGCCGAGACCCGCGTAGTGGCAAGGGGCAACTTGTTCCGCATGTGAATAGAAATTTTGCGAGCAATCTTTTTGAAGACAACGGAGGAAAAGCGGCGGCCTTGCATCCGGATGCCGTGGACTGGTTGAGCTCGGAGATCGATGTTTTTGTCACGAATCCTTCACAGTTCGACCGAGGGGTGACGCGCATTACGGCCAGCCCTTTGCACGGCCGAGCTCCACGAGTGGACACGGTGGCGGTTACGCCAGTCCCTGCAGCGGTCTTGGTGAAGGGTGGAGGGATGGCGGATCGACCCGGGGTGTTCAGCGCGATTTTGTCTCAATTTGGGGCTGTTTCCATTGGGCATGCTCCGTCGGATGCGCTCACGGTCTTGGTGACTTTTCATGAAGCTGCTGCCCTCGAACGACTGCCCGCACTGAGGGCAGCGCTGAGTTCTATGGGCAACTTCGAAGTAGATCCTGTGGAAAGACACTCTTGGATTCACTGTTTGGGCAATCACTTGGATGGACGCGTGAAAGGGCAGGCGCAAATCTGTCTGGCAGACGCTAAAGTTTCCGGGGACTGGTCTATCGGCAGCCCGGGAGGCATTAAGTTTTTAGTACCGAACGACTCCGTGCAAATTGGGGTCAACGCACTTCATGATGGATTAATTCGTCCGTACTAGTACACTGTTTGCATGATTGAGACTGCTCGTTTTTTGAACCGTGAACTTGCCGAAAAAATTCGGCAGGATTTTGGGACGCCGGTTTATGTGTATTCGGAGAAGTTGCTGCGTGAGGCGGCGCGAGAGGTTTTGGGTTTGCCGGCGCCCTTTGGGCTCACCGTGCGCTATGCGATGAAAGCGAATTCGAACCGCACGGTTTTGAAGCTCTTTGACGGGATGGGGCTCCACATTGACGCGAGTTCCGGCTATGAGGCGGAGCGCGCGATGAAGGCGGGGATTGCGGCGGACAAAATCATGCTCACGGCGCAGGAACTGCCGGGCAACCTGAAAGAGCTGGTGGAGGCCGGCGTGTTTTACAACGCGTGTTCACTGCACCAAATCGAAGCCTATGGAAAGTTGTTTCCGGGAACAGAATTTTCTGTGCGCATCAACCCGGGTATGGGAAGTGGTGGCCATGCCAAGACGAGCGTGGCCGGGGAGGAAGCGGGTTTTGCAATCTGGCACGAATTCATTCCGCAGGCCCAGGAACTTTTGCAAAAGTATGGCCTGAAGGTTCGTACGGTGCATACGCATGTGGGCTCGGGAACGGATCCCGACGAGTGGCAAAAAGTGGCAGAACCCTGTGCGGCGCTGCTGGATTATTTCCCGGAGGCGACGCGACTCAGTTTAGGTGGAGGCTTTAAAGTGGGCCGGATGGTGGGAGAAAAAACCGCGGATTTTCAGGCGATTGGAGCACGGGTGCAGCAGATCCTTTTGGATTTTGCTGAGCGAACGGGAAGGCAGATCCATTTGGAAGTGGAGCCGGGCACTTTTTTGGTGGCGCAGGCAGGAACCTTGTTGGCACGAGTGCAGGATCTAACGCAGACGAGCTCGCGCCGGTTTCTTAAAATCGATGCGGGCATGACCGAGATTTTGAGGCCCGCGCTGTATCGTGCGCAGCACCCGATTGTGGTCTTGAACGATTCGGCTCAGACCGAGGAGTACGTGGTGGTGGGGCATTGCTGCGAGAGTGGTGATTTGCTCACACCGGACCCCGAAGTGCTGGACAAAGAGAAGCCGCGGCTCATGGCCAAAGCGGAGCTCGGCGATCTTGTGGCGATTGAAGGGGCGGGCGCGTATTGCAGCAGTATGGCGGCGATCAACTACAATTCTTTTCCGCAGGCCGCTGGAGTTTTGGTGAAGGAAGACGGGAGCCTGCAACTGATGCGTCGTCGTCAGACCTTGGACCAGATGATTGCCAACGAGGCTTAAATCACGTATAATCTTCTGGCTCTTTGAAAATGTGGGGATGTACTTGGCTTCGACAGGAAGATTTGAAGTCGGAGGCTTGCATGTAGGGGTTTGTCTGGTCACCCCTTAACCCGTCCAGACACTATAAGTGCTAAAAACACTCTAAGCCTTAAACTAGCCCAATTGGCTGAGGAAGCTTCTGCATTTGTTGGAAACAACAACTTGCACTTTGCTGCCGCAGTTCCCATTGCTGCCTAGTTTCTGGTGAACTGCCATTTAGTGCGGTTCCGCCCACTCTCTGAGGCCCTGTGAGAGAGACTGGGTGTCATACTCGGGGCTTAGGTTGGCGAGGGCTCGTGTTCCACTCGTCCACTGAAAATTCGAAGACGCGCTGCGTTTGTTTTCGCTCAACCTTTATGAGCTCAGCGTATACAGGATGAGCTACACATGTAGATAGTTTCTCACTTCCTTCTTGGACACGGGTTCGACTCCCGTCATCTCCACCATATAAAATGAAAGCCCGCCTACGTGCGGGGTTTTGTTTTATTCTGGCGTAGCCGAGCGGGAGAGACCTCCGAAGGACGGAGTACTTCCAAGAGCTAGCGCTGTATGCTATAATTGCTTGATCCACAAATCATATTTTATATGAGACCCCCTCCAGAAGACAAAAGATTAGATGGAGCAGCGCCAGATCCCCATTTCGATTCAGTGGGTCAAGCGGAAAGAGTTTTGGATGCAACCATACGGACAGCGCTAGACGTTGGGGCTGCCCTAGCCGACACTCAAGCAACACTGCAACGGAGCGTCATAAATAGAGGGCCTTCGTTTGGCGCCCCCCTTCCTTCCTCTAGCTACACCCCCCCTACCTATGTCCACGTTGTTTCTGCTGAAGAAGGAAAACGAGCAAGAGAGCAGGCAATGAAAGATGTCGAGGGAAGGCTCTGTGTCGCTAAGTATTTGAGCTATTTAGATCTCTTAGATTTAAATGGCGAGGAACTTACTCTAGAGGCTGGCGTTAAGCAAAAAATAGAAGCCACACGAGCACGCGTTGGGCGGGTGGAAAATTTAAGTCCAGCAGAGAAAAAATATGGTTCTGAGTTTCACAATCTCGTTAGCACTCAAGGTGAGTATGAGCTTGCAAACCTTGAATCAAAGTTAAGGAATAAGCTGTTGGACATTCTAGAGGCAATCGGGGTGGAGCCTAGCCCATATTCTCTCAGCGTAAGTTGGGCTTTTTGGGATATTGCGAAGCAAAGCTATCTCAATAAAAATAGAGAACAATCGGATGGCACGAAATATCATCTTGGAGATCCTTTCGTAGATCGCCAAGTACAGGCAGATATTGTTCACAGGCATTTAGGTTGGGAATTGCATCAAAATTGGCGAGGGCAGGCTAGGGCAACAATTGCATCCCATATTAATTCCAAGTCAGAAAAGGCAAGAATCTTGGAACTATTGGATAAACCTGGAAAGGCTGAAAACCAAACTTTGGCATCGAACGAGTTGCTAGAACTAGGGCGTCTTGCGGCTTAGCCATTTTAGTGAGTTAAAGGTCTAGGTCCCAAACAAGTAAATAAGTCGAAAGGCGTGCGTCACCATTAGAGCTTTGGTAGCGGCCACGGGGCGGCGGCGTACGTCAGTTTCTCGTTATGGAGAAACTGAAAATGGTATTGTTGGATTGCGCCAATGTCTTTGGCATTTAGTTCGGAGTAATTTTCTTCGAGCCACTTGGCGTCCAATTCGCGGGGTTTGTAGAGGGCTATGTTTTTTGTGGCTTTGAATAGTTGAGAGCGCTCTTTTGCGGATAGCCCAACCAGTTCTGTGGCCCCCAAAACAAGTTGTGGACTTGATTTTGACAGGTATAGACCAAATAATTCATCGTCGATCATTCCAAAGGCCTCGTCGATGATAATCCAGGAGGTCGCGTCTGCTGCGGCTAAGATGGACTTGAGTAGAGGTCGCGCCAAGTCGTTGGCTTTCCGTGAGCCCTCGTCCAGCATGTCCCCTCGGATTAGGACGAATTTTTCGTTCAGGGCCTTTGCGATAGTCGCCGAGTCGTCGTGGGAAACAAACTCTACCCTAGTCAATACCTCTGGTGCTTTTAGCTGAGCTTTTACTTTTAGTGCGATGTCGCCGAAGGGATCGTACAGGTACCCCTTTTGGCCATTTTTGATGAGTTCTAGGACTAGGTTCATCAAAAAGACCGACTTGCCCTGGCCGCTTTTACCGAGGACCAAAAGTGGTGACGACAGTTCTGTAGATTGAATAGAGAGGCCTTCTCCCAGGTGAAGTTCAAACATATAGTTATAGTCAGGAGAACTGATGAAACCGAATTGTAGTGCTATTGTACGCTTTTCCTGCAAAAGCGCAATATTTGGGTTACAGCGCTAAGCTACAAACGAGTAAATAGGTCGGAAGGCGTGGGCTATCGTTTTGAACAAGTTGAAAAAGTTCGTAAAATAGAGAAAGATACAAGGCATGAACAAGCCCAATCATGAAGAATTGCTCAAGATTTTGAAGGCTCGTTTCGAGAAACACATGAATCGCCACAAAGGGCTGGAATGGGCTAAAGTGGAGGTTCGTTTGGTGGCGAAGCCTGCGAAACGGCAGTCACTTCAGGAAATGGAAGATAGTGGCGGGGAACCGGATGTGGTGGGCTTGAATAAAAAGACGGGCGAATACCTTTTTTACGATTGCTCCGCGGAAAGTCCGAGTGGCCGCAGAAGTGTTTGTTACGACCCTAAGGCGCTTGAGGAAAGGAAAGAACATAAGCCAAAAAGTAGCGCGATGGAGATGGCGGCGGAGATGGGTGTGGAGCTTTTAACGGAAGAAGAATACCGAGAGTTGCAGGGGTTGGGAGATTTCGATTTGAAGACGTCGAGCTGGATTCAAACCCCTTCGGAAATTAGAAAACTTGGCGGGGCGCTGTTTTGTGATCGTCGCTACGAGACGGTTTTCGTGTATCACAACGGGGCGGAATCTTACTATGCCGCTAGAGGGTTTCGAGGCTCGTTGAGGGTTTAGCCTGTAAAAACTCGAGCAAGAGTTCGTTGAACGCCTCTACGTCCTCGATGTAGGGCATGTGGCCGATGTCTTCCATGACGGAAAGTTCGGAGCCGGGGATGAGGCTCTTTAGTGCTTCGCTCTGCCATAGCGGAGTGATGGTGTCCGCGGTGCCCCAGATGATGAAAACGGGCATGGGGAGGGCTTTGAAGTTGTTGAAATCGCTGCCTAAAGACGCGTCTTGTGCAGTAGTGAGGTACTCTAGCCAATCGGCGGTGGCCTTTGTTAAATCCTGCACGACCAAAGGTTTTTGAAGCGTCTCGATTCTGAGGTCTGTGACGGATTCGGTTTTGGACACGAAAGAAGTGAAGAGGTTTTTGGTGAGCCAAGGATTTGTGCCGGAGCTGGCTTGAAGAGCGTTCCTCAGCGGTTTTATTGAGAACAAAGTTTCCACTAACCAAGAGGGGTCGTTTTGTTCAAAATGAGGAGTCTCCTCTGGATCTACTTGAAATCCAAGAGCTGGGGCCACCAGAACGAGTTTATCCACTCTCCCCGGATTTCCTAAAGCGGCTTCTAGGGTGGGACGGGCTCCCACGCTGTGGCCGACCAGGATGGCACTCTCGATATTTAAGGCATCCAAGACGCCGAGGATTCTTTTGGCCTGATTTTCTCTGCTGTACTGGGCAACGCCGGGCAGTTTTTCAGAGTAGCCAAAGGGGGGTATGTCTATTGCGATCACATGGAATCCGGCTTCAGCCAGGGGCGTCATGGTTTCTCGCCAAATTTCACTCCAGGCTCCCATGCCGTGAATCAGTAGTACCGCCTGACCGGAGCTGGGCCCTGCTTCTTGGATGAAAACTTCTGCATCGGCGGCTTGAACGAAGTGCCCCGTAGTGGGGGCGGCCGAGCTTGGGCTTTCGACTTCCCGTCGGCCCGCGCTCCAACTGAAAAAAACGAGTACCATAAGGATGAGAATGGCAAAGGTCAGCACGGCGCAAAGAAGCCATTTTAGTATGCGACGAGCCAGGATCCGCCGTGGGCGAGGAGTAGCCTTCATGTGCTTACTTAAGCAAACCCATATAAAGGTGCCAATTTATTGAGTAGCCACCAGGGCTTTTTTAGGGTATAAACTCCGCATGTCTACGAGTGAAACCATTCTCAGTTTTGATAAGGTATCGTTTGAATTCGAGCCCAAGAAGCCTATTTTGAATCTGGTAGATTTTTCGGTGCGACGAGATACGAAAATCACGATCATGGGACAAAATGGGGCGGGGAAAAGTACGATTTTGAAGATGATTACGGGGGCCCTGAAGCCCAAGGAAGGCACGGTGAATGTGGTGCCCAGGCTCACGATTGCCACGGCGCATCAGGTCATTCGTCCGCAGGACCGCGAGCTGACGGTGCGCGAGTTTTTTCAGCAAAATTTCAAAGACAAGCAGTACGATATTGATCGGAAAATCGACGAAGTTTTAGAAGTGGTCAATCTTCACGCGCCGCAGCACGATCGCTTGGTGAAGAGTTTCTCGGGTGGGCAGCAGGCCCGACTTTTGCTGGCCTCGGCGCTGATTCAGGACGCGGATTTGTTGTTGCTCGACGAGCCCACGAACAATTTGGACAAGGAAGGCATTGGCCATTTGACCGCATTTTTGATCATGTATGAAAAAACGTGCATGGTGATTTCCCACGATGCGGACTTTTTGAATTCCTTCACCGAAGGGGTTTTGTACCTGGATGCGCACACCCATAAAGTGGAGCAGTATGTGGGGAATTATTTCGATGCGGTGGACCAAATTGCGCGCCGGATCGAAAAGGAAAATATGAAAAATGCTCAGCTGGTAAAGGGAATCATTAAGAATAAAGAGCAGGCGAATGTGTTTGCTCACAAGGGAGGAAAATTGCGTTTGGTCGCGCGAAAAATGCGTGAGAAAGCGGAAGAAATGGAGGAGTCCAAGGTGGAGGTGCGTCGTGAAGACAAAACCATCCGCTCCTTTGAAATTCCCGTGCAAGAGGAACTCAGCGGGGAATTGCTGAAGCTCTCTGCGGTTTCTGTCATTCGCAACCATCACGCGACTTCCAAAAAAGTGGAAATGAGTTTGCGCAAAGACGAGCACCTTTTGCTCATGGGTCCGAATGGAATTGGAAAGAGCACGCTGCTGGAGGTCTTGGCTTCCGGGCAGGCGAAAGATGCGTGGATCGCTCCCGGAGTTCGTGTGGGTTACTACCGCCAGGACTTCTCGACTTTGAACTTTGAACACACGGTACGCGAGTCTTTGATGGAGGCGTTGGAGTCTTCTGGAGGCAAGGTTTTGGAGGAAGAAATGCGTAGAGTGGCTGCTGGATTTTTGATCACGAAAGAGCTGATCCATTCGAAGGTGGGGCATTTGTCTGAAGGGCAAAAAGGCCTCGTGTCTTTTGCACGTTTGGTGCTGCAGCAGCCGGGTTTGTTGATTTTAGATGAACCCACGAACCACATCAACTTCCGCCATTTGCCGGTGATTGCCGAAGCTTTGGATGCTTACGAAGGGGCCATGATTTTGGTTTCGCACGTGCCTGAGTTCGTCGATCAAATTCGTATCGATCGGACCCTGGACTTGGATCGCTAGTTCCGTATAATCACCTCATGCTTCCTTCTTTCAAAAAACTACATTACGAAAAAAACTGGTTTTCTGCTCTGTTTCACCCCATGAGCCGGGAAATTTCTGACGCGGAGAGCAAGCAGCCCCGGTTCTTTTTTCAGATGGACTGGAGCTCTACTTTGAAGGTTTACGATGCGAGCCGACAAAATCTGCTCGTGGAATCGCGCTGGCTTAAGGCAGGGGGATGGAGGACGTGGGAGGTTTTTGTGGATGGCAAAAAACAAGGAGCGATTCGAACCGAAGTTCTGCAGAGCCTCCTCACTTTGGGGACGGAACAGTGGAGTGTTTTGGATGAAGCGGGGAAGGAAATTTTGAAAGTGAGCTCTCCGGAAGGAGCGGCACTGACGCACATTTTGGACGAAATGACGAACCTCTACAATCCGACTCATGCACTCACGGTGCGGAACTTGAAGGGCGGAGAAGTAGCGATGATTGGGATGAAGCACGGCTTCTTCAGCAGCTTCTACGATCTTTCTTTTGAAAAAGGAACGGAGCAAGAACGAGCCCTAGTGCTCGCACTTTTTTCCGCAATTTTGTTGATGCTTAGGAAGTAACATAGCTTGTCAACGCGCCTTTTATAGGTTAAATTGGCGTGGTATTTTTTTGCATAAATTTATGAAAATTGCACTGCTTTGCGGGGGGCCTTCGCTGGAAAGAGGCATCTCACTCAATTCTGCTCGCAGCGTTTTGGACCATTTGGGGGGCGACGGGGTGGAAATTGTGCCGATCTATTTTGATTATAAAAAGAGGGCTTACTTGCTGTCTCCGGGGCAGCTTTATTCCAACACGCCTTCGGATTTTGACTTTAAATTGCAGCAAACAGCGAAGGCTTTGAGCGCGACTGGGCTCAAGGAAATTTTGAAAAATGTCGACTTGGCGTTTCCCGCGATTCATGGAGCTTTTGGGGAAGACGGGCAGGTGCAGAAACTCTTGGAGCGAATGGGCGTGCCTTACGTGGGCTCTTCTGCCGAAGCTTGTCGTCTCTTTTTTGATAAGTACGAAGCCAATCGATTTATTGCCGGAAAAGGTTTTTTTGCCCTGCCTTCCGCAGTGCTTAAAATCAATGCGAGTGAAGTTGAAAACCAGATTGCCATTGAGCGATTTTTTAAAGCACACCGCCTGACGCGTGCCGTGGTGAAACCGGCAACGGGGGGGTCTTCGATCGGGGTGTTCTCGGTGCGTAGTGAGGCCGAGGCTTTTGAAAAAATGAAACTTTTGTTCGGGCGTCGCATGGACACACGAGTCGTGTTGGAACCCTTTTGTGAAGGTACAGAATTCACGGTGATCGTTTTGCAGAATCGTTTTGGCATGCCGGTGGCGGTGCTCCCGACTGAGGTGGAAACGGACTATACGGAAAACCAAATTTTTGATTATCGAAAAAAATATTTGCCCACACGCCAGGTGCATTATCACTGTCCGCCTCGTTTTGACAATGAAACCATTGAGCGCATTCAAGTGCAGGCGGAGCAACTTTTCACGGTGCTGGGGATGCGTGATTTTGCCCGCATTGACGGGTGGCTGCTTCCGGACGGGAAGATTTGGTTTTCGGACTTTAACGCGGTGAGCGGGATGGAGCAGAATAGTTTCTTGTTTCAACAGGCAGCGCGCATTGGCTTCAGTCATCGGGATATTTTGCGTTATGTGGTGAAGAATGCCTGCCGCCGCGCCGGAGTGGTTTCCCCGGAAACGGCGCAACGTTTGGATGTTCAGCGCAAGCCGGTGCAGGTGCTTTTTGGGGGGCAGACTTCGGAGCGCCAAGTCTCGCTGATGAGTGGAACTAACGCTTGGTTGAAGCTCAGGCGGTCTCATCGCTATGAGCCCAAGCCTTACTTTTTGGATCTCCACGGTGAGGTCTGGGAGCTGCCTTACGCCCTCACGCTCAACCACACGGTGGAAGAAGTTTTGTACAACTGTGAACACGCGGAAGCGGGTGAAAAACGCCTGAAGTTTTTGGAAGAAAAAGTGCGGTTGAGGCTGGCTCTGGAAGAAGGTGATGTGACGGCGCCCTTCTTTTTGCCCAAGAAAATGAGCCTTAAAAAGTTTATTGCGGAGGCGGATTTTGTTTTCTTGGGGTTGCACGGTGGAATTGGTGAAGACGGTACTTTGCAGCAAAAACTGACGGACGCCGGAGTGAAATTCAATGGGCCCGGTGTGGCGGCTTCTAGAATATGTATGGACAAGGCGGAGACGGGACGCCGACTGGCTGGCCTGGAGAAGGAAGGCATTTTTGTGGCACCCAAGCGAGCGGTTTTGGCGGGTCATTTTAAGGGATTTAAAACCAAAGATTTTGAGCAGTATTTTGCCGAATTGCAAAGTGAGTTGGGCGCTAAAACCCTCATTGTTAAACCTCAGGACGAAGGGTGCTCTTCGGGAATTGTGCGTTTATTTGAGGCCAAGGATTTGCAGCATTATGTGCAGTTTGTTTTGAAGGGTGCTGGGCAAATTTCTGTGGGGACGTTCCGCAATCAAAAAGATCCTATAGAGATGCCGCTGGAGCCCATCAAGCGGCTGCTTTTTGAGCAGTTCATTGAAACGGACACCGTGCGTGTGAAGGGGAATCGGCTCAAATGGCGTAGGAAAAAAGGATGGGTGGAGGTGACTGTGGGAGTGATTCAAGAAGGCAAGAAAATGCATGCCCTCAGCCCGAGTTTGACGGTGGCGGAAGGTGAAGTGCTGACGGTGGAAGAAAAGTTTCAAGGGGGGACCGGGGTCAATATGACGCCGCCGCCGGAAGAGTACGTGAAGCCTGTCGTGCTCGCGCGTGTTAAAAAATCCATGGAAAGAGTGGCCGAGGTGCTGGGGCTGGAAGGCTATTCGCGCCTGGATGCTTTTATCCAAATCGACACGGGCGATCTTATTTTGATCGAAGTGAACACGCTTCCGGGGCTCACCCCTTCCACGGTTTTGTTCCACCAAGGTTTGGCCGAAGCTAAGCCCATCGCTCCTCTGGAACTTTTGGAGAAACTCGTGGAGAATAAGGGCTATGGAGTTTCCCGTTGAACTGCCGGTAGACATTCTAGACAAGGCTCGCCACTTGCACGTGGAGGCCGCGGATATTGATGAGCAATTTGTGCGTGGCAGCGGAGCAGGTGGGCAGAAAATCAACAAGACCAACAGTTGTGTCTGGCTCAAGCATTTGCCCACTGGGGTGGAAGTGAAGTGTCAGGATTTTCGCGAGAGGGAAGTGAACCGCAAGCGTGCGTACAAATTGCTGGTGCTAAAAATTGAAATGAAAGTATTGGGGAAGAAGTCAGAAATTGCGCAGAAACTCTTCAAAATCCGGAAGCAAAAAAAGCGACGCACACGCAAGGCGAAAGAGCGGATGATGGAAGGAAAGTCACGACGCGGTGAACTGAAGGCTAATCGTAAAAGAGTACTATGAAAAACTATACTCAGGGTTTTTATTTGGAAGGTCTTCGTGGCAACAATGTTTTTTCTTACGATAAACGTGGAGCGGAGCCGAAGCTTTACGTGCCCGCTCTGAAGGTGGGAACTTTGGAGGACGTGCGGGTGGGAAGTGAAGTGGTTTTTTCGGACGAAGATGAGTTCGGAATCTTGCAAGAATGCAAAGGCTTGGAGGCCTTTATCCGCACTTCGTGGGAAGGGGTGCCCATGGTGATTGTGGACAACCACAATCATGTTTTTTATTTTTGGATGGAGGCTTATTTGGCGGGGCAGTTGGAGGGTGGCGCGGCTCTCGTCCATGTGGACGGGCACAAAGACATGCGTGAACCGGCCCAGCTGTATTTGGGGACGAGTTTGGAAGAGGCTTTTGAATACACGAATTTTGGACTCAATGTAGGGAATTATATTGTGCCGGCGATGAAGGCGGGGGTGGTGAGGGAGGCTCAGCTCGTGACCAGTGAGATGGAATTGGAGAACGGGGTGTTTTTTGGAAAGGCCCCGAAAATTTTGAATCTGGATCTGGATTTCTTTGCGCCAGAGCTGGACTATATCGATTTTGAAAAAGCCAAGCGGTTTATTTTGCGACATGCGCGGGAAGCTAGTTTGATCACGGTGGCGAGCAGCCCCTTCTTTATTACTCAAGAGCGAGCTATTCAGGTACTGCACAGGTTATTTGACTAAAAATGAAAATGGCGTAGAAGCGAGGGCTATGGCTATAGACTCTAAAGAGTGCACTGCTTTAGTGCTCGTCCCCAGAGAGGAAAAAAGAGAGGGGGAAGGAGCTCCTTTGGAGGTGGCGCGTTTTGTGGAGTTAACGCGAAGGCATTTGGGGCAGGTGAGTTTCTCTTGTGCCGCGTTTTCCGAAATGTTGGACCGCACCGCTGCAAGCAAAGCTTGTTTGGGGGAAGCTGTTCGAGCTATAGGAGGAGATTCGTACAGCGAACTGCCTTCCACGGGGCGTCTTTTAACCAGATTGGAGGATGCCGTTGCCCGTTTGGCCGCTCTTAATGGCCGAACGCTTCAGCTTCTCAGACAAGCTTTGCCTCCCGTTCAGGATGTTTCGGAAACCGATAATGTGTGGGAAACACGACTGCAGGCTGTGCCGCTGCGTCGGCTACCTGTTTTAGCGCGGGAGCTTCATCGCTTAAGTCACGATCTTAATAACATGCTTATGGCAGCGCAAGGGGCCCTTTCAATGGTGGCCGCTAAAAGAGGAGAGAGCATTTCTTTTTTGCACACCGTTTTGAAGGCTTTGAATCGGATCGAGCTGATGTTGACAGAACAGCTGGGGGTTTTGCGTGAGGAAGTGCCCACGCCTCAGCGTTTGGCGGATGTACCCGCCGTCATGGAGGCTTTAAAAGTGCAGCTGAAAGCACGTCTTCTCGTGACAGTGGAGGTGGATCCTGCCCTTGCAGAGAAGTTTGGGGAGCTTGTGTTGTCCGAGGGGCAGTTCTATCGGCTACTTTTTAATCTTTGTGATAATGCTCAAAAAGCTGGAGCCGAGTGGGTGACCGTGCTTGTTCTGCATGAGGGGAACGAGCTCGTGGTGATATTGAAAGACGATGGGCCTGGCTTCAAAGGGGTGGATCCGCTGGAGGCCTCTCGTCAAAGCAAGCTGGCTAGTCCTGAGAACGGGAGCGGAATTCCGATTTGTTTCGATTTTTGTAGGCAGGCTGGAGGCTCACTGAGTCTGGTGGATCCTAATGCGGAGGGAGCGACGTGGAGGATTGTTTTGCCGCTCCAAGCAGCAGGCCAGCGCTGATCCAAAAAGGGGCCATGAAGAGCGGAAAGAGGAGGCTGTTCACAAAAATACTGTGAATGAAAAGACCAATGAGGCCGCTCAAAAAGCCTAAGCCGAAGCCGCTCCGGCGGTTTTTCCAAGTGCTGAGAAAGAGCAAAATGTAGACACTGAGAAAGGGCAGGAAGCCGGCGATGCCGGTGGTGGCCAGAATGGTGAGGAGGCTGGAATCGCTGCCGCTGGCGGCATGAATTTCGGTGTCTTTGAGGAGGCCCGCGTCCAGAGCGGCGAATTTGTAGGCGTTGTAGCCGTGGCCCAAGAGGGGACTTTCTGTGAAGAGGGTCCAGCCTGTGCGCCAAGAATCGTAGCGGAGCCGAGAAGACGCATCGGGCAGAGTGTAGGTTTCCGTGGTGACGGAGGCGACGTTGCTCAAGAGACTTTCAAAGCGGTCACGAACGGGGGCGACAGTGAGGCCAAGGAGGGTGAGCAGTACGGCGCCGGCAGCGAGGAGTTTGAGGGAGCGCAGCAGGCCGAAGACCAAAAGGCCCGCAAACAGCGCTACGTAGGCGCTGCGAGAAAGTGTGAGGGTGAGGGCGACGACGATGAGTCCCAGGGCTGGAAGGGCCCAGCGGCGCTCGGGTTTGTGGTCCCAAGCATAGCCGAGCAGGAGAGGTGTGAAGAAGGCCAGGTAGCCCCCGACGAAGTTGGGATCGAACCATGTGGACAGCAAACGGCCTTGGTGAGGGTCCCAGCCGAGGTCTTCAAAGCTAGTGAAGTCGGGTACGAAATAGAGCTGGATGAAGCCGGCGACGGCGAGCAGTACCGTGAAGGCGATGAGCAGTTTCCAGGTGAGTTTTTGTTCGGCGGGAGTTTGCTGGTAGACGATGAGGCTCAGGGCGAAAAGGGAAGCCCAGCGGACTCCGTAGAAGGTGCTGGCGAGAAAGTCGCTGGTGGAAAGGGCTGTGTTGTGGAGTAGTAAAGAGGCGAAGCCGATGAGCAAAAAAAGTGCAGCGGGGAGGGCGAGGCTGGGCCAGCGAATGGCTTCTTTGCGGGCGATTTTTTTGAGCAGCCAGAGCCCGACGAGGGCCGGGGTGAGGAGGTCTAGGATTAAAAATCCGCGCACGCGGTAGAGCTCTGCCACGAGAGCGGCAAGGAGGACGAGCCCAACGAGCGCGGTGCTGAAAGGAATTCGAGGGACTTTCATGCTGTGCATTGTAGCGCAAAACTGCTAAATTGCCTCCGTGAAACTCCTGATTGCTACTCACAACCCGGGGAAGTTCCAGGAAATCCGTGCCATGTTGGCGGACTTGGGCGCTGAGTTGGTGTCTTTGGATGAGTTGGGTGTTGCGCAGGATTTTCCTGAGGAAGGCCACAGTTTTGAAGCCAATGCGCTGGGGAAGGCGCGTTTTTATCACGAACTTTCGGGCTTGCCCACCGTGGCGGACGACAGCGGGATTTTTGTGGAAGCTCTGGCGGATGAGCTGGGGGTGAAGACGCGTCGCTGGGGCGCTGGTGCTAGTGCCACAGATGAAGAGTGGTTGACCTATTTTATGGAGAGAATGGCGTTGGAGAAAAATCGAAAAGCAAAGTTTGTGTGCGTGGCGGCCTATGCCGATGAAGCCCAGGCGGTGGCTTTTGAAGGTGAGACCCATGGGGTGATTACGGAAGACGTGAGGGTGCCAGTAAAGCCGGGAATTCCTTTGTCCTCCGTGTTTTTGTCTGAGGGATGTGCTACTGTCTACTCTGCTCTTTCTGAGGCTGAGAAAAATGAGCTTAGCCATCGTGGAAAGGCCTTCGTTCAACTCCTTCACTTTTTGGCCCATGTTTAAACTCTATACCTACGCCGCTTGCCCTTACTGCGAAAAAGTTCGTAGCGCGTTTGCTGAAATGGATGTGGTTTACGAAGAAGTGGATGCCGAGCGTGGTACGCCGGGGTCGGCAGAGTTGGTGAAACTGGGGGGCAAACAACAAGTGCCTTTTTTGGTGGATGGAGAGACTCACATGTATGAATCCGCTGACATCATTGCTTATGCTAGAGAGCATTTTAAAAAGAATTGAAGCGGAGCACGCGCAGGAAAGCGTGTGGATTGTGGGGCCGGAAACTGGGCGCTTGCTGCATTTTTTGTTGCGTGTGGTTGCACCTAAAATTGTTGTAGAAATTGGAACCTCGGTGGGTTACAGTGCGCTCTGGATGGGGTCTGCTTTAGGAAAAAATGGCAGCGGAAAACTCTGGACCATAGAATCCCATGCTCAGCGTTTTGAACGAGCGCGCGCCAATATTGAAGAGGCTGGCATGGGCGATTGGATCCACCAGGTGAAGGGCCATGCTCCGGAAATTTTTCCGGAGCTGCAACTTCCGGGACCAGTGGATTTTGTTTTTTTGGATGCGACGAAAATGGAACATCAAAGTTACTTAGAGGGGCTCTTGCCGCTCTTGGCGCCGGGCGCGATGATAGCGGTGGACAACGTGGAGTCGCACCGAGTGGGAGCCATGGGAGCTTTTGTTCAGGGCCTGCACGAAGATCCACGGTTTGAAGTCGTGGAAATTCCGGTGGGCAGCGGCTTGCTTATCGCGCGGGCCACAAACGAGGCAGACTGAGGTCGGGAAGTATTGAGCTACTCGAATCGTCGTTGCTGCCCCTGGAGTCGTCGCTGTTCTTCGAATCATCGGAATCCTCTGAGTCCTCCACGCGGAGTTCGATAGTGCTCGTAGAGGAGTAGCCGTACTGGTCGATGGCCTTGGCCTGTACTTCCAAGATGTCGCCGACTTTGGCGGTGACGGAAATACGGATTTTGCCGTCGTAAGGGGCTTCTTTGGCGTGATAAGGAAGTATGCCGTTCACGGTGTATTGGACTTCGTCGAGACCGTTGCCCACATCGTTGATTTCCACAGTCACGTCTACCAGTTTGTCTTCTTTGGAGACTCCAGAAAGGGTGCTGGGACTGGTGATGGCGACTGAGGGGATATGGCTGGCGGTTTCGGCGTTATGAATGTCGTCCGCGTATTCGGCGGGAGGCATTTCGAACTTTTGTTCCATAGCCCAAGCGTCTATGTCGCTCTGCCAATTGGACCAATCTTCTTTGTAAATGCGGTAGGCTTTTTCTTCCACTACGTCCGCAGGAGAATAGTCGGTGGCCAGGCGGTTGGTGACGGTTTCGATCTTCACTGTTTGGTAAGCGTCGTCGATTTCCGTGGGGACTGCAAAGTCTGCAAAGACTTCGGTGTGCACCATGTCGGAGGGAGTATCCGCACCGGGTAGTTTTCCGCTCGCCTTGCTCACGGCTACTTCCGTGATGCCTTGAGGACGAGCCCATTCGGTGGGCTCCAGACGAGTGAGGATTTTGGTCATGTAGGCCTTCCAGATGGGAGCGATGGTGTAGTAGGCTTCACCGGCGGAATTCATGGCTGTGCCATCTGCGTTTCCGCTCCAACCGATGGTGACGAGGGTCGGGGTGTAGGCAGCGATCCAACCGTCTTGAGTGTAGCCATCCGGATCGGTGGAGGTTCCTGTTTTGGCGGCGTTGTCGATGGCATCCATGTAGACGCCGGGGCCGATGTTCACACTGGGATCCGAAAGAATGTCGTTGATGAGGAAGGCTACTTGAGGATCGAGGACCTGTGTTTTTTCCACTTTGCTTTCTTCCCACTGTTCCAAAATGGTTCCGTCAGAAGTTTCTATTTTTAAGATAGCGGTGAGCGGAATTTTAGTGCCGTTGTTGGCGAAGACTCCGTAAGCTTCTGCCATTTCGAGTGGGGTCACTTCGGCGGTTCCCAGGGCCAGCGTGTAGCCGTAGTCGCCTTCCTCCGGGATGGATTCCAGCCCGAGCTTTTGTGCAAAAGGAATGATGCTTTCTTGCTGACCGGCGAGGAAGTAGGTTTTGGCGGCGGGAATATTGCGAGACCCTCCGAGGGCTTCACGCATGCTGAGCGGACCTTTGAAGCCGCCTTCATAGTTCTTTGGCGTATCGGGACCGAAGTGGGTGAGTACGTCGTAGATCACTGTGGCCGGCGTGTATTGATTCAAAAATGCGAGCGCATACACAAAAGGTTTGAAAGAAGAACCGGGTTGGCGGCGGCTGGTGATCATGTTCACTTGGCCTTGGATCTCTTCGTCAAAATAGTCTGCGCTGCCCACCATGGCCAGGATTTGTCCGGTTTGAGGCTGTACACTGATTAAGGCAGCGTTGTTCGCGTTGTAGCTGTCGCTGATGCCCTCGATTTTATCGGCGACGGCCGTTTCGGCGGCTTCTTGGAATTCAGGATCTAGGGTAGTGGTTACACGAAGACCTCCTTGTTCCACGACTTCCTTGCCGTATTTGTCTTCGAGCTGTTGCTTTACCCAGAGTACGAAGTGAGCGGCTTTGATGGTGTCTCTATAAGCGGTGAACTCCATGGTCTGGACTTCGGCGAGAGCGCTGGTGACTTCGGCTTCCGTGATCATTTCCAGTTCTTGCATGCGTTCCAGTACGATGTCGCTGCGGCCTTTTATGTAAAAAGTGCTGCCGTCGGGCAAGGTGAAGACTTGACCAATGAGTCCGCGGTCGAACTCATCTGGCTCCAAATCTTCTTCCCCCGTGATTTCACGTTCACCCAGCGCTTCTGCGGTGAGTTCAAAATTGAGCGTGGTGAATTTGTGTTCGCCGTAAGGAGAATAATAAGTGGGTGCGTTGGGAATGCTGGCGAGAATGACAGATTGGGCCAGGTTCATTTCTGACGCTTTGATGCCGAAATAGCGCTCTGAGGCCAGTTCGATGCCGTAGGCGTTGTTTCCGTAAGGGATTTCGTTCAAGTACATCAAAAGAATGTCGTCTTTGCTGAACTTCATTTCCAGTACGAAGGACATCATGATTTCGCGGTATTTGCGGATGTAGCTTTTTTCGAGAGAAAGGTACTCGTTGCGCACGAACTGCTGAGTGATGGTGGACCCTCCACGCGCCGTTCCTATGCCGATTTCGGAGAAGACAGCCTTGATGAGACCCGGGATGTCGATTCCGATGTGGTGGTAGAATTGATCGTCTTCAATCGCCAGTGTGGCGTCGATGACTTGTGGAGAAATTTCATCCAGAGTGTCTACCGTTTTACGGTTTTCTTCTCCGTGAATGGTGTAGAGGATGTTTTCTCCGGTGCGATCGTAAATGAGCGTGGAATCTTTGGGAATTCCTCCGAGAGGATCGAAGGTGAGGAGTAGCCAGAGAAAGTAGATGAAGGACACCACACAGAAGGCAGCGAAAAGAGCAAATCCCGCGGTGATGGCGTAGCGCCAAGATTTTTGAAAGCGCGTCATTTCGGGCTTGGTTTTGAGGTGAGCCCGAGCTTTGCCTACGGACCGGATGCTCCAGTCCTTAATGGTGTTGAGAGTTTTTTTCATAGTCCGCGGATGGTTCCGCCGGCCGCTGCCAAAGCGGTGCCAACAGATGAATAAAGAGCTTGAAATTCAGCGTCAGTCAGCGTGCGGTCCGGGTGACGCAGAGTCACGTTGAAGCTCAAAGATTTTTGGCCTTCGGGGATATTTTTGCCTTCGTAAATGTCAAAAAGTTTCACCGACTCTATGAGGCCGTTTGAGTCCGTCGAACGAATGGCGGTTTCCATTTCGGCCACGGTTTTCTTGCGGTCCACCAAGATGGAAATGTCAAAAGGGAGGGCAGGGAATTTGGCCAGTGCTTGGAAGCGAGTCAGCTCTCGGCCGAGGCTGATGAGTTTCGCAAAGTCCACGGAAAACATCGCCACGTCCTGGGGAATGTCGAAGGCTCTGAGAACGCCAGGATGTACTGTGAAGAGCACTCCCACGGTTTTGCCTTTCACGATCAAGTCCGCGCTCTTCTTGGGGTGAGAGTAAGGCAGGATTTTTGCGCTTGGTTTGAGTTCGTAGTTGCTCACGTGGAATTCTTTTAAAAATACTTCCAGAGCCCCTTTGGCGGCGTAGAAGGCTTCGCCGTTTTCTGCGACGGCAGCGGTGAGGCGCTTTTCTTCCAGCGGCATGAACTCTCCGACTTCTTTATAAGTGTGGCCGAGTTCGAAGATTTTGATGACGGCACGTTCTCGAGCATTGGCCGCAATGTTGGCCAGCATATTTGGGGTGAGCGTGGTGCGCATGTGGCTTTGGTCCAGCGACAAATAGTTGAGCACTTTGAGGTGGTCTTTTTCATCGAGTCCGCACTTTTCCAAACGGTCTTTTCCGTAGAAGGAATAGTTCATCACTTCTGTGAAGCCCAGGCTGGCGGACAAAATGGCACGCGTGTTGTGCTCGAGACCTCGTTCCACGTTTTCTTTCGGTAGTTCCAGTACTTTTTCTGGCAACAAAGCGGGAATATTATTGTAACCGTAGAGGCGGGCCACTTCTTCCACTAGGTCTTCGGGAATGAGGACGTCGCGCGTGGACCGGTGGGAAGGCACGGTCACGGTTAGACTTTTGCCTGTCTTTTGAACCTCGAACTCAAGGGATTTTAAGAGCGCGATGATTTTTGGAGTAGGTATAGAAATACCGATTTTGCTGCAGATGTTTTCCGGCGTGATTTTGAGCACCACTTTTTTGGGTTTCCATGTGCCCACCGTGTCCACAGGGCCTTCTAATTTTGCACCGGGGCAGAGTTGTAAAATAAGGTGGATGGCGCGCTTGAGGGCGACTTCTGTGAGCGTGGGGTCGAGGCTTTTTTCGAAACGTTGAGAGGCGTCTGTGCGGAGCGCGTGGCGCATGCTGGCCTTACGCACGAGGACGGCATCGAAGGCCGCACATTCCAAAATCACTTCCGTGGTCGCAGTGCTGATTCCGGATTTGAGCCCGCCTTTGACTCCGGCGAGGCCAACGGCTTCGTCTTTGCCGCTGCAAATGAGCGGATCTTCCGGGGTGAGGGCTTGTTCGGTTTCATCCAGAGTCACCAGCTTTTCCCCTTTCTTAGCGAAGCGCACTCGAAGAATGTCGCTGCCGAGCACGGCACGATCGTAGGCGTGCATGGGTTGGCCGAGCTCGAGCATCACATAGTTGGTGATGTCCACAATGTTGTTGTGGGCGTTCATTCCGGCGGCTTGGAGCCGTGCCTTCATCCACTGAGGGGATTCCTCAATTTTGATGCCCGTCATGATGGCGGAGGAGAAACGTGGACAGAGCACAGCGTCTTGGATGTCTACATGCACCTTAGCTTTACCCTTGGTTGCGGGAATTTTGGTGAAGCTGTCGAGAGGCGCGAGGTTTTTCCCATAAATGGCGGCGAGTTCTCGAGCAATTCCGTAGTGTCCCCACAGGTCAGAACGGTGCGTGAGAGATTTGTTGTCTACTTCCATGACAGCGCCTTCTTTGCCGAGCGCTTTGGCCAGTGGCGTGCCGGGTTTGGCTTTGGTGTGGGTGAGGTTGTGAATGCGTACGTCAGTTTTGGAGCCCACGGCGTTGTCCGGAGCTAGGCCGATTTCTTCACCGGCACAAATCATTCCAAAACTGTCTTCGCCGCGGATTTTGATTTCTGCGAGTTGCATGCGGTCGCCGCCGTGCACATTGGCCCAAGAGCCGGGTAGTCCCACGGGTACCAACATCCCTTCGAAAAGATTTTGCCCTCCACATACGATTTGCACGGTTTTTCCACCGATGTCTGTTTGAGCCAGGTTGAGGCGGTCTGCTCCGGGATGTTTGGACACAGAAAGAATTTTGCCGATGACCATTTTGTCATAGGCGGCGGCTTGATCTTCCACTCCTTCTACCTCCGCGGTGTGGTGCGTGAAGGTTTTGCCGATTTCCTCCGGAGCGAGGTTCGGGAGAGCAACGAAATCCGAAATCCAGTCGAGAGAAATTTTCATTGGGGTTTCACTTTAGCGTATTTGAAGGCGAGATAGAGGACAACCAGGTTTTCTATGGTGAAGAGCGTGAAGAGGGCGGTGAAGATGGTGTCGCCGGTGGCGGCAGCGTAGACGAGCAGGAGTATGTCTCCGAGTACGTAGAGGCCCCACATTCCCAGACTCAAGTCGTCGGATTTTTTGGTCACGATGATCTTACGAATCTGAGGCAGGTAGGAAACCACCACGAGGATGTTTCCCAGGACTCCGACGGCGGTCAGCAGATTAGGATTCATTAGAATTGTTCGTTAAAGCGTAGATCTCCGTTTTGCAAATGACGAATGTCGTCGATCGCGTAGCGCATCATCACGAGGCGAGTGAGGCCGAAACCGAAGGCCCAGCCTTGGTATTTTTCGGAATCAATGCCGGCTGTTTTTAAAACGTGAGGGTGGGTCATTCCGCAGCCCATGAATTCAATCCAACCGCTGTGTTTGCAGACGCGGCAGCCTTTTTGGTCACAGAATGGACAGGACATGTCCAGTTCCAAGCCGGGTTCCACAAAGGGGAAGTAGCCCGGGCGGAAGCGCACTTTGAGGTCACGTTTGAAGAGTCGTTTTAAAAACTCCAACATCACTCCTTTGAGATGAGCGAGGGAAATGCCTTCGTCGATCAGCAGGCCTTCCACTTGGTTGAAAGTGTGTTCGTGAGAAGCGTCGGTGGCCTCGTTGCGGAAACAGCGACCGGGGCAGATCACGCGTAGGGGAGCGCCGTGTTGCATGAGGGCGCGCACTTGCCCCGCGGGGGACGTGTGGGTGCGCAGGACCATTTTTCCTTCCGTTGGATGCGGAGCTTTGTCTATAAAAAAGGTGTCCTGCATGTCGCGGGCTGGATGGTAGGAAGGGATGTTTAGTCCTTCAAAATTGTAAAATTCACTTTCTACTTCAGGTCCGTCCACAATGGTGAAGCCCATTTGTTGGAAAATACGCTCCACTTCTTCCTGCGTTTCAGAAAGAGGATGGATGTGGCCGGTTTCGTGCTGGGTTCCGGGAGCGGTCAGGTCGATCCAGTCGTTTTCGAGGGTGCGATCGATTTCTTCACGTTCAAGGATCTGGGAGCGGCTTTGGTAGAGCCCTTCCAGCGCGACTTTCAGGTCGTTTACGGCTTTTCCAAAACTCTTCTTTTCTTCGTCGGGCAGGTCTTTGAGGCCTTTCAAAAGGCCTGTTACTTTACCTCCTTTTCCCAAGAAATTTTTCTCCACTTCTTTGAGTGCGGCCAAGGATGCCGCCTTTTCCAGGGCAGCGACCGCTTCTTTCTGTAATTCGCCTAAAGAATCGTGCATAAATTCAAGTGGCGCTATTCTAGCAGAGCCAAACTATGGTGTATAGATCAGGTCATAGAGATGTAATCGCCGTCTCCAAACGGATCACGTGGAGCTGAGCTCAAGCGAACTTTGGATGCAGTGTCCAAGGCGGCGATTTCATCCCTGAGGGCTGGGGCTAGCTCTAAAGGCGTGTATGGCTTGAGTTCTGAAGAGTGGCTTCCTTCTGAACGGAGTTCGTAGTTGCACATGAGATAAAAGGGTTAGGGTTAATAAAAAATACCGACTTTCTCCGGGAGAAGTCGGCGAGTGGATGAAGAAAATTTACATCACAGCGACTTCGCTCCCGAGCGGGGAGTTGTGGTAGTCGTTGTAGTTGTCGTGAAGTTCTTCATTGCTCGAATCTTATTATAAGGGCTTGGCGCTGGCAAGCGAGCGCAGCTTGACTTTAGCTCTTGTCCATTTTATAGTGCGGCGCCTTTATACTCAAAAACGATTTTATGGCTAACGGTTCATCAGAAGGAGGTCTTGCCGCCACAGAAACATTTGAAGCTCGTATGGGCTATCGTCCAGGACAAGATGAGTACACTCACTCTGACGCGGAGTTTGTACGTCAGCAGGTTCAAGGCCTTGGTTTTGGAGGGAGGGCCATGGAAGCGGGAAAGCCTTTTGCTCATCCTAGCTGCGACGACTTAGAGGGCTAATCTTCTGTAGTTTTTGTCAGCTGCCAAATCAATTCAAACAAATCCCGCAGGGTTTGGTGGATGGCTTCCGAATCGATCACCACGCCGAAAAGCTCATTTTTCACATAAGACATGAAGCCGATTTTGCTGTTTTCGTAGAGCAAAATCTCGATGTGATTTTTACGCGAGGGGAAGTCTACGAGGCGGTGCTCGATGCTTTGAGTGTATTCCTTCAACACTTTTAGGTCGGTTTCGTTGCGTGGCATCAACAAACGGACCGTGATGCCTGCTTTTGCTCGCCGCGGAGCTACTTTGGTTCGAATGTAGCGATAGATTTCTTTTGGCATTAGGGTGTAATCGATGAAGCCGATGTAGTCTTGTTTGCTGGAGGAAGCCTCAAAGAGGATATCTTTGATGGCCTGCATACCTTCTGCGAAGCGGATGCGAGGTTTGACGGGTGAAGTGTAGGCCAACTCCATCAGCTGAGGGAGTACGGATTTGGCCATGGCAGCGGAATTTTCGAAATGTTCGATGAGGAGTCTCGGCGATAAAGCTGAAATGTAAGTACTGCCACGCCGTTTGTTCGTTGAAACGACGCCTTTTTTCTTGAGAGCCTCCACCAGACTGTAGACAGTCGAGCGTTTTAAGCGAGACTTTTCCGCCGCTCTGCCCAGAGTCATTTCCCCCGCTTCCAAAACGGTGAGGTAGAGGGCGGCTTCTTTGGGGCTGAAGCCGTTTTCGGTAAGAATTTTCTCAAACATGCATACATTCTAGCGTTATTTGCCGAAAGTTTCGACATGTAATAACAGATTAACTGGCGGGCATCCTGTAGCACTTGCTGGTTTATTGGGCACACTACTTCACAATGAACTTATGCTTCAAAATTGCAAAAACTGCCGGAGTTCTTTTGAAATTACCGATGAAGATTTAGTTTTTTATCAGCACGTCAGTCCCATTTTTGAGGGCAGGAAATTCCTCGTTCCTCAGCCCAGTTTTTGTCCTACTTGCCGGCTTCGGAGTCGATTGGTTTTTCGTAATCAAACGGCGCTTTTTCAGCGGCCTGCATATCCGGATGGGCAAGCTATTTTGTCCATGCATCCTCAAAGTGCGCCTTTTCCCGTGATGAGAAATGAGGACTGGAATAGCGATCACTGGGATCCCTTGGCGTATGGGCAGGATTTTGACTTCAACCGCCCATTCTTTGAACAATTTAAAGAGCTGAATGATCGAGTACCAAAATATGCCCGTATTGCTTTACGGAACGAAAACTGTGAATACGCCAACAATCTTTCAGACAACAAAAACTGCTACATGGCCTTCAGCATGTCCAATGCTGAAGACTGTATGTATTGCGAAGACTCTTGGGGTTCTAAGGATTGTTTGGAGTGCACCATTACCTTGCAATCAGAAAAATGTTACGACTGTACGGACTGCTTGCGTTGCTACAATTTGCAAAGCAGTCAGTTTTGCGAGAACTGCAGTGACAGTTTCTTTCTTGCCTTCTGTCGCTCGTGTAAAAACTGTTTTGGTTGCACCAATTTGCGAGGACGGGAGTATTGCCTTTTCAACGAGCAAAAGACCAAGGCCGAATACGAACTTTTCATTCAGAATTTCAAAGGCAGTTCGTGGAGGGAACGTCAGCGGTATCTGGAGCGATTTGAGGAACTTATGAGGACGTCACCGCGTCCGCATGCCACACTTCATCAAGTGGAGGACTGTAGCGGGAGCTTTTTGACTGAATCACGTCATGTCACAGAGAGTTTTTTTATCCAAAATGGGGAAAATCTAAAGTACTGTTTCAATCTTTACGAAGGAGCGAACGACTGCATGGACTATTCCTATTCTGGGAGAAAAGCGCAGTTGGTTTACGAGTCTTCCACTTGCGTCATTAATGTTTACGGCATTTTGTTTTCAGTGCAGTGTCGCGACGGAAGTTCCAATTTGCTCTACTGCTACAGTTGCGATGCCACCCGTGACAGTTTTGGGTGTTCCGGTCTTCGAAGAAAGCAGTACTGCATTTTAAATAAACAGTACACGAAAGAAGAGTATGAACGCATGATGGTACGCATTATTGAGCACATGCAAAACACAGGTGAGTGGGGGCAATTTTTTCCGATCATCCTTACCCCCATGCCTTACAACCGTTCTGTAGCCCAAAGATATTTCCCTCTCACGAAAGAAGAAGCCTTGGCTCAAGGCTTTACTTGGTTTGAGGAAGAGCAAAAAGAATTTTTGGGAGCCACTCCAGCTGCCGCTTTGCTCGACGGACTTCCTAGCAGTAACGAGTCCTTGCTCGTGGAAAGCGCTGCGTCCGGCCAGCCTTTTCGGATCATTCCTCAGGAATTAACAAAATACAGGACTTTTGACGCCCCTCTTCCACGGCTAACATACCAAGAAAGAATGGATGAGCGGGCTAAAATTCTTGGAGGGATTCAGCTTTACCAAAGAACTTGTATGAAAACGGGAAAGCCTATTTTAACGACCTATTCTCCCGATGCTCCTTATATTATTTACGATCGTGATGAGTACAGTGAAGAATTCCAGTGAGATGGTGGACATCACTTAGATGAGCTTTTTCTGGAAGGGTGACGGATCTTTTTAGATTTCACACGGGGCTTTTTGCTAGGCCCATAGACCGCTTCGAGCAGCCGTTGGTAGCGAGCTTCACGCTCGTTGTGAATGAAGTTGACGATAGGGTCGTCACTGTATTTTTTCATGGCGGTGAGTGATCAGTAGTCTTTCAGTAGCATGATGTGCCCGAACTTGTTTGCTTTATCATAGTATTTTCTGTCGTCGGTTAGAAAAGTTGCTTCGTATTGCATGGCCAAAGCATGATAAGAAGCGTCGTAAAAAGACACGCCCGGGCATTTTTTCATTATTTGGAAAGCCAAGGCCGTGCCTTCCAGAGTGAGCATAAGTTGGGTGATGCCGTAGTTTTTAAAAATGTTAAAAGATCGTACTGCTTCTGGCTCGGAATACACTCTGCCCAAAAAATTTCCCATTTCCCATGCCACTAAAGCGGGTGCGAGCAATGTGGCTCGGGCGTTTTTATAGTCTTCTTTCAGCTTATCTGCTTGAGCTTTATCTTCCTCATCTTCTGCAAACCACTTGATGATTACAGAAGCATCTACGACGAATTTTTTAAAGGAGTTCTTTGCGTCCATCTTGGATGATTTTAAGGATTTGCTTGGAGGTCATTTTCAAAGGGTGTTTCTTTTTGAATTCATCCAACTCTTCGAAAGCCTTTCTGCGGCCGTAACGGATTAAACTTTCTTCCAGGGCTTCATTTACAAAATTACTCCTTTCCCCTGCAGGGATGGCATTTAACTTCTCGACTAAGCTTATATTGATCATGAAGTTGATACGTTTCCGTCGATCGAGTGTTGTGTAATTCATGCGTGTAATTAAGTTACACAACTATTTTACTCGCATGGACGGAACGAGTCAAAGAAAAACCCCGCGGTTTAAGGCGGGGCTTTTGATTTCAAAAGAGAGCGGGTTCGACTAGCGAACTGCGTCCTTGAGAGACTTTCCAGCCTTGAAGGCAGGGAGAGTCATCGCAGGGATCTTGATCTTCTGAGAAGGGTTGCGAGGGTTCACACCCGTGCGAGATGCACGCTTCGAAACGCGGAAGGTTCCGAAACCTGTGAGGGTTACGCTTTGTCCCTTGGAGAGAGACTTCGTGACTGCCGTGAGGACAGCCTCGAGAGCTTCGCCTGCAGCCTTCTTGGTAATACCAGCGGCGTCAGCAGCGATGTTGATTAAATCACCTTTTGTCATGGCGGTGGATTAGGAAATAAATCCCGCTCATTATAAGCCGCCGATTTCTTTTCACAAGCGCAAACGATTGACCACAAGCCAATTTGGTGGAACTAGTTGCAATTTTCCAGGAAAGTTTTTATGGTGGTCGCACGCTCATTCATTATTATGGCTGTAAAAAATCTCGTGATTGTAGAATCTCCCGGTAAGATTCAAACGATTTCCAAATATCTGGGACCGGACTTCACTGTTATGGCTTCCTTTGGCCATGTGCGGGATTTGCCGAAGAATAAGATGGGAATAGACGTGAAGCATCACTTTGAACCGAGCTATATTATTCCGAACGATAAAAAGAAAGTGGTTTCCGGGCTCGCGGCTAAAATAAAGAAAGATACCGTGGTCTACATCGCAACTGATGAAGATCGAGAAGGGGAAGCGATCGGTTGGCATTTGGTGCAAGCGCTGGAATTGGAAGGCCGCAAAGATTTGAAGCGTATCGTTTTCCATGAAATCACCAAGCAGGCGATTTTGGATGCGGTGGCCAATCCTCGCACTATCGACAAACATTTGGTGGATGCGCAGCAAGCGCGTCGTATTTTGGATCGTCTTGTGGGTTATGAACTCTCGCCTTTGCTGTGGAAAAAAATCAAATACGGGCTTTCTGCCGGACGCGTGCAAAGCGTGGCGGTTCGTTTGGTAGTGGAACGTGAACGTGAAATTTTGGCCTTCAAGCCGGAAGAATATTGGTCTCTCGTTGCGGAGTTTACGCCGGAAAAATCCAAGGAAAGTTTTGAAGCGGCTTTGCAAAAATTCAAAGGGAAGCCCTTCAAACTCACGAACGAAAAAGACACCAATGAAGTGATGGACGCGCTGAAGGGTGCGACCTACACCGTGGAAAGTGTGGAGAAAAAAGAAGTGAACCGCAATCCCGCCGCGCCGTTTACGACCTCGACTTTGCAACAGGAAGCGTCCCGCAAACTGGGTTTTTCGGTGAAAAAAACCATGATGATCGCGCAGCATTTGTACGAAGGTGTGGAGCTCGATACTGGGCACGAAGGTCTCATCACTTATATGCGTACGGACAGCGTGAATCTTTCGGTGACGGCTGTGACGCAGGCCAAGGAGGTGATCACGAAAACGTATGGCAAGGATTACGCTTTGGCCACGCCGCGACTCTATAAAGGAAAGAAGGGAGCGCAGGAGGCTCATGAAGCGGTTCGTCCTACGGATCTTTCTCGCACTCCGGAGCAACTCACGAAGCATTTGGCTAAGGACGAAATGAAGCTTTATGAACTCATTTGGAAACGCACGCTGGCTTGCCAAATGGCGCCGGCGATTTTGGATCAAGTGGGCGTGGACATTGTGGCGAAAGACTATGGATTTCGTGCGACGGGACAGACGGTTCGTTTCCCCGGATTCATGGCTGTG
Organism: Candidatus Peribacteria bacterium; assembly: GCA_943349825.1. Lineage (GTDB taxonomy): Bacteria > Patescibacteriota > Gracilibacteria > UBA1369 > 2-02-FULL-48-14. The sequence continues at coordinate 72,021 of CALQZQ010000003.1, read as the reverse complement.
TACATGGAAAGCCACGACAGCGAGGAAGAAGAGGAGGACGGTGAAAAGATTTTGCCAGTGCTCACTGAGGGTGAAAAACCACACTTCAAAAAGTTCGATCCCTTGCAGCACTTCACCAAGCCGCCCGCACGTTATACAGAAGCGAGTTTGGTGAAAAAATTGGAAGCCGAAGGGATTGGACGACCGTCTACTTACGCACCCACTATTTCTACGGTGCAGGCGCGCGGTTATATTCAGAGTGAAAAACGCCAACTTTCACCCACAGATATTGGGATGTTGGTGAACGATTTTTTGGTGGAACATTTCCCCAAGATTTTGGATTACCAGTTCACTGCGCACATGGAAGAGATGCTCGATGAAATTGAAGAGGGCAGTGAAAAGTGGCAATCGGAAATCGCGGATTTTTACGGGCCTTTCCACGACAGTGTGGAAGAAAAAATGAAGAGCATCAAAAAAGAAGATGTGATCACCGAAAAGACCGAGGAAATGTGTGAAATGTGTGGCAGCCCAATGATGGTGAAATTCGGTCGCTTTGGAAAGTTCTTGTCTTGCACGAATTTCCCTACATGCAAGAACGCGAAGCCGATGGGAGATGAAGCGAAGAAAGAGGAAATTCCTGAGGCGGAAATGAAAGAGCTCCAGAAGAAATTTGCAGATAAAAAGTGCAAAAAATGTGGAAAAGAAATGACGATCAAATCGGGGCGTTTTGGCGAGTACTTGGCCTGTGTGGACTACCCCACGTGCAAGACCACCGAAAGCATTTTGAAAACCATCGGAGTGAAATGTCCGGAGTGTAAAGAAGGTGAACTCGCGGAGCGCCACACCAAGCGTGGAGGCAAACCTTTCTACGGTTGCCAACGTTTCCCCAAATGTAAGTTTGCCGTGTGGGAAAAGCCCACGAGCAGCGAACATGCCATGGAACTTCACGAGGCTGCTGAGGAAAAATCTAAAGAGAAGGGAAAAGGAAAAAAGAAAGGGAAAGAAGAGTAGTCAGCACGGATAAGGTTTGCTAGACTGGCTGCGAATTCATTTTTCACGCCATGAAAAAAAACCTTGCCTTCGTTCTTGTTCTAATTGTTTTAGTAGTTTCGGGAGTTTCACTCGGGACGGTGCAAGCTGCCACTACAGCAGACACCCCTTACGAGGAAGACACAACTCAGTATTTTGAAAGTACAGATCCTTGTGGATACCTGATGGGGGCTGGGGCAACGCCTTATCCGACCTTGGATCTTACGAATAATGTCTCCGGGACAATAAAATTGAGGTCGCAGGGCAATAACGTCCAAGGCTGTTTTGATGAAAATGGTTACGCCTATTCCTCCTCTACCTCCAGTCCCACGCGCGACTCTCGTGCCACCTATTCCTATACCACTGATCATGGCGGGAATTACACCGACTATACGGTGGATTTTGTGGGATCGAGCTATCAAGTGGTGATCGATCAAATGACGGGCCAGTGGTCTGGCTACGGCCGAATTACGGATACTAGTTTTCCGGGGACTACCGCACAGCGTTGGGTGTGGTTCAACTGGGACTGTACGCATGGCTGTCCAACGGCGCCTTCCTACTGGGTGACGACAGATACGACTACGGGAGCTGTTAGTGGCTATGCCTACAATAGCTACTTTGGCTTTATGGATTTCACGGGACTCACCCAAGAACTTCCTCCGAAAGAGGTTTACATGGAGGTGACGATTCTCTCCAGCGATGGCACGAGTGAACCTGAGGATGTTAGCCCTGTTACCGCTCCTTATACGGTGATTGCCGATGGATCCGACTACTGGAGAGCTCGCGTTCAGTTTTGGGATCCAGACATTAATGCGTATCTGCCCTCTACCGACATCACGTCTCTTACGATTACGCCGAGTGCAACAGGGAGCATCTATAGGAATCAGGTGGAGAACACTGGAGTAGCTGAGATTGAATCGGACATAAACACTATGGTTTTTGATCCAGATTCGGAGACTTGGGCTTACTGTACTACCGCGGGGTCTTGTGTGCTTACTGAGGACGACACAGATTCTTCCACCAGTTGGAACACTTTTTTCCGTTCGTATTCTCCCACGTCCATTGATGTTGGTTTGCACAATACTCTTGGGGATGCGATTGATTTCTTGGGGGACCGAGATGGGTGCCGTTGGTATTACGATCAGTGGAAATATGTGACCCCTCGGACTTACCAACCCGACTGTGATACTATCCCTCGCACCTATGATATAGCAGACTATTTCTTTAATCGTGTGAATGATCGTAACCAGTATATTTTGGACACTTTGGAGATCGACGTGACCTTTGCCAACGCAAGCACCACTATTGCCACCGACAGTTATACCGAACAGGATCCTTCGGATCTCAGTGTTTATACTTATACCGTGCACGATACAGCGGGCAATCCCGGCCTGCCCCTCACGTGGAGGCCGCGTTATCAACTCACGGATTTTTCGGCGCTTTTCGATTCTACTAGTCACGATTACATCAGTTCCGATGTGACGAAGTATTCCTCCACCAATATGACTTTGAAGACCACCGCTACCGTGGCGGATACTTCGGAGGCGTTCTTCCATGCTTTTGGACTGAGTCGCCCCGGGTATTATGTGAACTATCAAATGGATGTGGATTCTTCCAACGACAGTGATCCTCAGGCCCATGATAAGTATTTGATTATGGATGCGACTACGGCTGCTGATGGAATAGCGGATTGTACGTACCGTACGGATACGATGGCCAAAAACTATGGTGCGAGTGGAGTCTCTTACGTCACGAATTACGTGATGAAGTATGGTCAAAAGAGCGCTACAACGTGCAATGGATCCACCCTTGCTTCTACCAATACCATTACCGGGAATCCCACCGCTGAACAGTGGGTGTGTGATAAGGGGCAGAGCGATGTGGATGGGTACAGCACCCTCCCGTACTCTTGTTACTTCACCGGCTACATGCCTCGGCTTGATGATCACGTGGATTATGGAGATGACCATGCGGAAAGCATGCTGGTGATTGGAGCCATCAACTCGGTTATTGATCAGGAAGGTTTCATCAACAATGACAGTACTTTGACGGTAGTGGGTTTCGGTGCTGACAATGGTAAGTTGAGGAACAAAATGTATGCACAAATTGTGCGCAACACTTTGGGACAAACCGCCTCCACTGCTCAGGCCCATTTAGACAGTGACATGGAGGACAGCTCCGGGGTGATGCTCGACGAGGGACGATGGTTTTATACGGAAGGGGACATCATTATTGATGGCTCCTCTAGTTTCACCGACAGAACCATTGTGACGGTGGGTGGCAATGTGTTCATTAATGGCGATATTACTGGAGGTCGTTTGGGAATCATTGCGCTCCAAAACTCTGATGGGCTTGGGGGCTACGCTTTCTTGCATCCGGATGTTAACGAAGCCTACGCCAATCTATTCTTGGATGGAGCCCTGATGTCTTTTGACGGAGTGTCAGCGCCCACGAATTGGGCTTCAGAGGAAGTGTATATAGAGACCCTCCTCAAGCAGTTTTACCTCAACGGATCTTTGGTTTCAAACAACGGGGTGCATACGGCATGGGACCTTACGGCGAGTTCATGGGCTGCCGGGGATGGCACCGAGACTTCGGATTACGAACTCGCTCGTTCAGTAGATCTCGATAGGCTGAGACAGTATCGCCGATGTTATGACACCCTGGCCGATGGTACTTTGGATACTTCCACCATCATTGATTGTGATGAAGGAGAATTGCCTCGCACTGAATACGGTGAAGCCAATGGCCTCTACAACTCTTTCATTTTGGATTACTCACCCGCTGATGAATTACCCATCTTCCGATTGGAAAATGGGCGTTAGTAGAGCGAGAGTTTATTGTATTACAAAGAATCCGTAGCTCATGAGTAAGAGGCCACTCACGATGATCGTGCTCACTATGAAGAGCAGGGTCAGAATGAGCATGCGTTTGCTCAAGTAGCGGAAACGACTGGCGTGGCGCAGGGCTAGGTAGGCGTAGAGTGCGAAGACCAGAAAGGTCACGAGTACGGCGAAACCGATGACGAGCGAAAGGAGGTTCATGATTCGTAGGGTTTAGCCCACCAGAGATCGATTTCCGGGTACTTGCGGAGTTCTTCCAGCATCAGCCGGATGATTTCTGCAAGGCGCTCCGGGGTGGGGGCTTCGAAGCGCAAAGTGAGGTTGGGAGAAGTGTTGCTGCAACGCACGGCGCCCCAGGAATTGGCGTCGAAATTCACGCGCACGCCGTCCATGGTGATGCAGTCGTATTTGGCCACGAAAGCTTTTTGCAGGGCATCCACGATGGCGAATTTTTTGTCGTCCGGGCAGGGGGATTTGAACTCCGGAGTGCAGGCGGTTTTGGGCACATCTTTGTAAAGATCTTGGAAGGGTGCGGAGCTGCGCGAAAGGAGTTCCAGGAGGCGCGCCGCGCCCAAGAAAGCGTCGTCGAAGCCGTAGTAGTTTTCTGCAAAAAAGAGGTGTCCGCTGATTTCGCCGGCGAGCGGCGCGCCGATGTCGTGCATTTGTTTTTCTATGAAAGAGTGACCGGTTTTGGTCATCACGGGAATGCCTCCATGGGCGGTGATGTCGTTGATGAGCACTTGCGAAGCTTTGGCGTCGAAAACGATTTTAGAACCGGGTTTGCGGCTGAGCAATTCGCGCGCGAGTTGGAGGAGCAGCAGGTCTGCGCTGTAGTGGGTGCCTTGCGTGTCTACAACGCCCACACGGTCCCCGTCGCCATCAAAACCCAGGCCCAGATCGGCCCCGTTTTCTTTCACTGCGCGAATGAGGTCCTGCATGTTGGCGGTTTCTTCAGGGTTCGCTTCGTGGTTGGGGAATAGGCCATCCGGTTCTGTATAGAGCGGGACTACGGTGCAGCCCAGGGCTTCAAATAGGGGTTTCACGAAGGGCCCGGTCGCGCCGTTGGCGCTGTCTGCTACGATTTTGAGAGGGCGCTCAATCTTCACGATGCTTTTTATTTTTTCGAGGTAGGCGGGGAAGGGATCCAAGGTGCTTTCGCTGCCTTCGCCGGTTTCAAAATCTTCGGCTTGGATGAGTTTGAGCACATCTTGGAGTTCGTCGCCGCAAATGGAGTGAGCCGCGCGGCCCACCAGTTTCACGCCGTTGTATTCCTTGGGATTGTGGCTGGCCGTGATCATGGCGCCGCCGTCGAAATCAAAATGGCAGACGGAAAAATAGAGCATCGGCGTAGTGACCATGCCCACGATTGTCACCTGGCAGCCTGTGCTTTTGAGGCCATCGATGAAGGCGCGGGAAAGCTCCGGAGTGCTGAGGCGGCAGTCGTAGCCGAGTACGACTTTAGTGCCGAAATGTCGTTTGAAGTAGGTTCCGGCCCCTTTCCCAATCAAAAGCATGCTTTCCGGAGTGAGTTCCGGCGTGGTTCCGTTGCCTGGCAGATGCGCGATTCCACGGATGTCGTAGGCTCTGAAAATGTGTGGAGTGACCATAGTGGCTCCACTTTGCCAGAAACCCCTCGAACTGGCTAGAAAAATAGCCTGAAAAGTGCTATAATTAAGAGATTAAATCAAGGTTATGGATTACGGCGCAAAAGCGGAGGCTCAAGAGCAGCTTCGTCAGCAAGAAGCGGAGAAGGCTGCGGAAAAGGCTAAAGAAGCTGAGAAAAAAGCTCCTGTGCCAGATTCCTTGGCTGCCTTGGGAGTGGAAACGGCCCGCCAAGCGCGCGTGAAAGAGGCCGAGGCGCTTGCGGGTGGACAGGAAGCCCAGCAGTCACCCACAGAGCAAGATCCAGATGTTTCCCCGGAGGCAGAGGTTCCTACGAGTGATGGTACTGTCGCTGAGGTGTCGGGAAAAGAGGAGCAGGAAGCAGGGTTCTGGGGTTCTGTAAAAGCTGGATTTGGTGCGGTTACTACTTGGCTTACGGCAAATTTTAAAAAATTTGGAGAGTGGACTTCGGAAAAAAGTACCGCATTTGGAGTGTGGTTCAGAAAAACCTTTGATTTGAAAGAACCGGAGGAGAAAAAAAACGAAGGTCAACAGCCTACTCCACTCTTGGTGAGTGCGTCTGAGTATTTGCAGAAGCTTGCTGTACGCTCTTGGGAGGACCTTCAAGGCATTTCTGACAAAAGCCAGCGTGTCGTGCAGGCTGCCCTTTTTGCTTATGCTACCGGCATGGATTGCTTCACGAAAGATGGCAACCACTGTTCTGGTTGGTGCGATTCTGTTTTTGAAAAAGCCGGATTGGACCTGTATGACCAGTCTTCCCGTATCTATGTGGGGGATTATGAAAATTGGAAGCCTAGGGGTACTTTGACAGGTTTAGAACTCAAACCTGGAGACAGTATCATTCGCTACAATGGAAATGGCGAGACGGGCTTCCATCAAGAGATTGTACTTTCCTCCAATGGACCTGATGCAAATGGTAACTATGAGGCGGTTACGGTGGGACAAACTTCGGTGAGTGGAAACAGTGGAGAACGTAAGATCCGTCCTTTGTCGATTAAGGGGCGAGACATTAAGGTGGTGACGAGGCCAAGCGCCTAGAGAAATTCCTTGAAAAGTGCTATAATTAGGAGATTAAATTCGGCTTATGTCTGTTTTGTTTCCTCTACTGCTGAGCGACTCTCCTCCTGAACCTGAAAAGAAGGGTGAAAAAGAAGCAGCTGAGAAAAAAGCTCCTCTTCCTGATTCCCTCGCGCGTTTGGCGGCGGAAACGGCTCCTACGGCACGGACTCAATTGGCTGTGGAACTGGGCACGGATACGGACGCGGACCGGGATACGGATAGTGATGGAAGTTTGGATACCGATACTTTGAGTGATTTCGATAAAGACGTACGAGCCCTTTTGGCGGAATTTGGATTGCATTCGACAGGAGACAAGAAACACGACTATTTTCTTGTGGCTGAAAAACTGGCGCGCGAGTTGGAAGATAAACTGAGACGTGAAGGGAAGGGAGTGGTGCCTTGGCAGGTTTGCTTGGCTCAGACCTGTTTGGAAACGGGGTATGGCTATGGTATGAGTCAAAAAGGCCGAGACGCGTACATTACTTTTGGTATTAAGGCCGATAAAGCCTACAAAGGCAGCAGTGTTTCTTCAGGGACCAAGGATGGTGCGGACGGTCACGACAATGTGGCGGCTTTTAGAAGCTATAGCTCCATTCGTGAATCGTTTCATGCCTATGGAGAGTTCTTAAACAATCAACCCCGTTACAAACCTGCTTTTGAACACTCCGATAATCCTTACCTGTTTTTGTGCGCCTTGAGGGATGCTAAATACTTTGAGGACCCTCGCTACATTGAAAAAGTGGAGAAAATTGGCAAACAATATGGTTTTGAATTTCCTCGTGGCACGGTTTCGCCCAGCGAGGGGCCGGGCCCCAAACCTGAAGAAGAAGGTCTACTTGCAAAAATTGGACAGTTCTTTTCTAAGATGGGCGCTGCCGCCTCGGATACGTTTAAAAAAACTTATGCCTCTATAAAGGCGTCTATTTTGGGAGGACTCACTTGGCTTGGATTTGACGTGGGAAAGGTTGAAGAAAAGGTGCGGGCTGGAGCGGAGGAGTGGAAGAACAAAGTTTTGGATGCTGCTGCGCCTGTATTCACCTTTTTTAGTGACCGAACACCATACATCTCTTCGGATTTTGGTGGTCGGGTTGACCCTATGGACCACAGTAAGCACCAAAACCACAAGGGAGTGGACATTGGGCGTGTGCCGGATGCGACCCCTCTTGTAGCCACTCATGACGTGAAGGTGGTCAATGTGGGACGCAGTGAAGGTGGAGGGAATAGTATTACGGTGGAACTAGTGCCTTCTGACGGGAAGACCTATGTTTTTCACCACTTGAACGACGCGATTCAGAAGAATCCGCCGGCGAAGGGTACGGTCATCCATCCGGGCGAAACGATTGCGCTTTCGGGCGGAACGGGTAAGCGAGTTACTGGCCCTCACGTGCACTTTGAAGTCCATGCGGGTGGGCAAGTTGTCGACCCTGAACCTTATTTGGGCAGCAAGTTAGCTTGAAGCCTCTGCTTCTTGCGCTTTCAAAAGAATAGCGGGGAGTTCGCCGATGGCGAGGATGGGGATGTGAGTGAGGCCTTTTTCGTTTTGTTGGAGCAGGCGCACGGTTTTGTGCACGATGAGCGTGTCCATGCCTTTTTGGATCAAGGCTTCGGGGTCTGTGCCTTCGGTGAGGGCGCGTAGGATTTCGTCGATTTTTGCCCAGGGCGCGGAGAGTTCGTCTTCGTCGATGACGTTCGCCTTTAGGTGACGAGCGGGGTCTTTGGCCAAGAGTTCATCGGGCAGGCCGATCCAGCGCCCGAGTTCCAGGATGTCGGTTTTGTAGACGTCACCCAAGATTTGGAGATCGGCGTTGAATTCGCCGTCCACGGTGCCGAGGCCAATCAAAAGATCGCTCTTGGAAGCGCTGCCCAGCAACATCATGTTTTGGGCTTCTGCAAAGTGGCGCAGCAGGGTGGCGCGAATGCGGCCCTTCAAATTTTCGTTGGCTGTTTCGGCTTTATCCCAGGTCACAAAATTGAAATCGACGAGGAAGTTGTTGATGGGTTGGTAGTGGGAGTGGCAGCCAAAATGTTGGGCCAGCGCGCGGGCATGGTCGATGTCGTCGTGAGGAGTGAGACCCAATTCGGGTAGTACCAGGGCGGTCACATTTTTGGGCCCGAAGGCGCGGATGGCAATGCAGAGGGCTACGGCGCTATTCAAGCCGCCGGAAAGTCCCAGTACGGCGCGTTGAATCTGGTGATTCTTGGCGTAATCGTGAAGTTGCTTGATGAGCGTGGCGTAGAGGGCGTTCATAGAAGGGATTGGCGAAGAGTCAGAGACGGGTGGCGGCGGGGTGGCCATGAAGGAAAGCTGTCTTGGATCAATGAAGTCAGTCACGGAGTGAGGTTTCAATGTGACGTTTGAGGTCACGTTTTTTAATGGATTCACGTTTGTCGTACTGCGTTTTCCCTTTTGCAATGGCCAAAGTGACTTTGACGCGCTGCTTTTCGAGGCCGCAGTCGAGCGGAATCACCGTAACACCCTTCGTATTTAGTGCGCTAGAGATTTTCAGAATTTCGGCTTTGTGCAGCAGCAATTCGCGGGTCTGCTCTGGGTTGTAGCTCTCCAGCGTGGCCTTTAGATAGGGGGCGATGTGGAAGTGATGGAGCAAGACTTTGCCGCCACTGATGGTCACGTAGGAGCTGGCGAAGTGGGCCTGACCCAGGCGCAAGGATTTCACCTCGTAACCTTTCAGAATGATCCCGGACTCAAATTTTTCCACGATTTCGTAATCGAAGGTGGCTCGTTTGTTTTTGATGAGTATTTTTTCCATGCCCAGAGCATAAGGTTAAGATAAGTAGCCGTCAATTTTGTCTTTACAGGTTTGTTCTGGTTCGTTACAGTTTTGACCAGTTTTATTCTTTAATCTCCCGCCTATGAAACGCCTCATGCAAATGGCTCTCGCGTCCTTCGGAGTTTTGGCTCTGATGCTCGCTGGATGCAGCAGCACAGCTACGGTGACCCCTACAACGGATGAAACCACTGAAGGTACCGTTGAAGCTACAGGTTCTATGGACGTTGTTGTCCCTACGACCGATAGCGCCGCTGAGTAATTTTCCCTCCTATTGTTTAGGCTAAACGATCCGCTGAAAGGCGGGTTTTTTAGTTGTGAGAACTTTCGTTGAGCCATTTCCCCGCCTTAATCATGCCATCGTCTAAGGTAGAAACAATCAGCCCGCGGTTTTTTGCCAAGACCAAAATGCTACAGTCTACGAAAGATAGCTTGAATTTTTGTTCAAAAAATAGAGCAAGTGTGTCTCCGAGCTCTTGGTTGTTAATGCTAAGCAGTTCTACGTCCCTATTGTTCACTAAAAATTCGACAGCTTTCCTTGTGAGCTCCAACCCTACTTTTTGTTGTAAAACCGTAGTCACTTCAAGCAGGATATAGTCACTTATTGCAAAAGAATCGATTTTTTCCATGAACTCGACTGCCCTTTGGTGGTTGCTGTCGTCTCCCCTGAAGAAGGCTACCAGGACACTGGAGTCCACTATGCCTTGTCTAGATTCCATATACGATCTGGTCAATTTCCAGGGATAGAGTGTCTCTTTTCGCCCCTCGTTTTGCCGGAATCATGGCTTTTCGTAAGTCCTTCATTGTGTATTTTTTCTCAAATGGATCACGGTCTTCCTCAAGAGGTTTGAAAAGAATCCCTTGAGACGTTGATTCACAGGTAAAGAACTTGGTTTTAAACCGGCTCCTTAGTGCCTTGGGAATACTGATTTGTCCGCTGGTGGTCAATTGAACGACATTCATAATAAATTATTAATTTATTAAATTATAGCACGGTGATTCTTATGCTGCAACCGTGAACCACACGCAATCGCCTACGCATAGCCCGCTCGCATTCGCTCTGTGACTTCGAGGGATTCGAATCGACACGAACAACACAAAAGTTGTATATTTGAAAAATGGAACTGCAAACCAAACCATCTATGATCATCCACCTGAACGGAATGCCAGGTGTTGGCAAACTTACTGTCGCAAATATCTTGGCAAAAAATGCCAATGCTCACTTAGTGGACAATCACTTACTAATTGATATGGTTGTTTCTGTTTGCGACCGTGGAAGTGCTGACTATCAAAAGCTACTCAAGGAAATGGTGAGTGTAATTTTGCATCATATCAGTAACAGTCCTAATCAAGTTTATATTTTTACGAACGCACTTTCTGCTGAATATGAAGAAGATAGGCAGCGATTTGATCAAATTCGACTTTTTGCAGAAAGTAACAACATTCCTTTTGTGCAGATACTGCTAAGTTGCGATTTGGAGACAAATAAACAACGAGTGGTCTTTGAAGGTAGAAGTCTGAAAGGAAAGTTAACTAACCCTGACGAGCTGGAAAAACTAAAAGGTTATACTATCTATCATCCAACGACACAGTATGCTCTAACGATAGATACTACGTCGCTATCAGCAGAGCAGACTTCTGCAAAAATTCAAGAATATCTTAAGGGAATTGGATTTTGATAAAAATCAAATACAAATCAACATCAATAGCTTACGTTTTACTTTGTGTAGGCTTCCAATTCCGATTTTCAATTCTGGCGGAGGGGGAGAGATTCGAACTCTCGAAGCCCTTGCGGACTTACACGCTTTCCAAGCGTGCGCACTAGGCCACTATGCGACCCCTCCATGTGCTTGCCCTTTTTGAGGGCGGTCTATTTTTAGCGGAAAGGCTTCAAAAAGGCAAACCAATCCCTGGCTGCTCCAAAATTTGGGCCCAAAAAAAGCCCCGTTTTGCGCAAGGGAGCTATTTTTGGGTGCTTATTCTGAAAGCGGTTTTATGGTACTTTATTTTTTCAGCCTCTTCAAGGCCTTTTTTGCGAGCAATGCAATCTGTACATTGAACTTTTTAGGATTCTTTGCGAGGGTTCTTCCAGCACGTGCGGTCATTTTCACATTCACCCAAGTTCCGGATTTTGGATCGAGTACTTTCTTCTGAATCAAGTTCGGAAGAAAACGTCGATTGGATTTACGGTTGGAGTGAGACACTTTGTGTCCACTCTTAGGTCGAGCTCCGGTGAGTTGGCAAACTTTGGACATAGGAAAAATCAAAAGCGTGGGTATCTTAAGGGACAAATTGGTGTTTGGCAAGATGATTTCTAGAGCTCAATGTGCTAAGGTTCGGCTTATGGATGCAAAAAGCTGTAAGACTTGTGGGCAAAAATTTGAAGTTCGTGCGGTGGACCGCGAGTTTCTTGAAAAGATGCAGGTGCCGCAACCGACGCTCTGCCCAGATTGCAGAGCGCAGCGGCGTTTGGCTTTTCGTAATCAAAGAAATTTGTATCACCGAAAATGTGATTTCACTGGAGAGAACATGATTTCGCTCTATTCGCCCGACAAGCCTTACAAGGTTTATAAAGAAGAAGTGTGGTGGTCTGATCAGTGGGATCCCATGGATTATGGTCGTGACTTTGATTTCACCCGGCCTTTTTTTGAACAGTTCAAGGAGCTACTGCTGGCGGTGCCGCGGCGTGGTATGCATCAGGATGGGACGAATGAGAACTCCAAATATATTAGTTACGGCTCTAGTAACAAAAACTGCTATTTGGCTTTTACATGTTTTTATTCTGAAGACACTTACTACTCCACGATGGTGGGGTTTTCCAAAGATTGTATGGATTCTTATTTTTGCGGCGAGAGCCAACTGCTTTATGAATGTGTCGACACCGGGAAATCTTACATGAGTGCTTACCTCACGAATTGTGCGGAGTGTCAGAATTCATACTTTTTGGACGATTGTCGAGCCTGTAAAAACTGCATCGGCTGCAAAAATTTGAGGAACAAAGAGTATCACATTTTCAATAAGCCGGTTTCGCCGGAAGAGTTTGAAACGTTTAAAGCAGAAATGCTTCGGGGTGATTTGGATGCATTCAAAACAGAGTTCGATGCTTGGAAATTGAGTCAGCCCTTTCTATACGCTCGTATAAAAAATTCTGAGAATTGTACGGGGGATCACATTGAAAATGCCAAAGATTGTCATCACTCATTCGAGCTGGTTTTAGGGGCTGAAAATTGCAACTATTGTCAAGCTGCAGGGTGGAAAGGAAAGGATTTGTTTGACTGCAGTCGCGCAGGAAAAGAGTCTGAGCTTTTATACGAAATGCACGCAACAGTCACCTCTCATCGATCTGCATTTGGGAATTTTTGTGGAGGGGTTTCAGACAGCTATTATATCGATAGTGTGGATATGTTGGACCATTGTTTCGGTGCCGTGGGACTCCGTCACAAGCAGTACTGCATCCTCAACAAGCAGTACACAAAGGAGGAATATGAAGCGCTGCTCCCCAAAATCATTGCTCACATGAAGGCTACGGGCGAGTGGGGTGAGTTTTTGCCGCCGAGCATGAGCCCTTTTGCGTTCAATGAAACGCTGGCAGCGGAGTATTACCCGCTGAGTAGAGAGGAGGTTTTGAAGCGAGGCTGGAAATGGAAAGAGCTTGAAGCGAAGGGGAAGGTGGCGACTACGGATTCTTTGAGCTGCGCTACTTGCACTCAGCCCTACAAAGTCGTTCCGCAGGAAGCGGAGTTTTATAAAAAGATGGGCTTGCCCACTCCTAAAAACTGCCATGAATGTCGGCACACTCGTCGCATGCGTTCGACCAATCCGTATCACTTATGGACGCGAAATTGTGCGCAGTGTGGGGTAGAATTTCAAAGCAGTTATTCGCCGGGGCGGACGGAAATCCTGTACTGTGAAGCGTGCTACTTAAAAACGGTTTACTGAATATGTTTTTCGACCTCACTTATCTGCTCGCGCTCATTGTGGTGCTCACTGTGCACGAATGCAGCCATGCATGGGCGGCCACTCAGCTGGGGGATCCCACGGCAGAACGTGCCGGGAGACTCAGTTTGAATCCGCTGCGGCACTTGGATTTGTTCGGGACTTTGATGCTGTTTTTTGTAGGGATAGGGTGGGGAAAGCCGGTGCCTGTGAATCCACGAAATTTTGCTAAGCCTGTTCGGGATCAAGCGCTCACGGCACTTGCGGGACCTGCTGCGAACCTGATTTTGGCCTTTCTGGCCGGGATTCCTTTTACGTATTTGGCCCATACTTCTGTGTTTTGGGGCTTCAGCGGGGCGCTTTTGGACGTCTCACTGCTGCTCTTCCTCTTCAACATGTTTCCGTTTCCGCCCTTGGATGGATCGAAGTTTTACGCTTTGTTCCTGCCTCGACGTTATCAGGAGCGGTATCATGAATTTTTGGACAAGAGCATGTCGTATTTTGTCGCCTTCATGATCTTCGATTTGTATTTCTTACCGAGCGTTCTGGGCTTCTCTTTGGTGTGGACAACGGTGTCCCAGCTGGCATTTTGGCTGAAAACGGCCATTTTAGTCATTGTTTAGGCCCTTTAGGGTTGACTAAACGGGTTAATTCCCTTAGAGTACTTGGCGACAAGGTCGACGATGTGCGTAAGACCCACCAAGACGTTATGGGCGCGAAAGCGTTCACTGTGTATTCCACAGCAAAACTCGTCCGGGCAAACGGCAAAGTCGTCCTTTTCTTTTGGCTGTGATTTTTGTGGATCTACGTTTATCTGTTAGAGTACTCTGGTATATTACCTCTCCTCATATGAAAAAGCTCATTTCCTTGTTGGGTTTGCCAGTGTTTTTGGCGGCGCTGCTCCCGCAAGTGGTCTTTGCCTATACTGGTGTCAATTTGGCCAATACTGAACCGGATGCTGTTTATGCTTACAATGCCAGTGCACCCGTTTTGTCTAGATACACCAACGAAACTACAGCTGCGCAGGACACAGTCACGGACGACGTTACTATTAATACCGATCTTTCTGACAGTACGTACTTTGGTTTCTCTGAAATGTTCGATGGGGTGAGTATAGATATTTACACATCGGTATCTGGTTATGAAACCCTAGATTTAGGGACTGGTCCGGATGGGACCTACGTTCTTGAATATTGGAACGGAGCGTGGACTGAATTGGATGTAAACGCAGAGAGCGCCCTTGACCTTGCCGACTACGACATTGAACCCGACAGCATGAATGGAGTTTTTAACAAAATTTGGCAGCGTCCTACCGACTGGACTACGACTTCCGTCAACAGTTCTTCATCTATGTATTATGTGCGAATGCGCATTGATGAAGAATACTCCAGCTCCACCACTGGAACCGCTACTCAAGTGGGAATCATTGCCTATAACTTAAAGGTTGAGGTTCGTGATGAGTTTGGAGATGGGATTGAAGGAATGGAGGAAGGGGATTTTGAGTTCGCTGCCACGGGAAGTGCTGATGACACGGTCTACTCTTTTGAGGAGTTGGAGAACGGAATTTATGTTTTTGCGGTAGATGCTCCTACCACCACCGGCTCCGAATACGAGCTGTCGATTTTTCCATCCGGTTTTGTTGCACGGGACCCGGCTCGTAGCGGAATCGATTTGGATTTTAGTGAGACGATTTACGAGTTGGAGGACACTTCCTACAGCCATGTGTTGGAGGCTGAAAATGCGGCAGGTGGTGCTGTCGATATTGCGGAGGCCGATGCTGGAGCCTCATCTGTGGACTGTATTATTGATGGCGGAGAGGCTTACTGTCCGGTGGACATTGGAGACGATAGCAGCGGCACAGAAGCTCATCTGTACGCTGACGGTTACGTGTCTGAGACCGGTTCTATCATTAACCGCGTTTCCGGTAGCGGGCAGGCGAGAGATTCTTTCACCATGGACTATGGTTATGTGGCCACTGTGTCGGATCAAGATGGCAATGTCATCACTAACGCCACGGTAGTTGCTGGAGACGATTTGGATACTTCTTGTTATTATCTGGGTAGCGGGCAATATGGCTGTGCTATCTCTAGCTTGGACAGTGACCCTTTGGTTAGAGTGACTGCCAGTGGGTACCAAACTCTGGCCAGTTCTTTTGGTAGCGAACGCAGCGGCTATAGCTCTGCACAGGTGAGTGGTCTGTTTAGGCTTGATGAGGGTACAACGGAGGAGCCTGAAACCACCGAGGATGGGACCGACACTGACGGCGATGGGATCAGCGATGTTGCCGAAACGGCTACGGGTACGGATCCGCTCGATGAGGAGGATTTTTTGGCCGATGCCGAAGACTATGACGCTGACTGCGAGGATCCTTTCACCGATACGGCCGGGAATTTTGCAGAAATCTCCATTTGTATTTTGCACGACGACGGGATTGTGCAAGGACGCAGCGCGACTCTTTTTGAGCCCAGTGCTTCAATCACTCGTGCGGAATTTTTGAAAATTGCACTTCTCAATGCTGGCCTTACCATTACGGCGGATAGCACCGTGAGCTATACAGATGTGAGTTCTAGCGATTGGTACTACTCGTACATCACTTATGCCACGACAGAAGGTTATGTAGAAGGCTACGACGATGGGACCTTTCTACCCAATGATGAAATCAACCGTGCCGAAGCGATGATCATGATGATGCGTATTGCAGGTGTGGTGGAAGCCGATGTGGAGGCCAGCGATATTGATTTTGACGATGTTGCCTATACGGATTGGTTTGCCTGGGCCGTTGTGGAAGCGGATGAGAACGGCATCTCCGAAGGCTATAGCGATGGAACCTTTCAGCCCGGCAGCAGCATCACTCGTGCCGAAGTGGCTGTGATCGCTCGCCGTGTCTGGTACGTTTACTATGAATAAAGGCTTTCGGGTAAAAAGGGCTAGCCTTCTGCGGAGATTTTTGTTTATATGTCCCCGCTAACGTGTGCCGCGGTAGCTCAGTCGGTAGAGCGCATCCATGGTAAGGATGAGGTCTCGGGTTCGATTCCCGATCGTGGCTCCATTTTTTAATTGAACCTAAACGCGTCCAAGTACCAATCTTTCTTGGCGTTGTCGTAGGACCAAATGAAGGAGGCGCTTTGTTTGGTGAGGTCAGTGTACTCCACGTCGCCGTCCACTTTGGCGGCGTTGATGCCCACGCCTTGTTGGTATTCGATGCTCGTGATCGTGAAGTGGTTGAAGCTTTTGAGCGAAGTTCCGTCTACGTAGGTGGTGAGTTCTTCCAGCGTCATGCTGGCTTGGAAGCGAGCGGAGGCTCCGTTGTAGGCGGTCTCTGGGTCGCTCGCTAGCGACTCCAGAAACGCGCCTGTTTTGGATTCAGCAGTGGCACTGTCTAAAGTGGGCGCCTGCGCGCACGCCGTTAGAAAGGCCAAACTGAAAATGAAAAGTTTAGTAGCCCGTTGCATCGAGGAAATAGTTGTAGGAATCCACCATGCTGTTGTAGCCGTCGAGCACATCGTAGTAGTCGGTGGTGAGAGCGTCCAGATCCTGGCTTTCCATATCACGGATGCTGCGTTTGACGGTGGGCAAGAAGGTCACATCCATCGTGTTGTAGAAGTCGGTGTAATCGTAAGCATAAGTCATGTCCATGTCCGGAGTGTTGTCTCCGCTGTGTGCGGCTAGACTTGCTTCTAGAGTCTCGTAGCTGCTTTGTAGCTCTGCTGTTACGTCGAAGGTGCCTTCGTAGGCGGAATCTTCAATGAGAGTGAGGATGGCGTCGGCCATGTCCAGATCCTTGTTCATGTTGTCGATTCCTACACTGGTAGGATCGCTGGAATCCACGGTAAAGGTATCGTATTTGGTGTAGAGAGTATCCAAGGTGTCGAGCATTTTTCCGTGTTGGTCGTAGTAAGTGTCGATGGTGTCGTAAAGGTCGGCCACCAAGGTGATTCCTTTCGCGAAATCATCGGTGTAGTAGTCTTGAGCGGTGACGTATTTGGCCAAGTCCTTACAAAGCACGGCGGCCTCGTCTACCGTGGCAAAAATAGCCGTGGCTTGAGCGATGAGATCGTCGCCCTCAGAACCTTCAAGATCGATGGGGTTCATGGTGTCGGATTCCAAGCCGGCGCGATCGTAGATATTGAAAGTACAGGTGAAGTAAGGTTCATATTCGCTGTCGATGTCGCTTTCGAAGTAAGCGGTATCGGAGTCGAGGATGAGCATTTGTTCGTGCACTCCATTGATGAGATCCGTATAGCGGTTCAGGGTGCTGATGGCAGAGCCGGAATCTTCTGAAGTCCATTCGCTACTGGTGTCGGTGAAATCACTGAACATGTCGGTGATGGAGCTGCAGCCGGTGAAACTGAGGGCGGCCAACATTAAAGTGGCGAGAAGGGCGCGAGACTTATGCATAGCGTTGAGAGGTAAAGGAAGTTAAACTTTCTTGCGTATTCTAATAGACATGAAGACTGTTCGTCTAATCGAAATTGATGCGCTGCGTGGCTTGGCAGTCGCGAGCATGATTGTTTTCCATGCGCTTTTCGATGCGCAACTTGTGGGGTTGGTTCAAGGCTTTGATCTGTTTGCAGGGTGGTGGCTGGTTTTTGGGAGAATAGTGCAGTTTATTTTTTTGGGCTTGGTGGGAGTGTCTATTTCCCTGTCGTCGCGGGGCGGGTGGGCGCAGGCGCGGCGCGGCGCCTGGATTTTTTGGTGCGGACTTTTGGTGAGTTTTGCCACATGGACGCTCTTCCCGGTGGACTTTGTGAAGTTTGGAATTTTGCACTGCATCGGGCTCAGTATTCCGCTGGTGTTTTTGTTCAAAAAGCGGCCGGAATGGGCTTTGTTGGCGGCAGTGCTGGTGTTTGGCGTGGGTGAGTTTTTCTTGAAACAGACCGTGGAGAGCCCTTGGTTGTTTTGGATCGGGCTGAACCGTGTGGATTTTGTTTCCCTGGATTATTTTCCTATTTTGCCGTGGCTCGCGGCGCCTTTGGTGGGGCTTTTTGTGGGCTCACGAGTCTATGCGCAGGGCAAGCCTACGCGGCTTGCGGGGTTGGCGGGGGTTCCGGGCCTTACATTCCTGGGACGGCATGCTCTTGCGGTTTATCTGTTGCATCAGCCCGTGCTTTACTTTAGTTTATGGGGGCTTTCTCACTGGATTTCCTCATGAATACGACTGGACGAAGCCTAGCCCAAATGCTCAAGGGTGGCGTTATTATGGACGTGACTTCGGCCGGGCAGGCCCGAATTGCCGAAGCGGCTGGAGCTTGCGCAGTGATGGCCTTGGAACGAGTGCCTTCTGATATTCGACGAGATGGAGGCGTGGCGCGAATGAGCGACCCAAAAATGATTCGAGAAATTCAAGCCGCGGTAACGATTCCCGTGATGGCAAAAGTGCGGATTGGACATTTTGTAGAAGCACAGATTTTGGAGGCTTTGGAAGTGGATTTTATTGATGAAAGTGAGGTGCTCACTCCGGCGGATCCCTTTGCGCATGTGGCCAAGGTAGATTTTAAAGTGCCGTTTGTTTGTGGGGCTCGCAATTTGGGAGAAGCTTTGCGCAGGATTAATGAGGGGGCTTCTATGATTCGCACGAAGGGGGAAGCGGGCACCGGAAATATTATTGAAGCGGTACGGCATATTAAGACGATGCGGGATGAGATTGAGGCTTTGAAAGGGGCGGATTTGGGCGCTGCAGCAAGGGAAATGCGCGTGCCGGTGGAACTTGTGGAAGAGGCTTTGAAGCTAGGGCGCTTGCCGGTTGTTGATTTTGCTGCGGGGGGCGTGGCGACTCCGGCGGATGCTGCGCTGTGCATGCAACTCGGTTGTGACGGGGTGTTTGTGGGCAGCGGGATTTTTAAAGCGGCGGACCCGGCGAAGATGGCGCACGCCATTGTGGAGGCGGTGATTCACTTTAAAGATCCGAAAAAGTTAGCGGAAATTTCAGAGGGGCTTGGAGAAGCGATGGCGGGCTTGGAAATTTCTACGCTCAGCGTGCAAATGCAGGAACGAGGGTACTGATGTAAAACAGCAGTGGAATCAAGATCCCCAAAGCCACTTCTATCCAGGAGTGGCGTTTTAAAATGAGTCGGGAGGCGGCGACGATTGGGATGAGAAGGAAAATCCAAAGACTCGAATGAGAAAACTCAATCAACAGGATGGTGAGGATCACTGCGCTGGCCGTATGGATGCTCACTTTGACTTTGAAGTTGATGAGTACGAGCGTGACGGCCAAACAAAAGAGCCGGAGGAATTCGTAGAAGAGAAAAGGCGATGCTGCGAAGTATAAATAGGTCAGAGATATCAACATCCCGAGTAAGCTTGCCGCATAAATGGGATAGCGCTGTTCTCTCTGACTGATGTCGAAGTCGCTGATCTTTTTGCGAGCAAAGAGCCAAAGAAAGTAGAGGGATGGCAGTCCAAAGGAGAAGCTGAATACCACTACTAAGCTGCTCCAAGCTTCTTGTGCGCCAAACAGTAGAATGAGCACAAGTGGGAATGTCAACACAGGGTGACTGATTTGTGAGGTAAACTTGGCTAGGGTGGTTTTCATGCGGACATTTTAGCACGCTCGTGACAGTTTATTCCAATGCAAAAGGTGAATGCACACTCACCTACGCGTTTGTCATGGGAAAATGGGGATTTAAACCTGTTAATAGGGTGGATTATTTGTTAGTATTGGACTTCCTTCACTCAATAATATGACCGACCAAGAACTCTATGAAAAAGCCAGGCTCTACGGGCAAAATGCTCTTCTATGGCGCCAGAAGTTCACGGGACTTTTGCCGGAGGTGAATCGCCGCCGACTTTACGAGCGCCACGGCTTCGGCAGCATTTTCGAGTTCGCCTACAAGTTGGCAGGCCTTTCGGAGCAACACGTGAAAAACGCCCTCAATCTGGACGAATCCTTTTCGGACAAACCTATTTTGAAGGCACTTTTGGAAGAGGGCACCGTGAGCATTCACAAGTTGGCAAGAGTTCAGTCCGTGGTCACTCAAGAAAACGAAGAGTTCTGGGCGAACCAAGCCCAAGTTCTTTCCAAAACGGCTTTGGAAACTTTGGTGAGGGATGAAAGAAGTGTGAGCAAACCAAAGGTCCTGCCCGGGCAGGACCTGCACCTGAGCGAAGACGTGAAGATTCGTCTGTTTGAACTCCAGAAAAAGGCATAGACTTGGACTCGCTACTCACGGAATTCCTGGACCAGCGCGAAGAGAAAATCGCCCAAGAAAAAGAGGCTATCGCTGACAACCTGCCCATGGCCACTTCTCGCCATGTCCCGACGCGCATCACGAGAGTGGTTCGGGCAGAACATGGAAGCAAGTGCTCCATTCAAACCTGCCAACGCTCGGCCACCGAAATCCACCATACGCAAACCTTCGCACTCTCTCACAGGCACGATCCGCACTACTTGGCTCCACTCTGCAAAGCCCACCACCAAATTGCGCATTCGATCAATTTGAAGGTGCATGAAAAACGGCGGGAAGTCGCGGGGCGATTTACTTGAAGGATGGCTTGTGGCTATACTATTTGCATGATCGGCATTTTAGCCATACAGGGTGGAGTGGAAGAGCACGAAGGTGTTTTGGATGAGCTTGGATGTTCGCACAAAAGAGTGGCGAGTTTAGCGGATGTGGAGGGGCTCACGGGGCTGATTATTCCCGGGGGGGAAAGCACGGTGATGGAACTTTTTATGGAAAAATATGGGCTCAAAAAGTGGCTTGTGGAGCGCGCCCAGGATCCGGACTTTGTGGTTTTGGGGACCTGTGCCGGACTCATTTTGCTGGCCCGCTATGGACTGCTCGATGTGACTGTGGAGCGCAATGCCTACGGACGGCAAGTGGCGAGTTTTACGGCCGACGTGGAAGTGAGGGGAGTGGGCACGGTGGCCGGGCATTTTATTCGAGCGCCGAAAATCACGGGAGTGGGAGCCGGAGCGAGCGTTTTGGCCGACTGGGAAGGTCTGCCCGTGGTGGTGCGCCAAGGAAAGGTGTGGGGTATTTCCTTCCATCCGGAGCTCGCGGGCAGTACTCGTCTTCACGCTGCCATTTTTTCGTGCTAGTTTGGCTGCGACACTTCATCCAAACTTATGTTTCAACGTCGCCTCTTGCTCAGCTCTCTTTTTGTTTTTTCGCTAGCCTTTTCCAGTTGTGGCGGCGGTGTTGATTTTGCTGCGCATTACAGCGACAGCGGGCTGATTCCGGAAAACTTTTTGCCTGCCGATGCGGGCATGCTGATTTCCTATTCGCTTCGTGATGCCGACCAGTACACGGCGGTGCAAGCGATTGAGGCTCAACTGGGAGATGCCGGACGCCTGTCTCGTACCTTTGCAGATCAATTTGACTCTTCATTTAAGGATGTGGGCTTGGAGTACGAACGCGATTTACAGCCCGCTTTTGGAGATCAATTCCGTTTTGTTTATGCGGCTCGCATGGTGGGTTCCGATACCTCTGAAACCACGCCGGAAACTTTTAGTGTAGTCACACTGCAAGATCCGAGCCGTTTGGAAAGTGTGCTTCAGGTTTTGGTGGACGCAACGCAGTTGGAAGAAAAGACCATTGAATCCACTAAAGTTTACGTGAACAACGAGCAAGGGTTTTACGCCACGGTGGAGGGAGATTTGTTGCTCTTGGCGAGTACGGCAGACAATTTGATGACGATGGTGAATCAGGATTCAGGAGACAGTTTGTGGGGTTCCGATGATTATCAAAGTGCTTTGGAAGATGTAGAAGGGGGGCAAGTGCTTTATGCCATGCTTTTCCCAGCACACTACTTGGGAGGAGTGGAAGTTCCTGGAGTCTTTTCTTTGAGTGATATTCCTTCCATCATCGATCATCAAACTTTGGTGGTGCGTGCGGAGGACACGGGCTTGCAGTTTCAAGCTTTCGTGAATGCCAACAAGAGCAAGGCGAAGGAGGCGGACGTTTCTTTCGATCAAATCCCTCACGCAGCGCCATACTTGTTTGAAGAAGTTCCTGCTGACGATTTGCTCGCTTATTTTGAGTCTTATGGCCTCAAGCAGGCTCTTCAAGAGGCGGAAAAACTCGGCAGCGGTGACACCTTGGCCGCTTTGAGAGAGAATGCACGCTCTTACTTGGGCATGGACTTTGACGAAGATATTTTGAGCTTTTTGGATAAAGGCTATGCACTGGCGCTTCATGCCAATGGTGAAGGGTTATTTCCCGGAATCACTGTCTATGTGGACGTGAGTTCTAATCCTGAAAAAGCCAAGGAATTGATGGACAAAATGGACGGACAACTGTCCGGACTCATCGCTGTGTTTGAAGCCAGCTTGCCTGGTGCTTTTGTGAAGGACACGGTGGATGTGGATGGGGCGACTTTGAGCCGCGTCACGATTGATTTGTCCACTATTCCTCGAGGTGAAGATACCCCTTTGCCTACATCTATCACCGACAGTCCCGTCCAACTGGTCTACGGGATCAAGGACGACCGCATGATCTTGTCCACAGCGACTGAAATCTCTCGCGCCGAGATGATTTCAGATAGTGACTTGTACAAGAATTTGAACGCAAAATTGGAGGGCGTGGATGAAGGTTTGCTCTTGGTTGATGCTCAAGAAATAGCCGACTTTGCGGCTAACCTTAGGGCCCTGCGTGAACAGCTTGGCTTGGGAGTGAGTGAGGGTGCCACTACTTTTGAAGATTTCCTCAAAGGCTTTGAAGGCCTGATTGCGAAGAGCCACTCCAATGCTTATGACAGTCTCTTCAGTGGCTACCTTGAGCTCAAGTAATGGCAAAAGTCCTCATCGGTCTCAATACCTTCAACGATCTCGCGTACTTGCGAGAAACTTTGCCCGCGCTGGAAAAATTGCGCGTAGATTTGCCCGCAGACGTGGTGATTTTGGACACGGCGTGGAACGACGAAGTGCGCGACTTTGTGAGGAAGCATTATCCGGAGTTTGTTTATTTGAGGCATGCAGATGGAAACATTGGCTACGGCCGCAGCTACAACGAAATCTGGCGCCAATTTCCTGATCACGAGCTATTTTTGGTGGTCACCAGCGACGTGCTTTTGGATGTACCGACCGCGAAAACTTTTGTGAAGCGCATGAAGGAAGATGAGTCGCTCACGATGGTGGCCGGCAAGCTGCACCACTGGGATTTTGGGCATCGTCGTAAAACGAATTCTATTGATTCCTTTGGGATTGTGGCAGAGCAGCGGCAGCACTTTTACGACCGGGGTTGTGGGGAGAAAGATAAGGGCCAATATGACGCTACGCTTGGGCGATTCTTCGGTATTTCCGGGGCGGTGTTTTTGTTCCGCTGCAGCGCAATCGCGCGTTTGGAGCGAAAGCCCGCGGGTCTTTTTGACGAGCGTATGTGGATGTACAAAGAAGACATAGATTTGGCGTACAGGCTCCGCTGGCTTGGTGAAAAAATCGCCATTTTTCCGGAGGTGTGGGGCTGGCATGCGCGCACGGTGGCGAACCGCGAAGGACAGGGGCTTGCCGCCATGACCAAGGCAGACAAAGACAAACGAGCTTATGCGCGTTTTCACTCGTATAAAAATCACCTGCTCTTGCTCAAGAATAATTTCACGTGGCGCTACGGAGCGGCTGTGTTTTTGAAGGTGCTTGCGTATGAACTGATGAAGGGAATTTACATGCTTTTCCGCTCCCCAAAGACCTTTTTGGCGGGTCTCGCCACCTTGATTTTTGTGCGGGGAAGGCGTAGTTCTAGACGCGTTTCCGTTCAGAAAATGCTAACGTACTTCGACTGATGGACCTCTCGATTGTCATTTTGCACCACAATGCTCCGGACGAAGTCACCGCCAATTTGGAGGCGTTGTCTCGTGCGTGGCTGCCTGTGCGCACGGAAGTTTTTGTGATCAACAACGGAGCAAAAGGGGCGAACGGGTTTATTCCCTTCGAAAAGAATTTGAAATTTGATCGGCGCTTTTTTGAGATTGAAAACCTTGGCTACCCCCAAGGAAATAATTTTGGGTTGCGCCTCGCAAAAGGAAAATTCGTGTGCATTTTGAACCCGGACGTGAAGGTGCAACGAGATACTTTTAAAGTCTTGATCGACTACTTGGAAGCACACGCCAAAGTGGGAATGGTGGCACCGCGACTGCGCTATCCGGATGGCCGAGTGCAGGACAATTACCGTGTTTTCCCGCGGCCGCTCGACCTTTTTGTGAAGCGTACTTTTTTGCGCCGGTTCTTCACTGCGCGCATGCGTCGTTATCTGATGTGGAATAAAAACCCCATGGTTTCCGAGCCAGTGGATTGGCTCACGGGGGCTTTTCATCTGATGCCCCGCAAGGTGTGGGAGGTGGTGAAGCCCAACGACGAACGCTTCTTCCTCTTTATGTCTGACGTGGATTTGTGCCGACAGGTGTGGAATAAGGGTTATGAAGTCCATTTTGTGGGCGCCACCGAGGCGGCTCACCGGGAAGGCCGACTTTCTGGTGGAGGGGTGCTGGATTTCTTCCGTAAGAAAACGCTGCGGATCCATGTGTGGGATGCCGCCAAGTACTATTTGAAGTATCTGTTCAGACGCTTGCCCAAGAAATCCCCTTCGGCTACAATCCACGAGCTATAGGCCTTTCGTATAGTGGTAGTACAGCGGTCTCCAAAACCGTTAGCGCGGGTTCGATTCCTGCAGGGCCTGCCATACTGGATGATTTGCTATCGGGATGTTTTATAGTTAGGATTTTTACATGAATTCATTTATCAAAAAAATTGTCATTACTGTTTTTGCTTTGTCACTGGCTAGTCTTGGTGCCTGTACAAGTAGTGACCAAGAAACTGAGGGTACTGCTTTGGAGACTCTCACCGCAGACTTTGTTCCGCCCAGTGGTGCCGGAGACCACGAGGGGACTGAGGGCCCCTGGGCGCGTAGACTTTTGGGGGCACAGTCTACAGACGGCCTTAACTGGACTAAAAGCAACATCGTCATTTCCGATCAAGCCGATGTAGCGGACTTGGTTGTTGATGAGAATGGACGTCTCTACATGTATTACTATGCCTGGAAAATTGGAGACAAGGAAAACTTAACCGCCATGGCGATTTCTGACGACAACGGTGACACTTGGGTCTTCAAAAAGATGGAGTTCAGTGGCTTTCCCAATCGCGGAGACCTTGCTGACCCAAATGTAATTTATGAGGATGGAGTGTTCCATATTTATGGTAGTACTAGGGAGATGGGTGAAACTATGAATACTGGGAAAACTTATATTCTTCACGGTGAAAGTACGGACGGAATCAGCTTTACTTACAAAAGCGTCGCCTTTGAGCCAGATAGCGGGAATGCAGGGGTGGCGTCCGTTTTCAAAACTGGAGACAGCTGGAGTTTAATGTCCCTCGCAAGCATCGGATTCAATGATGGTACGGAGATGGGAACAGTCTGGCGTGCTAGCTCAGTGGAAGGAGACACCTTTATTCTCAAAGATACGGTGATTTTTAAGGATGAGGAAACAGTCTACTTCCATGGGAATGTGGTTCCCTTTGAAGACGGCTATCGTCTCTATGTTTTTAGTGGTCAAACGCCTTGGATTAAGTCTTTTTTCAGCGAAGACGCGGATGAGTGGGAACTTGAAGATGGGTATCGTCTTACTTTAGACAAAAGCTCAGATTTAGAGTCTGGATTCGTCAGTGACCCTGACGTGATTCAATTGAGTGATGGAACCTACTTTATGGTTTATTCCACGTTGATCCCATAAACCGGGTTTGGCCTGCCATTAATCTGTAGTTAGGCGTTGGTTTATGTTATGATCTTCTTGTCATTCAATACTCTATGAACAGACTCTCAGTTTTTCTCTTCATGCCCATGCTGCTTTTAGCGTCTTGTTCAGGCGTTGATTTACGGTCACAGGAAGTTTCTGAAACCCCACCGGAGACTCTTGTTGCTAGTTTTCCAGAGGTTGTTCTTCCGGAAGGATGGTTTGTCACAGAAGAAAATGAAAGCTACATTCGCATGGAGGGGGCGCAGTTTTTTGTGACGCTCAGTTACCAAGAGCCACAGTTAGCAAATGGGCTTGATGATTATGATTACCTTGGCGTGACGGAGGCGGGATCCAATGTTTTTGAAACATACTCTAGATTAATAGGGCCAGCGGAGCCGCAGCTTTTATACGCTTTGGTCATGGAGAGTAAGGAACTTTATGTTGAGCTTGGTTACGGCGAAAAGGCGATACAAGACGAAGACGTTATATCGATTCTCAGCTCTCTGACGTACTAGGCTGGCCTCCTATTTACTGACAATCTGCCGGGCAGAGGGCGGCGTTTTCGGGAGGGGTGCAAATGTTGTTACCGCAGGCGGCTTTGGGATTAGTGGGATCAGCCATTTTTACTTCTGGAACTTCCACAGGAGTTTTCACCTCTTCAGTAACAGTAGGAGTGGGGAGGTCGGAAGGGGCGACTGGAACTGCGTTGTAAAAATAAGAAACGCCAAGGGCCGTTAAGCCAAGAATGAAGATGGAGAACCATTGAAGTTTGCTCATGGGTTTTTAGTTAAGAACTTGGCTCAAGTTGTCCGACCAATTTTGCTCGTGAGTGCGATCTGCCATTTCGAGTACGCTGGCGAGGGGAACAAATCCGGAATAGGTGCCGGTAGCGTAGGCCCAAGAACCCAGGTCAGCCCAGTTGGAAGGTTCTGTGTTGGCGTCGTGGTCGGAGTAATCGGTGGCACCTTTGGAGTCCAAGGCACTCACGTAGCTTGCGTCGGGATTCAGTCGAATCCAAAGGCCCGCGGCGCTGAGTCCATCGTAGGCTTGATGGATGCTGGGTTGGTCTACACTGACTTGAACGTGGCTGTGTTCGGCGAACACGAGCATGACGTGCAGCTCCGTATTCAGTTTAGAATAGTAGGGCAGTGTTTCACGGCTGGGCCAAGTGGCATCGGCTTCTTCGGGGGTGGCGAGGTCTGAGGGCCAAGAGGAAGCTGTCAGAGCGCCGTTGTCCTCCAGAGCGTGCAAGAGTGCGCGTGAATAATAGCGTTTTCCGAACATGGTGGGCACTTGAGTGCCCAGCGAAAATTCAGTGGAATCTAATTTTTTATTGTGGTTGGTGTCGAAGTAGGGCGCTCCACTGCTTTGGTCGTAGTAGGCTGAAGAATAATCTAGATCGATGGAGGTAGACGAGTAATCTTCCGGATATTTGTAGAGAGGGTTTGCAACGGCGACCTGTGTTTTCCCCGATGTTTCCCAGTGGCCCAATTCGAGAGCGGAAAATAAATCTGTGGTGGGATTTTCACGCCCCACTAAGTAGGAAATATTTTGCAGTTCTTCGGGATAGGTTCCGAGCACGGCGGTGGCTGCGATTCCGGGGTGAGAGAAGGCGTAAATGCCCACGTCGCTGTACAGAGGCGAAACGGCGGAAAGTTCTTTGAGCGAGTACCCGTCGGAATTGGTCTTTTCACCCAGAGCAAAGAGCAATACGTCTCGCAGGGCTTTGATGGAGTCTGGGCCGCCAAAATCGTCGGTGCCTTCACTCGAGTTGCCTTCCTTGTCTGCCCGGCCCGGGTACATGAGGGAAATGGAGATGATGCCCTCCTCGGTCAATCCGTCCAGCGGATGAAAACCGGATATTTCAGGGGTAAAAAAGGTGGGTACGTTCACCACGATAGGGGCGCCTTCGTTGTAACGCGCCGACTCCGGCAAGACCACTTGGACAAGAATTTCCCCAATGCCATCGGTGATGACGGTGGTTTCAAAAGTGGTTCCAGCGGGAGCAACGGAAAGTGGAGCTGTCGGTTCTGCCGTTTCGGGTATGACTTCAGTAGCTTCAGGCTCAGACAAGGGGAAGAGCCGTCCTGTGACCATACCGAGGCTTGCCCCTAGGACTATCGAAACAATCAGTGAGAGCGCAAATTTTGTGGAATTTCCCATGGAATTGTATTAGGGTGTGTGCACTTCACTTGTACGCCTATGTCCACTCAGCTCAAAGGTATTTTTGTAGGGATTTTGTTGGTGTTTTTTGGAGTGGGCGCTGTGTTTTTTGCTCGGGGATGGGCGCTTTCTAAAATGGAGACCAGCCCTGTAGTTGAGACGACTGAGACGGAGCCTATGGAGACCGAGTCTACGGTTCAGGGTCCGATGGCAACGGTAGTGGTTTCCAGCGACATGGAAAGCAATGGAGATTGTCACGATCACTACACGGAAGGCTGTGACCTTTTCTCCGCTCAAGTGGATTTGTCTACGGGTGAGGTGAGCAATGTGAAGCAACTCACCGATAACGATGTTGCGGATATCAACCCAGTTTTGTCTCCGGATGGAAGCAAGGTTTACTATACACAAACTGTGGGAAATGAAGACTCTGCTATGGAACTTTCTATGAATGGAGGAACGCCTCGCACCCTTGCCACAGCTGCCAATCGTCCTTTCCCAACACCTGACGGAAAAGGAGTCTACTTCACGCTTAAGAAAAGTTCTTTGCTGGCCTTCTTGGACCTCACGGATTCTGATGGAGTGTTTCAAGAACTCAAGGACTTAGTGTCCACGCATGAGGCGGAAGTTTCTCCCACAGGTTTTGTTGGATTTTATCGTAGCACTCCTGGATCAGGACGAGGCAGCAACACTTCGCAGGCAATGGTTTATATTCCCAGTACGGGTGAAATCGTAGAAGTTTCTCCTGCGGATGGAACGGCGCACTGTTTTTGGAATTATGACGGATCGGTTTTGTACTGTAATAATGCAGGAGGTGGATCCGGCGGAATCCTTTCTTTTCCCGTGTCTGAGGATGGTACCGTTGGAGAGTCCAGCGTGGCGATTCGTTTCCCTACGGTGGCTACTTTAGGAGCAGTGGATTCGGAGTTTGATAAAGACTGTATTATGGCCAGTGTATTTTATGGATCTTTTTGTGATGACACTCGTGTACTTCTCACTGCTGGTTGTTACACAGCCGAGGAAGTGGATGGCGAACGTGAACAAGAGTTCACACAAACGGTGCTTTTGGATATTGATTCCGGTGAATACTTGCCCGTGGGCGCCAATATGGTTGAAGCTTATGGAAACGACGCCGGCACTACTTGGGAAGGAGCTTGTGTGCTTGCAGAGTAGTTTTGCAAATCTTGCTCCTCAGCCTTGATGACGAACAATACTTGTCAGTGTTTACTAAGTTGAGTACCCTTAATCCATGAACAAGGCGCGTTCAAATCTGAAAATTTTTAGAATATTTGCTTTAGTCAGCATGATTTTATTAGCTGCCGCTTTTATTGCTGGTCAACTGAACCTCGTGGATCTTTCGGCTATGTTGTCTACTAGCAAAGACGCTGATCAGGATGGTTTAACTAATACTCAGGAGCGTCGTTTAGGTACAAACCCAAGAGATTCAGATACGGATAATGGTGGTACTAGAGATGGGACTGAAGTTGACTGCGGGACAGCTCCGTTGATGAGTTTCGACGACTACGGAGATTTGGATGATGATGGGCTCGTAGAGTACCTCACCGAGGAGTATGAGGTTTATACCTGTATATCTCAGAAGTTCTTGACGGATCTGTACGGTGCAGCAGTGATAGAAGGAAGAAGTGCTGAGGACTTTGTTCCTGATGGCGACGTCACTCTAACCGAGGGGCTTCTACTTACAGTAGAGAATGCTGGTTTGGATGGCGACGCAGATGGCTTAACTCTTTTTGAAGAACTCGCTTTAGGTACTGATTATCAAGATTCCGACACCGATGACGACGGCGTAAGCGATGGAGACGAAGTTGACAATGGTACCGATCCTCTAGATCCAGATAGCAACTAAGATTAGATGAAAAATATTTTTCTTTGCGCAGTTTTACTCCTCAGCCTTACTACGGGCTGCAGTTCCGTAGGGTCTACTTTGCCCGACGAATTTTGGGCGTATGGTGCGTGGCGTTACGATGGTGAGGAGAACGTTTTGACGGTGGCAGCGGATGGGACAGCCTTGATTTCGATGCATTTTACTCGCCAGCAAGACGAGCAATATTTGATTGATGGCACGTTGACTTACGATGAGAGTTCACTTTCTTGCGAGATCAATCCACTTTCAGAAGACGATTTCACCTGTGCTCTTGCCGAAGTCATTCCTGGTGAACTCAGTGGTGTTGCCGTGGTTCGAGATGGCAAGTTGATCATCACTCAACACTGGATCACGAAGCCGGATGAACGTTACACCGCCACCACTACACGTTATGATTTAGCTACCACTCAAAGCAACTGGGCGGTGTGGCAAACGATGGGGCCCAACGGAGCAGGAATTGTAGACGACACCTGGGAAGTGGACATTGCCGGGGCGGCATTTATTGACGACTTGCCCTTGGGAGAAGTGACCGACGAGAAAACGATTTCTGTTAACTTTGATGTGCGCGCCAACGAAAATGTTTCCGCGATAGGGCTCATTGGGTTTTACCGGGAGTTGCCTTAACTCACATCCCGCCGTTTCTGAAGAAGCGGTCTTGTAGAGACGTGGGCAAATGATGGAAGACAAAACCCAGCGGGCCGTAGAGAGCGGGCGTGGGGTTGTGGGCTTTGGGGGATTTTTGCGTGGCGACTTTGAAAAGAGTGCGAGCGGCTTTGTTGACGGGGTAGGAGCGTGAGGGGAGAGCACGGTCTCGTTTGGCCCAGGTTTTGATATGAGCTGCAAAAAGAGATTTGCTCGTGAGCCAGCCGAACTTGCTGGCGGCCATGCGTTCGTTGAAACCCGTGTAGATGAGGCCCGGTTCTACGCTGGCCACGCTCACACCGAAAGGGGCGAGTTCCATGCGCAGAGCATCGGCCATGGCTTCCAGGGCGTGTTTGGTGCCGCTGTAGGCACCCAAGTTGGGAAGTGTGATGAAGCCTGCCATGGAGGTGACAAAAACCAGACGACCGCTGCGGCGCTTGGCCATGACTTGGCCAAAACCTTGCGCCAGTAAGATGCTGGCCATTACGTTCACTTCAAAGACTTTGCGGATGCGTGCTTCGGGCTGTTCAATGAGTGGCCCGGATTCTCCGTGACCTGCGTTCAACACGAGGGTGTCTACTTTTTTGGCGTAAGTGGCGATGAGCTTTTTGCGAAAGCTCGGCTGGGTGAGGTCTCCGGCCATCCACGCTACCCCCCTGGGAAGGGCTGAGGCCTCTTCTTTATGGTGAATAGCGGCGATCACGGGGTGGCCGTTTTTATGGGCGAGCTTGAGAGTCTCTAAACCGATTCCGGTTCCGGCGCCGGTGATGAGGAGGGTGGATTTTTGCATTCGGTTTGTATGCTACGCTTGCGGACATCACTTTGCCAGACTGGGTTGAACATGTTAGAGTTCAATCTTCTTTTATGGTTCAAAGACTCAAAACAGTTCCCGATGTCAGTGACGCGCTTGGCACTCTGGCAGCGCAAAATCCCAGGTATGCTTTAGAAAGCGTTGCGAAGTTGGACCCGCGCGTGGTGAATGACCTGTGCGCGATTTTTAAGCGCCGAGTGAAGGGAGAAGAGCAGGAGCGTGGGCACAACGAGATTGTGCTGGAACTCGAAAAATTCCGATTGGCGGCTTTGTCGCGCGCGGGACAGATGAAGGAGAGTGAGCTGTGGCAGGCGAACCCGGGGGCCACGGTGGCGCAAATGCAGGGAGCCCCGCGCACGATTGCCAAGCTTTTGCAGGAAGTTTTGTCCGCGCCGGCGGACCATATGGCGCTCAGCCGTCAGCAGGCTGAACACGCAGACACTCAGCAAATCATCATTGATCCGCGCCGGATTTCAGACACTTTGCTCCACGACCTGGGGCTGGATCAATTCGTTGCTCCAAAGGGTACTCGTCAGCTCCAACGCTTGAAGTTGCGTGACGAGGCTATTCCAGAAGTGCGTGCTATGCTCCAGCATTTGCAGCCTATTCGTCGTCGTAGTGAGGAGGGTCAAGACATGGGGAATTTGCGTTATTTCCGCTTGCTGCGCATTGTCGAAGGCTCTCACAAAGGCCAGGTTTTGGGCAGTCAAGAAAACAATGGGAAGAAAATTCTTTTTAAGACGGACTTGTATGGGGCGGAGCGCAGAATTTTGCACATTGATACGGCTTATAAAGAGGAAGTTCGCAAGCTCACGTGGGTAACGGGTGTGCTTAAAAATGTGCGTGAGCATCTGGAATTTTGGATGAATCCCGCGCGACGTAGTGACTTGGAGGCTCTGCAGCCCACCTTGATTGAAATGGTAGATTCTTTGGAATTTGTGATTGATGAGGATAAGGTGGAGCTGCGTAAAGAGGTGAGCAAAGCGCTGGAATTCAAAGACTCACGGGGAAGAAAAAATCCCAATGTGACGCAGAGGCACCTGACTACGGCGACGCAGGCCACTGATGCGCGGCTCCGCAGCATTGGAGAAATTTCCAGCCACTTGGGTCGGGACCGCAAGCGCGTGGAGGAACTGATTGTGGAAGAGGAACGTCCGATGAAGGAATTCCAAACGAAGGTGGAGGAACGGGAAATGACGGTGGCGCAATTTGGTGATCTCAGGAGAAATGCGAAGGAGTTGCGTTTTGAGCCCGCGATGACTTTTGGTGGAAAATTTGTAGCAAAAATAGACTCCATTGAGGCTTTACGAGCGAGCGGTGACGCGGCGCAGGTAGAAGAAGCTCGACGCGAATACATTCACTTGTATTTGATCGCCAAACTTTACACGTGCTTCACGGAACTGCAGCAAGTTTACAAAAAAATATCCACAAATCCGGAAGACGTTCACCCGAAGGCTTTGCTGGAGGATCTCAAGGGCATCGACGGACGTTTGCGTGAAAAACTGTTGGCTGCGAATGTGCGCACGCGCGAGTACGACCCGGTTTACATTAAAGTCTACCGCTTGCTGGAGAGTTTGATTGCGCAGGCGCAGGCTTTGTCCGAAGAAAAAGCGGAAGCTGTGCCGGTGAGTGAAGATGAGCATGAGTCTTTGGCAGCCATTATTTCCAAACTCAAGGGACGCTCTGAGGTGTTGGATCACTTACTGGCAGCAGTGAACCAAACTGTGCAAGTGGAACTTTTCCCCAAAGGTGGACCCTTGCCGCTCGAAAAGAAGTTGCCGGTGTTCGAGCAAATCAAAGAAGAGCTCGGTGCATTTTCTTTTACCACCCTTCTGAGTGACTGAGCCTACTCCGCGTCGTAGCTTACGTCGGCCCAAACCGTGACGTCTACCAGGTTGGTTTCCGGATCGTAAGTGCTGGAATCTACCGTGGTGTAAATGGAGAGTCCCGCGATCTGGCCCAAGCTGTATTCGAGCAGTTCTTCGTAGATGGATTTTTGCTCTTTGATCATCGACTTGAGCGTGGTCACGGCCGAGCGCTTAACAGCATTGGTGTCGGTGACTTGGATGTCCGCCCAGACATCGAAACTTTGTTCGTAGAAAAGGTCTTCTACATCGTTCAGTGCACTGTGGTCGGTGAGCTCTAGACGTACGGAAAGGCTGCCGTCGTAGAGATTGGTGTATTCCCAGTTGCTGTATGTGTAGACGCTGCTGCGAGTGAGGACGCCGTAGTCACCGGTGGCTGCTTTGAGATCGGCGAAAACGGCAGCGAGTTCTTGCACGACTTCTTTTTTGGAGTCCACGGCATAAACGTTGTAGCTGCCGTAGAGATAGATGTGGTCGGCTTCGGTGCTCACGACGGTGGAGACATTGAAGGAAATGCCACTTCCATAGCCGCAATCGTAACAGGGCATCATGGAGGACTCGGCTGTGACTTCTGTGGTGGTGAGCAGGTCGCCTCCGGTCCCGGCGAAAACGGTGGGAACCACGAAAAGAGTCAGAGCACTGGCTATAAGGAAGTTCTTCAGCATACAGTTGGGGTCAAAGTGTTTCCAGAATACGTGAGGGGAGGGCTCTTTACAAGAAATCAGATTGCCTATATAGTGGAGTAAGACATCTAACATCTTACTCCCCATGAAGCATCGCTTATCTGTTTTTCTGGTCAGTGCTCTTTTAACGACCTTGTTGGCGCCTATGGCTCTCGCGGTTTCTTCTTGGCCTGCCGAAACGGGAGTGGAAATTGGGGCTGGGGTGCGTACTTTGTCTTCTGCTATTGAACCGAGTGGACTGGTTTGGCACAGCGGACGCAATCAGTTGATGGGAGTGGGAGATGAGGGGCAAGTTTTTGCCATGAATGCAGATGGATCCAACGTCACCATGTGGCAAGTGGGTGGAGATTTGGAAGATGTAACGGTGGCGGATCCCACTTCTTCTTACGTCTATTTGGGCGATGAAGACGGACGTATTGTGAAATACAACTTGTCCACGAGCACGATTTCTCAAACCTGGAGCACCACGGCTTATGTGCCGGAACTCAACGGACTCGGGATGGAAGGACTCGCTTATGCCAACGGGTATTTCTACGGCGGCTATCAGTACAACGGAAAAATTTACATCTTCGATTTGAGTGGCACCACGCTGCAAAAAGTGGGTGAACTCGCTGGGCTTTCTGGATCTGGTTACACGGATATTTCCGGTCTCACTTATAAGGATGGGTATTTGTACGCTCTCTACAGTGGAACCATGGCTGTACTCAGTTTGGATGGAACGGTGAAGGCGATTTATTCAGTGCCGGGTACGGATCAAGAAGGGATCGCGATTGGAGTGGATTCCAATGGGGACGGGGATGCGAATATTTTTACAGCAGAAGATAGTACGGGCAAAATCTACAGTTACGACAACTTCCCGATTTATGGGTGGGTGGCACCGGCTCCGGTGGTGACCGATCCGGACAGTGATAGCGATGGCTATAAAGCTTCTGTGGATTGCAATGACGTCGATGCTACAGTGCATGTGGTGGCCACGTTCTATGTGGATGCTGATCAGGATGGCAACGGGTCCACGACTACGGCTTCCTTGTGTGCTGCGACAGCACCTGTTGGTTATTCCACCAACTCTACCGATAAGTACGACACCATCCCCAATGCAGGGGTGGAAGTTTCCAACGATAAAATAGACAACGATGGGGATGGCAAGGTGGACGAATACAACACGGTTGCTTGGAATGGCTACCACCCTTACTTCAGTACCTTAGATGCCGCTACTTCTTCCAAGGGAAAAATCATTGGATACTGGGGGCTTAAAAATGGAGAGGTGGGGATTCGTTATGCGGACTGGTCTGTTTACCGCTACCAGCCTTTTGCTACAAAGACCAACAGTGTGACTAAGCTCACGGCGATTTCCGGTACGGCTTACTTCACGGTGACTTTGGGTAGCTCCACAGTGAAAATCAACGGTTACACCGGACAGTTGATTCCGTAGTCATCAATCTGTTGAGACGCCTCCTATTACGGCGTCCGGCGTACCCCCTCCTTCTTTGTCGGGGGGGACGCTGTAGTAGTCATAGAGGTAGGCCATCACTTTTTTGAGCACTTGGCCGGAGGTCCCTTCGGCCCATTGGGAAGCACGAGGGCGGTCCATCTTCACGATCACTAGAAATTGAGGGTCTGCAATGGGGCCGGCCCCTATGAACGTGGCTTCGGTGGTTCCGACTCCAGAGAGCGCTACGCCGTGTTGGTAGGTTTGAGCGGTTCCAGATTTACCCGCAAAATAGTGGTCGGGGATGGAAATGGTGGCATAGGATTCCACCACGTCCGTCATCATGGCGGTGACTTTTAGAGCGGTATCGGCGCTGATGACTTGGCGAACTGCCGTGGGCTCGAAATCCTCGATTTCGCCACTGGCGTATTCGATGCTTTTCACGAGGTAGGGCTTCATCATGGTGCCGTTGTTGAAGATGGCGGTGTAGGCTTGAGCGAGCTGCATGGGGGTGATGGAAATACCCTGACCGAAAGATTTGGTGGCCATTTCGGATTCGGTCCAGGATTCGTAGTAGGCCAGCTTGCCTAGAACTTCATCGTTGAGGCCCATGTTGGTGCGCTCGGTGAAACCGAAGGCTTTGAGGTAAGAATAGAAGAGCGAGGCGCCCAGTTTTTTAGAGATGAAGGTCATTCCTGTGTTGCAGGAATGTTCCAGCACCTGAGTCATGGTTTCCAGGCCGTGGTATTGGTTGTTGAAGGTGTCGATGAAGTAGTCGTACTCGTCTGTATTTTTATTGAAGTCCACTCCGACGGGGCCGTTGTCGTTGAAGGTGGTGTTAGGGGTCACTTCACCTGAGTTGATGGCGGCTGCCATGACCAAGGGTTTGAATACGGAGCCGGGTTCGTAGACGTCTTGTAGGAATTTATTTTTATAGACTTCCGGGCCCAGCAAATTTTCGTAGGAATACCACTTTGTGGAGTCTTCTGGATCCGGGAAAACCTGATAACGGAGATCGGGCTCTTTTTGGACGTAATACCAGTAGATGGGGTCTTCGGGGGTGCCGGTGGTGACGATGTTCGCTTGTTTGTCTTGGGGGATGTCGATTTTTACTTTGTTGTAAATGTCTCCGTAGCTATTGGGGTTGAAGGTGGGGTACTGGGCCAGAGCCAGAATGGCTCCGGTTTTTGGATTGATGACGATGACTTGTCCACTGTCTGGATTGAAATTTTCCACGCCTTCTTTGAGCAAAGCTTCCGCTTCACTTTGAATGGCGCGATCGATGGTGAGGGTGATGTTCGCCCCGTCCTGAGCATTTTCAATCACCGATTTCCCCACAGTGATTTGGTTTCCGTAGGCGTCCACTTGTGAGGTGAAAATGCCGTCCTTCCCTTGGAGGATATCGTTGAAGGTGCCTTCCACTCCATAATTCCCGGCTCCTGCGGAACTCACGAAGCCTAGAATTTGGGCAGCCATGCTTTGCTCGGGATAGAAGCGGAAATACTCGTCTTTCAAGCGGATTCCGAGAAAAACAGGGTCTTTAGTATTGCCTTCTGCGTCTTTGATTTTGGCGTCTTCACGGTCTTTTTTTAGGATAGCTTCGATTTGAGCGGAGATTTCGGGGGCCAGTTTATGTTTGAGCTCTACGTAACGATTTTTTCCGAGCAGAGTGGTTTCCAGCGCATCTGCATCCGTTCCAAAGAGCGCAGCGATTTCTTCTGCCGTAGCGGTTTTATCCTCGATCTTAGCGGGATAGGCATAGAAGTTTCCGTTTTTGGTGAGCTCCGTGCCGTCAATGTGGGCCTCCCGAACTTCCTTTTGGGTATCGGCATCTAGGGCTTCGGCAATCAAAATGGTGTCGCGGGTTTGGTCCGCCAAACTGGCTGCCAGTTCCTCCTGATAGGCTGCAAAAAGCTCTTCGTCGGTTTTGTGGTGAAGTTTGGAGATTGCTTCCGCTTGCAGAGCCGGGTCTGTTAGCTTTTGAGTTTCTTCGTAGGCGTCTTCGTAGGCCAAGTCGTCCAGTTCCTTTTGTTCGTCGTGGTCGTAGAGAAGTGGTGCTAAGGTGGTGGCCACCATTTCCGGATCGTCGATCTGGGTAGGATCGGCGTAAATCATGCTGAGGGTGGTGTTGGTTCCTAAGGTGTAGCTTTCACCGGTGTGGTAGTCCTCCACCAAAATTTCTCCACGGCGCGCGGGTAGGGTGGTGTAGCCGTACTGTTCTAGTTCCGCGATGTGCTCGTAGTAGCCGTAAGCGATGACTTGCAGGTAGAAAAGTCGAAAAATAATGGCCCCGGTCACTACGTAAACAGCGATCAGCAGGGGGGTGAATCTAGAAAATGAACTCAGTCTGTACATAGGGCGCCGCTTTTGTTAGCATCGCGGAGCCTTCATCTTAAAACTCCATGGTGCAAAAAACAACTCTCGACAGCGGACTTAGAATCCTTACAGAAAGCCTTCCCGGCACTCAATCGGTCACGGCTTTGGTGCTGACCAAAGCGGGGTCTCGTTATGAGCACAAAGAAATCAATGGGATTTCCCACTTTTTGGAACACATGTTCTTCAAAGGTGCAGAAAAATACAAAGGGGCCAAAGAAGTTTCCGAGGCCATCGATAGTGTGGGTGGTGAATTCAACGCCTTCACGTCCAAAGAGTACGCAGGTTACTATGTGAAGCTGGCTGCGCACCACAAGGAGCTCGCGCTCGATGTGATTTCGGACATGCTGCTGCACGCGCGTTTTGATCAAGAAGAAATTGAAAAAGAACGCGGAGTGATTTTGGAGGAAATCAACATGTATCAAGACACGCCCATGTACCAAGTGGCTTGGGATTTTGAACGCGCACTTTTTGGGGATCAACCCATTGGTTGGGACGAGGGAGGAATTAAAGATGTGATCCGCACGCTGCAACGAGATGATTTTGTGGAATATAAGGAGTCGCTTTATACCACCGGAAATATGGTGGTGTGTTTGTCCGGTGCGGTGGAGCATGAAGAAGTGGTGGCTTTGGTGAAGAAGTATTTTCCGCTGGAACGCAAAGAACCCACGCGCACGATGCCTGCGGCCGTGGAAGGGCTTCCTACTGTGAAGCGTGTGAATTTGGGCAGCAAAAAAACGGAACAAGCGCACTTGGTGCTGGGGGTGAAAGGCATTCCCGAAGGCCACAAAGATCATTACGTGCTGCGGGTGCTCAGCTCCATTTTGGGAGGCAACATGAGCTCTCGTATGTTCATGGCGGTGCGTGAGGCCAAAGGTCTGGCTTACTATATCTCTTCCGGCAGCGAAGACTATTTGGACACCGGAACTTTTTATACGCGTGCCGGAGTGGATGTGAACCGTATCGATGACGCGATCAAAGAAATTTTGGTGGAATATAAGAAAATCACGGAGGCTGCTGTGGACGCTCAGGAACTCAAAAAAGGGAAGGAGTTTTTGAAGGGCAAGCTCACGCTGTCTTTGGAGGATTCTGAACACGTGGCGCAAATGCACGCGCGCAACGAATTGCTTTACGACCAGCTGAAGAGCTACGCAGACATTGCTGCCGCAGTGGACGCAGTGACCGCAGAAGATGTCCTGCGACTCGCGAAAGAACTACTCAAACCCGAGGCCATGCACCTTGCGGTGATCGGCCCTTACGACGACGTGACTCGTTTTGAGAAGTTGTTGGCTTAGGTTTTGACTTTTCAGTTTGGTTCAGGCACTTTACCCGTGTCTTAATTTTTCACTTTTATGGCTATGGAACGCACTTTAGTACTCATTAAACCGGATGGAGTTCAACGTGGACTTGTGGGAGAGATCGTTTCTCGTTTTGAAAAAAAAGGTCTTAAAATGGTGGGTTCCAAGATGATGAGCCTCGATGAAGCGGTGCTTCGTGAACATTATGCGCACATTGCAGACAAGCCTTTCTTCCCTGGAGTTTCCAAATTCATGAAGAGCTCTCCGGTAGTGGCAATGGTGTGGGAAGGAGTGGAATGCGTGGAGGCGGTTCGTTTGATCACGGGTGTAACTAAAGGCCGCATGGCGGATGCAGGAACTATTCGTGGCGACTTGGCCATGAGCGTGTCTTGCAACGTGATTCACACTTCTGACACTACTGAAAATGCCGCCAAAGAAGTGGCGCGTTTCTTCAACCCAGACGAATTGTTCGAATACGCTAAGAGCGAATACGAACACGTTTACAACGACGAAGAGAGGGCTTAAGCGGCCAGCTCTTGAACGTAGTCATGAACGAGTTTGCTGATGACTCTCAGATCCGCTTCGCGGGATCCTTTTAAGAAGGTGCGTGTTTCCGGGAACATGGCGTTTACTTGTTTCACTACCGTGTCGCTGGCCGTTACGACTACAGCCTTTTTATTCGTATGAGCAATTCTACCCAGAATGTCTGCGGCGGAACCGTTGCTGTACTGGCCATCTAAAATGAGCACACGGGCGATGGAGTTTTCAATGCTCGCGACGATTTCTTCTACGGCTTTACCTCTGTGGTCTAGTTCCTCCGTCTGCAAGCCCATACTGTTTAAAAAGACTCTGTAAGTGGCCATTATAGGGGCTTCGTCTTCTACTACAAGAACATTGGGAGTTGCTGAGGACATGCTTTAGCTTTAAAATGAAGTGCCAAAGTATTAGCAAAAATATGATTTCTGTCAACACTGAGTACATGGGCATTTTGAATCTGACGCCGGATAGCTTTTCGGATGGAGGGCGTTTTGAGGGGCTGGGTGGAGTGGAAAGTGTGGTTGAAGTGGCCAAACAGATGGTGAAGGATGGGGCATTGTATTTGGATATTGGGGGAGAATCCACGGGGCCGGGGAGCAAGGATGTGACTTTGGAGGAAGAGTTGGCGCGTGTGATCCCTGCGATTCGTGCGGTACGGGCGGCGTTGCCGAATGTACGGATTTCTGTGGACACCTGGAAAAGTGAGGTGGCGCGGCAGGCGATTGAAGCGGGCGCGAATATGGTGAACGACGTGACCGCGGGGCGGGGCGATGCGGCCATGTTCTCTGTGCTGGAGGCTGGAGGGGTGCCGATGGTGCTGATGTATTCCAAGCAAAATTCGCCGCGCACGGACCGGGAAATGGTGGAGTACGAGGATGTGATGAAAACGGTGAAGGATTTTTTGCGTGAACGAGTGGCGGCGGCGAGGGCGGCGGGTGTGAAGGAAGTTTTTGTGGATCCCGGAATGGGAGCGTTCGTGAGTGGAGAGTCAAAGTATAGTTTTGAAATCATTGAGCGGATTGAAGAGCTGCGCGAACTGGGTTGTCCGATCTTGGTGGGGACTTCACGAAAGGGTTTTTTGGGCGACGACAAGCTGGGCATGACGCTTTGGAGTACTTTGCAGCTGCGCGGAAAGGTGGATATACTCCGCGTGCACGATGTTTTTGAGAATGTAACTGCTGAATAATGCTTGTTTCCAAAGAATTCACTTTCGACTCCGCGCACTTTCTTACGAAATATCATGGGAAGTGTGAGAATTTGCACGGGCACACCTATCGTTTGCGAGTGACGGTTTCCGGCCCGGTGGGAGAGGAGGGCATGGTGGTGGATTTTAAGGAGCTGAAGGCGGTTGTGAAGGAGAAGGTAGTGGACAAATATGATCATCAAAACTTGAATGATTTTTTTGAAAATTCCACTGCAGAATTGGTGGCGATGAAGATTTGGGAAGATTTGGTCGGTGCCGTGTCGGGGGCGAAATTGGTGGAAGTGGTGCTGTGGGAAACGGCCGATAGTTTTGTCACTTACCGTGGCGAATAATGCATGTATTTTTGGGCTTGGGTACGAATTTGGGAGATCGCGATTTGAACCTCATCACGGCGAGAGATTTACTCATGAAGCACGATGTTTTGGTGCTCGGACAATCCTCGGTTTTGGAAACGAAGCCGCTGGGTGGGCTGGATCAGCCGGATTATTTGAATCAAGTGGTGGAATGCCAAACGGAGCTGCAGCCGGAAGAGTTGCTGCGCGTTTGTAAGGCGGTGGAACAGGAAATGGGGCGGCCGGTTTCGGTGGATTTGGGGAATGTGCAATTTGGGGTGAAAGTTGAAGAGCCGAGGTGGCAGTCACGCATCATAGACATCGATATTTTGTTTTATGGGGACTGGGTGGTGAAGCAGCCGGGGCTTACGATTCCGCATTTGGGCATCGCGGAGCGAGATTTTGTGCTGGCCGGGCTTTGCGAGCTGGCCCCGAATTTTGTCCATCCACTGCTGAAAAAGCCATTGAAAGAGTTGCTGGCTGCGTCATAATGACGGCATGAATTTGAGACAACGTGAACTTCGGCTGGCCGCTTTGGAGCGGATTCGGAAACAGGGCCAGGGCCACAGTGGGCGAGTGCTTTCGTCCATCGACTTGATCGAGGGGCTTTATTTTGGAAAGGAAAACGAGCGCCAAATCTTCAAGCACAATCCCAAAATTCCTCAGTGGGAGGAGCGGGATTTTTTTGTGCTCTCTAAGTTGGAGGCTTTGCCGGGTTTGTATTCCGTGCTCGAGAAAGACGGATACGGACTCCCGGAAGTTTTGCCGATGTTGCCGGAGCGCCGGGTGCCCGGAGTGGATGTGTCGGTGAAGCATCACGCGGAGGGGCTATGTTTGGCGGTGGGTATGGCGGAGGCGATTAAAATGGATCGACGGAATCAACATGTGTTTTGTTTGATGGGGGACTACGAGCTCGATCATGGCCGGGCGTGGGAAGCGATCATGACGGCGGCGGAACACAAGCTCGAACGGCTCTGTTTGATCATCGACGAAAATGACCCGCGTGATGAGCCCATTCAGGAGCGTTTTGAATCGTTTGGCTGGAAGGTGATCAAGCTACGTGATGCCCATGATCATGATGAAATTGTCTACGGTTACATGAAGGCGCGGCTCACTTTGCGTAAGCCCACGTGTATTTGGGCGCCCACGAAAAAATCGGCTGGAGTGCCTTTTGCGGAACGAAAACCGGAGTACGACGACGTGGTGTTTTCTGATGGAGAGTTTGAGGAAATTCGTCACATTTTATTATGATCGATATCAAACTCACGCAGATCGGACTCAAGATGAAGAATTTGATTCTCGTGGACCTTTCGTTTCCGCGCGGTGTTTTTCCGGAGTTCAAAAAAGTCTATGATCCGCGTTATTTGTGGATGCCGTGCAGGAAGGAATTGGTGCTGTCGTTTGCCGCTGGAGTGGCGTCTTTTGGGAAGCTTGTGGTGGTTTACGGGCTCACGGAGGGGGAACTGAATGGCTTTGAGGCGACGGTGAATGTGAAAGTGCTGCGGCATGACCCTGAAGCGACGTGGCAAGACTTTGAAGAGGGGCTTAAACGTTTTGGTCCTGAGGTGTTGTTGATTCCAGAGTAGATTTCCCGTAAACTGAAGCCCAGTCACACGCACCC
Source organism: Candidatus Peribacteria bacterium (assembly GCA_943349825.1). Lineage (GTDB taxonomy): Bacteria > Patescibacteriota > Gracilibacteria > UBA1369 > 2-02-FULL-48-14. The sequence continues at coordinate 29,263 of CALQZQ010000003.1, read as the reverse complement.
ATGGCATTTAAAAACCTAAAGCTCTTCTCCGGCACTTCGCATCCTGCTTTGGCAGCTGCAGTGGCGAAGGAACTTAAAGTGCCTGTTTCCAAGATGCACACGACACGTTTTGCGTGCAACGAAATTTATGCGAAGCCGGATGAATCCGTGCGTGGGGCGGATGTATTTTTGTTCCAAACTTGCACCACGAATGTGAACGAAGATTACATGGAGTTGTTCATTATGATCGATGCGCTGAAGCGCTCTTTTGCTCGAGAAGTGCATGTGGTCATTCCTCATTTTGGTTATGCTCGCCAAGATCGCGTGGCGTCTCCGCGCGAACCGATCAGCGCGAAAGTGATGGCGAATTTGATTGCGGCCGCAGGAGCAGACCATGTGATTTCCATCCATTTTCATAGCGATCAAACGCAGGGATTTTTCCCTTTCCCCATGGATAATTTGCACACCCGCAATTTGTTCGCGGAATATTTGAAGAAGAAAAAACTGAAGGACGCGATCATTGTGGCGCCCGACGCCGGGGCTGCAAAAGAAGCCGGACGACTCGCACAAATGTTGGATTATCCGCTCGCGGTTCTCACGAAAAAACGACCTCGCTTCAACGTGGCAGAAGTCACGGCGGTGGTGGGGGACGTGGAAGGACGTACCTGTATTTTGGTGGACGACATGGTGGACACGGCCGGCTCCGTTTGTGCCGCGCACGACGCGCTGTTGGAAGCGGGCGCGAACAAAGATGTGTATTTGATTTCTACGCACGCGGTGTTTTCTGGCCCGGCGATTGAGCGCTTAAAAGAAACGAAATTCAAAGAGGTGATTGTGACGGACACGATTCCGCTTCCGGCTACTAAACATTTCAAGGGCCTCACGGTGCTTTCCGTGGCGCCCATGCTGGCCCGCGTGATTCGCAGCGTGCACGAAGCGAAATCTGTTACCCAGGCGCTATGATGATTTATGTGGGCAGTGACCATGCCGGATTTGAGCTCAAAGAGGCTTTGCGTGAGTACGTGAAAGGTTTGGGGCACAACGTGGTGGACGTGGGAACTTTTTCGGATGCGAACAAAGTGGATTATCCGGACATTGCGAAAGAGGTGGCCGAGAAAGTGCGAGACAACGCGGGTAGCCGCGGTGTTTTGATTTGTGGTACGGGAATTGGCATTTCTATTGCGGCGAATAAAGTGCGCGGAATTCGCGCGGCGAATGTGCACGACACTACGGAGGCGCGACTTTCTCGCCAGCACAACGATGCGAATATTGTGGCCATTGGGCAGCGTACAACAGGTTCAGAAACGGCTAAGGACATTGTGGATGCATTTTTGACAACGGATTTTGAAGGCGGGCGCCACACTGCACGCGTGGAGAAAATTAGCGCGATGGAAAATGGACAATAAAGTTCACATTTCGCCGTCTATTTTGTCGGCGGATTTTGGGCGACTCAATGAGGACATCGCTTCGATAGAGGCTTTTTCGGACAGTTTGCATGTGGACGTGATGGACCGACATTTTGTGCCGAATCTCACGTTTGGAGCGCCGGTGGTTCGCTGTATTAAAACGAGTTTGCCGCTGGAGTGCCACCTCATGGTGGAGCATCCGGAAAATTATGTGGATGATTTTAAAAAGGCCGGAGCGCACATGTTCATTTTCCATGTGGAAACCACGAAGGACCCGCTCGGACTCATTGCTCAAGTGAAGGCGGCCGGGATGAAGGCGGGAGTCTCCTTGAATCCGGAAACGCCGGTGTCTATGGTGGAAGGCCTGATTCAAGACGTGGACAGCGTGCTGGTGATGAGTGTGCACCCTGGGTTTGGGGGCCAGTCTTTTATCCCCGATGCGCTCGAAAAAATCCGTCGACTGCGTAGTTTGAGCGGCGATTTGGAAATTGCGGTGGATGGCGGAATCAACGCGGAAACAGGGAGGCAGTGCGTGGAAGCCGGAGCGAATGTGCTGATTGCGGGCTCGTACGTGTTTGGGGCGACGGATCGAAAAATAGCCATTAACTCCCTTCGCTCATGAAGTTTTATAAACTCTTTGCGGTAGTCCTTTTTAGTTTCGTTTTGTCGGCGTGTTCTACTCAAAGCACAGACTCAGTGGAGGGCGAGGCCAGCCAGGCCCCAGAGCCTACGCTCTACACCAATACGGATTTTGGCTTCAGCTTTGATCTTCCCGCCGATTGGATTCAACAGGAAACCAACGGAAAAACAGTTTATGGCATGACCTCTGCCAAAGCTACGCCGGCCACTTTAGCCAGTGGGGAAGAGGTTCAATTTGCTTGTAACGCGGTGACGGTTGAAGTTTACGGGCTGGATATGAGTGGGAGTGACGAACAAAAGAAGCACGACGCCTTGAAGATCATGGATACGAACCTTTTTGAGTCTGTGTCTGCTGCCGATCCGGAGTACACGGTCACCATCAGCGCGGACTACGGTACTTTTGCTAGTTCTCCCAACGATTTTGAGGCTTTTGTACACAAATACAGCACTCAAAATGTCGATTTTGTTGAGCCTATTTTGGGCGAAGTCACGTGGAGTACGTTTGTTTTTAAGGATAGACCTTACCTTGTAAAAAGCTCCACTTGTGCGGATTTTGATCCTGAAGGGGCTCAGCAAGTGCAGGAACTTCTGGATTCGTTTGCCACCTTTTACTAGGCTGGGCGAGGTCTATTCCATGTGAGCCTCAGCCACTGTATAGCCTTTGGCGTCTGCGAGTTTGTGGTAGTTGCCGAAGACTTCTTTGAACATGCGCTTGATGTACTCGCGGAGTCCTGCAATGAAAACCACGGTGATCCGGCCGCCTGGAGCCAGGTGAGCTTTGGCGTCGTTGAGCATGAGCTCAAAAAATTCTTTGCCGGGTTTGGCGGGCAAGTTGGACACGATGAGGTCGAATTTTGCATCGGCGGGCACGTGGGAAAAAGCATTAGACAGGTAGACTTTGGCGTTGCTGAGGCCGTTGAGTGTGGCGTTCTTTTCCGCGTACTCCACTGCGACAAAGTCTTTGTCCACCATGTCTACTGAAGCGGCATCTTTGCCCAGAATGACGCCAATGGGGCCGTAGCCGCAGCCCAAATCAAAAATATGATCACTAGGTTTGGAGGTGCAGTTGTCTAGAAGTAAACGGGTGCCGTCGTCGAGGTCTTTGGGGCTGAAAAGACCCCAGGTTGTATAAAAGCTCCAGGGCTTGTTTTGGAGGTGGAAAGTGAGGAGTGTTTCTGGGTTTGTCATACCAAAGAATGGTGACCGTGGCAGGAGTATACCGCGCTCCGCTTGGTATGCACACCCTTCGTCGCTCAGAAATGGAAAGTGAACTTTCCGCTTCTTTCGCTCCTCGGGTGCTTCGAACCTATGGTTCGCCTCCTTTTCTATTGATAAACATTTTCGATGTCGGGCAGAAGCCCACCATCAAAAATGGTGACCGTGGCAGGAGTCGAACCTGCGACCCTCAGCTCCGCAAGCTGATGCTCTATCCAACTGAGCTACACGATCACGTGCGCGCATGGTAAGACAAACCGTGGATTTAGGCAAGGCTAGATCTTGTCCGCTCCGTGGTCGCGCATCATTTTGAGCATGTCTTGGTGCATCAGACCGTTGCTGGCCAGGATCGCGCGGGTTTTGGGATTGAAGGGGTTTCCGTCGATGTTGGTGACTTGGCCGCCTGCTTCTTCCACGATGATTTTTCCGGCGGCTACGTCCCAGGGCTGCAGGTCGTATTCCCAGAATCCGTCGTAGCGGCCGGCGGCTACAAAACAGAGGTCTAGAGCGGCGCTGCCCATGCGACGGCAACCGTTGGAAACCTTATAAAAGGCGTTCCAGAGCTCCATGTTTTTGGCGTAACGGGGGCCGGCTCTGTCGTAAGAGAAACCGGTTCCAAACATGGCTTTTTGCATGGTGTTGGTTTTGGATACGTGGATGGGTTTAGTACCACAGAATGCGCCTTTTCCTTCTTGAGCCCAGTAACTTTCTCCGAGACCAGGGATGTCGATGACACCGATGATCGGCTTGCCTTTGTGGATGACAGCAATGGAAATGGCGAAGAGGGGGATGCCGTGCACAAAGTTGCTGGTGCCGTCGATGGGGTCGATGATCCATTTGTATTCGCCGCCTTTTTCTACGGCGCCGCGTTCTTCCGAGAGGATGGAATGATCGGGGAAGTTGCTTTCGATGGTTTTCAAAATCAGCGCTTCGCAGGCTTTGTCCACTGCGGTCACGTAATTGATGGGATTGCCGTCTTTGGTTTCTACGGTGAAGCTCTTTTGTTGAGCCTTTAAAGCCATTTTCCCCGCATCGTGGGCGAGTTTCTTGGCAATCTGAAGGAGGTGCATGGTCATTTTGGGGCGTGGTGAATGGTCTTCATCATACCCTGAAAAATGGCTGCCCGAAGCCGAAAAACTTGACAAAGCACTGGAAAGTTGTAGACTCAACACATGATGATGCTCCAACTCATGTATACGGCGCTGCTCGCTGAGCAAAAAGACCTCGAGTGGGGGAAATCTTTGGGATGGCTTACTGAAGTTCTTTCTGTGGAACGTAAACATCGCTCTTTAAGAAATTAGTTTATGGGAGCTGCACGTTCATTGATGGGTGAATTGGAAACCCCTTTCCATATCGAAAGGGCAATTCATGCGGATGGTGTAACCCGTATGCGGGTTTATGCACATCCCGACGTTAGGGTGATTTCTGGAAATGCAGTGCTATTCAACAGTTTAATCAGCGGGCGTTTTTTGGAGGACGGTGTCACGTGTGAAATCCCCTCTCTTACCGGCCCTGCGACCAGGGTTCGTATCCCTTCACTCGAGGCCTATCGCTGGGTTTCTGTAGTAGAACAACTTTGTCTCCGCTTTAACACCCAGTTTCATCGTTGGTCCGAGACTAGAACTCTGGAGGTTCCTGAGGCCTGTGAGCCGGCTTTAGAACACTTATTTTGGAAAGCTCCTTTTCACCTTTTGTCGGATGGACGAGAGAGTATGCCGGAGGATTATTTTGGGGTGATTCGAAGCTCAGTTCCTCCTGAAAACATGGGTAATTTCTCGTGTCCTGCATTTAGAATTCTGGCGGAGGCTGAGAGGGTTCAGCTTCACTGTGGTTATTTGCAAAGCGATCCGAGTCTTGAGTCGGGGTGGAAAATTCACAATACTCACAGTGGGGACCTTGAAACAGGACCTTCTACCTATTTCCTCTGCGAGAGATAGTTGGGTTTTGCTTCGGTGTGTGCTAAAGTCCTTGGGCTATTCATTTTGATGATTCAAAAGAAATTCAAATTGTCGTCCGCCATGCAGCCGAAAGGGGATCAGCCCCGGGCGATTGAGCAACTTGTGGATGGGATCGAAAAAGGTCTGCACCATCAGGTGCTTTTGGGCGCGACGGGAACGGGGAAAACTTTTACGATTGCGAATGTGGTGCAGCAAGTGCAAAAGCCCACGCTGGTTTTGGCTCACAATAAAACGTTGGCGGCGCAACTTTGTAGTGAACTCCGCGACATGTTTCCGGACAATGCGGTGAGCTACTTTGTGTCTTATTACGACTATTATCAGCCGGAAGCTTATTTGGCGGCGAGCGATACTTATATTGAAAAAGACGCGCAGATCAACGAGGAAATCGACAAGTACCGCCACAAGGCGACTGAGAATTTGCTCACGCGCAAAGACACGATTGTGGTGGCGTCGGTATCCTGTATTTATGGGCTGGGATCGCCCAAAGAATATTTGGAGCTGCGCATTGAAATCAAACGAGGAGAAAAGGTGCCGATGCAGCAACTGCTACGCAAGCTCACGGACCTTCAGTACACGCGTGCGGCTATGGATTTTAAACAGAGTAAATTTCATGTGCTCGGCGATGTGTTGGAAGTTTTCCCTCCGGGCGGAGACACCGCCATTCGTTTTGAATTTTGGGACGATGAAATCGACAAAATTTCTGAGGTGGATCCTTTTACCGGAGAAGTGCTGGGCGAGGTGGAAGAAGTTACGATTTTCCCCGCGAAGCACAATGTGACTACCGAAGAAAAAATCAAAGTGGCGGTGGAACGCATTCGTGCCGATTTGGAAATCCGTGTGAATGAACTGCGCCAAATGGGGAAGGGCCTCGAGGCGGAACGCATTAAAACGCGCACCGAGTACGACTTGGAAATTTTGCTGGAGACCGGTTACGTGACCGGTATCGAAAACTACGTCCGCTACTTCAATGACATGGGGCCGGGCAGCAAACCCGCGACACTCATGGATTATTTCCCCGACGACTTTTTGCTCGTGATCGATGAATCGCACATGACGGTTCCGCAAATTGGAGCCATGCACAATGGAAATTTGTCTCGCAAACAATCTCTGGTGGAGCACGGGTTCCGTCTGCCTTCCGCTTTTGATAATCGTCCGCTGAAGTTCGAAGAATTTGAGGGTTATATGAAGAATGTGATTTACGTTTCGGCGACGCCTTCTAAATATGAAATGGCGCACCGTGAGTCCCTGGTGGAACAAATCATTCGTCCCACGGGGCTCTTGGATCCAGAAGTGGATGTGCGCAAAAAAGAAGGCCAGATCGACGATTTGCTGGAAGAAATCAATAAGCGAATTGAAGTGAAAGAACGTGTGCTCGTGACCACACTCACCAAGCGTAGCGCGGAGGACCTCACCGAATATTTGACCGATGCGGGAATCAAAGTGCAGTACTTGCACTCGGATGTGGACACGCTGGATCGTATTTCTATTCTGCGCGATTTGCGTTTGGGAATTTTTGATGTGCTGGTGGGAATCAACTTGCTGCGTGAAGGACTCGATTTACCCGAAGTGTCACTTGTGGCGATTTTGGATGCGGACAAAGAAGGTTTTTTGCGCAGCACCTCGGCGCTCATTCAGACTACGGGGCGTGCGGCGCGTCATTTGCATGGGAAGGTGATCATGTATGCGGACCGCATGACGGATGGAATGAAGGGGGCTATCGATGAAACCAATCGTCGTAGGGCCATTCAGGAGAAACACAATACGGACCATGGCATCACGCCTCAGTCTATTCAAAAGGCGATCAAGGACATTGAAATGCACCGCAAGGAAACGGAGAAAAAGCAGGCGCGTCGTTACGACACTAAAAAAGTCCCCAAGGAAGAAATTCACCGTCTCATTGAGAGTTTGGAGACCGAGATGGACATGGCGGCTCAGAACATGGAGTTTGAAAAAGCCGCGGTTTTGAGAGACGAAATCGAGGAAATGCGAGAGAAGATAAGGTAATTGAAGTTTATTTGTCAAAGTCTTCTATAGACCCTTGATTTTTTTGTAGAAATCAATACACTATCGCCGTTTTCATTTCGCATCAATGAGCCAAACGTTCGCCATGATCCACCCCAAAGAAGAGTCTCAATCCACTCTCACTATGCGCGCGTTCCGCCACTATTCTTTGATTACGTCTCGAGTACTCGCGGCTACGGTGGGCACGGTGGCCATTATGGGTATACCCACTTATTTTTTGGACAAGTGGCTCGGCACCTGGCCTATTTTGTTCGGCTTGGCTCTGATTGCCTCTTTGCCGATTTCTCAACTGCTCGTGATCCGTTCTATGAAAGACTACGTTAAGCATAACCCTCAAGATTGATGTCTGAAGAAGTCATAATCATTGCCGATCCCGACGTAGCTGCAGAGCAACCTGCTGTTGAAGCTCACGAAGAAGAGGGTGGTTCACACGTGCAGTTGGCGGCTGAACCCGCTTTTGAAATTGGTGACTTTACGGTCACGAATACGATGGTGGCGACTTCGGTCACGACGATCTTGGTGTTGCTTTTCGCGGTTCTAGTTCGAGTGAAGGCCGGGGTCATTCCCAGCCGCATGCAGGTGATTTTCGAACTTTTCTACGATGAATTTTACGGACGTATTGAAGAAGTGGTGGGCGAGAAACGCGCACGAAAATTGGTGGGCCTCATTCTGACGCTCTTCATTTTCATTCTTGTGGCGAATTTGTTCATATTGCTTCCGCTGGTGGGGAATATTGTGACTGAGCATGGTCACTTCATGCGCACTCCGACCACAGATTACAGTATGACCATTGCTTTGGCGCTCATCACTATGGGGGCGGCACATGTGATTGCGTTCACGGCGTCACCGCTGGGGCACTTGGGCAACTTCATTCGCGTGAAACCGATCTTAGATATTCTTCGTGGAAAGCGTCCTGTTTCGGAGCTTTTCAATGCCGGAATTGAACTCTTTCTGGGCTTCCTGGAAATCATCGGAGAAGTGGTTAAGGTGATCTCGCTGGCGACTCGTTTGTTTGGGAATATTATTGCCGGGGAAGTGGTGATTCTGGTGATCTCCGGGCTCATGTTCGCCACGCAGTTTGTGGTGCCCATCCCGTTCATTGCCCTCGCGTCTTTTGCTGGACTTATTCAAGCGTTTGTATTTACTTTGCTCACGACCATCTTTATAACAAACAACCTCGTGCATGCGACGCATCACGAAGCCTAAAAACAAAAACCTTACTTCATTTCATCCATTTTAATTTATTAACCCAAACTTTATGGATGCAGACAGCATGAAAATGTTATCGGCCGCACTCTGTGTAGCCCTCGGACTCCTTGGCCCAGCTCTTGGGGAAGCCCACGTAGCAGGAAAGACCATGGAAGGTGTTAGCCGCAACCCTGAAATGAGCGGCAAAATGTTCACGAACATGCTGATTGCCATGGCATTCGTGGAATCCCTCGGTGTGTACTGTTTCCTTGTAGCTCTTATTATTCTCTTCGTTCTCTAATTTATGGAAGGACTTTCCAAACTTGGAATCGAACCGCTGAGCATCCTGATTTATTTCATAAATACAGGGCTCCTGCTCGTGGTTTTGACCTACGTTCTCTATAAGCCGGTCATGAAATTCATCGACGAGCGTCGCAAACAAATCAGCGACAGCGTGGATGAAGCCCGACTGCTGAAGGAAGAGCTCGATAAAAAGGCTGCTGAGGTCGCTGCGACTCAAGCTCACTTTGAGACTGAACTCAAAAAGGAGCGCGAGAATCTCCGCAAATTTGCGGAAGAAAAACGTAGCGAACTCGAAACTGAAATGACGGAAGTTCGCACCAAAATGTTGCAAAAAGCTCAGGAAGAAATCGATGCCCGCAAGGGTGAACTCATGAAGGAAGTGGAGAAAACTCTGCTGGAACTCATGAAGAAGATTGTCCTGGAAGTGGTGCAACACAAGGTGCCGGAAGACGTCATTCAAGCCAGCATCCATGATGCTTGGAAATCTCATAAAAAATAAGCATGTTTTCTGGTTTACTCACAGCGCTGGTCGTGGAGCTCACTCACTTTCTGAGTAAGCATCCCGATTTCTTCGACCGCAAGGCCGAGGCTAAAGAAGAAGCGGTCAAAACGCTGAAGGTTCCAACGAGCCTCAAGCATTATTTGGCCCACGTTTCCTCTGAGCACTTTTTGAAGGATCTGCGCTTCGCGATGCAAGTCATCAACGGAGCGGCGATCAATCAACTGGGGCTTCATGGAAATAGCTTCTTCAAGGCGGTGGTGGAGTTTTTGACCACTTCGTTTGCGACCAAACTCGATGAACTTCCCGAGCGCTTTTACATGCTTCCTTACGAGGACCGTGTGAAGGTTGCCGCAGAGGTCATCGAGAGCGAGAACGCAGTGGCCGCAGCTCTTCGGGATGCGGTGGTGGTGAATTCCTATCAGGAACTTGCTACGACTGTGGAAGATCTTGCTAAAGAGGTAGCGGGCGCCACCACGGTGCTCGTGCAAATGCCTAGAGATATTCCCGTTGAGCTCAAAAAAGAAATGCGCAATGCACTTCAAGCCGAGCATCCTTTTTCTTTTCCGATTTTTCAAATCAACCGAGGTCTCATTGGCGGTTTCCGGCTCTTCGTGAACGGCAGCACCAAAGATTACTCATGGTTTAACCGTATTGTAAAAATAACTTCTTATGTCTAAAGAACTACAGCAGTTCCTCTCGGGCATTGAAACGGCTCTCATGGAGGGTCCGTCTACCGGTGCATCCGATGAGAAGGGTCGTGGTGTCATTCAGTCTTTCAAAGACGGGGTGATCCACATCAAAGGTCTTTCTAACCTCAAAATGAATGAGGTCGTGGAGATCGAAAGCGTGGACGCAGAAGCGCTGGTCATGAATCTTGAAAAAGATTCCGCTTACGCTCTCGTTCTTCAATCCAATAAAGGAGTTCGTGAAGGACTCTTTGTTAAGGCGACAGACCGATTCATGTCTCTTCCCGTCAGTGAAGAAGTGCTTGGACGTGTGGTGGATGCACTTGGTGCTCCGCTCGATGGCAAAGGAGCCATCAAGCGCGACAAAATGATGCTCCACGAATCTCCGGCTCCTTCCGTGATGGTGCGTAAATCCGTACACCAACCGGTGCAGACGGGAATCGTGGCCATCGACTCTCTGATTCCGGTGGGACGCGGTCAACGCGAGCTCATCATTGGAGATCGTCAAACGGGAAAAACCACCGTGGCGATCGATGCGATCATCAACCAAAAAGATCAGAACATGATCTGTGTGTATGTGGCTATTGCTCAACGTGAAGCCAAAACGGCTCAAGTAGTGGAAACGCTGCGTGCGCATGGTGCTCTGGGCTATACCGTGGTGGTGTCTGCTCCGGCAGCCTCCTCCGCTGTTATGCAATTCTTGGCGCCTTACGCCGGAGCTGCGATTGCGGAATACTTCATGCACCAAGGAAAAGATGTGCTCGTGATCTACGACGATCTTTCTAAGCATGCCGTGGCTTATCGTGAAATGTCCCTGCTGCTCCGCCGTCCACCAGGACGCGAGGCGTATCCAGGAGACGTGTTCTACCTCCACTCTCGTTTGCTCGAACGTGCCGCAAAAATGAACGAGGCCAATGGAGGAGGAAGCATCACCGCTCTGCCTATTATTGAAACCCAGGCTGGAGACGTGTCCGCTTATATTCCGACCAATGTGATCTCCATTACGGACGGTCAGTTGTTCTTGGAATCTCAACTCTTCAACAAGGGCATTCGTCCCGCGATCAACGTGGGTATTTCCGTTTCCCGTGTGGGAGGATCTGCTCAAACCAAGATCATGAAGAAAGTGTCCGGTAGCGTGAAGCTCGATTTGGCACAGTATTATGACCTTGAAGCCTTCTCTCAATTTGCCTCTGAACTCGATGCGGCTACCAAACAACAGCTCACTCGTGGGCGACGTGTGGTGGAAGCTTTGAAGCAAGGTCAGCACGATCCTTTGCCACTGTGGCAAGAAGTGATTGTGCTTTACGCCGCGACCAAAGGCTACCTCGATGTGCTCGAGCCCGAAGTGATCGGTGGAAAGATCAAGGCGCTTTACGGACTGGTGGAATCCAACCATGGAGGCTTCGTGCACGATGTGATGGAAAAGAAAGAACTCACTCCTGAAATTGAAGCGACTCTCAAGGAAATACTCACTAAATTCTTAGCGTAATGTCTGGAGCTTTACTCGAAATTCGGAAGCGTGTTGGCAGCGTGAGGAACACGCGCAAAATCACCAAAGCCATGCAACTGATGGCGGCGACGAAAATGCGCCAGTTCCAAAAACGCGCAGTCTCTACCCGTTCTTACGTGTGGGAACTCATGGGCATGCTGGAAGGCAATCTTGCTGGCGAATCCCTTTACACGGAGCAACGTGCGCGTGGAAAAACTTTGTTCGTGCTCTACACGTCCGATAAAGGACTTTGTGGACCACTCAACAACAAACTCATCAATGCACTCTTCCGTTCTGAAGAATGGAATGCTTTGCCTGCTGAAGAACGCATGCTCATTTCGCTCGGTAAAAAAGGAAATGACTTTGCGAAGGCTCGTGGCATTTCGGTTCATAAAAATTACGTAGGAATTCCGGAAAAAATGTCTGCTGTGGAAGCGATGAAACTCACCGATGAAATTTTGAAAGTGTGGCGCAGTGGGGAAGTGAAGCGTGTGGTTTTTGCCGCCCCTCACTACAAAAACTCCATCACGTTCTATCCTGTTCTTAAGACCTTCTTGCCGTTTTCGCGCGAAATGATTTTGAGCAACATCGGTCCCGATGAACACGCTCGGCGTCACCATCGCGCGGCTAATGCGCAGACTATTTTTGAACCTTCGCTCGCACGAGTGACAGAACGTTTGCAGGAACAGATTGTCATTACTTTGTTCATGGGTGCGTTTTTGGAACTCAAAGCGAGTGAATATTCCAGCCGTATGTTGGCCATGCAAAATGCCACGGACAGCGCGGATAAAGTCATTAATGAATTGTCTCGTCAGTACAATAAAGCTCGTCAGCAAGCCATTACAGCGGAAATCGCCGAATTGGTTGGAGCCAGCGACGCTATCTCTGCTTAACCCCTTAATTCCCTTTTATGTCCGATAAAAAGACAAAGCCCACGGGAAAAATCGTCCGCATCATCGGTGTGGTGGTGGATGTGTATTTCCCGGATCATGTGCCTCAACAATATTCTGCTCTTCACACCGAAGGACCCAATGGACGTGTGGTTTTGGAAGTACAAGCTCACCTTGGTAACGGGGTAGTTCGTACGGTTTCCATGTCCACGACCGACGGTCTTGCTGTAGGACTCGAAGTGATCGACACCGAAAAAGCGATTCAAGTGCCTGTGGGAACACAAGTGCTGGGACGTGTGATCAATGTGACGGGAGACATCATCGATGGAGAAGCTCCGCTCAAGGGTGAAATTGAATACCGCGGTATTCATCAGCCTGCTCCTACGTTCACGGATCAAAATCCTAAAGTAGAAATTTTTGAAACGGGAATCAAAGTGGTGGACTTGCTCTGTCCTTTCATCAAGGGAGGAAAGGTGGCCCTCTTCGGAGGAGCCGGAGTGGGAAAGACAGTGATCATGCAAGAACTCATCCACAACGTGGCCATGAGCCACGGAGGATATTCTGTGTTCGCCGGAGTAGGAGAACGCAGCCGTGAAGGAAACGATTTGATCCAAGAAATGAGAGAGAGCGGCGTCATCGACAAGCTCGCCATGGTGTTCGGACAAATGAACGAACCCCCAGGAGCTCGTATGCGTGTGGCTCTCACGGGTCTTACGATTGCGGAAAAATTCCGTGACGACGGCCTCGACATTCTGATGTTCATCGACAACATTTTCCGCTTCACTCAGGCCGGTTCCGAAGTGTCCGCTCTGCTCGGTCGTATGCCCTCCGCCGTAGGTTACCAACCCACGCTCGCGACGGACATGGCCGCTCTGCAAGAACGTATTGCTTCCACGAAAAAAGGATCCATCACATCTGTTCAGGCCGTGTATGTGCCCGCCGACGATCTTACCGATCCGGCTCCCGCTACGACCTTCGCGCATTTGGATGCGACCATTGTGCTTTCTCGTAAACAAGCGTCCATGGGACTTTTCCCCGCAGTGGATCCGCTCGATTCCAACTCGTCCGCTCTCAAGGCTGACTTGGTGGGTGAAGAGCACTACCGCGTGGCGACTGAAGTTCGCCAACTCTTGCAACGTTACAAGGAACTCCAGGACGTGATTGCGATTCTGGGTATGGACGAACTTTCTGAAGACGACAAGAACACGGTGTACCGTGCTCGTAAGATTCAGAAATTCCTTTCTCAAAACTTCTACGTGGCGGAACAATTCACCAGCATGCCTGGCCAGTATTACAAAGTGGCTGACACGGTGCGCGCGTTCAAGGAAATTTTGGAAGGAAAGTACGACCACGTGGACGAACAGCACTTCTACATGGCGCCTTCCATCGAATCCGTTCTCGAAAAGCACGAGGCTTCTAAGAAATAATTTTTCATGAAAAAAATCCTTTTATTTTTAGGGTCACTTCTCCTACTTTCCTCCTGTTCTGTGCAACAGAATATGGTTGCGTCCGGACATGTTTTGGATGTTGTTGTGCTCCAGAAATCCACTGGATATGATATTGAGGGGCCTGGTACTTCTACCCCCGTGTATTATCTAGCTTTGGAGTTTGATGAGCCTTTAGATCTTACACCCGCTGAAGATCGAGAAGCGTTTTTACCAGAATATGACTACTATCGGTTTTCCGATTCAGGCAAATTCTATATAGAGCAAACTTCTGGTGAGTTGAAGGAACTTTCGATGGGTTCCGGCCGTTTTTCTGAAGACCTCGAATCCATGATTTATGATATGACCTTTGAAGAAGGTGAGCTGGTTAGTCTTACTCAACGTCTTCCCGAATAACTTTCATGGAAAAAACGCTCTCTCTATTGTCGCTACTTCTCTTGCTCACCGGTTGCAACGTGGGTGTGGAGCAGCAAATTGCTCCGCCCAGTCCCGATGGGATTGAAGTGGACCATGGAGAGGTTTTGGGGCGGGTCATTTTTATCGATGAAAATTCGGTGAGGTTCTCTACCGATCTGGAATCTTTTGAAGGTGAAAATACTTATGCACTCGCTGAAGATGTCGTTATTAAAGTGATGGAAGGAGAACAGTTGATGGTGCTTCCACGAGAGCGTGCTATGGAGATCAGCCTTTCTTCCAACTCAAACGATTACTTGTTCTACTTCGTCTTAACGAATGATGAAGTTTTGGAAATGACTCAGGCCGTGCTGCCCGAGGAACAACATGATGAGGCTACCGATGATTTGGTTTATGTGACCGCTGTTTATGAAAAGGATGGCAAGAACTTTATAACGGTGGATCCCATGCAGATGCTGCCCTGTTCTGATGAGCAATGTCCCAATGGTTTTGAGATGCAAAATGAAGAAGTAGAATCCATTGAATATGAAGTCCCTGCGGGCCGCACGCCTTTCTTTGTGATCAATTGGGGAGTTTCTACCGCTCCCATTTATCCTATGGATTTCGCCGATTTCCAGCAGAAGTTTATAGATGAAAAAGAGAACTTTGCCATCATTCCTTATCACTTGAAAGTCGACGGCCAAGAAGTCCTTACTTTAACTGAAAAATATCTTCCATGAGCTTTAAATTCACTATTAAAACTCCGGACCGAGAAGTCTTCCAAGGTGAAGTCAGCGCTGTGTCGCTGGACACCGAAGACGGACGCATCCAGGTGCTCACGGGCCATGCCGACTTCATGACCACGCTTTTGTTTTCTCAAGTTCGCACGGATCAGGAAAATCATAGCGTGACCTACGCGGCGCGCAGTGGCATTTTCTCTTTCGACCATGCACGTGGAGCTGCTGAATTGCTGTGCCTCTACTGTGAAGAAGAGTCCGAAGTGAACCTACAAAGCGCTGCAGAATACTTGGAATTCTTACGCACGGAACTCGGCAAGGGCGACCTTTCCAGTTACCAAGTGCTCTACCTCCAGGGCGAAAAACTCGCGGTGGAGAAACAGGTGAAGGGAAAGTAGGCTTAGCCTTTCTTCATCCTCTCCACTAAACCTTGATTGATCTCACTGATCAGTTGGGGGCCTTCGTAAATCATGCCGGTGATGAGTTGGAGCAGGGAGGCACCGGCTTCTAGGCGTTTCCAGGCGTCTTCGGCGGTGAAGATGCCCCCGCAGGCGATGATGGCCATGCGGCCTTTGGTCTTTTGATGCACGTGGCGGATTTGGGCGAGAGAGAGTTCGTCCACGGCTTTGCCGGAGAGACCTCCGTTGCCTAAGTTGTGCTTTTTGGTGAGGTTGGTGCAGATGAAACCGTGCACTCGGTGGCGGCTCGCAATGGCGAGGACTTTGTCCAGCTCGGCAGTGGACATGTCCGGAGAAAGCTTGAGGAAAATGGGCTTTTTGGTGGGGATGTCGTCCAATTTTTGCAGGAGCTTTTCCAGCTTCACTGGATCTGTAAAAGGCTGTCCACCGTAGGCGTTGGGACAGCTGAGGTTCACGGTGAGATAGGCTCCGCAATCCTTCATGGTTTTGAAGGCTTTGGCGTAGTCCTGGACTCCCGCGTCCACTTCGCAGGTTGCTTCGTTGTTGGTTTTAGCTACGCTAATGCCCATGGGAATGTCGAAGTGGCGGCCTGCCAGGCGTTTAGCAATGGCCCTGCAGCCGTCGTTCATGAGTCCATAGTAGACACGGATCGATTTGAGCTCAGGGTGGCGCCATAGGCGAGGTTTTGGGTTACCGGGGCATGGTTCACCGGTGATTGAGCCCACTTCCATAAAACCAAAGCTCACGCAGGGGATGATTTTAGTGAGCTCGGCGTTTTTGTCGAAACCGGCGGAGAGGCCAATGGGATTTTTGAAGTGGATTCCTGCTACGGTGCGTTCTAGCAGAGGATGAGAGTAGTCGAAGAGCAGGCGAGTGAGGGCGCGCGTGAAAGGGTTGGAACCGAGTAGGCGACCTATGCCACTGCAGTGATTGTGCATGACTTCGGGGTCCATGCGAAAAGCGATGGGTTTGAAAATGCTTTTGTAGAGGGTGCGTATAGCGCGGTTGCGAACCCTGATAAGAGTTTCTTTCATCGCTTGGAAGCCTACCGTGGGTTTGCCCTTTTGAATAGGGGTGCTATTGACGAAGAGCGTCTTTTTTGTTTTAATTCGTTTCTCGACCTTGTGTTGAGAACCATTTCCATCCAGGTACTTAGGTTCCTGTGGCAAGGCCAAAAAACCTAGAAACGGGTTGCTCCGTTCTCTCTGACTAGAGGTTTCGTTTGAGTCAGTTGAGGAAACTGGCTTTTTGATTTTATCTCTTTTTACCCCCCTTCTCTATGTTCCGTTCTGCTTTTACTCGCCGCTTGATGAGTGGGCTCATGGTGGCTTTTGTCATAGTGAACCTTTTTAGTTCCGCTTCGATCGCTGCTTCCAGCGGTCTTATCGTGGAAGCGGGTTCGGATCAAAGCCTTACTTTAGGCGATACTTTGACACTGACTACTCAAGCTTATGTACAGAATTTAAGTACGGGGTCGCTCAGTTCATCATCCATTACTTGGGGGGATGGAGTGATGGATGTGCCAAGCATTTCTTTTGATGCGTTTGCGATGTATTTGCAAGGTTCTCATACCTACTCCGCTGCGGGTGTTTATACTGTGATGGTGTGCGCCGATGATGACGGTTTCGGTGAATTGTGTGATACTTTTACGGCTACGGTGAGTGAAACGGTGACTACCTTTCCGGATTTGATCGTTTCCTCGGTGACTTACAACTACATTGATAACAGTTTGGATTTTGTAGTAGACAACACGGGTGCTGGAGATGTGGCAGGAGTAGATCTTCCTAACTTGAATTTCTACTTTGATTTTTTTAATTCCGATCTCTCTGCCTCTACCGCGATTTCTTACGAGCTTGATAGCTATAGTACGGATTACCGTACTGCCGGTGGCTCCACCACGGTGAATACTGGGCCTGTAGGCACTCTACCTAGTTGTGAAATTTATGTTCTGCTTGTCGCGGATGGGAATGGAGAGGTGTTGGAATCTGATGATTCCAACAATGAGTATCGTGGAACCATTGACACGTGTACTACAGATAATACCCCTGACTTTGTGGTGAGTGGTTTGGAGTTCTATAGCTTCATTGAGAGTGCTTTTGTGACTAGCATTCCCGCTGGCTCTGACCCTTCCGACTATAATATTTACTTCACCATCACCAACAATGGTGCAGACGCTACAGTTGCCGACACTTCCTTGGCTTACAACGAAACCCAAGATGAAAGTGGAACTGTGCTTATTCAGCACAGTTTTGGTTTTATTGGATCTACGGATTTCTTAAACTCCGGTGGTTCCAGTAACGACAATGCGGAAGAGATTACGGTGGGACTTGTGGATGTTTCTGGGGTGACTGTCCTTCAATTTTGTACTGATACAGGTGACTATGTTTTAGAAGCTGATGAGACTAACAATTGTCTTACGTATGATAACCCTTTCTATACAGGTTCTACGGAGCCCGCTACTCTTGCTGTGGACGCCGGTACGGATGAAGCAATGAACTTGGGTGTGGAGATGTTTGTGAATGCGGTGGTGACGAACTCCGCTGTGAGTGACGCAGACCTTATCAATACAGTGGACTGGGGAGATGGAGTGATTGAATCTTTGGATGCGACTTTGACTGGAACTCATATGTACGCCGTTGCCGGGGTTTACACGGTGGTGGTTGCTGTTGACGATGGAGTTTCTACTGCCTCCGACTCGCTCGTTGTTACTGTTACCGATGCTTTACTCCCTGATTTGATCATCGATAGTGTGACTCTGAACGCAAACAATACTGTGCATTTTGTGGTGAGCAATCGTGGAACGGAGGTGCTGACCTCTGAAGACATCGTGACCGTGGCTTTGTACGATCAGACCACTGGGGATGGGTCTGTGACGGAGTCTTATACCTTGAACGATCTTGGCACCAGCTATCAGGCGATCGGAGGCAGTATTGAATTCGACTCTGCCTATGTGCTTCCCACTTTGCCTACTACGATCCTTGCTGTTGTTGATCCTGCAAATGATATTGAAGAATTGAACGAAGGGACTTTTGAAGCTAACTATTACCGTGCTACTTTCGCAGCCCCTGCTACAACAGAAACTGCCACCACGTCCGGTGGTAGCGGTGGTGGTGGAAATGGAATCAGACATTCCTCAAGTAATTCTGATGGTTCCACGGATTCGGATAGCAATTCTGACGTGGTGCTCACTGGCTCTGAGGACGTTGTACTGACGGAAGAAGAAGTGGCGGCGTGTGGAGAAATGAGCTTCTTGGACGTTGCTGCGGACGATGCCAATTATGACAGCATTTACCGCATGTGGTGTGAAGGTGTTGTTCATGGACGTGACTCCCAGCACTTCGCCCCTTCCGATTTCATCCAGCGTGATGAAGTGAGTAAGATTGTTTCTCGTCTCTTTGGTTATGTCACGACTGTTCACGAAGAGCTTCCTCTTCTTACAGAAACTTCTTACGAGGATGTTTCTGTTGCTGAACCTTTGACTTACTACGTTCAAACTTTGACCGACGAAGGTTTCTATTCTGATGAAGAAACACTAGGAAATTTTCGCCCTCATGAAGACATGAAGTATAGTGAAATCGTGGACTTGATTGAACAAGTGACGCTACAAGAGGTTTCTCTGGACGGTTATATCGGAGATGACAATATGACACGAGGTAGCTTTGCCAGCTTCGTCTTCAGTTACTTTGAGTAAAAAGGTGACCTTTAAAGCCCCTCCTGGTGAGGGGCTTTTTTAGTTTAGCCATCCACCATCGTCATTCACGCGGGGGTCAAGAATCAGGATTTTTTTGCCCTCCCAAGAGTTGCCGAGGAAGTGGTCCATGATGCTGTGGAAACGCAGTTGAGCGCTGGGTAGGGAGAACCCGATGTACGGGTTTTCGTAGGCTTTGGAGCGGCCCATTTGGATGGGGTCGTGGGGATTGCGGAAGGGGAGGCGTTCGATCACGAGTAGGTTCACGTCGATGTGCTCGCGCAGGAGGAAATCCATGAAATCTTCATTGCCCACGAAGATATTTTTGCCATTCGTTTCTTCGGCCATTTTGCTGATTTTGCCCATGCCCCCGCCCATGTTTTGAACGAAGAGTTTTTTACCCCATTTCTTGGCAGGATCGTTGAGTTTGTAGAAGAGCTGTTCGGAAAAAGGCATGGAGGAAACGAGGACCAGCGCGTTGCCTTCGGAGTCGGGAAGGAGTTTGGAAAGGGCGTGCAGGGTTTCTGAAAGGTGCTTGGGGTCGTTGGGTTTTCCGAGTGGATGCTCTGGGAATTCGATGGGTAAAGCGACGATGTTTTCTTTGGCGACAGCGGTGAGTTCGGAGGGAAGTGCGAGCTCTTTTTTGATGAAAGCAAAGTCGTCTTTTTGTCCGCCGTGGTGGGTGAACAGTTGAAGATTTTCAATACCATTCCAAATGCGTTCTTTGAAGAGTAGGCCTGGTTTCTCGGGGAAGGCGTGGGCCACGGGTTGCTCGTCCATGCTCCAGCTGAGCCAGAAAATGGGCTGTGGAGTTTGCAGTAGCCGAGTGAGGTAAGTGAGGTAACGAGAGAATTCGTCGAGGGTGGGGCTGGATTTGCAGTCGCTGCCGAGTGCCGCCACAGATTCTTCAATCGACAGAGCGGATTCTTTTACCTTATTCCACTCCATGGAATTGCAGTGCCAGGGCTCGACGACCAGCGGGTGACGAGGGTCGTTTTCAGCGCCATTTTTTTGCAGGAACATGCCTAAGAATCCAAAGAGGATAGACACGCGTCCGGCGAGGCCATCGAAGACGGGTGCCAGGTCGGGGTTTTCTAGTTTTAGGCGATGCAAGTCACCGAGAAAGCGGCTTTCGCCGAGGCGAATATGAAAAGCGGCTTCCATGGTTTCGAGCAGTTCTTCACAGTGTCCAATGACGAGATTTTTTGGGTAAGTCAGCGCGGCTGTTTTGCGGCTGCGGTCTTTGAGGAAGTGGAGTTGGGAAATGGCGATCACTTTTTGGGCGTAAGCGTCGTCCACTGCTTTTTTAAAAAAGGATTTGGCATAGTCCGCTTCTTGGCAGCAGATGTCGAACCAGTGTTCGTTTTCTTCTTTGATCAAGCGCAGCTCGGATTTTTCGCCGGCCACCGTGTGGAAGAGCCAGAGTTTGCACTTGAGTCCGAGCATGGTTTCTATGGGGCCCAGGCGCTCGGCGGAGAGCAGGCGGTCCAGGCGTTCTTCGTCGAGGTATTGATTGGGGTGCTTAAGGGTAGCCATTCCTGGAAGTGCCGGCAAAGTGGACACGTCCGGTAGCACGAGGAGGCTTTGATCTTCGAGGGCGAGTGCGTATTTCAGCAGGTCTTCATCGGTGTGGCTGCCTTCTTCCAGGAGGAAAGGTGTGCTCAGGTCTTTGGTGAGGGTACTGAGGTCTACATGCGTTTCGCTGGGACTGGGTTTTTCACGCACATTGCCTGGCAGAAGTTCGCCGCCCTTTTTGTTCAAGTGGGGAAGCACATAGGGTGCCCAGGACCAATCGCTTTTTTCCAGCAATTCACGCGCGACGATTTTCTCTTCTTCGGGCAAGGCGGAAAGGTGGCCGTACATGCGCAGCAGCAGTTCGATGTTGGGCAGCACGTCGTTGAGGGCGCGATGCGCTCCGGGCTGAGGAATTTCCAGTTTTTTCGTGAGTACTTCCAGGCTGTAGCTGGCCTCTTTGTGGAGTAGGACTTGAGCGAGTTGGCAACTGTCCAGTTGCACATTTTTGAGGCCGGCGCCTTTTTCGTTCAAGAAATTTACATCGAAGAAAATGAAGTGCCCCATGATGGGATGATCGCCGATTTTTTCAAGAATAGTGGGGAGCACGTCTTTGAGCTCGGGGGCGTCTGCCACCATTTCGTTGGTGATGCCGGTGAGGTGCGTGGTGAAGGCGGGAATGGGAATAGAGGGTTTGACGAGCGTGGTCCACTTGTCCAGAATTTTGTCGTCGTCAAAAAGCACAATCGCCACTTCAATCACGTGATCGGTTTTGGGGTTGAGGCCGGTGGTTTCAATGTCTAGACCAATGAGCATGCGGAGATTTTACTCCTGCCCGCCCAAGTAGTCGACTACCTTCTGAATGATCACGCAGACTTCTGCTCGCGTGATGCCTTGGTTGCCGCGGAAGCTGCCGTCGCTGTAACCTGCTACGAAGCCCGCTTTTTTGGCGAAGGCGCTGTATTTGGCGAACCAGTCGCGCACACTGTCGATGTCTGTGAAATTCCCGGTGGTGTCCGAAAGATCCGTGAAGCCGGCGGCTTCCAAAATCACTTTGAGAGCTTCGGCACGGGTCACGGTTTTTTCAGGTTTAAATGTGCCATCGTCGTAGCCACTCACAATGCCAATGGCTGTGCCGGTGGAGATGTAAGGGGCTGCCCAATCGGTGAGGGCAACGTCGGTGAAAGTGGAGGACGTGGTGGTGGAATCAGTTTCGCCGAAGGCTTCCAGAGCCATCTTCATGATTTGAGCCCGAGTCACGGGATCGTTGGGTCCGAAACTGCCGTCGCCGTAGCCACTGGCCACGCCTTTTTCGTAGAGAGATTGGATGGAACTTTGGGCCCAGTGGCCGTCGATGTCTGTGAGTGGGGGAAGTTCTGGGGCTGTGGTTTCGGTAGGGGTTTCGGTCACGGGTTCGGCGCTCAGTAGATCAGCGGCTTGCTCACTGGCATCCCAGCTCAAAAAGAGCGGCAAAGTAGTGCTGCCAACCAAGAGCAAGAAAACGAAAAGGAATTTTTTCATGGGCGTGATACGAGAGCCAGTTTAGAGCATCACTACGAATTCATCAAACAGGAAGCCGGTGTCGTTGGGACCGGGCGTGGCTTCCGGATGAAATTGAACGGAGAAGAAAGGCAGGGTTTTGTGGCGGAGTCCTTCTACACTGTCGTCGTTGGCGTTTCTAAAGGAGACTTCCCAGTCTTTGGGCAGGGTTTTGTCGTCCACCACGAAGCCGTGGTTTTGGGAGGTGATGTAGCAGCGGCCGGTGCGGGTGTCGATGCAGGGTTGGTTTTGGCTGCGGTGCCCAAATTTGAGTTTGTAGGTTTTGGCTCCGGCAGCGCGCCCCATGATTTGGTTCCCGAGACAGATCCCAAAGGTGGGGAGCTTGCGCTCGAAACACTGTTTCATGATCGCCACGGTTTCATCCATCACTTCGGGGTCGCCCGGTCCGTTGGCAAAGACAACGCCGTCGAAGGGGCCGTAGCCTTCTTGGAAAGGGCTCATGTTCCAGGGAAAGCGAGTGACTTTAACACCCCGTTTGAGCAGACTGCGCAAAATGTTGAGTTTCATGCCGGTGTCGATGAGTGCGATGTGCTTTTTACCCTCACCGTAGGTTTCCGGCTTGCCGATGCTCACTTTGGCCACAAGGTTTTCTTTATTGGGGTCGTAGAATTCGCCGTCGGGTTTCAGGTCTGAAGGGTGGATTTTGCCCAGTTGAGAACCTCCGTCACGCAGGAGTTGAGTGAGTGCACGGGTGTCTACGCCGGTGATGCCGGGCACATTGTATTCACGGAGCCAATCGGAAAGCGATTTCGCGGCATTCCAGTGGGAATAGGTTTCGCTGTAATCGCTCACGATGAGGCCTTTCAGGTGAATGCGGTTGCTTTCGAAAAATTTACTCAGTCCATAGACGTCCAATTCTTCTGCGGGCACACCGTAGTTCCCCACGAGGGGAAAGGTTAAAACGAGGATCTGATCCTTGTAGGAAGGATCCGTGAGACTTTCGGGGTAACCCACCATTCCGGTGGTGAATACCACTTCACCTTCGCTTTCTTTGAAAGCACCGAAGGCGTCTCCTGTAATCTGAGTCCCGTCTTTGAGGGTGAGGGTGAGTTTGTTCATGTCGGCCTGAGTTTACTCAAAGCCCTTTCATCCTACAAGCGCGGTTTTAATTGACTAAAATGGCTTTAATGCTAAAATACAGACTATCTTTCAAACTTGAAGCATGTCTCTCAACGCTTTGATTCTTTCTGCCCTGGTGAGTGCTAGAGAAGTTCCTGTAGAACACGCTCCCAGTACAGCTTTAGTTGGAAGGCATGTATCGAGTTTCGGCAATCGTGCTACTGATACGGCTTTTGCTCAGGAAGCGGGGTTTCATGCTGAGCACGCTCGTCTTTATAGTGATATGCGCCTTTATGCTGGAAGAAGTGAGTGGAGGGGGGTTGAGGATGCTTATCAAGGAATCCTCGATTTGCGCGGTGAAAAACTCAGTTATGCCGACTACTTCTTGGCGGCTCAAGCGGCTCAAGCAGCTGGGAATGTTCTTGAGACTAGAAAACGTTTGGAACTGGCCCGAGCAATCGATTCAACTCCCGAAGTGAATGAGTGGATCTCTAGGCTCGTTCTTGATTACACCCGAATGCATCTTATGGGGAGTGCGGAAATGACCCCCGTTGAGTACCCCCTTGACCCTGCTCAGAGAGCTGCGATTGGAGCTGCGAATGAGCGTCTTCAGAGCGGCTTTCCCATTCATCGCATGAGCTTTCCTGATGGAAAATATGTTCGTAACGGGAAGCCTTTGACTGTGGGTGTGGATATTGAAGAGGGCTTGGCTCAAGAATAGGCGTTGTCCGGGTTTTAGCTGGACGGTCGCTGTGTTTGAACTTAAACTGAGCAAAACCGCCTATGCGACATCGTCTTCATTCAAAAGATCTTTCCTACGATGAGATCCTTGGTCTCTTGGACCGGGCGACTGGTTTTTTGAAGACTGTGCGAGGTAGAGAACGGTTAAATCTGGCGGAAGGGAAAATTTTGGCCACGCTTTTTTATGAACCTTCCACGCGCACGCGCTTTTCTTTTGAAACGGCGATGCTGCGACTCGGAGGGCATGTGATTTCCAATGCGGACATGGGGGCAACGTCTTCCGCCAAAAAAGGAGAGAGCCTGTTTGATACGGCCAAGATGGTGTCTACTTTTGCAGATGTGATTGCCATGCGTCACCCGGTGGCTGGAAGTGTGGCGGAATTTTCTACAGGCAGCAGCGTGCCGGTGGCCAATGCCGGAGACGGAGCGGGGGATCATCCTTCCCAAGGACTCTTGGATTTGTTCACAGTGCAGCAAGAAAAAGGAACGCTCGATGGACTGACTTGGGTCATGGTGGGCGATTTGAAGAACAGCCGTGTGGTGCATTCTCAATGTACTTATCTGGCGCACTTCAAAGGAAATAAGTTTGTGTTCGTTTCGCCGGAGGCCTTGAAAATGCCTGCGGAAATTGTGGAATCTTTGCGCGCGCAAGGATTTGAAGTGAAAGAAACCGAAGATTTGGAGAGTGTGATGGGTGAGGCGGATGTACTTTCAGACACACGCATTCAGGAGGAAAGATTCGCGAGCCCCGAAGAATTCAAGAAATATTTTGGAGTCTATGTGCTCACCCCGGCGCTTATGGCCAAGGCGAAAAAAGACATGATTGTGATCGACCCGCTGCCCCGCGTGAACCATATTGACCCTGCGGTGGACAATGATCCTCGCGCTAAGTATTTCGCTCAAGCGGAGTACGGAGTTGCTATGCGTATGGCCATTCTGGCTGAACTTCTTGGACTATGAAAATTATTTTCAAACGAGCCACGGTGGTGACTAGCCGCAATCAAAAAGTGCAGGATGTTTTTGTGGACGGCGGAAAAATCGTCGCGGCTTTTGACGAGAAAGAGGCGGACAAAGTGATCAATGCTTCAGGCAAATTTTTGCTGCCTGGAGTCATCGATCCGCATGTGCATTTTCGCACGCCGGGAGCTCCGGAAAAAGAAACGTGGGAGACAGGAACTCGCGCTGCGGCGATGGGTGGAGTCACCACGATTCTGGACATGCCCAACACGAATCCGTCCACGACGAATGCTGCCGCTTTGAAGGAAAAACGCGAGCTGGTGAAAGGGAAAAGTTTTGTGAATTATGGATTTTTTGCAGGGGCCACGGAAGACGTGGAGGCACTCAAAACCATGAAAGGAATTGTGGGAGTGAAGCTCTACATGGCATCGAGTACGGGTGACCTTTTGCTCGATAGGCCCGACGTGTGGGAAGAGGTTTTTGCGGCCGCTAAAAAAATGAATGTGCCCGTGGTGGTGCATGCGGAAAAGGAGTCGCGCATTCGTGCCGGACAGCGTGATTGTGCCTGTGCGCGCGAAGCGACCGAAGCGGCCCTCGACCTCCGAAAAAAGATCGGTGGACGACTGCATATTGCTCATCTCAGTTGCAAGTCCGAGCTGGATTTACTCCGTGAATACCGCGACAAAAATGTGACGTGCGAAGTGACGCCGCATCATTTGTTTTTCACTATGGACGATGCGGAAGATGGATTCTTAAAAATGAATCCGCCGCTCCGCACGGTGATGGATGTGGAAGCCCTGTGGCGTGGACTTTTGGATGGCACGGTTTCGTGCATTGCCACGGATCATGCGCCGCACACCCGCAAAGAAAAAGAGCAGGATTTTGAAGCGGCTCCGGCAGGAGTTCCGGGCGTGGAATTTTCTTTGCCACTCATGCTCAATGCTGTGAATGAAGGCAAGTGGCCGCTCGAACGTTTGGTGCTGCTGATGAGCGAAAAGCCAGCCGAAACTTTTGGACTCAAAAGCAAGGGTCGCGTTGCCGAGGGCTACGATGCCGATTTGATTCTAGTCGACATGGAAATGAAGGCTGAAGTGGAAGCCAAAAATGTAGAGTCTAAATGTGGCTGGACTCCTTACGAATATTTCAACTTAAAAGGCTGGCCCGTGCTCACCATGGTGAATGGGGAAGTGGTCATGGACAAACGAAAAATCGTCGGGGAAATGGTGGGAGAAGAGGTGAAGGTCGGCTAAGGCAGTTTACTTTCTCCGAAAAATCATTTGAATGTCGGCCTGGCCCCTATTTTTGAGGTATTTTTTCTTGATGGATGCTTTATGGCGAGGATCGGTGATCCCATCCGCTTTCAAGGATTTGTCGAGCCATCTACTGGTTATTTCTTTATCGCGCTGGGTGTCCATTTTTTCTATCTCAGCAGAGTATACTCTTTCAAAAAGACCTTTTGGGAAAATCTTTTCTAAATCCTTAGTAGTGAAATAATGCTTAAAATACTCATTGTTATTAGGATTTCTTGGATCGTTTAGGTAGTACTTTTTGGAGTGAACGACGATATAGATCATAGATCCTTTTTCAGTGAGCTCGACTATTTTTTTCCCAATTTTTAGGCATTGTTCAATGGAAAAGAAGTGTAAAATGTTTGCTAAAATAATTAAGGAATATGTCCTGTCAGGCAGAAGGTCCTCCGGGAAATTGATATTCTTAAAATGCCACTTATCCAGCTTGGCGTTTTTTTCCTGACTTACGCGTTTTTTTAAATAGTCTAATTGTACTTGCTCATTGTCTATGGCGTATATCTCTCTATCTGTATTTAGAAATTCCAAGAGATAGGAGGACTGCCCACAACCGATGTCTATTATTGGCCCTTCAATCAGTTCATCTTCATATTCACGAATTGGATTGGCGGTTTGCCGAATCATTTTCGTATTAGGAAAAGAGTCAAAATAAAGTTCACAGTAGATTTTCATTGAATGATCCATACAGTTGTCGTTAACGCGCTGCCGTTATTTTCTGGATTTTTTCTTTTCTTTCTTGGTTTTTAATTTTTGGTACGTCTCATAGTAAGAGCTTCCTACATCGCCAATAAAGCCGGCTGACTTGTGGGCAAATTCGGAGGCCTGATCTTTAAAAGTTTCAGGGTTTTTCATCGGCGGCTTTTTTTTGCCAAATGTTTTTAACTTTTTAAACCCAAACTCAAAAGCATCGTCAATAAACGTTTGTAATTGGGCGAGAATAGAGCCAATTTCACGAGATGCAGGAGGTTTTTCAGCCATAGTAATGCAATTCTACGCGTTTTTTAAAAGTTCTTCGAGTTTATCAAACATGCCATTCCACCCTTTTTTCATATCCTCCAGTATGGAATCGTCATGAGGGTTGTCTCCGACCATTTCCATTGTAGTAATGCCATTTTCTTCCGTTAACTTGAATTCTACTAATGCCTCTACGATCTCTTCTCCAGACATCCCATAGTGTGAGGAGGGAACGGGATTTCCTTCTGAATCAGTGAATGTATCTAGCCAGGATAGAAATTTAGGCTGCTCAATTGCTTGATAAACTCCTCGGCCCCAAAACTCTTTGCCATCTGAACCTTTATGACAATATCTAAATACGCCGTCCTTTCTCAAATCAATGGAGATGTGTGGTGCTTCCATACCGGTTGGAGACCACCATTTTTTCAGTTTATCTGCGTTCGTTAAGGCTTCCCAAACTTTTTCTATTGGGGCTGAGAACGAACGTTCTAAAGTTAATTTATTCATATTAGTTAGAGTATTAGTGATTTTTAGTAAGATCTTTCAAGCGATTTAATTGTTTTACTTTCATCAACTATTTCCTGAAGGTCGTCCGTGAATGGGCCATAATACATATAGCCAGTTCCCATTGTGAATGCCAAGTAAAATTCTTGCATGCCTGATTGTATCGAATCTTTTGACAGAACAAGAAGATTACCTTCGCATGGCGTGCCTAAACTGTCAGCACATGTCACTACAACATTTGCCAATTCTTTAAAGCCCAGTAGGTCAGGATCCTTTGTCATTTCACTATTTAGAAACTGATCTCTTGTCGCGAAATACTCCTCAAGTGATTTTTGTGTAGCTGTGGTAGTAACCACCGCTGGATTCTCAACTGTTGCTTGGGGTGTTTCTGGTGTACTTTTTTGGAAGTAATAAACTCCACCTCCCACTACAACAGCGGTGATAATGATGGCGAGGACGACCGATCCCATATTGGATTTTGCTTGTTCCATAGATTTTTCAGGTAATGAATAAGTTATTGATCATTAAGAGCCTATGCCTAATCACGGATATAGATAGCCCAATGCTAGCTAACGCAGTGAGCCGGCTATTGCTGCACGTAGCTGTTCCACTCTGACTAACGAATTTTCAGAGCTGGCATGGCGATGCTCGTCTTTAATAGCTTGATCAAGAATTGTGCGTGCCTTTTCGGGTTTACCTTGTTCAAGTTCCGCAATCGCTTCACGGCGCGGCGCGAACATATCTCTTTCCCAGTCAGCGTGGTCGCCTCTACGTTGGTCATAACCAATATTCTCTTCAGGGTCCAGGTTTTCACTTGCGACAAGATCCTCTAATATGAAGAGCTCATCTTTAAGATACGCGATGACATCTTGCACAGTCGGTTTTTCTTTGAGATCTGACATAGTTTTTTACGTTAAGAATACTTTTTAGCCTTTAGCGAGTTTTGATACTTTTATTGTTGGAAATTTCTTTGGGAATTTCATAGGTGGCTAAAATGGGTTTCACTGTTGTGGGATTTTGGAGGTGATTTACTCTGTAATTTTGTTTTCGCATGCTTCAAGTTGAGCCTGCAATATATCTACGACATCTCTTGAGTAATTCAGCTGATCTTGTTTAAAGAACAATATGCCACCTCCTATAAATATTGAAGTCAGAAAGAAAGTTATAATGATTGTTATGGATATTTTCATAGTAGTTATTAGAAGTTTTCTTGATTGTACGCTAAATCACCTCCAATTTCCTACAACGTCTGTGAATAGCCGAAGGTTGCTAATGGTAAAATAAGCCCGGAGGGCGACCGCTGGCAAATATGGGTGTAGTGAAGGAGCAAAGCGACTGAACGGAACCGCTTATACTTTGTTATGTGATGTTCAGAAAAGACTACTTCGTATTATTGATTTCAACTAATTGCACATTTCCAAAAAGGTACGCCTTTTTGGAGTGGGCTCCCATTTTTGCCGCTTTTAAATATTTGTTCAGTCCAGTCTGAACGAAGTGCCAGTAGTACCTTGTTTCCCAGAGCCTGGATAAGCCTAGAAAAATTCTTGCAGCAAAATTTGAGGGTTCATTATAGTCAACAATTATTATTTGACCTCCATTTTTTGTTACTCGTCTCATTTCTTTTAAGACATCGACTGCAAGGTTTTCGGGCATATCGTGCAAGGCAAATGATATTGTTGAAATATCAAACTCTGAATCTGAAAATTTTGT
>CALQZQ010000002.1 GCA_943349825.1 Candidatus Peribacteria bacterium | reverse complement strand
ACTCCTCCAGTGGCCAGAGACGCTCACTCCGGACTTCCTAATTATGAAAAAGCTAAGACTGTGCCCCTCTCTTTTGAATACGATGCTCGACATTGCTTTGTTCAATTCTCGGATCCTGTTCCCGGAGCAGCTCCGGAGTATACCGGCGTAGCCGACGCTAAAAAGGACTATGAAAAGTTAGCGGTGCTTCCTGCCAAGGTCCACCTCGACTTGGATCATTTGTTCCTTGGAGCTTCCTTCACGATTCAACATGTGAATGACACCGGCAGCGTTACGGAAATCAAAATTGCCTTCAGCGATGGAAACGTGGGTACGCTCACTTATCAAAATGATGTGCTCGACGCCATTTCCATTCCCACTCCCGGTGCAGAGCTGGAAGCCAAGTGGTTGGCACAGGCGCAAGCCGATGTGGAAGCATTCACCAATCGCCCTGTGGTACAAGATCAACTCGAAAAAGTCGCCCACGATTTTGCCGCGAAACAACCCGGCATCTGGGGCAGCTTTGAAAACGCCTTGGGCTCTCTCACGTCTTACTTCAGCCATTTGACCGACAGTGGAACGGATACTCGTTACAACGATGCTTTTGTCATCAAGATGCGCAAGTTCCAGCTGAGCATGCGCACGAAGCTTCGCACCGATTTGTACGGAGGCGGACTCAATGTGAGCGACTTCAAGGCTGAACAAGCCAAGCTTGGATTGCTCTACGAAGACGCCGTGCGTGGACTCACCGATGGAATGCTCAATCAACCTTTGGATCAGGCTGAAAAAGATGCGATGAGAGATTTGGGTGGTGTGACTGCCGTGGACAAGCTGCTCAATACTACTGATCTAGCTGCGGAACAGACTCAAGCCAATGCTCAACTCACCGCTGCGTGGAAAGCTGCAGGGGGTTCACATTGGTACAGCCTCGACTCAGCGCGCACTGCCGTTTTGGATCAAAAGATTCACGAGCAAGTTTCTCTCATGGACGCCGAAATCGCCCTCTTGGGGACTACTGGGAAACCTGTGATTAGTGAAGTGGAAGTTCGTAAAATCGTCGATAAATATCTGGCAGTTGCCACTGCTGCCGTTGGCTCTTACTACGCTCTCGACACCAAAACGATCGTGGACAAGAGCATCATGGACAGACTCACCGGAAAGAACAAGGCCGCGTGGGAAAAGCCCACTCAGATGGTGGCAGACTATGTGCTCTACAAGCTGAAATGGGAGAGTTACGGCGTGATCCCCAAACCTGAAAATGCCATGAAGATCATGGACATGTGGTTCAAGAAGATCGACAACGGAAACTCGGGTTTCATTACTTCCGCCGGCGTGCCTCCTCAAGAACCAAAATACGCCACGTATTTCCTCTCTCAAATCGACATGCGTCTGGGAGGACATCAAGATTACTCTCCGGATCGTTTGTATGGAGAAGTTTATTCCGTGAGCGATACCGACTTTAACGGTAAGCTCGTCGGCATTGATGCTGATCTTCTCGGTGTTTCTGATTGGATCTCTGCCGGTCGCCCCGCACTGCCCTTGCCCGATGCGCTCAAGAGCGCGGATGAGATTTACCAAGAAAAGGCCAAAGTCGCCTTCACCAAGTGGTTTGACGACCAGCTGTCTATCGACGACTGGGCTACGATCGACGGCGAATGGCCGGATGTGTTCCGCAACAATATCATTGAAACACGTTTGCCCCAAGTTTTGGCCGGAGCTCCTGATGCCATTCATCTCAAACAAGATTTGAAGCGTCTTGCTCAATTTGCTTCCGTGGAACGCAGCATTTATGTACAGCTGCGTCAGAAAGATCTCGTTGTTAAACGAGGCGGACAAGCGCTTTACCAAAATGTCTTGAACCCTGCTTGGGCCAATGATTGGAATAACCCATCGAAGACCGCTCTCGACTATTCCAACGACATTCAAGCCAATTTGGTCACTAGCGGAATCTTCGATACCAGTTGGTATGTTCCTCGACTCGTAGGAGAAGCTATGGCTTTCGCCGAAAACCTACTCACTGACCTTTAAACATCACGCTCTCTTCGCCCGGTAAGGCGCAGGAGGTGGCTTCACTGAGCTCTTCGAAGTTTTGGAGCCCAGTGGCTTTGCTGCCATCGGCAAAGATCCAGGTGGGGTAACTGACCACGCCATTGGTCTTGCAGGCCGCTAGATCGGGGTCTTTTCCATTGGCATCACATTCCACGTAGGGCAGCAGATCTTTGGAATCACCGAACTCTTTCTTTTGATCCTGGCAATGAGGACACCAGAAGGCTCCGTAGAAGGTAGCTCCGCTGTTCGCAATACAGGTGGCGAAAGCGTCGTTGGTGGTGTCTCGTTCCCCGCAGCCGGTGAGGGCGAGGATGCTCAGAAAAAGGATGGCAAGTTTCTTCATGATTTTTTACGGTGATGGAGGTAGAGGGAGCTGAAGATTCCAAGATCCAAGAGGATGATGATTTGCTGGACTACGCAGAAAATACAGTAGGTTTTGAGCACAAAGGTTTCGATGCCCGTGAGGTAGAGGCTGAAACCCACTCCTCCAATCACACAGAGAAGAACCCAGGGTAGCAGGCGGGTTTGATTTTGCTTGAGCCCACGAATAGCAAAGGCGGTAAGAAGACTGTAGGTGATGAAGCCCAGAATGGATACAGGGATTCCAAAAATCTCGGAATAAATGCTTTGATTCACAATTTCACAATTCCACTGTTCACTGAAGTTACAGACTTCCGAAGCAGAAGGTTTGAAGTGCGCGTAGGTCAGGTAAATGGTGGCCAGAACAGCCACGAGATTGAGACCTACGAGCCAGCGGTAACGAGTCTTGGTGGATTCCATCGACGGCAGTTTAGACCTTTCGTGTTGCTCTTTCTAGAGGAAACACCTAAAATTGGCCAGCCTTTATGGTGGGTGTAGCTAAGCTAAAGCTTGTCTACTGACCACCTCCGGTCGTAAGCGAAGGAGTCGACTCCTTCTTTCCTCTCTACGGTGGGTGTAGCTCAGTTGGTTAGAGCGCCAGGTTGTGGCCCTGGAGGCCGTGGGTTCAAGCCCCATCACTCACCCCATTCACTCGATGAAATCGAGGTTTTGGGTTTGACCATAGTCTTTTGAGCTACTATAATTTTAATGTATTTTTAATACTATTCGTATGAGTTTACTGCAAATACAGGTTGATGCTAAGCTCAAGAAAGCGATCCAGGCACAGGCGAAAAAGTATGGCGTGCCCAGTAGCTCCCTTATTCGTATCACTTTGGTGAAGACTTTCATGGAAGATGAGACTTGGGTTGCGGGCAACGTTTTCAATGCTCACAGAGATAATGATGGCGAGGGTATAGATGCCAGTGAATTCTTAAAGATGCTCCGCTCATGACGGATAAGATTAAGAAATTCTTCGCCGCTCTTGACCTGAGAACTAAGGCGCGTTTGGATGAAAAAATTGAATTGGCAAGAAAAAATCCTTTCGCTGGGAAAAATATCAAGAAAATGAGTGGTTACGGGAAAAATGTCTTCCGACTTCGGGTCGGAGGTATCAGAATTATTTACATAGTCCTTGCCGATCGATCTCTACAGATTGTGGATGTCGACTATCGAGGAAATATCTATTGAGGCCTTGTCTCTGTGCTACAATGGCCTCTATGAGTAAAAATCTAGAGCACGGCTATGATGAAGGACTGAACTTGGAAATCAGCACTTTTAGCAGTGGAGTGGAAAGCAATTCTAGGCAGCACCTCCCCGCTGAGCTTTTACGTTTTCCTCAAGATGCAGCTGAGCTTCAAGCTCATGTGGCTGAAACCGTGGGAGATCCTTATCGAGGTGGAAAAGCCGGTGGAGCCCAGGTGGAGTGGGCCCTGATTCCTGGAGGAGGCGATTCCGGGCGAATCACGGTGGTCAGCCCCGGTTGGGGTTGTGATTTTAAAACCCCTTTGGCTCAACGAGATTGGATGGCTTCTTTGGCAGCAGACCCAGAGCGCAGTCTCTTGGTTTACAATGCCCCTGGGGTGGGAGCCTCTACCCCTTTGAATCCCGATTTTGCTCGGGATCTTGCCCGTTCGGGCCGCTTTGAGAATTTGGGAAGATACCTTTTGCAAAGGCTGAGCGAGCCGCTAAAGGATAGCAACCGTATTGATTTTGTGGGAGATTCCCAGGGTGGACGCCATGCGATTGGGATGGTCAGCCAAATGCAGACGCTTTTGGCTCGATCTGCAGATGAGCTTCGCCTGTTGGACCCCATTGGGTCTCGCGATCAAGGTCTGCTCCGCTTGCTCTACTCTTTTATGATCGTGGAAGGAGGAAGATCCGGTAAGGTATCGGCAGCTTCGGCAGACGTAGACAGCCAGCGACTCCAGCAAGAATTGGATTCCGCCACAGGATTTGTTCAAAAAATACGAGAGTTGATAGGGCCCGGTGGTATTGGCGTTTTGATCGCTCAAATTCGAGCACTCTGCCATGGAACTCTAGGGGCAGATTTGTTACTGGCTTTGCCCAACGTGAAAGGAGCTCTAGAAATAACGACTCCTGAGTGCAGCGCTTTGACAGATGAGAATGCGGTGCAGGAAACTTTGCGTGGACTGTCTTACGGAAAATCTACTCCGGAAATTAGGCACCGTGTGCTCCCAGGAAGAGTCCATTCTTTGCACGCGGCCAACCCTATGGTTTTGGGGCGACTCTTGAGCCGCGCACCTTTGCTTCCTTGACATAGCCTTACAAAATTCTGTAGCTTTTTGTACTGATTTACTTTTTATGGATCGACTGGCGCCCCCTGATTCTGCTGAACATCCCTGGAAGCTCACGTTTATTGTGGAGGGCCCTATCCGAAGGTGGAATCCGCCTGTGGCTGTTTTGGAGTGCGGCTCCCATCAGTTGCTCCTTGAGGGCGAGAATATTCCTTCTACTTGTCGGGACGTCGTTTCGGAAGCCAGGAGTACAGGGACTAAACTGATTTCCTCCCTCCTAGAAAACACTTCGGGTGGTCTTATTGCCAAGGGGCGGTTGGCTTCCGCTCCCATCGCCCATTTACAATATATGGGCATTCCTACTACTGCTTTTGTCGATGAAGAAGCATCCAGTTTTGGTGGAACTTTGCTCATGGCATGCCCTCAACGTGTCGTGAGAGCTCGTTCCAGCATCCTATTCCATCAATTTCACAGACGGCCGATGGGAGATGAAAAGGAGGGAGATATAGATGATTCGGTAAGCCCAGAAAAATATCCTTTAGTTTCTCCCCGCCATGCATTCCGTAGAAAATTGCTAAGATGGCTGACTGGCAATACTGATCCCGATCATCACCCTTGGGTTTTAGGCCGGGCTTACGAGGCTTTTCAAGACCCCGAAAATCATTTGGATGATGTCCGTTTCACGGGTGAAGAATTGCACATCGCTGGTGCGGTCAATAGAGCTGTCAACTCACGTTCATCTTTGGCAAAGGCCTATCTTGCTCACCATCAAACTCCACCCAAACAGTGGCACCCTAGAATTCAACAGTTCTTCACTTAAGCACTCTTTCCGCCGAATTTCTTGCGGTCGGCTTCGGAGAGGTACTTTTTGCGGAGACGGATGTTTTTGGGAGTGATTTCCACGTACTCGTCGTCCTTGATGTACTCGATGGCCTTTTCCAAGGTCATCGGGATCAAAGGAGTGAGAGTGAGGGCTTCGTCGGTACCGGAGGCACGCACGTTGGTGAGTTTCTTGTTCTTGGTCACGTTCACCACAAGGTCCGTTCCCTGGTTGTGTTCCCCGATGATCATACCTCCGTAAACTTCGGTCTGTGGGCCGATGAAGAAAGGTCCACGTTCCTGTAGTTTCCAGATGGAGTAAGCCATGGCGGTTCCGGGTTCGCCGGAAATCATGGAGCCTACCGTACGTTTGTCGATGTTTCCTTTGTAAGGAGCGAAGTGATCGAAGGAATGGTAAACCGTTCCTTCCCCACTGGTGATGATCATGAAGTGAGAGCGGAAGCCGAGGAGTCCACGAGTGGGCACTTCGAATTCAAGAGTGGTGTTGCCTGCATCAGACTTCATGTTTTTCATTTCTCCTCGACGTTTTCCCATCATTTCGATGACCTTTCCGGCCATGTCGTCGGGGACGTTGACCACGGCGTATTCGATGGGCTCCACTTTCTTTCCTTCTTCCTCGTGCATGAGCACTTCGGGCTGGGAAATCTGGAGTTCGTAACCTTCACGACGCATGGTTTCGATGAGCACCGCGATTTGCATTTCTCCACGTCCGTAAACCTTAATGGAGTCGCTGTTGTTCACTCCTTCAATCTTCAGACCTACGTTGGTTTCCAATTCGCGTTCCAAACGTTCTTTGATGTGGCGGCTGGTCACAAATTTTCCTTCGCGTCCGGCAAACGGTGAATCGTTCACCATGAATTCGATGGCCAAGGAAGGTGGATCGATACGGATGGAAGGCAAAGCTTCAGCATTCGGTTCGCTGGCGATGGTTTCGCTCACGTCGATGTCGGCGATTCCGGCCAGGGCAACAATGTCTCCGGCTACGGCTTCAGGAGTCTCCACTTTTTGCATTCCTTTGTAGGTGTAGAGCTTGGTGATGCGGGCTTGGCGGCGTTCTCCTTCGTGATTGATGATGGTGACCATTTTCCCCACGATTGCTTTTCCTTCGTAAACACGGCCCACACCCATACGTCCCAAGAAGTTGTCGTAAGCCAAGGTGGCGGGCTGCATGCGGAAAGGCACTTCTGTGTTTCCGTTGGCAGGCTTCACGTTTTCTACGATGAAGTCGAGGAGAGGCGTGATGTCTTTGCGTTCGTCGGTGAGGTGGCGGATAGCAATTCCTTCACGAGCAATGGCGTACATGTAAGGGAAATCGAGTTGTTCGTCGCTGGCTCCGAGGCTGGCGAAGAGGTCGAAAATTTCATTGAGTACTGCGTCGGGACGAGCCGTGGGCTTGTCGATTTTGTTGATGACCACGAGCACTTTGAGCCCGAGCTCCAGGGACTTGCGGAGCACGAACTTGGTTTGAGGCATGGGACCTTCGTAAGCGTCCACCACGAGTACCGTGGCTTCCACCGTGCGGAGGATGCGCTCTACTTCGGATCCGAAATCGGCGTGACCAGGAGTGTCCACGATGTTGATCTTGTTGCCTCCGTAGGAGATGGCACAGTTTTTAGCGTAAATCGTAATTCCGCGTTCCTTTTCTTGATCGTTGGAATCCATCACACATACCCCCACTGTTTCGTGATCGGTGAAAGCTCCTCCGGCCTTGAGCAAGGCGTCCACGAGGGTGGTTTTTCCGTGATCTACGTGGGCGATGATGGCGATGTTGCGGATTTCCATTGATGTTGTTTAAATCTCGGGTAGTTTACAGGAGTTTATAGGTTTGGCAACAGAATCGGTGGAGGTGGAAATTTACTGAGAAACCGCCAGCCATCGATCGAGAGAAGATGTCCTAACAAATTCCTGCGGCCAAGTGGTGACTCCCACTCGATGATCACGCGCTTGAGGACCGCTGGGATTGCGGGCGACTGTTTCTGATTTAGCGATGGGATCGTTGACCACAAAATCCATATATCCCCGTCCGTTGTTCTCTGCTCCTCGCAGTACGATCATGTGGGTATTTTTGCTTTCTGGCACTTGGGTGATGGGATCCACTTGCCTTATGGATAAGCCCACCGGACCGTGAGCGAGGTCCTTTACAAGCTCTTGCCACGCCTGATCTGTTGAAAATTTCGATCGATCTCCAAAATCATTCACCTCTAAATTGACTCCGTATTGGGCCGCTGCCACTTTGAAACCTTCATGCGTCCAGCCCCAAGTCGGATCCCTATCCGCCGCGGCTAGGCTTATGAAATCAGGAAAAGTGGTGGCGGAGGCGAGCCTGCCGGTCGACTGGAGCAGCATCCATACTGCCGCGGGAGAACAAGAGACTATATTGGCGTTTCGTCCGGCAACGGTGGCCCCTCCCACATTACTTTCGGATTGAAAAGGTACCGGATGAACGAAACTACCAACCTTTTTTCCCAGCGCAATGGCTAGACGATCTTCGAGGCTCGTAGTGGTAGATTGAATCGCGGCAGCACTCAGAGGGATGGTGCCCACTTGAACGATGCCCGCTTGGGCTGCTTCTGCAACTACCATTGCTCCCAAAAGTGCTGCGGCTCCAAAGTTTTTTGATCTGTTCATACGTGCAATTTAACACATTAATTAAAATGCGTCAAATTGCTGAGCTCGGCTGGACGTCGTCACTTTTTATCCTTGTTCTTCTGGATGATGGCCGACAGTTTTTTCATCTTTTTGCCATACTGTTGCCAGTCGTGGCAGCTGCCATTCGTGCCTGAATCAAAGTTCTTTTTGGCCAGTTTGATGATTTTGAGCGCGTCCACGGCTTTGTCCACCAGCACCACAGAGTGCAGGTCTTTGGAGTCCATGTATTTGTCTTTGAGAGGATAGTCGATGATCCATTCCACCAGTTTGTGCCACTGTTTTCCCACGAGGATGAGGGGCATTTTACAGATGTGTTTCACTTGCAAGAGTTGCCAAGTGTAGAAGAGTTCCAGACAAGTTCCGACTCCCCCGGGGGTGACTACCACCACGTTGGAAAGGAGCATGAATTCGTCGAGGCGGCTGGAGAAGAGTTCGTGGTTGTCGAGGTATTCCAAACCAGGGTTGGGTCTTTGTTCAAAAGGCAGCTGGATGTTGAGCCCAATCGAGTCGGCGCGGCC
Organism: Candidatus Peribacteria bacterium; assembly: GCA_943349825.1. Lineage (GTDB taxonomy): Bacteria > Patescibacteriota > Gracilibacteria > UBA1369 > 2-02-FULL-48-14. The sequence goes on along the minus strand of CALQZQ010000002.1, from coordinate 242,290 downwards.
TTCCACGTCGCCATCGGTATGACCGGTGCTGGCCGCTTCCATGAGTCCGGGGCCTCCGCCGGTGATCATATCGTAACCGTTGGCTCCAATTTCTTTGGCGAGGGTGTAAACATCCTTATAAATAGGGTCGTCCGCTTTGATGCGCGCAGAGCCGAAAATCGTGACTCTGAAGTCATTTTTGAGCAGTTCCTTTTCGATGTTCAGTTTTTTGGCGGCCATGGAGAGTGTTTTAATCTTATTATTATAGCAAAATTTAGCCGGAAGTGCTACTGTCGGTCCAGCTAATCCACTCGCCTATGAAATTTTTCTTGGACAGCGCCAACTTGAAGGAAGTCGAGGTTTTGGCTTCCTGGGGCGTTTTGGACGGCATCACGACCAATCCCAGCCTGCTTTCCAAGGAAGGAAAGATCGATCCGGAAAAACATCTGAAGGCCATTTGCAAGTTGGTGAAAGGACCCGTGAGCATGGAAGTTTTTAGCACGGAAGCTGCCGGAATGGTGGCCGAAGGCAAGCGCTATGCCCAATGGGCCAAGAATGTGGTGGTGAAAGTGCCCATGACTCCTGAAGGGCTGAAAGCCGTGGGCCTGTTGAGGAAGGCGGGGATTCGAGTGAATGTGACTTTGATTTTTTCGGCCAACCAAGCTTTGCTGGCGGCCAAGGCTGGGGCGAACTTTGTGAGTCCCTTTATTGGGCGGCTCGATGAAAATGGAGAGGATGGAATGACTTTGGTGGAAGAAATTCGCGCGATTTTTGACAACTATGCGTTTGGGACGGAAATTTTGGTGGCGAGCGTGCGACACCCTCGGCAAGTGACCGAAGTGGCCATGCTTGGCGCCGACATTTGTACGATGCCGTTTGCGGTGTTTGAAAAATTGATTCACCACCCCATGACTGACCTTGGTTTGGAAAAATTTTTAGCCGATTGGAATAAACGTAAAAAATGAAACTAGCGCTCGACAAGTTGGTGGAACTTGGCCCGGACGGGCTCAGCTGGACTCGCATGAAAGAGGAGGAGTCCCGCATTCCTGATTTTCTGAAAAGTTTCCATGCACGCGGGCAGGGATTTTTGGCGCTGCCCAAAGTGAAGGCGCAGGTGTTGGCCGTGAAGTCGCTGGCGGAAAAAATGAAGGGGCGATTTGAAGATATTGTGGTTTTGGGAATTGGCGGAAGCGCTTTGGGAATCACTTGTGTGCGCGATGCGCTGAAGGGGCCACTATGGAATTTCTCGGGGAAACCTAGGCTCTTTGTGGTGGATAATTTGGACACCATCGCAGATGTGGAAAGTTTGGTGGATTTGGATCGCACTCTTTTTGTGGTGATTTCCAAATCGGGCACCACGCCGGAAACGATGGCTCAGTATTTTTATTTCAAACAGAAAGTTTCCAAAGAGAATTTCGTGTTCATTACGGATCCAGACTCGGGCGAGCTACGACGGATGGGCCGGGCGATGGGCATTCCGATGCTCGATATTCCGGCCAATGTGGGCGGACGTTTTTCCGTGCTGTCCCCAGTGGGACTCTTCCCTGCGGCGCTGCTCGGCATCGACATCGAAGAGCTGCTTGCCGGCGCGGAGGAGATGGGTGTTCGTTTTACGAAGACTGAGATGGAACTCAATCTGCCTTTCCAATTTGCGACGGCTCAATATTTGCTCGAATGGGAGCGCGGCGTGCACATGACGGTGATGATGCCCTATTCGACGCGGCTCTACTCTCTGGCGGATTGGTACCGACAGCTCTTGGCGGAAAGCATCGGGAAAGAAGGCAAAGGCCTCACTCCGATTCGGGCGCTGGGCGTGACGGATCAGCATTCACAGTTGCAGCTTTATAACGAGGGCCCCAAAGACAAACTGATTTGTTTTGTGCAGGTGGAAAAAGGGGCGGATTTGAAGGTGCCGACCGTGGAGGTGCCGGATTTGAAGTATTTGTCCGGGGTGAGTTTTCATGAGCTGATGAATACGGAGCTGAAGGCTACGCAGCAGGCGCTGACCGAATATAAGAAACCGACGGTGACTATTACGGTGCCGGAGGTGTCGGCTTATGAACTGGGACAATTGTTCATGTTTTTTGAAGCCAGTATTGCGTTTTTGGGCGAGTACTATAGGATAAATGCGTTCGACCAGCCGGGCGTAGAGCTCGGTAAAAAGTTAACCCGACAACACCTATCCTGATGAATCTCACTTCCGACCAGCTCGCCTTTGTGAAGATATTCGCAAAGTCGTGTCGTCGGAGCATTTTGCAAATGGTGACGAATGCCCAGTCCGGACATCCGGGCGGCTCTTTATCCTGTGTGGACTATTTGTCGCTGCTGTACACCCTGCGTGTGGCGGAAAGCAATGAACCGGTGGTGGTGTCCAACGGGCACATCTCCCCTGCTGTTTACAGCGTGCTCGCGGAGCTGGGAGTGATTCCCAAAGAACGTGTGATTGAAACTTTTCGAAAGCCGGTGGACATTTACGAAGGCCACGTGAACCGCAAAGTGCCGGGCGTGTTTTATGGCACGGGGCCGCTGGGAATCGGCGCGAGCGTAGCGAGCGCGTTTGCTTTGGGAGAAAAATTGCGCAAGGCCGATGACATGGTTTTTTTATTGATGGGCGATGGAGAAAATCAGGAAGGCCAGGCTTATGAAATGATGAATTTTGCGTCGAAGTACAAGCTCAACAATTTGCTGCTGTTTGTGGATTACAACGAAGTACAGCTCACCGATTCGCTGGCAGAAATCATGCCGCTGAATGTGGCCGGACATTACGCCGCGGCGGGTTGGCATGTGCAAGAAGTGGATGGTCATGATTTTGAAGCCATGTGGGCGGCGATTCAAGCAGCCGAAGCCGTGAAAGATCGGCCCAGCGTTTTGATTGGGCACACCGTGATGGGAAAAGGAGTGGATTTTATGGAAGAGACCGGGCTGGCTCACAAGGCCGATTGGCACGGGAAATCGCCCAAGAAAGAAGCGACGGAGGAAGCGTTGAAGTTGATTGAACTGACCGAGGAAGAGGCGAGGATTTTGGCGGAGGGTTTGAAAGGTTTGAAAGTGGCGATTCCCGCGAGTGAAGAGCTGCCGGTAGCTCTCGTGAACGTGGGCACGTCCAAAGAATACGCTGCCGAGGTGATGACCGATTGTCGTGGCGCCTATGGGGCGGCTTTGCTGGACTTGGCTACCTTGAATCCCCATGTGCTCGCGATGACTGCAGATTTGGCGGACAGCGTGAAGACGGACGGAGTGAAGAAGGCTTTCCCCGAACGACACATTGAGTGTGGGATTGCCGAGCAGCATATGGTGAGCACTGCCGGCGGACTTTCGCTGCGTGGCTTTGTCCCCTTCTGCAGCACTTTTGGTGCTTTCATGACCAGCCGTGCCAAGGATCAAGCGCGCGTGAATGACGTGAATGAAACGAACGTGAAAATGGTGGCCACGCACTGCGGACTTTCTGTGGGTGAAGACGGCCCGACGCACCAAGCGATTGACGACATCAGTTCTTTTGCGGGATTTTTCCACACGCAGATTTTGGAACCTTGTGATCCCAATCAATGTGACCGCATGATTCGATACGTGGCTGCCACGCATGGAAATTTTTACGTGCGCATGGGGCGCGCGAAAACGCCGGTGCTGCTGGGTGAAGATGGAAAGCCGTTTTTTGGAGGCTCCTATGAATTCAATCCGGGGCGCGCGGATGTGCTACGGACAGGTGCTCGTGTGACTGTCGTGGCCAGTGGAGCCATGGTGACTTATGCACTTCGAGCAATAGAAGCTGTGGGCGACGACATCGATTTGATCGTGGTGAGTAGTTTTATTCCCTTTGATGCAGAAACCGTGGTGGCGAGTGCAAAAAAGACGGGCCGTGTGTTGACGGTGCAAGATCACAATGTCGATACCGGGCTGGGAAGCTACGTGCAAGAAGCTTTGTTTGAAGCGGGCGTGCTGGTGCCTGTGAAACGCATGGGAGTGGCGGCTTATCAGCTGTCCGGAACCGCAGATGAACTCTATGAAAAAGCGGGATTCTCACAGCGACACATTGAGGAGGAACTTAAAAAACTCCTCGCATGACCACTGAGATGATACTCAGTGGCCTCTTCTCCATTTTCTCTTCTTTCTTTGGCACTTTCGCTGGTGGGGGTTCGGCCGTTCTTTTGCTGAGTTTTTTCTTGCTCACTGCCCAAGGCTCTTACCTGCTTTTCATCACGCTCACCAAAGTTTCCACCTTGGCCTTGGCACTGGTTTCCGGCAACTTGCACCGCAAGGTCACTCACCTGGATTGGAAACTTTGTTTTTGGATGATGCTGGGAGGAGGAACGGGCGTCATTTTGTCCATGTACCTGCTTCAGTACCATCTCGACCAAGAGCTCTTAAAAAAGGTGGTGGCGGTCACTTTGCTTTCGCTGTGTGTTTATCAAGCTTTTTTTGCGCAAAAAATCCTCCATCCTCAACGAACAAATCCCTTTCGACTCAAGGAGGTGCTGGTGACCATGCTGGTGTTCTTTTTATTGAACATCATTCATGGGATCAGTGGGGGCATGGGATTTCTGTTCATTGCCTATTCGGCTTCTTTCCTCAGAATGTCTTACACTCAAGCCATCGCCTACTCGATGATTTCAGGGATTCCTATCCTTGTGATTCAGACCCTCTACCTAGTGAACCTGAGTCGTCCGTCCACACTGTGGATGCTGCTGGTGGTTTTGGGCTCGATTTTGGGCGCTTACTTTGGAACAAAATTTCAGTACCTCAAAGGAGACGTGTGGGTCAAAAAAGCCTCGGTGGTGATGATGCTGGTTTTAGGAGTGACTATGCTCTTTTAGCTAGAGCTTACTCTTCCCAGAAACGGGTGTCTGCACCCCAGACATTGTTTTTGGTGTCCAAGATGAAGCCGGTCACAGAAGCGCCGTTTTCTTGGTAGATCTTCACTTTTCCTCCGTCCACATTGGCATCGGTGCGATCCCAATCGATGACGGGAGCGTCTTTGAGGTAGGCGACGACTGCGTCACAAGATTCTTCCGTCACAGCCAGGGTCTTTCGCATATGATCCAAAATGGTTTGGCAATCTTCGCCCGCGCCCGCATCCACCATGGTTTGCCAGGTGGCGATGACGTCGGTGAGCTCGGGGTGATTTTTGACCTGTTCCTCGGTAGCGACCGTGTAACTGGTGCAAGCCGTGAGCAGAAGGGTGAGCGAGATGAGGGAAAGTAGTTTTTTCATGGTTGGTGGGTTGAAGTGCCGCTATTGTAGCTTAAGCGCTGAGGTCGGTCAAAACAGTGAGCGGCATCTTTTCCATGAGGTGGTGCAGGGCGGTGAGTTTCAGCCCGGCGCCAGTTTTGAGCGCTTCCAGCACGGGGCGTTTTTCTTCACCTTGGAGGAGAAGAATGGCTTGAGTGCTACTTTGCAGGGCCATGAGGCAAGTGGTGAGGCGGCTTTCTGTAGGATAGCCTTTGGCGTGAGCCACAAAGGCGTATTCGTTGCAGGCCAGGGCGGTGTCTTCTTCAAAGAGCGACGCGATGTGGCCCTCCTTCCCTGCTCCCAAAATCAAAAGATCGAAGAGCGGTTGGCGTTGGTCAGTGAAGTGGATCAGTTCGCTGGCCATGGCTTCGGCGGCGTCGTGAGCCGGTTTGGTCGTGTCGAAGGCGAGAATTTTCACTTCTGGAAGAGTGGCCTGAACCATACCCAAGTTGCTCTCGGGATCGGTGACCGGCACATAACGTTCATCGAGCAAAATGAAGGTGATTTTATCCCAGGGGAGTTTTTCTTGCGCCAGGAGTTCGTAGAGGTGTTTTGGTGTACGCCCCCCGGAAAGGCCAATGCGAGCCGTGGGGTGTTTTTTGAGCGCGGTATTGATGGCGGTGAGAACTTCTTTTAAAGCCAGGTCCCAGAATTTACTGTCTGTGAGGGAATGATGGAAGAGTGGAGTGTTCATGAGGTGGAGTTAAACCATTCGAAGCCGTCGGCCTGGATGAGTTCATCGGCGGCTTTGGGGCCGAGTGAGCCTTTTTTATAAAGATGGAGCTCGCAGTGTTTGCTTCGTGCGTGATCGCAGGATTTTTGCAATGGATCGATGACGCGCCAGGCCGCAAAAATTTCTTCAAAGCCGAGGAAGAGACCTTGCTTCCCGGCAATGGCATCGAGGAGCAGTCGGCCGTGTTCCACCAGGCAGTCGCCGCTGCAATAAATGGGGCGGCCCGTGGTGAGATCGTGGAAGTCGAAGGTTTTTCCTCCCAATTTGGTGAGCAAATGAAACTCGATTTTTTCGTGAGGCTGGAGTTGAATCACCAGGCGGTTGGGAGGCAGGCCGGGCGTTTCACGTTGAGGGCGACGTGGGGCGAATTCAATCACTACAGAGGTCCATTTTTTCTGGAGGCTTTTGCCGCTGCGAATGTAGACGGGCACCCCTTTCCAAAGCGGATGTTTCAGCAGCAATTTGAGAGCGGTGTAGGTTTCTGTTTGAGAATCTTTGGGAATCCCCGGCTCTTTGTTGTAGCCCATGTACTGGCCGCGCACGACTTTGCCGACTCGGATGGATTTGAGCACACGTGCTTTTTCGTGCTGAATGGCCGATTTTGTTTTAGTGCGAGGAGAATACATGGTGAGGTAAGCCAGTACTTGCAGGAGGTGGGACTGCACCATGTCGCGCAGGATGCCCACGTGATCGAAATAATTGGCGCGACCTTCAATGTCCTTGTCTTCCATGGCCGTGATTTGAATGTTGCTCACAAACTCGCGCGTCATCAGCGTGGTTAAAATGGAATTGGCGTAGCGCAGCGACAGCAAGTTGCTCACGGCTTCTTTGCCCAGGTAGTGATCTAAAAGATAAATCTGTTCGGGTTTGAAGTTTTTCTGCAGGGCTTTTTTGAGCTTTTTGGCAGAGGCGAGGTTGTAGCCAAAAGGCTTTTCGATGATGAGACGGAGCGGCGCCTTTTTGGTGTTCCAATTCACGGTCGCAAGATTTTTGAAGATGTCTGGGAAGGCGTCGGGTGGAACGGAAAAATAAGCGAGTCTCACTCGCGAAGGATTTTTTTCGATGGTTTTGAGCTGCTTGAGGAAAGTTTTATAACTGGCCTGTTCTGTATAACTCCCAGTGTAATAATGAATGTGTGCAAGGATTCTTTTGAGCGCAGCTTCGTCGGGATTTTTTTCTTGCTGGCGAACCGCTTTTTCAAAAAATCGGCGGAAAGCTTCGTCCGTCATGGGTGTGCGTGCATAGCCCACGATGGCATAATCCTTGGGCATGCGTTTTTCTTTTTCGAGTTCGTAGAGCGCCGGGAACAGTTTGAGTTTGGCCAGCGATCCGGAAGCCCCAAAAAGCACGAGCGTGAAATTGCTTTCGGCGATTTGGAACGGGATTTTCATTTCCAGTCGGAGTGAAAAGTTCCCTCTTTGTCCTTACGTTCAAAACCGTGGGCGCCAAAACGGTCACGCAAGCCTTGGATGAAGTTGGCGGGAAGTTCAGCGCGGCGGTAGGCATCGAGGTGTGTGAGTGAGCCGGATAGCGCGAAGAGCGGAATGGCTTGAGAGCTTGCCGTTGCCACGATGGTGCGCAAGTTTTGAAGATTTTCGAGGATGAGTTCTTGAGCAAAAGCGGCGTCGTAGAGCAGCGGTGTATAATGCGCGTGAATGTCTTTGAGCAGGGCACAACGGATGATGCAGCCTCCTTGCCAGACGCGAGCGATTTCAACAAAAGGAAAACCATAATGGTGTTCGGTTTCTGCGGCTTGCAGCAAGGCGAAGCCTTGGGTGAAGTGCGAGAGTCGAGCGAGAGTGAGGGCTTTTTCCAAATGCGCGGTAAAATCTGTGAGCGTGAGGGACGCGACGGTTTTGGGGGTCTTTAAAAGAGGCGCGAGGCGGGTGCGCGTGTCTTTTTCCGCGGAGAGGCTGCGCGCAAAAACGGCGCCGGTGAGGCTGGGCGTGGGGACGCCGAGCGCGAGGGCTTCTTGGCTGGTCCAGGTCCCTGTCCCCTTCTGTCCGGCTTTATCCACGATCAGTTCAAGTAGGGATTTCCCCTCTTCTTGTTTTTTCAAAACCTCCACGGCCATGTCGATGAGGAAGGATTCCAGAGGGCCCTCTTTCCACTGTGTAAAAATCTGCGCAATTTCCTCGTTTTTGAGTTGGTAGATGCTGCGCAGCAGGTCGTAGGCTTCGGCGAGTGCCTGCATTTCGGCGTACTCAATGCCATTGTGAACCATCTTTACATAATGGCCCGCCCCACCGCCGCCCATGTAAGCTGCGCAGGCTTTGCCATTGAAATCTTCCGCGGCGATGGCCATCAAAATGGGTTCGAAGGATTGCCAGGCTTCGTGGCTGCCGCCGGGCATGAGGCTCGGTCCGTGCAGTGCGCCTTCTTCCCCACCGGAAACTCCGGTGCCCAGAAAATGTACCCCTTTTTCGAGCAGTTGTTTTTGGTGTAGTTCAGTAAGACGGAATAAGGCATTGGCACCGTCCATCACACAATCGCCGTCGTCGAGCGCGGGAAGGAGTTTGCGTAAAATTTCTTCGGTTGGGGCTCCATCGGGCAGCATCAAAACGATTTTTCTTGGCAACTGCAGTCCTTCTACGAAGGCTTCAAAATTTTCGGCTGCTGTCAAAAATTCGTTCCCATATTTTAAAATGTATTCGGTGGTTGTTTCCGGCGTGCGATTCCACACGCTCACCTTAAAACCTTTGGATGCGATGTTGCGTGCAAGAGCCTTGCCCATGGTCCCGAGACCAATGAGTCCAATGGTTGACGACATGGTGGAGGGTTAAACAGTGGGCGTTTCTATCGGAGTTTCGATGATTTCGATGTCCGACTTTTCTTTGGCGACTTCACGCAGTTTCACGAGCACCATTTGAATGCTGAGGAGGCAAACTTGGCGCATGCGTTCTTCCGAAAACTCAATGCCGTGGCGTTCCAAGAATTCCTCCAGTGCGAATTGCAGCAGATCGAGCACCAGGGACTTGAGTTTGAGTTCGGGGGTGAGTACGTTTTGTAAAGTTTTTCCCGGCATCATGAGGCCCGCCTTCAAAATGGCGTCGCCCCAAGCGTTGAGTTCGAGTTTGATTTCCTCCGGGATGAAAGCTTCTCCGGCAAAAGTGGACAGACTCGAATCTTCGGCTTTGCCGGCATCGAAGCTCGTGCGCAGTTCTTTTTCCATGTCCGGATCGGCGATGGATAGTACGGCGAGGATAAAAGCTCCGGGCACATTCTCTTGAAGCAATTTGATGACGAGGAAAACAATATCCGATTTGCCGGCGTCCTTCATATAGCGCATCAAAATCTTGGCCAGTTTGTCTTCCTGAGCCTTCTGCGCGGCTTGGTGTCCGGAAATTGCCTTTGCGGCTTTGGCGCTCTCGCGCATCATTTCCTGAAACTTTTCCCGCGACTCAGCGCTGCCGGAACTATCGGTGTCTAAGCCGAAAAAGGATTCAAGTGTCATGATTTATTTGCCGAGTTTTTTAACAAAGAAGTTGTAAAGAGCGACGAGGAGATAGCCTCCGATGAAACCGTCTACAAAACCCCAAACGAGACCGATGAAGGCACCCTTTGTGGTGACGGAGTACCAAGGGTAGACGTCGGCCATGAGGTCGGCCCACTTGGTACCCACTCCCGTGTTAGAGGCGAGAAGGGTACATGCAAAAAGGCAGAGTCCGGACAGGATTCCAAGGGCCAGAGCTGCAGCTAAAGCATTGAGTTGATTTTTCATGGCGTGGGATTAAAAAATGCCTCTTCAGAATAATAGATTTATTCTGCAAAGGCAAATTGTCTCGAAGCCAACTAAATAATGTGCACGAGCGTGTCGAACTTGCGGCTGCCATCGAACTTCGCACGGCGTTTTTCGGTGAACTTCACTGCTCCGTCCTTGAGTGCGAAAAGCGTGAAATCACGACCAACCCCTACGTTGTCACCAGGATGCCATTTGGTTCCCTTTTGGCGCACGAGTACGCAACCGGTTCTAACGGTTTCTCCTCCGAAGTACTTGATTCCAAGGCGATGCGCCTGCGAATCTCGTCCGTTTCTACTAGACCCTCCGGCCTTTTTATGTGACATAGAACTCTAAAATATAGAATTTGCTCGAAAGCAGAGGGATTTTAAGGGGGTTTGAGCAATTTTGCAAGTCGATTTTAAGCTGCTAGACTTTGGAGGATGCAAAAAAAGCTTCTAAACTGGTTCGTAGAAAATCAGCGCCCCCTGCCCTGGCGTCGAAATTATGAGCCTTATCAGGTTTGGATTTCAGAAATCATGTTGCAGCAAACCCAGGTGACGACCGTGCTGCCGTATTTTGATCGATGGATGAAAGCACTGCCGACGATTGAGGCTTTGGCGGAGGTTCCGCAAGATCGCTTACTGAAATTGTGGGAAGGGCTGGGCTATTACAGCCGGGCTCTGAATCTGCAAAAGGCCGCGAAAATCCTGGTGGACCAGAATGGCGGGGGGCTTTACGACGATTTTGAGCAACTGCTGAGTTTACCCGGCATCGGGCGCTACACAGCCGGGGCTATTATGAGTATTGCCTATAATAGGGATTTTCCTGTGGTGGATGGGAACGTGATTCGAGTACTGGCGCGCTTGTTGGACTACAGGGAAAATGTGAAGGATGCGGGTGAGTTTTTTTGGAATGCGGCAGGGAAGCTGCTCCCGAAGGGCGAGGCGCGGAATTTTAACCAAGCCTTGATGGAATTTGGGGCGCTGCAGTGCACACCCAAGTCGCCGGACTGTGGGGGTTGTCCTTTGAGGGGCGAGTGCAAGGCCTTTGCGGCGGGCGTTCAAAATGAGCTGCCCAACAAGGGCGTTTCCAGGAGTAAAAAAGCCATTTCGGTGGCGATTGGGATCATTCAGCGCGAGGGTAAAATCTTCATTCAAAAGCGACGCGACCAAGGCTTGATGGCCGGGCTTTGGGAATTTCCGGGCGGGCAGGTAGAAAAGGGCGAAACCGCGGAAGTGGCTTTGGAACGAGAGCTGGAGGAAGAGTTGGGCGTGAAGGTGGCGGGAGTGAAGCCTTTTATGCGACTCAAGCACGCCTACACCAGTTATCAGGTGGATTTACAGTGTTTTTTGGCGAACTACTGGACGGGGCGGATTAGATTGGGGGCTGCGACCGAGGGAAAATGGGTGAAGCCTGAGGAGTTGAAGGATTATGCGTTTCCGGCAGCGAATGGGAGGATTATTAAGAGGTTGATAGATTGACTCCTCTGGATAAATGTCGTAATATAGCTCCTTTAACCGTGCTTCCGTGCCTGAGAAAATTAGCATTGTCCATGGAAACAGTCCGACTGAGCTCTACAAGGCTGTAGCTGAGCGCGAAATTTTGAGCTTTAGAGATCTTTTGGCTGCTCGTGTAGAGGTTGCGATGCTCCGTTTTCGTCAACATGCCATCTCGTTGGAAGCTCAGCGTCCCAACTTTGAGGAAGGCGTCGTTTTGGCACGCACTTTGAAGAACGACCCGCTCTGGACCCACCGACTGACTACTGCCACTCATACGATTCGGACTAAGGGGGGCTACTTGACTCGAGAACTAAATGGAACTTCCTCTGCTCCCGGTGAGATTGTGGACGGAGGCGTACCCTATTCCATCCGTTTGCGCCGTACACTTGGGGACCGATTCATGTCTGAAGGAAAATATAACAGTGTTCCGGGCGGCTCCTATCCTGTTGAGGCGTGGCTGACCCATCCTGTTTTACAAGATGTGGCCAATGATGAAGAGGTTTTGGCTGCCTACGGGCGTATTTTGAGCGTGCTCAGTCATGCCAGTTTGGGATCTCAAGGCCGTGCCAGCATCTGGTGTCCCCAAAGTTTACCTGTAGGGCATGGTCGTGCATGGGCTCTAGGTGAAGGCGGTGACGCGGCCTATCCTCCAAACGCCACCACGAAGCACCATTGGGCAGCAGTCCGAGATTGAACTTTAACCTGTTCTATGCTATAATTAAGAGATGATTTTGACCCTCAAAAAATTCGTGGTGAGTCTGACGGCAGTTTCTCTGCTGCTCTCCCCTATGTCTACGGCTTTGGCCGACAGCGTGGGCGTTTCCAACGACGTGATGAATCAGGTCGTGGAGCAGAATAGTATTTTGCTCCAACTCAAGGAAAAGTTTGCGCAGATTCAATACCGTTACACGCTGCTCACGGAAAATATTGAGGTGGCCCAGAAAAGTTTGGACGACGCGAATGAAGCGATTACCAATATGCAGGCGGTTTTGGCTAGTCTGGACTCACAACTGGCGGACACGGCGCGGCAAGGACTGAATGTGAAATCGCAGAAGGAATCCAAAAAAATGGAGCTGGAAAAGCTCGAAAAGGACGCCGAAGGATTGTCTGAACAACTGGAAGACCAAAAAAAGGCCGTGGCGAGTTTGACCACGCTGCTTTATGTGAAGCGCGAGGTGTATTACGACGAAAATGGAGTGAACCCCGTGAAGGTGCTGGCGAGTCCAAATTCGGTTTCGGAAACGCTGCAGCAAATGACCTACATGAAGTTGGTGGAGGCTCAGAATCAAAGTGAGATGGCGAAGGTCACGGAGCTTTCCGCCGAACTTTCGGACAAATGGGCGCAGATTCGCGTGAAACAAGGCGAGCTGGATGCGCTGGATAGCAAACTAGCTCTCGAGTTGGAAAATCTAGAAACTGAACGTGAAAATCAGCAAGAGCTGCTGGATGAAACCGTGGGTGAAAAAAATATTTTGGAGGCCATGCTCGCCACCACAGATGGTACCGAGGGTGATCTGGAAAGCCAGATGCGCATCTATCAAAACAATATTGAGATGATCGAACAAAATATGATCGATCAAGGCGGCTTACTGTCTGAAGAGCAAAAAGCCACGGTCGCGCAGATTCAAGCAGACATGGCGGCCACTTACAGTAGCGACGAGGCTTCTCAAATCTTAGAACTCGACTGGCCGGTATCGCCAGGTTTGGGACTCAGCGCGTTCTTCCGTGATGGAGGTTATGTCGCGGAGTTTGGGGTGGACCACTATGCCCTCGACATAAAGCAAAAACAGGGCAGCGAAATCCATGCCCCCGCCGACGGCGTGGTGCAGAATGTCATTTTCGATCCGAATTCTAGTCGTTATGCCTACATCATGATCGCGCACCGCATGGGAGTGATGACGGTGTATGGGCACATCTCCTCTCCCGCTGTGGCGATTGGGGATTATGTGACGCGTGGCCAGATGATCGGTTATACCGGTGGCGATCCTCACACGGTTGGTTCCGGCGCTCGTACCACCGGTCCGCACTTGCACTTTGAAGTGTGGCAGGACGGGGTGCGCGTGGATCCTCTCAAGTATTTGCCACTGGACCAATTGGACGTGAATCAGCTTCCCGCGGAATACATGAAACAGATTCAAAATGCTCTGGAAGCCCAAATCAAAAACTTCGATTCTTCGCTGGGGCAGTAGCTTGAATTGACTTTGCAGACCTCTTTGTTTAGATTGGCAGAGCACTTTTTTGTGCATGCGTTGGGGAGTAGCCAAGTGGTAAGGCAGGGGCCTTTGAAGCCTCCATACGAAGGTTCGATCCCTTCCTCCCCAGCCAGTTAGCTTTGTGCCTATGGAGATTCTTGATTATTTACGGTCGTTTCGCATCGGGCCGTTTGCGATTTTTGATTTTACACTCGCTTATGGATTTGTATATTTTATCGCACCCTATCTTCAGAAAATGGGTCTGCGATTGAGTCGCGCGCAGATGCTGTGGCTCACTTTGCCGGTCAGCATCATGGTGCATGTTGCCGTGGGCAGTATGACTCCGTTTACAAAGATGTTTTTGGATCCTTATGGGAGTTACTGGGTGAAAGCCGTGATTGTTTTCATGGTCTTTATGGCGTTGCGAAAGAAGAGTAAGCTTCCCTTATGAAAACTTGCATTTCTTGCGGCATGCCTCTCGATGAACAGCATGGACTCGGCACGGAAACGGCGGATGGACAAGTCTGCCAGTATTGTCTCGGCGAAGACGGACACCCAAAAAGTTGTGAGGTGATTTTTGAAGGTGGGATGCAGTTTTTTATGACCGTGGAGGGCGTAGATAAAGCGATGGCGGAAAAGATCACGCGCAAAAACATGAATAGCCTGCCCTACTGGCAAATGCACGGAGCGGACTGTTTGAAAGGTGAGCAGGCCAGCGATGAAGAGTTTGGCGCGGTGCTGGCAAAACTATAGCGCTTACTCACACACTAGAGCCGTTTTCAAGTTTTGAAGGTTTTCTTCCATGACGCTGAAGTAGTCTTCACCGGCCGCCATTTGTTCCTGAGTCAAACCTTCGAGAGGGTTGAGGACCAGCGTCTCAGCGCCCACTTCCTTGGCGATGGTTTCTGAAAGTGCAGGGCTGACCAGGCTTTCGAAGAAAATCACGGTGACTTTATTCTCACGGGCAAAATCCACCAGATCTTTCAGTTTTTGAGCGGAAGGTTCTGCGTCCGGAGAAAGACCAGAGATGGCCACTTGAGTGATGCCATAACGGCTTCCCAGATAAGCAAAGGCAGCGTGAGACGTGACGAAGTTCTTTTGTTCACATTGAGAAAGCCCCATTTTGTAATCAGCGTCGAGCTGCGTCAGTTTTTGCTTCAGCGTTATGGTGTTGGCTTCAAAAAGGGTGGCGTGGTCGGGATCGGCGGCAATGAGAGCGTCCCGAACGATGTCGGCCATTTGGCTCATGAGCACCGGATCCAACCAAACGTGGGGATCCTTCCCCGGCTCTTCAGGATCGGACGATTCGAGGAGGGTCATTTCTTTGGAAAGGTTGAGGATGCTGACCGAAGCGTTTTCTAAATTCTGCTCCACGTCGGAAAACCAGGGTTCTACGAGCCCGTTCACGATGAATACTTGGCTAGACCCGATAGTGCCTAGGTCTTGAGGGCTGAGTTCGTAGTCGTGAGGTTCCGCGCCGCCGGGAACCAGCGTGGCCAGAGTCACTTGGTCTTTGGCGATTTGATCGACCAAAAATTCAATAGGATAGAAGGAGGCCACCACAGAGATTTTTTCTGTGCTTTGAGTGCTTGTGGAACATGCCGAAAGGATGAGAGCGGACGCGAGGAGGCTGGCGAGAAAGGATTTTTTCATGGGTGATTTAGTGAGTTGCCTGGATTATTGCAAACGACTTGCATTTAGTCAAATGTTTATTTTTCACTTGAGATTTGCTAGACTTCACCCATGCTGGATTTGAGCACTAGTGGCATTTTGGAACTCCTCACTCAGTATGGTTATGCCATTATTTTTCCCATTTCTATTCTAGAGGGACCGATGGTGGCAACGCTGGCAGGTTTTTTGGTCTCTTTGGGGCGTTTGGATCCGATCCTTGTTTTCCTCCTCTTGCTCCTGGGAGATATGATTGGGGATACACTTTATTATTGCTTGGGATATTTTTTCCGCCGTGGCAAGGTGCCAAAGTGGTTGGGTTATATAGGGATTAAGGATCATAACGTGCACATTTTTGAACACTATTTTCAAAAGCACGATTGGAAGATCATTCTGCTCGGGAAAACTCAGGCTGTGGGAGTGGTGATTCTTTTTTCCGCAGGCTTTGCACGCATGTCTTATAAAAAATTCATGGCTTACAATGTGCTGGGTTCCACTCCCAAAATCATTTTGTTTGAAGGAATCGGTTTTTATTTTGGCGAATCTTACAAGCAACTCGACAGCTACTTTAATTACGCCGCCATCGCATCGATGGCTTTAGCCCTTGCCCTTTTGGGCGGCTACTTTCTATTCAAGCGTTATTTAAAAACTCATTATGAAGAGCTCAAAGTCGAGTAAAATTTTGATCGTGACGGACACCTGGCTGCCGCAAGTGAATGGCGTGGTTTCGGCGCTGCAAAAAACCATCAAAATTTTGGAGAAGGATTATAAAGTGATAGTGGTGCATCCGGGGCTTTTTAATACTGTCCCCCTGCTGATCTACCCAGAAATTAAGCTCGCCGTTTTTCCTGCCCGGAAGATGAGGAAAATTTTTGAAGAGGAAAAGCCGGATTATATTCACATCAGCAACGAAGGTCCGCTGGGCCTGGCGGCTCGCGCGTATTGTTTGAAAAATAAAATTCCTTTCACAACTTCTTTTCACACGCACTTTCCTTTGTACGTTCCCCACTACACCCCGGTGGGAGGAAAAACTTTGGCCGAAGCTGGTTATCGTTATTTGAGCTGGTTTCACAATGCGAGCGTGAAGACGATGGCCGCTTCCAAAAGTTTGAAGGAGGACTTGGAAAGCCATGGGTTCAAACATGTGGTCATTTGTCCCTTGGGCGTGGACACCGATTTATTCAAACGCAATGAGAAGGCCGAAAGTCGCTTCAAAGGGCCGGTTTTTGTTTACTTCGGCCGCATTGCCAAAGAAAAAGGTCTGGAAGAATTTTTTGCCGCGGACTTGCCGGGTACAAAATTGGTGATTGGTGACGGCCCCGCCCGAAAATCCTTGGAGAAAAAATACGGGAAAGAAGCTGTTTTTGTGGGTTACAAAAAAGGCCAAGAATTGATTGATTTGCTTTCGATTTCCGACGTGTTTGTGCTCCCCTCCGTGACGGAAACTTTTGGTCTGGTGGTGGTGGAAGCGTTGGCTTGCGGACTGCCCGTCGCCGCCCATGACGTGATGGGCCCCCGAGACGTGGTGACTCATGGCGTGGAAGGGTTTTTGAGTGAAAACTTGGAAGAGGCTGCGAAAGCTTCCTTGAAATTGAAAGGCAACTACCGAAAAAAAGCTCTGCAGTTTTCTTGGCAGCACAGTGCGGACGCTTTTCTTAAGCACCTCGTACCTGTTTCAAAAGCTGGCGGTTCTGGGAAATGATTTTTCTCAAGCCGATGGTTTTGATGATCTCCCCAATCATTTTGGCTTCAGCCCAGCGGCCTTTGAGCCAACCCATTTTTTCACTTTTTCGCGCGTGAGTCACATGCTGCCAGCGTACCGGCTTTATGCGTAATTGCTTCTTTATGAAGAGTGCGTTGAGGAAAACTTCAAAGCCAAAGGCGGGCAGTTTTTGCAGTTCTTTTTCGTGGCCGCTCAGAATGTTTTTATTGAAGACTCGTTCGCCGGAGACAAAATCTAGGCCGATCCATTTCATGATGGCCAAGCTGTTGGCACGGAGGCTCATGCTGACGTCGGCTTTGTTTTTGAGCACCGGGTTTAAGAGAGCGGTGATGGTGGGAATGGTGAGGTTTTTTAAGTCGGCGTCGAGGGTCAGCACCCAAGTATTTTTGGCTTTGGCCAAGCCGGTTTGTAGGGCTTTGGTTTTGCCTTGGTTGTTTCCTTGCAAAATAAGTTTGGCTTTTTTAAAAGAGCGCACCACTTTGGCTGTGTTGTCGGTGGAGCCGTCATCCACCACCAGAACTTCGTCGAGCAAAGGATGTTTTGTCACCACTTCAAGCACCTTCCCGATTCGCGGACCTTCGTTGTAGGCGCAGATGAGGCAGGAGATCTTTTGCATGTGGAGACTATAACATGGTATAAACGCTGTGATGAAAAATTGGTGGAAAAAAATTCGTGAAACTTTTGGCCATAGAGCTTTTGCAGCTTCTGTCTTGGGAGCTCTTTTTCTGCTCTCCTTCAGTTTTATAGCCAACTTTTATGCCGGCCAATATGCACAAGAGGAAGCCAGCAACCCTGTGACGGACATTGTTCTCAATAGCATTCCCGTTTTTGATGTGAGTGCTGCCTTTCTCTACGGTCCTATCGTTTTTTGGGTTTTGACTTTTATTTTGGCGCTTATTGAACCTAAACGTATTCCTTTCGTTGCCGAGAGCGTGGTTTTGTTGATACTTGTACGTTCTGTTTTTGTGAGCCTCACTCACATTGGACCCTTCCCCGACCGTTTATCTCCCCACTCCGATTTGTTCTCCTTTTTGACTTCAGGGAGTGATCTTTTCTTTTCCGGGCATACGGCCTTCCCCTTCTTGATGTGTTTACTTTATTGGCAAACTAAAAAACTGCGTTACTTATTCTTTGCTTTATCCCTCTTCTTTGGTGCAGTCGTTTTGATGGGGCACCTGCATTATTCTATTGATGTACTCGCCGCTTTCTTCATCACCTACACCACTTTCCACATTGCAAAAACCGCCTTCAAAAAGGATTGGAGACTGTTTTGTGAGACTATAGGCTCTTGATTTCAAACCATGTCGGCACTTTTGACTCAAACCATCGACGAGTGTTTACGCGTCAAAAAGCACAAAAAATTGCGCGCGCTTTTGGCCCAGGAAGATTTGGCCGAGATCGGTGAGGCGATCAATGCTTTACGGCGTGGAAAGAAAAAAACGTTCAGCCTACTTTCGCCGGAGCGCCAGGCCGATGTGATTTTTTATGTGGATGAACATTCGCGTGCTGCCCTGCTCGAATTTTTGAGCATGCATGATTTCGCGCTGATGTTGCATTTTATGGATGATGATGACGCCGTGGATCTGGTGCAATCGGTGCCGGATGCACGACGAGAAGTTATCTTGGGGTATTTACGGCCAGAGAAAAAACGCCGCATAGAAGCACTGCTACGCTTCCATCCGGAAACGGCAGGGGGACTCATGGATTTCAATTTTTTGGTGGTGACTGAAGATCTCAACTTGAAAGAAGTGTCTGAAAAAGTACGTGCCTACATTGATAAACAACGGCAAACTCCCTTGGTGGTGGTGGCTTCGGAAGATGGCCAGCTCAAAGGCTATTTGCCGTACAAAAACTTGATGATCGGCTCCGCTTCCGTAGCCATTTCGGCTCTACTCAAGCCCATCCCTTCTATTCGGCCGGCGGTGGATCAAGAAGAAGTGGCCGTGCTCGCTCGCAAGCAGCGCTGTGAAGTGGTGGCTGTGGTGGACGAGCTTGGGAAAGTCTTGGGGGTGATCCATCTCAAAGATTTACTCCGCGTCGCTGAATTTGAAGCCACGGAAGACGTGTATAAACTCGCCGGAGTCAATAAAGAAGAACACGTTGGCGATTCTGTTTTGAGCAAAGTGAATCGTCGTTATCGCTGGTTGCTACTGAATTTATGCACTGCTTTCTTTTCTGCCTTTGTCGTATCCCGATTTCAAAGCACGATTTCTCAACTTTCGATTTTGGCCGTCTACATGCCGATTGTCGCTGGCTTGGGAGGAAATACCGGCACTCAGACTTTGGCGGTGGCTATACGTGGTTTGGCGCTGGGAGATCTTCCTTGGAAAAAAGCGAAAGGTATTGTTCTTAGAGAATCCGTGGCAGGGCTCACCAACGGATTGATCGTGGGTCTGGTGGCCGGAGTAGTGGCTTTGCTCCTGGATGCCCCGGTGATGCTGGGTGCTATTTTGGGAGCTTCCATGATCCTCAACTTGTTTGTGGCTGGATTCTTTGGCTCCTTGGTTCCTTTCGTGCTCAAAGCTCTGAAGGTGGATCCCGCCGTGGGCAGCTCTGTTTTTGTCACTGCCGCCACCGATGTGTTTGGGTTTTTGACTTTCTTGGGACTCGGGACCTTGTTCCTGGTGCAGCACTAGTTTAGGATAGAACAGTATGACTTTTTCACGCCCTCGAATCATCGTCGCATTCTTGCTCGCTGTGGCGCTGGGCTTTGGGCTGTGGTGCCTTTATGGCTACCTGGCCATTGCTGGCATCGAAAGCCCTGCTTACATCGTGGCTGTGGAATATGATGATTATGAAATTCGTGAATACGGACCGACGATCGTCGCGACCACGACAGTGGATGGAAATTTGGATGGGGCCACCGTGGCCGGATTCAAAAAAGTGGCCGGCTATATTTTCGGTGAGAATACTCTTGGACAAAACATCGCCATGACCGCACCCGTTACCACTGAACAAGCTCATTCCGGTACCGATGGTGGCAGCGCTTATGCCATTTCCTTTGTCTTGCCTTCCGAATATGGCATGGAAGACTTGCCTCTCCCCAGTGACGCGATGGTGCGTGTGGAAAGTGTCCCCGCTCGAACTCTTGCCGTCTACAGCTTTTCAGGAGTCGTAGATGAACTCGATGTGGCAGGAAAGATGGCGGATTTTGAGAGCGAACTAGAAAAAGCTGGCTATACCGTGAGCGGTGAGCTGACTTTGGCTCAGTACAATCCACCCTATACTCCGTGGTTCATGCGCCACAATGAGATCTGGGCGGAGCTGCTACTGACTCGCTAAAGGTTTAGTTGTCCTCTTCCATTTCCTTCATGACGTCTTTTTCGATTTTGCGGAGGTCGATGTTTTTTTTCATTTTCTTGAGTTGACGATCGTCTTTTGCGTCCAGGCCCAGTTTGTCGTGGATTTCGTCGAGGATATTGATGATGCGGGTGATTTCCTGTTCCGCACGAACGTTGATTTGTAGGTCGACTTCTTCACGCACATCATCGATTTTAGCGGCGCGGTTTTGGCTGATGAGAACGAAAATTGAAAGAAAAATAGCTTCGAGAGAAACCACCATGGTCAGGAAACCAAAGGGATAGGGGTCGAAGGGCTCAAAACCCGGAATGTAACCCAAGTTGAAGATCACCCATGAGGAGAAATAGACGACGTGAAAAGCGAAAAAACCCATGCTCCCAAAACTATTACTGATACGGTCGGCTACACGGTCGGACCAGGAACGATTGGCGTCCATCCGCGCCTTCATGCTTTTGATTCTTTTGCGTTGTTCTTCTACAATTTTAGGATCGACTGTGGTGTTGAAAAAGAAGCCCATATTAGGATTGGGGTTTTAGGATAAGAGAAGCTGAATTGATGCAATAGCGTAGACCCGTGGTTTCTTTGGGTCCGTCGGTAAAAACGTGGCCGAGGTGGGCGCCACAATTTGAGCAGGTCACTTCGGTGCGGCGCATTCCAAAAGTGTCATCGGCGTGCTCGGCAACGGCGGATTTTGCCGCAGCTTGATCGAAGGCGGGCCAGCCGCAACCGGCGTCGAACTTGTTGTCGGAAACGAAAAGTTCGTGCCCACAAACCACGCAATCGTAGGTTCCGGGCGTGAAAGTTTGGTCGTATTCGCCACTGAATGGAGCTTCCGTTCCCTTCTCTTGCGTTACGCGAAATTGCTCTGCCGTGAGGCGCTGCTTGAGTTCATCTTTATCGAAGTTGGGCATGGCGTGAAGTTACTTCCTATTATAGTCACGCCGCACTCTCCCCGGCAAGGTGACCGCTAGCCCAAGCGGCTTGTAAATTGTAGCCGCCGGTGAAGCCATCCATGTTCAAAATTTCTCCGGCGAAGTAGAGCCCGGGTGCGAGTTTAGATTCCATAGTACGCGGATCCACTTCATCCGTGTTCACTCCCCCGGCCGTCACAAACTCGTCTCCGGCAGCACGCCCGATCAGGTGAAGTTTGAGGTGTTTTAGGTTTTCGAGGAGTTGAAGCCGTTCTTTTTTTCCGACTTGCGGCGCTTGTTTTTCTTCGTCGATGTGGAGCTGGTCGCAGAGTTCCCAAGCCACCGATTTGGGAACAAAATAAGCCACCAAATTGCGGAAGGTTTTTTTAGGATTTTCCTGGGTGTGCTTTTGGAATTCTTGCTCGAGGAGGGCGGCTGGCGTATCCGAAATGAGGTCGAGCGTGAGCTCCAAAGGCTGCTGAGGCGTATAAGCTTCGAAAGCGATGAGAGCCGAGAGTGCAAAGACAGCAGGGCCGGTGAGCCCGCGGTGCGTGAACAAAATTGGGCCCGTCCATTCGAGTTTTTTGCTGGTTTTTGTGGAGAGGCGGACTTTTTTAAGAGCTACTCCAGCCAGATTTTTTGGCCATGGTTCCTGAGTGATGAACGAGTTCAAGCTGGGTGCCAGGGGCGTGATGCTATGGCCGAGGCTTTCTGCAAAACGGTAGCCGTCTCCCGTGGAACCGGTGCTGCGATAGGCTTGGCCGCCGGTGGTGAGAATGACTTTGTCGACCATGAGGGGTTCGCGGTTTTTGAGGGTAAGGGTGAAGCGGTCGGCGTGCTTTTCAAGGGCAGTGAGTTCGGTTTTGAATAAAATATGCACGTTCGATTTTGCGAAGAGCTCGTCGAAGACGCCGACGATGTCTTTGCCGTTGTCGGAAATCGGGAAAACGCGGAGGTCCTCTTCTATTTTGAGGGGGACACCGTGGTTTTCGAACCAGTCCATGACTTGTTCGGGACCGAAGCGATGAAAGGCTGACTGAAGGAATTTGCCACCACGCGGGTAACGATCGGCAATGAGACGCAGATCGGAAAAACCGGTGGTCACGTTGCAACGTCCTCCTCCCGAAATAATGACTTTTTGCCCGAGAGCCGTGTTTTTTTCGATGAGGAATATTTCTGCTTCCGGATTTTTTTCAAGCGCGGCGGCCGCCGCCATCATTCCTGCTGCTCCTCCGCCAATGATCGCAATAGACATGAGGGTATTCTACTGGCCCTACAGAGTTTGTAAAATCTTTGCCCGGGCAGGACCTGACATTTTCCTTGTATCAACTGACTGTAGCCTGCGCAGAACTACAGCCAGTTGAAATAAGAACTAACTCACAAAGTTCTAGGATCCTTCACATACGTTATCGAGAGCCCTAATGACTAGATCACGAACACCCTGAACAGTAGTAAGGTCTTCAGGATTTACCTTATACAATTCTAAAACCGCTGCGACCTTGGCTTCGTCGTAACGTTTGTCGATACTCCCTAAATCCTCTAAAGCACGTGCCACATTTCCTATTTCGTCGGAGGCAGCGGGAGAGTTTAGATCAAGTTTCTTGATATCAAAGCCATCCAGAACACCTTGAAAACGGACGCGTGCTGCCTCAGCCTGCTCGGGAGTTCTGGCAACAAATCCAATCAATGCATTTAGTCCTCTATCACGCTCGGCGGGATCGTTTCTGAGCCTTACAGCGTGGTGTCTTAGGTTTCTTTCGTCCAGTGGGTCGTGGGATGATTCATTCATAAATGAGAAGGTTATTGAGGTTAATAAAAAAACCATCAACAACAACGATCACGATTGACGATGACTTTAATAATGTTTCTGGTTTGGAACTTATTGAATTTCATAATTTCAAAATTGAAGAAAAAAACCGCCCAGCTGAGGCGGCTCAATTTGAAACTACAAAATGGCCAACACTCAGCTT
This sequence comes from Candidatus Peribacteria bacterium, assembly GCA_943349825.1. Taxonomy (GTDB): domain Bacteria; phylum Patescibacteriota; class Gracilibacteria; order UBA1369; family 2-02-FULL-48-14. Next base: position 219,368 of record CALQZQ010000002.1, on the reverse strand, counting down.
CTGAGAAGTTGACTACAACATTTGCTCACGAACTTGTTTGAATTCATTTCCATGTCCGGATCTTAGCATTAGCTCTTAAGAACGGCAAGACTTGAGCCATTTGTAGGTGGAAAGTTGAAAGCGACTAGAACTAATTTGCTTTGGCGATCGACTCCACTTCAAGCCATTGTTCGTCCACTTGTTTCCCGTTTCTCCAAACATCTTTTTCGATAGTGAGTTTGCCCGTAGCTGTATAAGTTTCACCGATTTCCAACCCTTCCTCGCATTCACCACTGGGTCGGTACTCCACGTGTTGACCCTCCTCATCACGAGTATAGTATTGATCAGCGGCACAGGAATAATCTTGGAGATAAACCCAATCTTCGCCCATTTCGAGGTAAATAGTTCCTGACCCAGAGTTACATTTGACCTCAACTCCTACTACTAAAGCCTCACACCCCATTTCTGTTCCTCCGAACAAACCGATCCTTGCGATACCTGTTACTTCGTCGGAGGTTTCTTGAGCGGGTTCATCAACAAGCGGCTGTTCGATGGGAGCTTCGCAGGCCGTAAGCACTAAAAAACTCATTACACTTCCAATTAATATTTTCTTGATCATAATTTTTAAGTTAAATCTAAACGAGTGTAACACGATACTGGCAGAACTTGTAAAATCTTGCCCGGGCAGGACCTGACATTTTCTTTCATATGGAGAGTTTAGCACAATAAGGCTAGAATAGGGCCATGATCAACGAGCGCATTGTTCAGATTTTCGAAGAGATCGGCGACATGCTGGAAATTTTAGGTGAAAATGTGTTTCGTGTGCGGGCCTACCAGCGCGCGGCGGAAGTGATTCGTGGGCTTTCTGATCTGGAAGAGATGCATAAAAATGAAGATAAGGCGATTGAGGGTTTGCCGGGGATCGGGAAAGATTTGCACGCTAAAATCATTGAAATCATCACCACCGGCGAATGCGAAATGCACGCGCGGCTTCTCAAGCAAGTGGGGCCGGGAATGCTGGATATGCTGAGGATCCGCGGGATCGGGCCGAAAAAAGTGAAGCTGTTTCGAGATCAACTGGGCATCACGAATTTGGAGCAACTCAAGTCTGCTGCGGAAAGTGGAGCGCTGGCGACTTTGCCCGGGATGGGAGAGAAAAGTGAAGCGATTATTGTGGCTGCACTCCGGGATCAAAGTCTTTCCAAAGAACGAATTCCCTATGCTAAAGCTTTGGAAACGGCAACGGCTTTTATCGACTATCTTAAAAGTTTTAAGGAAGTGAAGCAGATCCAATACGGCGGTTCGCTGCGACGCAAAAAAGAAACCGTGGGCGATATCGATATTTTGGTGACCGGTACCGATACCGAAAAAATCATGCAACATTTCGCGGCTTATTCCAAGGTGCATCAGCTGTTGAATCGCGGTGACACGAAATCGAGTGTGGTTTTGGAGGGCAATCTGCAAGTGGACTTGCGCGTGGTGGATGCCGAGAGTTTTGGGGCGGCGCTCTTTTATTTCACTGGCCCCAAACATTTCAATATTCACGTGCGCACCCTGGCACTCAAGCGCGGCTGGAAGATCAATGAATATGGGCTTTATGAAGGTGAGAATAAATTGGCCGGCAAAACGGAGGAGGAAATGTTTGAGGGCTTGGGTATGCCGTATATGACCCCCGAAGAACGGGAAAATTTCAAATGAAACAAATTCAACACTTTTTTATCGACGCGGATTTGGCTCACGAGCGCGTGACGGTGCGCGAACCCGAGCTCATCAATCAAATGAAGAACGTGCTGCGTTTTCGTGCGGGCGATAAAGTGGTGCTGCTGGACGGGCGCGGCGTTAGGGCCGATGCGACAGTGGAGGTGATTCATGGGAAGGAAGCGGTTTTGGTGGTTCAAAAACGTGAGTGTTTTGAGCTTGAGGAAAGGCGCCTGCGACTCTACGTGGCGTTGCCTAAAAAACCGGCAACCCTGGAATGGATAGTGGAGAAAGCCACAGAGCTGGGCGTGACGGATATTATTCCGATCGACACCGAACGTTGCCAGGTGCACGAACTCCGCAAATTAGAGCGACTGCGCCTGATCATTAAAGAAGCGGCGGAGCAATGTGAGCGTATTTTTATGCCGGAGCTGCATGAGGTGCTTTCGCTGGAGGACTTGCTCGCGGACAAACCCTCGGGACTTTTGTTGGCCGGTGATCCGTGGACTTATGATGAAAAGTTGTCGAAGGTGAAGTTGGGTGGTGATGTGAACATTTTGATCGGGCCGGAAGGAGGGCTCACGGAGCAGGAACTGGAGGCCATTCGCAAGGCGGGCGGCACTCTCTTCCAACTCGGGGATTTGGTGCTGCGCATGGAAACGGCGGTGATTGCCGCACTTTCAGTGGTTCAATTCGGATGAGTTTGTTATGATGCGCACAAGTTAATCTTTTTTCTATGCGCCGCTTTCTTCCTCTCCTTTCCGTAGTCCTTCTTGGGGCTTGTTCCCTGATTTCGCCTTACACCGTCACCTTCACCAACACTCCTGGAAGTGTGATCGATCCTTCGAGCAGCACTTTGGATTTTGTGGTGAGTGCGCCTACCCTCGCTTATATTTCCGGTGTTTCCTGTGAAGGCGCCGAGGCTCTGGATATTCTTCCCTTGGCCGATAAAGACTCTGAACCGACTACCGTTCACAAAATTTCCTTGAGCCTCATGAAAGATCAGCCTGCCGGTGCAAAGTGTGAAGTCACTGTAACCGCTTACGACCGCACCACGACCGATCAAGCTTCTGCTTCCATTGAACTCACTATGAATGGCATCCCTCTGGCGAAAGAAGGTGAAATGTGTGGAGGAATCGCGGCGATTCAATGTGTTGAGGGTTTGAGCTGTCTCATGCCTGCCACTGGACAGAGCTATCCCGATGCCAGCGGGAATTGTGTGAAGCCCAGCGAAGAAGTGACTCCCCCTGAGGAGGAAGCTGAGCCGGAAGTTGAGGCTGCGACTGTGGTAGAAACTCCAGTTGTGGAAGAGCCTGTGGTGGAGACCACGACAGAAGTGGAAGCTACAGAGACTGTGGAAACCCCTGTAGTGGAGGAAACTGCTCCAGTGGAAACGACCGAAGACACGACCACTCCTGCACAATGATGGACCGCCTTGTAGAATTGCTTCAGGAGAAAAGTGCTCAGCTGAATTTGTTTTCGGCCGGAGACCGTTTGAAGTTGGCGGACAAACACATTCCCGATTCTGTGGCAGTTTTGGATTTTTGGCTCGTTCAAAAAGGCATGAAAGTTCTCGACATTGGAACCGGCGGTGGACTGCCCGGGCTCGCTTTGGCTTTGCGAACCCCGGAACTTACGTTTCGCCTGGTGGATGCACGTGAAAAAAAAGTCCGTGCGGTGCAGGAGGTCGCGGATGCCTTGGGACTGGAAAACTTAAAAACCGTGTCCGAACGTTTTGAAGTACTTGCGCACAAAAATGGGTATCGCAAACAGTACGACGTGGTGACCGCCCGCGCCGTGGCTCCCCTACCCGTGCTCCTGGAATACGCGAGCGGATTTCTGCGTATTGGGGGACGACTCTATGCGTGGAAAGGTCCGGAATATCTGGAAGAGCTGAAGGCTTCTGCAAAAGCTCAGCATGTTTTGAGCTTGGTCTTTGAAAAGGCTCATGAGTATGTTTTACCCGGCGGCGAAGAGCGCTTCATTTTGTCTTTCGTGCAAAAAGGCGATTTGGCACCAGAATATCCGCGTGCGGACGGGGTGCCGAAGTCGAGGCCTTTGGGTGCTTAGTCGATGACCCCCACTACTTGTGCAGAACCGTCTATACATTCGTAGATATCTTCGCCATTTTCCCAGCCGTCGCCTTCAAAGTAGATTTTTCCCGACTCTGTATCCACACAGGAATTTTTAACGAGATCCACCATGCGAGCCATCATCACGGCTATTTCGGCACGGTTCACGTCGTTTGAACCGCGGAAGGTTCCGTCGTCGTAGCCTTGGAGCAGTCCGTAGTCCGTGAGGGTAGTGACTCCGCCGTAGTACCAATCGTCTTCAGAAACATCTGAAAAATTGCTACTGGCAGCGGCGAAACCGATACCGAATGAAGTCAGTACTAGCAAAGCGACTAGGAGAAGGCGGTAAGTGTTTTTTTGGATGTTCATGGTGTCGGATTAGTGAGTGAAAAGACTTCTACTTTCATGGTACACAGCCTTTGCGAAAGTAGAAAGATAAGGCTCATATTTTTTGAATCTTTCTGCTGGTAAAAATTGAATGCTGCGAATGATTTTTCGGCAGTTTTTTTGGCCGCAGGTACAAGGTTTTTTCCAGCGAGGATCTGCTTCTGTGATGGAATCGTCCATAGTGAGCTCTTGCCCGGGCAGGATGTCCCGCATGGCCACCACCTCATTTTTATTGAGTAAGCCAGTGTTGGGTTCGCAAGAATGTTTAAGAAAATTCCAGGGATTGTTTTCTAGAGGAATGATCCATTTTTGTTTCCCCACCGCCAGCCAATGAGGTCCCAGTCGATAATTCGGCGGGAAGCGATACTCTACAACGGGTCCATCCACTTTGAATAAAAGCTCTCCTTTTTTGATGGCTTGTTTGGCAAAGACACCGTGAGATTTTTTGTGAGTGGGATAGATTTTATCTTTGAGGTAGCTGCGTTTTAAAAAAGTAGGGATGAAGTCTTCGTACCGTTCGTAAAAAGACCAGGGAAGAAATTGAATGCTGCGAATGGAGCTGCGGCAGTTTGCATTTCTGCAGAGACACTTCATTTCCCAGTCAGGGTGAGATTCGGTGATGGAGTAATCGATGAGAATTTCTTGACCCGCTTTGATCGCTTGCATGGCCACCACTTGCGTGCGTCCGTGCAGACCCGCATTCGGCTCGCAAGAATGGTTGATGTAACGCCAGGGTGTTTTTTCCAAGGGCATCATCCACATTTTGTTGCCGATGTTGAGCCAGTGAGGCCCTTTTCTTGAATTCGGCAAAAAAGGATAGCGAATGAAAGGTCCTTTGGCCGTGAAAATCGCTTCTCCGACTTTTAAGTCTGTTCTAGCGAAGATCCCCTTTCCTTGGATCGGTGACGTCAAGATCTGTACTTTTTTGAACAATTCCATATAGTACAGTCATATGCCTAAACCCTACCAAGTTCAAGACAAGTACTTTCAGCTGGCGAAGGACAAAGGTTATCGCGCGCGGAGTGCGTTCAAGCTGCTGGAGATTCAGGAGAAGTTTCGTTTGCTGAAGCCTGGACAGACGATTGTGGATTTGGGGGCGGCGCCTGGGAGTTTTTTGCAGATCATTGCGGAAATTGTGGGACAGCGCGGGCGCGTGTTTGGAGTGGATTTGCAGGTGATTGATCCCTTCGACGAACCCAATGTGAAGACCTTGGTGGCGGATATTTTTGATAAGGACCAGGTGATGGATATTTTGAAAGCCTCGGGGTTTGAAAAAGTGGATGGAGTGACCAGTGATTTGGCGCCCAAGACCAGCGGCATCAAGGATTTGGATACGGGACTTTCCGCCGAGCTCACCGACCAAGCGTTTTACTTGTCTACTTTGCTCCTGAAGCAGGGTGGATTTTTTGTGGGAAAGATTTTTGAAGGTTCGGAGTTTCAAAAAGTTTTGAAACGGGTGAAAGGGCGTTTTAGGGAAGTGAAAGTTTTCAAGCCGGACTCGTCCCGCGATCGCAGTTATGAAACCTATATAGTTGCCCTTGGTTTTTTAGGTGATAGAATCAAGACATGAAAAAAACTCGCCGCGAAATCGACGCTTTGGGACCCGTGGAGGTTCCTATCGATTCCTATGGCGGAAGTTTTACCGCACGCGCGGTGGCCAATTTTCAAATTTCCAGTCTGCGTGCACCCTTTTCTTTCAAGGCGGGGCTGGCCTTTGTGAAGATGGCGGCTGCCGAAGTGAATGCGGACTTGGGGCATCTTCCTAAGAAGCATGCAAAAGCCATTGTGCAGGCCGCGGAAGAATTCATCGATGGAAATTTTGATGCGGATTTTGATTTGGATGTTTACCAAGCGGGGGCCGGGACTCCTTACAACATGAATCTGAATGAAATTTTGGCGAACCGTGCGAATGAGATTTTAGGTGGCAAAAAAGGCACTTACTCGCCGGTTCATCCGAACAACCATGTGAACATGGCTCAATCGTCCAACGATGTGATTCCCACGGCGATTCGACTCGCGGCGCTGATGGATTTGGCTCCGGTGTTTCAATGTGGCGAGGATCTTGTAGAAAGTTTGGAGAAAAAGGCGGTGCAGTTTGAGGAAATTGTGAAAGTGGGCCGCACGCATTTGCAAGAAGCGGTGCCTGTGACTTTGGGCCAAGAATTTCAAGCGTATGCGGACAGTTTGCGCCGCTGTTTGGAACGACTGGGCACTGCGGCGATGGAACTGGCGGATCTTGGAATCGGAGCGACAGCGGTGGGTACAGGAATTAACACTCATCCTCAATTTGCAAAAAAGATGTGTGAGAATTTGAGCAAACGTTTGGGGCTTCGGCTTCGCCGAATGAATCCTTTTGAGAGCAATCATAGTATGGCCTCTTTTTTGGCGGTGTCTGCCGCGCTGCGTGGCTTTTCTACCGAGCTGCTGCGCATTTGCAACGATCTTCGATTGATGGCTGGCCCTTTGCAGGAAATTCAACTTCCTGAAGTGGAACCGGGTTCTTCGATTATGCCTGGGAAATTGAATCCTTCAGTGCTGGAATGCATGAGCATGATTTGCGTCCAAGTTTTTGCGATGGACCATGCGGTTGCCGTTTCGGCACAGCAAGGACAGCTGGAACTCAACTGGTACACACCGCTGATCATGCTGGATCTTTTGCACGCGCAGGAAATTCTTGGGAACGGACTTTATATGCTGCGGACGGAGTGCGTGGACGGGATTGAAGCCAACCGTGAGCAAATGCAAACGGTTTTGGAAAACAGTGTGGCCGTAGCTACGGCGCTTGCTCCGGTGCTTGGCTATCACGAAGTGGCGGAATTGGTGAAGGAATCCAAGAAAAAGAAAGTGCCTTTTGTGAGCGTGGTGCCGGCACAGTATAAAAAATACTTGAACGCGGCGCAGCTGACTCAGCCGAATCGGAAAGTTCACCTCTTTCCTAAATTTGGGGATCTGAAAGGTAAGATTTTGGCTTAAAATACCAGTTGTTGGTATTTTCAAGGGTAACTCGAGGAAGAATTAGGGTTAGTTTACCCCCCTCACTACAAGGAAATTTTCAAATCCAGTTTTTTGTGCACAGGTGTCAAGGTTGCCCTGCGTACTTATTTGGTCACAAACAAAAACGGCTGAGGAGCTGAGGCAATGCACTGCTCCCTCAAGATCTGTTTCTACGTTCACCCCATAAACATTATAAAAACTAACCCCGGGTACTTCTGGAAAGGAGATATTCAGCATGGTGCTGCCATCCGGAATTACTAGGCCATTCTCTCCTTCTCTCAGAGCTGCAGCCTCATCACCGTTTGGATCAATTGCATGAAAAGCTGCCTCATGAACGTCCATTGTGCTAGACTCTTGGACTAAAAACTTAAGATGATCGTAAGCTAAATCAGTCAAAGGGGCGGGCGACTCACACACTGCCGTGCATTCACCTTCTTCACACCCTCTATCAGAAGCTTCTGCACAGAATAGCTTACTTGCCGTGCTCACGATTTTCCGCGCTTCATCTAAACATGATGAATTCACATTTCCCCATGGCTGAACGGTGGTGCTGACTCCTGTGTCTGAAGAATCCGTGGATTGAGAGTCTACTAGCGATTCAGGCCCGCATCCGGTGAGCATAGCCAGCAATAAGATAGAATTTGCCATAACAACTTGAGCTTAGAGTTTAGAGCTGAATGTATCTTAAGTCGCCCCTACTGGTTACGTAAGCAATGTGTATCCAAGTATTGGCGTCGACGTAAAGAGATGTCCATAGACCCGCCTCTTCATCGTCCATCCGAGCACTTTGCCAGCTCGTACCATTTTTAGTCGCCACCAATAGGTCTCGGTTGGTGGTGTCATAATAGCTAATATAAGGCACTCCACTGTTATTCAAATCGATGGAGCTATACGCCCCTACGGTGCCTGCATTGTCCACCGTCGTGCGGTCCCATCCGTTTGCTATAGAGCCATGAAGTCCATAAAAAGGTGCTGGGCCTGTGTAATCGTTGCTTATGTACTCCAATGCTGAATCCGTAAGGCTATAATAACTGATGTGGACTTTGCCGTCCCCGTCCAAGGCAATGGAACTGAAAGTTCCCGTTGAATCTGTTGAATCGAGCGTCTGAGTGTACCATGAACCACTTGTACCGTATCCATACTTCAAATCTTCATTGGTGAGATCGTAGTAAGAGAAATATAAGGTTCCATCTTGAGCCAAAACCATACTGACCTGTTCTCCCACATTGGCTCCAGGAGTAGCATCCACCAGTTCATCTCTCCAGGAAGCCCCACAAGAGTTGCTGGTGGCGTAGCGGAGATCTCCATTGAATGAATCGTAATAAAGGATATGAATCTGCCCGTTTCTGCCCACTGCTATTGCGCTATAAAGCCCAACCGATTCGCCCCAGTCTCCATCCACCGTGCTCGTCAACCAAGGTCCGTTGCAATCACTGGCAAACATAAGGTCGTTAGTTCCATTCCCCGCATCATCGGTGGAGGAATAATAGCTTATATAAAGCTGGTCATTTCCATCCACCGCAATGTCGGGGTGCAAGCCTGTATCTCCAATGAGATCCAGCGTACGAATGGTCCAGCTAGCATTGCCGACTTTGCTGGCTAGCATTAGGTTCCCGCCTAGGCTGCTCTGACTTTCTCCATAATAAGCAATATAAGGATCGCCTTTACTGGTTGCGACGAGAGAGTTTTGCGCATTCAGATTTATGTCATCTACCGTGTCATAAGAGCTTGTGACCGTGGCGTATTTCAAATACCCCGGCTCGGAACTGTCTACATAAAGCATATGAGGTCTTCCATCCGCATCGATGTCCATAGATAGAAATCCAGCGCCACTTGGATCGATAAAATCAATTGTTGAATAGTCGTCTAATAGTTGACCTTGCGTAGGGTTCGTATATTGAATGAGCGAGCAAGTTCCTTGTTGGCAACCTGCTCCAATCACCGTGTGGTCATTTATTGGGTTTAGCCCAAAATTTGTGTACGAGACTATGGAACTTCCATAAAGCTGAGCGATTTCCGTCCACGTGCCTGATTTGTACACGTATTGTTTATAGTGTGACCATAGGTATAAATCATTGTTTTCGGCATAGGCCATTTCTGCTATCTTTTCATAATCCGTAGGAGTCAGACCCATGGACAGCGGCGTGGACCATACTTGGGATCGATGTAGAGAGGTGGAATAAAAAATATCCGTGCCACTAAACACACCCGAGCTATAAACATCTTCCCCAAAAGCCACGGCAATTGCCCCATCTTTGGTCGCTACCTCTACATCTCCGAATATATCATCTGGAGTCAGTTGATAGTTACTCTGTAGCGTATAACTTGGGCTTTTTATAACGGTTATCGTCGGATTTAATTGTAGATTTTGGATTCGACCTCTGTTTGAAAAGTTTTCTACAAAAGCGTAGCTGACTTGTCTTTGTGCATCCACGTAAGCGAGGTGTAGATTGTCCTGTTCATCCAAAGTGAAATCTGCATCGTGAATAGTGTCCGTACTTGCATAGTCCACCAACCAAGGCTGCCATGAACCGAAATAGTTTGTTAAGTAGATAATCTCGCCATCGTTCGCAAAAAGAACGTGTAGAACTCCCTTAGAATCCATTTCAATACCAAGGTAACCTGAGCTGCTCAGCGAGCCGGACCAAATAGTATCCACTTCCCATCGCCCGTGCTCATTAGTAACATATTGGAGTCCTATAGGGGCGCCATTCCCCGTGACCCTAATCACTCCGTGGACAAAGCCTTCGCTATCCACCACCAAATCGTTCTCCCAAGGTGCTACTCCTTCTATTTCTGGATGAGTCCACTGGATTTCTTCTTGATGAGTGGTTGAATCATAGATCCATTCCGATTTATCCACAGAGTAATCGTAGCCACCTTCTATGACTGTTTCTGTTTGGAAGGTGTATTTCGCAAAAGTCAAAGGAACCACACTTAAAAAAGCGCCCATCGCAAGTACCAAAAATACAAATCGTGCAGAAAGACGAGCTAAGTTATGCATAAACAATCGGGTTAATGGCCAGAGGAAATGACCAAAATGACCTGTCGAGTATCACCTAGATTTTGATTTTTGTCAATTATTGACGTAAATTATATTTGAAGTTATAGTTCGACGCTCTTTTCAATATTTTTATGGCAAAAGAAACCCTTGGAAATAAAGCTTTGGATCTCGGTGAGGTGGTTTGCGATTTTGTCGCGGGACAACTGGAGGATCTTGTGTTGATTGGTCAAGAACTGGCTGGAGAGCTTCATTCAAGGGCTGATGCGTTTGAAGTCCTTGCCCAAACGGAGCATCCCGTTCCTTTTTTACCGTCATCAGAGGGTATTATACCTGGTTCATCCATGGAAAAAGCTGCGTTTTGCCATTTAGGGGGCTGGGCAGTGGACGCGGCGGTTTGGGCTCCTAGGGCCATGAAAAGCACGGCTGAGTATGGTACTCGGGCCTGTCAGATTGGCAAATGGCTCATCACTTCACGGTAACCGTATTTTCAAAGTCGCTCACGATGCCTTCGGGGCTGGTGACTTCGAGTGTGAGCGTATAGGTGCCGGGAGTGTCGTAGGTGTGTACTTCAGGTTTGTGGTCGTAGCTGATGACTCCGTCTCCAAAATCCCAAGCGTAGGTTGAGATGGTGCCGCTAGAACAAGAAGGATCCACGGCGACAAAGAGTGGAGCTGAGCCGGTGGCTGTGTTTACCGTGAAACAAGCCGTAAGGGCTACCGGTCGAACGACAATTTGTACGCTGTCGGTAGCGGTTTTTCCGTCGCCTCCAATCACGGTGACGCTGGCGGTGTAGTTGCCCACGTTGTTGTATTTGTAAGTGACGCTGGACCCGGTGGTGTAGGGAGCGCTGCCGTCTCCGAAGTCGTAGGAGTAGGAAACGATGGAGCCTTCTTTATAAGTGGACCCGGAAGCGTCGAAATGCACGGTGAGGGGCACTTCTCCGTTGGTTTCATCCACTTCGAGATTGGCTACAATGCCTTGTTCCGTGACGGTGACGGGAATGCTGAGTTCATCCTTGTTTCCTACAGAATCCGTGACGGTGAGTACCGCAGTGTGAGTTCCGAGTTCTTGAAAGGTGTAAGAGGTCGTGCTGCCGGTGTCGTCGGTGCTGCCGTCGTTGTCAAAGTCCCAATCGTATTGAACGATGTCGTCGTCTTCGTCGGTGCTGTCGGAAGCGTCAAAATTTACGAGCAGAGGAATGGGGCCCGTAACGCCTCCATTCACCATGGCGGGAGTGGTGGTGACTTCCGCGACTGGAGCTTTTCCTTCTTCAGTAACGTTCACTTCCAACATTGATTCATCGGTGTTGCCGTCGGCGTCTTGCACGGAGAGGCTCACGGTGTAGCTGCCTGCTTCATCAAAAGTGTGTTTAACGGTTTTGCTTTCGGCGGACTTGCTCCCGTCGCCGTAATTCCAAGTGTATTTGGTGATTTTGCCTGTATCTACTTCGGAAAGAGAGCCGGTGAATTCGTACTCATCTCCTACGGTGTAGGTGCCATTTTCTCCGGCGCTGGAAGAAATGACTGCGCGGAGTCCGCCCACACTTCCTGCCTTGATGATTTTGGAAGTGGTGTTGTAGGCGCCGCTGTTGTCGGTGACGCGCAGGGTGACGGTGTAATCTCCTTCCTGAGTGAAGGTGTAATCGGCTTCTTCGCCTTCGGCGTCATCGAATTTGCCATCGTTGTTCATGTCCCATTCGTAGGCCACGATTTCACCGTCTGGATCGTAAGACCCAGTGGCGTCAAAATGCACGTCGAGCGGAGTTTCTCCACTGTCCGGAGTCGCGGTGAAGGCTGCTGCCGTTTGTTCGTTGGCGATTCCTACTTGAGTCTTATAGGTGTCGTTGAAGGTTTCTCCGCTCTTCAAATCCATGTACTTCACCGTGAGAGTGACGGTGTAGACTCCATCGCCTTCCGCCTTGTGCGTGTAGACGTGGGAAGTGGTTTGACCGTTGCTGCTGTTTCCGTCTCCAAAATCCCAAGTGTAGGACTGGATGGTGTAGATTTTTTCATCCACGGGAATGCCAGTGGCATCGAAGCCCACTTCCACCGGAGTGGTGAGGTTGAGAGGGTTTTCTGGGTCGGTTTTGATGGGTGAACCGTAATCGATTTCGGTCACGAGTTTGGGGCCTAAGACATAAATGCCTCCGAGCCAGCCCACCGTGAGTACAAAGAATCCGATGCCCGCCATGAGGGCCAATCTGGAAGCGGCTTTCTTTTTGTCTGCTTCTTCTTTTTTAGTCAGCAGAGATTTGATGAAGCCAAAGACAGCCATGAAAAAGGTGATGGCCACCAGAGCCCCCACCATGATGTTGAAGAGTTTCAAAAGGAAACTTCCCCACTCGGCTTGGCTGAAAAATAAATAATCAAAAAGGCTAACCGCGCTTTGTCCCACGAGTAAAGCCCAGGCAAAAATGCCGAGCAAAACCACGACGTAAAAAATAGCAGTGACGACGCCGAGACGTTTCCACATGGCTTTTTTCTTCGCTGCTTTTTCTTCCGGAGTCAGCGGAGCGGCGGGCACGGGAGTGGCTGGAACCACGGAGGGCGCTGGTGGCGCAACCGGTGGAGTCACGGAAGGTGTTGGGGTGGGCGTAGGATTCGGCTGAGCCGAAGGAGGGATTGGCGTATCCATACTAGTTTATTGGTTTATGGCGGAAGACCATGCTCACGCCAAGAATGGCCGTGAGAAGAGCGCTTCCGAGTAAGAGTAACATTTGTGAAGGCGTAGCACTTAAGAGATTAGCACCTCCCAGGGATCCTTCAAAGACGACTTGAAGAGTGGCGATATCTTTTTCGCCGGATTCGTTGTCTGTGACGGTGAGCTTGCTCACTATTTGTCCGTAGGATTTGTAGAACGGAGTCTTCCATGAGCCGGCTTTGGTGGACGAATAATCCACATCGTTGTCGCGCAGACCGTCGCCATCCGTGTCGTAGAAAATATTTTTATCGATGGTGAAGGTGTAGCCTTCACTGCCACCCGTTCCATTGAAATAGAAAGTGACGTTGGAGCCGTCTGTGGTCAGCAGAATTTGATCGAGGCTGTTGCCTTGAGGCACGCTGGTGAGCAAAGCTTCCACGGGCTGGATGGGATCTGGCACCACAATGGTTTGCGTGACCGTAGCTGTTTTTCCGTAGGTGTCTTCGATGGTCATGATGACGTCATAAGAACCGTAATCGGCATAATCCTTGGTAGGATTTTTTACCGTGGCTTCGGCATCGTTTTCAGGATCGGTGTCGCCATCGGCATCGGCGCTTAAATCGAGGTCCCATGTGTAGGAACGCACATCTACGCCGTGCGCGGTGTCTACCGTGGATGTGTTTTGGAAGCTGACTGTTTTCTCTTCCACCGTGTAGGTGAAGGCGGCTGTGGGGTCGGCGGCATCTTGCACCGTGATGTCTTGAATCACTGTGTCGACTTGGCCGGTGTTGTCCACCACGGTCATTTTTGCAGAATAGGTGCCAAAGGCCGTGTAATCGTGGGTGTCGTTTGCTTCGGTGGAATCGATGTCGTCGTCGGGCACCCCGTTTCCATTGCTATCCACGTTGGTGTCAAAATCCCAGTAAATGCCCACGAGGCTCGCGCCGTTGTCGGTATCCACAATGGAGTTGTCTTCAAAGCTCACGGCAGTGCCAGACACATTGGCGAGGAAGGCTGCATCGGGAGCGTCAGAAATCGCCGTCACATAAATGGTGATGGTTTCTGATTCGTTCGTGGCTCCGGCGTCGTCTTCCACTTGCAGTTTCACGGGAATACCGTCGGGATGGATTTGAGTGAATTGGTAGGTGTAAGAACCGGTTTCTTCGTAATCATTGTTGTAGAAGCCGTCCCCTTCTATGTCCCACCAGTATTTGCTGATGCTACCGTCGGGATCGTAAGAAGTGCTGGAGAAATGCAGGTCTTCGCCCACGTAAACCGAGGTTTTATCCACGGTGAATGCGGAGACGGGATTGTCGTTGGGACCGTTGGTCACGGTGATGGTGGGAATTTCCGCAGGATCGAGTTCATCGAAGCTCGAAACGGTGTCGGTGCCGCTGTAAACTTCCACGGCAAAACCGTATTGTTTTTCCTCCCCTTCTTCCCCCTTCGTATTGATGCTGAGAGTGAAGCTGTTGCTTTGAGAAACGACTGTGCCGAGCTCTGTAGCGGTGTCGTTCAAATCGTAGTACCACCCTTTATAATTGCTGACCTTGGAATCCTCATCGCTCACGTCTACGGTCACGTTGACCTTGAGCGGTGTGGTGAGGCTCTCGCCGTCTACTTGAGTGGTGATGCTGTGGATTTCCGGTGGCATGCTCTTGATTTCGATGTTGACCGTGGCCTCGGACGTGAGGGTGGCGTCGTCCTGATCCTTCACCGTGAGAACTACGGTGTAGGTGGCGTGTTCGCGGAAGCTGTGGGTCACGCTTTCTTGCGTGGCGACGGTGCCGTCTCCAAAGTTCCAGCTGTAATTCAAACCGTCGCTGCTGCCATCCAGATTGATGGAAGCTCCGGCATCAAAGGTGAAGACCGTGTTTACGTTTCCGTTCAGCGTGGCTCCGGAACCGATGTCTACGCCTTCTGAAGTGACATCGAGCACTGCCACGGGAGAATCACCCGCGCCGATGTAAACGCGCTGCGTGATGTCATTTTGATTGCCGTCGTCGTCCAAGGCGGTCAAAGTCACATAGAAAATTCCAGCTCCTTCGTAGGTGTGAGTGAAGATGGATTGATTGTTGGAAATGCTGTCGGTGAAATCGGTATTGCCGTCGCCGTAGTCCACTTCAAAGGAAGTGGCATTTTGGCTTTCGGCAGTGAATTCCACGTCCACGGTTCCGTCTTCGCCCAAGTGCTTGGCGTCTTCGCCTTCTATGGTGAGGTTCACATCGAGCACGGAATCGATGGGAACGGTAGTGCTGGCGGTGTCGCTCTTGCGGAGGTCACCGGTCTGGCTGTCATTGACCGTGAGGGCCACCTCGTAATCGCCTTTCTTTAAGTATTGCAGGGTGACTAGATCACCCGTTGTAGAACTCTTGATGGTCTTGTAGTCGGTTCCTTCCGTGCCGTCAAAATCCCATTCATAAGTGATGCTGTCGCCTTCGTCGGGATCGTAACTGTCGGTGGCGTCGAAGATCACCGTGGCGGGTTCGTTGCTTTTTTCAATGGTGTAAGTGAAGGTCGCTACTGGAGCCGTGGATTCCACAAGAATGTCGGCGCTGGCGGTGTCGTTCCCTCCGCTGTTGTCCCCCACGGTGAGAGTGATGGTGTAGATTCCGGGAGTATTGAAGATTTGGTTCATCGTGGTTCCGGTCGGTTCGTCCAAGGTCACCGCCGTTCCGTTGAGCTTAGCGGACCACTGGCGGCTGACGATTTGTCCCAAATCTACCGAAGAGGAACTGCTGTCGAAACTGAAGGTGGAGCCTACAGGTCCTACCGTTGGTGAGTAGGAAATGCGCGCCGCGGGCGACGCTACATAAAGGGTGAAGTATTTACGGTCTTCGACTCCGGTGGAATCGGTGACGGAAAGTGAAACGGTGTAGGCACCGGCTTCGCCATAGGCGTGAGTGGCTTTGGATCCACATTCTTCACTGCCACTTCCGGAACACGTGTAGGTGTCTCCGAAATCCCAGGCAAAGAGACTGATTCCGTCCGTATTCCCGTCCCCATCGGTACTCTGGGAAGCGTCGAAAGCAATTCCTGCCGTGGCTTCCGCCATGGTCACTTTATAACTGCTGGCATTGATGTAGGGTGGCTCTCTAAAATCAGCAATGGTGGAGGAATCTGTGCCTACCGTTCCCGTCAAAACGATTTTGGAGCGAGGCGGATTCACAATCACGGTGACGGTAGAAATACCGGCGGCCACGTTGGGATCTGAGCTGAGGACACGAACGCGAACTCGGTAAGTACCGGCGTCGTTATAAGTCATGCTCACGGCGCTGCCGGTGGGTTCCAGTTCATTCGTGATGTTGTTGGTCGTAAAAGGAGTTAAGCCCGTATCTCCATCGAGATCCCATTGGATACTGTCTTCCTGTACCGTGTCCCCGCTGGGGTCTTCGGTGCCGAGGGCATTGAAGCGCACGATGATAGGAGCATTGCCTTCCACCGTGCTAGCAGAGAGGCTCACTTTCACGAATTCCAGAGTTTCCACGGAGGAGTGGAAATCATTCATGCTGCTGATGATGTTTCGCACCGTGCTGGAGGTGATTATTGTTTCGGCTGTCGTCAGATCTTTGAGCGCGAGGTCATAAGTACCCGTACCATCGGTAGAACCCGTAGCATTCGCGATGTTGGAGAGACTGGACCCGCCGCTGAAACCCTCTTCTTGGGAATCAAACAGTGCTCCCAGATCAGTCATGCGGGTTTTGAGTTCGGCGACGGCTTCCGTATAATCAGTGTCGGCTGCGGTTTGGATGTTCTGAAGAAGCGGACAAATGTTGTCGTCGATTTCACTCACAGAAGTGTTGCTCACCGTTACTCCAAGCCCTATTTCCGTGTATGAACCAGTATCGCTGGCCACTGCCTCCTTGAAGGCACAAGAATCGGTGGTGAGATCACCACTGGCATACAAGTCCATTATTTCCGTAAGACTTAAACTAGCCTCGGCTACTGGTATGAGACTCGCGAACCATTTCACTACACCACTTGTCGTCCCACTTCTCAGATAATCGTAAAGGATTTGGGCGTGTTCGAAGGTCTCACTATAAGGGTCACTATTGCCTTCAATGTTTTGGATGCCTGTTTTCAGTTTGGAAAGATAGTCGTCGATTTGTGATTCGCTGAGCAAGGTATACTGATCCGCATAATCACTATCGGTCCCGGACAGCGATTCTCCCCACCAGTCGAGTAAGCCAGAAACGGTGCTGTCTGTAGTTTCTACTTCCACGATGAGAGGCATTTCAACGGCTAACAGTGCATTGATTTCCTGAGTATTCTCCACGTAAGTGTCGTAGGCGTCTTTATAGTCGGCGGCGATGCTTTCGATTTCGTTCAAGGTGCCTTCTACGTCGAAGGCGGCTCCGGCTTCGGTGATGGTGGTGCCATTGGTGGCGGTGCCGTTGCCCAGGCCTCCGTCTCCCCCTCCGCCTGCATCTAGGATCGTGTTCACAAAGGCGTAAGAACCCATGATGATCACAATACCGATCGCGGCGTAAGTGATGGCTTTCTTTCCTTTAGAAGTCATTTCTTCATCGCCACGGCTGGTGACATAGAGGACACCGCCGTAGATCACCATCACAATGGCAATGAGTCCTAAGAAAGACAGAGCAAAATTGACGATGGACTGAATGAAGTCGCGGGCGTTGGTATTTTCGGTGAGCGTGGAATCGTAGCCGGAAGCGTCGGGGCCTTCCAAAACTCCACCGTATTCGGTGAAGTCAGTGACCTGGCTGCTGGTGTCACAACCGGAAATGGCAGCCATGCTTTCATCCAGATTGGCACAGTCGGTATCGCTTACATCGCCACTTGTAGAATCAGAGTCCGTCGTGCTCAAATCAAAAGTCACGTCCAAGGCGGAAGCGATTGGGCTAAGAGTCATGAGCCCCAACACTATAAGCGCGGAGAGGCTGAGGATGAGGCGGCGTAGATTCATGGCGTGAAACTTGTGCATAGTATAGAGGGATTTAGCGTGAGCTATCAAGGGTTACTATAGTATTGGTGATAGCGAAGGCTGCTAAAGCGATGACGATACCGCCCAAAGACCACATGATGATCTTCTTGGCTTTGGCGACATTGTCTTCGTTTTGAGCACCAGTGACATAGAGATAACCCGCATAGAGCAGCGAAACAAAGGCGATAGTTCCCATGGTTCCCGCCATGAAGTTGGTGAGATTCGCCAGCAATTGCTTGCCCTCCTCCACTCCCAGACGAGTGCCTTGATCCTGGAAAAGTACGTCCTTCACTACAAACTCCGAAACTCCGATTACGAAAAGGCCCACGAGGGCCCACTGGATCTGTTTTTTGGCTTTGGAGATTTGGTCGTCGTCGTAGGAACCGGCCACGTAGCGCATACCCGCGGTCACGAGAATGAAAACTGCGATGGCTCCGATGAGCGTTTCCACCAGACCATAAATCCCGGCGAAGAAGTTGGAGGATTTTGTGGAAAAATCTTGCACGCCGCTCGTTCCGTTGCGGAAAATTTCCCCTTCAGATCCAAAAAATACGCTCACCACAGAATCGGAGACGAAGATAAAGAGTAGCCCGTAGAGAGTGTAGGTGACTGAATTTTTTGCGGCTGTGGTGACCTCTTCGCTGTCGCGTGCGGCGGTGACCATTTTCACCCCCATGATGGTGATGAATAGAATCGCCACCGGAGTCACTATGAGCTTAAAGAAGTCCAAGAAACGTTGAATGGCCGCCACAATCACTCCTGCCCCTTCTTCGGTGTCGTCGGTGAAGGTGGGCAAAGTCACTCCGGTTCCGGTGGGGTCTACCTCCACACTTTGTTCCGTCACGCTTTCCTGGAAGGTCTCCAGAGTGGTGCCGAAATCAAAGCTGCTGGCATCGGCCACCGGAAAGTGGAAGAGTTGAGCGAGCAGCGCGAGTGTGAAGAAGAGTTTTTTCATGCGTGTTAGAAAGTGCCGGCAATAACAGTGGTCACCAGGGCAAAAGCGCCATAAATGATGACTACCCCAATGATGGAATTGAAGATGATTTTTTTGGCCAGAGCGGTGCGTTCTTCATTTCCGAAGGAGGCCACATAGAGCAGTCCTCCCGCCGCGATTCCGAACATCATGATGGGACCGACGAAGCTCACTACCAGGTTGGTAAAGGCCACCAACTGCACTACGAATTCGTTTTGATTGATGGAAACCACTGTGGAACTGGTGTCGGTGTTGTAGGTGGCGCTGTAGAAAATGTTTCTAATCACCAGGTCGGAAACGAAGATCATGAACAAGCCGGCGGCGCCCAGGGCCAGGTTCTTTTTTTCTCGAGTCACCACTTCTTCGTTCGATCCTTCCGCCACCATGAGGGCTCCAGAACGGATGAACATGAGTGTGGCTAAGCTGCCCAAGAAATATTTCAAGAAAGTCACGATCAGTTGAGTTGTGTCGTTGAAGAGGGCTGCGCGTTCCACAAAAGCGTCCGGATCGTCCAGGAAGTTTCCTTCGCGGTAGTCGAAGATTTCTGCAATTGGACCTGCCAGACTGATCATGATGAGACCGACGACTCCGTACAAAACAGATTTACGTTGATTTTTGTAGGTCTCCTCGTTGTCGCCCCCGATCACCATGGTGAATCCGGAAACCACGATGAGCAGCACGGCAATGGCCCCAATGATGATGCGGAGGTTGCGAGCAATGGGCCCGAGGAAGTTTTCCAGTTTTTCAATGGCGGTGTCGCCTTCCGGGGCCGGCACGTTCAAATCTTCGGTGGACGGAAGCGGCATATAACTCGCGGCAAAAGCCGGGTGTACCAGGGCAAAAGTCGCTATTCCTGCGGCTACAGCCATCAGGACTCCAAGAGCGTTGATTTTTGTTTTTCGTAGTGCCATACGTGTTTTAATCTGTTTATTATAGCAGAAAAGTTCCCAAAAAGGAAGGGCTCCACGTGGCGCTGGTGGGCGGGGCTTCACCCCACTGCCTCCCGCCGTTTTTCCAGCACCTTCAGATTGATGGCGTGCGCAATTTGGTGGTGAGCTTTGCAGAGTGGGGCCAAGTAGTGAGGATCGTGCCGGCGACTGAGTGCGAAGGTTTGCGTATGGTGGATTTCGGTGGCCGAGCGTTGGCAGGTTGGGATGGAGCATTTTGTGCCGTTTTCTGCGCGGACGACCCTCCTGGTACGAGCCGGAACCTGGCGAGAGGTGGCTACGGGCAGGTTTTCAGCGATTGCCTCTTTTTCCTGAGCAATTTTTCCCTCTCGCTGGTCCAGGAATTCCGTGAGTAGTTGGTCGAGGTCTATTCCCTTGGCCTGCAGTTCGTGGAGGCGGCTCTGGACAGATGCTGAGAATTGTAGGTCCTGCCCGGGCAGGACCTTTGGCTGGCTCACTATCCTTTCATCCCTCACCAAAGTTTCCAAAGCTTTTTTGGAAAGGACTTGGGCTTGGTTCGCCCAGAAACTTTCATTTTCTTGAGTAGCCACGGACTGCACCCGAACCAACTTATTGATGCTCACCTGCCCGTTCTCCAAAAGAGCCTTAAGAGTAGGTTTGTTCGTAAATGACGCTTCCAAGTTTAGCGCATTTTTAACCTGCTGCTCTGAAAGGCCCGCTAGTTTGTACGCAAACTCAAAAATACTTCCAAAGCCGTGGCGCTCATGGAGACGGCGGCGATTCACCTCGGGCAAGAGTCCTGTGAATTTTTGGCGCCAGAGCAGGGCGTTTTGTCCGTAGAGCTTGGCTTTTTCGTAAAGTTCTTGGTCAGTCATATTTAACAGGTTTAAAAGACAGGGAAATTGTAGCAAAAATCGACCCCAAAAGTCCTGACAAAATGATCACTTTGACTGGCTCGTTTTGCACAATTGTGGTGAGGATGCGCTCACCTATTGGCGCGCCTGGGCTCTGAGCACTTTCTCTTGCATTCTCCCCTCTGTCTGTTGTATATTCCCTTTGCACTGAAGCCCCAAGGCTTTTTCGCCATAGTACGCAATTATAAATACTCATGAAATCCTCTCAAAACCCCGTTGTCGCTTACTTCAAAAGCGCGTTCGAAGAATTTGGTAAAGTGACCTGGCCCACAAAAGAACAAGCCGCTCTGCTCACCGGTATCGTCATCGGAGTTTCTCTGGTGGTCGGCGTCTATCTTGGTTTGCTCGATTTGGGATTCAGTCAAGCTTACCAGGCTTTGCTCAAGGCAACCCCAGATAACACCGTCACTGACACTTCCGGCGAAAGTAGCCCCGGTGTCGTGGCTCCCGATGGGATTACCGTGGAAACCGTCCCTGCTGACTCTTCCGATTCCTCCTCACAACAATAATTCATGGCAAAACAGGCGAAAAACACCGGTCGTCACTGGTATGTGATCCACACTTACTCGGGTTACGAAGATGCAGTACGTGAAGCGCTTTTGCAACGTATCGAGTCCATGAACATGCAGGACAAGATTTTTGATGTGATTGTGCCTAAAGAAACGCAAATCGTGGTGAAGAAAGGGAAGCCAAAAACAGAGAAGAAACGTCTTTTCCCTGGTTACGTGCTGGTGGACATGATGGTGGATGATGAATCTTGGTACGTGGTGCGTAATACGCCCAACGTGACCGGATTCGTGGGTTCCGGAACGATCCCTGTGCCGGTTTCTGCAGAAGAATTTGGTGTGATTTCTCGCTACCTCGAAGACGACAACGCTCCCAAGTTCAAAATTACACTCGCTGTCAGCGATTTGGTCATCGTTTTGGATGGACCTTTCGCCGGCTACGAAGGTGTGGTGAACGAAATCGATGAAGAAAAGGGTAAGGTGAAAGTGATGATCTCCATCTTTGGACGTGAAACACCGGTAGAATTGGATTTTGACCAGGTGAAGAAAAAATAGTACAAAGGAGACAGCTTTTTCACGCCTATGCAGAAATTCACGGTTTTCTCGATTATTCTGTCGCTCGTCGTGGTGCTCACCATCACGGACGTGCTTTTTAATAATTATTTGAATCTAGACACGGCGGTGGACACAGTGGACACCACTGAAGTCATGCCTACGCCCATTACAGATACTAGCGAGCCTCTGACCTTGCCCGTAACCGACACCACTACTGATACTCCTACGAGCCCGGATCAACCTGTCGAACTTCAGGAAACTGCTGAGGACACTCCCTCTTCTCTAAGCGTAGACCTTTTTAGAACGGCAGGTTTTGAGAATCCCACGTTGAAGGAAGCTGGCTTTTCTGGCTTGGTCTTTGAATTTTTAGGCTTTACGGATCAAAGTGCGGCCACGGTTTACCAATGGAACCTGTTCAGTGGCGCTGCTTTTGTGGGCAGTATTTATGAAATCAAGTACGGCACCGACACCGGCGGTTTTCAGGGTTATTTGAATCTAAGAGATGAGGCTAAGACTCTCACAGATATGGGAACCGTGAATGAAGCCAACAATTATGGAGACTCGTCTTTCTACTTCAACCATAAGGCTAAAGTGAAGACGGTGCACCTGTTGATTCGTGTGGGCGCCAATCTGTACGGCTTCGAGTATGCGCAGGGCTATCACGAGAGCATGAAAAAAGTGTTTGACAGTTTGAAGACCCTTCAGTAGAATCAGCCAGCTTTACGCAATTTATGGCTCCTAAGAAAGTTCAAGCTATCGTCAAACTTCAGATTCCCGCAGGGAAAGCCAACCCGGCACCTCCCGTGGGAACCGCTCTCGGTCCACACGGAGTAAACCTCCAGGACTTCTGCAGCAAGTTCAACGAAGCCACCCGACCCTTGGGTGACACGGTTATTCCGGTGATCATCACGATCTTGGAAGACCGCAGCTTCACTTTCATCATGAAGAAGCCACCGGCAGCCATTCTTATTAAGAAGGCGATCGGACTCGAAAAAGGAAGCGCTGTTCCCCACAAAGATAAGGTTGGAACCATTTCCAAAGCTCAACTCCGAGAGGTCGCTGAAATCAAGATGGAAGACCTCAATGCAAACGATATCGACGCCGCTATGAAGATCATGGCCGGTACTGCCCGCTCCATGGGAGTGAAAGTCGAGAACTAAACTCATCATTTCGGGGAAGGCTTAAAAACCGCTAACACCCCATAACCCCTGTTCTATGTCTCACGGTAAAAAATATACTGCTGCTCTCGCTAAGATTGAGCTGGGCAAGCTTTACTCTTTGGACGAAGCCGTTGCGCTCGTTAAGGAGATTTCTTCCACAAAATTCGATTCTTCTGTAGAAATTCACCTGAACCTAGGTGTGGATCCCGCTGCTGCGGACCAACAACTCCGTTCCACGGTGAGCCTTCCCCACGGAACCGGTAAAAAGGTTCGTGTGATCGCTTTCGTGTCCGACGACAAGATTAAAGAAGCTAAAGATGCCGGCGCTATGGAAGCTGGATCCGATGAACTCATTGAAAAAGTGGAGAAAGGTTGGCTGGACTTCGATGTGGCGATTGCTACTCCCGATATGATGCGTGGAATGGCTAAAATCGCTAGACAACTCGGTCAGGCTGGACTCATGCCTAACCCTAAATCTGGAACGGTTACCCCTAATGTAGGAGAAACCGTGGCTAATTTGATCAAAGGACAGGTTGAATTCCGCAACGACAAACAAGGAAATCTCCACAACATCGTGGGTAAAGTGTCCTTCGACACCAAGCAATTGGCTGAGAATGTGTCCGCTTACCTCCGCGCTGTGAACGACAAGAAGCCTGCTTCTGTGAAAGGAACCTTCATCAACAGCATGACGCTCTGCTCCAGCATGAGCCCCGCCATCAAAATGGACGTGAACGCTGCGATTCTCGCTTCTAAGTAATTACCGTGCTTCCCTCGAAAAGCCCTGCAGCAATGTGGGGCTTTTTATTGCTCGTTTGCTTGGAACCAAAGGTCACGAATCGTTTCTAAATTCTCTTTTCTTACGTCCATCGGGTTAAAATCATCGTTGAAATTCATCACAGCTGCAGATTCTTCGTCTTCGTGCACCAGGGTGAAGGTGACCACCGGTTCCTCGCCATTCCACATCGGCTCCAGGTGTATGGAGTCTTCATGATCTGCCAAGGTGGCAGGAAGTTGGAGCTGGAAGCCGGGGTAAGAAAGGACTCCTGTGGTCCAACCGTTTTGATCGTAAATAAACTCGAAGTCGGGATTCCAAATCCAGCCCTCTACCCCAAAATCCTCTAAAGTTTCTACAAAACCATTTTCCATGCTTTCACACTGGTCTTCCCTGTCCAAGCAATTGAGCTTGTAGCGCAATTCGGCTTTTTTTTCCACTTCCAGACTGCTGAGCAAACCTCGTTGATTGGGTGTCAAAATTCGGGAACAATCCCGCAACTCTGCTCGAAGGTCTTTTTCTTCCTCTCCTGTATCGTCCTCCTCAAGAAACTCGAGGTAATCGTCGAGTTCTTCGGAACAAGGCAGCGGATCGGTTTCATCTTCCAAGACCTTTCTGGTTTTTTGTTTCACTTGAGTGCGCACAGGAAGAACCACTGGAGCGTCTGAAAACTCAGGGCCTTTTTTAGGCTCAGCATAGTGCTCGGCACCTGCCACTATTGCTCCGAACACTAGAGTTCCTATGGCAAGATTTCTGTACCTCATACTTTAATCATAAATTATTTTAGCCTTCTGTCAATTCGTCTGGGCTCTCGCCGGGGTATTTTTGTGTAAGATACTAGCATGCAAATCCGTATTCAACGCGTCGATAAAGATCTTCCTCTACCCGTTTACGCCACGGAGGGCAGTGTGGGCTTTGATCTGCTGGCCCGCGAGACGGTTACGGTGGCACCCGGACAGATTGAACTGATCCCCGGGAATGTGATTGTGGAGGTACCTAAGGGCTACATGCTGGCCGTGGCTTCGCGCAGTAGCACGCCTAAAAAGAAGGGGCTCACTCCCCCGCATGGCTTTGGAATCATCGATCACGATTACTGTGGGCCTACGGATGAGGTGAAAATCCAGGTGTATAACTTTTCTGAGGCAGCGGTAACGATTGAGCGCGGCGAAAAAATCGCCCAAGGAGTGTTTGTGCGAGTGGACAAGTTCGAATGGCAAGAAGTGGACAGCATCCGCGAAGATAGCCGTGGTGGATTTGGGAGTACGGATGCTTTATCCTGATTTCATGCTCATCACTCTCTACGGGATCAACAATATTGGGAAAAGCACGCATGCGCTGCGGCTGGTGGAACGGCTGAAGACTGCCGGCTACGATGCGGTGTATGTGAAATTTCCGGTTTATGAAATGGAACCGACGGGCGTGTTTTTGAATGGATTTTTGAGGAGTGGCGGAGGGCAGTCGATTTCGGAGGAAGAGTTGCAGACGTGGTTCACTTTGAATCGCTACCAATTTGAGCCGACGCTCAAGGAGTGGCTGGCTGTGGGCAAAATAGTGGTGGCGGAAG
Source organism: Candidatus Peribacteria bacterium (assembly GCA_943349825.1). Lineage (GTDB taxonomy): Bacteria > Patescibacteriota > Gracilibacteria > UBA1369 > 2-02-FULL-48-14. The sequence continues at coordinate 194,297 of CALQZQ010000002.1, read as the reverse complement.
ATTATACCGGCACGGGCATTGCGTGGGGCACCATTAAAGGCGCGGACACCGAGTGGCTGCAGACTTTGAATCGTTATTTGCTCAAGGAGGATTTGGCTATTTTACTGGATGGAGAACGTCATGAGTCGGCGAAAGAGGCAGGCCATTTGCACGAAGACAACGATGCTTTGATGAAGCGGGCGCGCGGAGTGCATTTGGACTTGGCAAAACGCTACGACTGGACGGTGGTGCCGGTGCAGCCTACCAAAGATGAAACGGAGGAGCTGCTGTGGAAAGTGGTGCAGACTCGGCTCTAACTCAAAGAGCCCTTGAATCGCCTATCGAACCTGTTAGAATAAAATCTCTAGCCCCGGTTCATGGCCACCTTACTGGATGGACGCGTCGTTTCGGACTTTCTGCTCTCTCAGGTTAAAGAAGAGATTGAAAAGCTGAAAGCGGACGGGCGGATTCCCAAACTGGTGGTTATTGTCGTGGGGAACAATCCGGCGAGCGCGGTTTATGTGGGAAAAAAAGAGGAGGCCTGTGCCAAAGTGGGCATGCTGTCTGAACGAGTGAGTTTGCCGGACACGATCACTCAGGATGGGCTTTTGGCTAAGATCGAGGAGTTGAATCAGGATGCTTCTGTAACAGGTATGATTGTGCAGCTGCCCCTGCCCCGAGGAATCGATCCGGCGAAGGTGATCAAGGCGATCAACCCTTACAAAGATGTGGATGGATTTCAGGCTTACAACGTGGGGAAAATGTTTTTGAGCAAGGAATTTGAGGACATGTCGCCGTGCACGCCGAAGGGCATCACGAAGATTTTGGATTATTATAAGATTGATGTGGGTGGGCTGGATTGTGTGGTGATCGGCCGCAGCAATATCGTAGGGAAACCGATGGCAATGATGCTGCTCAACAGGGATGCCACAGTGACCTGCTGTCATTCACGAACAAAAAATATACTCAAGTATACGAAGGAGGCTGATGTGATTGTGGTGGCCGTGGGAAAAGCGAATTTTTTGACTGCAGACATGGTGAAAGAAGGCGCGATTGTGATCGATGTGGGCATGAATCGCCTGGAGAACGGTAAGCTGGTGGGTGACGCGGATTTTGAAGGACTCAAGGATAAAGTGGCGGCGATCACTCCGGTGCCGGGAGGTGTGGGGCCCATGACGGTAGCCACACTCCTTTCAAATACCGTGACAGCTGCGAAGAAACAGGCTAATCTGTAGTCTCTAATATAAGCCCCCAGGGCGCGCTATGTGCGGAATCATCGGCATTCATTCCAACACTCCTGTCGCAGCTGAGCTGTACGACGGGCTCATGATGCTCCAACATCGTGGACAGGATGCGGCCGGAATGGTGACTTTTGACGGTCGCCAAATGCACATGAAAAAGGGCGATGGTCTGGCGAGTGAAGTGTTTCACGAGGCAGATTTGGAACGACTCAAAGGGGTTACGGGCATGGCGCACGTGCGCTACCCCACTGCCGGAACTTACGACAGCGCCGAAGCTCAGCCGTTTTATGTGAACGCGCCTTTTGGGATCGCATTGATTCACAATGGAAATTTGACCAATACCGGCGAACTCAAAAAAGAAGTGGTGGAGAAAGATCACCGCCATTTGAACACGCAGTCTGACTCTGAAGTTTTGCTGAATGTACTGGCGCATGAAATTGAAGCCTTGGGGACGGCTGACCTCACTCCAGAGCTTATTTTTAAGGCCATGGAAGGCGTCTATCGTCGCGTGAAAGGGGCTTATGCTTGTATTGTCCTGATTGCCGGTTATGGAATGCTGGCTTTCCGCGACCCGAATGCGATTCGTCCGCTGATCATGGGCAAGCGCGAGGACGACCTCTACCCCGACACCATTTTTGCTTCCGAAAGCGTGGCGCTGGATGTGCTCGGTTATGAAGTCGTACGAGATTTGAAGCCGGGTGAAGCGGTGTTCGTGGATTTAAAAGGCCGTGTGCACAGCAAAGTTTGTGCCGAGAAGACCGTCTACAATCCTTGTATTTTTGAATACGTATATTTTGCTCGACCGGACAGTCTGATCGACGACATTTCTGTGTACAAAACGCGCATGCGTATGGGTGAAAAACTCGCGAAGAAAATCAAAGCGTCCGGCGTGGAAATCGATGTGGTGATTCCGGTGCCCTCTACCTCTCGTCACTCCGCGGCTCCCCTGGCCTATGAGCTGGGTGTGAAATACCGTGAAGGACTGGTGAAAAATCGCTATGTCGGCCGCACTTTCATTATGCCCGGGCAGAGCCAACGTCAGAGTTCGATTCGCCGCAAGTTGAACCCCATTCGTTTGGAAATTGAAGGAAAGAAAATTCTGCTGGTGGACGATTCGATTGTGCGTGGAAATACTTCTAAAAAAATTGTGGAAATGGTGCGTGATATGGGTGCGGAAAAAGTTTACTTTGCATCGTGTGCGGCCCCCCTCCACAATCCTTGTGTGTATGGCGTGGACATGCCCAGCCGCAAAGAATTCATTGCCAACGAACTCACCGTGGACGAAGTGGCTCGTGCCATTGGAGCCGATGCGGTTTTCTATCAAGATTTAGAAGATTTGGAAGAAGCAGTGCGCGAAGGAAATCCCACTATCGAAAACTTCTGCATGGCGTGTTTTGATGGCAAATATCCCACGCCGGACGTGACCGAAGAAGTGCTGCGTGCTGCGGAAAGCAGCCGTCAATGTGCTCAACTGGAAATGGAAACTCAAGTGCCACTTTTATGAAGCGGATTTTATTGGTCGGCAACGGAGCGCGAGAGCACGTGATTGCCGAGACTTTGCTGCGTAACGGCAACGTGGAGCTGGGCGTTTATGGAGGAGCGGTGAATCCCGGAATTCGTGAGCTCGCTTCGGAATATCGGGTTGGGAACGTGATGGATTTTGGGCCGCTGCAGGAATTCGCGCGCGAATTTAAACCGGACTTTGCGTTCATCGGACCGGACGATCCCATCGGAGCTGGAGCGGCGGATGCGTTGCTCGAGGTGGGCGTGAAAAGTGTGGCGCCGCTGAAGAGTTTGGCACGACTGGAAAGTTCCAAATCTTTCACGCGTGATTTGGTGGAAAAATATAAAATTCCCGGGAATCCCCTTTACCGTGTTTTTACTGCGGAAGAAGGTCTGCGTGAATGGATGAATGAGCTCGGTGAATATGTGGTGAAGGCCGACGGACTTTTGGGTGGCAAGGGTGTGCAGGTTTCCGGTGAACATTTGAAGTCCGTGGACGAGGGCATCGTTTTTGCGAAGGCGTCGATCGAAAAATTTGGGCGCGTGGTGGTGGAAGAAAAATTTGTGGGCGTGGAATTTTCCTTGATGAGTTTTTGTGATGGTACGCACGTGGTGGACATGCCCGCGGTGCAGGATCACAAACGTGCGTTTGAAGGTGACACTGGGCCCAACACCGGCGGTATGGGGACTTACAGCGACGCGGATGGAAGTTTGCCGTTTTTGACGGCGGCAGATTTGGCTGCGGCGCACGATATTACCGTGAAAGTGGCGGAAGCTTTGAAGGCCGAGTGCGGCGCAGAGTTCAAAGGGATAATGTATGGAGGATTTATGGCCACGAAAGATGGCGTGCGACTCATTGAATACAACGCGCGTTTTGGTGACCCAGAAGTGATGAATGTGCTGCCTCTTTTGAAGACGGATTTTGTGGAGGTGTGCGAGCGAATCATTGCGGGGACTTTGGAAGCCGTGGAATTCGAGCAACGCGCGACGGTGGTGAAGTACGTTTGCCCGGAAGGCTACCCCACTGCGCCGGTGAAAGACGAAAAAATAGTGGTGGGCGCGGTGCCGGAAGGCGTGCACGTTTATTACGGCTCTGTAGATGCCCGCGAAGATGGGCTTTATTTGCTCGGCTCACGCGCGGTGGCCATGGTGGGCGTGGCGGAGACTTTGGCGGAGGCCGAACAATTGGCTGAAGCGGCGGCTATGGCCGTGACTGGACCCGTGTTTCATCGCAAAGATGTGGGAACAGCAAAGCTGATTGCGGAACGAGTGGAGATGATGAGAGGGCTCAGAAGCTAGTGAACTGGGCGAAGACTTCATTTAGAAAATCTCCAGGGGTTTGGATCTTGAGTTGGGATTTTTTTGCGACCTCTTTGTCTTTGATGAAATCTTTCAAGTCCAAAGTCAGTAAGACATCCACTTTGCACTGTTTAGCTCCGAGCAAGATTTTTACGTCTTTGGGGTCTTTGATCCATTCCTGCGGATTCCCTTTCACTTTCCCCCTTGTTGCTTTTACACAGGTGCATGTTTTTTTGAGCAGTTCTTTTACCAAACTCAGCGCCTCTGGAAATTTTCTTTGGACGACATCGAGGACTTCCTCCACTACTTCATCCGTGACGTACGCTTCCACAATTCCTCCTTCAGAAAGAGTGAGGATTTTGGCCGATGCTCCGGTGGTCGAAAGTAAAGCTGCGATGATGACACTGCTATCGAGAAAAACTTTCATTTAAGCAGCGTGACGGATTTGGTCCAGCTCCAAGAGCATCTCCTCTAGCGTGAGTCCTTTCTTTTTTGCCAAAGCGGCTGTTTTATTGAGGATGTCTATACTTTTCAAGTTCTGAGGTATCAGGACCATTGCCTTTTTATTCCAGGTTAAAATGGAAAAAGCTTCATCTTCTTTCATATTCATTTCTTCGCGCAGGTCTGCCGGAATTGTGAACTGTCCTTTTTTACGGAGAACGGTTGTCACCATATTGGAAAGTAGGAATTAAAGTTGGAATATCTGATTTTATTTTAACCCAGTTCACTTGTTTTGACAAGATTAACTTAGTGAAGCCTTAAGATATTGAAGGATTTTCATTTCAGGCGTGGTGCAATCCCAACCGCGGACTGTGAGTTTGGAAAGCACATCATTTCCTGCCGTCATACCCATTCTGTAAATGTTGGTTCCTTGGGTATAGGTCAAGGTGCTGGGAACAGGTGCTGTGGCTTCAATGAACCAGTCCAGCGCTCTTGGTTTAGCGCCTGCTTCTGCTGCCGTCCGAACCGCGTAATCCATGTAGGCCCCGGCGAGCCCACGGCATACCATTCCCCCGTCTGCATTGAAGGCTCTACAGGTCCCTTGCTCTGAGAAAGCACCTCGCTCACGGAGTGCCATCTCGTGTTTCTTCAAAGTGCTTTCGGGGATGACCGCTAGCTGCTCGTGAGGAATTTCGTGGCGATCTAACTGCTCAAGCAAGGGGCCGCTCAGTACTTTTTGTAGGTCATGGGTTTGGAGAATGGCGGGATTGTTTCTTTTCCCCGTCAACTCCCTCACTCCGCCAGTATGATCGATGAGCGTGAAGAGAGTCGCGTTGAGGCCTTTTCTCGTGAGCTCTCTGTGAGCCCTACAAGCTGCCTCGAAAGCACGAGCCTGGAAGGTCAGGCCAACGGCCGTCCCGTTGTGGCCCTTCTGTTCTACTTCTGCGCGATGGTTTCCGGCCAAGAGGATATTAGTCATAGTGCTGGTAAAGCGATGCAATAATAATATTTCTTGTCAAATATGTCAGTAAGCTCAGCTCTTTCTATTTGATTTAATCTGTTATATACTGTTGTCAGTACTATTAGCTTTATGGACCTTCCACGCACTCTTCAGAACGTCGGCCTCTCAGAGAAAGAGAGCAAAATTTATTTGGAACTGCTCACGCTTAAAGAAGCTCTTCCGGGAGTGATTGCCAAAAGAGCAGGAGTGAAGCGACCCACGGCTTATTTGGTCTTGGATCAACTGCTAAAAAAGGGCTTGGTCAGCCAAGTGAAAAAAGGTCGCTACTTTTACTTTCAACCGGTGAATCCTCACTCTTTGGTGGAGGATCAATACAAGCGCTTCAACGATCTAGAAAAATCTCTGCCCGAGCTTTTGTCTTTGCATCAGCAATTTTCGGCTCAGCCTCAAGTGTCTTTTTTTCAGGGACGTGAAGGGATCATTCGCATTATGGAGGACACGCTGACTACTTCCACGGAGCTGCTGTGTTGGGCGGACGTTGGCTTGGCCACACGTACTTTACTGAAAGATTATTACCCTTCGTACATCGCTAAAAAAGTGGCGAGAAAAGTGCAGCTGCGCGGTATTTTTTCTTACGACAAAGCGGCACTCGACGTGAAGCGACGAGGTGAAGAGGAACTGAGAGAAGTCGTTTTGATTCCCAAGGAAGAATTTCCGTTTAAAAATGAGATCAATATTTATGACGATAAAGTGGCGATTGTTTCGCACGCGGATCAAATGGGAGTTATCATTCAAAATCAGAACATTGCCGATACGCAACGTTCTATTTTCAATTTTGCTTTTAAATATGCCAAACTGGCTGAGCCGGAACTTTTAAAAAGCATGCCTCAAAAATGAGCTTCCACGTTTACATGTTGCGCTGCTCGGATGGAACTTTTTACTTGGGTTCCACGAAGGATTTAGAGCGGCGCATTCGGGAACACAATAATTCTAAGCAGGGCGCGCGTTACACCAAAGCCCGGCGACCTGTTGAGTTGGCGTATTCCGAAGAGTGTGAAACTTGGAGTGCGGCGCTGAAGCGGGAGTGCGCGCTGAAGAAGTTGAAGAGGGCGAAGAAATTGTTGCTCTTGGGGAATTAGTTGTGCACTTTTAAATACACAAGTTGTTCAACTGTGCGTGATCGTGTCAGGTTTTTGTCAGCGGAATGAAAGAAAAAAGTCAGGTGTTTTGTAAGGTCGGTGTTTTAGGATGTGTTTGTTCAGACACGGGCCGCGTGTTGGTCACCTTCTGAGACTCGTCACTCTCAAGAAGAGGGGTTCGAATCCCCTGCGGTCCACCCGCCTGAATAGACGAAGAAAACCCCCGTTTGGGGGTTTTCTTTTGCGTATAGCCTTCCGAGACTCGTCTCCTCTATTTTAATCCTAGAGTGGCGACTAGGCAATGGGCCTATTTTTTGCGCTTCTTTGTGGAAGGTTTCTTAGCGGCGGGCTTTTTGGCGATGAGCTTCTTTTTAGGAGCGGCTTTTTTCTTTGAAGGCTTCCCTTTTACATCGAGGTGTTCTTCTAAAACCGATTTCTGTTCTTTAACATAGTCGCTCAGTTTTTTCTTGAACTGATCTGCCTTTTTAGAGGCTGTTTTGAGGAGAGTATCGAGCTCTTCACGCTTCATGTTGGCTACATCGGCGGCCTTGTCTTTGGCTTTTTCCAAAGCTTCCTTCACAGGAGGCATTTTGCCGAGGTCCACGATCATGTCTCTGATTTCTCCGCCCACGGCTTCGAGATCTTTGAGCAGACCTTTCGTGTCGCCTTTGGCGAGTTTCTGACGGATTTTCTTTCCTTCTTCAGGAGCGAAAAGGAAGCCGGTGACGGCTCCGGTGATGAGGCCCAGTCCGAGTGCAATTTTACCAGCTTTATTTCCCATGGCGTTGGGTTAGGATTGGTTCCACTTTAGGGGCTTTAGACAGATTGGTCAAGCTGGGTGTAGAGCTCCATAAAACGAGAGACCGACAGGCCCACCACGTTGAAAAAATCGCCGTCGATTTTTTGGATGAACTGTGCCCCAATGCCCTGCGCCGCGTAGGCTCCGGCCTTGTCCATGGGCTCGCCTGTGGCGATGTAGGTGCGGATTTGCTCGTCGGTCATGGGCAGAAAAGTGACGGCGGTTTGCTCTACGGATTCGAGCTGGCGCTGAGTTTCGGTGTCCAAGAGCACTTGAGCCGTGAAAACGGTGTGCATGTTGCCTTGAAGGAGCTTCAGCATGCGGAAGGCGTCCTCGGCGTTTTTAGGTTTTTCCAGGATCTGGTCCCCGTGAAAGACCACCGTGTCCACGCCGAGAACAAGGGCGTCGGGATGGCGCAGAGACACGGTTTGAACTTTTCCCTGGCTGTTTTTGAGCACAAGTTCGGCGGGATCTGTTACTTGTGAACCTGTAAACTCGGCAAAATCGCTGGGGAGATCCACGGTGAACGGCAGGCCAAGCATGGTGAGCAGCTCTTTTCGGCGAGGACTTCCGGAAGCAAGGATGAGGGGTTTTGCCATTTTCCTTTGACAAGATCAGATACAGTCCCTATATTCTACGGGTAATTTTCTAAATCGCAAGGAATGCCAATCATCAAATCTGCCAAGAAACGCGCTCGACAATCTCTCGTACGACAGGCTCGCAACTACAATGTGCGCACCGCACTGCGTAAGGCTATTCGTGAAGTGATGGATGCCTGCAAGGATGGCGACAAGTCTAAGGCTGAAAAATTGCTCCCTGCCGCTTATAAGTTGATCGACACCGCTGCAAAAAAACGCATACTCGCTAGCAACACCGCTGACCGTCGCAAATCTTTGCTCGCTCGCAGCATTGCTGCCGCTGAAACCCCTAAGAAAAAAGTAGAAGCTACTGCTCCCAAGAAGGCCAAGCCCACAAAGAAAAAGGCTGCTTAACGGGTCACGACGATCATTCTTTTCTCACCATTCAAATCCTGGAGACTCTCCAGGATTTTTGTTTCTGGGTAAAGCGCTCCCTTTCCACGAGAAGTACCAGGGTCGTTGGCCAGGAAGCCCTCGGCATTGTAGTCGTAGAGCACAATCATGTGGTACTCCGGCGCAGGGTCTCCATAGTAACGGTTATCGAGGATTTGCCCGTTCACGGGCACAATGAGGATGGCGCCACTATCGAGCAGGGTTTTTAGGTTCGCAACAGATGTGTCTGTGCTGATCGTAGCCTTGGCGTAACCCAGAGCTTGGTTGAGGATTTGCAGGGTTTGCGAAATGTCGGTGAGGGCAGAGCTGCCCAGATGTTCCGTTTCCCACTGGCCGATGGCTTCCAGATTGGTGGCGGTTTCGGCGGTGCCTGGCATTTCCGAATCCGTTCCCCACTTGTAGGCCATGTAGACGCAGGCTTCTTCGGCAAAATCGGCCCAAGGTTTTGTGGTCCAGTAGCCCAGAGGCGCTTGAGTTGTGAAAGGGACGGATTTGGCTTCGGGCTCTGTGGCGATGACTTCGGTGAGTGCTGCCGGTGCTGTTTTAGAACTGAGGGAATCCTGAAGCACACGCACCTGATTCGCCGTGCTGACGGGGGCGCTCTCCGAAACGTGCTGCATCACCAACATGCCGTCCAGAAAAGCAATCAGGACGATGACGAGGAAGAGAGTCTTGTTTTTGAGGTCGGTTTTCATTGTGGACTATGATTCTAAAATGAAACCGATCTGTTTGCAAGCTTAGCGAGGTGAATCTTGAAACTCTCTTCCCGCTCTAAGGGACATACTCACTTTCTGAAGCGGGAGCGAAGGTACTCGGATGCATGATCCTCGCACCTTCTTCCTTAAGGTTTGTGCTTCAGAAAGTGAGTATGTCCCAAACCGAAAGAGAGTTTGAAATTCCATAACAGGTAGATGTTTGTGCGCCTTTTGGGAAGCATCAAGCATGAAAGGAAGCGGAGAGAAAGTTCATGAACTTTCTCAGAGCGCTCCATGCTCAGCAGAAGGCGCACAAACATCTCTTCTTGGCTTTGGAGTTTCAAGATTCACGTTAGCGGCTGGCAGCGCGTTGGAGCCTGTCCATGATGGCGAGTCCCAAACCTGTTTTTGGAAATTCTTGAACAAAAATTATATTCAACTTCTGTTGATCGAGCTCAATCAAGCCACTGTAGAGGCGGGAGCCTACTTCCATGAGGTTGGATTCGGAGCCAAGATCGAAGACGGTGACTTCGAAACCTCTCAAACTTCTGGCGCTTTCTGTGGTGGCCAAAATGCCCACGCGCTTGCCGTGCTCCAGGGCTTGGTAAATGCGGGTTTTCCAGACTTCTTTAGTCAAGACGCAGAGCTGCGTTTCTGGGGAATAGTGCTTGAAATGGGTGCCCGGCGAATGCGGTGAACGCGTGTCTATCACGGGCTTTACACCTGTTACACGTTCGATGTCTTCCGGAGTCACCGAGCCAAGACGATAGATGTGCGGCACTTTGTTTTTCACCTGAACCACGGTCGATTCCAAGCCGTGCTGGGTTTCGCCTCCTTCCATGCGGAAGATGCGATCTCCAAAATAGGCTTTTACGTGCTCGTGGTGGGTGGCGCTGGGTTTGCCGGATGGATTGGCCGAAGGAGCGGCTATGGGAAAGCCACAGCTCTTGATCAGTTCCAAGGCCATCGGGTGAGCCGGCATGCGCACCGCCACGGTTTTTAAGCCGCCACTGACGATTTTGGGTACTTTGTCGGACTTTGGGAACACGAGCGTGAGCGGGCCAGGCCAAAAAGCAGCAATCAGCAGCTGTTCCATGGGTTCTACTTTTTCAACCAAATCTTTTAACTGGCTGATTTCAGCGATGTGTACGATGAGCGGATTGGAACTGGGACGCTCCTTCATGCTGAAGATTTTTTCGACAGCAGCACTTTCAAAGGCGTTGGCCCCGAGGCCATAAACCGTTTCGGTGGGAAAAGCGACGAGACCTCCCCCTTGGAGGACTTCCGTGGCTTTTCTAATCAGATCGCTTTGCATATGTAGGCATTAAGACACGTGTGGAGGTGCTTGTCTACTTTAAGTCCGCCACATACTCGTCGATAGCCCGGCAAAGCTTCGGAAAAGCATCGGGTGCATGGAGGCTGAAAGCGTGACGAACCACTTCCTGGCCTTCCTCATCCTCGTCCTCGTCTCCCAGGGCTTCAATGTCTTCTCCATAGTCGTCAGACTCAGGATCGAAGAGGTGGTAGATACTTCCTTCCACTTCTTGTGAAAGTCCTTCTATCTCGTGTTCTTCGGGCTCGGGCTCCTCCTCTGGGGTCAGCCAGTGCTCTTCGCGTAAGAGGATTTCGTTTAAAATCACCGCCAAAAGAGTCGCCGGATCGTGATCTATACCTTGCAGCGCTTCAGTGGCATAGGCCAAAGCTTCTCTGTAGAGAGCTTCATCCATGTCGTCCATAAACTCCGTGTAAGGGTCGTCGGATACAGCTCCGACGAGCACCGGCCCTTTTCCAGTGAACGCCAATATTTCTCTAGCGGAATTCGCTACTTGTTCAGCCAAGGTCCCTGGAGTGGTGATCACACTCAAACCGAGCTGCACGCGTCGCGCTTCTATGCCCTCATCTCTGCCCTTTGGGCCGTCTATTGACATGTTTTTTCTAAAAAAGCTCGCGAATTATAACATGTATCTGCTCGTCGTCAATTTCTATTCATTGGAAGCTACATGTGCCGGATCTGCTAGATTTCTAGATGCCACTTCAATCCAAAAAGGGTCGTTGGTTAAAAATTGACGGACTGCCTCTTTATCACGAGCGAGTATTCCTCCCTGTTCGGCATACAGGTTCATTGACCAACCTGCGTTCCAAGTGGAGGTGTCTACCGTAGGGGTAAGTTCTCCGACTTGCTTGCCAGCTGGGTCTAAAATCACATACATGTGAATACCGTTGCTCATCACTTCCCCCAATTGGAGTTGGCCCCCACAGATGGGCTTTCCCACTAGATCGTCCAAGTTGCCTCGGAGTTCCGCTGCTCGTTCTAAGTTTTTTTGCTCTTTGGCAAGGGTAAGCCACACCGTAGACATGAAGCGTTCTACTTCAGAGACCTTTTTGCAGGGGATGACTTCACTGCTCGGCAATCCTTGCAGTGTATTGACTAAACCGCACCGAATTTTAAAGGGAGGATTACCTAGGTCTGAGCTGATGCTTCCGATTTTATTTCCATGCGCATCGTAAAAGCTGAAGGATCCATGGGTGGTGATTGGAGGTGTATAGGTATCCTTTCTGGTGTAGACCTTGTCTCTCAGCACCTTCACTCCCCCTTTAAGTTCTCGATTACAAAGCGTTGTCTCCAAAACTCGCATTTGCTCAGTGGCTAGCTCTTCCATGAGCTGTTGGCGATTTTGGTTGGAGGCCGATTTAATTTTTTCCTGTTCCAGTGCGTAATTATGAGTCCGCTCTTTTCGGTTGGGCTCGGCGTCGGGTTGATGGATGTAGGACTCCATAGTGAGTAGATAATCTTTTTATTATACCTGAAAACGAACTCCGGAGGAAGGGAGCAGCAAAGGTTTTTGGTGGACCAAGAGCGATGCTCTTAGAACTGGTTGTTTTATAGTTCCCGGAAAGTTCCCACGTAAAGATGATGGAACCGTTTGCAAAATTCTTCAAAGGTCAGTCGCCAGCGAAGTCGTTCGGTGTCGTGTGGGTTTACAATGACCAAGTTTTGCCTACTCCGATCTATCTGTTCCAGAGTATAGGCGTGGTGGTTGATGACCTCAACATTTTTACCACGGGCCTCACTCACGAATTCAAGTTTCCAATGAGGAGAGGGGCGAGTCCAAGCGGTCAGGATTCTTCTAGAGTTGTGTGAATTTAGTACGCCCATGGAGGGTGTGGCATATCTTGCACTTTCCAAATAAGATGGCCTTACAAAATCCTGAAAGACTTGGCGTTTACCTTTAGCACCACCTCCTTTACCATCACCTTCTCCTTCCATTTCTTCCTTGCGAATAGTTGGAATATAGGCGTCTACCTGTTCTTTTTGATAGCGGAGATAGGCTCTTTCCAAAATTTCGAGCGCACATGAGTTTGCTTGCACACCCGCCCTCCCCCTTACGGACTCTATTTCTATTAAGTCCGAGACTTTGATTACGGTGGAGTAATCTCCGAAAGATACTGTCCACTGACTATTGGAAGGTGTGGGATCAATTGCACGCTGTAGGTGCAGAAAACCTGTTGGATGAGTAGACATCCCACTCATCACACCCAAAAGGTAGCAGGTCCCAAAGCCTCCTTGTGTCATCCCCACCGTACTTAAGCGGTTGTCTTCGGCACTCCAAACGTGGTGAGCCGGATGATCTATCATTAAACTGGAGCGAGTAAAGTTTTCCCGTCTTTCATGTAAAACTTGCGTGGTCAAAAGCACTCTTCTAAAAAACATCTCTCTCAAGTCGTCAGCCGCGGCAGCCACTCTTCTAGAACTAGCTGCATTTACGCCGGCTACATAATTCTCCCTGAGCCTCCCTCGGGGGAAGAAATCGGACTTCAGTTCCCTCGCTTCGTTTCCTTCCGCCTTCATACTTCTAAACCTCCTTAAGGACTCCATAGAATCACGATGCAAGTCGCTTAAATCTGAATTTAAGCCTTGTGCGGAATCAAAATTCCTAAGGAAATTTTCTCCAAAAAGATTAGGGTCTCTTTTCATTGAGTAGAGAGTGAGCAGTTTGGGTCCCATTGGTAATTCACCGTGCGGTAAATGTTGGTTGCATTGGGTCCCACTTCACATCGGTAATCTACCGTGACAGAGTATTCTCCTTGACAGCTTGTTACACTTACATGGGAAGACTCCTTGTCACAGATAAATTGTCCCTGAGCTAAACCGGGATCTGTAAGCTGCATAGAGCCCCTAGCGCCCACCACTTGTACGAGGCGCTCTTCAGGCTGAGTAAAATGTGGTGTATGGCCAGTTGGAGTCTTTTCAGATGTCATGCCACCTATTTTGAAGCCACACTGCGCAACTATTGGGACTGCACAACAAAACACAGAAAAGTACGTACCCGCAAGGATAGCTGACCTGTATCTAAACAATTCAGTAGCCAATTCATTTAAAAAAGCTGTTGTGCTTTGTTCAAGCGCTGTCCACTCATCGACATTTGCGTCACCCTTTACTTCTCGAGGATGTGGTTTAGCGACCAAAACTCTTGGATCTGGCTTTGGCGGCGGAGCAGTTGGTATGTTCTCATCTTTAGGCATAGGTGCTCACGGTGAAGAGGACGTATAATAGAACATATACGTTAAATGTCAATATGGTGGACCCAATCGGACTCGAACCGACGGCCTCTTCCATGCCATGGAAGCGCTCTAGCCAACTGAGCTATGGGCCCACATAAGTGAATTGCGGGATGAGTATAGTGGTTTTGGCGGGCTTTTCAAGTTTCAAAGTGAGATCTGACGAATGGCTAGTACAAAACAAAAGTGTGCTTTGCGCTGCCCCAAGTGAGCGAGGCGTGCTTGCTCAAACGGGTCAAGTCTTGCGACAATGATGAATCCTATTTTAATTTACTATGGAGCGACTTCCTGAGTTTCCATCGGTAATAAAATCCTCTATGCGGAGTGTCTTGGCGGCCCCGCTGCTTTTGGCCATGGCTTGTACCGCTGACGACAGTAAAATAGCCACCTGGCAGGATCATGATTTGGAAACTTTTGACATCCACTTTCTTTCCGACGGCAGCACGCTTCCTGGCATCGGTTATAACATACTGGAATTGGCTACCGGTGAAGGTTTGGACACGGATGGGCATAAAAATTTCACGCTGCCCATTGAAGAATCCACAGAGGTGACGGACTGGGATTTTGATCGCGACGAAAAAACCATCTACGTGAGCAGTGAGTGGTGGTGTGAAACTGCGATTCCGTGGCTGAATGTCTACACTCAGATCGTCAGTCGCCAAGATTTGTGCGTGGAGGACACTGCCGTGTGCGGGGAATACCACTGTGACTCGGAAGTGCTGCAGGCCCTGTACGACGAAGCCCTGCATCCATCTGAAGAAGAGGACTCCGGGGACAGTGTGGAATCCATTTAAATAGTGGGCTTTAAAAGCAGTGTTTGAAGGCTCAACTTGCCATTTGATCGATCGTGCGCTCGAGCTCTGCTCGTAGGTGTTGACCTTCAGCTAAGGTGCCTGAAGTCTCTTTGTGCACCCGTTCCATTTCCTCTTTTGAAGGGAAAATGGCGTCCCAACCTTCGTCTTCTACTTGAGCTTTAGTGAGCAAGTTGTTGTCGACCAGGTAAGAAATTAGGGTCAGCGCAAAGATTTCGTCGTCTGCGGAATCCGGCAAGCCACAAAAAAGTTCCCGTATTACATCGACACTCAGTTCCACCCCGGATTCACCCAAAATCGCATGGATGGCCTCGTACCAATCTTTAAATTCATTTGTTTCGAAACAGCGAATGCCCGCTTTCTCTAAAAAATCGGCAGATAGTTTTTTGGGCTGATCAGGTACTAGTTCTAGCATTTTTGTTTTTATTCCCTATCATTATACCAAATTTTTCTCCTTTTTTGAAGGAGGACTCGGCAAAGTTGAGGATGGTCACACGAGCTCTTCGACTTATAGCCAAACAAGATCATACTAGACTGAATCTATAGATAGTTTCATCAGTTATCCTTCGGAATTCAAGTTTTTTCATAGATCCCATAATTCAAATGCAGAAAAAGTTTAGCAAACTTTTCGTACTTTTGGATGGTGGGCCCGGTTGGACTTGAACCAACGACCAAGAAGTTATGCGTCTCGCTATCACTTTCGTGACCTCTTTCGAGTTCGTGAGCTGGACTATACCTTCACCCGTTCTGGGTGTTTGCCGTCTAGTCTCTACACCTTACCTCAATGAGGTCTTGGCTCGGGATCGCCACTGCATGATGCAGGAAGGGTTCCCCGAATTTGGCAAATGTTCATTGGTAGATTCCTCTACCAACAGCCCTTGCAAGGGAAGCATATTGAGATAAAATTCGGTTATGAGTAAATGCAGCAAGTGTGGTTATAGAAAAAATCTATCCGCCCTTGCCTTTCACCATCTCAACCCTAAAGAGAAAGATTTCAATTTAGATGCACGCGCTCTTTCCAATAGAAAAGAGGAATTCATCTTAAAAGAACTCAAAAAATGCATTCTGCTCTGTAACAATTGTCACGCAGAAACTCATAATCCTAATCTCAACGTAGCTTCGCTCGACTTGAGCCTCCTGCTCTAACCAACTGAGCTACGGGCCCACATTTACAAAGAACAAATGCCTTAAAGGCAGAGCTAGTGTAGAGGGAGTTGGAAGACTTTTCAATGAAGGATTCTAAACCGCTTGTGTATCTTCGTTGGTCCAGACTGCAACCGTTTTCCCTTGCTCTTTGTCGTAGGCTATCAAAGCAGCTGCCCCAACCGCTCTTGCCCAACTTTTCATTGCTTCATCTAATTCTCCAGGTCCGTGTCGCAGAGTGATTTGTTTTCCACGGAACATTTTATCATCTTCTGCAGATCTGATTTGTTCAGGCATTTTTAAAAGTTAGATATAGGCTTATATTGTCCATTTCTTTACAAAAGTCAAATTTATTCTTAAGCTCCCTTCCCTAGGTATTGATTCTCGGGGCCATTCCCAGTACTCTAGACGTACTTAAAAAACTATGGCGCTACTGAGCATCACCAACCTGAAAGTGAAAGTCGAAAGCAAAGAGATTTTGCACGGTTTGAATTTGAAGATTGGGGCCGGTGAAGTGCATGCGATCATGGGGCCGAATGGAAGTGGCAAAAGTACGCTGGCTTCTACGCTCATGGGGCATCCTCGCTACACCGTGACGGATGGCAGTGTGAAATTGGGCACAAAGGATTTGCTGGGGATGCGACCGGAGGAACGTGCGGCGGCGGGACTGTTTTTGGCTTTTCAATATCCCAAAGAAATTCCGGGTGTGAATTTGGTGTCGTTTTTGCGAGCGGCTTACAACAGTGTGATGGGCGCTCGGAAGAAAAGCTTCAAGCCAGTGCCGCTGTATACGTTTAAGAAGCAGGTCCAGGAAATGATGGAGCGGCTCAAGTTGCCACTGTCGTTTTTGAACCGCAATGTGAACGAAGGATTTTCAGGAGGAGAGAAAAAGAAAGTGGAGATTTTACAGATGGCTCTTTTGGAACCGAAGCTCGCGGTGCTGGACGAGACCGATTCGGGTCTGGACATCGATGCGCTGAAAACGATTTGTGAGGCGATTGCGGAGGTGCGAAAGCCCGAGCAGAGCATTGTGATGATCACGCACTACGAACGCATGCTGAAGTACTTGAAGCCGGATTTCATCCACATCATGATCGATGGACGTGTGGTGATGAGCGGCGGCAAAGAACTCGCTAAAAAACTGGAAAAGGAAGGCTACGACTATGTTCGCCGGCAGATTCCTTCATCCCTTAAAATGCTATGAGTGGCGCACTCGATTATTTGCAGGATTTGGACCGCAGTGTTTTTGATGGAGCCAATCAACAGAGCTACGCGCTGAAGGCTCAGAAAGGCCTTTCTGAGGCGCTGATCCGTCGGATTTCTTCGGACAAAAAAGAGCCGGAATGGATGCTGGCGCATCGTCTGAAAAGTTTGGCGGCGTTTTTGAAAATGCCTCTGCCAAAGTTTGGTGTGGATCTTTCTGACATCGATTTTGAAAGTTTGATTTATTACGCGGCGCCTTCGGAAATGGGCGGTTACGCGACGAAGTGGGAGGATGTGCCGGACGACATTAAAAAAACCTTTGAACGGCTCGGGATTCCGGAAGCGGAAAGAAAAGTTTTGGCTGGAACGGGAGCTCAGTACGATTCGCTGAATGCTTATCATAAGCTGAAAGAAGAATGGGAAGCGAAGGGCGTGCTTTTTGAAGACATGGACATTGCGCTGCAGAAGTATCCGGACTTGGTGAAAAAATATTTTATGAAGTGTGTGCCGCTGCACGATCATAAATTCGCTGCGCTGCATGGCGCCGTGTGGAGTGGCGGAACCTTTTTGTATATTCCCGAGGGCGTGAAAGTGACCGCGCCACTGCAGGCCTACTTCCGCATGAATGCCAAGAGCATGGGGCAATTCGAACACACCTTGATTGTGGTGGAGAGCGGTGGAGAGGCGCATTACATCGAAGGGTGTTCGGCTCCCAAATATGGCAGCACTTCCCTACATGCGGGTTGTGTGGAAATTTTTGTTAAGCCGTCGGCCAAATTCCGTTATTCCAGCGTGGAGAACTGGTCGCAAGACACTTATAATTTGAACACCAAGCGCGCGATTGTGGAAGAAAATGCCATCATGGAATGGGTGGGTGGAAATTTGGGCAGTGGACGCACGATGCTCTATCCGTGCTCGATTTTGAAGGGACGCGGTGCGCGTGCGGATCATTTGGGAGTAGCGTTTGCCAATGCCGGACAAATTCAAGACACGGGCGCGAAAGTGATGCATTTGGCTCCGGACACATCTTCCACGGTGCTTTCCAAAAGCATCTCTAAAAATGGCGGCGTGAATGTGTATCGCGGGCTCTTGCACGTGGCCAAAGGTGCGACGGGTGCGAAGTCACAAATCCGTTGTGACGCACTCATTTTGGACGCGCTTTCCAAAAACGACACCTTCCCCACCATGCGGATTCAAGAAGACGACGTTTCGATTGGGCACGAAGCCAGTGTGGGCCGCATCAGCGAGGAACAACTCTTTTATTTGCAGAGCCGCGGGATCTCCGAAGAAGCGGCGCTCGCGATGATTGTGAATGGATTCATTGAGCCGATTGTGAAAGCACTGCCGCTGGAATACGCGGTGGAAATGAATCGACTCATTGAAATGGAAATGGAACGTGCTATCGCTTAATTATGCCTACACTCAAAAATATTGTCGTTGGTGAAGGTCGGTCGCTGGCCCACGTGGGTGCGCCGAATGAGCAGCTGCGTTTTGTGCTGAAGGCCGGAGCAAAATTGGATTATTTTTTGCCGGTGCTGGATGAGAAATCTTCCAAGACGCACGTGGTGGTGGAACTCCAGGGAGAGCACAGCAGTGTGAATTCGCACGTGGTGTTCTTTGGTGATAAAAAACAGGAGCAGACTTTGCGTTTGGAGCACATCCATCAGGGGCGTGGAACCGTTTCTAGCTTGGTGGCCAAGGGCGCCGTGAAAGACCAAGCTCTCAGTCAATTTTATGGGCTCATCAAGATGGCTCCTGGATCCATTGGAGCGGAAGGCAGTTTGCACGAACATTCTTTGCTTTTGTCCCCGGGTGCGCGCATTGAAGCCGTGCCGGCCCTAGAAATCGAACACGATGAAGTGCAAGCTTCGCACGCTGCCACTTTGGAAAAAGTAGATGCGGAAAAATTATTTTATTTGCTGTCCCGCGGGCTTACTGAAGCCGCTGCCATGGAACTTTTGGTGGAAGGATTTTTTAGGGAAGCTTTGGAAGGGTTGCCCGCAGAGCAGCGCGAGGATTATTATTCTGCTATTCTGAAAAAGCTATGAACCTTCGCGCCCGTTTTCCCATTTTCAAAACACATCCCAAGCTCGTGTACTTGGACAGTGCTTCCACATCTCAACGTGTGGACAGCTCCATGAAGGCCGAGCAGGATTATTACTTGAACAGCAATGCCAACGTGCACCGCGGGCTCTACCCCATGGCGGAAGCTGCCACAGAAAAATACGAATCGGTACGTGAAATCGCACGGAAATTTTTGCATGCCGGGAAAGACGGCGAAGTGGTGTTCACACGTGGAGCTACCGAAAGTTTGAATATTGTGGCGCTGGGCTGGGGACGAAAATTTTTGAAGAAAGGAGATGAAGTGCTGCTCACCGTTTTGGAACATCATTCCAACCTAGTTCCATGGCAAATCGTTGCCAAAGAGAAAGGAGCCAGAGTGAAATTCTGCCCTATTTTGAGCACCGGAAATTTGGATTACAAAGCGCTGGAAAAACTCGTCACCAAGAAAACGAAGATCATCAGTGTGACGGGGCTTTCCAATACGCTGGGAACTTTGATTGATTTACCGGTGGTCGTGAGACTGGCACGAAAAGTGGGCGCCAAAATTTGTGTGGATGCAGCGCAACTCGTGGCGCACATGAGCGTGGATGTTCAAAAGCTCGACGTGGATTTTTTGGCGTTCTCCGGACACAAAATTTATGGACCTACCGGTGCCGGTGTTTTGTATGCGAAGCGAGAGATATTGGAAACCATGGATCCCTGGCTCGGGGGCGGTGACATGATCCGCGAAGTCAGTGAAGAATTTTCCACATGGAACGACATCCCCTGGAAATTTGAGGCGGGCACCCCGTCCGTAGCCCAAGTCATCGGCATGGGAGCGGCGATGGAATTCATGATGGAAGTCGGAAAAAATACGCTGATGAAACATGATCGAGAAATGCAGGAATATACTTTTAAAAAGCTGAATGAACTTTCTTTTGTAGAAGTATATGGCCCCAAGGGTTTTGATCAGCACCGCGGCTCGATTTCTTTCAACGTGAAGGGAGTGCATCCTCACGACGTGGCCGCGATTTTGGGCGATCAAGGTGTGTGCGTGCGGGCCGGCCACCACTGCACCATGCCCCTGATGAAGGCGCTCTGCCAAGTCTCTACGGTGCGCGTGAGTTTTGGCCTCTACAACACGGCAAAAGACGTGGAAGCGCTGTCGAAAGGGCTGAAAAAAGTCGCTAAAATTTTTGAACTTTAATTATGGATCTCTACGGCGAACAAATTGTCGACCTGGCGAAACATCCGCTGAATAAGGGTGCGATGAAAAAGCCTGACTTGAGTGCGAGTGGTGTGAACACCACGTGCGGCGATCATGTGCGGCTCTATTTACGTGTGAAGAACGGGAAAGTCGTGGAGGCCACGTGGGAAGGCGATGGCTGCGCGATCAGTACCGCGGCGGCTTCGGTGCTCACAGAGGAGGTGAAGGGAAAGTCCATGAAACAACTCGGACTACTTTGCACCAAAGATTTATTTGAGTGGCTGGAGATTTCAGATTTGGGGCCGGCTCGAGTGAAGTGCGTGACTCTGTGTTTGGAAACGCTGAAGAGTGCGCTTTTAGGGAAACTCGGTTCTTCCCACCCACAGCGGTAAAACAAGAAAGTGGTGGATGGCGTCGGAGAAAAAGAGCGTGGCACCGGTGATGAAAAGAAGGTCTGAAGGAAAGAGGAAATTCAGCGCGACGAAGACAGCCCCCACGTAACCGTGGTGAATGCGAACTTTGTATTTGAACGTGTTTTTTTTGAAGCGTGCTTTGTTGGAACCGAAAAGAGCACGTCCCGCTATGGTGAGGAGTTCAACGGTGAGGGTGAGCAAAATAATCTGGTAAAGCATGGCATTTATTTAGCCAATAAAGTCCAAACCCCTACGACAATAAAACCCATCCCTCCCACGAGTTTAAGGGTCTTCTCGCTGACGTATTCGCTGATGGTGCCGCCCAAAAGCACTGCGATGGCGCTGGTGAGAGTGAGCGCCAATGCTGCTCCAAAGAACACTACCCACTTGCTGGTGTCTTTGTTGGAGGCGAAGAGCAAAGTGGCGATTTGGGTCTTGTCTCCCAGCTCGGCGAGGAAAATGGTAATGAAGGCAGTGAAGAAAATTTGCATGGCGACTTTTAAAAGAATGGAAACTCCACTAGACTGCTCTCGTTATGACACAAATGAAAGCGCCATTTCAAGATTATTTCCGCACTTTGATCGGCGAGAAGGATGCTGAACAATTTTTTAGTTCGATTGAGAAAAAAGTGATGGGGCCGCGTAGCATTCGAGTGAATACTCTGAAAATCACGAAGAAGGCGCTGACGAAATGGTTCAAAAGCCAGGGCTATGAAGTGGCGGACAGCCCCTATTCCAGCGATGGAATCGAACTGACCGGAGCGGGAGTAGAGTGGGCCCTCAAGATGCCTTACCACGCGGGCTTCACGTATCCGCAGGATGCAGCCTCGATGTTCGCAGTGGAGGTGCTGGACCCCCAGCCGGGCGAGTTTGTTTTGGATCTCACGGCGGCGCCGGGGGGAAAAACCACACACATGGCGCAGCGCATGAACAATACCGGAGTTTTGGTCGCAAACGACATGGATACGCATCGGCTGAAAGCGCTGCGCTCGAATTTGAGTCGCCTGGGCATTGTGAATGCCTATGTGAGCCGCATGAGCGCTTCCAAAATGGCCGACATTTATCCGGAAACTTTCGATAGGATTTTGCTCGATCCCTCGTGCAGCGGCGAAGGACTTTTTGTGACGAACGAAGGGCAACCGAATTACTGGAACAAGAAGGGGCTGAAGCATTTTTCGGGACTGCAATTTGGACTGCTGCGTTCCGCTTTCCGCATGCTCAAGCCCGGGGGGCGTTTGCTCTATTCCACGTGCGCCCTGAATGCCGTGGAAAATGACGGTGTGGTGGAAGATTTTTTGGCGAAGACTCCGGAAGCCGCGGTGGATGCGAATGCGATGAAGGAACTCAAGAAAAAGAAAATCAAAGTGCCGGTGCAGCTGGCCGGACTGCAAGGAATCCGCTTCTGGCCGCACAAAACGAAGACCAAAGGATTCTTCTGCATCGCCATCACCAAGACCGCTGCGCAGCCGAGCGAAAGACACGAAGAACGCAATTCCCTGCGCGTGCTCAAAAAAGACGAGCGGAAAATTTATGATGTATTTTTGAAGGATCATTTTGGTATCACCGTGAAGGACTGCGAGTGGGTTCCCTTCGAGCATCATTTGTTCTTGGTCGGAAAAGATTTGCTGCGACTTCCTCCCCCAATGGGTTTTTCGCTGGCTTTGCCTGCCCTCAAAACTTATGAAAACGAGGAGATGAAACCGAGCCACGAAGGGTCTGTATTTTTCACGAGTATGGCCACAAAGAATGTGATTGAGCTGACGAAAGAACAGATGGAAAAAGCGATGAAGCATGAGCCCTTGGAGCTCAAAGGCGTGAAGGAAGGCATGTATTTCTCGAAGTATTTGGACTTTCCCATCGGACTCCTAAAAGTCGGCTCACAACGAACTGAATTGTTGGTTCCGAAGATGGCCTAATTCCATCCTTTTTCCTTCAGTGCATTCTTTGCGGCGGATTGTTCGGCTTCTTGTTTAGAGGGACCGTTGCCTTTGCCGGCGAGTTCTTCACCGAAGTAGATTCCCATTTCGAAGACTTTGTCGTGGTCCGGGCCGGATTCGGAGAGCAGTTCGTAGGTGGGCGTGAGACTGAGTTTTTCCTGAGCGAGTTCTTGCACGTGGGATTTCGCGTCCACGTTCAACCCTTGTTCGATGATTTCTTTGAGAAGGATTACGATGTTTTTGAGGATGAATTCGTTGGCCATTTCAAACCCCTTGTCCAAATAAATCGCACCGATGAGCGACTCCATGGTGTTGGCCAAGATGTAATCTTTTTCGCGACCACCGGAGAGTTCTTCCCCACGGGAGAGCAACAAGTACTGGCCGAGTTCGAGGCTGCGGGACACGCGAGCCAGGTTCTTCCCTTTCACCAAAGCACTGCGCCAATTGGTGAGCTGGCCTTCGGGCTGGTCGGGATAGTTTTTGTAGAGGTAGTGAGTGACAGAAAGTTCCAAAACCGCGTCGCCCAAAAATTCCAGGCGTTCGTTGTGGCCTTCTTCGTTTTCGTGCTCGTTCACGTAGGACTTGTGAATGAAAGCGAGGGTCAGGAGCGTCTCGTCCGTGAAGTGGGCGTCGATCTTATCCTGAAGCTGGGCGAGTTGTTTAATTTTTACGGTCATCGTATAGAGAGCTTAATACGCCGTTCACAAATTTTGAAGAGCTTTCTGTTCCATATTCCTTCGCGAGCTCGATTCCTTCGTTGATCGCCACCAGCGCGGGGATGTCTTTATCGAAGAGCAATTCGGCCACGGAGATCTGTAAAATGGCACGATCGACGGGAGCAATTTTCTCCCAAGGCCATTCGGGAGCGTATTTTTCAATGGTCGACTTTATTTTTTTGTGATTTTTGATCACCTTCTGCAGGAGCTGCAAGGCAAAAGGCTGATCGTCCACACTGCCGGCCCCATTCACCAGGTTGTACGCCAAAATAGCCTCAGGATCTCCACCACGGAATTCCCACGCAAACAGGGCTTGTACCACGATGCTGCGGAGAATATGGCGTTTGGAGGCCATGAGGAGAAGAATTTAAAAGAACAGCTGACTAAGCTTTGATCTTGGTGACTTTGGCTTCCGCTTTTTTCACCTTGGCCATCATGTCTTTACCACGATAGAAGCCGCAGGCCTTACACACATTGTGCATTTTCACAGGAGCGCTGCATTTTGGGCAAATCACGGTTACAGCGGCGTTGGCCAATTTCTTTTGAGTTTTACCTACAAAAGTTTTGTAACGACGACTGGAACGTCCTTTCGACTGCTTCTGTTTCGGGACTGCATGTTTTGCCATATTCGGTAGACTTTAAGGTTGGCCGCTTGGGCCTAGCTTGCGTATTTTAGAGGATTTTAACAGGATTGCAAGGGAAACTAACGTGAATCTTGAAACTCCAAACCCAAGAAGAGAAGTTCGTGTGCCTTTTACTCAGCATGGAACGCTCCGAGAAAGTTCATGAACTTTCTCTCCGCTTCCTTCAGGGTTAATGCTTCCCAAAAGGTACACGAACTTCTATCTGTTATGGAATTTCAAACTCTCTTTCGGTTTGGGACCTACTCACTTTCTGAAGCATAAACCTTAAGGAAGAAGGTAGGAGGATCATGCATCCGAGTACCTTCGCTCCCCGCTTCAAAAAGTGAGTAGGTCCCTTAACAAGCAAAAGGGAGTTTCAAGATTCACGTCAACTACCATTCTTCCTTTTCCCCTTCAATATAATCGGGCGACCACAGGTAAAGATCCATGAACATAGCGAGGGTGGCAGGATACTCTCGAAAAGCGTAATAATCTTCCAAAATATAGGGCTGCAGCGAGGCGGAGACTCCCACGCTTTCGATACCCAGCGAATTACAGGTGTAGAGGGCACGCGGCAAGTGAAAATCTTGGGTGACGAGAATGGCCTGTTCGATGCCAAAAACTTCTTTGGCGCGGATGCAGGTGTCGTAGGTGCGGCGACCAGCAAAATCTTGGCCGATGTCGGCGGCGGGAATGGCAAAGGCGTCGATGAGGGTGGTGGTCATGACTTCGGGTTCGTTGTAGTTTTCGTAAGAATTGTCCCCGGACACGAGGATTTTTTGCACTTTTCCGGCTTTGTAGAGCTGGGAGGCTACGGTGAGCCGATCGTAAAGCACATCACTGGGGCCACCCGCTTTCCCGAGGCCTGCTCCAAAGACGATGGCTACGGTTTCGGCAGGCACGTCTTCGACGGTGTAGATTTTGGCGAGGGATTGGACCAGGAAGGGGCTCAACGCGAGGATGACCGCCGTGGTGACTATGAAAAACGCGATTTTTTTCTTGGAGAGTTTCATATACTATTCTGTAAAAATTCCTGCCCGGGCAAGAGTGTACATTAGACTGTACGTTTCAAATACTGCTGACGCAGAGGTTCCGGAAATCTTTCAATGGCGTAACGTAGTGCCGTACGCGGCATGTGAGTCGCGTGTGCGCGGAGGAACTTTTCCAGAGTGGCTTGGTCCCGCTTTCCCACTTCACGCAGCATCCAGCCCACCGCTTTGTGCATGAGGTCGTGGGTGTCCGTGAGCAGTGCTTCGGAGAGCGCAAGGGTGTGCTCAAATTGGCCGGCGCGAATGAACGCGAGGGTGCTGATGATGGCGATGCGGCGTTCCCAAAGATTCTTGGACTTCACAAGCGTGTAGAGGATTTTGGGATCGTGAGTGAGGAGATGCGCGCCGAGGATGTAGGGCGCGGAGCCGTCCACCAAATCCCAGTTGTTGATGCAATCAGTGTTGTTTAGGTAGAAATCAACGATTTTTGGGTCTTTGGATTTTGCGTATTGCGAATCGAGGATGAGCAAAGCGACGAGACGCTCTTCGTGGATTTTGGACTTGAGGAGGGGTCGGAGGTCTTGCAGGGAAAGATCACGAGCTTGCTTGGCTGCCGCGCGCAGCACCGGCACGGTGATGCCGATGAACACGTCTCCTTCCCCATACTGACCGGGGCCAGTCTTGAAAAAACGCTGCGAGCTTTCGGCGCGTTCTGGAGTGGCGAGGCTGCTCAAGTGGGCGCGGAGCTCAGGAAGCGTCATAGAATTTCTTTGAGCTTAGAGAGAGCCTTCACCCCTCTTTCCGGTTCAGCGAATTCTTTGCAGGTTTTGGGACAATGCGGCGCCGGATCGATGTGAAGGATGAGTTCCTGGCGAACAGGTTCGTAGGGATCGAGTTCCAGCTGTTTTTTATCGAGAAACAAGGCTTCGTCGGAATCGTCGTAGTCCAGAGGTTTTTCTTCATGGTAGAGCCACTCGGAGGGATGGAATTGGAGGGCTTGTTTCAAAGGCTTTTCGCAGAAACCGCAGTTTCCCATTTGAGTGGCCTCCAGCTCGTGCATCAGGAGCATGATGCCTTCTTCCACACGCATGAGCTCGCCTTTCACCGCGATGGGCCCGGTGAGAGGCAAGGCCACAAAATCGTCCGCTGGAAAGAGCGCTTCGAAAGGCTCGCGAGTTCCATCGACGGCGTAATAGAGTTTGGAAATTTTAAGGTTTTGAGCGCTCACGAGAAATTTTAAGGGCTTTTAGTATGCCACAACTCGAGCAGAGCTTCAATTGCGATGGTACCAACTGACGTTTTGATTGTAGGCCAGGATCATCCGCATTTGATCTGCACTGATGGTGAACCCGTGCTGCTCCCTATCCATGTCGATTGAGATCCTGTTCGCTTGGCCCCCCTCGTAAACAACCTCATAGGTGGCGTGCGGCAAGATTAGCATTGTGTAGCCTTGGGGAGCTGTGATTTCTCTATATTCCTTTCCTTGATCGCCCCATCCTTTGTTCGGTAGCGTAGTCCCCAATAACTTGAAAGCCAGGCCTTCCCTCACCATCATGAGTACTCCGGGCACCGTGGAGTTTCGGCTGCGGGTTGCCTCCATGAATGCTTCGGCCTCCATTTGGATTTTGGGATCCGTACACTCGGGTTCGTCATAATCGGCAAATGCGGCGAGGTCTGGGGTCACATCTTTTGGCATAATGAAGAAAAAGTTCCTAAGCGCTTAGCCTAGGAACTTTTTCAGCTTTTGTCCAGAGCCAAGCTCTACGCTCAGGGAGCGTAGTAGGTGTCGTAGGTGCGCACAGCCATGGCGGCGACTTCGGCACGAGTGATGTCGTGGCCGGGTCTGAAACTGCCATCGTCGTAACCTTCTACAATGCCTTCATCGGCAGCGATTTTCACAGCGTAGGCGAACCAATCTGTGGAATCCACGTCTGAGAATTCGGCCCAAGTGCTGGAAACGCTGGAGGAGCTTTCACCCGCGATGCGCATGAGGATGACCAGGGCTTCGGCACGGTTGATGGAAGCGTTGGGAAGGAAAGTTCCGTCGTCGTAACCTTCGATGTAGCCTTCGTCAGCGCCGTAAGAAACGTATTCATAGAACCAGTCACCGGAGTCCACGTCGGAGAAGTCGGCACCCGTAGAACCGTCGACCGTGAAGCCGGCGTTCAAAAGGGCGATCTTTAAGAATTCAGCGCGAGTCACGTTGTCGTTGGGCACGTAATGCGTGGCATCACGACCGTTCACGGCTCCGTTGCAGAAGAGTTCATCGATGTAACCTTCGGCCCAGTGTCCGTAGATGTCCACGAAGGGCACGTCACAAGAGATGGCGCTGAGGGCCACCGTGGTCACGACTTGAGCGTCAGAGTTGCTGTCGCGTTGGCCTGAGAGTTCTTGGGTCTTGGTTTCGTAGCCAGAAGCGGTCACGGTGACGTCGGCCACAGAACCGGAAGTGCCGTCGGTGGACGTGCTCACGGCGCAGTAAGCGCTGGTGCCGGAAAGGGTGCACGCATTGCCGTCGATGCTGACTGCGGAGGGAGTGAGCGCTGCGCCGGATTCATTCGTTACGTTGATGCGGTGAGTGTAGTCCATGGTGAGGCTCAGGGCCTTTTGTATGGTGGAAAGCACTCCGCTGTCTGTGCTGCTGTCTACGTAGCCGGATTCCCCTGCGGAAATGTTGTAGTTGCTATCGGTCAAATCTGCATCGAGAGCCAATTGGTAGACTCCGCTGCCCATGTCTCTCCAACCGGCCAGGCTGTTGGAGGTTCCACCGGAAATGCTGAAGTCTTCGGAAACCAAGCTGTCGATGGAGCTGCCCAGTTCATTTTCTACCGTCATTTCTACGTTGTAGCTGCGGAGTGCAATTTCACCCACGTAAGCCGTGCTCGCGCTGGAGGTGTTGCTGTTCAAAGTGATGCGCACCCAATAGAGGGTTTCTCCTTCGATGGTTTCTTTGGTGTTGGAGTCGTCGTCCCAAGCGTCCGGAAGATCGAATTCCCAGGTATTGGCACCTGCGATTTGAAAGCTGCCGGTGTTGTCTGTATAGGTAAGAGCATCCCAAGTGGCGGTGAGTCCGTTGTAGTATTCCAGATCAAAATGGTGGCACTCCACGAACATCGGACAGCTCATGGTCGAACGGGTGCTGGATCCTGCGGTCGTGATGTCGAAGAGGATTTGATCAAAAGCGCTGTTGGAACCGATGTAAACGGTGGGGAGACTGCCCACACCTATATCGTCTGCGGTGGAATCGGCGGCTTCGGCGGTGTAGTCGCTGTAACCTATAAGGTAGGTCAAAACGGAGTCCGGGTAGGCGTTCACTTCGCTGGAACCGGAAACTTGGGTTCCGGTGGAGAGAGCAAAGGCTGGCTGCGCACTCACCAGTAGGGCAAGCATCGCGAGTATGGGGAGATATCGCTTCATACGAAATGGGTTAGTATAGTGATTGTAACAGCAGATACGCATTTTTGTTTCATCTTTCGGGATTTTTCGTTACACTGGCGCCATGTTTGGAATCAAAAATCCGCTTGCTCCTAAGCGCGAACGCCTGTTCACCGTCCTAGACATAGGTACAGAAAACGTGAAGGCTCTCGTGTGCTTGGAACAGGGCAAAGAGGTGCACATTTTGGGCCGCGGCATGAAGCGGCAGAACCCCGGAGAGATGGAATCCGGCACGATCACCGATATTGCCGGTGTGATTGAGCACTGCCATGCGGCGATGCGCGAAGCCGAACGGATGGCTGGGGTGAGCCCCGGGCAGCTGGTGCTCGGTGTTTCCGGTGAACTCATTAAGGGCGCGACTTCTACGATTTCGTACAAGCGTCGCGATCCCGGTTCTAAGATTCATCAAGAGGAACTCAAAAATATTGTGCACAAAGTGCAGTGGAAAGCCTTTGAAAAAGTGCGCGGCGATTTGGCTTTTGAAACGGGCTTCAACGAAATCGACGTGAAACTGGTGCACGCGGCCATTGTGGACACGCGCATCGACGGCTACAAAGTGTCCAACCCCATTGGCTTCCAAGGCCGCGAAGTGACCATGAGTGTGTTCAATGCCTTTTCGCCCATCGTGCATTTTGGGGCGCTGCAAACGATTTCGGCCGAGCTCGATAAAGAACTGCTCGCCATCATGGCCGAGCCGTATTCGGTAGGACGCTTGCTCGGCGGCACAGAGCTGCAAGGCTACAGCGGAATCTTTTTGGACATTGGCGGCAGCACTACGGACATCACGATTGTGCAGGATGGCAGTGTGGTGGCCACCAAGATGTTCAATTTGGGAGGACGTGCCTTCACCAAGCGGCTCGCTCAATCGCTCAACATTTCGCAGGAGGAAGCGGAGGAAGTGAAGATCGCTTTTTCCACCGGGCAGCTGGAGCACCAGTCCTATTCCATTGTGGCGAAGGCGCTGCAGAGCGACACCGACATTTGGCTCTCCGGTATTTATTTTTCACTCCAAGAGTGCATCGACATTGATTCCCTGCCTCCAACCGTTTATCTTTGTGGCGGTGGATCTTTGCTTCCCCTTTTGAAAGACGGTTTGGAAGGTTCTGAGTGGCACAAGAAACTCAAGTTTCCTCGCAAACCGCAGATCAAATACCTCCTGCCGAAAAACATTTCGCACGTGAAGGATGAAACCAAGCTCCTCGAATCTCCTCAGGATATTCCGGCCATTGCTCTGGCGAGCATCGGTATGGAAATTCTGACCGAAGAAAAAATCCTCACCAAAATGCTGCAGAAAGTCGTGCGACTCATGCAAGTTTAATCCTCCGCTAAGCTCTCCACGCCCCCATGAGCGACTCCATAAAAAAGGTTTCGAAAAAGAAAATGATCTTCGTGCAAATTGACGAAGAGCTCACGAGTATTTTTGAACGCGTGGCCACGCTGCCCTACAAAGAAATTTATTTGGTGGTGCCTCGCCGCGCGGTGCTTTTGCAAAGCGTGGTGAACTTGAAAATTTTGAAACAAAAAATGGAAGAGGTGGAAAAAACCATGGCCATCATCACCAACGACGTGAACGGAATGAAGCTCGCTTTGCAGGCCGAAATCAAAGTGTTTGACGAATGGAATGTGGACTCCGACACGCCGAATGCGAAGGAAGAACGGGATCCGGAATCGGCGCTTTTGAAGCCCATCGCTGCCACTCAAAATGAAGTGGATGAAGAACTGCCTTCACGACTTCCCAAAAAGAAATCCTCGATTTTTGATGTGGTGCGGCATTTGAAAAACAAAGACAAAGGATTTTCGCTGCGCAAGTACATGTCTGACCTCAAAAAAAATCGTCTGGAACGCCAGAGTGTGCAACTCAGCCCTGGGAAAAAACGTTGGGTGGTGACTTTTTTGCTCGCCAGTGCGGCGATCTTTTTTGTGATTGTGTACGTGGCTTTGCCCGGTGCCACGGTTTCCATTGAACCGTCTTCCGACGTGGTGACCAAAACGGTGAATGTGATTTTTATTCCCCAGCCGGACGATGAACGTGAGCTCAAGGCCTACCCCGTGGAGACCGATGTGAATGTGACGGTGACTCACTCCGCGAGTGGAGCGGTGAACAACGGCACCAACTCCAGTGGAACCATTACGATTGTGAACAAGAGCGGAACCGAACGCACGCTGATTGCGACGACGCGTTTTCAAACGGAAGATGGCATTGTGTTCCGGATTCAAAATGATGTGACGGTGCCTTCGGGAACGGAGGCGGCTCCCGCAACGGTGGACGTGGCGGTGGTGGCGGATACCGTGGATGCGAATGGCAGCCCTGTCGGGGTGCGTGGCAATGTTGATCCCACAAACTTCTTCCTGCCCGGGCTCAAAGAAGACAGCCGCGCGACGCTGTACGGCCAGAGCAGTGTGGCCATGAGCGGCGGAACTTCCGAAATTGTGATGCATATCACGGAAGACGATTTGAAAGCGGCTCAAGTGGAATTGGAAAACCAACTCAAAGATATGGCTTTGGCGGATTTGCGCAAAGAAATTCTGAGCGAAGGAAACAGTGTGGGCTCCACTTTGAAACTGCTGGAAGATTCGGAAACGCTGAGCTTCGGTAGTCCCAATATTTCTTTGCCCTACAATTTGGTGGGCCAAGAGCAGGATTCCTTTGAGGTGACAGGCAGCGTCCATCTGAGTGGCGTGGGTTACGACAGCGAAGGGCTTTATTCCATTTTGAAAACGGAAATCGTTTCCGTGCAGACGCCCGGGAAACAGCTCGTGTCCATCGATCGTGATTCCATCAGCCTGC
Source organism: Candidatus Peribacteria bacterium (assembly GCA_943349825.1). Taxonomy (GTDB): domain Bacteria; phylum Patescibacteriota; class Gracilibacteria; order UBA1369; family 2-02-FULL-48-14. The sequence goes on along the minus strand of CALQZQ010000002.1, from coordinate 163,341 downwards.
AAGTGCTGAATGCCGACCCTGCGAACGACACCTACAAAGTGACCGCGCAAATTCAAGGAGTAGAGGAATATCAAATTGATCCGGATTTGGAAGGAGGCGCAGAACTGTCTAAGAAAATCAAAGAACACATCGCCGGAAAAACCATTCAAGAGGCCGAAGATTACATCCAAAATCTGCCCGAAGTGAACAGCGTCACTGTGAGCGTCTGGCCCGTATGGTCTCCCACGATTCCCAGCCTGCCGGACAATATCAAAATCAAATCCTTGTCGGAGGGGGTGAGGCTTTAGTTGAGGAGGGGTTGGAGCAGTAAGTTCCTGTAGTGGCCCTCTTCTTCACGAGTTCTGTTGAACGGAGCGCTTATTGAGTAAGTATCTGCAGGGCTTTCTCCCTTTGGATTTTTTTGAACTATACCCAAACTCTCTAAGAACTCTTTTACTGTGGTGCCTAGCTTCGTTTCCCCTCTAAAGACAAAATCCATTCCCACCGTGTCGATTTCCTTTTGTGTGAGTGCATGAACTGTTTGCTTTTGTTCAGCTGTAGCGTTGTAGCGAAGGAATGCGCCCATGCCCGGGACTACTCTTGCCACCGTGGCCCCTCTTCTTAGGGTTTTCATCGCCTCTTCCAATTCTGAAGGTATAGCGTGTCTAGTTACTCCTTTCCAGGTATCCAAGAGAAAAGGTTCCGCTCTTGGGGCTCTCGGTATTTCGGTGAAAGCCACTGCATTTGTGTCGTAAATCCTTTGTTCTAGGCTAGAATGACTTTCTTCCAAGATAGCTAGAAGTTCTTTACGAACAGTAAACATGTCTTCCAGATTGTCTAGCTGGTAGCGCGCACCCTGGAAGCGACTCCTTTCCATGCCGTTTCTACCCCACTGAGTGTAATCCACTGATTTAATCATGCCTATATTCTAATATATTTTAATCTTTTGTCAAAAGTTTCCCGAGCTCTGGCTTTTGAGATTAGGGAGAAATGCCTTAGAATGGGCCTACTTTACCGAACTCATGGCAAAAATCGCTTCTCAAGCTCAGGACTTTCCACAATGGTATCAAGACGTCGTCGATAAGGCGGACATGGCTCAACACAGCAAAGTGAAGGGTTGCATGATCATTCGTCCTTACGGTTATGCGATTTGGGAAAACGTTCAAAAGGAGCTCGACCGACGAATCAAAGAAGCGGACGTGCAGAACATGTACTTCCCTCTTTTCATTCCCCAGAGTTTGTTGACCAAAGAAAAAGATCACTTGGAAGGTTTTGCGCCCGAATGCGCCGTGGTGACCCATGGCGGAGGAAAGGAACTGGGTGAACCACTGATTGTGCGACCGACTTCCGAAACCATCATGTACGATTCTTTTGCCGATTGGATCCACAGCTACCGCGATTTGCCCCTGAAGATCAACCAATGGTGCAACGTGGTGCGTTGGGAAATGCGTACGCGTCCTTTTTTGAGGACCACGGAATTCTTGTGGCAAGAAGGGCACACGGCTCATGCCACTCGTGAGGAAGCTGCCATAGAAGTGGATCGCGCTCTAAAGATGTACGAAGATTTTGACCGCGACTTTTTGGCGCTGCCCGTAGTGACCGGGACCAAATCCAACAAGGAAACTTTTGCCGGAGCGGATTACACTCGCACCACAGAAGCGCTGGCTAAAGATGGGAAAGTGATACAGGCGGGAACGTCGCATTTGCTCGGGCAGACTTTTGCAAAAACCTTCGGTATTAAATTTCAGGATGAAAAAGGCGAAATGCAATTCGCGTGGCAAACTTCTTGGGGACTCTCCACTCGTATCATCGGAACTTTGATCGTGTGTCATGGCGACGAAAAAGGCTTGGTGCTTCCTCCCAAGGTGGCTCCCTACCATGTGGTTTTGATTCCCATTTATAAAGATGAGGCCGGACAAAAGGCTGTGCTCGCTGCTTTGGAAACGCTGAAATTGAACTTGAAGGCGGCTGGAATTCGTGTGCATTTTGATGCGCGTGACACCGTGACTCCCGGCTTCAAGTTCAACGAATGGGAACTGAAGGGGGTGCCGCTGCGCATTGAAGTGGGCCCACGCGATTTGGAAAAACAAGAAGCGATTGTGGCTCGCCGCGACACCAGCGAAAAGATGCCGATGGCGCTCAGCGAAATCGTAGGGAAAATTCCTGCGCTTTTGGAAGACATTCAAAGTGGCATGCTGGCTCGCGCTCAGGAAAATTTGAAAGCCCATATGTCTGAGGCTTCTACTTTGGAAGACTTGATCAAGATTCTCGATGAGACCGGCGGCTTTGTGAAAGCGCCCTGGGGTGGCAGCGAAGAAGACGAAAAAAAGATGCAGGAAAAAACCAAGGCCACCATCCGCGTGCTTTGCGAAGAAAAAGCACCCGCGGGTTCGAAGTGTGTCCTCACCGGCAAAGACACCGACACTCTGGTGCTGTTCGCGAGGGCGTACTAAATCCCCAACTGCTTTCTAATATCATCTGCCTTGTTTTGTTCGTCGGCTTTTTGGGCGACGGCTTTTTGTTCGATTTCGAGGTCGCGCCAGTCGGCAGCGTGTTGGTCTTCGAGTTTTTTGAGTTGGGCTCCGTGCTTGGCGGAAAGTTCCACGAACTTGGCGCGTTCTTCTTCAAAGATGCGAATGAGTTCGTCCACTTGTTCTTGGCGGAGTTTGGGAATGGATTCGACGATTTTTTTCTTTTCGTCCTTGCTCAGTGAAATGGAGCCGGCTAAGAGATTGATGAAGTAGGCTTCGTCGAACTTGAGGCTGTGCGCGGGACACGCGATGCTCGTGGTGAAGTTCTTCATTCGATCTCCAAAACGGTAGTTGGGATCGAAAGGAGGCTGGCCACCAGCACCTTGGTCGTCGCCCATCATTCCGCCACCCATGGGGGCTTGCGGAGCAGGAGCCTGATAAGCCGGTTGAGGGGCTTGATAAGCAGGCTGCGGGGCTTGGTAAGGCTGGGGTGCAACAGGTTGTTGGTAGGCCGGTTGCTCGTACACGGGCTGAGCCGCCGGTTGATTGTAAACAGGCTGCTGATACGCAGGTTGAACAGGCTGCACGGGTTGTTGCACCGGAGGAGGTGGTGGTGGGGTTGGTTGAGAACCTCCCGTACCAAACGAGAAGCCTCCCATGTACCCGCCCCCTTGATTCTGGTTGTTTTGATCGTCCATTGCGTCTCTATTTTAACATAAATTCAGCGGAAACAAAAGAGGGCCCCCTCCACGCCATGAAGAGCCCTCTCCAACCGTAATTAAATTTATTCTCCTTATTTGACTAAGTGTCAAACAAGTGTTCATTATATACAATCCCGGGAATCTTGTCTAGTCTTTTTGTGGGATTTGTGGGATTGTTACTTTAACAGGTTAATTTCATGCCCCATGAACCGAAAATGGCTCTCTTATGTACCGGTGACCTTGGCCATTGCGGTGGCTTTGACGCTCGCTACGATCGACGCTCAGCTGCACCCTCATTTTTCGGCTTTCTCCAGCGATTCTCTGAAACAACTCAGTCTGCTCAATCACAGCTATGGCATGTCTATGGAGGACCTTTCCGGGACTTCGGATTCGCCCGTGATGACTCAACTCTACCAAGCTGATGCCCTGCTCCCCTTGGAACAGGCTGATCCCAATGCACTCGGCCTAGTGGCGACGCTGGATGGAGGCGAATCTATGTTGCTGATTCAACCCACGACTCCTTTGAGTCCGGAGGCTTTGGCGGCCGCGGCGGCGGACTATGCTGCTAGCGTTCCTGAGTTTGAACATGTGGAGAGCGACCAGATTTTGAGTTTAGAAAGCCCTGTTTTCACTTGGAGGCTCCAGGGCGCTGCGCCGGAACTCCCCCCTGTAGAGTTGTCTTCGGAAGTGGATTCTCCGGTGAAAGTGGCAGTGATCGATAGCGGGATGGATGAAACGCATGAAATTTTTGCAAGCACTACGGTGCAAACCGGTTGGAACACCGTGGACGACGACGACAGCATGTACGACGACGTGGGGCATGGCACGCATATTGCGGGCATCATTGCGACTTACGCGCCGGGTGTGGAAATCGTGCCGTATAAGATAGTGGGAGCCAGCGGCGGTAAGCTCTCTAATGTGCTCGAAGCGTATTCCAAGGCTCTGGATGACGATGTGGATCTGATCAATTCCAGTTTTGGGGTACCTTCTCCTTCTTACGCTCTGGAAGCATTGGTGAGCACAGCTTACGCGCAGGGCGTGCTTGTGGTGGCGGCGGCGGGTAACAATGGTGCCGATACCGGATTTTACCCTGGGCACTATGCTCAAACCATTGCGGTGGCCAGCACCGATGCCACGGGGCACAAGTTGCCCAGTTCCAATTACGGAGTGTGGGTGGATGTGGCGGCTTACGGCTATCATGTGCGCTCTTCCCTGCCCCACAATGAATACGGCTATAAGAGTGGGACTTCCCAGGCCACAGCGATTGTGAGCGCGGCCGTGGCTCGATTGCTTATGGAGAATCCTGACCTGACTTTTCAAGAAGTCCTCGACGCTCTGGAAAGCGGCGCTGAGCAGATTCCCGATGGCACTCTTGCAGGAACGCCCATCGTTCAGTAGAATGTGCGGGCTTTCCTAAGGCTACCGTGGGCGGTTAGCTCAGTTGGTTAGAGCGCCACATTGACATTGTGGAGGTCGGTGGTTCGAATCCACTATCGCCCACCAGATTGACATTATTCTAAATAATGTTATTGTTCGGGCATGAAGCTTGGCGGTGAAATCCAGGATGGCAGTGAGGACTTAACTGAGGCGCCTTTGAGGTCTCAGGAACTTGATGTGGACCGTCGATCTTTTCTGGGCGGCTTAGCTGCGGTGCTGGGTATGGCTAGCATCCCTGGTGTGGGCGGATGTACGGAGGAAATAGTAGAGCCCGCTCCTGTGGCGCCAGTTGAACCTGTTGAAGTTGAGCCGGGGCGTCCACAGATTAAATTTTTAGGCCATAGCATTGAGATCCTAGACGAAGTTAGGTTCAAAGAAATGCATGAAAAAGCGCTTCAACATTTGTTGTTGAAGTTCAGCGCCCGCAAAAAAGGTGAGCTCAATGAGGATTATTGGAAACGGGCGATTGAGGAGGATTTTCATGGAGTTTTGCTTCGAATGGGAAGGTATGAAACCTTGATTCAAGACCACGCTCAATCTGTTGGTCTGGATCCCGATGTGCTTGCTTATTTCGGCATAGAGGCCGGATTCAATCCGCTTAAACGGTCCCCTTCCGGTTACTCAGGTCTGGGACAAATTGGTAAAGATGCCGTGAGTGACACCCGTTCTGTTTTGCTGCGTGCCTACCCAGAGATGAAGCCTGATGAGCTTGGTATTGATTCTAAAAAGATGAATGCTTGGTACGACCTGCGCTACGATCCTTTGTATGGGATCCTCTATGGTTTAGCTTACCTAAAACTGCTGGGCGACAAGTTTCCTGAAACCATCCAGGGGCTTTTGGAGAAGTATTCCGGCTCGATTCAACAATGGCTTGAAGCTGAAGTGAATTCCACTACGCATCAAACCAGGCTGGATGCCTTTGAAGAGCGCTTGAGTATTCCTAAAACTCCAAGGGCTCGTTATCAAGATCGCTATGCGTCCATAGTCGCGAAGACCATTCCTTCCGAACCTGTAAAAATTGCGGATCCCGAAGGCTTTGCCATCCACTCCTACAACATGGGTGCGGCCGGTGTAGCGAAACTTGTATTTACGAATTTCTTAGAAGCCACAGTGGAAGGAAAAGACATTGTCAATGAAGATGGAGTTTCTCTGTTTTCTTTGAATTTGGTCACTTCTTTCGATATGGACATGGGGCACGCGCTCAGAACCAGCGACAGCGAGGGGGCGAAAACTGAACGACAAACTTATTTATGGCAGGCTTTTGCATTCAAGGAACTTATGGATCAATGGCATGCACTTGAGGCTGGAGGGACGATGGAACTTGAATTCAAAGGGAAGACGTATTCTCTGGTAAAGCCTCAAACTCCTGTGCAGGATTTTGTTGCAGAGCTTGCCCACACCCCAAGCATGGAGGTTCCTGTCGGCTTAGACCTTGTTCAGTTTGCTGAACACTTGGGATTGACCCCTGAGGAGTTTCGTTTGCTGGGAAGGAATGCCGCGTTTGTGCGAGCAGGAGCTTATTATGGGGATCCACGGGATCAAGACTATAATGCAGGAACTGTTCAGTTGTGGGTGCCTCAGGACAAACTTGAATTGGCAAAAGCTTATCTTGCCACTAGTCCGAAAAAGGTGGCTTTGTATACTGTAAGAAAGGGTGATTCTGCCGGTGAAATACTTACGCGAATACAGAAACAACATAAGGACCTGAGCTTCGATCGAGTCTTCTGGGATTACAATCGTATTGGAAGAGCAGCCGCTGCAGACTTGCGCAAAGGCGATGTTTTAGCCCTTCCTTTCGAGCTTTAAGCCAGGTGGCGATTTTGAAAGCCATTTTTGGCCCTTGTATTAGGGTAAAGTTAATGCGATCCTGGGGTCATACAAACGCCTTCACACGTCTATTGGTATCGTGAAAAGAAGCCTCAGCCGACGGCGTTTTTTTCAGGTGAAATGGAAACGACTGTAGTGGTGGTGGGAGGTGGAATGGCAGGACTTTCCTGTGCCCAGAGGCTGCATGCAGCTGGCGTGCCGGTGGTGCTGATTGAGAAAGAGTTTTGTGGAGCTGGGGCAAGCGGCAAAACCTCCGGCTTTATTACTCCTGACTCGGAAATTGAGCTCAGCTCTCTTTTGAAAACGTATGGCTCCAAGAAAGCCAAGGAGATTTGGGAATTTGTGCGTTCAGGGGTCGACGGTATTCGTGAAAACATCAAACGTTATAAGATTTCTTGCGATATTCAAGTGCAGGATTCTTTGTTTGTGGCCAACAATAGCTCTGGTTTTGAGAGTATTAAAAAAGAGCACGAGGCGCGGAGGCAGCTCGGTTATGCAAGCACTTTGTATGAAAAAGAGGAGTTGGAGGAGGTGTTGGGCTCAGGTGACTACTTTGGAGCCGTGCGCTACCCAGAAACTTTTGGGATCAACAGTTATTTGTATTGCCAGGCATTGCGCGACGCGCTGGTCGCTGCCGGGGTTCCTATTTATGAAGGCACTGCCTGCGAGCGGATTGAGGGGGCCACGGTTTTTACGGCAGGCGGGCAGATTTCTGTGGAGCACATCATCGTCTGTGGGGACCGGTTTATCCCCGACATGGGCGCTCTGAAAAAGGAGGTTTATCATGTGCAGACTTTTCTGGGCATCACAAAACCTTTGTCTAGTCTTCAGATCAAAAAGATATTCCCGGACGGAGAAATGATGGTGTGGGACACGGACCTTGTCTACAACTATTTTAGAGTCACCGGGGACCAGCGCCTACTCATTGGTGGGGGTGATCTTTTGTATACTTACGCGCGGCAGCTCAGTAATAATGTCGCGCACTTTGAACGGCGACTCAAGAATTACATCCACGGGAAGTTCCCTGCTCTCGACTTTGAAATAGATACCGTGTGGCCCGGCATGCTGGGTGTGAGTAAGGATTTGCTCCCCATCATGGGGCCGGACAAAAACAATAAAAAGATTTGGTATGTGGGCGCCGCCACTGGGCTGCCTTGGGCGGCGGCACTCGGGGTGTATGCGGCAGAAAAAATCTTGATCGGACGCAAAGAATTCGACCGGGACTTTTCGCCTGAACGCCATTTTGCCATTGGACCTTGCGCCCAAACCCTCCTCACTACGCCGGTGACTTATGCGTTGTCACACGGCATAGCGAAGTATTTGTGACTACTGTTTGTGCTTAGGCTTTGGTGCGCCAATGCTTTCCATGAAGATTTTGATGTCGGTGCCTTGGGCATCGAAGAGCGTCTTTAAAGTTTTATCTTTGAGTGCCGCCTTTACTTCGTCCGTGGTGATGTTCAGTTCCGTGGCGATTTGCTGGAGTTGATCGTCGGTGAGACGCTTGAAGTGGTTTTTGATGTAAGTACTCGCTGTTTCTTTGGGTACTTTGTATTCCATGGCGATTTGCTTGAGAGTGTTGCCTTCTTCCAATTCCGTGGTGAGGGTTTCTGTGGAAATACCGAAAGCTGTGGCGATTTCCGCGAGCTTGTCCGGGTTGCTGAGCAGAGGGCTAGTGCCGATGCTCGAGGCGGAAGCCGCAGGGACCAGGACTACAAGGAGGAGGGTTGTGAGGAGGGAAGTAAAAATGAAGTTCTTCATAAAATAGGGTTAAAGAGTGAAGACAGTGGCTTAAACAATTAGGCGGCGCCAATTGTTTCACGAAACTTTTTCTTTTCCCGATTGTATAATAGTATGAAACCATGCGTGATCCAGACAGCATTCTGCTCCAGGAATTCCTCCTCTCCGGTGAATCAGCGGCGTTTGCGGCGATCGTTGAGAAATACCATCGCCCCGTATACTGGTTGGCCTACAAATTCACCCACAACAGTGAAGATGCGCAGGACGTGGCTCAAGAAACTTTCGTCCGGGCCTACGAATCGCTGATGAAGAACAGCGATCGGGAAATCCTGCTGAAGCCCTGGCTGATGACGATCTGCGTGAACCTCTGCCGCAACCTGGCGAAGAAGAAAAAAAACTTCAATTTCTCAGACTTGGAACGCGAAGAAGAGGAAGATTCCTTCGTGGAACGGGTGCAGGGGAAAGAATTGAACCCGCGGGAAAAAGCGGCTCAGCACGAAGTGGTTGAGGAGGTGCAAACGGCGGTCCAAAAGCTGCCGAAAAAATATCAGGTGGTGGTGCAGCTGCGCTACATTCAAGACCTGTCCTATGAAGAGATTGCGGAGGTGCTGCGAATCCCTCTGAACACCGTGAAAGTGCACCTGAATCGCGCAAAAAAAACTTTGAAATCTTATTTAGCCCCTCTATGAAAAGTGACTCTCTCGAACCATTGCTGAAAACTCTGAAGCCTGACGTGGCCGTGCCTGCTGGGCTCGCTGCCCGCATCATGCAAGCCGTGGACAAAAAAGCCGCGGTGCTGGAACGACGCCAAGTCTTTTGGTCTTCCTTGAAGTTGGCTTTTGGAGTGACTGCTCTGATCTATGGATTCACGGCTGTGGTTTTGAACCTGCTGAACAGCGATTTGTCGAGCTATTTGGGTGTGGTGAACGAGGACCCTTCTGTGCTTTTGACTTACGAAGGTGCACGGGCGCTCCTTGAACAAGTTCCGGTGCTTTCCGCTTTGATTTTCTTCGCGGGCTTGGTCTATAGCATCCGCCATTTGATGATTCGTGGCGTGCGAGCCAGGAAACTCTCCAGCGTGATGGCAGGGCTCTTTGTGGTGGTGGCCGCGGGATCTTTTGTGGGAGGGATTGCGGTGGGAGCGACCCAAAGTGGTACGAGTACGGCCGATGCGAGCTCGGTTTTATTCAACCCCGTGGTGACGAAATCCAGCGACTACCAATACAGCTCTTCTGGGGAAGTGACTCAAGTGGAGAATGTGGATGCAGACACCGTTGAGGTCACGATTTTGCTACCGGATGGCACGGAAAAAACTGTGGAGGTGCCGCTGTCGGTTTTGGCCGAGAAAGAAGTGATCCAGAAGGGCGATCGCCTCTACATTTTGGGTCAACCGGGTGGCTTTAAAAAGCCCGGCAACATGAAGGCGAACTTCGTGCACTTCGGTCAGTAAAGTTTGCAGTAGTCGCATTCTCCGCAAGTGATCCATTCGTCGGGATGGAGGAATTTGAGATCTAGAATGTCGGCGTAAACATCTTTGATGATGGTGGTGAGTTTCTGTTTTTCTTCGGGAGTCACTTCAAAACGACGGCGCACAAAGGTGTGCTCTTTGGAACTTTTTTGAATGAAGTCGATTTCGCCGGAAACCATTTTGTAGGGAAACTGGGTGGAGTTGTCGCAAAGCAATTGGTAGAAAATGATTTGGCGACGGTAGCTGCCATCTGGGCCGAGTTCGGGAGATTTGCTGTCCGGATTGCCGGTTTTGTAGTCGACGGTGTGGACGGTTTTTTCGGTTTCGCTCAAGATTTGGATCTTATCGAGTTTGCCGGTGATGGGCACGTTTTCGAGGTGAACGTTGTGCGGGGCGAAGTTGTATTCCAGCAGAACCTTGGGGTTGAACTCGTTTTGATAGTGATCGAAATAGTTCTGCAAGGTTTCGCGTCCAAAAGTGAGGATGCCACGGTGATCACGGTCCACGAGGATTTCCCGCTTGAGATGACGTTCAAAACTGTCGAGTAGGAGTTTTTCGTCCGGCTTGGCTTGCAGCAGCAGGTCCTTGAGGGCTTCGTGGATGGCGGTCCCGAAGGCTTCTTGTTTAGTCTTGGCGCGGGGCACACGGAGCAAATTGTTGTAGTAAAAAAGTCGTGGACATGTGAGGTAGTTGTTGAGGTGAGTGACGCTCATGGTGTAGTTCTGCAGCAAGCCTTTCACAAAAGCGGTTTCGTCGGCCGTGGCGGTTTTTACGAGTGGATAAAAATTGGCCTGCAGTCGCTCTTCGGGTTCGGCTTCGAGCTGGCTGGTGTCCAGGTTTTGCGTGGTGGCTGGGTCGAGTTCCGCAAGGAAAAGTGAGGGCATTTCTTCCCTGCCGGTTTCGCTGAGTTTGGCGTGCGACAGCGTGAGGGATTTTTTCGCACGAGTGAGGGCCACGTAAAACAAGCGGCGTTCGTCTTCGTTCTTTTCTTTGTGCAGGGTGTCCAGGGTTTTGAGCAGACCCGCGGGGAGTTTTATTTTCGCGCGGCTGGGATTGTTGCCCCAGTGTTTGTCCACGCACTGCATGATGAAAACATGTTCGAATTCGAGGCCCTTGGAGCGGTGCGCGGTCATGAGGGCGACGGCTTTTTTTTGCGTGGAAAGTTCCGCTTCGGGCAAGGCGATTTTATTCTCACGGAGCAGGTTCAAATAGTCGATGAATTCCTTGAGCTGAAGTCGGGGATTGGCCTTGTTCCACTGCTTCACTTGATCAAAAAATGTATTCAAGCGATTGAGGTGCTCGAGGTGGTCCGGTTTTTTGAGGATGTTTTGGAGGTAGCCAGAGTCATTTAACACGAGTTCGAAGAACTCCACAAAGGTGCTGTTGACGCTGGCAGAGATCCAATCGGCGGTTTTTTGACGGAAATTTTGCAGCGGCTGTGAGGCGGTTTCCAGTTGCTCCCAAAGGCCAGTTTTTTGGTCGGCGGCACGGCGCGTGAGTTTGAGGATTTCCAGCGCATCGAAGTGGAGGAAATCGTAATTGAGAATGAAAAAGAGTTGGCGGTCGTGCACGGGGTCGGCGAGCCACTCAAAAAGGCCGATGAGTTTTTGGAGTTCCTTGTCTTCGAGCAGGTTTTTTCCGGAGTAAAGATGAAACGGAATTTTAAGGCGGAGGAAGAGTTCGGCGAGGGCTTCACTGTCCCGGTTGTTGCGGTAGAAGATGGCGATTTCGGAAGGGTCGGTGCCGGCGGCGATGAGGGCTTGCACTTGGCGCGAGAGGAAGTAGCGTTCGGTGTCGGGCGTGGGCAGTTCGGCCACGGAGAGTTTTTGCGGCGGCAGCGCTGTGGCAGCAGTGAGATTTTGCTTCAGTTCCGGAATGAGATTTTCCAGGCCCTGCTCGTTGTTACGAATGAGGCTACTGGCGGCGTCGAGCACGGTTTGTTGGCTGCGGTAATTGCTTTGCAGGGTCACGAGCTCGATGGAGGATTTGTAGGCGCGGTAAAATTCGAGCATGTTTTCCAGCGAAGCGCCTTGGAAACGGTAGATGGATTGCTTGTCGTCCCCCACCACAAAAATGTTGGGATTTTCGTAGTAGGAACCGAGCAGACGCACGACTTCGTTTTGAGCGCCGTTGGTGTCTTGGTACTCGTCCACGAGAATGTATTGATATTGTTCCTGGAGACGCGCGAGCAGCTCTTTGTCGGCTTTGAGTTTGTCCACCGTGAAGAGAATCATGTCTTCGTAGTCGTAGCGGCCTCTTAGTTTGAGCGCGGCTTGGTAGGAGCGGTAAAACTCCGTGAGTGCTCTCTGCTTGGGCAGGTGGGACTTGGCGTCTTGGTAGGCGGTTTTGAGATTGTTTTTGGCGAGGGTGCGGGACTTTTTGTCGTCCAAGTCCAGGCCGAGGAAAGCGGCGGCAAGGAAAGTGCCTTCGAGTTCTTTTTGCATGGCGAAAAGCTCTTCAGCCTTGAGGCTGCCGCCGTGAATGGCGATGAAGGTTTCGATGGCGCTTTCGTGCTGAGCGAGTGTTTTTTCAATGCTCGTGAGGAGCTCGGCCAGGGCGTCCGGTGTGATGTCCTCTCGCTTGAGATTTTGCAGTGTTCCAATGAGGTCGCGCTGATAGAAATAAGGATCGGCGAAGGGGCGGAGGGGGCTGCCGTCGGGAAGATCATCGAGCAGAGCGCGGAACAGTTGGATGCGTTCGATTTCCGTGAGGGGTTCTAATTCGCGGGCGAAGAGGAATTTTTCAGGATTTTCTTTGATCACGTCGTTGCAAAACGCGTGAAAAGTGCAGACACGCACGGCGTAAGCGGCTGTTCCGATGAATTCGAGGAGGCGACGGCGCATGGCGGCCACGCCGGATTCGGTAAAAGTCAGACAAAGGATGTTGTGCGGCTCAAGCTGCGTTTCCTTCAGAATTTTGGCGATGCGCAGCGCGATGATTTGAGTCTTTCCCGTGCCTGGTCCGGCGAGCACCATCATGGGACCGTCGATGTGAGAAGCGGCAGCTTTTTGCTCTTCGTTCAGTTTTGCAAAGGCAGCATCAAAGCTCATATTGCAGGTGCGGAAGGGCTTTACGCAGGAGTTCTTTGGCGTTCTCGTAGGTCAGGCGTTCCAGGGCTTCTTCGTAGGGCAGCCAGATGAAGTTTTGGTGCTCGAAGGAAATCTTCACCACTTCCTCCGGGGTTTCAGCCAGAAAGTAGACGACTATTTTCTTCACCCGTTCACGGGGGCCTCGATTGAATTCGTAATACATGGAGTGCTTGTAGCCTTCGTTGAATTCCACCTGAGTGATGCCAGTTTCTTCGGTGAGTTCGCGCAGGGCCGTGGCGGTTTCCGAGGCGTCGCGCTTTTCCACATGGCCTTTGGCAAAATCCCAATGGCCGCCCGGGTAATGCAGGAGCAAGAACTTGATGCCGGATTCGTCGCGGCGGTACACCAGCACCCCGCAGGATTTTTCGTGCACGTCACGGCGTCGAGAGCGGCCTGCAGGCCTTCCCGAACGGCTTCCCCTCCCCTTTTCTGAGGATTTTTTAGAATCGTGAAATTGATCGTTCATATTGCGTCCAGTGTAGCACGGCGGCCGGGTCGAGGGCGAGTGGGAATTAATTTTCAGGTTTACCCACTTCGAGCAGAGGGGTTAGGCCTGGCACAGCAGTCATCCTAGTGTAATCTCGTCCCATGAGTGCACTGCCCGCCCACTGAATCACCCCGGAGAGATCGGGGACTTTTCGAGCGACTCTTGCCAGCCACGGAGTGCTCAAGCGCGTGCCCATTCTTTGCAAAGCCCATTTGATACGTTGTAATTCTTCCTCGTCAGTGATTAGCTCCCCTTCCCCGTAGGCATAATGAGCATCGATCGTGGGGTCTGCCCCCGCTGCCATGGATAGCGATAAAGCCGCCATCTCCCGATAATGGCTCACCGCCTTTTGCCCGCTGATGACGCTCCTGATTCCAATGCCACCCGACATCAACAGTGCTTTCCTACCCGCAGTTGCCAGGTAGTGAGCCCTTACTCGAGGGCTGGGCTGTTGAAAGGCTCCGTTGAATAGTTCTGCAACTGTTTCGCGTCTGTCTAGAAAGTCAAAACCCTCCCCCTCTTTCCTATCCAGGGCAGATTCGATGAGTGCACGTACCCATTTCCTAAATCTTGGATCTATGTCGAGACATAAATCGTCACAGGCTGCGTCCACAGTCTGCTCTAAAATTACGCCTTTATCTCGAAGAGGCTGCTGAGTTCCAAAAAGTAATCGTGGAGCGCTCATTATTTGTTGGATAAGTAATGATTATATCGCTTTCCTCTGCGGCTCCAAACAAGTCAGCTTTTTGTCAGGACTTTTTTGTTATGCTGTAGCTATGTTGAAGCTTTTACATACTGTCGTCAGGTTTATGTTCCCGGTGCCCTGCGTTTCGTGCGGGTATTTGGGCGAGGCGCTCTGCTCGCGGTGCCGGGACAGGCTGGGGTTTTATCCGCATGTACGCTCGTTAGAAGGTTTGAAGGTCGGTTCGGCGCTGTATTTTGAGGAGGGCGATCTGCTCGAGCGGCTGATTTATCCTTTGAAGTACTCGCATCAGGCCGATGTGGTGCGGTTTTTGCTGCCACCACTCCGAGAAGCGTTGAAACTTTTGTTGGAGCCTTCTCAGGTGATTTTGGTGCCGGTGCCGCTGCATAAGAAGCGTGAGTTGGAGCGCGGTTACAATCAGTCTGAGCTTTTGGCTGAGGGCGTGGGTCGGGCTATTGGGGCGCCCGTGCTGAGTTTGCTGAGGCGCGTGCGGGAGACGGAGAGCCAGGTGAAAGTGGGTGGACGAGTGGAGCGGCTCGGGAATTTGGCCGGGGCCTTTGAAGTGCTTGGGCGGATTCCGGCGGGTGGTCAAATCGTTCTGGTGGATGATATAGTGACCACCGGCTCCACCTTGCTCGCGTGCGCAGAGGCGCTAAGGGCGGCGGGAGCGGAAAATATTGTGGCTTTAACTCTGGCTGATCGCAATGAAGCACCCCCTACTCCTTGGCAGCGTCTCCCCCAGACCGCTGCACCCGCCTAAGCTTGGCATTGATGCCTCACGCAGCACGCGTTCTTGTCCCACGGGGGTCGAGCGCTACAGCAGCGAAATTTTGCGCGCGCTGTTGCCGGAATTGGAGGGTTTTGAAGTGCGTCTATACACGCCGAAAGTGATTGAAGGGTTTCCACGCAAGCTGCAAAAGATTTTGTGGTTTCCGCGGCTGTGGTCGCTGGTGCGACTTTCTTGGGAAATGCTCTGGCATAAGCCGGATCTTTTGTTCGTACCGGCTCATGTGTTGCCGTTTTTTGCGCCCAAGCGTTCGTTTGTGACCGTGCACGATGTGGCGTTTAGAAAAATCCCTTCGGCTTACGGATGGAGGGCGCGCTGGTATTTGAATTGGAGCACGAGACGGGCTGTGCGGAAGTGTGAGATGATTTTCGTGCCGAGCGAAGCGGTGGCTGTGGATTTGCTAAAGTTTTATGGGGCGAAGCGTGTGACCGTGGTGCCGCATGGGCCACTGAGTTTGCCATCAATTCAAGTGAAGCGTTCTCCGGATCCGCTGTTTTTCTTTTTAGGACGTTTGGAGGCGAAAAAAAACATCACTACATTGCTTGAAGCCTGGAGTATTTACTCCCGTGAAAACGTGGGCCATTTGATTCTGGCCGGAAAGACCGTGCGTGGCTATAGTTTGCCCGCTGTGGAAAATGTGGACCTCCTGGGTTATGTGGATGAAAAAGAGGCCAGCCGGCTTTTTCATACTTCCACTGCACTGGTTTTTCCTTCTCTGGAGGAAGGTTTTGGGTTTCCCTTGCTGCAAGCTTTTGAGGCCCAGTGCCCGGTGATTTGTTCGGATATTCCTGCGCTGCGAGAAGTGGGCGGAGATGCGGCGCTATATGTGGACCCTCTGGATGCCACCGGTTTTGCAGACGCCATGCGACGCTTGGCGAGCGATGCAAGACTGCGAGAAGAATTGGTGGCCCGCGGGCAGAAGCGACTCAAACAGTTTTCGTGGAAGAAAGCGGCACAGGCTTTGACTTCCGTGTTTAAAAAATCTGACGTACACTCCTCCTGATGAAAATTGCTTTTGTTCACGATTTCCTACTCCGGCTGGGCGGCGCTGAGCGCGTGCTCAAAGTGCTGATGGACATGTATCCGGAAGCGCCCGTGTACACACTGCTCTACGATGAAAAAAAAGTCGGGAAAGTTTTTCCGAAAGAACGCGTGAAGACTTCTTCGTTGCAGAAATTTCCCCGCTTCTTGCCGGGCATGCACAAGTTTCTTTTTCCCTTCATGCCGGGCGCCGTGGAGCAGTTCGATCTTTCAGGTTTCGATGTAGTCGTGTCCAGCTCCGGGGCTTATTCGCATGGCATTGTGACCAATTTGGAAACGCGTCACATCTGTTACTACCATTCCCCCATGCGCTACGCGTGGGACTACACGCACGAGTATGTGAAAGAGCAGCAGCTGGGAATCTTTGGTGAACTTTTTGTGGGTCGGGCTTTGCACAAAGTGCGCGAGTGGGATTTTTTGGCGGCCCAGCGTGTGGACGAAGCTCTTGCGAATTCAAAGACCGTGCAGAATCGCATTCGAAAATATTATCGTCAGGAATCCACCATCATTCATCCGCCGGTGGACACCGAGCGCTTCGAACCGCATCCTAAAAATGAAGGTTATTTTTTGATCGTATCGCAGCTCTCGCACTACAAGCGCATTGATTTGGCGGTGGAACTCTTCAACATGCTCGGGAAAAGATTGGTGGTGATCGGAACGGGCCCAGAAGAGCGCAAACTGAGGCGCATGGCCGCCGGGAATGTGGACTTTTTGGGCTTCAAGTCCGATGAAGTGGTGAAAGAATACATGGAAAATTGCCGCGCTTTTATTTTCCCGGGGGAAGACGATTTTGGAATCGCGCCGGTGGAGGCGATGGCGTGTGGAAAGCCTGTTTTGGGTTTGCGAAAGGGCGGCCTCACCGAAACCATGGTGGAAGGCGTGACTGGCGAGTTTTTTGAAGAGCAAACTCTGGAGAGCATGGAGGCCGGGCTCACGCAGCTGCTGATCCACGAAAAAGGCTACAAACCGGCTGTGATCGCCAAGCACGCGCAAAATTACAGCGTGAAGGCTTTTGAGAAGGCGATGCGGGAGGTGATTGAGACTGTACAGTGAACTAAGCATTTCGGTTTTTCATCTATCTGTAAAAATCTTTGCCCGGGCAGGAATGTACATTTAACAGTACACTCCTATAAGCCTTGCCCCCCTGTACCATTAGGGTATTATTGGCTTCCAAAAGCTGAAATTTATGACTGCCCTTTACAGAAAATATCGACCGCAGAGTTTTGAGGACTTGGTGGGCCAAGCGCCCATCCGGACTACCCTGCTCCAAGCCTTAAAACAGGACCGTTTGGTGCATGCGTATTTGTTTTCCGGGCCGCGAGGAACGGGGAAAACGTCTACGGCGCGCCTGATTGCCAAGGCTATTTTGTGTGAAAATAGGATGGTGACGGGAGAACCCTGCAATGAATGTGATATTTGCCAGTCGGTGGGACGAGGTGAATTGGTGGACTTGATTGAGATCGACGCGGCGTCCAACCGCGGGATCGACGAAATTCGGGATTTACGAGAAAAAATTCGTTATGCGCCCACGCGCGCCAAGGCCAAAGTCTACATCATCGACGAGGTGCACATGCTCACCAAGGAGGCGTTCAATGCGCTTTTGAAAAGCCTGGAAGAACCTCCTGCGCATGTCTATTTTATTCTGGCGACCACCGAAATTCACAAGGTGCCTGAGACGATTTTATCGCGCTGCCAGCGTTACGAATTCAAACGTATTTCCGATGCAGATATCGTAACGCAACTCACTGCGATTGCGGAAAAAGAAAGCCGTGAAGTGGAACCGGCAGCGCTGGAACTTTTGGCGAAGGCGGCGGATGGCGGGATGCGGGATGCGATTTCTTTGTTTGAGCAGTTGTCGAATGAGAAATTGACCGTGCAGCTGGTGCGCGAACGACTGGGACTCACCAACGATCAATCCTGCGAAGCCTTGTACGTGGCGCTGGGCACGGCGGACACTCAAAAAGGCCTGAGTGTGGTGGAAGAGGCGCACCGTGAAGGTCACGATTTACAACAATTCACTACGAGTTTTTTGGGACTGCTGCGAGGAAAACTTCATGAGGCGGTGGCTGCAAAAAAAACGGGCGTGATCCCCAAATTACTGCAATGGATAGAACTTTTTGACGACGCTTGGATGAAACTCAAGCGTGCCAGCATTGCGACGCTGCCTCTGGAAATTGCGGTGATTCGTGGGACACAAAGTTTGGAAATGCAGGCGGTAGAGCCTCAAACGGAAAGGCCAGAGCGACTCGCGCAAACGGCGGTGGCTGCTCCGTCCGTTCCGGCCTCCGCAGTGGCGGTGGGCCTCCTTCAAATGGACGCAGTGCAAAAACAACTTCCCAAAGTTTATGGCTTGCTGAGTAATCCATCCGTGCGTGCTTCGTTTCAAACGGGACATCTTAAGGAAGTGAACGGCAAGAACCTCAAGTTTTGCTTTAGTTCTGATTTTCACTTCAATAAGGTACAGGATTTAGGAGCGCTGGTGCTGGTGGAGGAGGCTCTGAAAAAAGTTCTTGGAGAGGAGATCAAAGTGTTCTTTGAAATGGAGGCGCCTCTGGTAGAATCTTTGGGTTGGGAAACTGTGGAAGAACCTCTACCATGATCGACAATATTGAAAACGTTCGCCGTGCGTTTGAACAGTTGGGAGGCCTGAGTGTCCCCGTGGTTCATATTGCCGGATCCAAGGGGAAAGGCACCACGGCCACAGTGTTGGCGAAAATCATTCAAATGAATGGAGACACCGTGGGGCTGTTCACGTCGCCGGCGATTTTACGAAATGAAGAAATGATCCAAGTGAATGGAGAAATGATTGCGAGCGAAGATTTGGAACGACTGAGTGAGCGCGTGCGCGCCGTAGATGAAACTCTCACGGAATTTGAAGTGCTCACGCTGGCTGCGCTGCAGTATTTTGAAGAGCGTGCCTGCGACATGGTGGTGTTGGAATGTGGCTGGGGTGGACGCACCGATGCGACCAATGTGGTCGATAAAAAAGCCCTGACGATTTTGACGCACGTGGAGTTGGAGCACACTGAAATTTTGGGTTCGACACTCGGTGAAATCGCGCGAAATAAATTGGGCATTTGCCGGCCCGGAGTGCCGCTGCTCACAGTGGCTACGCAAAGCCAGGAAGTTTTTGAGGAGCTGACTCGAGAGGGCCTTGTACCGGTTTTGGCTCCCGCTCAGGAGCTGGGTCACCATCATCCGGAAAGCGTGGGGCTCGCGGTGATGGCGGCGGATTTGCTGGGATACTCCATGGATTCCGTGGTGCAGGAAGGCGTGGCGGCCCTAGTGCTGCCGGGACGTTTTGAATTTGTACCGTTTGGACCGCACACACTGCTGCTCGAAGGCGCTCACACTTTCGACAGTCTGAGTTATTTTTTGCTGCGTGTGCAAGAATGCCAACGCGAGCATCTTTTGCCGGAGCCATTTTTTGCGATTCACATTTTGAAAGACAAAGCCCCCGAACTCTGGAAACTGTTTCCGCAAGCGCGCACCGTGTGGGTGCCTTTGAGTGACGAGAGGGCTGGAGTAAAACCTGCCGCAATCGGGTCTGCGGCAGTGCTGGACTTGTTGGAAGATTTAGCGCGCGAAAAAGAAGCGCAGCTTTGGGTTTTTGCGGGTTCTTTCAAGTTGGTCGCAGAGGTCAAACGTGTGTTAGAATCGCGGCACTTTGACTTTTAAACATGAAAGGTTTCATCAGCTTCATTCGCAAACAGGGCATTGTCGGTTTTGCCACGGGGTTCATTGTGGGAGGCAGCGTGACTAAGGTGGTCACCGCTTTCGTGAATGATTTGGTCAATCCCCTCCTTGGTTTAGTTTTGGGCTTCACCAAAGATTTATCTGCTTCCAGTTTTAAGATTGGAGAGGCAGAAATCAAATGGGGCGATTTTCTAGTGAACCTCATTGATTTTTTCGTACTCGCCTTTGTGGTGTACATGGGTTTCAAGCTCTTGAGATTGGACCGTTTGGACCATAAAGACTGAATCCTAAGCCTTTCGTAGCCTGTTGACTGTTCTTGTCTTTTGACGTAAAACTATTCCACATTTTATGGGGACATCTTCTAAAATTGACGGTTTGCCCTCCAAAGTAGCTCTTCCTGAAGAAGTTCGCGACTTGAATCAATTTTTGCTTTCTCAAGGGTATCGTGTGGCTTGTGATCCACGAGTTGCTGTGGAATTGGTAGAATCTTTGGTTGACGTCGTTGATCTGTCGCTGATGAGATCATGGAGTCCGGGTGACACCGCTTTTGTTTTGACGCACTGCTTGGAATTTCTGAGACACGTTGATCGGGGTGGTGTGGTCATCAAACCAGTCGCTCCAGTACCCTTGCCAGCAAAAGTCGAGGAACCTAGTGGGTCTGGAAAACCTGTGATCACCAAGCGATCCCGTTCTCAGAGACCAAATGCTGCCACTCTTCCTGGACCCATGGAGGGTCTACATTTGGGATTGAGTGCCGTTCAGCAGGCTGCAATGGCCGTCTCTAACCCTGGGGCTACCCACAGACCGAAAAATGGTGTGGCAGCCAAAAGAGACATCCTGGATGGAGTCTTTGGAAACGACGTAAACCCTGGCCTGCCTGCTATCCCCCTTGACCCCGTCCTTCCCGCTGTAGTTGAAGACGACGAGCTTGAACCAAACCCTGCTCCGGCACCTGAACCGGCACCTCTCCCTCAGCCTGAACGGCCTTACATTCCGAGTCTGGAGGAAACCCGTGGAACAACTATACGAGGCTTTGCTGCAGCTACCACGCTGGCTGGTTTGATGGGATGGGGCATTTACAACGAGTTGGAACACCCAGCGGTGGGTAGTTTGCCAGATCAAAATCCTTACCACGTGATCGCGACTCCAGAAGAAGTTGCTCCAGCTCCGGTAGCTGCTCCTGTGGCACCGGCCGAAACTACTCCCGTTTATACTGCCGTAGTAGCCGCTTTTGAGGGTGATCCCGAGGCCGACCTTAAAATCCCAGCGACCACCAATGCGCTGGTCCATGACTATTATGTAGGCGACGGAATTGGGCACGGTTGGCAGGACGTGAAGGCGCTGCATGCTTGGTCTGACAGTCCGGAGGCTTTGCAGCGACTGGAATGGCATATGGGTCGTTGGGGCAAGAATATGGGCGGTTATGAGGCTGTGATTTTGAGTGGAGAAAGTTGTGGGGCCACTACCATTGATGAACTTTTGAATTGCGTGGTGAGTGATCCCGCCATTCCTGATGGAGAAAAGGTGGCGAAGCGTGTGGCGGAAATGGTCACGGCCATGAAAGACGCAAAGATCATGCCGGACCAAGGAGCTGTTCTGGAGATGCACGAAAAGATGAAAGACGATTTGCCTGCCATGGTGAAAGAAATCAACCGAGAAGTAGAGGCTGGAATGCTTAAAGCTCCGGCGACTTTTCATTATCCAGTTGCTGCGGAACAGTCAGGCGAAATGGGCGCACTTTACGATGCCCCGGATCCTATGAATTTGTTGCATCAAGAGGAGACTGTAGAAATGGCGGATGTGAGTGAATTTTTGGAGGAAGAGGACGTTCCAGATGTGACGGATTCCTTGGAAGACATGGATGCCACCGACGTGGTGGAACCACTCCACTTGCAAGCTGCTTCGACTGCTGTGGAACAAGCTCCTGCCCACACCGGCCTCAGTGGACTCGCGACATGGATGGAAAATGCTCAGACTCATTTGAACAAAAAAGCCCGTGGAAAAAATCGTGAACTCTTGCCTGCATTTTGTGCCGGGGTGGCGGCAGATGTGCGTGAAATGGGTATTCGTTTTGAGGGCTTCAGTCCTTCCGGACGCGAAGTTGCCCTGTTCCAATTGAAGACGAAATTCCTGACGCGCTTGAACGTGCTGCATGGTCGCCCGAAAGCCAAATATCTTGCGGAGTTCACTCGCGGATTCACCGAGAGTCTTGCGGCTATGCTTCCTGATCAAGAACGCGGAAAAGATCTTATGGCTTTGCCGGAAGGAATTTTTAGAGCATGAGATTTTTGAGAGCTTCTTCGTCCAGGATTTGTGTCCCGAATTCCTTAGCCTTTTCGAGCTTGCTGCCCGCGTCGCTGCCGGCCACTAAGTAGTCGGTGGATTTACTTACGGAGCCGGATACGTGGCCGCCGGCCTTTTCGATGTCGGCCTTGATGTCTTCACGTGGACGAGACAGCGTGCCCGTGATCACAAAGGTTTTCCCGGCGATGCCTGCGAGGACTTTTTTGGCTTCGGGCCAAGTGAGCGTGAGGCCCACGTCGGCGAGTTTTTGCAGCAGCGTTTGGTGAGCGGGGTTGCGGATCCATTCGAAAACACTGCCCGCGATGCGTTCACCAAAACCTTCGATTTTTTCGAGTTCTTCTTTTGTACACACGGTCAGAAGTTCGAGAATTGTTTGAGGCGTGGGAGTTTCGGTTTGTGCGCGCTCGTGCAGGAATTCCGCGAGGAGTTTGGCGACTTGTTCGCCCACAAAACGGATGCCGAGTCCGAAGATGAGGCGTTCTGCAGAAGTGCTGCGGCGCTGCTGAATGGCGTCCAAAATATTCTGCGCTTTTTTGTCTTTGAAGAACGGCAATTCGAGCAGTTGTTCACGCGTGAGGGTGAAGAAATCGGCTACGTCTGTGACGAAGCCGAGCTCGAGAAGACTGTCGATGACTTTTTCGCCGAGTGTGTCGATGTCCAGGGCGTGGCGTGACACAAAATGGATGAAGCCTTCGCGCTGGCGGCCCGGACAATTGAGGTTGGGACAGCGGTGCACGGCCTCGCCTTTCGGGCGTTCCAAAGTCGTCTCGCAGAGAGGACAGTTTTTGGGAAAAGCGTAGGGTGTGGAATGGGAAGGGCGCAGATTTTGGAGCACCTCCACGACTTCGGGAATCACGTCGCCGGCTTTTTGAATGATGACGGTGTCGCCGATGCGAATGTCTTTGCGCTCGATTTCGTCCTTGTTGTGAAGCGTGGCGCGGGACACGGTGGAACCGGCCACGAGCACGGGCCGCAGTTCGGCCACGGGCGTGGCGGCGCCGGTGCGTCCGATTTGAATGGTGATGCCTTCCACCACCGTCGTGGTTTGCTCTGCCGGAAATTTATAGGCCACGGCAAAACGCGGGGCTTTGGCGGTGAAACCGAGGGTTTCTTGTTTTTCGAGATCATTCACTTTAAATACGACTCCATCAATCTCAAAAGGCAGCGCTTCGCGCTGTGTGTGCCATTTTTCTATGTAATGAATACTGGCTTCCGCGCTGTCGTGCACCGCGTATTTGTTGAACACGGGCAGGCCGAGTTTTTGGAACCAGTCTAGAATGCCGGACTGGGTTTTGGGCAGCACCGCATTGGTCTCCCCGATTTGGTAGCAATACATGCTGAGCGCGCGTCCGGCGGCCACGGCGGGGTCCAGTTGGCGCACGGTTCCGGCTGCGGCATTGCGGGCGTTGGCAAAACCTTCCTCGTGCATTTTTTCGAAGCTTTTTTTGGAGAGCAGCACTTCCCCCGCCACTTCCAAATCTACGGGTTCAAACAGGGCGAGCGGCACATTTTGAATCGTGCGAATGCTGTGCGTCACGTCCTCGCCTTCGTTGCCATCACCACGCGTGAGCGCTCGCACGAGCTGGCCTTTTTCATACCATAGGGTGATGTTGAGTCCGTCCAATTTGAGTTCTGAAATGATTTCTGTTTTGCCCACGGTTTTTTCCACGCGCTCTTCCCAGTCTTGGAGTTCTTCCATGGAAAACACATCCGCGAGGCTCCACTTGCGGCTTTTGTGTTTCACTTTATCGAAACGACCGGAAAGTACGCTGCCCACACGTTGGGTCGGTGAATCCGGGGTGACGAGCTGCGGGTATTCGGTTTCCAAGGCAATCAGCTCTTTTTTGAGGGAATCGCGCACGGCTTCAGACACCTTCGATTCGTCGAGCACGAAGTATTCGTAGTTCCTCTGAAGAATCTCCTTCTTGAGCTGCTCAATGCGGTGCTGGGAGTCTTCTCTATTCATGCCTTTCTAATTTAGCCGATTTCTGCTATAATTTATAGATTTAATTACACGTATGGCAGACCTGAACCCTCTTTACGATCCGGCTACCGACAATGCCGCTATTGATCCGGCTACCCAGCAAATGCTCAATCAACCCATGAAAGCCCAGGCTTTTAGCGCTGAGGAAGAGGCTTTTTTGAACCTGCTGATGGCTAAAATCGAAGATAAAACGATCAACTTGTACTCGCCTAGTTCCCTGCTCAATACGCCGGTTTACGACGCGCTGCCCACGGAAGCCAAGGGCCTTGCGGATCAAAATGCGTTTTTGCTGCTCACCAAAGTGCGCGAAATCTACAATTTGATGCAAATTTCTCGTGAAGCCACCTATCAGGTTAAAAACCTCGTAGATTCTCTATTTCAAACGAAGCAACGCCTCGAAGAACACGGTGATATTTTCATAATCTAAACGATGGCTGAAGCAACTCCCAACCAACCGGAAGCACAACAGGCAGATCCTGTGGTGGAAGCCGCTGAGCAGGATTTGCAGGAGATCAAACAAGAAGAAGGCGACACCAAAGCTGAGCTGCAAGGTAAAATCCGCAGACTCAACACCACTTTGGAAGATCTTCAAGGTAAATACGAGGAGGCTAATTTTGACCATAACGACAAAGATGCAGTAAGGTTTTTGGATGAAATTGAGAAAGTTCAGGCCCGAATGCAAGAGTTGGAAGAGGCTAAGAAGACGGCTTCCGATGACGCTGATAGCAAACGTGAAAAAGTGGCGGATCGTTTGGATGCTAAAGCAAAAAAAGGTGCAAAACGTGAGGAGACTAAGGGTGAATTGGAAACTGCTTTGGCCGATGCAACAGCGATCATCGACAGCACGGACCCCAAGACTGTGGAACAGAAGAAAGAAGCTCACAAAGATCGTGAAAAAACTCAAGGCCAGTTGGATCGTTTGGAAGCTAAGGAAGGACGGGATCATGCTATGGAAGAGGCTGCACGCTATAAGGCTGAAGAAGCTAAGTTACGGGCGGAAGAAAACCCCGATGCCAAACTGGCACTCGATTTGGCGGCCGGTGAAGTTACTCCTGCCGTGCCCGCCGAAACCCCAGAAGCTGAAGAAGCTGAAGGCGCCGATAAATCCACTGGCGATAAGCATGCCAATGCTCCTAGTCTGAGCAATGAGCAGCAGAAAAGTTTTGAGAGCCGTGTGGATGGATTCAAACTCGGTATAGCTCAACAAATTGCTAATAATCCTCCTAAAACAGGTTGGGAGAAAATGACCACTCAAGTGAAATATTTTATGCTCACCACATCGATGATGCTGACGGGCGATGAAAATAACAGCTGGTGTGAGAAGCTGACCGAACCAGAAAAACAGATGCTCGTGAAAGTGGTGGGGATGAAAATCACAGACAATGGAGAGACCACGGACACCCCTCCCCAGAAAAGGTTCAAAATTGAACAGGTTCCCCCCGACAAAGAATTCACGGCTCCAGACAATACTACCCAGGATGTGTTCACTCACTACTTTGATGCCATGACTTGGATGGAGCCCTACGAACGGGTCTGCAAACTGTCCAATGGAACGCCCACTATCAAAGAGGTGGCCGCTTCGATTGCCGGGTCTTCGAACCCCGATGATGTCAAACTACAGACCCTTCTGACAGATTTAATGGACCCTAACAAAGTCGGCGCCAAGGATACCGATCCATTTTTTGAAGCTATTTCCAAGAGAGGCTATTTGCTGGGGATTAAGGATAGTGCGAAGGAAGCAGAAAGCCCTGAAGTTTCTGAAGCGACTCTCAATGCTGCAGATACCGATAAATTAGTCGGTGTCATCGAAGAGGAAGGTTTTACTGCAGAAACTTCTATGCGAGACCTCAGTCTGGCTTATATTGCTGATGAGACCGGACAAGCTTTGGATCCTGCCCTGATTCAAACCCCTGAAGGTAGATCGGCTTATGCTAAAGCTGTGATGGAGAAGGCTCCACAAACAGTGGCTGACGTGATTCGTGTGAATGGCATGATCCCCACGCTTGAAGACGACGCGCTACTTGCAAAAGATCCTAAAGACTGGACCCCAGAAGACAAAACTGCCCTTGAAGGCGCGCTTGTCGGTGCATTAGAAACGGCTATCGGTCCTAAAGGTGACCGGAAGTTGGGTGCGGCCGTTGCTGCTATGGAAAAACATGCTGGCGCAGAGGGTAAGGCGGCTGCTGCAAAACTCAGCGCAGCGCTAGCGGCGAATGCGCCTGAATTGACGGAGACCGCCGTTGCTAAGCCTGAACCTGTTGCCGAAAAGGTAGATGGAGGTCTTGAGCACATTCAAGGTAGTAATAAATTTTATGACGTCGCGATGGATTATGTCAAAAATGCCACTGATTTGGACCCACTGAGTCCGATTGGAGACTTTACTCAAAAGCTACTTCCTAAATTGTTTAGCAAACCGGGTGGCGATGCGCAGACCCAAGCTTTAGAAATGATTCTCGTTCAAAGTACAGACTCTGCAGAACGCACAGCTCTGGCGGCTCTAGTGGATGCTTCTGATCTTTCGCTTGCAGACAAAGTAGACTGGCAGGCTTACTCCGACGGTGAAGCTAAACCAACCCCTGAAATGGTGGCCCGCCTCATGGCTCTCCCTGCAGCTCAAACCCTGCTGAATACTCCTGCAAATATTCAGGTTGTTATGGCCACGCTCAAGGATCCTCAAAAAGCGCAGAGCTTTGGTGTATCTGAATCTTTCGCCACTGCGGTTCAAAAAGGAACTTCCATTGCTGAGTATTTGGATGCTGAGATTGCTGCCAAACGTGATGTCGAAGGAAACCAAGCTTTGGCTGCTGCCATCGAGAAAAATAATGTACGTGATTTACCCTCAGGAGGAATCGATGACTACGACGCGGACGTCCTTAAGAACTTACAGCGTTACGGAGTTCAGCGCGAGGACGGAACATTTTGGTACGTTCCTCATGATAAAAATGGCTTTGTGGACCTCAGCCAAAAACTGGATCCCGACTCCCTCTTCCACGCCCTGGTGCCTGGAATTATTAAGGATGGAAGCCTGGATACTGCCGGGCTCGCAGCGTTAAACAGTGATGATGGTTACAGACAGTTCACTTTTTACACTAACGACGGATCCATCAAATACGATTCGGCTCAAAAACAATGGGTGAACAGTGAGGATGGAGCGGTTTACCAGCTGCCGAGCCAAGACGCAGCAGCTCCAGGGTTTCATAATATATCTATAGGTGAGCTCGTAACTCCCTCTTCCCCCGCCACTACTTAATCTGTTATAATAGTTTTGTATGGATCCTACTACGCCTATCAATCCAGCCGCTACAACGCCCGCAGCAGTCGCTCCAGTGACTACGGCAAGCGCTTCGGGTAAACAATATACGGTTCCCCAAGTGGTTTTGGATAAGTATCCGGACTTGGTGGAGCTCATCAAAAAGACCGAATCGATGTCGGACGATGAACGCAATTATTGGTTCCAGATTTTGCCGATCATGACCGAAGAACAAGTGGGGCGACTCAAGACCATTTTGCAGGAAGAAACCAATCAATTGGCCAAGCTGGATGATCAATATCAGGACGAACTTTCCAAGCTCAACAAGAAGCATTTGGAGGAATGGAATGCCTTCCAACACAAGCAAGAACGTGTGCAGCTGCAAAAGGCTGAAGAAGCGGAAAAGGCGACCGAAGCTCAGACTCAAGAACAGCTTTTGAAGCAGCTCGATCAAGTGGATCCTAGTGCGCCAACGGCGACTAATCCTTAACGAGCAGCGCGGTCACTACTAAGCGGCGGAAAGTCGTTCCCACCGGCGTGCAAGTCACGAGGGTGAGTTTGTAATCGTCGCCTTGCTGTAGAGCGCTCACATCGGTCGGTTGGACCTCTTTTTTGTCGACGACGCGGTAGTGGTATTCGGTGAGATTGTTGGTGACGTAAATGTCGTCCCCCACTTTGATTTTGGGCAGAAGTGCAAAGACCGTGTTGTAATCGCTGAGTTCCCAAAATACATTGGAGCTATGGCCCGTGAGGAAAGCATTGCCTTTTTGGCCGGGCTCGGCGGTGCCGGGGTAGTGCACCACACCTTGAAGCAGAGTTTCGTGGATTTGATCTTCCAGCGTGGTGAAATCTTGGGCTTTGAGGGCCTCGAGGCCCAGGCTGGGCTCAATCACCGGAGCGTTCACTTTGAGGCTGGGAATCACGATGCGGTCGTTGCTGCTGGCCGGAGTCGGGAGCAGGGCGGCGAGATCGTCGGCGGGTTGGGTCGTGGTAGGGTTTTTGGCTGTCGTGGTACTGAGGATTTTTTGCGTCCAGGGGTCCAGGGTGAGCGCGGCGGCGCTTTGTACCGGGATGTTCGCTTCATAGTTTTGGACGGCGTCTTGCACGCTCGAGAGGGCGATTTTGCTGTAGGCGGCGGCATTGGTGATGCTGAAAAGGCCTAGGTAAATCACCAGGCTCGCGATGGCGAAGCTTTTGACTCCTTCCCAAGTGTTGGTGGGGCGCACCAGCGTGACGGCGGCGGCCATCAGGTGTTCGTGGGCGGAAATGTCCATGCGCACGTAGTCGGCGTCCTCGGTGTGGAGGATGCGGCGGTCCACTTGCAGGGCCAGTTGGCGGATGAGAGGGTTCTGAGTCATCAGATCATTATACCACAAAACCCGGTGTTTTTGGAGGAGGAGGCTTTGACCTATTACGAGAATGTTGCTTGGAATTATGGTCTAACTTTGCAGGTTAAGTCGCCGTACCAGTACGGATCTTACAGGTTAGAACCTTCCCTAGGGAGGCGACGGAATTCGTCTGTCAAGAGCCGAAGGGCCAGGTTATTTTTCTGTTCTTGGAAGAATAAACCTCTCGATCGTCGCTCCGTTCGCACACTCGGACGTGGACGATACGGTCTGCCGTCAGATCACAGCCAAAAATATAGTCTTTTCGGAAGACATCAAAAGTACCTTCAATAGTGCCTGAGTACGGGCTCGTGTAGTTTGCGTCTTCCAGATCATCTTCGACACAAAGCACCACTTGCTTGGGATCGTTTTCGCTGATTTTTTCTGGATGGTAATAATACAATGGTTTTGACCGGTGGTCGTGCTCGCTAAAAAGCGTAGCCGAGATGCTGTAGGTTTCACCTTTTTTACCGGTGAATTTTTTTTGTTCTCCGAGCTGGAGATCGAATTCGATGAGGGCTTTGGACATACAGAGAGTTTTACCACGTCATGATTCCGCCGCCCACCAGTTCGGTGCCGCGGTAAAGGACCAGCGATTGGCCGGCCATGATGGCGCGTTCGGGTTTTTCGAAGGTGACGATGGTGCGATCGCCGGTTTGGGTGACTCGTGCCTTAGAGAAATGGCCTTGGCTGCGGACTTTTACTTCCAGGAGTTCGTCTTCAGGAGGCAATTCGGAAAGGAAGTTCACGTCGCGCAGTTCGATTTCTTTGGCGAACAGTTCGTCTTCGTTCCCGACGATGAGCGTATTTTTGAGGGTGTCGACTTTGTTCACGTAAAGGGCCGAACCTCCGCCAATGCCGATGCCTTTGCGCTGGCCCATGGTGTAAAAAGGCAGGCCTTGGTGCTCGCCCACCACTTCGCCGGCGGAGTTTTTGATTTCACCGGGTTTGAAGTCTTGGCCGGGTTTGAGGTAGCGTTTCAAAAATTCAAAGTAGGTTTTTTCGGGGTAAAAACAGACTCCTTGGCTCTCTTTTTGGGTTTCGAGTTTTTTGAGCCCGAACTCGGTGGCCATTTTTTTGACGGCTGGCTTGTCGTAATCGCCCAGCGGGAAGATGATTTTTTGGAGTTTGTCCTGAGTGAGATTGTAGAGAAAATAGGTTTGGTCTTTGGCCGCGTCCAAACCTCGGTGGAGGTGCACTGTGCCGTCGTCGTCGCGCGTGAGGCGGGCGTAGTGCCCGGTGGCCAGAAAATCGCAGCCGAGTTCTTCCATTTTTTTGAAGAGTAAACCGAACTTCACCGTTTTGTTGCAACGCACGCAGGGATTGGGGGTTTCACCCTCCCGGAAGCCCTCGAGGAAGAATTCCACCACGTTGTCTTTGAAAGCGTCTTCGAAATTGATCGAGTAGAATGGAATGCCCAGCTGCTGACAGATGGAGCGAGCGGCCATCAGTGAGCCGATGGAGCAACATTTGTTTTGAGGGAATTTTTTGCGGTCATCCAGATCAAAAACGGTGGGATCGGCCCACAAATTCATGTAAACCCCGACCACGTCGTAGCCTTGCTGCTGCAAAAGAGCGGCGGTCACGGAAGAATCCACTCCGCCGGACATCCCCACTAGTACTTTTTTATTCATATGATCTTGCGCCAAAGCGCTTGGTTAATATAAAATAGGAATCTGTTTTAGTCAAACTCATGATCGAACGGCTCATCAGCACGGCACGGTCTTATCTTCCTGACTTGAATGAAGCTCGGCTTCGCGATGCTTTTGAGTTTGCGCGAGCTGCTCACGAAGGCCAGTTGCGCAAGGACGGCACTCCCTACATCACCCATCCGGTGAGCGCGGCCATTATTCTGACCGGGCTCCGCGTGGATGAAGACACCCTGATTGCTTGTCTCCTCCACGATGTGCCGGAAGACACAGAGCGCACCCTCGACGATATTGAAGAGCGATTCGGAGACAAGGTGCGTTTTTTAGTAGATGGAATCACCAAACTTTCCAAAGTCCACTACCGTGACGACATGGAAGCGCGCCAAATTGAATCGCTGAAAAAACTCTTCATCCACAGTGCGCAGGATCCTCGTATCATCATCATTAAATTGGCGGATCGCTTGCACAATATGCAAACGATTGAAGCGGTGCCCAAGCCCGAAAAACGCCACCGTATTGCGAAAGAAACTTTGGAAATTTATGTGCCGATTGCGAACTTGCTTGGAATCTGGGAAGTCAAAAATCAGCTGGAGGATGCTTGTTTCCGCGTTTTGTTGCCCCGAGAATATGCTGAAATGATTCGTCTGGTGGAGGCTTCTGAAAAAGAGCGGGAGAGCGTTCGCAAAAAAACGATTCAAGCCGTGACTCGACTCTTGCGCGCTAAAAAAGTTCCGTTCGTAGCTATCGAAGGGCGTCAAAAAAACCTCTACAGCATTTATAAAAAAATGCTCCGCAGCGGAAAGAGTTTTCACGAAATTTACGATCTGCTGGGCGTACGTATCGTGGTGGAAGACATTGGGACTTGTTATCAAACGCTGGGAATTTTACACCAACATTTCACTCCAAAAATTGGGCGTTTAAAAGATTATATCGCCATTCCCAAAAGCAACGGTTATCAAAGCATTCACACCACTGTATTTGGAATGAATGGAATTGTGACGGAGTTCCAAATCCGTACGCAAGAGATGCATTTGGAGAATGAATATGGAATCGCCGCACATTATTTTTACAGCAACAAAAAACAAACCACTCTTAAAAAAGATGTGAAGAAGAAATACAAATGGGTACAAAAGATTTTGGACCTTCAACGCAATATTTCTTCCAATCGAAAATTCCTCGAACATCTCAAGTTGGATATTTTTGAAGACCGAATTTTCGTTTTCACCCCAAAGGGCGACGTGGTGGATTTGCCGCGTGGTGCCAACGTGATTGACCTGGCTTATCACATTCACAGCGACCTCGGGATGCTCGCCGTTTCTGCACAAATCAATGGGAAGCCGGCGCCTCTCACCACTCAACTTTCCAGCGGAGATACCGTGCATGTGGTGACGAGCGAAGAATCCGACGGACCTCAAATGGAGTGGCTCGACCATGTACACACACACTTGGCGAAAACTCGTATACGTGAATTTTTGAAAGAACAAGATCGTACCACTGTGCTCGATGACGCAGAGGAAGTTTTGGATCACAAGTTGCAGGTGCTCGGACTGGCCGGCATGACTGCTCTCACTCCCCTTCAAAAAGTAGTGGCCATGGAACATTTTGGCATTGAAACCTGGGAAGAACTTTTGTACGAACTCGGGAAAGGCAATGTAGATTTATCGGAACTTTTGGGTTGCTTGTTCAACGAAAGTGACCTCATAGGATCGGAGACCGATCTTCTCGATGTTCATGTTTACGACCGTCATCAGGCGCGCCGTTTGAAATCCGAATCCATACAAAAAGTGCACCGTGTCGAGTTGGTGATCGAAAGTCAAAATCGTGTTGGACTGCTCCGTGATCTCTCCAATGAATTGGCGAATTTGGGGATCAATATCATCGCCATTCAATCCTTGCCTCGTCCCAATTCCAGCCTTTCCCGGATGGAATTTATTTTGGAAATTTTTGACGTGAAAGAATACGAGCGCACCCTGCGGTCGCTTCGCAAAGTGGATGGAGTGGTCTCCATCACTCGTGTTCAAAACGAGCTTTCAATCCCGCTAAGTTTAGACGACGTTCAAAAAAAGCGCGTCCAATAAGAACTCCAGCGGCTCCTGCGTCTTGCAGTAGTTTGACGTGATGTTCTTCGCTTATGCCACCGGAAGCATAAATATGGGCCCCTGAAAAATAACGGCATTTTTCAATCAGGTCGAAGTTGGGATGAAATAATGTTCCTTCGGCATTCATGTCCTTCACCACGATGTCTTTGAAGCCCATTTTTACGTAGCGTTCACAGACAGCAGGGGCTTCGTCGTAATGAGAAACTTGAAGGCCGGCGAGGAGTTTGTCTGGGCTGAATTTTTCGAGGGCGGCAGGAAAAATAGCTTCTGCTCCTTGGCCCAGGACCACGCGGTCTGCTCCATTTGCAAAAAGCCACTCCAGAGCTTCTAAATCTCGGACTTGGCCCGCCCACCAGAGCTCTCCTTCGAAAGCTGCTTTGAGTTCGGGGAGGCGTGCTCTTTCCGTGCCTTTTAAGTCCACCACAAAAAGTGCGTCTGCGCCTTGTTCAGCAAAATGAGCGGCGTAGCTTTTAGGGGCTTTGGGATAGATTTTTTTCTGATCGTTTTCGGTGCCGCGGTACAAGGAAACCGCATGCTTGCCGTCTAGAAAGAGATTCGGAATTATACGCATCAGTTAAAGCGGAAATGCATGACGTCGCCGTCACGAACAAGGTAGTCTTTCCCTTCAATGCGGAGCAAGCCTTTTTCGCGCGCGCCAGATTCGCCGTTGCAGGCCACATAATCTTTCCAGTCGATGACTTCCGCTTTGATGAAGCCTTTTTCAAAATCGGTGTGGATCACGCCGGCTGCTTCCGGCCCTTTGGCTCCTTTTCGCACCGTCCACGCTCGCACTTCCATTTCTCCGGCGGTGAAGTAGGTTTGGAGGCCCAGCAGATCGTAGGCTTCGCGGATCACGCGGCGAAGGCCCGTTTCTTTGAGTCCCAGTTCTTGCAGGAAATCTTTGGCTTCTTCTTCTGAAAATGCGATGAGTTCCGATTCCACTTTCGCGGAAATCGGGATCACGGCGGTGCCTGTGGGGAGTCCGAGATCGTTGCGGAGAGTGTCTTCGGAAATGGTGGCGACGTCGTTTTCACTCACATTCACGATGTACATCAGGGGCTTCATGGTGATGAGGTGCAGGTCGCGCAGCAGTTCACGGTCCTCGTCGGTCCATTCGAGCGTGCTGAGCCACTTTCCAGATTCAAGCTGGGGTTTGATTCGTTCGAGCAGTTCGTTGTAAATCACTTTTTCTTTGGCTCCTCCACGGGCTTCGCTGGCAGCCTTGTGCATTCTTTTTTCGAGGGTTTGCAGATCCGCGAGCATGAGTTCGGATTCGATGATTTCACGGTCGCGTTTGGGATCCACGCTGTCGTGCACGTGGGTGATGTCTTTTTCTTTGAAGTGACGGACCACTTGAGCCACCGCATGGCACTCGCGGATGTGTGACAAAAATTGATTGCCGAGTCCTTCGCCTTGGCTGGCGCCTTTCACGAGTCCGGCCACGTCCACAAATTCCACAATCGCGGGAATGATTTTCTTGGGGTTCGTGATTTTAGCTAGCGCTTGAAGTCGTTCATCGGGAACTTCCACCACGCCCACATTGGGATCGATGGTGCAGAACGGATAATTCGCCGCTTGAGCCGCCTGACTTTTGGTCAACGCGTTGAAGAGAGTTGATTTCCCTACATTGGGGAGTCCGACGATGGCGATTTGAATGTTCATAAAAAGGCCTAAAGCCCTGGCAGTTTACTCAAGCCTCCCTGATTTCTCAAGCTTTTACAGAAATAATAGTAGAAACTTTGAGCTGGCGCGCCAAGTCCACGATGTGGTTGGGCTGGATTTCTCCCGCGTGGAGTGCTGCCAAAAATTCATTTTGATTCAGAGCGAAAGGGACGTCATCCACGGCCTGCCTCGCTGCTCCCAGGAAAGTGTTTACTGCAAAACTCACCACCTTGTCTCCCTCCTCCACTTCAAGAAAATCTACTAGACCCAATCGTAAGGCATGGTCTGCGTGTTCCCCCTGGAACGAATTCCCCTCTGGACTAAGCCTTAAATTGAGCATAGGTGACACCTTACAATAAGCCTAAAAAAAGAGCAAGTGCGTGCCTTTATTGCTCACCAAGGTCAGGAATTCATCGTCCAGTTCCAAGTCTTTTGGAATTTTGACGTAAGGAAGTGTGGCTTTCGCGGCGCGTTTGGCCATGTCCAGTGTGGAGGTGCAGCCGATGATCGGTTTGTCGAAAGAGTTTTGTATCACTTTCAGATCGCCCTTCACTTTCATATTGTCGAGGTCGACTTCAAAAATATCGGCTTCATCTTTGTGTTTGCGGAGCTGTTTCACCAGGAGGAGAAAGGTTTCTGGATGAAGTTTTAGAACGCGCTTTTCAGTCATCGCGCTCAATGCTAAAGTAAAGCCCTCGTAAAAGCCAACGCTATGGAAAAGTTCTCTGCCCCGCTCCTGCGCAAAACTGCCCTCACGGCGGATGTATATCAGTTTGATTTTGGCTGGGGTGAGAAACCGGTGGACTTCAAAGCCGGGCAATTTTTTATGATGGAAGTGGTGGATGAGGCCGGCAAGGTCAATCGTTCGTATTCGGTGTCTTCAACGCCGAGCTACAAGGAGGGATTTTCGCTCTGTGTGAAGCTGCTGCCGGATGGACGAGGATCCAAGTTGCTGCGCGACTTACCGATAGGAGGCACCGCGAATTTTATGGCTGCATTTGGACATTTTGTGTTGGTCGATTCGCCCAAAGATATGCTTATGATTTCTACCGGAACGGGCCTCGCGCCTTTCATCAGCATGGTTCCTGCCGTGTTTGAACGTGGATTTGCAGGGAAAGTGACGCTGATTTTTGGCGTGCGCCACGAGGAGGATTTATTCTACGTGGACCAGCTCCGCGAGTGGGAAAAAGCGCATGCAAATTTTAAGGCGATTGTGACTTTATCGCAGCCCACAGATTCGTGGACGGGTGAAAAAGGTCGTGTGACCGACCATTTGGGCAATTTTGATCCGCAGGCCGTGCAAGTTTACATCTGTGGAAACGGCGACATGGTGAAAACGGTGAAAACCCTGATGGACGAAAAGGGCGTGCCGAAGTTGGACATCCATTTGGAGCAGTTTACGACGCTTTAGACTTGAACTTGGGTGGGGCTCTTGCTAGAATTTGATCATAAATGGCCACTAGGCCCCCGAGGAGCTTCCGAAAGGAGGCTCCGTTTAAATTTACCCAAAGAGTAAATTCTGGAGTTTTTCTTGTACGGCTGCAAATTGATCGTACGATATTTTTCTCACAAATCGTCTGAACCGCTTCACACTCAATAGACGAACCTGAGAAAGAATCACTGTCGAAGTTTTTGCACCATACTTGATCGTTTTATAGAATTTTCCTTCCTTTAGATGGCTCGTGAGAGGAACTACTACCACTACTTTGTTGTTGAACTTCTTTAGAATCAAAACTGGACGTTCAAAGAGCTCATTTTTACCGTCTTGTTCATCCCCTACATTCAGTCCCAGAGAGGCCCACCAGATTTCCCGTTCATGAAAATGAAAGCGCTCGTAAGGAAGCGCATCGATATCCTTCTTTTCGTGGTTCCAGGTGTCGAAGTTTTTTGCTTGCATAAAAACAAGTCTAACAAAAAAAATCCTGACAAATCCCTGACATGTTTTTGTGATCTTTGCACGTGCAAACTTAAAGCACCACCAACTGGTAAGAGTGTCCAGTGGCTTCGATGGAGCGCTGGCTAAAAACTAATCGTAGACAATATTTTGCTGATGGTGCCACTCTGGTCAAAATCGGCAAAGCTATCAATGTCGGAGTAGGTGGGGTCAGTCAGCATCAAAATAATCAAACCATTATCCGATTGTAGGTCTTCGGGATAGACTGCCAGAGCACGTACCAGATAGGCATCCCCTCCATCTGTTAGATCAGCCGTTATGGGGTCGGCTGTCGCTTGGATTTCTAAAGTTGGTAAACCGTGCCAAGTGACCAGCTGCTGACTGGTGATAACACCGGTCAGTTCTTCATCTTGCATCCAAGCGTCTAGGGCGATGACTAAAGCATTGGCTACATTATCATCTAACTCATCTTCCGCCCCTGGATAAGCCGGAATCATCACATTGGTTAAGGCTAATTGTTCAGACATGTGTCCGTCTACTGTTTCTTGAACTGACAAATAAAACAGTAGGTCGGAAACTGATCCATATTGGTTCAACTCACCGGAATCCGGGTATTCTATAGTAAAATTCCGTGGTTTGACTGGCAGAGTTTCGAATCCTGCATCACTACTCTGCAAACTGAGCAGGTGCGGGTAGATTTGGGTTTGAACAGGGGCACCACAAGCAGATAGGAGTAGTGAGAAAAGGCTTAAATTTAATAGATAGTATTTCATAGTTTTAGTGATTTTATAGGGAAATAATTGTGTACTCATGCCCCGTCGCCTCAATGAATTTGAGCACGTCTTTGGGCGCCAAGAGTAGTGTGGCAGTGTTGATGAGTGGGTGGAATTGGACGAGTTCTTGGTCGAAAACATCTTTATCCAGGAGGACTTTGCTGTGTTTCGCCTCGTCATTGATCAAGGCGAGCGGGCTCACAGAACCGGGGGTGAGTTTAAGATGAGTCATCAGGCGCTCGGGCGAAGCAAAGGAGAGTTTTTCGTTCAAAGTGTCGCCCAGGGCCTTCATGTCGAGGCGTTTGTGACCTTCGATCACGACCAAATAGTGCTGATTGCCGCTGCGGTCGCGTAAAAAAAGGCTTTTGGCCTTTGCACCGGGAATCGGGTGCTCCTTCAGGTAGGCTTCGCTGTCGTCGATGGTGAAAAAAGCCGGGTGGTCGTGCCGCTCGAATGAGATTTGGAGGTCGTTTAAGAGAGCGAAGAGGTCTGGCATAGAAAAGGGTTGGTGCCGCGAGACGGAATTGAACCATCGACACGAGGATTTTCAATCCTCTGCTCTACCACTGAGCTACCGCGGCACGGGTCTAGTGTAGTGAATTTTATGCCAATGGCAAGAGAAGTTAAAAATGACTTGCAGATTCATTTAAACCCAATTATACTCCCTCCGCTTTTGACAATACTATGGCTAAAGGAAAATCAGTACCGTACGTTTGGATCTGCCAGGAATCTGAGCATGGCCACATTGGTGGATCAGGTTGGGCTCAACGAGACAAACTCAAGGAGATGAAGCGTCAGAAGTACTGCTCCAAGGTACGCAAAATGACCGCTCATATTGCTAAACCTGTGAAGAAGGGAGGAACAAAGGCTCTAGCCAACATTAAGTAGTTTCGAGAGCATCTCTCCTATAAAGAACGCGGTAGAGGCTGCAAAACCCCCTAGAACGGCTGTTTCCGTACCCGCAATGAACCAATGACGGTTGGAAAAGCGGCTTTTGACCGTTCCTACCAGGAAGAGGGCGGCCAAAGTGGCTATACTGGTGACCCAAAAGACCGCACGAGTGTCCGTCCAGCCCATGATGGCCTGAACCACGTAGGCTAAAAGTGGAATGAGTCCGACTGTATTGAAGGCTAAAAAGGTGGCCCAAGCTCCTCTGACCGGGTTGATGTTCTCTTCGATGACGTTGAATTCGTGAGTGAGCATCAGTTTTACCCAGATTTTAGGTTTGCTGGTGATGACTTTGGCGGCACGGGCCAGATCGTTGCCTTTAAAACCGAAACTGCGCAAAATTTCACGGATTTCACTTTTTTCTTCTTTGGGTTTTTCGATGATGGACTGTTCCTCGGACTCACGGATTTGATTGATGCGGTCGAGTTCGGCCTTGTCGCTGAGGTATTTTCCCGTGGCCATGGAAAAGCCGTCGGCAAAGAGGTTGGCGAAGCCCATGATGAGGATCACGGGAGTCGATAAATTGGCTCCCACTACACCTGCTACTATGGCGAAGGTGGTGACTGCCCCATCGATGCCACCATAAACAAAATCGGGTAGCCAGTTGTAGCGTATTTTTTTCATAGCGCGTGGGATAAAGCTTGGTTAAACTATAGCCATGAAACTGCTTTGCTTCAATGTGAACGGCATCCGCGCGGTGTGGAACAAGGGATTCGTGGAATTCATGGAAAGAGAAAATCCGGACGTACTGTGTGTGCAGGAAAATAAAATTCAGCCGGGGCAGCTCACTCAAGAACTACAAAATCCGCTGGATTATTATAGCCAGTGGGCTTGTGCCGAGCGGCCGGGTTATAGTGGGGTAACGACTTTTTCGAAGCAGAAACCGATGACCGTGCAAAAAGAACTGGGCAACGGCCGTCACGATGGCGAGGGGCGAATGGTGCTCACGGAACTTGCGGCTCCCGGGCTTCCCGGTGGAACCGTGACCGTGGTGAACTTGTACATTCCCAATGGGGGGCAGGGTGATCACCGCATTGCCTTTAAATTGGATTATTACGACGAGCTGCTCGATTTTTTGGAGAAGCTGCGGAAGGCTGGGAAGAACCTGGTGATTTGTGGGGATTTCAATACCGCGCACACGGAAATTGATCTGGCCAATCCCAAAGCCAATGAAGGCATCACCGGATTTTTGCCGGTGGAACGCGCGTGGCTGGATAAGTTTGTGGCGGCCGGCTATGTGGACACGTTTCGGGATGCGAATCCGGGGCTGACGGAGGCTTACACGTGGTGGAGCTACCGCTCGGCCGCACGACAACGAAATGTTGGTTGGAGGATCGATTACTTTTTTGTGCCGCAAGAATTATTGCCATACGTGAAACGCTCGTGGATTTTGAGCGACGTGGAAGGCAGTGATCATTGTCCCATTGGCTTGGAACTTAACGCTTAAAGATGACCACTATTTTCCTGCTTCTTCTTTCGAACTTGATGCCCATTGTGGGGGCCTTATTTTTTGGTTGGGACGTGGGCGTTATGATGCTGGCTTACTGGTGTGAAACGGCTATTTTAGGATTTTATAATGTGCTTAAGATCATCAAGGCGAATGGTCAGCTCAAGGTTCCGGATGCTGTTCGTCGTAAATGGGGTCAGCTCAATCCAAGCAAAGTGGGCCTCGTACTTTTCTTCATCTTCCATTTTGGAATGTTTATGTTTGGTCACTTTATTTTTCTGAATATTCTTATTTTCCTTAAGCATCCCGATTTTTTCACGGTGCTGCTGAGTTCCTCCCACTCTTTCCTCATTTCACTTTTCATGACGTTTTTCACGCATGGAGTTTCCTTCCAAAAAAACTTCATTGAAGGCGGCGAATGGAAGCGTGTAGATCCTGTTACACAAATGACCAAAGTCTACGGTCGCGTTGCATTTATGCATTTTTCCATTTTCATCGTGGCCTTTGTCCTGGTTCAATTTGGCCTGTATGCCAATTTAGCCGCTATTAGCGCTTTAGCTCTCTTTAAGGCCGTGCTGGATGTGTACTGCCACTATCGCTCTCACTTAGCCGCTGTGAGAACATGAGTGTTTTTCTCCCCCTATTTCTCAAAGTTTTCCCACTCTACGCGCTCATTGCCCTGGGCTACATTGCGCGGCGTTACTTAGAAATAGATACCCGTTCTTTGGTTCGCACCGTGATCTTTTTGATTGCGCCGGTGGTCGTTTTTAACAGTGGTTTTACGGCTCCTCTTCAAAGCAATATTTTGGTTTTGCCTTTGATTTTTTGGGCCACGGTTTCTGTGGTCGCGCTTTTGAGCACTGTGGTAGGCCGTTTTTTCTTTAAAGATTCGACTAAAAATTTATTTGCCTTTGCTTCGGGCAATTCCAATACTGGTTATTTTGGACTGCCTGTGATTTTATCCTTGCTCGGTCAAGACGTATTCACTCTCGCCGTACTCACGAGTCTGGGGAGCATCCTTTATGAAAATTCCTTGGGTGTTTTCTTGTTGGCGCGAGGGCGTTACTCAGCCAAAGAAAGTCTGAAGAAGGTCCTCGGCCTGCCAGCCGTGTATGCTGTTTTAGTAGGTTTATTGCTCAACCTCCTGGGCCTACACACGGATACCACTGTTTACACGGACTTCATCGTTTTCTTCAAAGGAGCCTATGTGGTGCTGGGCATGATGATCATCGGCTGTGGCATCGCTAGCATTCAAAAGACTTCCTTCGATAAAACTCTCCTGACTTTGGGCTTTTTGGCTAAGTTCGCCCTCACCCCTTTACTGATGGCGTTGGTGCTGTGGATCGATTCCCAATCCGGTGGTTGGCTCAGCGCGGAAGGTCGCGCCATTTTGTGGATTTTGTCTCTGTGTCCCGTGGCTGCCAACACCGTGGCTTATGCCACCGAGCTAAAAATTCACCCTGAAAAGGCCGCTACTCTTGTTTTTCTGAGCACCATTTTTGCGCTGTTCTACATCCCTGTGATGGTGGGACTTTTGTAATTCACAAAGCGAAATTTGAATTCGCCTTCTGTTTGTAAGTCGCCTGCTTCTTTTTGGCTGAACCGCGCTGGACTTTCAGGGAAAAAAGCGTCGCAATCAAAAGTGCCTTCGATTTCCGTGAGGATGAGCTCGCTACACTCGGGGTGCTGAATGGCTTCGGCGTAGAGCGTGGCTCCGCCGATGACGAAGGCTTTGCGTGTGGGGTCTGCCAAAGTGAGCGCTTCATCGAGGGAGTGCGAGAGGAGCGTGCCTTCGTGGAGTGTGATTTCATTGCGGCTCACGACAATGTTGAGACGGCCTGGCAGAGGGCGATATTTTTTGGGAAGGGATTCCCAGGTCTTGCGCCCCATGATCACGGTGCCGCCTTTGGTGGTTTCGGAAAAGTGTTTGAGATCTGCTGCGAGATGCCACGGAAGTCCGTTGCTTTTACCGATGCCGCGGTTTTGGTCGAGAGCGGAGATGATGGAAAAATTCATTGGAGTTGGGAAACGTATTGGCCACAGTTGCTGCCGATTGCATTCTCCTCGAGTTCGC
Organism: Candidatus Peribacteria bacterium; assembly: GCA_943349825.1. Classification (GTDB taxonomy): domain Bacteria; phylum Patescibacteriota; class Gracilibacteria; order UBA1369; family 2-02-FULL-48-14. The sequence continues at coordinate 122,449 of CALQZQ010000002.1, read as the reverse complement.
CGATGCTGACAATGGTTTCGAAGCCCAAGCTCTGGCATTCCCGAACCAATGTTTCTACTTTTTTGTTGCCGTCATCCGATTTTAGAATCGTGATGAGCCCCTGCTCTTGTGCCCGTGCCGTGGGGTTGAGTGGAGTGAATTTGAGGATGAAAAGATCAGGATTGAAGTGTTTTTTGAGGACTTTTGGATCGATGGGGTAGTCTTCCATGACGATGCAGTTCAAGGTTATTTTTCGGTCGCCGGGTTCGAAAAACTGCTCACCGAAGTCTGCGATTTCGTCAAAGGACATTTTTGGTGTAGGAATGAGTTTGTCTCGTTTTTCCACGTCCGTGGTATGAAGTGAAAATTGCATTTGGAAGTGTCCCTGGCCGTAGTTTTTTTTCTTGATTTCCGTAAGGCGTTTGAAAAATGCTTCTGCGTTTTTTGGACCGACGGTAGAGACTGAAGGAATGAGGCCGGGCGCTTGGTAGCGGGTGGGAAGTTCCTCCAGGACGTCGAGTACTGCATCGTTGAAGACAGGTTCCCCCATGCGGGTGAATTGGATTTTGAATTTTTTGACAGGGATGACTCTGCCCGGGTAGGTCTTGTCCACGATGTAGTCGATTTGTTCCAAAATTTCGTCTTTGCTCAATTTTCCGCAGTAGCGCTTGCCGGCGTCGCACATGAGGCACTGCACGGGGCAACCTAAGAGGCAGGAAATCACGATGACCCACTTTTCCTCTCGTGGTAAGTGAGGGTGTTTGGATTCGACGAATTCGATGTAGTAGTCACGCAGTTTTGCGACGTAGAGTTTGGCTACCGCTTCATTTCCGCTTTCTTGGATGAGCTGCATTCGTGAGGTAGTTATGGATGGCAAGTGCGGCCTGAAGACCTTCTGCAGCAGCAATTTGCACCTGTCGAAGGGCCGGGTGAGTGACATCGCCGGCGAAGTATAAGCCCTCCGCTTTTTTTTGAACATGTATTTTTGGCTTGCTGCTCACCCTTCCGATGGCTACCAGGATGTGATCGAAGGGCAGGTCTTCCAAGGTTGAGAGTGTTACGTTTTCTTTGAATGGGATCCGTGCGGCTTTGGCGCGCGCTTTCAGGATCGGCAAACAGGTGGTTTTTCGGTGGGTCCAAATGGTGGGTTTAAAACCACGTCTTTGGAGCTGAAGTGCATAATCGAAGCCCACGTCTCCCCCACCCAGGATGAGTACGGTTTTCTTTTTGGAGTGGAGGGGGAAGCCGACGAGGTCGTAGTGGACGTTTTGGTCGGGCAGTTTGATGGGCTCTGTGCCGGTGGCAACTAGGACTGTTTTGCCATGGTAGTTTTTTTTGTCGGTTCGGAGTGTGAAGCCCATTTTTTCTTGAATGATTTCCAAGACCGATTCGTAGATGACTGACGTTGTGAGATTTTTTTTGAAGTGCTTCACCAGCTCTTTGCCCGTGCAATCCTGGTAGCCCAAATAGTTTTCCACGCGGTTGGCGTTGAGTAACAGGCCACCTATTTTTCTTCGTTCAAAGAGCGCGATTTTATGACCGTAGCGTGCGAGTTGCACAGCAGCGCTGAGTCCTGACGGGCCGGCTCCGACAATGAGACAGTCGTAAATCATAGCGGCGTGGCAAAGCCTTGAGAGAGGTTGAGGAGCGTCGCGAGATGCTGGTCTTCGTTGTAGGCGGCGGTGCTGTCGAGGCCGAAGAAAACTTCGTAACCGTGATTGAAGGCGTCGCGAGCAGTGGTTTCACAACAGAGGTTGGAAAGCAGTCCGGTGATGAGCACGGACTCCACGGCATTCACTTGTAGAAAATCGTGCAACGAGGTTCCATGGAAGGCGCTATAAGTGGGTTTACGTAGAATCAAGTCGTGAGGGTCTGGCGAAAGCGTGAGCTGGGCCTCTTTGCTCCCCGTTGTCACTGTTTCTCCCCACCAGTTTAAAATAGGGTCTTTTTCTTTGGATCCTACGGCAAAAAAAGTGTAGATGACCGGGCGCTTTTCTTTTTTAAATTGAGCGATGAGTTTTTGAATATTTTCCTGAACGAGCGGGGCAGATGGCACAAAGGCGGGCGATTTTGAATCTGTGAAATACTGCTGCATATCGATCACCAAGAGTGCCGCTTTAGAGAGGTCGAAGGTCTTCCAGTGTTTTTTATTGAGTTTGGCGAGCCATTCTGTTTTTTTCTGTTTGGCGTTTTCTGTGGTGAGATAAGCTGATTTCACTAGACAGCGACTTTAAATTTTATGAACTCATCGTGTTCGTAGCCCACGAGCTTGAAGTCTTCGAATTTCAAATCCCAGAAAGGCTTCTTGGCGATTTCAAGCGTGGGGAGTTTTTTCGGAGTGCGCGTGAGCTGTAGCTCCATGCCCTCCACGTGGTTGGAGTAAATGTGCGCGTCCCCCATGGTGTGAGTGAAAATACCCGGAATGAGACCGCATTCCTGCGCGACCATGGTCATGAGGAGAGCGTAGGACGCGATGTTGAAGGGCACTCCGAGGGCGATGTCGGCGCTGCGTTGGTAGAGTTGGCAATCCAGGCGGCCGTTCACCACGTAGAATTGAAAGAACATGTGGCAGGGCGGCAGGGCCATTTTGTCGATTTCGCCCACGTTCCAGGCGTTCACAATGAGGCGGCGGGAGTTGGGGTCTTTTTTGATGAGGTCGAGCACATTTTGAATCTGATCGATGTGGCGGCCATCTTTGCTTTCCCAGTCGCGCCATTGTTTGCCGTAGACTGGTCCGAGTTCCCCGTTTTCATCGGCCCAGGCATTCCAGATGCCGGTGTGCTGAGTGAGGTCGTCGTTGATGTTGGTGGAGCCGCGGAGGAACCAGAGCAGTTCGTAAAGCACGGCGTCGAAACCGACTTTTTTGGTCGTCAGAATAGGAAAACCCTCTCGAAGATCGTATTTGCGTTGCATCCCGAAGATCGAGAGGGTTCCGGTGCCGGTTCTGTCGTCCTTCTTTTCCCCTTTTTCGAGGACTTCCCGGACGAGACTGAGGTATTGGTGCATAGCGGTTGGAAATCAGCTTTAATCTAGCATCCTCTTTCGCCCCCATCAAGGAGCATAAAACTTTCTATAGGTGGCTAGCTCTTCGGGTTTTTTAAGGGAGGAAGGTCACTGCGATGCATACGGCGAACCACGAGCATGGAGATTTAAGTATTTTTAAAAGGAATAAGGCGAAACGGTCTCTTGAGGCACCGACTGGATGGCGTTCCTCGCATCCAATAGTTCAGGGAAAACTGAGCTCAGTGAGTGCATCATTTTGAGTTCTTCGGTCGTTGCGGATCGCAGGGTAAGCTGAGGAACTTCACCGAGTTCTTTTAGGAAAGGTACTTGCTCCCCTCTGGTCATTTCGGGGTGGGAAACCGTTAAAATACGGCGGCTGCGATGTGCCACTTTTTTACTTCTAGTGAGCACTTTAAGAAGTACCTGTTTGAACTCCTCTCTTAAAGCTTCAGGCACGTGGAATGCAACGGAAGCTTGCTCCTTGCCTTCGAGTCCTAGGGCGGCATTCAGCTTGTCCATTACTTGGCGCTCAAATTTATAGAGTTCTATAGAGTCGGCGGCAGATTGAGGCAAAGTCGGACGAGGAGAGGCTCCGCCTTCGAACATAAAGCCTGCTGCCCCGCAGAAATCATCTGCGTCATCGATATCTTCACCTGTTCTTCCTGGGAATGGTATTAGATTGTTTTTCATAAAATAAGTTTGTAAATAAAAACCCTCTTCTTCAGAGGGTTAAGTTCTTTAGGTTTTGAAGAATTTATGCGCGCAGGCGCCAAGCCCTCTGAATTGACTTCAGGACTTGCCACCATTTGCTTTGGAATGTGAGAGTGAGTTGCATTGACATAGTGTTGATTGGAGCTTAGTGTACTAGTACAATAGTACACTGTCAAATGAAAAAATCGTACAAAGATTTATGCGTATTAGTGGCCAGTGTTAAAAATGAAGCGGAGGCCGACTTATTATTGAGTGACTTACTCACTCCACAAGAACGCGCGGTGCTGGCGGAGCGTTGGCAGATTGTCCAAGAGCTTGCCAAGGGCACTCCGCAACGTGAGATCGCAGAAAAAATGGGCGTAAGTATTGCTACCGTAACGCGCGGATCTTTGGCCTTCCAATATGGAAAGAAGGGATTCTTATATTTCCTTAAAAAACTAAAGAAGCTTTAGTCCAGTTCTACTTGTATTCAGCTAAACCTGCTCGGACAAGCACTTCTCCCCTGGTGTCGATTTCATGGCAGCCGTTTTCATCCTGGTCGATCCCCTGCAAGAATCGGGTTCTTAAGGGTTCAGATGCACCATAAAAAGGCCCCCTCATCATTTGTAAGTCTTCAGCTTTATCGGCGTCGCTTACATAGCCGGGAATCGGCTTGCGCGTATGCCAGAAGTATATCGTACCAGGAAGGGTGAAGCGACGATTCCCAACCATCCATATATAAGCACCAGCGCTGATGACTCGCTCTTCACCATAGGTTGAGACTTCCCCTCCCTTTCTTTTTAACTCTTCAAGGGTTCGAATAATGTCCATCGCCATCTCACGATTCCCTGCCCCAAAATGGATGGAGAGGTCAACTTTCACAGTAGTATGGAGAATGGCTTGAACGAGTTCACTACTCGCACCCATATCTTCCAAGTGTTTAAGCTGAGCCCTTATGTAACCTTGCGGATCATTCTCTCGAAGAGATTTTAAAAGCAGACCAAGGTTCCTGAAAATATGTGGAGCAAAGGATTGGATGCCCGAGGAAGTCCTAAGCTCAAAGTGTGCAGGGATGGGTTCTCCATAACGGAGTGCGCCGTCGATGCGACCTGTTAGGTGGGTAGAATGTTCGGACATTTGAGCTATAAGTTTTATTGCAGAGGGGCCTTATAACACGAAATACACTTAATTTTCAATCCTATAAATCAACTCGGCCATGGCGCCGCGAGTGAGTTCGTCGCTGGCAGTTTCCCATTCGTCCAGCAGTAGTCCTTGGGTTTCCGCGTAGTCCCAGTATTTTTCGTACCATGCTCCGGCGGCATCCGGAATGCCTGAGAAGAAAACATTGAGCGTGATTTTGAGCGCTTCTGCAATATTGATGGCAGCTTCTGGCTTGAAAGTTCCATCGTCGTAACCATCCACGATGGCCGTGGTTTTGGCGTAGCACACGTATTTGGCGTACCACTGTTCTGCGATAACATCCGTGAAACATGCCTCTCCCGTGGCGGTGGCCATTTCACTGGGATACTTGGCTTCCAAAAGGATTTTGGTGAATTCCGCCCGATTGATGCTGTTTTCTGGGCGGTAGGTGCCATCATCGTAACCTTGTACAATGCCGTAATCGTACACGTAGGCGATGGCATCGTAGTAATCATTTCCACTGTCCACATCATCGAAGACATCGTTGGAACCGAAGAAATCGCTGATGATGATGCTTCCGTAGACGGTGCTGTCTTGGGTTTCTTTTTCATAAACAGACAGGTGCTCTAAAACGTTTTCAAGCGTTACCTGCGCCAGTTTTTCTTGAACGAGATCCAGGATTTCGTTTTCGTCCGTACTGGCTATATGAAAAGTGAGATAAACCGTGACATCGGTTTGTGTGTCGGTGACGCCGGCTTGAACAAACCATTCTTCGCTGGTGTCTACGATGCTGTCGCCCAACTCTTCCATGGTGAAAAGGCTGGCGCTTTTGTCTTCATCCCAATTCATGTTATCTACGATTTCCTGAGCCAGAGTTTCGGCATCGATGGAGTCCGTGGGAAACAATTCCGCAATGATCACATCCGACTCACCGTTTTCTGTGAAGGCCGCAATCCCTTCGTAGTAAGGAAATTCTTCTTCGGGTGCTTCTGTGGCGGCGGCTACAGAAAAAGAGCAGAGCAACAGAGCGAGCGTGAGGAGAAGTTTATGGTACATAGGCGTGCGGTTCCTTATCAATATAACTTATTTACTTCGGGTAAAAAACATGTAAGTTTGTGGCAGATTAACTCCACCCAATGAATAAAGCCCCTTTGTTTCTATTGTCCCTGAGCGCCGGTCTTGCTTTGAATGGCTGCGCTCCCGAACTCACTGAAACAGAAAAATTGGATTTGGCTGTGGATGAAGCCACTCAGCAAGTGGAAGATATGAATACGGAATTTTCAGAGCAGTACCAAGGCGGCACTCCCGAGGAAGTTTTGGATGCTCGCTACACGGAAGCGGTGAAGCAGTACGGAGAACCTTCTGAATATGACACTGGCCTGGATTCTGATGGTAGCCACAACATGGGTCATGCCGATCTGATTTCGAACCGCTTGGGCTTGGATTATTCCAAGCTGGTTTATGTGCAAATCATGGGTGGTACTTACGGCCTACAAACCATTTTGGAGACCATGGATTCGAGCAACCCTGAGGTAAAAGGTCTAGTGGAGATTTTTCACAACTACCACAGCCTAACCAATTATGATGCTGAGTACACCAAGGGGCTCATCCCCTCTGGGCTTTCCGACCAAGAAGAGGCGGCTTTTATCGTCAAAACTTATGCTGACGAATATCGCCTGTTTTACGAAGGGTATCGGTCCATTTGGATCAGCAATCCAGACATGGTGGACCAAGTGGCTACTCTCACAGGGCTCAACAAAGACGACCTCACGATGATCTTTGCCTACGGGAACATGCAGGAAGTGGTCAATTTGCTGCCGGATGGACTCAGTTACAAAGGAGATTTGGCTGAGCTCTTGGATTATTAGGCTCCTAGGTAGAGCTTCTTGACCTCCGGATTTTTGAGCAGTTCGTGGCCCGTGCCCGTGAGGCGGTTTTCGCCGAGTTCGAGCACGTAAGCGCGATCGGAGATTTTGAGGGCCTGAGTAGCGTTTTGTTCCACCATCAGAATGGATACGCCTGAGTCACGGATTTGGACGAGTTTTTCAAAAACTTCTGCGATGATTTTAGGAGCGAGACCGATGGAAGGTTCATCGAGCAGCAGGAGTTTGGGAGACAGCATGAGGCAGCGCCCGATGGCGAGCATTTGTTGTTCCCCGCCGGAGAGTGTTTTGGACTTTTGGTCGCGGCGTTCTTTGAGACGAGGGAATTCCTTGTAGACGTAGTCTTTGCGCTCGCGGACCAGATTGGAATCGATGAGGAGGTAGGCGCCCATGTCTAAATTTTCGTCCACGGTGAGCGAGGGGAAAATGGTGCGGCCTTGGGGGTCGTAAGTGATGCCGAGTTGCACGATTTCTTGGGTGGAGAGGCCGGTGAGTTCTTGATCGAAAAAACGAATCGAGGAATTTTTGTTGAGCTGAGTGATTCCAAAAATGCTGCGGAGCACGGTGGATTTTCCGGCACCGTTTGGCCCGATAAGCGTAACGATTTCTTTTTCGTTGATTTCGAGCGCCACATCTTTGATGATCGTGGGTCCTCCGTAGCTGGCGGTGAGGTGAGAAATTATAAGCATAGTGTTGTGAAGTAGATGACTCTTTTTTAAATAAAGACCTTCGCTACGCTGCGGTCCGTCCAAGGTAAGCTTCTAAAACTTTGGGATTTTTTTGAATGTCGCCTGGAGTGCCTTCCGCAATCACGCGGCCGAAATCCATGACGATCACTTTTTCGCAGAGCTGCATGATGAAGTTCATGTCGTGCTCGATGATGAGGATGGTTTTGCCTTGCGCTTGTAGATGCAAAATCAAGTCGGTGATCGTTTTGAGCGCCGTGCGATTGATCCCGGCAGCGGGTTCGTCGAGTAAAATCATACGTGGGTCCATGGCAGCGGCACGGAGAATTTCCAGGAGTTTTTGTTGGCCGTAAGAAAGCTGGCCTGCAAAAAGATGGGCTTTGTCGGCTAAGTTTACGGTGTCTAGAAGTTCGAGCGCTTCTTCGGTGAGGCGCGCTTGCAGCTTTTTCTGGTTGAGGAAAATTTGGTGCAGTCCCTGCTGATTGTCTTTGAGTGCGACTTTGAGATTGTCGAGCACCGTGAGTTCCGGGAAAATGCGAATCATTTGGAAGGTGCGAGTGAGGCCGAGGCGAGCGCGTTTATAAGTGGGCCAGCGCGTGATGTCTTTGCCTTCAAAATGCACGGTGCCGGAGTCCGGAGTGGACAGGCCCGTGAGGAGGTTGAAGGCCGTGGTCTTCCCTGCCCCGTTGGGGCCGATGAGCCCGGTGATGCTGCCCCGACGCACTTCAAAACTGCAGCCATCGATGGCTTTGAGGCCACCGAAAGCTTTGTGCGCGGCGCGAATGGTGAGGATGTTTTCCATTTAGTAGCGAGTGAATTGTTGTCCCCGACGGCTGCGGTGTTTCCAGAGCCCTCCCAGTCCACTGGGTACGAAGCGGAGTGTGAGTACGAAAAGCAGACTGTAAATCCAGAGGCGGAGTGGGCCCAGATATTCAGCGGGGAGTGGCAAAAAGCGCAAAGGTTCGAAGAATACCATGATGGCCAGTACTCCCAAAAAAGGTCCACGGAAAGTTCCGAGTCCACCCAAAACTGTAATCACCAAAATCAGCGAGAGGTCGTTGATGACGAAGGAGGCGGGATCAATGAATGTGATGAAGTGAGCAAAGAGTGAACCTGCAAAACCAGCCACGAGCGCGCCGATTCCAAAAGCCGTGAGTTTGTAAGCGACGGTGTTTTTTCCCAAACTCATGGCGGCCACTTCATCGTCACGAATGGTTTCCAGTACACGACCAAACGGCGATTTGAGAATGCGGTACATGACGAACATCAGCACGGCTGTAATACCTGCGGTGAGGTAAAAGAACGAGGCTTTGTCCGCGAAGGTGACGCCAAAAATTTCCGGCTTGGGAATACCGGCGAGGCCGAGGGCACCGCGCGTGAGTGAATCCCAATTTTGGAGAATCGAAGAGACGATTTGTGCGAAACCTAGCGTGGCAATTCCGAGGTAGTCGGCTTTCAAACGAATCGATGTGAGGCCGAGCAGTATGCTGAGCAGCGCGGGCAGAATTCCCGCGGCGAGAAAGGCCAGTTCAAAGGGGGCGCCGTGCATGACGAGCAGCGCACTGGCGTAGGCTCCAATTCCATAGAAAGCGATGTGGCAGAGAGCGAGGATGCCCGTGAATCCCAAGTACATGTTCATGCTCTGCGCCAAGAGCAGATAGAGACACATGAGTGTGGCAAGGTGGTAGAAATAGTTCATTCTTTTTGGGATTTATCTTCTTCCAAACTGATGCCAAAAAGTCCACGTGGGCGGAAAAGCAAAAAGAGAATCAAAACGGAAAAGGCGATCAGTGATTTGTAACTGGAAGGAATGGAATAACCACCGATGGTGAGGCCTGTGCCCACGTCTTGCAAGAGTCCAATGAGCAGCCCTCCCACCAGAGCGCCGGGAATGCTGCCCAGTCCGCCTAAAATCACGGCGACGAAGGCGAGAATGGATAGGTGCTGACCCATGTTGGGAGTAAGGCTTTCTTCGTAAGCAATGAGAATGCCGGCGAAACCCGCGATGGCGCTGCTGAGAACGAAGATCCAATCGACGCTGCGGCGGATATCTATGCCCACGACACCGGCGAGGCTCATGTTGTCCGAAAGGGCGCGAATGGATTTGCCCAGCTTGCTGTACTTCAAAAAGAAAAAGAGGCCGAGCATCAGGACAAAGGCGGACACAATGATGAGGATTTGGTTGCTCGTGATGATGAGCGCATCACCGAAGAAATGGTGAACGACGCTGGGCTCGTTGGCTTGGGAGTAGGTGCGCGTGGACCCACTAGCCACCAGCTGAACGCTGTTTTTGATCAGCATCCCCACCCCTACCGAAACGATGAGCAAAGTCCATTGTGATTCCTTACGCAGCGGCCAGAAAATGAAGCGATTGAAAAGGAAGCCCACAAAGGCGCAGAGGGCCACGGTGATGGCCATGCTGGGCAGTACCGGCCAACCCAGGGTGATGAAAAAATAATAGTAGAAATAAGCTCCCAGCATGGCAATTTCTCCATGGGCAAAGTTCATGAATTTGAGAACGCCGAAAATCAAGGACAGCCCCACCGCAATGAGTGCGATGGTGCTGCCGCTGATGAGTCCGTTGATGAGGAGTTGCGGGAGGATGTCCATCCTACTGCTTCACAATGGCTCCGCTGACGATTTTGTAGACAGAGTGTCCTGCGAGAGGATCACCGTTGGCATCGAAATCTGTGTGTCCGGCGAGTCCATCGTAACCGGTGAAGCTATCGAGGTAGGCTTTCACGGCTTCCCCGTTGTTGCCTACTTCAAGCACCGCGTTGGCGAGGATCCATACCGCGTCGTAAGTGGTCAGATCGTAGCCCAAGTAATTGGGTTGGCTGCCGTAAGTAGCCTCGTAGTTGGCTTTGAAGGCCTTCACTCCCTCAGATTCTTCATCGATGTAGAGAGTGGCGGTGTAAGAGCCTTCCAAGTAATCCTTGTAATTCGTGAGCAGGTCGTTGGAAGTTCCGGCTACATCGTTGAGCAAGAAAGGTCCTTCGATGCCCAGGTCTTGCATCTGTTTGAATAGCACATCGGCCTTCACCGGTGTTTGAGGATTCACGAACCATGCGTCGGGGGCCCCGGCATTGAGCTTGGTGATTTGCGTTTTGAAATCGGTGTCTTCAGAGAGGTATTTTTCTTCGGTCACCGTTCCACCGAGTTCTTGGAAGCGAGCAGTGAACGCACCAGCGATTCCTTTGGCGTAGTCGGTTTCTTCAGAAACCATGGCTACCGTCTTCCATCCGTTTTCGTTGGCAAATTCAGCGAGCTTGGTTCCTTGGTAGGAATCGGAAGGCCAATCGCGGTAAACATAGTCACCGGCGTTGGTCACGTCTGGGCTGGAAGAACCGGGAGAGAAAAGCAGTACTTTAGCGGCTTCGGTGATGGGAGCTGCAGCCAGCGTTTCGCTGGAACAGAATCCTCCGAGGATGACTTGAGCGCCATCTACATCCACGAGTTTTTGAGCAGCAGTAGCGCCATCTTTACCGTTACAAGCTCCGTTTTCCCATTGGAGCTCCAAAGTCATGCCCTCCGCCGCCCAAGCGGCGTTGATGTCCTTTACAGCAAGGGAAGCTGCGTTTTGCATGTCGATACCATAAGAAGAAGCGTCACCGGTCAAAGGACCGAGAGCTCCGAGCGTGATGGTTTTTGCGGAACCGGTTCCACCACAACTGGCTAAAAGTACGGAGGACAGGGTCACCGCTGTGAAGAGGGACTTTCGAAACATAAAAATAGAAGTTAAATCTGTCCAACTTTAGATTTTTGGCTTGGGACCGTCAACTCAATCTGATTGATTAGCGGTAGGGATATGGTTTAATTTGCTGTGTCGACATTTGTCTACAGCCTATGGAACCCCTAGCCTCTCAACTCCGACCTCAAAAGCTTGAGGAATTTGTCGGCCAAAAGCACTTGGTGGCTGCCGGCAAACCTCTCAATAAGGCGATTGCGGACAAGCATTTGTTTTCCTTTCTTTTGTGGGGGCCGCCGGGCGTGGGGAAAACCACTCTGGCCAAGCTCTATGCGTCTGCGCTGGAAGGTCAACTCTACGAACTTTCTGCGGTTTCGGCGGGAAAGCCGGACATCAAGGCGCTTTTGGAAGAGCCGAACTGGGGCAGACCGAAGATTTTGTTTTTGGATGAAATCCATCGCTTCAACAAGGCGCAGCAGGATTTCTTATTGCCCTATGTGGAAAAAGGCGAGCTGACTTTGATCGGCGCCACCACGGAGAATCCGAGTTTTGAAGTGATTCCGGCGCTCTTGTCGCGTTGCCGTGTGTTCACGCTGACGCCGCTTTCGGAGGAAGACATGAGTGAGATTGTGGATCGTACGAAAATCAAACTGAACAAGGAAGCGCGCGAGTGGCTGATTCGCATGGCGGATGGCGATGCGCGGCAGCTCATCACGGTGCTGGACAACACGCTGCGATTGTATGGGAAAGTGACTGTGGAAAGTTTGCAAAACACCGTGCAGTCCACCTTTTTGCGCTACGATAAGAAGGGCGAAGAGCATTACAACATCATCAGCGCTTTTATTAAAAGCATGCGGGCCAGTCAGCCGGACGCGGCACTGTATTATTTGGCGCGCATGATCGAGGCCGGTGAAGATCCTAAATTCATTGCACGGCGCATGGTGATTTTTGCCAGCGAAGACATTGGGCTCGCGGTACCGACGGCGCTGGTGGTGGCCAACGAAGTGTTCCGCGCGGTGGAGATCATCGGTATGCCGGAATGCAATTTGAACTTGGCGCACGGCGTGGCGTATTTGTCGAACTGCAAAAAAGACCGCAGTGTGTGCAATGCTCTGGGCCTGGCGATGGCCGACGTGCGCATGCACGGCAACTTGCCCATTCCGCTGAAGCTGCGCAACGCGCCGACGAAGCTCATGAAAGAAATGGGCTATGGCGAAGGTTATGAAAAATACACCAAGGAAGATTTTCTGCCGGAGAAAGTGCGTGGAAAAAAATATCTTTGATGGTAGGATTTGGGCATCCTAGCCCGCTGCCATGTCCAAAACTCGTCTTCTGTCTGCGACCGGTTTCCTTTGCCTCGCTTTGTTTTTGAGTGCTTGTAGCGTACCGGCGGAGCCGCAAACCATCGGCGATACTACAGATTCCAGTGATTCCAGTGATTCCAGCAACGACACCATGGCCTTCTTGTATCAATACGTGGGGAATATGGTGAATGGAACGGGAGACAATGGAGTGACGCTGGGAAGTTCTTCGGATGGACTGGTGGTGCGTAGTTCTGAGCAAGATGCGGTCCTTTGGACCGTGAGTAAAAGTGTGACCGACGTGTATGGGGATCCGGTATTCAGCCACCTCTCGAATGGAAATTGGGCGCTCACGGCTTGGACCGGTCACAACGATACGCGTGGGGCAAACTACTTGCTCTACTACGAAGCCTCCTGCCCCATCGTGGATGACAGCGAAGTGCTTGCTATCGGGCCTTCCTCCGCAACCGGCTGTAAAGACACGAAGAGTTTGACCGGTGGAAAAACCTCTCAGATTTTTGCCGCAGACGATGGGAACTATGTGTTCCACATGATCGGTGGGAGTATTTATTTGGCTCACTTGAGTGATGCAACTCACAGTGCCATGGATTTGGAATCGATCTGTGTTTTGGACGAGCCTGTGGAAAAATCGACTGAGCTGGACTACGGTGCATCGACCCTGATTTTGGACCAAAAGAATACCGGGTTGCTGATGAGTGACACGGCCATGGGTCGCCGTGCAGATGGCACATGGGTGCTGTTTGTGAAAGGGATCGCCCCCACCAAAGAGTGCAGCGGGGGTAATTTGTGTGAACTCTGTGGTCGCTCCATTTACCGCACGACCAGCACCGATTTGATCCACTGGACCGACTTGGAAAAGGTCGTGACTCAGGCCAGCGTACCCGAAGCCACCACCACGGCCGATGGTACGGTATGGCTTTATTGGCAGAACTTCAATCTGACTTGTGAGGCTCAGGATATGCATCTTGGCGCCACCGCTCCGATTTCTGGGGCTTATGAACAAGCTGGAACTTATGAGCTCTCCGATCCTGTGGATGTGAGTTTCCCCGACGAAGCGTTCCAAACGGACTCACAACTCCACTATGCTACCAACGCCAATCCCGTGGTGCTCGATGCCAAGGCCATGGCTGCGTATGAAGCCTGCATGGAATAATTTTATTACCCTTTTCTCCCATGAAAAAAACCCTCCCTCTCTTTCTCTCCTTCGTTGTTTTCGCCGCTTGCTCCTCTCCAGTTTCTGAGCCGGTAGAAGAAGTGGCAGAAGAAAACGTTACTTCTTCCGTTGATTTAAATGCGAATGATTTCGCTCCTCCCACGGAAGCTGAGCGTGGCCACCCGACCGATGGCCCTTATGAACAGCGACTGCTTTCCGCCACTTCCACGGATGGCGTGACTTGGGAAAAAACGAACGAACTGATTGTAGAGCAGGCCAGCGCCTCCGACATGACGTACAAAGATGGGGTGATTTATTTGTACTATGTGGGTTCGAATTTTGACGGGAGAGAAGAAGGTATTGCGGCGGCTGTTTCACAGGACAATGGCAACACTTGGACCTTCAAACGCGTAGCGATCAATGGATTTGAAGAGGTCAAATCCACCCTCGGAGATCCCGACGTGATGCTTTTGGATGACGGTAGCACTCGTATGTACTTCACCGCACAAACTCCCAACCGGAAATCCCCCAGCATCTTTTATGCGGAGAGTGCGGATGGTTTCAATTTTGATTACCAAGGTGAGGCTTTCTACGCGGATGGCTATACGACCATCGATTCTTCTGCTTTCCGTGTGAATGGCACGTGGGGCATGCTGACCTTCAGCGGATTTGGGACCGAGGTGATTCACGCTCAGTCCAAGGATGAAGGGAAATCTTTTGAATTTGTGAAGGCGGAAGATGTTAAATACAAAAATCAGCCTATGTTTTTATCCAACCCCCTATCCCTCCCCGATGGCTCAGTGCGCTTCTATGCTTTTGATCTCAGAAGTGGGTTCCGCTCCTTTGTGAGCACGGACGGCCTGACTTGGACGGATGAAGGTTATGAAATTTTGAAGTTGGACCCGTCCAGCTCCATGGAACGCGACTACATCAAAGACGCTTCCATCACTCAACTGGACGACGGCAGCTACTTTATGGCTTACGGCACGCGAATTCCGGAGTAGAATGGGCCCGTGGAGACTGGCACCAAAAAAATTGTAGGTTTGGATGGGGACAATACTCTCTGGGATTGGCTGGGTTACGCCGTGCCTGCGTATGAAGCCATGAGTGAAGCTATTGCTGAACTGGCAGGTAAGACCGTGCCGGAAACGAGGCCGGCCATGAAAGCCTTTTATAGCTCAGTGGGCAGTATAGAGCATGAAGGCTTGGTTCAAGGGCTCTACGCGGCTGGATTTTTTAATGGCGTACGTGACTTTGATGAGGCCGAAACCATTCGGGTGGCGATGAGCACTTTTGAGCGCGTCCAACGTGAAAACTTGGCTTTGTATCCTGAGGTTGATGAAACCTTAGCTGCCATTAGGTCCATGGGACACGAGCTCATGTTAGTCTCGGATGCTCCCATCCATAAAGCACGCGCGCGGCTGGAAGATCTGGGCATACTCGATCGGTTTTCATACACTTTTGGGATGGCCAGCCCCAATGTGTCTCGAAGGCCACCTTCGAAACGTGTGAGACCAGCTATTCGCCCGGACATGATCTTCACCCAAGAGAAACCTTTTTCTGCTTCTGAGTTGGCGCAAGCCTTAGGGTTGACCCGAGCACAACTGGCGGAACGGATGGCCTTGTTCGCCGGAGACAGTGAGCCCAAAGACATGGGCTATGCACTCAATATTGGTTGTCCGGGAGCTCATACTCTGTGGGGAATGGCGAAGCCCAAGCTTGTTGAAAGAATTCAGGCATTTGCCCCCCCAAATGTCACGAAACGACATATGCAAGTGGCTGAAGGGAATCGTCCTGCAACGAGCTCGCGAATTATTACGTTGAGGAGGCCACGTGAAATTTTGGATTTGCTAGGGGTTTAAGCCAGCAAAGACACTCATCTGACATTGCCAATCTTTGTTCCATTCCATGGTTTCGGCGTTGTGAGTTTCTTTGTCATAGACCACGTAGACCTGGTCTTCGTGCAGCAAGAGTGAGGGGCGGCCTCCAAAAAATTCTTTTTCATAATCGGTCACTACGGTGTTGCTGAGCAGCGTCCATTCTTTATCGAACACAGCCAAACTGACTTCGGATCGTCCGCCTCCTTCAATTCCCAAATATGCGACGTAATAGAGCTCGTTCTCTTCATCATAAACAGTTCCTTGTGGCCACTGTGCATCTTTGATGAGCGTTTTGGAGCCAAGATAGTTCCACTCTTCATCGTATTGCATGACCATTAAATCTCCAAAGAAAGCGGTGCTGGTCACAAACTGGTAAACTCCATCTACAAAAACCATGGAGCTGCCATTGGAGTGAAGTGTGTCTTCAAAGATCCAACTATCCAGTGGGTTCAGATCCAAGTCAAAAGCGTGGTGGTGGGTGTATATGCCAACAGAAGGATCTTTTTTTTCATCGGCGTTTCCAGCAGTATCTGCGCCCTTTGCGTTTTCTGCATAACCGCTGCTAGCAATGAGCATACCGTTGACGTAAGCCAACATTTCATCGTTGGCGCCTTCGTTCTCAGTCAGGTCAATTTCAATACGGTCGAGTTCTTTCCAGGTTTTTACGTCGTACTTAGAAAGCCTCCAGCCTGTGGGGCCACCGGTGAGATGATAAAACATGTCTCCCACCATCACGGTTGCTAAATCTCCCCCGCCTTGAACGTAGTAGTCCGTGTTGTCCAGTTCCTTGAGTTCTGTGGAGTAGTATTTATAGACAGAGCCTTGCCCACCTTCTCCACCTCCCACGTAATCTTGCGTTTTGGGCTGTGCAGCTCCGTTCACCATGCCTGTTCCAAATGTCGTGAAAAATGCTTCCTCATTTTCATCATAATAAAAACGGCAAAAAGCGCCTGAGCTATAGTCCTCATCAGGGGTGATTTCCATGCTTTTTACAAGTTCCAAGGGTTCGTAGTTTTCTAACGAGGAGGGCAAAGCGCTTTCGTTTTGAGCTTTTTCCTGTGGTAGCTCCGTTTGCACGACGCTTTCTTGAGTGGAAGAACAGCTTGCTAATAGAAGTAAGCAGCTGAGTAAGGCGAGGTATTTTTTCATGGTGGAGAGGTAAATGCTGATGGCAATCTTATCAAATTCTTATTTTAAATCCAGGTACTCCGTTGACCTATTATATTTTTATGTTACAGTTAAGGCATGAAGCCTAAAGAATCTGCCATTGAACTTGTCCAAGTGGGGGCTCCCCACGGTGTGCTCGATTTGGGCAACACGCTGCGTTTGTATCAAAATGTGGTACGAGCTGAGTTTGCTGCAGGAACAAAAAATGTCCTTTTATACGAGAATGCAGGAGCTCATACCCGAGCTGAAGCGGAAAGGCTGACTCTGGACATTGCGAGAAGAGGTTCTGTGGTGGATGCAGCGCCGATGGCAGGGGTTCCTAGCAACAGAGCTGTAGACGAAAGAGCTCTCCAGCTTTTGACCGCCGCTCCCACTGCAGAACATGGGCACAATCTTTTTAGTCAATTTTTTCTCGATTGGCTTTTGAAGGCAAGCTCGGTGCCTATTTCTGTTTTCCCAGAAAGCTCTGCCAGCGAGGCGCAAAAACAAAGCATTCTTCGTCGCGCGCTGGAGGGCATTGCCGTTTTTTCCGTAGAAAATAATTCCTTAGACGGCCTCATTACTTCCATACTGGAGCGAGGAGCTAAGATCAAAACAGTGGTTGATGAACGAGACCTTGAAATCGCTTCATTTCTAGAACAAAAAGCGCTGGCGTTGGCTTCCGCCCATACTCGAGTAAAAATCCTCGTGATGATAGGGTCGGAACACCCTGGCATTCGGCCAGCGATGAGCGAGGCTTTTATGGATCGAGCCGACTATAAAATTAGAAATTTTGGCCCTCCGGTAGAAGGTCCTGAAATCGACGAGGAATTTGCAAAGGACAGCTTCAGCCGAGAAAGTGCTGCAAGACTTTTGTGCGCCAAGATCATTTCGAATCAGATGAAGATGATGTTCTTGGCTCAATACCAAGCGACCTTGTTGAAAGAACCGGCTAGAGATGGACAGGGGCAAACCGTATTCGATCACACTATGGAAATCTGCCAGACTGCTCCTCTAGAAGCCGTCCATATGTTTTTACAGAGAGTCGCACGCATCGATTGTGGCCTCCCTGAAGACCGCTACGCCGCCGTGCTCCCCCCTCCTCTCTTGACCCCCGACCTCCCAGCGTTGCAAGGCAGACTCCGCGATTTGGTGACTCTGTGGGGTGTGAATGATTTGAGCGGATCAGAAGTGGGCGTTTTCTTGGACAGAACTTTTGTTTTGAAATTTTTTGCTTACGGCTTTGCTACTTCTGACATGCAACATCTAAGCGGCTTGTTGAAAAAGCTTGTTGCCGAACTGCCCACAGATGTGATCCAAGAGCTAAAAATGGAGATGGAAGCTTATTTAAGAAGTGGCGGGGCTACTCCCATCCAACAAATCAATCCGGTCTTAGCAAAGATTCTTTACGAGCAAAAATTCTTAGCTCTGAGAGAGGACCTTGTTCGGCGAAAAATCATCATTAACGTAGGTGGCTACGCGCAATTAAAACTGCGTATCTGGGCGTGAGGACTTCGCATATCTTCGCTGCGCTCAGAAGCACTTGGCGCTCGTTCGGAAATCTTTGCACGTGCAAAGAATTAAAAACAGCCCCGTGTGGGGCGTTTTCAATTCTTGGAGCAAGTAGCGGGAGTCGAACCCGCGTCTCCGCCTTGGCAAGGCGGCATAATAGCCGTTATACGACACCTGCAATTGGAAAGAGCGGATTTACTTTAGCAAAACGGCTCAATTCGGCAAGAGGAAGTCACCCATTAGGGCAAAGAGGCCCAGTCCGAGCACCACGACGCCGATGACGGTGTCTAGAATGCTCGTGATTTGGGCTCTTTTCCCATGGAGACGCCTCCCCGTGACCAAGACTACTGTTTTAGAGCGGTAGGTTCTCAGTGACACGAGGATGGCGTAAACGCCGAAGGCGATGAGGAAGATTCCGGAAAGTAGGAGCTGCATTTTAGAATCCATGGCGTGGATTTAAATCTTTAGAACATCGTGTCGTCCCCCATTGGTGAAGGCTTGGGAGCCGGAGCGGGTGCCACTGCTGGCGCGCCTGCTGCGGGTGTGTCCATACGAGTGGGTTTGTCGCCTTCATCCTTATAGAACTCCTTCATGGAGAGGTTGAAGCGGCCTTGGTCGTCGATTTTAATGAGTTTCACATGCACGGAATCGCCGAGTTTCACGACGTCGCCGACTTTGGCCACGTGGTAAGGGCGCAGCATGCTGATGTGCACGAGACCGTCCTTACCGGGAACAAATTCTACGAAAGCTCCAAAGTCCATGATGGAGACGACGGTTCCGTCGAATTCATCGCCAACATTCGGTTCGTAGGTGATGTCCTTGATCCACTTTTGCGCTTTGGCAGAAGCTTCACCGTTCGGAGCCGTGATGATCACGAGACCCGTTTGTTCGATGTCGATTTCCACATTGCATTCAGCGGTGATCTTTTGGATGGTTTCACCTCCTTTACCAATCACGTCGCGGATGTAATCGGGATTGATTTGCATCTTCACGATGATGGGCGCGTACTTGGAGAGTTCTTTACGAGGTTCAGCGAGGACAGAAAGCATGTCTTTCAGAATCGATTCGCGAGCCACTTTTCCTTTGGTCATGGCTTCCATCATCATGCTGGGCGTAATGCCTTTCACTTTGATGTCCATTTGCAGAGCGGTGATTCCGTCGCGCGTTCCGGCGACTTTGAAATCCATGTCTCCGGCAAAGTCTTCGAAGGATTGAATGTCGGCAAGAATCTTGTAAGTTCCCGTGCCGGTCTTTTTGAATTCATCGCTGCATACGAGTCCCATGGCCACGGCAGATACCGGCTTTTTCAGCGGTACTCCGGCGTCCATCAAGGAGAGTGTAGATCCACAGACCGAGCCCATGGAGCTGGATCCGTTACAGGTCAGGGTTTCGGAAACCACCATCACGGTGTAAGGGAAATCTTCCTTTGCAGGCAGCATCGGTTTGAGCGCGCGTTCAGCGAGGGCTCCATGACCGATTTCTCGGCGAGAAGGACCGCGTTGAGGCTTGATGTCTCCGGTGGAATAAGGAGGGAATTGATAGTAATGGATGTAACGTTTTTGGTAGTCCACTTCCATGCTGTCGATGACTTGAGCGTCGCCGGGAGCACCGAGGGTAGTGAGAGAAAGCACTTGGGTTTCTCCACGCATGAAGAGACCGGATCCGTGAGTTCTGGGGATCAGGCCCACGTCACAAGACACGGGACGAATTTCATCGAGTTGGCGGCCGTCGATGCGTTCGCCTTTTTCGAGAATGTTCTTGCGCATGTTTTCGTCGATGAGCTTTTGCAGCGCTTCATTGAGGGCTCGTTCGCTTTGCGTTTCGGCTTCGATTTCAGCGGCAAAGTGCGTCTTCACTTTTTCTTGAAGAGTGTGCACCGCTTCTTTGATGGCGTGCTTGCCCTTCCCTTTCACGGTGTTGAGGTCGTCTGTGCTGATCACTCCGGCCACGAGCGCGAGGATTTCGTCGCTGGGCTTGGCGTAATCAAAAGTACGAGCCACAGGATTGACCTGTTTCACGAGGTCCATTTGCAGGGCGCAGAGTTGTTTGATCACCGTGTGAGCGAGTTCCAAAGCTTCGAGCATTTTTTCTTCGGTCACTTCGTTGGCACCGGCTTCCACCATCGTGATGGCGTCCATGGTTCCACCCACTACGAGGTCGAGGTCACCGGTTTCAGTTTCTTCGATGGTGGGGAAAACGATGAGTTTGCCTTCCTTCATACCGATGCGAACACCGGCGAGAGGACCTGCAAACGGCATTCCTCCTGCCATCATGGCGCAGGACATACCTGTGAGGGCGAGGATTCCACATTCGTTGACGAGGTCAGCGGAAAGCACCGTGGCCATTCCTTGGACTTCATTGGTGATCCCTTTGGGGAACATGGGGCGGATGGGACGATCGATGACGCGAGCCTTCAAAACGGCTTCGTCGCTGGCGCGTCCATCGCGCTTCACAAAACGAGACCCTTTGATTTTACCGGCAGCGTAGAAACGTTCCTGGTAATCGATGGTCATGGGGAAGAAATCGGCTCCTTCCTTGCCTTTTTCGGACATCATGGCTGTACACAAAACGATGCTTTCGCCGTAGCGAATCATCACGGCTCCATCAGCCTGGAGCGCAAAACGACCGGTCTCAAAGGAGAGCGGACGACCGGCAATGTCCGCGTTTACTGTAATTTTATTCATATAATTTGAGTGATAAAGGTTGAGTGGTTTTCACCACGGTGCCTATCCATCACTTGAGAAGAGGTTGCAAGACATCTCCTGTGTGTCGACCATCTGGGAGAGATCTCTTGGGATCTCGTCTCTAGCGTGGAATGGGCAGTTTTAAAGAAAGGCTCCCGAAGGAGCCTTTAGTTTACTTACGAAGGTCCAGATCTGTGATCAGCTTCTCGTAGTCTTCTTTGCTTTTTCCTCCGAGGTACTGGAGGTGCTTTCTACGCTTTCCTACCATGAGGAGCAGTCCGCGGCGGGAGTGCTGATCATTGGGGTGGGTTTTGAGGTGACCCGTGAGTTCGTTGATTCGAGTGGTCAGGAGAGCGACTTGTACCTTGGCGCTGCCTGTGTCCTTCTCATGAATCCCGAACTTCTTGAACACCTTTTTCTTGTCGTCGTGTTTCATAGGTGGTGAGTATTTTAGGGCGCACTGCGCTTGCGGCGCGTGCGTGTTATAAGCAGGGGGTATTTTAGGGGAAGAGATAAAAAATGGCAAGGGGAAGTGGGGCTACTCGAGGGAATTGGATTGTACTTGATCCTATAATGATAATGTTATATAATCACCATCCCTAATAAACATGGACCTCTATAAGAAAGGTCTGACGGTTGGGGCAGTCGTAGCGGGTATTGCCCTTCTCCGGGGTTGTCCTGAAGAATCGTCCGTTGTATCCATTCCCAAACCTGTTGACGCTGCACCGTCTCCTTCTGTGGAACCGGAAGTGGATCGCATTCGTGCTCTTTTTATGGTGCAAGATGGAGAGGAACAAGTGGAAAGTTTTGAAGACCCTCAGGATGCAACTGACTATATTCTCGGCTTTAGGGAGTAGTTGGAATATAGGGAAAGAAGAAAAAGGTTTAAAGCCTAAGCTTCTTTAACCCCTAGCGCGAGGCGCACTCCCCAATCATCAGAGCGAGCGTGGGCACGGTCCTCTTCCACAATACCATGTTCGCCATAGGACGCTTGGCCCGTTTTTCGAGTGTCTACATCTGTTAAGAGCCATGCCAAGGTTCTTTGGTCCAGCCCGGGAACTTTGCCTCTTAAGGTTTCGTAACGGTGCCAAGCCATAGGTTTGGTGCCAAAAGAGGCAGCCACGTCTACGGCGTTACCTTCGCAACGTTTTCCACTCTCTTCTGCTAGGATTTGTGCTTTTTTGTCGTAGGTGATGTTTTTGATACCGGGACAGTCTGGTGCCACTTCTTCGAACATGATTTCTCCATTTTCTCGTCCGGTAAGGGTGAGGTCGCTGTTGGGGCGAAATTGGAGGAGTTTTGTGAGTTTGTCTATTTCGGCTGGATTCGCGCGGAGGGCTTTTTCGGCGTCTGCCCAGGTCACGCCATTGGATAGATGAGCCAGGCGCTCGTGGTTGGCTTTCAGTGCGGCCAGAGTTGCTGCGCGTTCCGGAGTGAGTTCTTGCGTTTCGGTGCCTGCGGCCAGGGCAGTGAATCTTTCCTTAAAACGAGCCACCGCGTCTAAGATTGTAGGGTCTTGAAATTCGCCTGCGGCTTCGAGGGCGGCTAGGACTCTCTTGGCCTCGATTTGGGTTGCGGTGAGTTCAGTAGACATAGATTTGTGATTAGTGGGTATTGTAGCACTTTATTAGAAGCTGGCAAGTGTCTTAGAATGATTTGCATATTTGTCAAGCGAATTGGTGAGCATATACTCACCTTTCGTGTTATTATCAGGTTAGTTAACCCACTGTGCGATGCTAAAAATTTCACCGGAAGATCAGAAAATCCACGAAGAGTTTTCCTTGGCCGGACAAAATGCCCGGGAGTGGACGAGGAAAGTGTGCCCTACTGCTTCCAGAGATTGAGCGGAGATTTGTTTGGCGTAAAAAGGGTTTTGGGAGTCTTTTTGAGTACGCGGCGAAAATAGCCGGCATGAGCCGAGATAGCGTGGTGGATGCGCTGCGGATTGGTCGGGGAATTGAAGCGTTTCCTGCATTGAAACGAGTGGCTGAGGAAAAGGGGCTTCAAAGTGTGAGACCGGTTCTGACCATGGTGACGGCGGAAACCGAGGATTTTTGGGCGGAGAAGGCGCGCAGCATGTCTAAAACGACGCTGGAAACCTACGTGCGGGATTTGAGATTGGAGCGCCGTTTTAAAACGGCGAGCGGACCTGAAAAGGTGGATATGCATTGGAGGGTGCGGCCTGCGTTGGCGAAAAAATTGGCGGTTCTTGAGAAGCGAGCGGATTTTGAAGAGCTGCTTCAGGAGTTTGTAGACACGGTGGAAGCCAGGGAGGTGCCTACAGCTGTTGCGAACGGTTCTCGTTATATTCCTGTGGCTGTGAAACGCGAGGTTTTGGAGAGAACTGGCGGCCAATGTGCCTTCCCTACTTGCCACAGGTCTGCCACTTCGCTGCATCACACGCAACGGTTTGCCCTGGAAAAAGTGCACGATGCGGCTCGGCTGCAGCCCGTTTGTACAGCGCACGAAAGAATCGCTCATTTGGGGCTGATTGAGGGTGAAGAGGGGCGAACGGAGGATTGGGTTGTTCTAGAAAATCAGGACAAAAATCACCCCAAATATTATGTAGACCAGTTTGTGCAACTGTTCAGGCACAATGCAGTGAGTTCTTCGCCTTAAATATTGTCGTGACGGGAAAACCAGTTTAAAGTCATGCCCATGAAGTATCGCGCCATTATTCATGAGGCTTGGGCTATGACCCAAACCAACAAGAAGCTGATTTGGGCTTTTGCGTTTGTGCCGGCGGTGCTCACGACGATTGTGAGCATGGTCTACCTCACCTATCAAGTGGCGGCTTTTTACACCTCGCCGTACTTGAATCCGACTATTCCGGAAGACAAAGATGCGCTCACTGTTGTTTTTAATACTTTGGTGGCTTCGTTTCAGGGCAATCCCGGCATGACGGTGTTTTTTCTAATCATCGTTGCGCTGATTGTGATTGCGTATTTGATGGTGCCGGTGTTCACGCAGGGTGCCTTGATTCAAACTTTGGCGCGACTGAGGGCCGGGCAAGAATTGCCTTTGGTAGAAAGCTTCACTTATGGTTTTACTCGATTTTTGCCGCTTTTTGAGTACAACTTGGCAATCAAAGGGTTCAGTTTAGTGAGTTTGCTCGGCGATGCTGCTTTTGCCTTTCGTAATCTGGGGCCGAGTGTGTTTTCATTCTTGGGCTGGATCTTTTTGTTCGCGATTGTTGTGGGCCTGGCGGTGACTTTGCTTTTTACCTTTGCCGAATTTTATATTGTGATCGATCAAGAAAAAGTGGTGGCCAGCATGATCAAAAGCAGTGGACTGGTGGTGCGCCAGTGGCATCACACCTTGTTCATGCTACTGCTGATGAGCGTCATCATTCTTCGTGTGATTTTGAATCTGCTGGTGGCGCTGGTCATCCCCGCACTAGTCATCGCGCCTTTCCTCTTGTTCACCAGTATGACCTACACCATCATCGGCGTGGTCGTGGGCGGAATTCTGGCTCTAGTGGCGCTCTACTTTACTTCTTACTTTTTGGGAATATTCCACATGTTTGTGACTGGGGTGTGGACTTTCACTTTCCTCGAATTGACGGCTCACGAAAAAAACGACATCAACCTACACGAGGCTGCGGTGCATCAAGAGGCCTAGTACAAAGATGACGCTGTAGAGGAGCAGGCGTTTTCGCATGCCCACAAAATCAGGGATATATTCCTTTTCCTTTTTTTCTTTCTGCCGTCGGAATTGGTAGACCGTGATGTCGTAGGTGAAAGAAAAGAGAATCAGACCAATCAAATAAATGGTGAGGAATTGACTGAAGTAGAGATTTTGAAGCCACGTGGGAAGGCTCAGTGGCGTGAGGGTTTCGAAGCCCGGAGCCAGGTAAGCGATGAGGCTCAGGTGGAAGATTTGGTCGAGAAAGAAGGGCACCGTGCTTTTCTTTTTGGCGTTGAATTTGATGTCGTACTTGATCTTGAGGAGGTCTTGTATGAAGTGTACGGCAAAAATGATTCCGGCCGCTTGCCACATGTACTGATGTTGCCAGAATGGAAACAGGAAAAGCACCGTGAAAAAAGCGATGATGCAGACGTGTTCCGCCACGCCCATCCAGCTTTGGTATTTGCGGTGAATAAGGTCGTTGGACTGGAAGACGAAGTCTCCGAGCAAGTGAGCGAGAACCAGTTCCAGGATGACCATGCGAGTGCTTAGGAATTTTGATCTTTGCGGCTCTGGTAGGCCTCCTCCACCTTTTTGGCGATGTCGGGGCTTTTTTGCATGAGAGCAGCGAAGTCTTCCTTATTTAAAACAAATATTTCACAATCTGACAAGGTCTCTGCGCCGGCCATGCGGGGCTGGCTCTCTATCAGAGCCATTTCTCCGAAGAAATCGTTGTCTTTTAGGGTTGCGAGGTCGCCGGATTCATTGTAAATGCGCACAACTCCCGATTTGATGATGTACATGGCGTTGCCCAAAACCCCCTTTTCAAAGAGTTTGTAGTGCGCGGGAAAATATTGCATCGTGATGTGGTCGATGATCGACTTGTGTTCCTCCTCCGTCAGGCTCTTGAAGAGCGGGATGTTCCGGAGAATGGTTAGAATCAGATTCATCGTCGCAGATTAATCATATAAGTATAGCAGATTTTGACTTTTGATACAAGGAGGGCTAATCTGGAGTCATGAAGCTTTCTTGGCTTTCCAGCGCCACTTATTATTACCCCCCGCTCGGCGGAGGGTAGTTTTGTGAGCTGAAACTGGAAGCTCCCATACCCCCGCTGAAATAGCGGGATTTTTATTTTTTAAATCTTTATTTATGACCACACCCATCAAAGACATTACGTTTCTGCCGCTCGACCATCCCGGCGCCAAAGATTTGACATACCGCGCACGGCGGGACGAGATAGCGGCGGTGACTTTAGCGGCCCGTTTGGAAGGGAAATTGCCGCCGGCGATTGCGTACACGCGGGAGGAGGACGCCACGTGGAAGACGGTGCTCGGCAAGTTGAAGCCTCTGCACCTGGATTTGGCGAGTAAATCGTACTTGGCGGCGCGTGATTTGCTGCCGATTTCCACCGAGGAGGTGCCTCAGTTGGCGGCTTTGGGCCAGGCGCTTCGAGATTTTTCAGGTTTTAGTGTGGGCGCGGTGGAGGGTTTGGTGGATGGGCGCACGTTTTTGGGTGCTTTTGCGGAAGGAAAAATGCTCTGCACTCAGTACATTCGGCACGCGTCCCGGCCGGAATACACGCCGGAACCCGACGTTGTACATGAAGTGATTGGCCATGTGCCCATGTTCATGAATCCGGATTTTGTGGCTTTTTCTCGATTGATCGGACAGGCGGCGCTTAAGGCCGGGCCGGAAGATTTGGTCAAATTGGAACGGCTGTACTGGTTCACGCTTGAATTTGGGTTGATTCAGGAAGGGCGTGATACGCGCATTTATGGGGCGGGTTTGCTCTCTTCGTTTGGGGAGATCCAACACTGTTTGGGAGCCGAGGTCGATCGGCGGCCTTTTGATCTTTCGGAGGTCGTGAATACCGACTACGAATACAGCCAAATGCAGGGTAAACTGTTTGTGATCGATTCGTTTGAGCAGCTGCGGAAGCTGAGCGAGCCGTTTCTTAACTCTATTATTCATGGATAAGGCTTGGCGCATGGAAGGGGGCCACTTGGTTCGTGACTTTGTTTTTGCGGATTTTGTGGAGGCGATGGCGTTTGTGAATAAGGTGGGGGCGCTTGCGGAAGAACGTGGGCACCACCCCGATATTCTGGTGCAATGGAATAAGGTTCGGCTGGAACTGTGGACTCACACGGCGGGCGGGGTGACGGAGAAAGATGAGGCGCTGGCGGAAGCCATTGGGCTGCTGCGCTAGGTCGGGCCGTCACGCCTAAGGTGAATATATACTCACCCACCGTTTTGTCCAGGTAAAATGTGCGTTTAAACCTGCAAAAGGGTCGTATTTTTGCTATGCTTTGGACGATTTCCTAGCCTCACTTTTATGACCTTTTCTACTCTCGAAGCTC
Source organism: Candidatus Peribacteria bacterium (assembly GCA_943349825.1). GTDB lineage: Bacteria > Patescibacteriota > Gracilibacteria > UBA1369 > 2-02-FULL-48-14. The sequence continues at coordinate 95,696 of CALQZQ010000002.1, read as the reverse complement.
CTTCTGAACTACTTGCTCCACAAGCCCTGAGCGATCAGCAACTTTTTAATCTTTGCCGTGACTATGGTGAAAAGGCTCTGCACTGGAAACGAAAATTCACCGGATTGCTGCCGGAGGTGGAGCGACGCGGACTGTGGGCGGCTCACGGATTTGGATCGGTTTTTGAGTTTGCTTTTAAACTGGCCGGGCTGAGCGAACAACAGGTTAGAACTGCCCTTAACCTGGATAGGCGTTTTGCAGGCTTGCCGGCGCTCAAGGCGGTTTTGGAAAACGGCGAAGTGAGCATCCATAAATTGGTGCGCATTCAATCAGTGGCTACCGTGGAGTCTGAAGGTTTTTGGGCAGAGCAGGTTAAGGTTTTACCTCAAAAAGCATTGGAAACCTTGGTTCGGGATGAACAACCTTTGCGCGCGCAAAGAGCCGCACTACAACTTTCGGAGTCGGTCAAGGGGCGCTTGGAAGGATTACAGGAGAAAGGAGTGGATGTGAATGAGTTGCTCGAGCAATTTTTGGACCGCCGCGAAGCGGAATTGGAGGAGAAGAAGGGTGAGTTGGCCGAGGTTGGCGGCTCTCGTTATATTCCCGTAGCCGTTCGTCGCGTTCTTAACGAAGAACATGGGACGAAGTGCTCCATTCCTGAATGCTCCAAGAAGGCCCAAGAAATCCACCATACCAGGAGGTTTTCACTTTCAAAAAGTCACGATCCGCACTACCTGGCCCCTCTCTGCCGGGAGCATCACCAACTCGCGCACCTTGCGGACGTGAGTTATAGGGAGCTGCGTGGGTGAACTTTCCGAGTCGCGCAGTCGATAAGCCTTGACGCGCCTTTTTATTTATGTCATAATTACATGAAATCCTCATTCTTAAGCCCTTTATGGACATCTTCAAAAGCCTCTCCATCCGCACTAAGCTCATGATCGTGGCGAGCAGCCTCTTTCTGGTCACGCTCTCGATTGGGATTCTGGTGTTTGGTTCCAACGGCCTCATGCAAGAAAATTCCTTGATCGATCAAGCTTCAGACAGCTCGAAAGCGGATATGCTCTATGTTCAGCCTGAAGAGGGGCATTGATTTTAGGCCGAGGCAGAAGGTATGATTCGCCTACCTTATGCCAGACTACAACGGTTCAGAAACGGAGAAAAAGTGGCAAGCTCGTTGGAAAGAGCAGAAGCTTTATGAAACGAATTTGGCCCAGCCCGCGCGACCGAAATACTACAATGTAACCATGTTCCCCTACCCCAGCGGTGACGCTTTGCACGTGGGGCATTGGTATAACTACTCCCCTGTGGACACCTGGGGACGCGTGATGCGCATGAGAGGTTTTGAGGTTTTTCAGCCGATGGGTTTTGATTCCTTTGGTCTGCCTGCGGAAAATTATGCGATCAAAACGGGAGTGCACCCGGCGGAAACCACGCGTGCCAACATCGACAAGATGAAGGAGCAGATTGCGGCGATTGGGGGCATGTTTGACCTCTCGTTGAATGTGGAGACGTCTTCGCCGGAATACTACAAATGGACGCAGTGGGTGTTTTTGCAACTCTACAAAAAAGGCTTGGCTTATCGTAAAGAAGCGCCGGTGAATTGGTGCCCCACCGATCAAACCGTGCTGGCGAACGAGCAAGTGGAAGATGGGAAATGCGAACGCTGCAAAACGGAAGTGGTCCAAAAAAATCTGCGTCAGTGGTTTTTTGCGATTACGAAATATGCGGACCAATTGCTGGATTACGAAGGCTTAGATTGGCCGGAGAAAACGGTGCTCATGCAACAGCACTGGATTGGCCGCAAAGAAGGGATCAACATCGACTATAAAGTGAAGGGCAAAGACATGGGCGTGGTGGTGTTTACGACTCGTCCTGAAACGAATTTTGGAGCGACTTTTGTGGTGATTTCACCGGAGCATGCGCAAGTAGCGGCACTCACGACGGCGGAGCACAAACAGGCCGTGGATGATTACTTAAAAGAGACGAAAAAAAAATCTGAGCTCGAACGCCAAATGACCGATCGCAAAAAAACCGGCGTTTTCACGGGCAGCTACGCGATCAACGATTTGACCGGTTATGAAATGCCCATTTATGTGGCGGACTATGTACTGATGGGCTTTGGGACGGGAATCGTAGTGGGTGTGCCCGGGCACGATCTGCGTGATTTTGAATTCGCGGAAGCGATGGGAAATATTGAAATCATTCGTGTGATCAAAGGGCCGAATGGTGAAATGGATGCGATCACCAAGGCCGAGCAAGTGCAGGAAGACGAGGGGGAAATCATCAACTCAGAAATTTTGAATGGGCTGAAACCGCGTGAGGCCATTTCCAAAATGATGGACTATATGGAGTCTCGTGGATTTGGGAAACGTGTGGTGAATTTCCGTCTCCGCGATTGGCTGGTGTCACGCCAACGCTATTGGGGAGCGCCGATTCCGATCATCAATTGTGAAAAATGTGGCGAGGTGCCGGTGCCGGAAAAAGATTTGCCGGTGGTGCATCCGCACATCGAGGATTATGTCCCTAAGGGAACTTCCCCGCTGGCGACGAGCGAAGCTTTTGTGAACACCGCGTGCCCTACTTGTGGCGGCGCAGCGAAACGTGAAGTGGACACCATGGATACCTTTGTGTGCTCGAGCTGGTACTTTTTACGCTATCCGGATGCGGGCAATACTGAGGCAGCGTGGGACAAGAAACGTGTGGACACGTGGATGCCCGTGGACATGTACATCGGCGGACCGGAGCACGCGTGCATGCATCTTTTGTACGCGCGATTCATTCATCGCGTGATGCATGATTTGGGCCACGTTTCGGCAAAAGAACCCTTTAAGAAACTCGTGCACCAAGGCATGGTGACCAAGGACGGCGCGAAGATGAGCAAGTCCCGCGGGAACGTGGTGAGCCCGGACAGTTTTGTGGCCAAGTACGGCAGCGATGTGTTCCGCATGTACTTGATGTTCATGGGTCCGTTCACGGAAGGCGGCGACTGGAGCGACCGTGGAATCACGGGCGTGGCTCGTTTTGTGGAGCGTTTTTATAGGATGATGACACAGGATGAAAAACAGGCAGCAGGGGCAGCTCCGCTTCGCGGAGTGGGTGAAGGAATGGACGGACTGGTTCACCAAACGGTGGCACGTGCGAGTGAAGCGATCGACAAAATGAATTTCAATGTGGCGATTGCCGCGCTGATGGAACTCACCAATGAAGCCCTGCAGAAACCATTGAACGGGGCGCAGAAAGAAATGATCGTGCGCTTGATTGCTCCCCTGGCTCCGCACCTCGCGGAAGAAGTCTGGGAGAAGCTCGGGCACAAAGAAAGCGTGTTCAATGAGAGCTGGCCGAAGGCGGATCCAAAATTCCTCGTGCAGACGAGCGTGACTTACGGAGTGCAAGTGAACGGAAAGCTGCGTGGCACGGTGGAGCTGGCTGCTGACGCGAGCAAAGAAGACGCGCTGGCCGCCGCGCGCGCTGTGGAAAATGTGGCTAAATATTTGGAAGCGGGCATCGTGAAAGAAATCTTCGTGCCAGGAAAGATCATTGGGTTTGTGGTGAAAGCCTAAAGATCAAGAGTCCTCTTTACGTCCCCGTCGATGTCGCTGGAATAGCTCAAATAAACAAAATCGTTGTTTTCATTGAAATAAAAATACCAACTGCTGGAATAAAAGCCTTCGTTGGACATCGTTCCGTTGATGGCCACGGCATAAGTGTCTCTTTTTAGTTGATTGCCGCTTTCATCCATGGTGAAGAGGAAAAGCTTTGTGCCTGAACTCTCTCTGTAGCTTTCATCCTCCATGTTGAAAGCCACAGCGGCTACCTTCAACGCGTCCGGGCTGATTTTGATGTCTATCGAAGCTGTGGTATCAAAAAAAGTCATGAGCGTTTCGTCTTCCCCCGAATCCATGTGATATTCGTGGAGAGTAAAACCATCTCGGTAGATGATGTACTTAGCATTAGAACTTAAAAATCCGGAAAAATTAGTGCCCGGCACTGCGGCCCAGTACTCCGGATCGAAAGTCAGGTAACTGTGTCCATTTTCGTCTTCCACTTGCATTAGAGCATTTTGAGAAAGAGGAACGTCAAAATCCCAAGAATCCATGACTTCGTTCCCCTGATCTGCTTCTTTTTTGATGGCTAAATTTTTACTGGGATCGCTCCATAATTGTTCTTTCAGCTCGACCATTTCATCTTCGGTCAACTGCATTGTGTTATAAATTTTTTCAGGGAAAAGGGCGCGAAGACTAGCGTCATAATTCTCTCCTTCTACAGGCAGCTCGTGAACGCTGATTTGAATTCCATCCTCATGGTTATAAGTCAGACGGACCGGACTACTTAAATCGGGCTCTTCCACCAGTTCATTGTCTACAATAGAAAAATCGCTGCACAGCACCCAGGAGTAATAATATTGCTGGTCATAGCCATATAAGTAGTTTGTGCAGTGATAATCGTTTTTTTCAGCGCCTAAGGCTTCGAAGTATTCGGTGACCGATTCTTCTGCGCTACTCGACAAATTGACGCTAGCATACCGGTCGTTGATCAACTGCCCCACAGGTTCAGCAAAACTGATTTCGACATTTTCCGTGCTTGTTTCCGCAGTCCCACTGTCACAGCCCGTGAGCAGTATTAAAAAAAGTAGGAGTTTTTTCATGCTAAACAGTTAATTCACTTCCACGTAGCCGCCATTCACATCGATGGTGAAGGTGGCGGTGTGACTATAGGTGTCGGTGAGGGTGGTGGTCTTGCTGGTCGAGGTGTCGGCACAAGTCTCACCATTGAAACACACAGCTCCATAGGGCGGGAAATAGTACGCCTCAATGGGGCTACTGAATCTGAAGCTGCTGTCGAGGGTGAGCGTTTCGAGGCTTTCGTGAGTGCCATCGGAAGCATAGGCGTCAATGGTCACCTCATCTGCCTCGAGGGTGAGCACGTAGTATTCAGTTGGATAATCGGGATCATCGTTGATAAGAATATTGCTGAGGGCTAGACTGCGAGCTTTTTGGATCATGTTCACAATGTCTGTTTTTGCGTTATTGAAACGCGCCGCGCTAGCCAACTTAATGTAGGAGGTGGCGAGCAAAACGCATAGTACCGCCAGAATCACAATGACGATGAGCAGCTCGACGAGCGTGAATGCTTTGGCGCGAAGTTTCATGAAGGCACTTTAGCATAGAATTTTTTGAGTGTCAGCGTTATGATTGGAACATGCGCCACGCCTTCCGTTCGACTCCCGCCGAGACCCTCATTGAAACCATTATTGCTATTACGGTGATTATTATGGGTACGGCGGCGGCCTTGTCCATGCTTCGCACTTCCTTGGATGGCAATGAACTGGTAGGCCAAAAAGTAGTGGCGATCAATTTGGCGGTGGAAGGATTGGACGCGCTCAAAAATATCCGCGACACCAACTATTTGCGCTTCCCTGCCGATGCAGACACTTGTTGGTATACCTTTGGAGGAACCACTGCGGCTTGTGGGGATGGAACTCCCTTGCAGAATAATCGGACCTATTTTTACTACCGTGATTTCAGTGGCAGTACTGCTTTGGATTGGGGGCTAACTCGCGTGACTAACACAAACACTCAGGGTTACTTAACCTTGTACGGCTTGGACCTGGACGGCGATGGAAATTCGGACATGGACCTCTACGCTCAAGCCAATGTCACTGAAAGTGGATTTTCCACTCAAGAAACGCAGGCTTTTAAACGTACGGTGCTTATTGAGTACAACGATACCAATGTAGATGGTAGCAACGACAATGATGATGCTTCTTACGACGCCACCGTGACCGTTTCTTGGACCCAACGTGGCGTGACTCACACTATTTCTCTCACTCGCACGATTGCCAATGTCTACTAAAAAACGCGCGTTCACTCTCGTAGAAATGCTCATCACTCTGACTCTTTTCGCTGTGGTGTCCATGCTTTCTGTGTCGCTGCTGGTGACGGGGCTGCGTTCGGCGCGGAAAATTCAAGCGCAAGTGCTGTTGTACAGTGAAGCGCAGGCATTGATGGATCAAATGGCTCGCGACGTGGAACGCAACGCCGTGGATTACGAAGCTTATTATGCGCGCGATGTGCAAGGCAATTCCGGTTGGGATACTCCTGATTATGGCGATTATGCGAAGACGTTTTATGACCCGGGGACGGACGGTTGGACGGATGGACCTTACTCGGGTGTAGATAGTTCTGGAGACGGCACGCTTTATGGGATCGAGTGCTCTGATTTGACCAGCAGCTGGCCCTCCGAATGCCCTACTGAGACTGCGGTGTCTGCTCACGAAGACCACGACTACGGATCTCACCCTTTCCCCAGAATCGAGGACTATAGTGGTTATGTTTACGACGACAGCTACATGAATGCTTTTTGTGAATCTGACGATGGCAGCACGGATTGCACTGATCCCGCTTACGCCGTGCACGAAGAATTGATTTTGGTGAATGGGGATGGAGACACTCGCACGGTGTATGCGCTGAAGCCCTTGGGTACAAGTGGCACGGAATACTACATCGGAAAAATGGGACTGACCGCGACCGACACCACCAACGACGGCGTTGTAGATCTGTGGGCTTGCAGTGCGCATTACTCCAGTCTTTGTACGGACACCAATGCCGCCGGAGATCCCATCCCTACCGATGCAGATGATTTTGTGGCCTTGACCCCGGATATTCTGAGCATTGAAGCTTTTCAAATCGTGATCAGCCCTTCTGAAGATCCCTATCGTGCTTTTGCTGAAATCGACGAACAAGTGCAGCCTCAAGTCACTATCATTCTTACAGTGACCTTGAGCAGCGATTACAGTGAAGGATTACTGGGTGACGTGCCTTCCATCACGATTCAGCGCACGGTTTCTACAGGTGTTTACGCTGCTATTCCTTCTTACTAGCAGCGTCTTTGTGGTGCACATTGAAGAAAACGGTGAGCAGAAGGACTGCGGTGAAAAGGAAGGGAGGCATCGAGATGGGCACCACTAAGTTGAGCAGTTGAATGAGCAAATTGATGGCCCAGGCCGGCGTGAGAGCGTAGGTCGCTATGCGGTAACAATCGGGGTATTCGTGTTTTTTGCCGGAAGCCTGTGAAAAAATGTAGTAGATGAGCGCGGCGAAAGCCAAGTAGGCAAAGTAGTAGAGAAAGAGTATGAAATCTCCCAAGACCAAGAGCACTGAGCCGGCCACAATGAGTGGTGTTTTGAGCTTTATGAGTAGGTCCTGAATGGTCTCTTCTACGGTTTGGCGATTCACCACTTGGTTCAAATCTTTGTCGTAGGGATAGAGGCTCATGTCCGTGTTTTCTCCTTGCATATAGGCCACATCACCGGTGAGCCAGATGACCGAATCGTAGGTTTGAAACTGCTCGACGCTGAAGGGAGTTTGCGTGTCGATCACGACAAAATAGGTCGGCGCATTGTCTTCTATGGTGACTTCCGCATGCCCCTCAAAGGCTTTTTCAATTCCCTCTTCCGGGAAGAAATAGGGCTCCTGTACGTTGCTCGTCAAATGTCCGTCGGTGAAGGTGAGTTCCAAGCCTTCTGGGTAACTGTCGAGGATTTTTCCAACTTCTTGCTGAATTTCTTCACGATCTTGCCAGAGCTGAATGGCTCCGGTTCCCAGGAAAGAAATATAAGAAATGGTGGTGATCAGCAGCAAATAAGCCATGACTTTGCCGAAGGGAAATCTAGGGACTTGTTTGTAGAAGTCCGGATTGTAAAAGGAGTTTTTGAGCGAGCGCCAGACGGAAGGGAGCGGAGTAGAGTTTTCCATGGAGGGAGGGTTAATAGTCATTCAATTTGAAGTTTTCAGGCGCGACGACGAGAACCATTTCGCCTTTGAAGGGCTGTTTTTTGGCTTGAGCCAGAAGCGCGCCGAGCGTGCCGCGGTGAAAGGTTTCGTGCATTTTGGTGAGTTCGCGGGCCAGCACAATGATGCGGTCCGGGCCCAGGATGGGTTCCATTTGGGACAAGGTTTTGGTGAGGCGGTGGGGCGATTCGTAAAGCACCGTGGTGCGGGTTTCGTCGCGCACAGATTCGAAGAGGGTTTGGCGGCCTTTCTTCGCGGGGATGAAACCGAGGTACACGAATTCGTTCATGGGGAGGCCGCTGCCCATGAGGGCGGCGAGTAACGCAGCGGGGCCAGGAATCGGGATCACGGGCACATCCACGGCGAGGGCGGCTTGGATCAAGGTCCAGGCGGGATCAGAAATGCCGGGTGTGCCGGCGTCTGTGATAAGGGCCATGGATTTTCCGTTGCGCATTTCTTCCGCCAGGGCGCGGGCTTTGGCATCGGTGCTGTGGCTGTGAAAACTCGTGCTCGGGGTCGTGATGCCGTAGTGCTTGAGCAAAATGCCGGAATGGCGCGTGTCTTCGGCGGCGATGAGGTCCACTTCTTTGAGGATGCGGACTGCGCGGAAGGTGATGTCTTCCAAATTTCCGATGGGAGTGGCGACGATGTAGAGGCTCATGGGGGGATTATAACCTAATCATCGAGCTTGTTTCCACGGATCTTTCGAGACCGTGATGTGGGCGTCTTTCAAGTAGAGGGGTAGCGCGGTGGTGACGGGGGTGAGGCCGGAGAGGCCGAGAGTGGCCAGGCTTTCGCCTAAGGTTTGGAGTTCGTGGGCTTCTAGGATGTGCCAGGATTTTTCGCGTGCGATGGAAAGGAGTTCGTCGTTGAGAGTTTCGGGAAGTTCTGCGGCGACTTTCATGGAAGGGTTGTGGGGTATGGCGGCGAGCAGCGAGGCGAGTGGGCCAACTTTGGTTTCGCCCTGGTAGTGAATGCCCACGTCCAGTCCCCCGGCAGTGAGCACCACGAGCACGGGATCGGCGGTCGCGGCTTTGCGGGTGAAGAGTTCAAAGGTGTCGAGGGTGTAGAGCTTGGCGTGCAGGCCTTCGGCCAGGGCGTTCATGAAGGCGATGCCGACGCGTACCGAAGTGAAAGAGCCCGGACCTCGGATCACGAGGAGTTCCTTGAGGTCTTGTTTGGTGGCGCCCGCTTCATCCAGCATTTCTTGCAAGGTCGGAACGAGTTTTTCCACATCTTCCTTGGCGTTAGTCCAGCGGCGCTCGCACAAAAGTTTGTCGCCGTTCAAAAGAGCGAGTTCGTGGACGTTCTGGGCCGTGTTCAGGGCTAAGAGCACTAGAGCTTGGTAATTTCCACCCCAGTGTAGTAGGTCTTGATGATCTGTTCAAACGTTTTGCCGTCTTCGGCCAGGGCATTGGCGCCACAACCGGAGAGTCCCACCCCGTGGCCGGCGAAGGTTCCGTCGGTGTCCGTGCACTGCGTGTCCGATACGGAAACGAGCCAGGGCGTGGTGGTCCAGCCCCATACGGATTTGGCGCTCTTGGTGGCCACGCCATCCGACTGGCTGAAGTAAGGTGTGATGACGACTTTGCCTTTGTAGGTGACCACTTGGCCGGCCGTGGCTTCTGCTGCTTTCACCACATTGGGCGCGCGGGATTCGTAGCCGTAACCGAGGTATTTTTGGCTGGTGGCGGGGTCGTCTTCCAAGTCATAAGGCATGCCTGGAAATTTCACATTTCCCTCGCTTGTGTAATGAACGGCGTAGGTACGAGCGAGCACCATAATGGTTTTTATTTTTTCGATGGGGGCGCTGTTGGGTTCTTCGCCGAGGCCTTTGAGATAGTCTTCGATTTCCAATTCGTTGATGAGGATGGGGCTGCCGTCGATGTCGTCCACTTCAATGGTGCCGCGGAAGGAATTGTCGTTTTTGGTGCTGTCCCAGGAAGACGGTTGCGACATGGTGGAAATCGTCAGGATGCCTTCGTCTTCTGCTTGAAAGCGTACGTTGGTGCTGGCGGTCCAAGAACCGGAACCCGAAGTGAGAGTGAAGCTGCCGTTCGTGTCTGTGACGCGTACGCGGCTGTTGGCACTGAAGACTTTGAGAAGCTTGGTGTCGTCGTAGGCTGCGAAGCCGGAGGTGGATGTGAGGATCGGCGTGCCTACTCCGTTGTCGGGAGTGAGTTTGACGCGAATGGGATCTTCGTAGCTGGTCTGCGTTTGTGAGCCCGTGCTGTCATCCACGGTCACTTTGATGTCGTAGCCGGTTTTGGTGAGATTGGTAGTGCCGAGGCGCGGGCGCACGGTGAGTGTGTAAGTGCCGGCGGTTTCCGGTGCGGTCACCGTGAAATAGATTTTGGTGGAGGTGCCCGCGCTCAAAGTTTTGAATCCAATTTTGGGTGTACTCACGGTGAAGCCATTGGGCTTAGTGAAGACTACTTTGAAGGCCTTGTCTCCGCTGCTGCTCCACTTGCTGGAGCTGGTGTTTTTGATTTGTAGCCAAACGGATTTCGTTTCACCTGCGACAAAATCCCAGTCGCTTGAAGTAGAGGACACCAGAGCGTCTTCGGTGGTTTCACTCACGCGGAGGGAGATTTGTCCCGAGCCGGTTACAATGGCGTTGGAATTGCTCATGTTCGGGCTGAAGTAGAGCGTGTAAGTGCCGGCAGTGGTGGGCGCTTTGATGTTGAAGCTAAAAGTTCCCGAACTGCCTGGAGCCACGGAGCTTTCCGCCAAAGAGGCCAGCGTACTGTCGTTGCTCAAACTGCTACTGCCGGATTTAGTGAGTTTCACGGCGTAGTCACCGGTTTTTTCCCAAGTCAGATTTCCGGTGTTTTTGATCTTCACAGTGACGGTTTTGCTTTCACCAGGTTTGAGAGTGGTGGGTGCGTCTGAGCTGGCTACTGTGAAGTCGAGGGTCGGGAGTTCCACGTAGAAACCGAGATCCATGTAATGCGTGGTTTTTTTGCTGCCGTTGAAGACCGGCGCCATGTCGAAGGAGGCGAGCCCTCCGCTCATTTTAGAGCTCACTTTGAAGCTGAAGGTGGCGGTTTTACCCGGTGCCACCGAGCTTTCTTTCATCAGGGCCGTACGCTTTTGAGTGTCCTTAGGAACTGAGATCACGGAATCGGCTTCGCTGTTGGCGTTTACGGTCAAGAACGTGTTTTTATCCCAGGTTTTGGAGCCGGTGTTTTTGATTTTCACACTCACAGTGGCGTTGCCATTGGGGTCGAGCGTAACGAGTTCACGGTCGTTGGATTCTTCATAGGCGTACTCCGTGCTGTCGTTGGTGTGGCGGCGCGTGTCGAAAGCGAGGCCCACCATTTCACGGATTTCATCGAGATAGTCATAGGTGTAGTCCCCGGGACAAGCCGTGGAGCCCACATCGCTATGACCCAAGATATTGTCGATCACACTGCCACGGAATTTGCCGGCGGCGTCGGGATCGATGTTCCACAGTTCTGCTTTTTGATAGATGAGCCCTTCCAGGGATTTCATGAGCGGAGCTGGAACGGGAGTTTCTTCATAATTCCCGAGTAGAGCAATTCCCACGGAGCCCGTGTTGTAGCCCTGCGCATGACCGGCTACTACGCCATCGCCTCCGGCGCGTCCTTCAAAAACTTGGCCGTCGGGAGCCACAATGTAGTTGTAACCAATGTCTCCCCAACCGCGAGTCACGGCGTGGTAATAGTAGATGGCGCGAATCGAAGCTTCCGGATCGTCGAAACTGCCGCTGCTCGCCGTGTGATGGATGATGATTTTTTGAACGTCGGCCGGATATTCCAGGGGCCAGAGCAGCGAATTGCCGTTGTCATCGGCGTTCACTCGTTTCACAATTTCCATCTCCGGATCGGTGGCTGTGTCGCTGGTGTCTAGTTCGGATTCAAAGCTATCGTTGTCTTCTATGTTGTAGGTTTTGGAGAGACGCAAATTTTCGTCGGCGCCCCATTCGTCGCGGCTGATCACCGTGGTGTCCGTGTCGAAAACCAGTTTTTCGAGTTGATTCACCATGGAGGGCTCTCCCCCGTTCACAGTATCGAAACTGAGTTCAGACAGTTTGGGAGTGACGTTGCTGTTTTGCGTGGAAAGGTTGGCGCGGTATTGGAAGGCGTCCGCCGTTTCGGTCATCACATAACTCCACAGGTTTTGGTCGTAACCGGTGGTGACCGTGGTGGTCGCATTGTCCGGAGCATCGTCGTCGTTGGGGGTCACGGGTTGCCAAGCTCCCCAATTGCCCTCCATATCACGGAAGCGGATTTCCAAGGCAGCTGCGGTTCCTGTGGGCAAAGCCTGTTGCCAGTCGAGCCCAATCAATTGAAAAGGCGCCTGGGCTTCATAGATTTCGGAAAGGAACATGCGGGTCGATTTGTAGCTGGGTGCAAGTGGAGTGGCGGAAGCCGAAGCCTCTGCTTCCAGGATCACGAAATCGCCTATTTCCAGGTGCGTGGCTGTGGTGGGAGTGCCGACAAAGCAGGGTAGCAAGAGCAGCGGAACGACAAGTGCCAAAAGTTTGCGAGGGAAAGCCATGAATGCCATGCGTGATTTAATCCTTCTATTATACTCTATATTGTGGCTTTTCGGAAGCCTCAATAGCGTGTTAGTATTGTCCTACTTACCCCTTTCTAAAACAAGCTATGACCGCACATGTTACAGACGCTGATTTCAAGAAGACCGTTCTCGAGTCTAAAATCCCTGTTTTTGTCGATTTTTACGCCGAATGGTGCGGGCCTTGCAAGATGATGGCTCCTTTTATCGATGAATTTGCAGAGAAATACGATGGCAAAGTCTTGGTGGTGAAACTGAACGTGGACGAAGCCATGGACAGCGCTCAAGAGTATGGAATCATGAGCATTCCCACCTTCCTCTCCTTCAAGGATGGTAAGGTGGTGGACAGCATCACGGGTGGCATGCCTAAAGAAACCCTCCAGGAGAAATTGGACGCGCTGATCGCTTAGTTCAGTCGAAAAATCCCCTGCTGGGTGCGCTTGGCAGGGTTTTTGGTTGTCTGCCGGCTTCTCTTTGCGCGCGCACGTCGCAATCTTCGTTTTGAGGATGCCCGTTGTGACCTCTCACCCAGTTCCAGGTGATCTTTTTGTGCATGACTAAAGGGATGAGTTCGTCCCACAGGTCGGTGTTCTTTTTGCGCTTCCAGTTCTTGCTCATCGTGTTGATGAGGAGCGAGGAATCACTGTAGAGGTCGATGGGGGCCTCCGGGAATTTTTCTGCGGCAGTTTTGAGCCCTTCAATGGCCGCCAGCATTTCCATGCGGTTGTTGGTGGTGCCCGGTTCGCCTCCTTGGCCGCGGATTTTTTCACCTTCAGCTTCAATCAGGTAGGCCCAGCCTCCGGGTCCGGGATTTCCCAGACAGCTGCCGTCAGTGTAAATCTTGATTCTCATCGGGTTCAGTCTACCCGATCAGGCTCCAAATTCCACTTGAAAAAAGCCGTTTCGTGGCCTAAGATGGGCCAGCCGACGATGCGGGTGTCGTATAGTGGCTATTACCACAGCCTTCCAAGCTGTTGAGAGGGGTTCGATTCCCCTCACCCGCTCCAAGAAAACTAAGATGCCCCGAATGGGGTATTTTTGTTTTCTTTTGAATGGTAGAGGGAAGCGAACCCGGAGGGTTCGAAGCTCGAGCGAAGTGAGTGAGATCTTTGCCCGGGCAAAGCCTGGACAAAAGTCTACTCAATACGGGTTCAAATCTTTGCATCAAGGGCATCGCCATTTTTGCTGTGGCAATGCTTGCGTCTCTCCATCAAGGAAATACGACTTGGTGGGGATTCGTATTGTCTCTCAGCATTTTGGCGTGGAAGAGGTCGATACGGCGGTTGCTCCAGATGTGGCTGGGCAAAATGGGACGTTGGAGGACTAGGCCTTCCATGCTGCGGCAACGGCTCAACGCCACGTAAACTTGGCCGTGGGCAAAGGCACCATTGCCAATGTCCACAACCACTTTATCGAAGGTTTTGCCTTGGCTTTTGTGAATCGTGATGGCCCACGCCAATTTGAGCGGATACTGTCTAAAAGTTCCTATCGTGTCCATTTCCAGTTCATTCTTTTCGCTATCCCAATGGTATTTGTGAAGTTCCCAGGTATAGGGCTCCACAATGAGGGGTTCCGTTTCGCCTTCCAATTGAACGTGCAACACGTCTTCACCGGCACCCAAGTCGAATTCGATTTCCATGATTTTGCCAATACTTCCGTTGACCCAGCGCCCTTCCATGTCGTTGTTGAGCATCATCACCTGTGCGCCTTTTTTTAACTCCAAATTGGCGAGCGTGGGGTGATTTCTGGTTTCAAATTCTCCCGTCCATTCGGCTGTATAAACTTTCGTGGACTCAATCAAACGTGCTAAACGGAGGGCGTTGATTTCATCCGCCGCTTTGTTGGTGCTCGTGAGTGTGATGTAGGAATGATCGGTGCTATGGAAAGCTGCGGGATCCGCCAAAATGCGAGCGTTCAAACTGTCCAAGTCCCAAGGATTTACGGTATTGCTCCTTACTTTATTGAGCAGACTGATGAAGGCACGGTCTTTTTGGCGATAGATTTTTTCGAGCGTGAGGAAATCGAAGCGCGTGTTTTGGAAAACTTTTGCGTCGAAAAAATAAGGGCTGGCGTACTCCGTTTTGAAACGCTCCTGCTCTTCCGGCCCTACCACAACAGGTGGCAATTGATGAAGATCTCCGATAAAAACCATTTGAATGCCGCCGAATGGCTCCGACGTTTTGAGGAAATGTCGGAGGGCTTCATCGATGCAATCCATGAGATCGGCGCGCACCATAGAAACTTCGTCGATCACCATGACATCCAAATGTGTGAGAATTTTGAGTAGGGTTTGCGATCCTTTTTCCAAGTGTACTTTTTCCGGCGTGATGCTGGGAGGAAAACCAAAAAAAGAATGAATGGTTTGCCCATTTACATTGAGTGCGGAAACTCCGGTGGGCGCTAAAACCACCACTTTCTTCTTTGTTGTTTCGCGAAAATGAGTGAGTAGCGTCGACTTCCCCGTCCCCGCATTGCCGGTGATAAAAATCGACCGGTTGCTAGAATTCATACAGCGCAGCGCGGCTTCAAATTGTTCGTTGAGTTCTATGGTCATTGAATGAGAAATGGGAGTGCAGTGTAGCACAACTGCTCGACTTTTGAGGATATTCCCCTCACCCGCTCCCTGTGATAGGGTAAGTGCGACTTACCTCTGAATTATGAAAGCTCGCTTACTTCTCTTGTCCCTTTTAGCGCTTTTTGTTTCTTCTCCACTCAGCAGTGCGGCTTTGGAGCCTTATTCTCTTGCTGACTATGATATTCAAATGGATTTTTCAATGGCTTACGAGGAAAACTTGGCTGAGGGTAGATCCGGAGGCTTGAGTGGAACTTATACGATCAGTACAGACTCTGAGGATGAAGTGTATTGGGGGCCCGATTACAACTGTGGACACGAGTTGCTCATCACGGACGAAGATCCTTCCGGAGACAATTACGAAGTGGTTTATGAAAGTGGAGGGGATTGTACTGAGTCCACGCTCGGATGGGAATATTTGATCAGTCAGGGAGAAGTTTATAGTGGAGGGATCAGCCTGGGTGGACAAGACTTCATTAAAGACGGCGCTCATTATTGGTATCAATTCACGCTGCTCACCACGGATGAAGTCTCTGCGGTGGTCGATTTTGAGCCGGTTGTGGGGGAATTCACCATTGAATTTGATGAGCTCGACGAACCTTTCACCGATGTTAATGGACATTGGGCTGAGAATTACATCAATTCCTTGGCTACGCTCGGAGACGTTTCGGGATATGGAGATAGCACGTTTAGGCCCGATCAAAATATTTCGCGTGCAGAAATCCTGGTGATCGCTCTCAATGCACTGATGGATCCTTACTCAGAGAATGACAGCTGCGCCTATGATTTTGATCTGGAAAAGGATTACTCCGCCAGCTACACAGATGTAAGTTCTTCTCATTGGGGGTTTTCTTATATAGAAGCCGCTACTGAGGCGGGAGTTCTCTCGGGCTATGAAGATGATAGTTTCAGACCTGACCAAGCGGTGACCAGAGCAGAAGCTTTATCCATCCTTTTAGAAACCTACTTTGCCTGTGGCGATTACCATGGAATCGATGACTATTATCCAAACTACGACAGGTATTCGAGTGACCCTGTGGAAAATGACGGTGAATTTTGGGCGGCTTATCTAGCACAAGGCTATGCAGTGGCCAGCGAAGGAAACCTGAGCCTGGGATTCTCTGATGTGACTGAAGACTGGCAACGCTTCTATATCCACT
The DNA here is from genome assembly GCA_943349825.1 of Candidatus Peribacteria bacterium. GTDB lineage: Bacteria > Patescibacteriota > Gracilibacteria > UBA1369 > 2-02-FULL-48-14. The sequence continues at coordinate 79,653 of CALQZQ010000002.1, read as the reverse complement.
TCGCTGATCTACACAATGTGGCGAATGGGTATTCCGATTCTGAATTCAGGCCCGATCTTCCTGTGACTCGCGCCGAAATTACTAAAATGGCGTGGAAACTACGAGTGGACCCTCATAGTCCGGAGCCGTTTTAATTTACGTGCTGAGTGCATTCAATGTGCCTTGCCCTATCCATCAAATGTGTTTAGATTGAGGTCTTGTTTTTTTATGGACCATCAAGAAAATATTTCCAGGTGTGAGGTGAAGGTGGATTTTACACCCTTATTGGGCCACGAAAAATGCAATGGGACTGAATTTAGAGTGATGTCTGAACGGGCGACTGAAGAGCTGGGCGCCTGCACTACTGCGGCCTTGGCTCGGGCTTTACTTTTAGCCGTGGCTAAGACTCTTGAAGGATGGGAAGCAAAGAGCCAACATCTAGAAGAGGCTGTTTGTGCAGTGACCATGGTCTTTGAACGCCCGGTTTCTGCCAATACCGCGCAGTCTTACTTGATTCCACTCGAGAGCTTTTTAGCGAGGGCGGTTCGTTCCAGCTTTGCCGGGGCCCAGCCTCTCAAAATGACTTATCACTATGTTCGCAATAGCGTTGGAACTCCTTGGTTGAGTTCCACTCCTTTGGATGTAGACTGAGTGCCTATGCGACACGTCCCCTTTCTCAACTCTAAGTACCAAATCGACGTCCGTGGGGACGCCGATCAGTCGGTGTTTGCGGAGATTTTTTCGCTGAGGGAATATGCGCCGGTGGAGCCGACCATTAAAAATTCAAAGCGCGGGATTTTGGACGTGGGGGCTCACAAAGGCTACTTCGTTTTGTATGCGCGGGCGCTCAATGCGAGTGTGCCCATTTATGCCTACGAGCCCGAGGAGCAGAATTTTCGAGCGCTCAAAGAGCATGTGGCGGTGAATCGTGTGGAGGGGGTGACGGCGAAGAACGCGGCGCTTGCAGGTGCTGAGGGCACCGTGGTTTTGAATGTGAGCGAAGATTCGCACAACCACTCTCTGGTGGTGGATCCAGGCATGATGAAGCGGCAAAAAGTCAGTGCGACGACCCTGGGAAAAGTGCTGCAAAAAATGGGCGGTTGTGATTTGATAAAAATGGATGTGGAGGGGGCCGAGTTTCAGATTTTAGCGGCGGCCGGGCCACTTGCGTGGGAGGTGCCGGAATATTTTTTGGAATACCATGAATACGGGCCGGACATGCGCGCTGTGAATTTAAAAAATTTGTTTGAGCGTCAGGGCTACACGGTAAAACTCATGCCGTCGAAGTATGACAAGCGAATGGGATTTTTGTGGGCAAAAAAATAATTTTTTTGTTTTACATCCCTCTGAATAGGGTGCTAAATTGTCGCCATGGATTGGTTTACAATATTTCTGACGGTCGCAGGCCTCTGTCTCTTTGAGACGATCAGCAGCATCGACAACGCCATCATCAATGCGGAAGTCTTGCACACCATGAGTGCCAAGGCTCGTCGCTGGTTTTTGTTCTGGGGAATTTTGATCGCCGTTTTTATGGTTCGTGGACTGTTGCCGTGGGTGATTGTTTGGGCCACCGTGCCTTCGCTGGGTTTCATCGGTTCGCTGACCGCTACCTTCAGTAGTGACCCCGCGGTCATCACCGCTATTGAAACCGCGGCTCCTATCTTGATGGCCGGAGGAGGTACTTTTCTTGTATTTTTGTTCTTCCATTGGCTCTTTTTGGAACCCAAAAACTATGGGATCAAAGGGGAGAAATTTTTCCATGCACAAGGGGTTTGGTTTTACGCCGTGGTGTCCATTGTGCTGAGCGTGCTGGTGTGGTTTGCCCTTAAAGAAAATCCCGTTATGGCTTTTGGAGCCGTGATTGGATCCACCGCTTTTTTCATTACTCATGGGTTCAAAGAAAATGCCGAGAAAGCCGAGTCACAAATGCTTTCCGGAGCCAGTGGCATGAGTGATCTGAGCAAAATCATGTACCTGGAGGTGATCGACGCGACCTTCTCTATTGATGGAGTGCTGGGAGCATTTGCATTCACTTTGTCTGTCCCGCTGATCTTGCTTGGAAATGGGCTGGGAGCCATTGTGGTGCGCCAAATCACTGTTGGGAACGTGGAACGAATCAAAAAATACCTCTATCTAAAAAATGGTGCGATGTATTCCATTCTGGTGCTTGGAAGTGTGATGATTGGACACGCCTTCGGCTTACATATCCCTGAATGGTTCTCTCCGGTTGTCACCTTTGCGATAGTGGTTCTGTTCTACTGGAAATCAAAGGCTCACATCAAAAGAGAGGCCGCTCTATCTAAAGCTTGAGCACAAAAAAAACGCCCTAATGTTTCATAGTCGGTTCAGCATCAGATAAGAGTTTAAAGTTGAAGTACATACCATCACTGGAAATGTCTCTTGCTAGAAGGAGAATCACACCGAAGCATGATTTTTCTTTTCGCGATCTGTCTAAGCCTTTTTCTTTCTTCTCTCAGTCCCTGAAGAAAAACGAGGTCCTAGTGGCCCACACTGCTTTGGGAAGACGTGTAAACCAGGCTTACTGGGGCTATGAAACTTGGGGCGTAATTGGGCAATAAAGAAGGCGTGGGAACGACGTGCCCTTGCGGGACCAGCGTTTCCAGATCTTTACGACCCGGTTGACACCAAGTTTCTAGCGTGAGATTTCAAGGGGCGGATAACGCCCTAATGTTCCATAGTCCGTTCAGCATCAGATAAGAGTTTAGAGTTGAATACATATCCATCACTGGAGGTGTCTCTTGCTAGAAGGAGAACCACACCGAAGCGTGATTTTTCTTTTCGCGATCTGTCTATTCCTTTTTTCTTTCCACAACGTACCGAAGTACGTACCAAGGGAAAAAATGAGGTGATAGTGCCCCGATACACTCTAGGTGGTGTAAGGAAGCAGGCTTACTTGGGCTATGAAACTTGGGGCGTATTGGGCAGTAAAGAGTCAGGGAGCGTCGTGAGACGGCGTGGCTTCTTACGACCCGGTTGACACCAAGTTTCTAGCGGGATCAGACGTATTTTCAACGAACATCATACTATTGTAGCATGATTCGTTGTTTTGTGCAAGTACTCAATTCCTCTTTTCCAACTGGAAGTGCCAGAGGTTTAACTCTTCTTCTATTTTCCTTTCTTGCACGATTTCCCAGCCACCTCGCGCTTGTTTGGTTTCTGCCGCTAAGTAGTCGTGAAGCGCTTTGTCGTCTGCCGGATGAAAGGGCGCGTCAAAAGCGTGAAGTACGGTCCCCGCACGGCAATCGTCCAGTCCATTCAGCACCCCGCTCCACCGGTGGATGGGACTGGTGGGAGCAACTGTTAAATGGCGGGCTCGAAATAGGCGCGGGTTATTTTGTTCTTGGGGACTCATCGTGGCTAAGTCGGGTCTGCGGAGCTCTGGAGGAAGCACCAAACCTGAATTGATGATGGTGACTTGAGATGATTTGCGGAGGAATGGGCGTAAATCTAGGGATGGAACTTTTGTTTTGTCTAGGGTAGCGCCGGTCAATTTGAACTTTTGAATGAGGTGCTGGGCGATTTGAGGGGCGTTGCTTTCCCCGCTGTCCAGAAGGTTCACCCGGTCGATTTTTCCATCCATCAGGAGAGCCAATGGCACTAAGGATTCTCCTGAGAAAAGATCCGTGAGCTTTCTGCCCGTCAAAAGAGTACCCAATGTCTCAAGGACCTTGGCATGAACTTCGTGTTCCTCACTCAGCCCCTCTCTCCTTTCTTTCAGTGCGGCTGCGCGGACTTCCAGCCACAACGGGTGTGGGTTGAGAGCCGGTTTTCGCCCCTGGGCCCTTAAGATGTTGACTTCATCGAGGTATTGACCCCTTTTCAAGGCTTCTTCCCAGAGTTGATCCAGTATTGGGTTTTCCATATTCGTTAAAGAGGGAAAGTATAGTACACTCTGGGAAAATTTTCCACTTTTATGCTCATCACTCGACAACTCGGTTACGAAGGCCCCAGTGGCACACTGTTTGAAAACGTGGATCTGTCGCTGGACAGCAGCGCGAAGAAGCGTGTGGCGATTGTGGGTAAAAATGGGTGTGGGAAGTCCACGCTCATTAAGCTTTTGAAGGGCGAGTTGGAGCCTTCGGCTGGAGCAGTGAATTGTTCGCACGAAGTGATCTCGCATTTGCACCAGGACATTAATTTTCCGGATGAAACGATGCTGGTGGGTGCGTATTTGGAGAGCAAACTCGAAGAAGAATGGATGAGTTATAAAATCGACATGGTGTACGAAGAGTTGGGGCTCGCGCCGGAGATCGCTTTGGTGGAACTGAATAAACTGAGCGGAGGCCAGCGAGTGAGAATTGGGCTCGCGGAACTTTTGCTGCAGGACCCTACGATTTTACTCTTGGATGAGCCCACGAATCATTTGGATCAAGAAAGTATCGCGTGGCTACAGGGCTTCATCACGGGCTTCAACGGGACGGTGGCCTTTGTGTCCCATGATCGGCATTTCATCAATGCGGTGGCGAACCAAATTTGGGAGATCACGCCCCGGCACAGCATTGAAATTTATGGCTGCAAGTACGATCAATTCTTGGTGGAGCGTTACGATCGGTACCAGAAAATGTTGGCGGCGCACGAGTTTAGCCAGCGTGAAGTGACGGAGCTGGAAGAGTGGCTGGCCGAGAATGCGAACCATCCTAAATACAAATTTACGGCGACCGTGGCGCAGAAGAAAAAGGCGCTGGAGCGTTTGGAAAAGAAAGCGCCGCCCGAGCCCGTGCCCGACCCGCGTGTGCGGATGCGCGACCTCGCTTCGGCGCAGGCAGGAACGGTTTTGAACCTGAAAATTGAGCGCAAAAGTTTTGGTGAGAAGCATTTGCTGGAGGGCGTGGATTTGAAAATTGCGAGCGGAGAACGTGTGCTTTTGCGTGGACCAAACGGCAGCGGAAAAACCACGCTGCTGCAGATTTTGTGCGGTGAAGACAAAGATTTTGTGGGCACACGGCAGGCGCGCGAAAAAGTGAAAGTGGGTTATTTGAAACAATTTTCTCAGCTCAATCCGGAGGCCACGGTGCTCGAAGAATTCGGGCGCTGGACGATTTTTGATCACACTCACACGCGCAATATTTTGGCGGGCTATCTCTTCCCTGCTGAGCTGATCGACGAGAAAATAAAGAAGCTGAGTTACGGGCAACAACGTCGTTTGGAATTTGCGATTTTGCTCACGAATAAACCGGACTTGCTCTTGCTCGATGAGCCTACGAATCACCTCGATATTTTCTTGCGTGAAGATTTGGAACGATTTTTGCTGGAACAAGACGTAGCGATGGTGATCATTTCCCATGACAGCTATTTTGTGAGTAAAATAGGAATCACACGCACTCTCACTCTCAAATGATGGAGCTTCCTAGCGGAAAAAATCCCTTCACCACGCTGACGCACGAGCTCATGCATTCACGTTTGTATGTGAATTTTTACCGTGACACAGTGCAAGTGAATGGCATTGAAAAAGACTACAGTTACACGGATGTGGCGAGCGGTGTGGCGATGGTGGCGCTCAACGACAAGGGCGAAGTGGCGCTGGTGGGCCAGTGGCGTTATCCCGTTAAAATGTTCACGTGGGAGCTCCCCGCCGGTACGCGCGAGGAAGGCGAAGATCCGCTGGTGACGGGCAAACGCGAGCTGATGGAAGAAGCAGGAGCGAGCGCTACTGAATGGACTCCGCTGGGGAAATATTTGATCGAATGTTCGAAGAGCACGCAGGAAAGTTATGTATTCCTGGCGCAGGGTTTGACTGTAGGAGAAAACGCCCCCGACGTGGACGAAAACCTGGACGTGATGTGGGTGCCTTTTGAAGAAGCGCTAAAACTGGTGGACGAAGGAAAGGTCCACGATGCACTGAGTGTGATTGGGCTGCTTAGAGCTCAACGGTTTCTCCAAATGAAGGGACCAGCACATCCTTAATGCCTGCGTCTTGCAGAGACTTTTGTAGGTCCAGTGCGGCTTGTTCTTCGCCGTGCACCAGGATGATTTTGCCCTTCACTTTGGCCTTGGTAGCGTATTCAATGAGATCCGTGCGATCGGCATGCGCGGAGTACGCGTTCATGATTTTGATTTCGAAGCGCACTTCGTAAGGCTTTCCGAAAACGTTCACCGGATTCATCTTTTCTACGAGTTTGCGACCGAGGGTGTTTTGAGCCTGGAAGCCGACGATGAGCAGCGTGTTGCGGTGATCTTCGATGGAATTTTTGATGTGGTGCAAAATGCGACCGTGTTCACACATTCCTGAGGAAGAAATGATGATGCAAGGGCCGTTGTGATTGTTGAGCGCCTTGGATTCGTCCACGGAAGAAATGTATTTGAGCTGTTCAAAACGGAACGGATCTTCGTGTTCGTTGAGGAAGGCTTTGGCTGTGTCTTCATCCATTTCCGACAGATTGCGGCGGAACACATCGGTGAGGTTCACGGACAGGGGAGAATCCACATAAACGGGAAGCGAAGGGATCATGTTCTTGTCCATGAGTTCATGGATGGAGTAGATGATTTCTTGAGTGCGTCCGAGTGAGAAAGCGGGAATGAGGATTTTTCCTCCACGTGCGGCCGTGGTTTTGATGATTTCCGCAAGCTTGGCTTCCGCTTCCTCCAAAGAATCGTGCAGACGATTTCCGTAAGTGGATTCCATCACGAGCGTGTCTACGTCTTCAATTTGCACGGGATCTTTGATCAGCGGCATGAATTTACGTCCGAGATCTCCGGTGAAGGCGAAGCGCTTGGTTTTGCCGTCGTCTTGGTCTTTGATGATGAGCTCGATGATGGCGGATCCTAAAATATGTCCGGCTTCATGGAGTTTCACGATGATGTCGTCGGTACCGAAGAGTTTGAATTCTTCCTCGTAAGCAAGACCCTTGATCATCGGTAGTACTTTTTTCACGTCTTCCGTGGTGTAGACGGGCTCCACGAGTTCTTCTCCGGAGAGTTTCTTTTTTTCATTGATGTATTCGACTTCTTTTTCTTGAATGAAGCCACTGTCCATGAGCATGAAATCGAGCAAATCGGTGGTGGGATGCGTGCAGTAAATAGGCCCGTTGAAACCTTGTTTTACCAGGTTGGGAAGGTTCCCGGAGTGGTCGATGTGCGCATGGGAAACAATCACAGCGTCTACGGTTTTCACATCAAAAACAAAATCGCGATTCTTGTCGCGCTCTTCGGTACGTCGGCCTTGGAACATTCCGCAGTCGAGCAGGATCTTTTTGCCGTTCACCTCCAGGAGATGACGTGACCCTGTAACTTCCCTATCCGCACCGTAGAAATGCAGTTTCATTTGAAATTGTGTGAATTATTCTCTAAATTATATCACTTAACAGGTTTTTTAACAATAAGGTTATGGGCCGTACCGCTCTGGATGATTTCATCGACGATCAGGCAAGAGGTCGCACTCAAAGCTCTGGACCTCATTTTAATGGCACCCCCCCGCCCTTAGAACCCCCTCGACGGGTTGTTTTTAGGGCTCATCCCGTAATGGCCTACACTCCAGGTGAAATATCTCAACGGGTAAAAGATCGCTACTACTTGGTGGTGGAAGGCAGATTAGTAGATCCCAGTGCTCCTCAGTACGACTTGTATTCTCGAGGTGATGGGCCTTTTACAGAGCCGGTAAGAGAGGTGCTTCATAAGATGTTGGCTTTTCTCCTCAACAATCCTTCCGTGACTCGAGCTACCGCTAATCACTTGTTGGATGTCACTGTGAGCCGCCACGAGGCTAGTTTTAGCTGGCCTGGATTTGACCCCAACGGCCCTGTCACGGCTCAAATCACTGATTTTAGATATTAACTTTATTTATGGATTCAAATCTAAGTCGCCGTGACCTGCTCTGTGGTGCCATGCTCCTACCACTTGGAGCATGCATACCTACTGGAGAAGAGAGTGTCGATACCAGTGCACTTCAACCCCTTCCCGAGGAAGTTTTAGGGCGAATGATCCCGGATGCAGGTCATCTCGAAGATTTGGGAGTGATTTGGACCTATTTTGGGGCTGATTTTGCCGAAAATAAAGCTTTTGCAAAAAAACTCAGGGCTTCAATGGAGGCTGCTGGGCTTCTTCTGGACACTCAGGGAAATCAAACTCAAGTTCGAGGTCGTCAGTCTGACATCCGTCTCCTTGCTCAGGCGGCTTTGGACAATACAAGCAGAGCAGGCGAACTACCGGCGGGGCGATGGACTTGCAGTGTCTCTGAACAAGCCGGATGCACGGCTGTTTATTTCCGAACAGAAAACCCTAAAGCTGAGGCTTAGGCTCTCCCCCGTCGATGAGGTCTACTGGGACTTCGGCTGGAGTGTAGAGGAGGCTGCCGTCTTCTTGTTTCTGGATTTTGAGGCCTAGGACCAGGCCTTTTTGCGTTTCTTCAGACCAGTATTGGTCGAAGACAAAGTTGCCGAGAGAATAGTAAACCCATTTGTCGTTGTAGAGTTCGTTATTTTGGACCACGTGCGGATGAGTTCCCCAAATGAAGTCCACACCGGCATCGATAAATTGGTGAGCTTTTTCTACAACGGAGTCGCGAGCGGTGGGTTCGTATTCAATGCCCCAGTGGATGGCGAGCAAGAGCACGTCTACCTGTGGATCCACTTCTTTGATTTTGGCAACAGCGGCGGGCACGTCCAGGTGTAGGACGGCGTCGTTGAAACCGAGCAACCCGATTTTGATGCCATTCACTTCGTAGGAAATAAAACTGTAAGGCCCGTTCGGCGTGTCCGGGTGACCAAATGCGTCCATTCCGGCGGCAGCCAGGTAATCGTGGGTTTTCTGGGGGCCGGAGGCTCCCATGTCCAGCTCGTGATTGTTGGCCATGTTGAAAGTAGTGAAGCCTGCGTTTTTGAGTAGATCCACCACCGTGGGCTTGAAGTTGAAAATCATGGCCGTGCCATTGTTCACGTAGCTGGAATCCGTAATGGGTCCTTCTAAATTGGCCATCACAAAATCGAGAGTGTCTGTTTGCAGCTTATCCTTCACCGCCTGGATGACTTCCGGCATGTGGGTGAAAGGGAATTGATCGTTGGCAGAATCTTGGTCGGCCAGGGCACGGCTGCGCAGCGTGTCGATGTAGCGATCCAGCATCACGTCGCCGGTCATCAGCAGGTTGATTTCGTTTTTTTCGGCCGGTGTTTTGCTCACCCAGCCTTCCATTAGAGGCGCAGCTCCTTCCCCGCTTGCTGATGCAGATGCACTCCACACAGAAAAAGGGATGGTGAGGAGGAGTAGAAGGGTCCAAAAGTGCTTCATTTATGATAGGGTTTGCCGGCAAGAATCATGCAGGCGCGGTAGAGTTGCTCCTTTAAAAATACGCGAACCATCTCGTGAGTGAAAGTCATTTTGGAGAGCGCGAGGGTGAGTTGTGCTCGGTCGCGGATTTCTGGCGGAAGGCCTGCGAAATCACCAATCACGAATTGGATGGGTGTGCCTCGGTCTTTGAGGGTGCCGATTTGGGCCGCAAATTCTTCGCTGGTGAAGTGCTTACCACGTTCGTCGAGGGCGATCACAAAGGCGTCCGAGTCGAGTTTTGACTCAAGATTTTTGACGGTGAGGGTTTCGAGTTTGAAGTAGGGTTTCAGGCGTTTTTCGAATTCTTGCTCGAGCGCGCGCAGGTTGGAATCCTTGGTTTCACCGATTTGTAGGATTTGGACTTTGAGCATTTTATTGACTAATCACTGGCTTATGGCTTAAATGGGACGGTTTTTGACTCAACACTATGTTTACTGCTGACACCGAAAGACAGTTCATTGAAGGCATTGTAGCGGCTTTACCTCTTAAGGACAAAGGGAGGATGGCCCCTAGAGTGAGAGCTCTCAAGGGAAATGCCGGGCTTCTTGCGGATGCATTGCTGGATGAAGGTGCTGTTATTCAGCCTTTTGCAGGGTTTTCTAGGAATGAAACGATCGCTTTGTTTGAGGCTGCCAAAGGAGCCCTTGAAAGTGTTACTGCTAGCACCCCCGTGAGCACTGCTCCGGTAAAAACAGGATGGAGTGGAAATGTTGGCGATTTAGTCGTTGCCTTGAACACGATCCCCGAAGGTTTGGGCGCTCGCTTCGCCACTGCTTTGGAGACTCACGACGATCCGCATGCTCAAGTCTTTATTTTGGCTACCGGCATGTCCATTCCTGGAAAAGCTCCGTGTCCGGCTTTAAAAGAGGCTTTGCCTAGAGGTAAGTCGCGTGATGCTGTTTTGGCTTGTATGCAAAAGCACGTGCGTGGCGACGTGGCAGAGGCCAAGTAGTGTGTTACAGTGCGGTCTATGAAACCCAAAAAAGGCGAGGAGCTGGAGCTGAAAATCGATAGTCTAGTTTATGGTGGGAGCGGACTGGCGAGTTTTGATGGATTTAAAATTTTTGTGGAAGATGTGGCGCCCGGGGACACCGTGCGCGCCCGAATGAGCAAAGTGAAGTCGGGTTATGGCGAGGCAAAAGTCGTGGAACTGGTGCAGCCCTCGGAGCTGCGCGTGGAAGCGCGTTGTCCTCATTTTTCCGTGTGTGGCGGTTGCAAGTGGCAGTTCCTTTCTTACGAAGAACAGCTGCGTGTGAAAGAACAACAAGTGCGCGACAGTATTGAAAGACTGGGAGGCTTGGATCCGGAATTGGTGCGGCCCATCGTGGGCAATGAAAGTCCGTGGTACTACCGCAATAAAATGGAATTGTCCTTTGGCCCCGGCCCGGATGATACCGTGATGCTGGGCTTTTATCCGCCCGGATATCACTTTGAAGTTTTTGATTTGAACGCGTGTTTTTTGCAATCGGAATTGCTCGTGGAAATTGTAAAAAAAGTGCGCGATTTTGTGAACGAAAAAAAGATTCCTTTTTACCATTCGGACACGCATGAAGGGCTGCTAAAAACGCTGACGATTCGCGAAGGAAAAAACACCAGCGAAGTCATGATTATTTTGACGACGTCGACCGGTATTTTTGATTATGTGGAGGAATTCAAAAGCTTGTTTTCCGACGATCCACGCATCACGTCCGTGTATTGGAATAGCGTGTACCAAGTGCAGGGGCAACCCACGTGGACCGAAGAAAATTTGTTGTTGGGCAAGGAAAGTTTGACCGAAGTTTTGTTGCTGGAAGACGGCCGCCGCTTGGAGTTCGATATTTTGCCTCAGGCCTTCTTCCAAACCAACACTTTGCAGGCTCAAAAACTCTATTCGCTCGCCGTGGAAGCAGCGGGTTTAAGCGGTGAAGAAGTGGTGTTTGATTTGTACTGCGGTACCGGAACCATCGGGCTGTTTTGTGCGCACAAAGCCAAGGAAGTGGTGGGCATTGAAATCAATGAATCTGCGGTGGAAAGTGCGCGCGGCAATGCACGGCGCAATGGCATCACAAATGTGAGTTTCAATTTGGGTAGTGTGGAAGCGCGACTCGCGACTTTGACGCAAAAACCCGACGTGGTGATTGTGGATCCGCCCCGCGCTGGACTCGGCGAAAAAGTGGTGGAAACTACGGCAGCATTTGGTGCGGCGAAAATCGTTTACGTGTCTTGCAATCCCACGACCATGGCACGGGATTTAAAACAGTTCGCGACACTGGGTTATGTCACGGAAAGTGTGCAGCCCGTGGACATGTTCCCACAAACCCATCACGTGGAGTGTGTGACGGTGCTCAACCACTCCAGCGCTTCTTCTCGCGTTTGAAGTTCGTGGCCGAGTTGTTTGACGAATGCTTCCTGCAGGATTTCGCCTACACGTGGGCCGGCTTTTAGCCCCAGGTTTTTCATCACGTCTTCGCCGGTGAGTAGCGGTTTGGGAAGTTCGGGGAAACGGCGGAGGCAGTCTTCTTGAGCCGCTTTGACTTGATTGTAGAGATGCAAACTCGAAGGTGTGGTGCCCATGGCGTCGGCGTAAAAAAGTTGCATGAGCGTGGGGAAACGTGGGTCCAGGAACCATTGGCGCTGTTTGCCAATTTCCATATTGAGTAGCTCTGTCATCATGAAGTGGTGGCGGACGGCCCAGGTGATTTCATCGATGTCTTTACGTGAAAAACACAGGCGGCGCAGGATTTTTTCGCCGAGTTCGGCGGAGACTTCACTGTGACGATCAAAGCGAATGCGCTCGGCAATTTTAAAGGTTTCCGGCTTGCCGATGTCGTGCAAAATCACGGCCCAGTGCTGGTTGAGTGTGGCGTCCTCGGGTAGCGAGGTGAGGGCTTGCATGAGGTGAGTCCACACGTCGCCTTCGTGGTGGTATTCGGGGGGTTGAGCCACGCCCTTGCACGCTTCGAGTTCCGGCAGCACGTAGGGCAAAACGCCGGTGTCTTGCATGTCTTCAAAAGCGACCTCTGCACGGCGCGCCATGATGATTTTATTGAGTTCGTCGCGCACGCGTTCCCAACTCACTTTGTCGGCGAGAGGTGCGTGCTTTTTGAGCGCGGCGTAGGTGTCTGGATGATAACCAAAGCCGAGCGTGTTTTTAAAACGAATGGCGCGGATGATGCGCAAATGATCTTCCAAAATGCGCTGGTGCGGATCCCCAATAAAACGAATGAGTTTGTTGCTGAGGTCGTCGCGGCCACCGATAAAATCCAGAATTTCGTCCGCGAGTGGGTCGTAAAAAAGCCCGTTGATGGTGAAGTCGCGGCGCTGGGCATCGTCTTCCGCATGCGTGAAAATCACGGCGTCGGGGCGGCGGCCATCGCTGTACCCGGAGTCGCTGCGGAAGGTGGCGATTTCGAACGTGTGGCCTTCTTCCACCACGTGCATCACTCCAAAAGCCTTCCCCACTGCGTAAGTTTGGCTGAAGAGTTTTTCAATTTGCTCGGGCAGCGCGCTGGTGGCGATGTCGAAATCTTTGGGTTCGCGGTCCATCAGCATGTCGCGCACGCAACCACCCGCAAAGTAGGCCTTATGACCGGCCTCGGTGAGGGTTCTAACAATCTGTTTGGCGATTCCAATCACGAGCTGATTCTAGCACGCTTCGTTTCTAGGCCGTCAAGGTAGGGTACAAGCTGTAACCTTTGCGCAGCATGTTGAGCATCACAGGGAAAAGCGTGGCCTGAGCCCCGTTATTGAAGTTTGAGCCCAGCTCGTTCGGGAACGTCATTCGTGTGAGCGCTTCAAATGCCTCCTGTAAGCCCAGCTCTTGGAGAGAGCCTTGGAAATCTCGGTGCACATCGGCATTGGTTCTCACTTGCAGCGGCCAGGAACTGAGGGAACTTGCTATGGGGAGTTTCCAAGCAAAGTAATCGGTAGCGAAGGCAGCTTGCGTCTGATCCAAAACTTCCGGATTAAAATTATTGGCGAAATTGGTCATGGTCGCATTCAACAGCCACTTCGTGTCTTGCACTACAGCTGGTAGCCCTATTCCGGCCAGACTTGTATTCCTTTGTTTCTGTTGAGCTCTTCGATTTGCCAAGTTGTCTTCCAAAGCTTTCGCAGCACGGGCGGGCAGGGTGGAAAATCGGGAAGCGTGGTCTCCAAGCAGATTGCAAACCCAAACTGGAGTGGGCACTTGTTCGTCACTTTCTATGGGCGTGCCACCGTAAGCCAACACATTGGGCAGAATTACTCCCACTTTTTTGCTGAATTCAGCAAAGCTATCCTCCAAACTGGGGATAGGTTCCTCCAGTAGCTCCCCGGCTCTCACCGTGGCGAGATCTTGGTAAGCTGCTTCAAACCATGCAGGTATTTCGCCCATACTTCTATTCTACCATTTTTTGGATTTTCGTCAATTAGCAGTCCTGCCCGCGATTGTAAGGTCTGGGCCGGTTTTCTGGTGCACGGAGGCCAAGTACATTTTTGATTCGTTCCTTGGCTCCGACTACAACATGGCCAAGCACTTCAATGCCACCCAAAAACATGGCGCCGGTGTCCTCATCTGCCGTTTCGGCTGGAGTGGCAGCCGGTTCTCTCTTTCCGTGCACCAAATGTGATACTCTTCTCAGAGCCTTTTTAATGCCAGGCGCCAGTTCCACTCCATCGTAAATGCCTGCTCCTTCAGAGAGTACAGCTTCTATGAGCCTTTCCGTTCTTGACGGTCTTTCTGATTCCTCGAGTGCCATAGTTCTTGTAGTTATGAATTAACAAGAGGTCATGTTATCATTTTTGTGTTCTAATTCAAGTTTATGCGCTTGCTTGCTATTGAAACTTCTTGCGACGAAACCTCTGTGGCCGTGGTGGAGGATGGACGAAAAGTGCTGTCCAACGTGATCGCTTCCCAGATTGCCAAACACGCTCAAACGGGCGGCGTTGTGCCGGAAGTGGCGGCGCGTGAACACATTGCGGCAATGATGCCGGTTTTGAAGCAAGCGCTCGACGAAGCAGGTGTGACTTGGGCGGAAATCGATGCCATTGCAGTTACCAAAGAGCCAGGACTTGTGGGTTCGCTCGTAGTCGGGCGGATGACCGCGGCGGCTTTGGCTTTCGCCATGAATAAAGCTCTGCTCGAAGTGAACCATGTGCACGGGCACATGTATGCGAATTGGCTGGGTGACGGGCCCGAGCCCGAGTTCCCTGTTTTGATTTTGACAGTGTCCGGCGGGCACAACGAACTGGTGCTGATGCGTGGCCATGGAGATTTTGAAATCTTGGCAGAAACGGTGGACGACAGCGCCGGTGAAGCCTTCGATAAAGTGGCTCGCCTACTGGGCCTTGGCTACCCGGGTGGACCGGCGATTGAGGAACGTGCGAAGAGTGGGAATCCCAAAGCGGTGGACTTTCCGGTGGCACTGCGCAAAGAGAAAAACTTCAGCTTTTCGGGGCTCAAGACTTCCGTGTTTTACTATTTGAAAGAAAATGCCGCGCGGCTGAGCGAGGAAACTTTTGTGAACGATGTGGCGGCTTCTTTCCAGGAAGCAGCGGTGACCGCTTTGGTGGAAAAATTGCTGCAGGCAGTGCGCGAGTTGGGCGTGAAGGAAGTGCATTTGTCCGGTGGAGTGTCTGCGAATCGCTTTTTGCGCGGACGCATTGAAGAGGAGTTGTCGCGGGTGGTGAATGCGCCGCTGTTCCGCTTTCCGCAAAAGATGGAATATTGCACAGACAACGCTGCCATGATTGGGGCGGCGGGCTACTTTGAGTCGCTCTAAGGGGCATCCTTGTTTTCTGAAGCGGGAGCGAAGCCACTCGGATGCATGATCCTCATGGCTTCTTCCTTAAGGTTTATGCTTCAGAAAACAAGGACGCCCAAACGGCGGAAAGAGAGTTTGAAACTCCATAAAAGGAAGCGGAGAGAAAGTTCATGAACTTTCTCTGAGCGCTCCATGCTGAGCAGAAGGTGCACACACTTCTATTCTTGGGTTTGGGGTTTCAAGATTCACGTGCGCTGAATTTGACTTAAGCAAGCTATTGTTCTACAATTCTTGGTTGTTCCTAACCCCATTCTTATGATCGAGGGTTTTGACGTTCAGGATCGTCCTGAAATACAGGATGACACGGTGATAGAAAGTCCCAGACCGAGGCCAGATCCTAGAGATCGTGGGCCTTTGAGGATCAACGATCCTAGCCGCCCCCAGAATAAGCCCGGGAAGCCCGGGCATCAGCCCAGGCCGGAACCGGTCATGTACTGCTCAGGTTGGGTTTTTCAATAAAACTTGCTTCAACCTGAAATGGTGGTATAGTGGAAGTCAATCTCTTCTATTCCTTAATTTTGCCTATGTCTGACTCGACCCAAGATGACGTCCTCCCCGCGGAGGGAAATTCAAAAGTGCTCAAAATGCAAAGCCCCATGGGGATTCACGACATCCTGCCCAAGGATCACGAGTATTTCACGTTCATCAAAAAAGTGGCGCGTCACCGTTTTAGGCAAGCGGGTTTTAGGCGCATCACCACTCCCATTTTGGAGTACACCGAAGTGTTCAAGCGAGCCGTGGGAGAAGATACGGATGTCGTTTCCAAAGAAATGTACACGTTTGAAGACCGTAGCGGGCGCAGCCTCACGTTGAAGCCGGAAGGAACAGCGGGAGCGGTGCGTGCTTATATTCAACATGGAATGAAGGAGCTGCCTCAGCCCGTGGAGCTCTACTACATAGAACCTCACTTCCGTTATGATCGTCCTCAAAAAGGCCGCTACCGTATGTTCTGGCAGATTGGGGCGGAGATCATTGGAGAAAGCGATCCTGCGCTGGACGTGCAGTGTATTTTCCTCGTCTACAAAATGCTTAGAGATTTGGGAATTGCCGAGCGTATTGATTTGCAAATCAATAATATTGGGTCTCAAAAGAGCCGCGAAAAATATAAGGAAGCTTTGGTGAATTACTACACCGGCAAGGAACGTTCCTTGTGCGAAGACTGCCAACGACGCATGCACTCCAATCCGCTGCGACTCCTGGATTGTAAGAATGAGGATTGCCGGATTTTGGCGCAACTCGCTCCTAAGTTTGAACAATATCGTACGCCGGAAGATCAAGATTTCCACCGTTTGGTGAAGGAATTTTTGGATGAGCTCGGCATCACTTATACCGAAAATCCTCAACTCGTCCGCGGCTTGGATTACTACACCCAGACCGTGTTCGAATTCTGGGACAAAAGCACCGGTTCACAAAATGCAATCGGAGGAGGAGGCCGTTACGATGGACTCGTGGAATTGATGGGCGGACCGGCTACTCCGGCCGTGGGCTTTGCTCTGGGAATCGAGCGTGTTATCAATCAAATGAAGGAAGCTGGCGTGATTGTTCCTTCCAAAGATGAAGTGCACATTTTTGTGGCACAGCTCGGAGACGAGGCCAAGAAAAAATGCTTACCGCTGATCGACCAACTTCGCGATGCGGGTATTCGCACCGTGGGTGCGCTCGGCAAAGGCAGCATGAAGGCGCAAATGCGTCTCGCTGATAAATTTGCCGTTCCTTACTGTCTCATCATGGGCGCTACGGAGGTGCGCGAAGGGGTGGTGATTGTGCGCGACATGAGCAAAGGCCAACAACGCGCTGTCCCCATGAAGGACGTGGTGAAAGAAGTGACCAAACTCATCGGCAAGGAAAACTTGGACACTTATACGCCTGGGGAAATTGCGTTTTAGAGGCCTAAGACTTTTTTTGCTTGAGCAGCAATATCTTTCAAAGTTCTAGCCATTGCTTCCGATTCAAGCCACAAGTTGTTTGCGTCTACTATAAGGAACCACTTTTTTTTCTCTTCCTTCTACTGTTACAGGAACCGCAGTGATATGAACTGGTCTGCTTGAGGTCTTTCCCTTTCCCCCTGTATCTTTCCCAAATACCTGCACCGCGCCTAGGTCTATTTGCACAGGTTCCGAGTAGGATCCTATGTGCTTTTTCAAGTGTTGTTCGTAAAAAACTACCCACTCTTCTGGGGTCAGAGCACTGACGTCCACCCCGCTTTCCGTATTGATTTCATTGCATATCCTTTTCAACTCAGTCACACCTTCGTCCACCGTTCCTAACATTATTTGCACAGGCAAAGTCTTAAGGGCTTTAGCAAGCTCAGGTGCAGTGAGCTTCCCTTCTTTGTCCACCAGGCCTTGGCGCTGCCAATCTTCCACCTTACTGAGGGCATATTCTATTTGCACTCTGTTGTCTAAATTGTGCGGGTTGCCAGTATATTTATTGTATCTATTCTCATCCACAAAGGCTTCTTGCGTCCAAGAGGGTTGGTTCGAGAAACCGTGTTCCCAAGCGGATCTACGAAGGAAAGTTTCATAAAGGGCTCCCGCGGGACTAGCGAGCATGGCTTCGTCTTCTTCTCTGAGTTTTCCGTCCTGTGGGGTGTCAGCCTTTGAGAAGTTAGGTTCCCTCATTACTACATTGTCAGGTTCGTAGGTCCCTGACTTCATGTAGAAGATTGGGATATCGTTGTTTTCCAAATAATTCAGTGCATCGTCTCCGGGGGCGTTTGTCACGTTAGGCATGAAAAATATTTGTAAGGATCTTTTACATATTATGACATGGATTTATACTTGCGTCAAGCTACCCTTGCGGTGGATGTGCGCGTACAAGAACTGCGGCGGGTTTGATTCCAAAAGCAACGCGCGCTATAGTGAAATCCTATGAAAAAACTCCTCGCACTTTCGATGGTCGTGGCCCTGGCTTTCGGCACTTCCGCTTCCGCGGAATTTTCTGATCTTTCGGCGACCAATCCGAACTATGTGGCGGTGAGTGCGCTGGTGACTCAAAGCGTTTTGCAGGGTTACAGCGATGGCACTTTTAAGCCGGATCAAGATGTGAACCGTGCGGAGGCGCTGAAGATTATTTTGATTGGGACTGGGGTGACTGTGGACAGTGGCAGTGCAGCAGGGCTTTTGTTCAGTGATGTGGCTCAGGACGATTGGTTTTCTGAATACGTGGGCACCGCGGTGACCAAGGGAATTGTGAAAGGCTACGACGATGGGACTTTTAAACCCGCGCAGACGGTGAATCGAGCGGAAGCCATGAAAATGCTCACGCTGGCGGCAGGAGTGACGGTGCCGGACGCAGCGGCTTCCTACAACGACGTGGCTCTGGACGACTGGTTTGCCTCCTACGCGACTTATTCCAAAGAGTGGAACGTCGTCGCGCCTCAAACGGATGGACTCTGGCACGGTGGCGACGCCGTGAGTCGCGGTGATTTGTCCGAAATGGTGTATCGCTTGCAACAAGTGAAAATCAGCGGCGGGTCTTACGATGAATCCACCAACTGGCTGCGCACTACTTTTGACACGGTGGATATTTCCATGAAAGTGCCCTTCGGCTGGGGAACGAAAACGGACGGCGTGGGAGCGGCATTTTTGCTCGACAGTGAGAATGGCCAACTGAGTTTGCTCAGCCCTTACGACAACGGGGGCACACTGCTCATGACGCGCTATGCAAATATGGAGGAGCAGGACGTCACAAGCCTCTTCAATTCGATTCGTAGCCACACGGATTTGTCCACGAGTGAAACGACCTTCGGTGGCAACGAGGTGCTCGTGCTTGAGCATAATGATCAGACTACCTATCGCGAATGGTATGTGTATCTGCCCAACGACACCTTGGTGAACTTGGTGGCTTTGCGTGGTCAAGGGGATTATCAAAAATATTTGGAATGGTATTTCAATTCCATGGTGGCGAGCTTGGAATATGTGTCTACTAGCTCTACCGATTTAACCGTGGATGAAATTGTGCAAGAGCTGCGAGAAGCCACTCAAGTGGACGGCGTGGGCCAGGACATGATGGATTTACTCACAGACTGGGGACTGATTGAAACCGACTCGATTGGGGTGGGCACAGGCCCGGTGGACTATTACTATTCCCCCAGCGCCAATGTCACGGTAAAATACGAGCGATCTTATGATGTTCTTTTGGACATCCGCGACGGTGAAACGTCGGCCTTCTAACCCATTCGTATGAAAAGCTTCCTTTCTCAGTTGCACCTCGCTACGTTCGGTGTACTCATGCTTGCCGTTCTCCTTTTGTCCGGCTGTGGTTCTGCTGAAACCGATACGAGTGGAGGCGGTTTGGAAAGCATGTTCGATTCCGATTCGGACACTACTGTAGATGAAACCGGAGAACCCGAGGAAGTGCCTTATGTAGAAGGTCCTGCCGAAATTCCTTCCGACCTCGTGCCCAATGAGTAGTTTTGACGACGCCTCTTTGGAACTCCACCGCCGTAACAGGGGCAAATTGAGTGTGAGCTCTAAAGTTCCTTTGAAGAATCGCGAGGATTTGAGCGTGGCCTATACACCCGGCATTGCTGCGGTTTCTTTGGCGATTGCGGGGGATCCGGAAGCCATGTATGAACTCACTCCCAAGGGCAACAGCGTGGCGATTGTGAGTGATGGAAGCGCCGTGCTGGGCCTGGGGAATGTAGGGGCAGCAGCGGCTTATCCGGTGATGGAGGGCAAGGCTCTTTTGTTCAAAGAATTCGGCGGCATCGATGCCTACCCCATTGTGGTGAAGACTCAAAATGTGGATGAAATTGTGGAACTGGTCTGCAACATTGCCGATGGTTTTGGCGGAATCAACTTGGAAGACATTGCAGCGCCGCGTTGTTTTGAAGTGGAAGCGCGACTGAAGGAGCGGCTCAACATTCCGGTGTTCCATGATGACCAACACGGCACGGCGATTGTGGTGCTGGCGGGACTCATCAACGCGCTCAAGGTTGTGGGGAAGGATGTGAGTGTCCGCGTGGTGGTGAACGGGGCCGGAGCAGCGGGGCTGTCTATTACGGAGCTACTGCTGGCGCACGGATTCAAAAACATTGTGGTGGTGGATTCAGTCGGGGCTATTTTTGAGGGACGCACGGACATGAATGAGCCTAAAGTTGTGGTGGCGGCAAAGACGAACCCAGAAAAATTACAGGGCGATTTGGCGACGGTGCTGCGCGGTGCAGATGTGTTTATTGGCGTGTCCAAAGCGGGACTGGTGAGCGGGGCTATGGTGCAGTCCATGGCCAAGGATGCGATTGTGTTTGCCATGGCGAATCCGACGCCGGAGATCTCGGAAGAAGAGGCGCGCGCTGCCGGTGCCGCGGTGACGGCGACGGGTCGCAGCGACTGTGCGAATCAACTCAATAATGTGCTGGTGTTCCCGGGTATTTTCCGTGGCGCGCTGGATGCTCGCATCGGACAATTCACCGAGGCTATGTTTTTAAAAGCGGCCGAGGCTTTGGCGGCTTTGGTTCCCTCGCCCACGCGTGAAAAAATCATCCCCAGTCCTTTTGAACTTGGAGTGGCTGAAGCTATTGCGAAGGCAGTGCGTCCGTAGCTTCTTCTATGTCCGTGACGACGTGCCAGTTCTTTTGTTTGGGTTCGTAGAGGGGTAACAAGCTTATACCCATTTGCTTCTTCAAAGGGCCTTTCAGAGCGAACATGGCTCGTCCAATCATTTGAAAATAAATTTCTCGGCTGCGGGTTCCTATTCTGGTGGTGGGAAGTTTTCCTCCCGCGGGTACCAGTTCGGAGCCTCCTTTTTTGTCCAAGAGAGCTTCTTTCAAACGAACCACGTGGGCTCCTGGTGTGGCTAAAGAAGCGATGTCCAAAGCCCCTGTCCAGTGTGCGGAAGTGCCCGGCGTAGTACGCGCGGCTTGCCCTTTGTCGATCATTTCGGCGGTTTGCTCCATGGAACGCAAGGCTCCGCAGATTTTTACCGCTGTGATGTGCGGTAGAACCGGGAAAGAAGGGTCGTCGATTCCGTAGAGACCCGGGTTTTGATTGAAAAGATCCACTTGGTGGTTCACCAGCTCCACCATGCTGCCTAGCAGCGGGATGGATTCTGCACGAGCAAAAAGGGCTTTAGGGTTATTCTTAGTCCCACTCAAGGCTCCCACCTGTTCTGCGAAATAGGCGGCGTTGGGATCGTTTTCTGCCAGAGGAACCAGACGCCCTGCCTTTTTTTCAGCCTCCAGGTACTTCTCCTGGATACGAGCCCCTTTGACGTATAAGTGTTTCCTTTTTGCAGGCTTTTGTCCCACGGAATCTTCGAATTCTTTGAGAAATTTTGCCCCTAACATATCTTCGAACTTGTCTTTCAAAAGTTCGCGTTGGTAGGGCATTTTGTACTTGGTCAGATAGTCCTGTTCGTCCGGAGTCCAGCCGGTTTTCCCCTCCACTCTCAATTCTTCTAGTTTTACGTAGAGTTGGTCCAGTTCTTTCTTGGCTTCGTTGAGTACCGGTTCCGGAAACTTCTCTTGATTCAAAATCGGCTCACTGGGACCTGCTTCGACTGGGGCTTCGGACCAGTCTTTGGCGGCACTGATGAGTTGTTCTGCAGCGAATTCTGCCGTTGAGATGGCAGGCACGGTGAGTCCCGTGAGGGCTCCCAGCCCTTGGATGAAACGCCGTCGGCTCATGCCTCTGGGTCTGGTTGATCTGAGAAATCGTGGAACGTTGGCAGCCACTACCGAGCCTCCTAGCAAAAAGGCGGCTGCACCGGTAAAGAGCGCGCCGGCTCGTCTCAAGATGCCTAAGACATCCCCGTTTTGTTTTTCGGCCACCATTTCATCAAATTGATTCGGCTCTTCCCCTTCGGGTTCTGGGACGGATGTTGAACTGGATTTAGAGCGACTGTGAATTTTTAAGTAGTTTTCATCTTGCATGATCAGAGCTCCCATGGCCAAGACTTTGTGTGCGTACAAGAAAACGTCCGGCCCCACTCTGGTGGAACTTCCACCTACCTTGGCCCCAAAAGAGTAGGCGATAAGGGCTAACCATACATCCACTCCATAAGGGCCTTCCCCAACACGTTTTTTAATCTCTTCATCGTTCAGTTTTTTGAACCGTGACATGCAGCCTTTTACTCGTGATGCCCCTGCGTTGTAAGCGGTGAGGGTGGCGATCTCGGTTAAAGTTCCTGAAGGGAAACTGGGATCAATTTTTTGCATTCTGCTCTCAAAATCTTCCACTTCGTCTTTCAACTCTTCCGTCAAACGACGGTAGTTCGCGCAAAATAATTCTGCAGAAACAAAACGATTGCTGCAAGAAGTTTGAAAATCTCCCAGGGTTCCTGTGCGAATTTTTGCACCAAATTCAGGGTGAGCTTGAATCCATTTTTTAGCGTCTATAAAACCGTCGTTGACGAACTGGTAAATCCCAAGGGCACCTGCGTCTGATTTTGCATTTTTTTGAAAGCCACTTTCGTTGGCGCCGAGACCCAGGACAATGGCGCGAGGTACATCGTAGGCTTTTGCAATCTCCACGATGCCGTCGTAAATGGTCTTCGTTTCGTTTTTGAAATAAACAGGCTGCGTTGCGCCGCTGCTTGTTTTTTCGTTGAGCCTACCGATCACCACGTCGATCAGCGAATGGCGAGCGTCTACATCAGCGGGGTCGACACCCGCAAGGACTGGTGTGGCTACGAAAGGATAGCCCAGTTCGTGGTATGAGATAGGCATTACTTTTTGGTCTGGAGCCAAGTCCATTTTTTTACGATTCTCGTTGTGCCACTCCTGCATCAACTCTTCGATTTCTATTTTTCCTTTGTCGATGCTTTGCTTGAGTTTCGTTTTTTTGGTGCCCTTTTTCATTTTTTTCCATTCGACTTTATCTCGCTCTAGTTCTTCTTTTTTGCGTTGAATTTTATTGGGCAAGTCTGCCTCCATCAGTAAATTTCCCTTGCAATCGTAGTAGTAATAACGGCCTACTTGTGCCTTAAAAACTCCCTTGAAAAATTCTACCAACTGTTCCTGGATTTCTCCCGTGTGCACTTTTCCTTCGAATCGTTGCTCACTCAAGACCTCGCCTACCTCAGAATAATCAATGTTGAGTTTTTCCTCTTCCAGGTGGCTCACCTCTTCTTCCTCTTCTCCTGCGTCAGGATCAATATTTTCGGCGGGCGGAAGGGTATTCTCATCTTTACCAGGGCTGGGCAGCAATTCGGCTGCTTCTAAAATCACGTGAGCACCGGCCGCTACCGTTGCGCTTGCGGCTAAAACATCCTTTAGGTTGAGTTCGTCACGGTCTACCGCTCCTGCCCTCGGCCCTGCAGGAGGGGCGGGCGGTAAGGGAAGGGGCCCTGATGGAGGACTTGAAGGAGGCATTGGGGTTTTTATATTACAAAATGATAACATCTTTACCTATATCTGTCCAGTGCCTTGACCTTGGCTTGCTTTTGTGAGAAAAAAAGCCCAGCTTAATTGCATATGGCCAAACACAGTCATTTCGACAATATCAAACGCAGCAAGGCTGTGGTGGATGCCCAACGCGGCAAGATTTTCACGGTGCACGCGCGGCTCATTGCCATTGCGGCGCGTACGGGTGGGGATCCAGTGATGAATGTGAATTTAAAATCGGCTATTGAGCGGGCCAAGGCGGCGAATGTGCCGAATGTGAATATTGAACGCGCCATCAAGAAAGGAACCGGTGAAGACAAAGACGGCTTGGCTTTTGAAGAGGCTACCTATGAGGCTTTTGGACCGGCGGGCGCGGTGTTTTTGATCGATGTGATTACGGACAATAAAAATCGCGCGCTGGGAAATGTTCGGCTCGCGCTGATGAAAAACGGTGGCAACATTGGGAGCGCCGGAACGGTGGCGTGGAAGTTTGATAAGAAAGCCTACTTCTTGGTGAGCGGGAAAAGTGGGGACGAAGCGGAACTGGCTTTGATCGACTCAGGAGCGGATGATTTTGAGGCTGATGAAGGCCAGTATGAGGTTTATGTGGCTCCGGAAAAACTGGGCGAAGTGAAAAAAACCTTGCTAGCGACGGGGTTTAAAGTGGAAAAAGACGAGCTGATGTGGAAGCCCAAAGACAAGCTCGTGATCTCGGATTTGGAGGCAGCGAAAACCATCCTCAAACTCATGGAAGTGCTCGATGAAGACGAGGACGTGGTGCGCGTCACCACAAACGCAGAGCTGGACGATTCACTCTTAGTTCAGCTGAGCTAAGATGTCTTCCACGGTGAGGTCTCCGGGAGCTTTGGGAGCCGATTTGGCTTGGCCGTCGGAATCCTGGAAGAAGCGTACGCTTTTGTCTTCGGGTTGTTGGCGTTTGCGGAAGTCTTGGAGCAGCATGTCTTCCCCACCGGCAGACGGTTTAGGGATGCTATTTTGGGGTTTAGTCACTAGGCCCGGGAAGAGTTTTCCCTCAGAGACGGAGTTCTCCACAGGATTGTTAGTGGGGGAACTAGCTGCAGCTGACGCTGCCGTGACCGTAAGCCCGAGCTTGGGAGCCATGTAGGCGCCAATGGTTTGGCGAGCACTCTGCAGAGCCGCTTCCATAGAGCTCATGTCTCGGAGACGGAATCCAGCGGCTTTTTTGTGGCCGCCTCCGTTCATCCCCTTCGCGATTTCGCTCACGTCGGCGAGGGCGCCGGGGGCGCGCAGACTTCCAGAGTAATAACCAGGTTCTTTTTCTTTGATCAGCATCACCACTTCGGCGCCGGGAGCGCTGGTCATGAGTTCGTCGATGATACCGCCTGTGTCGTCGGAAGCGGCACCGGACTCAGCCAAATCTTCCGCAGTGATGGTGGAGTAAACCAATTTGATGGCGGGATCGTACTGAATCTTGGAGAGCACACGGCCCCAGAGTTTGAGTGTGCCGATGCTCTTGGTTTTGAAGATGTGTTTGATGATTTCTTGTTGGCGAGCGCCGCGATCCAAAAGATCGGCAGCGACTTCAAAAGCTTCCGGGCTGGTGTTGGAGTGTTGGAAAGAACCGGTGTCCGTGATGATTCCCACGAGCAAGAGTGTGGCTACGTCTTCGTCGATGAGTTCTTCGCCGCGTTCCTTTTCAAAGGTTTGGATGATGGGCGTGATCATTTGTGTGGTGGCCGCAAAACCGAATTCCAGATAGTTGTGGCTGCCGAACTTTCCGTTGGAGGCGTGGTGGTCGATGTTGAGCACGGGAATGCGCTGGAATAAATCTTTGTGGAGTTCGTAAAGTTTGCCGAGTTGCACTAGGTCTCCGGTGTCTACCGTTACGAGCAGATCGTAGTCTGGTTTTTCGTTCGTGAATTTCACGTCTTCTGGACTGAAACGTCCAGATTTTGGCGTGATGATCACGTTGATTTTGCCTGGTTCCACTTCGTACTTGAGGTGTTCCACTTCGGCGTTGTCTGTACTCACAGAAATCACAAAATCTTTGGACTCGGGCAGTGCGGGTTGAATTTGGCTCACGTAAGGAAGGAATTTCAAGGCTTCCGGCATGGAGTCGTAGCCCACCACGGTGACTTCCTTGCCCATTTTGCGGAGCGCGACCATGAGAGCGAGGGAGCTGCCCACGCTGTCGCCATCCATAGGAGAAGAAGGCGCAATCAGGATCTTTTTTGCGTTTCTCAGCAGGTCTTCGGCTTGAGTTCTATTGATGAGTTCCATGTGGGGATAATCTGTATATTTTACGTCTTTCACCTTATCCTGTCAATGGGCAGGTAAAAAGATAGTCCCTGAGTTTACAGCTTCTGTAAGCGCCACGCAAGGTTTTGAGTGGACAGGGCTTAGGCGGCCCCTTTCATCAACACTCCTCTGCGAATGAACCAGCTTTGAATGGCCTCCATATCTGCCGGGTCGGTGGTTCTGCGGATGATTTCTACCTCTGGAGGCAGCCCGGCTACTTGTGTAGAAGAATAGACCAGTTGATGAGGTATCGACCTTCTTCTGGCTTCCAAAACCACACTCCTAGCCCATACTCCTACTTCCGGAGCGTTGGCTATGTGCATCCTATCGTCTGTGATCACGGCTAGAATGTTCCCCTCTGTCCTTATGCATTCCAAAAGGTCTTGAGGGTTCATAAAGCCCCAGAATTGTCCTCTTCCTGCGCCGGCGTTACGGCATGCCTTTTCTATATTTTCTAATTTATCTCCCCTATCATCACACCCGAGTATGATTTTGCGTTCCTCCATTGCAGTCGACGAGTTGGAATTCTAAGCTGATCTTATCGTTCCACTTTTTGGCGCTCATGTGAACTAGAAGTTCAGTTGCCTGCTCTAAGTCGGCTTGCCAAGCGGCTGAATTGAATGCAATTCCATCGATGGTTTGGTCCCCCATGCGTGTTTTGAATTTGAGGTGTTTGCCGTCGGCGCCTACGGGGCGGGTTTCGAGTACCGTGATGTCCTTGAGCCAAAATAAAGGCCGTGGATTCCCCACTCCAAATGGCGCAAAACTGTCGATTTTGGCGCTGTGTTCCAAGGTGAGTTCGTCGGGTGCGAGGATGAGGTCTGCGGAAAGGCTGGGAACGAGTGGAGTTTTTGTAAAATGGGCGGTGGCGTTTTTTTGAAGTTCGGCTTTGAAGGCTTCGTAGTTTTCTTTTTTGATGTGAAAGCCAGCAGCTTGTTCGTGGCCGCCAAAGTGCTCGAGCAAGTGGGCGACGGTTTTGAGAGCGTCCACGCAGTGAAAGCCGGGCAGACTGCGCGCGGAGCCGACGAGGTGGTCGCCGCGGTCTTCCATCACGAAAGTGGGCTTGGAATATTTTTCTTGCAGCCGCCCCGCGATGAGTCCCACGATACCGCTGGACCAGCCCACTCCCGCTTCGATGATGAGCGGCTCGGAGAGATTGAGGTGCGCTTCTGCGTCTTCCATGATGCGCTTGGTGAGATCTTGGCGGTCTTTGTTCAAGGCTTCCAGTTTTTGGCTTTTTTCGTAGGCTTCCGGACCGGTGGCGAGCAGGGTTTGCAGCCCCCAGTAGGCATTGTCCATGCGCCCCGACGCGTTGAGGCGCGGGCCGATTTGGAAACCGATGGTGTCCGTGGTGAAAGTCGTGTTGCCCGCGTTTTGAAGGATGGCGCGGAGGCCGTCCCATTTTGTGGTTTGGAGTTGCTGCAAGCCGAGTTTCACCAGCGTGCGGTTTTCGCCAATCAGCGGAACGCAGTCGGCCACGGTGCCGAGGCTCGCGAGGTCCGTGAGCTGAGGAATCAGGTCTTCGTTGTGTGTGGCGGTAAGCAAGGCGCAGGCCAATTTGAAGGCGACTCCACTGCCGGAGAGGTGTGGGAAGGGATAGGTTTTGGCGAGTGTGGGATGGAGGATGGCAAAGGCTTCGGGAAGCTTCTCCGGAATGGTGTGGTGATCCGTTATGATGACGTCGATGTTCAGACTTTGCGCGAGCGCGACTTCTTTGGCGCAGGAAATCCCCAGATCCACCGTGATGAGCACAGCGGCATTTTGCTTCGCGAGTTCTTCCACGTAGGAAGCGTGGAGTCCGTAACCTTCTTTGAGGCGATTGGGGATGCGATAACTCACTTCTGCTCCGAGAAAACGGAGCACGTGGATGAGTAAGGCGCTGCCGGAAATTCCGTCCACATCGTAGTCGCCGTAGACGATGATGCGCTCACGCGCAGGAATGGCTTTTTGCAAGCGGTCGACGGCGCGGTGCATGTCCGGAAATAGAAATGGATCGTGCAAATCGGCGAGTGAGGCGGATGAAAAAAATGCCCCGGGATCTTCCACAGCACGCGCGTTCATCAAAGCGGACCACAGCGATTCGCCAGCCTGTCTTTCATACTTTAGCTGCCATGTTTTTCCGGAAGTGCTCATGATTTCTTTTTAGCTTTTTCGACGGCTTTATTTTTCATCCAGAGTTCCAGCGCTTCTTCGGCGGTGGCGGCTTTGTCTGTGCCAAAAACCCAAGTGTGGCGAGAGATCAGTTTTTCGGCGATTTTTTCCAGTACGCCGCCCATGTCGAACTTGCCTTCTTCTTCGGCGATTTTGGAAATCAGGATAATGTTGAAAAGCACGTCGCCGAGTTCTTCTTCCAAGTTTTTCCAGTCTTTTTTTTGCAGTGCTTCTTCCACTTCTTGAGCCTCCTCCGTCAGTTTTGGCACCATGGATTCGATGGTCTGTTCACGGTCCCAAGGGCAGCCTCCTTCGGCACGAAGGCGAGCGGCAATGTCGAGTAAGTTACTGAATTTAGGGTGCATATATTGGAGGGGAAAAGACTCGTGACTAGGATGTTATCCTGTCCCGAGTGGTGAGCGTTAAAAACTCTTCGGGTGAGATCCAATAAATGTCTTCCTCACGCCGAAACCACGTTAGCTGACGCTTCGCAAAATTACGAGTGTTTTGTTTGAGTTCCTCTTTACAAGCTTCCAGCGATTTTTCACCACGGAGGTAAGGGAAATACTCTTTATAACCCAGGGCTGAAAAACACTGTAAGTCTTCACTGTAGCCTTCGGCGAGCAGGGTTTTGAGTTCGTTGAAGAGGCCTTTTTGAATCTGTTCGTCCACGCGGTGATTCACACGATCGTACAAAATTTCACGAGGCCAGTCGACGGCCATTTTGAAAACGCTGTAGAGCGGGTTGGCTTTTTGTGGACGGAGTGGCTGCCCCGTTTTGAGGATGATTTCCAGGGCTCGAGCCACGTAGCGCACGTTGTTGGGATGGATTTTGCTGGCCGCCACGGGGTCGAGTTCCAGGAGCATTTCGTAGAGTTTTTCTTTGCCGCCTTTTTGGTATTCTTGTTCGAGGGCTGCTCGAATTTTTGGATCGGGCGGAGCCTCGGGTAGATCGTAATTGTCCACCACTGCGCTGATGTAGAGCCCGGTTCCTCCGCAGAGGATGGGCACTTTGCCTTTGTGCTGAATTGCCTGAATGGCATGCGTGGCTTCCCGTTTGAAATCCGCCATGGTGAAGGTCTGGTCGGGCTCGCGAACATCAATGAGATGATGCTTCACGCGCTGCCGATCTACGGGGCTGACCTTGTCCGAACCGATGTCCAGTTTGCGATAGACCTGCGCCGAATCCGCGGAAATGATTTCACCATTAAAATCTTCGGCCAGCTGGAGGCTGAGCGCCGTCTTGCCGGAGGCCGTGGGGCCGCAGACCACGAGCAGAGGCTTTTCGCTCGTCTTTTTGAGCTCTTTGAAGAAAAGTTGAAGATGATGGTAGAGGTCGGTCATGGCGGTACTATAAGCCCTGATATTGCTGATGCGCAAATGCGGTGATATAATGACTTCGACAAGTTTGTCGGGCGCAATTCATT
The DNA here is from genome assembly GCA_943349825.1 of Candidatus Peribacteria bacterium. GTDB lineage: Bacteria > Patescibacteriota > Gracilibacteria > UBA1369 > 2-02-FULL-48-14. The sequence continues at coordinate 50,428 of CALQZQ010000002.1, read as the reverse complement.
GCGATAAAGAAAGAACCCCGTAAAGGGTTCTTTCTTTTGTCTGTCCGGTGGTGGTGGACCTCAGGGGAGTCGAACCCCTCTCAATAAAATGACAAGTTTATCGAGGCAGCCAATTGCGAGGCCCCCAACCGGACAAACCTAGTAAAACACCCCGACCTTACAAAATACCTGACTTTTCTCTTACGTTTCGCTGACAAAGATCTGACAAAAATGCCCAAGTCGTAAAACTGGGGCAAAAGTTTGTTCAAAAGTCTGGTCTTTAAGCCTTCTGTTCCATCACTTGGTGAAGGCCGAAAGTGTTGCCTTCCGTATCTAGGAAGTAACCTTGCCAAGCCATGCCTGCGAGGGAGAATTTGGGTAGAGCCACAATGCCGCCGGCAGTTTCGATCTTTGTAGCGATGGCGTCGAAGTCATCCACTTGAACCGTGCACACGTAGCAATTGGTGCCTTGGGCGGGTGCGGGAGCCGGGCAAGGACGGCGCAGGAGTCCCCCGTTGATTCCAGGTTCCTTGCTGTCTTTTTCGGCCGTCATCACCATCCAATATTCCATATCGGGACTGTCCCATTTTTCGATGGTCCAGCCAAAAACATCGCGATAAAACTTTGCGGCGCGCTCGGGATCGTCGGCTTGAATTTCAAAATGTACGACTCGATTGGACATAGTTTTTGGGGTTAGCAGGCCATGGCGGCGTTGGGCATGTACTCGCGCAGGATTCCGTCGAGGAAGCCCCAGAGTGCAGCAGCGCCTTCTTTGGTAGCGGCTTCGAGCTCGGGCTTTTGAGCCTCGGGTGCGGTGGCCAGCATGTCCCACCATACATTGGAGTGTTGGATGTCCATCACCCCGTGCACTACAAAGAATTCTTTGGTGCGGTCGTCCGTGATGCCGTAGTTCTTTTCAAGACCTTCCAGTTTTTTTGCGGCAATCGCAGGGATTTGGGATTCGTAAGCTGCCAAAGCAGCAGCACCCACCAGGTAGTTTTTAGCGCAGAGGGCCTTGAACGTTTCAATGGCAGCGAGGGTTTCTGGAAGAGGCGTGCTGTTTTTCATGTCTTCGCGAGTCGCGCCGATTCCTTCTCCAAAACGCAGCCAGAGTTCGCGGTGGTTTTTGGCACCGGCCGTTTCATCGTTGAAGTTGTCTAGAATGGACGCACGGATTCCTTCGTCGTCACAGGTTTGGAGCATGAGAGAAAGAAAGGTCGGGAAAGCGCGTTCCAGGTGGTAGTACTGTTCTGCGTATTTTTGCATCACTTCGATGGGCAAAGTACCCTCATTCCACATCTGGTAGAACGCATGCTTAAGAAGATGCTTCTCGTCGATCTGGGCGAGCAACAAGGATTGGAAATCCATGGGATGATGGGGGTTATTGCTTTCCATTTTTAACACGAGTCGAGGTGGACAGCAAATTTTTTCGAAAATATTGACCGGGAGTGGTTTCGTGTACTAATATGGACTCGCTTATGCAACACACGAATTTCTTTTTTAGCAGCTATTTCTTTTTCGCTCCCCAGCGAGGCTGCTCCCGTGTGACCGCATAAAACTACTTTTATCACCACACAAGGCCTCGCAGGAATGCGAGGTTTTTTTGTACTTTAACCCCCTTTTGTATGACTGCAGTACCGGACCAGCTCAGACCCATTGACGCCGAAGCTATTCGGGCCCTAAAACCAGCGGACCTGGAGCACACCTTACGAGCTCTGTTGGCTACTCACCGTGACCTGGTTCGAAGCCTTGTCATGGATCGAGACGGCGATTCCTATACTTTTGCAGCTCAAATGGCACGTCGTTTGTTGATAGAGAGTTCTGTTCGAACAGAATGGACTATTGGTGAAATGTCTTCGCCAGCTGTCTGGCAAACCTTATAACCCCCTAAAGTATGTCTACTGAACTCCTTACTGATACCGGTCTTGGCTTGGTTGAACTGACTGAAGTCTGTCGCATGCACCCTGAAGACTTGGCTGTCTTGCTAGCAAAAGAACCTGTCCACTCTGCGGTGGCTGCTGTTGTTGGAGAACAGGCCGCTTAGCCCTTTACAAAGCCCCTATTTCCTTATAGAATCCCGCTGCGTTCGAAGACAGTAGGCAATGCTTTGGAAGGAGCCCATTCGGCTCCGCCGAAGGATAGAAGTCCTACCGAGAAACAGCGGGCCTAGGTATTTACCCTGGCTTTGGCACTGGTCTCAACGCAAGTTGGGAGTTTTTAAAACGGCGCTTTGCGCCAAACGGTCGACCCGACTTCATTCGGTCCGCAAGGACCCAACCCCTAGAATCTTATGATCACAAGACAACAGAAAGAAGCGACTCTCGCTGAGCTCAAAGAGAAGTTCCAGAAAGCTGGCAGCGTTGCCTTTGGGCAATACGCCGGGCTTTCCGTGCTACAACTCTCCAAACTCCGCAATGAGATGCGCGCGGCTGGTGTTGAATTCAAGGTCGCTAAAAAGACTTTGTTCAAACTGGCTGCAAAAGAGCAAGGTTTCGATCTTCCCGATGACATTTTGGAAGGCACCGTTGGCGCCGCTTTCTCTTACGAGGACAGCGTGGCCGGCCCTCGCCTCATCAAGAAATACGGTAAGGATTTCGAAAAGCTCAAACTCATGGGAGGAATTATGGAAGGAAAAGTCATGACGATCGCTCAAATGAAAGAGATTGCCGGACTCCCCTCCAAACAAGAACTTCTCGCGAAGTTTATTGGACTCCTTCGTTCTCCGCTGCAAAGTTTCTATGGAACTTTACAGTCTCCGCTCGGTTCTTTTGCGCGCGCTGTTCAACAGTATGCTGAAAAGAAACCCGCTTAATTTATTTCCCTTTAACTCTTACTTATGTCCGACGACGTAAAAATCGAGCTCTCCAAGGAGGAACAAACCCTCATTGATGCTCTCGAAAAACTCAACATTGTATCTCTCAATAACGTAGTGAAGTTCATGGAAAAGGAATACGGCATTTCCGCCGCTCCTATGGCCATGGCTGCTGCTGCCGGTGGCGCTGCTGCTGCTCCTGCTGAAGAAGCAAAAGACTCCTTCACCGTTAAGCTCATTGACTCCGGTGCTCAAAAGATCGGCGTGATCAAGGCGGTTCGCGAACTCACAGGTCTTGGTCTCAAAGAGGCTAAGGACGTGGTAGACGCAAACGGTGTGGTTCTCGAAAATGCACCTACAGACAAGGCTAACGAAGCTAAAAAGGCTTTGGAAGCTGCTGGAGCTAAGGTTGAACTCGCTTAGTTTTCTTCCTTCAAACTTTAAAGCCCTCGGCAACGGGGGCTTTTTTGTGTGCTTGACTTCTTTTTTGCATTATAATATTGTATTAATGTATTAAAACACTATGGAAGACTTCCTGTTCATCAACATCGTTGAAATTCTGCATCACCATACGGGTGGCGTGCGGTGGGCGCATCCCTGAGGGGATACACTTTTTTAAAAGAAAGCCACCCGCACCAAGTTGCGGGTTTTTTAATTTTTAAAAACTATTTTTATGCCGATCAACGTGAGACAAGAAATGGATAAATGGACGCCTGAAGGACCCGAAGTGTGCTTCGCGCTTATGGAGCGTGAACTCAGCCCGGTGAAGGATGGTTCCGAAATCACTGCGACTGCTGGTGAGACTCGGAAACGTGCGCTCTCAGTGCAACTCGCTAGCATCCGGAGCTACTTTGAAAAACTCGGCTGGGAAACGGCCGCCCCTCAAGTTCGTGCGATGCTTCGTTATTACTTTGAGGGTTGCAACACCAACGGAGCCGGCTATACAGAAGATTTGAGCGTTTACAGAAATTTAGGCGCCCCGGAGTGGACTCAGCGAGGAGGACAATTTGTAGATTTGGGATGTGGCCCCGGACGATTTGTGGCAGAGCAAGGTGAAGGATCTCGGGGTGTCGATTTGAGCCCTTCCTTCTGTTTCAAGAATGAGCGTGTGGATTGTGGGGTTATTGATGCCCCTTTCCCCGATCTGATTGCTCAGATCAATGGAGGCCGCACGCTTGTCGGCACGGGAAGTCCCAGTTGGGCTTTTTCCAGCCTCACTTTGGATCGTGTGAGAGATCCTGCGCAGCTCATTGAAAACTTAGGCCAATTGGGCAAAACACGCGTGACTTTGGCCACCTTGCTGCCGGTGGTTCCCGTGGATGATGGGCCGAATGTGCAACGCCGCGTGGAATACACTCCCCCCGAGTTACGATTGACTCCGGGCAGCACCGAAGAAGAGGACCGATGCATTTTGCAGGAATACTTGGCAGACAGGTTCAGAACCGCCGTGCAGACGACGCGAATTCCCTACTTGTGTCGCAGCAGTGACGGAGAACAGCGCTATGACCAATACTGGGCCTTTGACCTTTATCAATCCTAAACTCCTTTCTTATGTTCAATATTTTTGGATCCACTTATGATGCGGTTTTTTTTCGCCAGGAAACGGCGCGCTTGAAGAAGGAATTCGACAAAACGGGCATACTGATTTTTGAAGATTTTCTCAACGAAGAGGCTGTAGCGGCGCTGCAAAAAGAGGCCGCTGACTTGAAAACTCAGGCTTTTCGCGCGGAGTCTATTTACAATGTCTATGTACTCCCTGCGGATCCGGGTTTTCCAACAAAGTCCCCGCGAAATAGACTGCTCAAAAGTACGAAAGCGTGTATTCCAGATGACCAGTTGCCTGCGGATTCCTTGCTGCGTACGCTCTACGACTCAAAACTTTTCCGCGCTTTTCTGTGTGAGGTTTTGGGCATCGATGCTCTCTATCCCTACGCCGATCCCCTCTCTTCGATCAACGTGAATTATTACGACCCGGGTGATGCCCTGGGCTGGCACTTTGACAACGCGGATTTTGCCATCACGCTCTTGGTGAAAGGATGCCAAAAAGGTGGTGTTTACGAATATTTTACCGACATGCGTTACGACGAGAATGGAGAGGAAAACTATGACTTGGTGCAGCAGTGCCTGGACGGCGAAATTCTGCCAAAGCGACAATCAGTGGAGGAAGGAAGCCTCATGATTTTCCGCGGCAATCAGTCTCTGCACAGAGTCACCGATGTGGAGGCGGGCGAACGCATTTTGGTGACACTCAACTTCAATACTAAGCCGGGCGTCGCTTTGTCGGAGCAATCACGGAAGACTTTTTTTGGCCGGACACAGTGAGCCTGGTGTATAGTGGCGGTATGAAAAAAGTAGGCAAATTGAACTCAAAAAAGTTGGACTCTCTCTACGAGGGAGTTCTTCTTTTGAAAAACATCAAGGAGGCCCGTGCATTTTTTCGAGACCTCTGCACTCTCGGAGAATTGCAGGAATTTTCTGAGCGCTTTGAAGTGGTGAAACTGGTGGACGAGGGCGTGCCTTATCGTGAAATTGCAAAGCGTACCGGCGTGAGCACCGCGACCATCACGCGCGTGGCGCAATGGCTCAAAAATGGAGAGGGCGGTTACCGTTTGGTACTGGATCGGCTTTAGACGTGAATCTTGAAACCCCAAACTCTCTTTTCGGCGTTTGGGACATATTTGTTTTTTGAAGCATAAACCTTCAGGAAGACGCCATGAGGATCATGCATCCGAGTGGCTTCGCTCCCGCTTCAGAAAATAAGTATGTCCCTCAGAGCGAGATGAGGGTTTCAAGATTCAGGGGTTTAGGAGTTGTCCTTTGGCCTGTTTTCTGGTATACTTTATGGATAAATAAAAACCAAAAATGTATGGCAAATGAGCAAAATGCCGCTTCTGTCAGCCCTAAACTGTTTCCCAGTTTACAGGGCCAACCGGCTGCACAACCGTCGCTCCCCAAGGCTACGCCGGGCACTATGAGTGAAGAATCTAAAAATGTCTTCACCGAGCTTTTTGGGAAAGACGCGGCGCAGAAACCGGGCTCTATGATGAATTCTGTGGTGGAACAACAGGATAAAAAAGGCGTTTCCTACTTCGGGGATAAGCCCAAAGAGGCCTTGACCCTCAAGCAGTTCGCGAAGCACACCAGCAACCCCGGTTCTACGGTTTTGCAATTTTCCGTTTTGCTCTTTGTTTTGACAGTTGCATTTTTCTTCACTCAAAAAACTACACGACTTTCCGTTTTGTATCCGGTGAATCCGGTGCTCCGTGTGGAAACTTCCCAGAACCAAGTGGCCGACCTCAATGCTGAAGTGCGTGTTCAAAAGTATCTGGCTGCCGCTCTCCTGCTGGATCAGTATGCTAGTGTTACCGATGAGTACCTGTACAACGGAGCGCAGGCCAACTCGATTTACACTTCTCAAAACAAAGCGGAAGAATTCTTGCTGGCGGCGGCCGAGGCTAAGCCTCAAGTGCTCGCTCTGCTCGGACAAATTCAGGAACAATTGAGCCAAGATATCCCTGCCGAAGAATTGCCTGCCTCCATACTGGTGACGGACAACTTGATTGTCGAACTCCAGGCGAAGCAGGGACAAGTGGACGAGCAATCTTTGCTCCAGGACATTCAAGATTTGCAGACGGCAAAAGCGCTGATGCAAAACGCGACCTTTCATGACATGGTGAAAACTTTGACTGTTGCTGATGTGACGGACGAACAGATTCAAGCTGTTTTTGACAACTTCAACTCGCTCAACGCCAGTTCCGGTTCCATCATCAACACCATCAAATCGGCTCGACCCGAATGGTCTATTGTGATGGATGAACTGGAAGCCGTTACTAAGACGGTGGATCCGCTGTTCGGGACTGAATTTACGGGGAATATAACGATTTCCAATGTGGTTTTCAATAGCGATGGCACCGTGAGCATTTCGGGCGACACCACTACTTCGGACACCACCAACTTCAGTCTCACTTCCAACTTGATCGACGCTTTAGAGGAATCCGATACCTTCAAAAATGTAGAGGACCGCAGTTTCTCAAAGTCAGACGGTGAAAATGTTTACACCGGTAATTTCCATATCTCCATGGAACTCGAAAATAACCCCGCTTCCAATGAATGATCGACATAAAATTTATCTTGCCCTGCTCATTATGTTAGGCACCCTCGCCTATGGAGTGTGGCAATGGAACGACATGTCTGCTCTGAATATTCAGGCGGATCAACTGCAAACCGAGGTCTCCAGTCTCACTGCGGAAAGCACACAACTGGCCAGCGACTACCAAGACATTAAAAAGGATGTGAATGCCGCACGTGCCACTTCGGCTCAAGAACTGGCTGTGGTTTTCCCCACTCGTGAAAATCTGAGCGATCTCACTCGTCTTTTGGACGCCTTTTCCGTGAAGAATAACTTTGAAAACAAACCTTTCTTCATCTCTCAGGTCAGTTACCAAGAGGCCGTTACCCCGGAAGGTGCTTTGTACCAATATGTACCGGTTTCCATGTCTGTGACCGCTTCTAAAAGCAACCTCAGTAAATTTCTGGAATATGTGGAGAGTTCCGGTTCTTTGGAAGGAGAAGTGCGACTCATGAGTGTGGAGAATCTGACCCTCAACTACCCCAAAGAATACGGCGGTACTTACAGTGTGAATATTGATCTCAACGCTTACTTTGCTCAAGGCCTCTAATAAATGACCGCTTAAATGAACGCTAAACTCCAAGCATTGCAGGACGCAATTGTGGGGGGAAATATCCCCCAGCTGGTGATGAACGCTGTTTCTTATGCCATTGATTTGCGCTCTTCGGATATTCATATCGAGCCACAACAAAACACGGTGCAAATTCGTTACCGTGTGGACGGTTCCCTGCTGCGCGTAGTGGAGTATCCACCGAATATTCATCCGGCAGTGGTTTCGCGCATTAAGATTATGTCCAACTTGAAGATCGACGAACAGCGCATTCCTCAGGACGGACGCGCCCAAGTCACGACTCAAGAAGGACGTGAACTCGATCTGCGTGTGTCCAGTCTCCCCACCGTGAACGGTGAAAAGATGGTGATGCGTATTCAAGACAAATCGCACGAAATTCCCACCTTCGATAAACTCGGGATCACGGGAAATTCGCTGAAATATTTTACCGCCGCGCTCAACTTGCCGAATGGAGTACTCCTCACCACCGGGCCTACCGGTTCCGGTAAAACAACAACTTTGTACGCGGCTTTGCAGATCTTGAACAAGCCGGATGTGAACATCATGACGATTGAAGATCCGGTGGAAATTCAGCTCGACGGACTCAACCAATCGCAGGTGCACCCGGACATCGATTACAACTTCGCGTTTGGACTGCGCACCGCGCTCCGTCAAGATCCCGACATCATCATGGTGGGGGAAATCCGTGATCGCGAAACGGTGGATGTGGCCATAGAAGCCTCACTCACGGGTCACTTGGTGCTGTCTACTATTCATACGAATTCCGCCGTGGAAACCATCACGCGTATTTTGAACATGGGAGTTCCCGCCTTTCTTATGACGGCGACGATCAATGCCATCATGGCCCAGCGTCTGGTGCGTCGTCTTTGTGAGAAATGCAAGAAACCCATGTCTACGGACGAACAAACTTTGGAACTGGTGAAAACTGCGCTCTCGCACTTGCATCCGGATGAACCTCACGACCCTGCCAAGCTCACCGCTCTACAATTTTTTGGACCGGGCGGAGTGGACTGTGATCAATGCAATGGGGTGGGTTACTTCGGACGAGTGGGACTCTTTGAAGTTTTGAAAATGAACAACTCCATTCGTGAACTCATTTTAAAAAATGCTAGCAGCATGGAGATTCAACTCGCTTCCATGAAAACAGGAATGGTCACGCTGGAACAAGCTGGCGTGCTCAAAGCCTTGGAAGGTATTACCTCCTTAGAGGAAGTGTATTCCGTAGCCCGCCCTGAAAATGCTTAACACTGAAGCCACACGACTGGACATTGGGCTCTCCCGCGAAGACCAGGAACGCATTGAAGCGCTCCGCCAAGTGGACTTGGATAAAGCGGAGAAAAAAATCAATCTTTTTGCGCGGCTCAATGATGTAGTGATTGGATGGACCACTATTTCTCTGCGTGAAAAAGTGACGTTCTTCCAATTGCTCGCCACCATGATCAATGCGGGTATGCCGATCATCCGGTCCCTCTATGTGCTGTCTGACCAAATGAACAATTTGAAGCTTAAGAAAGTCATCCGACAACTCGCACTCGAAATGGAAGAAGGAAAGAGTTTGTCCATTGCCATGGAACGTTTCGACTCCGTATTCACTTCCGCTGAACGTGGAATGATTGCGAGTGGAGAAGCTTCCGGAACGCTGAATGAGATTTTGAAAGACATCGCCAAACAAGCTGAAAAAAGCTCCGCGATCATTTCCAAAGTACGCGGCGCCATGATCTATCCCTGTGCTATTTTGATCATTATGGGAGTTTGTCTTTTCCTCATTCTTACGATGGTGGTGCCCCAACTCACCACGCTGTTCACCAGCGGAGGCCAAGAGCTGCCGCTCACCACTCAAATTTTGCTGAAGGCTTCAGAAATCGCACAACATTCTTGGGACCTGATCCTGGGTTTCATTGTGCTCGTGGTGCTTGCGTTCTATTTTGTACGACGCAGCAAGCAAGGCCGTTACAGCATAGATATGGCTCTTCTTTATGTTCCGATCTTTGGAAAACTCATTCGTGAACTCATGGTGGCACGCTTTGCACGCTTGCTCGCGAGCCTCATCAATTCCGGAGTGCCCATTGTGAAGGCCCTCGAAATCGATGCAAATGCCCTGGGAAATGAAGTCTACAAAAAGCGTGTGCAATTTGCCGCGCAGGATGTTGCCCAAGGAATTCCGCTCGGTGAAAACTTGAATGGAACGCCTTTCCTCTTCCCTCCCATGGTCGCTTCCATGGTGTTGGTGGGAGAACAAACCGCCAAGATCAATGACATCGCGATGAAGATTGCCGACTACTATGAAGATGAAGTGGACAATGCCGTGGCCTCGCTTTCCAAGCTCATGGAGCCAGTGATCCTTTGTGTGATGGGTCTGATGGTGGGCTTCATTGTTTCCGCCATCATGCTGCCCATCATCTCGCTCACGGACTTCGCTAGCACACTTTAAGTTGCCTTTGTGTGAAAGCGGTTGTAATATTTTTGACGACTCACGCTTTAATCGTTCACGCCATATCTATGTCCCCCTACACCACGCGCAACCGCGCATTTACCCTTATTGAACTTTTGATCGTCATCACGATCATCGGTATCTTGGCCGTTGCTCTGATCCCCAGACTCACTGGAGGACCTGCTCGTGCGAGAGATGCTACGGCGAAGAGTGATTTACAACAATTGGCGACTGCCTTGGAGTTTTATGCAAACGACAACTCTGGTGGATATCCTCAAGCTGCCGCCTACTGTGTTGGTACGCTTTTTGTCAGTGGTGGAACTTTTCCACTGACGAGCTACATGACCACTATTCCTGCTGGTAGCATAGCTACAAACACTGTGGTTAGCACCGGATGCGGCACTGGATATGCTTACTTTCCTATTAATACTGCTGCTGCTGCGGGTGGTTTTGCTGAAGGTTATGCCCTGGTGGCTATGCTAGAGACTACTTCTGAAAACGGTGCTGCAGGTATTTATAATGGGACCGGCATGTTCACGCCAAGCGCTGCGATGGTTCTTTCAACTACTGCTTCCGCTTCCGCCGTCCTTGCTGGAGATACCCTGTGTACCGCTGCTGCCCCTTGTGCTGCTGGAGTTACCCGCTACTATATGATCGCTCATTGATCGATCGCTTAATTTCAGCCTTTTCAAAGCCCCTCTCACGAGGGGCTTTTTGTTTGCCAAAAAGTGCGTACGGACATAAAAAATAAAATGGCAAGTGGAAATGGCGGCAACAGGTTAAATGGGGAGGAAAAGTTGGGCGGGTTTTGCTAGTATCTTTGCGTATGCTTCCACGGCGCGCCACTCCTGCATATTTCCGGGCCTTGATTGTGACGGTTTTAGTCACGTTTTTAGCGACTCTGCTGCCGATGGCGCAGATTTCGGAAGCCATCAGTGTGGTGAGTTCAGTGCAAGTGGGCGCTCTCGATAATCCGGGAGGAAGCTTGGCAGAAGTGCGCAGTGTGGGCCATGTAGAAACGCGTTACGGCATTGTGGCCCTGCTCGTGGACCAAGATTTGTGGGACAGCACGTCCAGCGGCAGTGGCTTCTTTTCTTTTTTTGGCAGCAACAATCTTTCGGCCAATATTCAAACCTACGCTTCCGACATTCAGGCGACTTTGCCGTGGACCAAGACCATGATTTTGACGGTGTCTAAAGACGACACCCCGGTGGACATCCAGCGCATGCTGGAAAAACTCTACTACGAAGGCGACGTTAGGGATTCGGATGCCACTAAGCTGGCGGGAGTGGTCGCGATTGGCGGCGTGCCTTTGCCGGTGGTCAACAAAAATGGCTACCACTTTGTGTCCATGCTCCCCTACACCGACTTCGAGGAGCCTTCTTACATTTTGGATGACAGTAGCCAGGAGTTTGTTCCCAACGATGAAGCTCAGGATTTGCAGCCGGAAGTGTGGCACGGGCTGATTGTTCCGCCACTCCAGGGCCAGGATGGAATCGATTTGCTGTCCGCTTTCTTCGATAAAAATCACGCCTTCCACACCGGTGATGCCGATTACACCACCTTCGATAAAAAGACTTTTGTGGCAGACATGGTCACGGAGGAGAGCGCCGTGAACCCCGTTTCCTTTGGCGCTTATCAACGCTTCCTGGATTTGTGGGAAGAGATTGCCTACTACCGTTATTCCAACGATCTGCTGACCGAGGTTTACACCGACATGCAAGCCAGCGTGGAGGCGGGCGACCAATTGGACAACGACGGCGACGAACTTTTTGACGAGGAGGCTTCCAATGGAATCGATGACGATGGCGACGGCTATGTGGACGAAGATTTGGGCGATGGCTTTTATGGAATCGACAACGATGGCGATTGTACTTCGCTCGCGGCTGCGGCTCAGGACAGCAATGGAGACGGCCGCCCCTGTGGCCCCGCTTGGTATGAAGACAGCGACGGTGACGGTGAAATAGACGACTTGGTGGCCGACGCGGATACGAACGTGGATGAAGACGGTGCAGCCGACAACAATAACGATGCCGACTGGCAACTTCCGGACATCACCGGAACCACTTATTACGGGGCGGAGCCTTATATTCGAGAAGACCGTGCTGTGGATGAAGATCCGCCCGGAGATGTTACTGGTGGCTCTGACAACAATGGCGACGGAATTCCCGATGGCGACGGTTGCCCTGGAATTTGTGGCAAAGACGATAATGGTGACGCCGCCGACAACGATGCCGATGGCTATCCGGATGGACTCGAGCATGTACTCAGGACCGACCCTACCGATGAGAAGCAGCCTTGGCCTTCTGTGAAGAATTTGAGCAATGATCAACTGGGAACGAGCTTCAGCGACTCCGACGAAGCCACCGCTTGGTGGTCTGAATATTTTGTCGATCAATTTTATGCAGGCCGGTACGAAAGCCCCACGTGTATGTCCGGGGGGACTTTTCATCCTGAATGGGACGACGATGAAGACGGAATCTGTGACGAAGATGGAGTTGCAGAAATACAGCTGTGGACTTCTGAAAGTGGCAATGCTGGCGATGGCGTTTGCCAGTACAACGATGGAGACTGTGACGGCCAAGTGGACGAAGATCCTATAGGGCTGCGGCCGGAAGCACTGTTCGACGGTGTGCCCGACATCCAGAGCAGACTCATCATCAAAGGACTCACCAAAAAATATGCTGAGATTTTTGATCAACCTCAAGGGGTATGGAATCGCATTGTGAATGGAACCGGCCGTTATCAAACTCAATATTTGGATGAAGATGGCAATGCGCGCAATGATTATGATTCGCCCGTCGCTTTGATCGCCAAAAAAGACGCGCACACGATTCAGTACTTGCGAGATTTGAACGACAAACTGGAAGTCGAAGTGGACTCACTGATCAAAAGCCACTTGGCCATCGACATTCCGTTGATTCTGCTCATGGAGATCACCGGGACCTACACCTTAACAACTGAAGACTCCGATGGGAATAAGACTGAGACCGAAGAGGATGTCTGTACTTCAGGAGAAAAAGCGGATTTGACGACGGATGCTTGTCTCCAGTTTTTTAACTCTGCAGAAACTACGGAAGGGCGTTTTTGGATGGGTGGGGTGGCAGACTACCTCACTGCCCTGAATATCGGCGAGACGGCTGCTGAAATTCCCATGAATGGTTCCCATCCGTGGGAAGTGGACAGCCCTGCTGAATGTACTTTGTTCGCAGGGACCAACGAAGAGGATGGTCAATTCACTAAATTCAACGACTTGTACAGCGCAGACACTGAAGACTTGAATCAAGATCAAATCAAAGAAAGGAAAAACTGTGTTTCTCAGTATGTGAGCTATAGCGATGATATTCCAGAGCTTTGTAATACCCCTATTGCCGAAGTGAATATTAGAAACTTGGGAGGAGCGAAAAAAGCCCTGGGTGACACCAGTGTTCCCGATTCTGGTCCACAAGGTGACACTAGCAGTTGGGATACCGGTCCCAGTGCTTGTTTTGAGTTTCGCGAGTGGACCACTTATGTTGACTACGCAGAGGTGAATAGCGATTTCAACGATTGGCTGACGGGGAAAATCCGTAAATTCAGTCGCGATGGAGATACTTCTGCTGAAAGCTACGAGACTTTTCTAGAAACAGTGGAGCAAGAAAGAGTCGATCTTGAAAGCCGCTTGGGCAATAGGCCCGACACCGCGACTTTGCGTAAGCATTTTGAAGAGCTCGATATTGTTTCTGCGGATTCGGGTATCACTTATACGGTGGAAGACTTGATGCAAGATGAATTTGGCCTCACGGATCCTACGGATGATGAAGTTGATTTCTACCTTGCTCTCCACGATGGAGCCTACGTGAGTGATCCCAGCCAAGGCAGCGGGATGAGTGACGTTTCCGACTTAGACATCAGCTTTAACAAATACTATTACCTCGATAATAGTTATCACGTTTCTTTTTGGGCAGATAAGGCCGGCTTCACTGCTGACCCTGATCAAGCCAAACACATCTCTTCTTTCTACAAACACGATGAGCCCAATAATGACACGCTGAATGCGCAGATTGCTTCACAGATTTCCCCGGATATGCCGATTGACGCCACGAGGCGCGCGGATTTTATTGATGAGAATGAGGAAGTGCAGACCATCAATTATGTGAATGCTTTTGAGGCGACCACGGCAGAGGATGTGGCGGATCAACTGACCACGATGGCAGCGGCGATTGGAGACGTGGCGGGAGGCAGTGTTTTTGAATCCACGGTGGAAGCGTATGGGGACGATCTGATCAACTGGGAGCAGCTGGCGGATGCGCTGGCCTGGTACCACATGAGCATCGATGAAAAACACACCTATGTGCTCACGCATTATTTGGGTGACGAAGAACCGGTGGTGGCCAAGGCTCGCGATGGTTATGAAATGTCTTACATGGTGGTGAATGGCGATGCCGACGAAGTTCAATTTGCTTTCAATGGCAACAAGCCCACCAGCGACGGTGACTTGGAATGGCTCTACCGCAGTCAATCCTTGGCTGAAGCCGCTATGGCTGCGGATGCCGAGGAGCCAGAAGAGCAGGAGCCTCTCACCACGCTGAGCAACACGACGCCTATTCCTTTGTCTGAATGGATCACCGCTATTCAAGAGTGGCTACAAGAGCTCAACGATTCTCTGACTAATTTTGGTGAGTATGGAGACAGCGGAGGTTCGTGTGGAGACAGTTCTGCGGCGAGCAGTGGCGGGGCCAGCACCACCGATGCCGATGACGACGGGGTTCCGGATGCAGCGGCGGAAACGGTTTCACTTTTGCTTTCCAGCGGAGATGAGAATGTGCTTCAGACAGGTAAGGGTGTTTATGTCGTCACGGTGAGCGCCGAGAAATCCGACGGCTCTTTGAATACCGGCGACAGCTACACCGAAGTGACTTTGAATATTCTGAGCGGAGGAGATAGCGTGAGCTTGGGAGGCAGTTACTACCTCACTTTGAGCCAAGGGGTCGCGGTTTTTGCTCTGTACAGTACGGATACCGAAGGTGAATTTAGTGTGGATGTGAGCGCCAGCAATCGTGAAGACGTGGTGCGCTCCAATACCCTGTCCGGCAGCGTGGTGACCAAGTATTTGAAAGTCACAACTTATACTACGCAGGACGAAAGCAGCGACACTTCCACCGCGGAAGAAGGCGATCGCATTCAAGTGAAAAACAATGAGGGCACGGTGGTGGCTACGCTGGACCCCAGCACGGGCGAACTGAGTCTGGATGGGGCTCAGGCGGTTTTGAAGGAAGCCACAGTGGATTTGCCCACGCGTGTGGCGATTGAGTCCACCGATGGCAGCGCTACTTATGGCGCCTTCTTCCTTATCCCTGATGAAAAGCGCGTGTCCATTGGAGACGGCATTGAAGGGGTCTTTGTGGCTGAAGTGGGCGGCACGGCCAGCGCGGCAGAAGCCGAGAACGGCATTGCTTTGGAAGACAACGGCGTGCAAATGGGAATCGTGACGGCCACGGGGCAAATTGCGGTTTCCGATACTTACACGCTGGATTTTGACAATCCCGGAGACATCAATATTTACGACGCCATCCATATTAAGAACAGCAGCGGAGAAACCCTGTTCACGGTCACCATCAAACATCCCTTCACCACGGGCAGCATTGTGGAGCCCAGCGGGGATTATGGGGACTATTTGAGTGCAGCCGTGTGGTTGAAGCCGGTGAAAAATACTTGGAGCATTTCTTGGATTCCCACGGCTCACGCCGAAACGGTGATCCCTGACACCGACGGCGATAAGCTCGATGATTTGGAGGAATACGCCATTGGCACGGATATGGACAGCGCGGACAGCGACACCGACACTTACCCCGACGGGCAAGAAGTGTTCTCGGGCTACGATCCGCTGGCCATTGGCAAGAAGCTGTTCACGGACATTGATGCCAGCCACGTGGCCTACTACGATTTGGCGGTTTTGTATTTGCGCGGGGTGGTGAAGGGTTACAGCGATGGCAGCTTCAAGCCCAGCAATCCCCTGACTCGTGAAGAATTTGTGAAGATCGATTTGGGCGCGATTTGTAAGCAATGTGACAATTATTCTGCGAGCTATGAGGCCACCTTGATGGCTGAATACAACTTGGATCCCTTCCCGGACACGGATATCAATCCCGATTTGCTGGCGTGCGTGGCCGAGGCCAAAACTTCCGGCATTGTGTCTGGCTACGCGGGCGGTTCCCAGGTGGGTTACTTCGTTCCTACTCAAAACATCAGTCGCGCAGAAGCCACCAAAGTGCTGGTGGAGACAGCGGAATTTGAGGTGCCTGCGGTGAGCAGTGGCGAGCAGTGGTATGCCGAGTATGTGAACGTGGCTCAAGAAAATAATCTCTTCCCCGATGGTGCGACGGTGAACGACACTTGGTTGCAGGGCTCCATCACGCGCGAGGAATTTGTGCAGATGGCAGTGAACTTGGTGGAAGCCAAGGATTGCCGCTCGGTGGACACCGATGGGGATGGCCTTTCTGACACCGAAGAGCAGTTGCTCTACGGCACCGATCCCAACAATCCTGATACGGATGAAGGCGGCGTGCACGACTTGGAAGAAATTGTGCGGGGTAGTGATCCTCTGGATGCGAGCGACGATTTCCCCACGAGCACCACTACAACGACGACGACCGAGACTGGCACGACAGAAGATTTCTCCGCGTTTGGCGCTTACGATCATGCGGCTGGTGTTTACGCCGTTTCTTCTCAAGCCGCTTATGAAGAAATTGCTTCTTCCTCTGGAGCGAACAGCGCCAGCGTGAATGTTTACGTGACGGAAGTGGCCGCGGACGGAACTTCCTCCGTATATGTGCGTGCGGAAATTCGTGATCAAGATGGCAATATCTACACCGACGACGACAGCAGCGTGGTGGACTTCACTCTTTCCAGCAGCACCTATGGAGAGCTGGCACGCAGCAGTGTTCAAGTGGCTGATGGCTTGGCAGAAACCACCTTCAATAGTTCTGAAGTAGCCGGGGACGTGACTGTCCAGGCCACTTTGCGTGACGGGTCCTTGCCTTCCGAAGACGCCCTACTCAGCGTCTATGCCGGAGAGCCGGTGGCTTTGGAACTCAATTCGGCTTCTTCCGTGATCCCTGCCGGAGGAGAAGCGGCGAACGACATGAGTTTGAGCCTTTACGATAGCTTCGGCAATATTGCGAATCATGGTTTCTATTCCGTGACTTTGACTGCGAATGATGGCCTCACTTTGCTGGACCTGAGTGACGAAGACACCGAAACGGAAGGGACTCAAATCACTACGCCCGATGGAGTGCTGCAATTCCGTGTGCTTTCCGGCACTACGGCAGGCTCGGCTACCGTGAGCGCTTACCTCACCGAACAACCCGATGTGACTGCTTCGTACACGCTGGATCAACAAGAGGGCATGACGATACAAGCGGTCACCAGCCAGCCTTATATGTTGGTGGGCGGAACGGTACCTCAAACGGTGACTTTGAACGCGGTGGATGCCGATGGCTTCCCCGTGACGGGCTACCAAGGCGACGTCACTCTATCTATGAGTGATCCTAATTATGGAAGTTTTGCAGAGTCCTCGGTGACGCTAGTGAACGGCACGGCGACAGTGGATTTGACTCCGGGTACTTTGGCCGGAAATGGTTCTTTGATCGCGGCGAGCACGGGGCTCGAATCCGGTAGCACTACGGTTGAATTCAAGCCTGACGCGACTTATGAACTGCGCATTCGCACCAAAGACGGCAGCACCAGTGTGGCTGCAGGGACGACCGAAAGGTTCCTGGTGGAAGCCTATGATCAATATGGAAATAAAGTGGGTTCGGACAGTTCCACCACCGGCTCCTTGCGCCTCACCGGGGCCACGGAGGGGTATGGAACTTTGTCTTCTGAGCTCTTCACTCTCAACCAAGGAGAGGCGAGTTTCTCTGTGACCATGGGTGAAACGAGTGGCACTTTGAACCTGGTGGCGGCGGGCTCTGGCCTGCTGGCCGGAACTTGGGGTGGCGACATCAACTACGCTTTGGATGGAGACGATTTTGCGAGCCTCAATCCTCAAACGCTCTACGCCAATTTGCTGGGTGGACCTTTTGGAGACGTGACCACGGAAAACTATGTGGGCGGATGGATGACCTTCAATGGGAAGACTCAAGCCGTAACGACTTTGATTTCTGAACCTGCGCCAAAGAAACCGATGGTGAGCGTGGATGCGCACGGGGCTATTTCTCTGGCCAGTGACAGTTTGCTCAGTATGAATGTGATGAGCGCCGGCAATAGCCTGCCTACCCTGCTCCAATGGCGCCACGTCACCGACACCGCTTTGCTGGCGGATGTTTTCTATGTACTGACTTCAACGGACGCCATTTCCACGACTTTGATCGGAGATTCCACCCATTATGCGATTGAAGACAGCGGAACGGATATTTTATTGCGTGAGGACTCTGCAGGCACCGTGAAGGTGCGCAGCGACGGACAGATTGTTCTGCTCGATCCCAGCTATATTTTGCAAGTGAATGGCGCTGCTGAAGGGCTTGGGTTTGTGGTCATGGACGGCAATCAACAGGTGATGCTCATCAACTTCACGCAGGCGTGGGATACCGATGTGACGCTGCTCGACACCGATTATGATTTGGAAAATTGGCGCTCGCTCGCCGATGGCGTTTATATCCGCCCCACCTCCGAAAGCGAGCATGATTTTGAATCTATGCCCACGGGCAACAGCACGGCGAATCCCATGGGATTGGTGCTGGTGAATCCGGATGAAGAGCTCTCCAAAGACATGCAACCTTCCTTGGGCTACGCCAGCTTGGAAAGCGCGGAAAACGATGGCACCGTGGGTTGGGAAAATGAGAATAAAAACATGCTGCTCTTTGCAGCCGGCAATACCGTGGGGCAGTCGACTCTTTATTACCCTTCTGAAGTGAGCACGGTTTTGGGCGACCCCACCGTGAAGCTCCAAACGCCCAATGAAGTCAATGACTTGGGTTATACCGACGATTTGGGAACCTTGGTGGATACTTCTGCCGGGGAACTTTTGGAACTGCTGAGCATCGACTACAACGGCGACGATAAGCCCGATGTGCTGGAGGTCTATGAAAATGGACAAATTGATGTGCTGCAAAACTATAATGCGGCCGTGCGCCTGCAGTCACGCGGCGAGCTCTTGAATATTGCCAATGGCATCGACTCCATAGACTCCGGCGACTTCAACGGGGATGGTTTGGACGATTTGTTCATCGTCACCAAAGATTCCTGTTATGCCGACGAAATGTGTGGCTATGTTTATGAAAATATTGGCGGAGGGTTTGCAGCGCAGAATGTGGATTTGGACGGTGTTTCCGCCAAGCCCAAGCAGGTAGAAGTCTCCGATTTGAATGCGGACGGTTACGATGATTTGGTGTTGGTGGATGAAAACATGGTTCTTTATACCATTTGGAACAACGAGGGCAGTTTGCAAGATGTGGATGAAATCAAAGACTTTGGTTTGGCTGCCGATCCCACCGCGGACTTGGCGGGAGATGTGGTGGCCTACTACGACGGCCTGGTTTCCGGTGCCGTGAGCCTGGCCATCAACACCACGGATCTCTCTAGCACTTCCGATGCCATCAGCAGTGATTTGCAAGCCTTTGTGGACTCTATTGGGGGCGACGCCAACTTCACCACCCTGGTGAACGGCAGCACCGACGGCACCGTGACTCGTAAAGAAAATGTGGAGTTTGAATACGCCACGACGGACTCCGTTTCGAGCCATTTGGACATCAGCAAGAGTGTGTCCGATTCCAGTGGAGGCAATGCCGAGATGGGCGACACGCTCACCACCACGCTGACTGTAGAAAATGTTTCGGGTGGCACGCTTTCCGATGTGTACATTTCCGATTACATTGCCGGGTTCTACAACTACGAAGAAGACACTCTGGTGTGTACCGATTGCACGGGCAGCAATGCCTCCGCCACGGTGCAAAATGGAGACTACAGTCGACCCTTCATTTTTGGACCTTTGTCTCTGAGCGACGGCGCCAGCATCACGCTCACTTATGCTTTGATTGTGAACTCCCTGCCCAAAGTGCACGCCATGGTGGGCAACGATTTGTACAGCGATTACACCGACGACGATTATCCTGACATCGCGATTTCTTTGGAAGGAAACACGAATGGCCAGCTGCAAGTCTACTATTCTAATGGATCCACCACCGTTTCTAGCGGCGGTACTTTTGGTCTGGGTGGCACGAGCTACGAACGCGTTTCCTACAATGAAAAAGAATATTCTCCTGCCACGAATGCAGCCGAATACGACGCCGAAGTGCCCAACCCCATGGGCGATTACACCGGCCCCGATGGAGTTCCAGACGGCATCCCCGACTTCATTCAAAACATGGATCCCGATTTGGGAATTCCCGTGCCTGCCCCAGGAGACTTCGACGTGGTGAAGGAAATTTTGGGCGGTGCAGATGGCAACGGCGACAACTACTACTCCACCGACGAAATGTTCTCCAGCACAGAGGACACCGATGGCGACGGCCTCAACGATACGATTGATGAAATCGCCGGCAACCCGGATGTGCTTTTGGATGCGTCCGCCGTTTTGAGCGGCGACGATGTGAGTTTTGGTGCGGAGGTGGCCCTGATGGACGAAAGCATTACTGAACTCACAGAGACCGTGGATAAAGTGGTTTCCGCTCTCACTTGTAATGGCGGCTGTATTTCTTTCGCGGGCAGCATTGCCTTCTTGGCTCCGGGTACTTATCACGAGCCTTTCCTGGGTACCACCATCGGCTTTGACACTGGTACTCCAGCTTTCGGTATCACCCCCAATCCTCCTTATGTGTGTGCCGGCCAGGCTTGTTTGCCCACCAGTCAATTCCGCCTCTACATTGCGCCCACCACCACACTGGGCCTCGGTATGGGAATTTGTGTGGCTCCCTACAGCACCGGAACCAACTGTATTGCGTTCAATATTCCGCTGCTGCAACTGCTCGGCGTGTGTGACGCGATCAATGGCTTTGTGGCGGACAGCATGTCTAAGGCGTCGGCCTTCGTTTCCGGCGAAGACGGTACTTCTACTTTCAATGTGCCTGAACAAAGCCAGTCTTCCAGCAGTGACTCCGCTTCCAGTTTGGCCAGCGGCGTTTTTGACAACTATGTGCCGGATGTGGCGGTGAATTCGAACGTGCAGGTGCCGGGCTTCCCCTCTATATTTACCGAGTGGTGGAAGGCTCAAAAAGAAGAGTTCTTCAAGATGCTGGATTTGCCGGATGTCACCTTCATTTACCCTGATCCTAAGAGCCTTACGACGGAATTCACAGGCATTCGTCAAAAGTCCCTAGAGAATCAAAACAGTAAGGCTATCGACTTGGATCAAAACAGCAAGGTGGAAACCCTGAACAGCGGAGTGCTAGGGCTCGAGAAATTCCTCAACTGGGCTCACGCTTTGCCGCTGGTGGACATCAAACCGGAGAAAGTCTACATCCGCTACCCCGCCCTCACTCAAGAAGAAATTGAGCTGGTGAAGAAAGATGCCGAACAGTGGGTTCTGGATACCAAGAATTCTTGGAAGACTTTCAAGACTCAATTCGACTTGAAAGAAGATGCCACTGACGAAGCGAAGGCGGTGGTGGCCGACTTGGAAAAGACCGTGAACGAGGCGATTGCCGGAGTGGAAACGAACATGGCGACGCTGGAAAGTTACACGGAAATTCCTGCGCAGATTTTGGAGATTCGTGAGGCCATTGCGGACTACGCCAAGATCATCATTTGTTACTTGGACACCATTCTTCAATACACCGCCGGCTACATTGGTGAAAACGCCGAGCGCATTCAAGCTTGGGCTCAGTGGGTGGAAGATTTGAAGAAAATTGTGGATGGATGGCGCGTACTCATCGATCTGTCTGCGGACTTCATGGAATCCTGTGACAAATGCACCAATCAACGTTGGAACGGCATGCAGCTGCTCTTCAGTCTGCTCGTCTTCATCCCGGATTTCCCCGTGATTGAAATGCCGAAGTTGCCGGACATTGTGATTGATGTGTCCCACATTCAGGCCGGAGTGGACATCGTGTGGCCGGATGTGAAATTCATCCCTCAAACGGTGATCATTCCCAAATTGCCGCGCCTGGTCTTCCCCTCGGTGGACATCGATTTGGATGCGGATTTGGATTTTGATCTAGAGATTCCTCAATTGCCGCAGTTCGACATCAGTGTGGATTTCCCCGAGTTGCCGGCTCTGACTTTGCCGCAGCTCCCCACCCTGCCTCCGCCACCGAAGGTTCCGGAAATCGACCCTACTTTGAAGGCGGCTTTGAACATCGTCAGCAGCATTTTGAAAATTTATTGCATCATTCGTGAAGGATTTTTCCCCACGCAGGAAACCAATTTGAAATCGAAGATTGAGGACATGACCGAACGCCCCGGCACCGTGATGCCTTTCGATTTGGCCACTACTGTGGAGTGGCCCAAAATCAGCTTCGACTTCCTCAAGAAGATCCAAATCGACACGTATTTGAACCTTACGGCAGACTTCTCTGGGCTCTACGATGTGGTGAACGAACTGGGCGATGAAACCAGCGACATGAGCCAAGACCTAACCAAGATCATCAGTGATCCGCTGCAAGATTTTTCCAATCAAATTCAAGAGGTTTTGACCGATGCTGCGGAGAGTACTTCGGTGGAGGTAGATGTAGACGTGGAGGCCGAGGGAAGTGTGGGCAGCGACGAGCACAGCTACGTGCACCCTGCTGTGGAACTGGCTCAAATTTATTCCAAGGAACCGATGGTGACGGATCAACTGGTGGCCTTGAAGGGCGTGCTGAACACGCTGCAAGGCGAGATCGACCAGTGGGCCCTGACTTTGCCGGAGGACATTCAGCTCACGGCGACCGAGAGAATTTTGGCGCTGGATGACCCTCTGCTCAATCGTTATGACTCCATTAAGAATGGTAATCCGAATTTGGATGATGCCAAATTCCTTGCTGGCATTCAAGACACGCCGCTGGCTTCCGTGATGCAGCTGAAAGACTCGATGATTTCTTACGTGCAGAATTTGGATGAAGGCACCGGTCATTTGAAGAACATGGACAGCCCTGCCTTCCAGCGTTACTTGGCTCAAGAAAGCAATGAAGTGAGTGTGCTGCTGGCCAGTGAAAGCACCGGTGGCTTCTTGTCTGCCGTGGAACAATGGGCTCCAGAATCGGCTGTGAACACGACCAATCAAGACATCGAACTGGCTTCCGACAGTAGTGTGGAAGATTCTCTGGGTGGCTTGGATTTGAGCAGTGGCGCGCAGGCCGTGAACACCGGGCTCTACCTTTATAACGCCGAGGCAGGCGTCAGCACTCGACTCATTGCTTACACGCAGGAATCTGACAAAGCCACGCACATTTTGATGGTGGACATCGATAGTGATGGCGACGACGACGTGGTCTATTCCATGGGTGGTGACGTCTATGTGAAAGAAAACTATACGGAAACGGCTTCCGTGGAATACGTGACCAGTGATCCGAGTGTGGATGCCGTGAGTGACTTGACTCCCGCCCAAGGCAACGCGAAAAACTTCAAACGAGGTAAAGACGATTACCAGGAAGCCAGTTTTGCTTTCAACCCTGTGTCCACGGCCACCGGCTACGAAATCATGTTCTATGACTCTTTGGATGCCGCGGAAGCTGCGCCGGAACAAAATGTAAAACGGTTGCTCTTGCTTTCCAGCAGTCAAAACGTGGACCACGTCTTCACCGATGATTCCGGGGTGACTTATAACTATGGAGGAACTCTGACCGCTAGCGATGCCGACATCACCGTGAGCAGCCCTGAAGGCGCTTCGGAAACGGTGCCCGCGGGTGGCAGTGCCGATTTACCGCAAATTTATGACAGCCGCTTGGTGGCCACGAGCGTGAGTGGCACAGTGAAACTGAAAAATGCTGCCAAACGCACGATTGTTACGGAAAATGGGGAGATCCAAACGGATGATGGCGTGCTTTTCCAGACCATTTCAGCCACGGTGCTGGAAATCACGGAAAGCGAGGTCACGAGTACCATCGAACTCCCCGCTTACACGCTCATCAACTTGGGCCATGGCGACCAACGCACGATCCGTGTGGACAGTGGAAGCGTGTACTGGATCGATGCCACCGAGACCGTGGAAGAACAGGATTTGGAGGAAGGAATGGAAGTGCTCGCTCAAGAATTGGTGAGCTTGGACAGTGCGAGTGCCGACGCCACTTTGCAAACGACGGAGGGAGTTGAAATCGTGCTGGATTACGAAGAAGTGTTCGTGATGGATCAGCTGATGGATGCCTCCAGTCCTACTTCTCAGGTGGAATTGGAAAATGGGGCTTACTACAGCACGGGACGTGCTTTGTTCTCCGATGGAAGTTTGGGCACCATTTCCGACAATATCCTCCTCAACCCTCAAGTCTGTGCGGACAATTCCACTCCCTTCCCCGTGATTGCAGAAGGCAGCTCCATAGACCTCGCGATTTTCTCCACCACCACGCTGTCTGCGGAAAGTTCTTTCGACAGCGACAGCTCCATTGTGGATGCGTACTGGGATTTGGATGCCAGCGTGGATGAAAATGGCGACGGTGATTTGGACAACGACACGCAGGTCATTGGGCTCACTACCGAGGTAGGGCCTTACGAAAGCACCGATCCTAAAATCGTGACTTTGTATATTACGGATGCGGCCGGGAATACGGCTTCCACCACGATCACCGTGAACATTTATGTGCCCGACATCACTATTTCCACGGCCACTACAGAGACCGTAACGGGCACCACAAATCCAGCCAGCCCCGAATTCCCCTATCATTTGGTGCGAGAGCGTGAGGGAGCGCTCACCGAACTGGGAGACGGCTATTTGACCGATGAAAATGGTGACTTCTCAGTGGACATGAATACTTCTGATCTCATTTCCGTCTACGATTCTGAGGGCGGTACCATTGCGCAGTTCAACCCGCGCACTAAGCAAGTCATCGTTTACGACGAGGCCTACGACGTGACCTTTATGTCTGCGGATGCCACTTGGCCTTCTCGCCTCGTGGTCTACGAAGTGGGCACCGGCATGGTGATGGCCAGCTTCGTATTCCTGAGTGACAGCAGCTTGCCCGTGGTGAGTATGAACCAGGATTTGAGCACTTACGATTTGTCCACGCTCAACCGTGTGACCTACCATTCTGTGACGGATGCCGAGGGTTACGAAACCACGTCTACACAAATCAGCGCGCACGATGAATACGGCAATTTGGATCTGCTCGTGACCAACAATGGAAACATCACTGTGTTCGATTCTGCGCGCTTCAGCGTGGTGCGCCAAGACGCCGATTCCTTGGATGACTACTTGATTTTGGAGGTCTACGACGAAGGCACGCTGGAAATGCAGATTTGGCCTGGCTCCGACAACACGGTGTATTTGGAGACGGCTGACGGGCTGGACTTGCCCCCTTCCGATTTGATCGGTGAGCACGATTCGCTGGCAGCGGATTTCCATATTTATTTTGAAGACTTGTCCACCGACGATGAGCTCTACACCACCATCGAGCAGCTGGTGGAACGCGGCATTTTGGAAGGTTACGAGGAAGATGGCCTGCGTTACTTCAAGCCGGATGACAAGATCAACCGTGCGGAATTCACCAAGATCATTTTGGGCATTCTGTGTATCGTGCCCAGTGACGAGGCCTACCTCACGCCCAATGTCTTCACGGACATCACGGACCCGAGCCAGTGGTACTACTCCTACACCAAAGAATCCTTCATTCGCAATTTGATCACGGGTTATTTGGGCGAAGTGAATGGCGCCGGCATGGCTCCGTTCAAACCGGGCAACACCATCACGCGTGCGGAGGCCACCAAAATCATGCTGGAGGCTTTGAACTCCGAAGGCATCATTACTCTGCCCGATGTCACAGGCGTGCCTTGGTATGCGCCCTATGTGGAAATTGCTCAGGATTTGACGCCGTACATGACGGGCGACACCACCGCCGGAGAAACCAATTATATTTTGACGGCCGAGGAGGCTGCAGACCCCGCCCACGTGATGAGCCGCTACGAATTCGTAGAGATGTCTGTGCGTGTGCTGCAAGCTTACAATTGTTTCGATTTGGACAGCGACGGCGACGGACTCGTCAACTACGATGAAGAAACCATTTATGGCTCCGATCCTTACAATCCCGATACGGATGCGGGAGGTGTGGACGACGGCACCGAAGTGGGCCGTGGCACGGATCCACTCGACGGCAGCGATGACTTTGGAGCCGGCACCTTGAACAGTGCGGAACCTGGAATTTACGCCATTCGTGAAGCCTGCTCGGCGTGTCCTTGTCTTTCTCAAATCGATTACGCTGCAGATCTGATGGAAGGTGACCAAGTTTTTGCTATCATTCAAAACGACGAAGGAACTATTTTTGGCCAAAGTAATAAAGTCACTGTCACCGCCCCATAATCCACCTCCATGACTCAGGCCTTCAAATTCCGCGCCGCTCTCCTCGTTCTGCTCTGCAGCAGCGGGCTGGTGCTGGCTTATGCCGAAGAAACGGAGGACAGCACGGTGGACACCGGCACTCCGGACTATTTGTGTGGGGAGGCCATGCTGGATGAAGGCGCCGTACTGGTCGTGAATTATGAACAGTTTTTGAATGAATATTTCCAAGTGGATGCGCCTTCCAGCACGCAATTTGAAAGTGCGCTGAGCCAATACCGTTTTACCGAAATGAGTATCAATGCCGTTTATGAAAACAACTTGAACCTTGGCACCACCGAAGACGGGGGCAAAACCCTGGAAACGGCCAATACGGAGTATCAATATTGCGGCTATGTGCGGGATGCGTATTTGGACTACATCAAGACTTTGTTTCCTCGGCAGCTCATGGGTTCCGCGGCTTCCAAAGTGACCTTCACGGTGGTGGATGGACTCAAAGCCATGAACAAAGACTTGGACAGCCTTTCGGAGACCTTCAACCAAACTTTTCCCAAACTCTTTAGTGTGATGGATCATAATTTACCCTGTTACGCCCGTACTTGCGCTTCGAAATGAAAAATTTCTTCATTCAATACGGTCGTTGGTTTGTGCTCACGTTTGCGATGGGAGTGATATTGCCCCATACGAATGCTTCTTTTCTTGCAGCGAACAGCACCAAGAATCCTTACGATGAATATGGGCTGGAAGATGCCATGGTGGCTTATCATCTTCGTGCGAACGAAGTCACCAATACTTTTTTGAAAAGATTGCTCGACCCCAATGCCGTGAAACTCGGTTATGTGGAATATCCCTCGGATGAAAGTGAATGTGATCAAGGCAAGAATGTTTCCACCTATTGTTTAGCGGTGGTACTGAACACCGAGCTCACTCAATTTGAAGAAAGCATGATCTTACGTATGGAGGAATTCGATTTGGAAGGCGGCGATTTTGTGGAAGTTACTGATTTGCAAACAGCGCTGCAGGCTGCCAATTCTCAGAAGCAAGTGATCCAAGAACAAGTGAGCGCGGCGGAAGATGCCTTGGATTTGAACTTGGCCGTCTACCAACAAATTCAAACCGTGTATCCCTTGCATGTGGAATTGGGCAAATTCATTCAAAATCTAGAAGATTATCGCGACAATTTGGGTGAGTTACGCAATACGCTTTCCGCCTATCCCGCCAAGTTTAACGGAGCCACCTCCACCGACTGCAAATGAACCGATTTTTCATCCTCGCTTTCGGAATCATGATCAGCGCCGGGCTCGGCGTGGCGGTGAGTCGTTACACCATGGCTTTTACGACGACCCAAACGGTGACAGACCGTATTTTCTCCGAATCCGGGATGAGTGCACCCACGGACAGCAGCGACCCCGCTGTGCTGGAAGATTTGTCTTCCTCCAGCGATTTTGCGTTCCAGAACCTTTATATCTACATGTACAACAATGTGCTTAATGGTCCGGAAGCAGCTGCGATCAAAATGCTTTCTACGCGTTATATTGATGGACTCAATTTCACTGAAGACGAACTGACCTCTATCACCCAAAGTGCCGATACCAGCCCTATTCTCAGCCAACAAGAACAAAGGGCGCTGGATGCTCAAAGCACAGAGGCTGTGCAAGCCGATGAAGATCGCCAGGCCGCTTACGATGCGGAGTTTGCGCAATTTATAGCCGACAATTCGGATTTGAGTGAGACGGCTCTGGATGCTA
The DNA here is from genome assembly GCA_943349825.1 of Candidatus Peribacteria bacterium. Lineage (GTDB taxonomy): Bacteria > Patescibacteriota > Gracilibacteria > UBA1369 > 2-02-FULL-48-14. The sequence continues at coordinate 22,380 of CALQZQ010000002.1, read as the reverse complement.
TTGAGAACGCGTATCAAGCTCAACGGCTCACGGTTCCCAGCCAGGAAGACATCAACAACAACTTGAATCAAACGGTGGTGATGGCCACTTATTCGGACATCATGGCGGAGTACAACAAGGAGTTGGACTTGCAGCGAGACAACCGCAAATTGGCCTATCAAGCTCTGGCCAGTGAAATGTTCCTCAACAACGATTTGTCCGATTCTGCGAACATCGACCTGCTTTACGATTTGGACTTGGCGCATTATGTGCTGTTTGGTTCTTACATCACTTACCCGGACCGCAGCGGCGGTGAAGATGTGGACTTGGCGTCTTTGCCTGCTGAGTATTATATGCCGGACGACGAGCCCGAAGACGAAGCTGTGGCGCTCAGCGAAGAAACTACCGACACCGTGAGCCCTTACGCTTGTTTGGACGATGCGGATCTGCAGGCTGCCTTGGATGCCTTTGAGACTGACGGCAGCGGGGCTACGGCTACTGCGCCGGAGGAAGAAGCGGAGCTGATTTTGCCCGACCCTGCCGAAGTGGCAGAGGCAGTGGTCACTGACCCAGCGAATGTAGAAACGGCTACTGAGGCGGCTGAAGCCGCGCGACAGACCTTGGACGACATGTCGGATTTTCTCACCCAACTCAGTGGACAGAAAGGCGACTGGACCCGCGCTCTGCCTTGCGGGGACGTGTTCTGTATCACCGTGAAATTGGTGGACGGCGAGGACGACCCCGTAGCCAATGGTGATTATGCCGACACCGACAACTGTGTGGCCTGCCATGTGGCTTACATCAATGCTGCCCTCATTGCTACCACCGACCACAGTTTGGTGGCGGGAAAAGTTTCCAAGGATTGGTTTGAGGATGCTACGTGTAAAGATGCCGGGAACCAAATAAACTTGGACATCAACGTTTACGCCATCAAAAAAGCCATCGAACTAGACCCTGGGGACGACACGGACAGTGCCCCTGCCAAGGACTTGGAAGATCTTAAACAGACTCTCATGCACATTGGTGGCTTCCCTTCCAAAGATGCTCCTGGAACGATCATCGGTAAAACCCCCGCAGACATTGAGTGTGAAAGTTTGTTGAGTTTGAACACGCTGGCTGGCAGCCCTCAAACCATTCAGGAAGTGCAGGCCAATTGCCAAATAGCAAAGGATCTTTTGGCTGAAGAACTGGCTGCTGTTTATGACCAAACTCAAGTGGAGGGAATGAATGCGGATGCTAACTTGTTGTACCAACAAGTCTCTGCGGAACTTTATAAAATGGCCATCAGTTTCCGTAATTATCAAGAACAAATTCAAGCTACTTACAAGGGCGATGATGCTCCGCTTCCCTCTTTGCTCGCTAAAAAATACTGCGAAGGATGAAAATTAAAACTCTTCTCATTGCCGGTGTTTTGTTTCTCACGGGCTTCTCGCTCGCTCCTAGTGTTCCTCTTGCTGAGGCGGCCATTGCCACCTGCCCCGGGGATTACTACAGTTTCCTTTTGACGGCTCGCAGCGCAGCGACCCGCAAACAAACCTTCAGTGATTTTTTCAAGCTCGGCTACTGCCAGCTCAGTGACATCATGGAGTTGGAAAGTGAACTCGATACCCTGAGGGACTCGTTTCAGAGTGCAGCGAATGCCTGCCAAGATACGAGTGAATATAAAACAGCCTATGTGGAAACCTTGATGGAAGAATATTTCGTGCGCCACATCCAAGAAACTAAATCGGATGTGATCAACGAGGTGGATGAAGAGCGCTTGAATGCTCTGAAGGAAGCCAAGTTAGCCAAACTTAAAGAAGAAATGATGCTGCTGTTTGTGGAGCAAGAGCACAAGGTAACGAAGGATGTTTTTGAAACCTACTATACGAATTGGTCTAGTAAGTACGATGATCGCATTGCCAACTATGCTCACTGTGAGGAAGGCGCTTGGGCCGAGCTGCAGGACACCTGGCAGGATTTTATTGATCACATCAACGATATCAAAGAAACTGCCGACGATATTGAGAAACAGGAATTCAGTTTTGAAGATCAAAGCGATACGGATGCCAATAAGACCGAAATGAGTGAGTTTGGTCAGTCTTTTATCAATGCTTACGAATACCTCACTGCTAAAAAAGAACAGCAGGAAGCGGAATTTACTCCTACCCAAATAGCTGAAATGCTTGCCGACAAAGGTAAGACTACGAGTTTTTCTGAGGCTTTAAAAGAACTGAAGGGTGGCGATGAAAGCTTTGATATCCAAATCAATGCGGCCGACCGCATGGCCAATTACGAACTTTTGTATGGAGCGGGTGGAGCAGTGGCTGCCACAGACATGCAAAGTGTCCTGGTCTACATGAACCAGGTTTTGATGGAGACGAATACGAAAGATTTCCCGAACATCAAAAAATCTGCGGAGCAGGTCTATGGCAAACAGTGCCAATAGGAGCCTGGGTGGGATCCCTCTATTCTACTGCAAGTGAAATCCCACCCAGGCTCTTAGCGGGAAAGGAGGGAGAAGAACGTGTACTTCTTTTTGTTGAGGGCGGGAACCTTGCCTTTCACCTCTGAATCCACCGCTGCTCTTGCCTGACCCAAATCCACCATACAATAGGGGCAGAGGTCTTTTCGTAAGGAAACGAGTTTCCCACAAGAGAAGCAATTGAACAACATGGCGTGGCGTGGAGTTTAAGGGTGGGAAATCGGGGGCGGGGGCGAACTTTTACTGTGTTTGTTTTTTGAGGAAGTCTTCCAGGTCTTCTTCGCGAATGCGGTAGACCCGGCCGAACTTGATGCTTTTGATCTTCTTTGCCTTGATGAATTTGAGGACTGTCAGGTGATGAAGCCGCAGTACTCCCGCTACCTCTTCCGGAGTCAGCAGTTGCATCACCATTTAATTCTATTAAACTTGGCTATAATCTATAGAGTTATATTTAGCTTTGCAATAGTTTTGTACTCTTTTTGTAACTTAATCGAGTTTTATTCGTTTTAACCTGTTTTTAGGCTATTTTAGATGGTTTGGTTATGTTTTACTATGTTTGAGTTAATTTAGTTAAACTTTATTGCACTAGTTTGACTAAAATATTTTTTTTGTTACAATACGTTTCCTTAAATACTTAAAACCATGCCTGAAGAGATTAATGATCGTGCAGAACTTGCCACTAGAAAATCTAGGCCGGAGTCAATGAACACGACCCTTGCCCTTTCCCTGGTTCGGTCTGGGAACGATGCCGACCTCCGACGAGCTTTAGTTTTGGCTAGAAGCGGCGCGTTGGCTATTGGAGCCGTTAGAAGTGCTCTCACCTTACGTGCTCGAGAAGCATTACAAACCCCAGGCCTTCCCACTGATAGGGTGGCGGCTTTGAGGGCTGCTCTGCACGCTTTGGCTTCAAGTGAGGAAACAGAGTTTCCTTTCTATCTGGAGGAAGGTCTTGTTACTGTTACCGTACCCTTTCAGCAGAGGTATTAAATCCCCATCTTCTTTAGCCACTCGCTTGTGATTAATAGCCCTGAAAATTTTGATGATCTTCGAGACCGCTTCAAAATCGTGACCCACCCGGGTGGGAACCGCCCGCCGATGTGTGATCAATTAGAAACTATTTTTAGAGAAACGCGTGCCGATGGAGAGCTGATCGATGTACCAGATGCCGAGGTTCTTGCCTTGTTGCTGGATGGGCAAATCGTTCGAACTCGCGCCTCCTTAAAAATGACCCAACGCATTCAGCGTAATGGCTTGATCCATGAAAAAGGACACCCTTTTCGAGGTTTTTGGGCGCACTCTGTAGGTGAAGACCGGTTTCTATTGGGAAGGCCTAATGGCAACAGCCGAGCAGGAGTTGTGCACACCTACTTCCCGATGAGCAGTTTCCATGCAGATTCTCATCAATGGAGACCTTTTTATGATGCGGCTATGGCGCGCACGCTACCGGATTCTTTCTTAGACCTTTCCCTCTAAATCCCCATCTTCTTGAGCCACTTGCCGGTGTAGGAGACTTTGCCGAGGGTGGCGACGTGTTCGGGGGTGCCTTCCGCAACTACGAGTCCGCCTCCGAAGCCGCCGTCGGGACCCATGTCGATGAGGTGATCGGCGTTTTTGATGAGGTCGAGGTTGTGTTCGATCACAATGATGGAGTTGCCGCTTTCCACGAGTTGTTGCAGCACTTCCACGAGTTTTTTGACATCGTCGAAGTGGAGACCCGTGGTGGGCTCATCCAAAATGTAGAGGGTTTTGCCCGTGGAACGCTTGGAAAGTTCCGTGGAAAGTTTAATACGCTGCGCTTCTCCCCCGGAGAGGGTGGTGGCGGATTGGCCGAGGTGAATGTAGCCGAGTCCCACTTTGGACAAAGTTTCCATTTTCGTTTTGATGGTGGGAATGGCGTCGAAGAATTCCATGGCTTCGTCCACGGTCATGTCCAGGACTTCGGAAATGTTTTTGCCACGGTAAGTGATTTCCAGCGCTTCGCGGTTGTAGCGTTTTCCCTTGCAGGATTCACAGGGTACGTAGACGTCTGGTAAGAAGTGCATTTCGATTTTTCGGAGCCCGTCGCCTTCACAGACTTCACAGCGGCCTCCCTTCACATTGAAGGAGAAACGGCCCGCTTTATAGCCCCTTAGACGCGCTTCCGGTGTTTGAGCGAAGAGTTCACGCATGTCCGTGAATACGCCCGTGTAGGTGGCCGGATTGGAGCGCGGTGTGCGGCCGATGGGAGACTGGTCGATGTTGATGATTTTATCCAAATGTTCGATGCCACGGATTTCGCGGTGAGCTCCGGCGATGGCTTTGTTGCGGTTGATGACACCGGCTACTTTTTTCACGAGGATTTCATTCACGAGCGTGGACTTTCCGCTGCCGGAAACTCCGGTGACACAAATGAGCGTGCCGAGCGGAAACTTCACATCAATGTTTTGCAAATTGTGTTCTGCGGCACCCAGCACTTCCAAGAATTTTCCATTCCCTTTGCGACGGGTTTTGGGTGTGGGCACTTCTTTTTTTCCGGACAAATATTGGCCGGTCACAGACTTGGGATTCGCCATGATTTCTTTGGGCGTTCCCGCGGCAATCACTTGGCCTCCGTGCTTACCGGCGCCAGGACCGATGTCCAAAATATAATCGGCGGCGAGCATGGTGTCGATGTCGTGTTCTACTACGATCACGGTGTTGCCGATGTCTCGCAAAGTGATGAGGGTTTGAATGAGTTTTTCGTTGTCGTTTTGGTGCAATCCAATGGACGGTTCATCCAGCACATACAGCACCCCCACCAGGTGAGAACCGATCTGGGTAGCGAGACGGATGCGCTGAGCTTCTCCGCCGGAAAGAGTGTTCGCCGCACGGTCCAAAGTGAGGTAGGCCACGCCCACGTGTTCCAAGAATTTGAGACGAGAAATCACTTCCTTCAAAATGGGTTCCGCGATTTTCGTTTGCATGGGGCTCAGTTTGAGTTTTTCAAAAAACTCGCGCGCCTCTACGATGGAAAAATCGGTGGCGTCGGAGATGGATTTTTCTTGAATTTTTACGGCGAGCATTTCGGGCTTCAGACGTTTCCCTTCACAAACCGGGCAGAGCAGTACGCGCATGAATTGTTCGATTTTGTTGCGGACGTAATCGGAGTCGGTTTCCAGGAAGCGGCGCTCCAAATTGGGGATCACTCCTTCGAATTCGGTTTGAAATTCACCTTTGGAATAGCCGTCCCCGGAAGTCATTTTGATGGTGTATTTTTCTTCTTTTGTTCCGTAGAGCACCAGAGCCAATTGCTTCTCCGTGAGTTTTTCCACCGCCGTGTCCAGCGAGAATTTATGGCGAGCGGCTACCGCTTCCAAAATATTGTTGTACCAAGACATGTGCGAGGTCGTTTGAGACCAAGGCAAAATGGCGCCTTCGGAAAGGCTGAGGCTGCGATTGGGGATCACGAGCTCGGAATCGATTTCCAATTTTGTACCGAGTCCATGACACGTTTCACAAGCGCCGTGCGGGCTGTTGAAAGAGAAATTGCGAGGTTCGATTTCGGTGAGGCAAACTTCGGGATGGTCTTCGCAAGAAAAGTTTTCGGAGAATTTTTGTACTTCGCCGGTTTCGTTGTCGAGCACCATCATGATGCCCTCCCCTTCGCGCAGTGTGGTTTCCACGGAGTCCGCAAAACGCTGACGTTCAGGGTTGGGGACTTCCACGGTTTCGCCGGTGGAAAGTTTCTTTTTTTCGTTGTTGAGCTTCTTGGTCACGAGACGGTCCACCACGATTTCAATCGAGTGATTCTTGTTTTTATCGAGCTCGGGCAGTTCCACAATCGAGCAGACTTCCCCATCCACACGCACGCGCACAAAGCCCGCTTTTTTCACGCGTTCAAAAATGTCTTTGTGTTCGCCTTTGCGGCCTTGCACCACTGGCGCGAGGAGCAAAACGCGGCGGCCTTCTTCCATGGTGAGCAAGTGGTCCACAATTTGGCTGGCGGTTTGGCGAACGATGGGTTTTCCACATTTAGGACAATGCGGCACTCCGGCGCGGGCAAAGAGCAAACGCAGGTAATCGTAAATTTCCGTCACGGTTCCTACCGTGGAACGCGGATTGCGAGGAGCGGTTTTTTGATCAATGGAAATGGCCGGGGAAAGCCCTTCAATAGACTCTACTTCGGGTTTTTCCATCACTCCCAGGAACTGGCGAGCGTAGGTGGACAAGGATTCCACATAACGGCGCTGGCCTTCCGCATAAATGGTGTCGAAAGCGAGGGTGGATTTTCCTGAGCCGGAAAGTCCGGTCATTACGGTGAGCTTATCGCGGGGGATCTCCACGTCAATGTTCTTCAAGTTGTGCATTCGCGCCCCTTTCACGATGATTTTGTCGACAGACATGCCAAAAACAGGTTAACAATAAAAATCCAGTGACCAAGAGTCTAGCAGGTTTTTTTTGAACCTACAAGGGTTGCTATCTGGAATTACGCTTAGGCGGCCATCCTGTCTAGGCTGCGTTGGAAGGGCTGGCTAGCGGAGAGTCCGTGTCGATCTCTTCCCCAAGCGGTTCCCCAGCCGCTGCGGCGTACTTCGGCTTGGCTGTACTTCCGGCCGTCGAGTCCGGTCAGAACCCAAGGTATTGTGTTTCCTCGTCCATCAAAAAAAGTGAAGCAACCTCCGCCGTCGGCGTTTACTTTGGCCATGAGAGAAACTCCGTAGCGGTCGTTTTGCTCCAACTGTCCGGAATAGCGGAGGTCTGCGGAAGAAGGTCCATTGGCATTGGCTCCCAAGAGCGGCCCGTGCGTGTGAGCGAAGGACCAGGTGGAATCGGGCTGTAAGCGAAGTTCATCTTGAACAGCTTCACGCGTGGGGTCGCCCACTTCGAAAGTGCTGGATCCAGGATTGTCGCCCAGTCCCAGTCCTACCGCTTCTTGTACTTGGAAAGCAGTGCCGTGCATTTCTCCCAACAACAAAGCCCCGGTCTCTACGGTAGGGTTGCGCATTTGTGAGTCTCCCACTCGCAGCAGATCTTTTAGGTCCATGTGCACTTCACTGGGTCTTTGTGCAGTCATGGCTCTATTTTATTCCTGATTTTGGCTTTGGCAAGCTAGTCATTTCTCTATAGTGCAGATCCGCTAAGTGTGCCAGTTGGTGATGCTCTTTGCAGAGTGGGGCCAGATAATTTGGATCATGACTGTGAGAGACTGAAAAACGCTGCGTGTGGTGAAGCTCTTCGGAAGGGCGGATGCAGGTGCGGATCGCGCATTTTTTGCCGTATTCTTCTTTTAGGACAGCTCTCACCATGGCAGGGATGTGGCGGGAAGTGGCTGCTTGGCCTGCGAGCGCGGCTTTTTCTTCAGCGATTTTTTCTTTTCGTTGCTTCAGAAGATCCAAGAGGATGGCGTTCACATCCTGACCTTGTGTGTTTAGGCGGTTTAATTCTTGAATCACCTCACTGGACAGTTGAAAGCCTTGCACGTGCAAAGATTTTGCGTCGAATAATGTCTTTTTAGAGCCATTTTGCTCCCTGGAGGCGCGCCCATCTCGCACAAAAGTTTCTAGGGCTCCGCGTGGCAAAACCCTCACTTTTTCCGCCAGCTCCGCTTCATTTTCCGTCGTGGCTAGCGAGGCCACTCGAACAAGCTTGTTCATGCTAACCCGGCCCTCTACCAAGAGTTTGTGAAGAGCGGGTTTATCTACAAACTGCCTCTCGAGACGGAGTGCTTGCCATACCTGTTCCTCGGACAGTCCGGCTAGTTTCGCTCCGAACTCAAAAATCGACTGGCAGCCACGGCGCTCGTAAAGTCTTCGGCGATTCACCTCAGGAAGTAGGCCAGTAAACTTGCGACGCCACACGATGGCGCGCTTTCCAAAATCCTCGCAAAGAGCTAGCAGTTTTTCGTCAGAGATTTTCATAGATTAACGGGTTTAAATGACATGAAAATTATAATAAATATGCGGGCAAAAATCACTTATTTAGACTGGCTGGATGTGAGAGATGTTGCATGGTGAGTATTCACTCACTTTACTTTCTATATATTAGTTTTATAATATGTTTTATAACCGTCCCCGCATTATGGATTTAGATACGCAAACAGAAGATAGCTTCCAAGAAGAAGTAGATACCCTAGTCTCTAGAGTCTCTAGTGTTTCTTGCGATGGTAACGTGCTCGGTTGGCATTTTGCTGTCAAGTTTGCCCATCGACCTGAAATTTCTGATTTGAGAACTTCCATCAGTGATTGTGTACGACGGTTTTGTGCAAGTACCGGAGGCGCTGTTCCTTTTGTAAGAGCGCAACCCCGTCTGCTGGACATGAATGCTGCCGTGGAACTCGCAAAGCGCGATTATGATCTCGCTGTTGGTGTAGTGCGTGGTGGAGTGGCTGTGCCCATTTTGATGAGCTTTTTGGGGCAACGAATTACTTTCCTGCAAAATAATCGAGAGAGTAGTAAAACCAATTGGTTTTCCGCCCGACCTGAATTTAAAAGACCCGCACAGGCGGATAACGTGCTGCTTTGCGAGGACGATGCACTGACGGGAGGAACACTTAGACGTGCTCGACCGAAAATGGCTGATCTCAATCCTAGCCGAGTGGATGTTTGCTTTAGACAAGACATTCCTGAGCAGACTCCCTCCCGAGTGGTCGCTGAGGGGCTCGGTACGTATGACCGTGTCTTTTATACTTCTTCTGTGTCCTTTTCGAATTTTTTGACCAATTTAGGCCAACTGGAAAAGGCCGCCCGTGAAGCTACTCAAGGCATGCGACAGTACCAACGCTTCTATTAGTCATTCACCCTTTCCACGTATTCACCGGTTTCGGTGTTCACGCGGATCGCGTCGCCTTCATTGATGAAGAGGGGCACGTTGATGGCAACGCCGGTGTCCATTTTTGCGATCTTGGTGCCGCTTTGAGCGCGGTCGCCACGAACCCCGGGAGTGGTTTCCACTACCTTCAACACTACTTTTGGAGGCAGCTGAATGGAGATGGGCTTTTCGTTGTAGAGCAGGGCGGTCATCTCTTTTCCTTCTTGTAAGTAACCCACCATGTCTCCGAGAGCGTCGAGGGTGAAGCTGAATTGCTCGTAAGAATCCATGTCCATGAAGAACGCGTCCGTGGGATCCTTATAGAGGTACTGCACGTTTTTGCGGGCCACATCCGCCATTTCAAAGCTTTCGCCGGAAACGAAGGTCTTTTCCATCACGCTGCCGTTGATCAAATTGCGCATCTTGGTGCGCATCACCGGCTTACGCTGTGCGGTGCGCATGAAAGAGTTGTTCAAGATCTGGTAAGGAGCGTTGTCGATGTTCACGACACTTCCCACTTTGAGGTCGGTGATGGATTGAGCCATAGCAAAAGTTAGATTGCCCGGTTATTCTAGGGATTTTTGGGCAATAGTCAATCTGGCTGCTGGGCCAAGCTCTTCTTGTGCAACCTCTTCCACAACCGATCGTGCAGGTGGCCTTCGGAGTAGTCTCCGGTGAGGTAACCGTAGGCTTTGAGGTTCTCTTTGCGTTTGAAGAGTTCGTCGAGCAGGCCGTAACCGAGCACGAGGAAAGGCACCATGAAGAAGGTTTGATTCATCTCAAGAAGGATATTGAAGCTGGCATGGAGAGCGATGGCGAGCATGAGTCCTTCGCTGATTTTTTCAGTAGCAAAAACCCGATTGCGCTTGAAGTGGAACACCGTATGGAGGAGGTTCACAAAGGGGTAGCGTTTGGCGCGTACTTTTTCGGACCAAATGGGATCGGCGAAGTACGCAATTCCATAGAAGTAACCGTAAACTCCGGAGAAAAGAACGTGCGCGAAGGTCGAAAAAATGGCGCGGAAGACGAAGGAGACGAGCATCACGTCCAGGCCTTGGTACTCCCAAATGTAGTAAAGGTAGAGGCTGTTTTCCACGAAGGCGAAGCCCAGCGCGGAGATGATGGAAAATTCAATGGCGTCGTCGACGTTGCGGAAAAATCCTTGATCCGTTTTTTTCACCACCAGGTGTTTCATGTACTCTTCAATCACCCCCACGAACATGAACATCAGTACTGTTCCCAGGGGCAAATAGAGCGCCGAAGAAAAACTGAGGAGGTTGGTTTGCAGACTGTCCGTGTAGACATTAATGTTTATGCCGGGGAAATACTTCCAGCTCCACTTGTAGAGGAGAATTGGGGCCACGGCGAGCATCCCCAGAAGAAAGGTTTGTTTTGCCTTTTTACGAGAAACAGGATCTTTTTTGTAGAAAATCCCTCCCCAGATTAAAGCCGGGATGCAGGCCAAGAGGATGGAGATCAGGATTTTCATTTTGATATGGGTCGGACGGCGGGTTCTGTGCCATCAGATCATTATACCATAAAAGAGTGCTGTGGACCAGGTGCCGGGATCGAATCTTCACCTGGGCAAGACCTGCCTCTTGATTTTCAACTCAAAAAGTATTACTATGTAAGAGTAAGTAATACTAAGTAATACCACTATGAGCACTACTTCCTTCAAGACGGACGACGAGTTTAAGCAGAAACTAGATGCAGTTGCCCATTATAAGGGCATCAACACCTCGGCTTATATTAAAATGTCTCTCACTAAAAGCATGCGCGACGATCTTTCTGAGATTACTGAAAACGGAATGACCGTGGCAGAAGAGCTGGAGATTCTGCGATCTGATAAAGAAGATCCCACTTATGGTCCTTTTGAAACGGTGGAGGAGCTCATGAAATCCTTGAATAAAAAGGCGGTATGAAAATCATTTACGGGTCTCGATTCGAAAAAAATTTCAGACTGCTGTCGCATGCGGAGCAAAAAATGGTTCTTGAGCAGCTCGATCTTTTTGTGACGGATTATAAAAATGCTGCACCCGATGATCATGCCTTGAAGGAGAGGATGTCCATTTATCGGGCCTTTTCTATCCACGATGATTTACGAGTAGTTTATCGTATCGTGAATGCAGAGTGTATAAAACTCGTGGACGTAGGTCCCCACTCCAAAGTTTACAAGCGCTAAATAGCTTCCAGAGCTCCTTTGCCTACTCTGTAAATTTTTGCGTTGCGTAGACTTTTAACATGTTCGGTCGAAGTCGTCGTGATGATGGTTTGATATTCCTGGAGCAGTTCGCCCAAAGCGGCCTGGCGGGCTTCATCGAGTTCCGAGAAAACGTCGTCGAGCAGGAGGAGTGGTTTTTCGCCGGTTTTTTCGTGGATGTATTCGAGTTCGGCGCGTTTGAGCGCCAGGACAGCGCTGCGGCATTCCCCACGGGAGCCGGTTTCTTTGAGCGGCTTGCCATTGAGCATGAGGGTGAAGTCGTCGCGGTGCGGACCCACGGAGGTGGAACCGGTGCGCAAATCCAGGTCGCGGTGCGCGATGAGGCGCTGGTCGAAGTCCGCTTGATGGGTTTCGTAGTGGAGGTTCAGTTCATCGCTGCCTTCGGCGATTCTTTGATAGTCTTTGGTGAGGCGGGCACGGAGAAAATCCATGAAGGCGTGGCGTTTTTGCCAGACTTTTTCGGCTTCTTCCACGAGGCGGGCGTCCCAAAGATCGAGTTCCCAGGGATCGGTGCGGCCCAAGCCGATTTTTTTGAGCAGGGCGTTGCGGTGATCCAGGATTTTTTGATACTGGCTGAAGGATTCCACGTAGCCCGCGTTGAGCTGCATGAGCAGCCGATCCAGGAATTGACGGCGTTGGCCGGGGCTGCCACTGATGAGATCGAGTTGATCGGGCGTAAAGAGCACCACGCGCAAATTGCCCAGATAGTTCTTAGGCGTGACGACTTTGCTGCCGAGTTTCACTTTTTTGGATTCGGGGCTGCGCTGGAGGAAAACTTCGAGCTCGATTTCCTTCCCCTGATCTTCCACGAGACCTTTGATGCGGCCGTGCGGGCGATCCCACTGCAGCGTTTCGATGCTCTTGGTGGCGCGGAAAGATTTGCCGAGCGCGAGGAAGGCGATGCTCTCCAGGAGGTTGGTTTTGCCCTGAGCATTGGGCCCTACGAGCGCAGTGATGGGCGCATCTAAGTTCAGTTCCAGGTCTGCATAATTGCGGAAAGCTTCGAGGGTGAGACGTTTGAGGCGCATGTGGCGTGGGCGGTGGGTTCGTGGCTTATTCTAGCGGGACTTTTGCACAAATGCACTGTGCAAAACGTGGGTGGCGTGCGATTTTGTCAGGTTTTTATCAGCGGAATGTAAGAAAAAAGTCAGGTGTTTTGTAAGGTCGGCAGTTTATTCTCGGACTGTTCAGTTTCGCGGGCCCTGTATTGGTTACCTTGGCGGACTCGTCAACCTGCCGAGAGGGGTTCGAATCCCCTAGGGTCCACCGCCTGAACAGACGACGAAAAGTCCCCACAAGGGGACTTTTCTGTGTCACATGGACCTCAGCGGACTCGTCCACATTAATTATAATACTACCGTCTTTTTACTGCAATCCTTCTAATCGAAAACCCACTTGCCGGGCTTTCTCAAGCCATTGTGCCTTTATTCTGGTGCGCATTTTGACTTGGCATTTGCGTCAACGCAGAAGGCTTGTCCTAAGTCTACAAATGGCTAGCATAAGCCAAGATTTATACTTTAAAAACCTCTATATGGACACTCCGCGCAAAGGGACGGGTACTGAATCATTGCCAGCTGCGCTACAGCTTACTGCTATAGAGCTTCATCGTGGCGAAGGCAGAAGCGGAGAAATCGTTGATGTCCTTCTTAAGCACTTGAGAGCTGCAAACGGAAACCGAGATCAAGTGAATGGGATTTTAAGTGATGTTGTCGGCTTGGGTGATCAGTTTGTTCAAAGTGGTACGTATCGTCTTGCGCTACTCCGAGCTTTCTCGAACCCTCTGGTAGAATCTCTCACAGAAAGAACTGAAGGTGCTGCTATGGAGGCTATCCAGTAGGTGGTAGGCATTGACGAAAACCTTATAAGTATTAAGCTGTGGCTATGCACATCCGTTTGAACACCACCACTACTACAACTGCCCGAAGGGTGGTCTGAAGTTGTGCATGAATTCAACTTCAACCCCCTTCCAAAGGGGGTTTTTTATTTCTTTCGCCCCAGCCCCGCGTTGACAGTCCAGGTCCAAATGTCTACGCTCTGGTGCGACTAAACACTTTAACTCTATGCAAAAAGAACTCCTGGAAGAAAAACTCAAAGATCCTTTGTACGCCATGCGTCATTCGGCGGCGCACGTGCTGGCTCAAGCGGTGCTGGAAATGTTTCCGGAGGCCAAGCTCGGCGTGGGACCGGTGATCGATCACGGATTCTACTACGACTTCCAACTTCCCCGCGCTTTGGTGCCGGAAGATTTGGATATTTTGCAGGAAAAAATGCAGAAGATTGTGAACCAAGGTCAGACCTTTGAACGCGACGAACAAGAGCCTGAAAAAGTGGTCGCTTTTTTGGAGAAAATGGAGCAACCCTTCAAGGTAGAACTCGCCAAGGAATTTGCGGCGGACGGTCAGGCGATTACGTTCTACAAGAATATCAATAAAGACGGAGAAACGAAGTTCATCGATCTGTGCCGTGGCGGACATTTGGAAAACACGAAAGAGATCGGGGCGTTCAAGCTCAACAAAATTGCGGCGGCGTATTGGAGAGGAGACCAAACGCGTCCTCAGTTGCAACGTATTTACGGGCTGTGTTTTGAGAAAAAAGAAGAGCTCACGGCGCATTTAAACATGCTGGTGGAAGCGGCGAAACGGGACCATCGTAAGCTCGGTCAGGAGCTCGAAATTTTCATGCTGTCCGACGAAGTGGGAGCGGGTCTTCCGCTGTGGCTGCCGAACGGTGCCATTTTGGTGGAAGAAATTGAGAAGCTCGCGAAGGAAGTGGAGTTCAATGGCGACTACCAACGCGTGCGCACGCCGCACATCACGAAGGGAAGTTTGTACCACAAATCCGGGCACCTTCCCTACTACGCGGAGTCCATGTTTCCTCCGATGAAAATCGATGAGGAAGAATACTATTTGAAGCCGATGAATTGCCCTCATCATCATTTGATTTATGCGAACCGAAAACGTTCCTACCGCGAGTTGCCCATGCGTCTCGCTGAGTATGGACACTGTTATCGTTTTGAAGACAGCGGCGCTTTGTTTGGACTGATGCGTGTGCGCAGTATGTGCATGAACGACGCTCACATTTACTGCACGCCCGAACAATTCGAAAGTGAGTTCATTCAAGTGATTGAAATTTACAAACATTATTTTAAAATTTTTGGCATCGATAAATACGTGATGCGTCTCTCTTTGCACGACAAAGAAGGTCTGGGAAAGAAGTACGTGAATGAGCCGAAACTGTGGCTCGAGACGGAAGAAAAAGTGCGCACGGCCATGCAGAAATCCGGCGTGAACTTTGTGGAAGTGGCCGGTGAAGCGGCGTTCTACGGGCCGAAGATTGACGTGGAAATTTACTCCGCGATTGGGCGTGAATTCACGCTTGCTACGAACCAGCTCGACTTCGCAATACCGAAGCGTTTTGAACTCACGTATGTGGACAGCGACGGCAAAGAAAAAACGCCGCTCTGTGTGCATCGTGCTCCGCTTTCTACGCACGAACGTTTGATTGGATTCTTGATCGAACATTTTGCCGGGGCCTTCCCCACGTGGCTCGCGCCCGTGCAAGTGGCCGTGCTGCCGGTGGGTGAAAAATTTGCCGAATATGCGGCAGAAGTGGCGGCGGTTTTGAAGGCCAAAAATGTGCGTGTGTGGATAGACGAAAGCGACGAATCCTTGGGCAAAAAAATCCGAAATGCGGAAGGCAAGAAAATCCCCTGGATGCTCGTGGTGGGTGAAAAAGAAGCCGCTGAAAAAACGGTGGCCGCCCGCAGTTACCACACCAAAAAACAGGATGCCATCGCGCTCGCAGACTTCGCTGAAAATGTAGCTCAGGAAATTGCCGAAAGGCGTTTGCCGGAGAAGGCTTAGTGACCGGTGCCTCCGGTGTTGCCTCCACCATGAGTTGATCCACGAACGGCACCACCGTGCGCTGCACCCGCAGCACCGTGGTCGTCGCCGTGGGCTCCTCCGCCACCGCCACCATGGTCTCCGTGTCCACCACCTTCGGTGGGATGTTCGCCATGAGCTCCATGTGCACCGTGCTCACCGTGCGCTCCATGAGCCCCGTGACCGTGGCCACCACTATGACCCCCGTGATCATCGCGGCCTGTTTTGATTTGTGCGGCGTATTCATTTCTAAAGCTTTGGGCATTTGCTTCTCGTGAATCCTTGATTGCGTCAGCACTTTTGCCGGCACTACGGTGCTCTGCGATGATCTTGGCGTTCATGGCTTGGATCACTTCCGGTTTTTCTTTAGCGATGTGCGCCACGTAGGCACCAATCACTTGGTAGAGCCCGTCGATGCCTTGGGGTGCGGGTGCGTCCCCAAAGATTCCCGGATGCTCTACCATCATCCCCTCTGCGAAAGCCATGGCGTCTTGATCTGTGGCAAAGCCGCTGTCGAAGAGGCGAGCGAATAAAGGGAAGTTGGAGTCGTAGCTGTCCAAAATTCTGAAGTAACTCTTCATTTTTTCCAAGTTCTGACCGGTAGTCATTTGGCCTCTTCCAAAGTATTTTTTGTAGGCTCCTACGTAACGCGGGTATTCTTTGTCTTTCGCGGTGTAATCCAAACGCATGTAGTTGCTTTCTTTGCGGTGCATGCGGCCATTCAAAACTCCATCGAAACGGGTGATCATGTCCACCATGCGGGATAGACCGTCTTTTCCTTTATCGCCCAATTCATTGTATTCCTCGGCCAATACATCCAAACCGAAGAGCATACCCACACTACCGTTTTGCACGGCTGTGACCTGCAGGCCGTAACCTCCGGTTTCGTTGGCGCGAAGCAGACCTTCCATGGAAGTGGCGCTCAAGTAAGCGGCGGTTCCCGTGAAGTAATCGTGATCCATTTTGACCCCCTGAGACTGTGCTTTGTTGAGACGTTGACGCACTTTGGGCTGGTACATCACGTAGCTGTGGTACCAGTGGATGTATTCTTCCTTAGACATCTGCGCCCATTCCTGTACGTCGGCCAGGGTCGGTCTATCCCCTCTCTTTGTTTTATCGGCAAAAAGCTCGATGGCGGGATAGTTGTTGTTTTTTCCGGTGAGTTCGGAAGCGCGTTCCAAAGGAATGAGTCCCGGTTGGCCCATGTGTCCACAACCGATTCCTTGAATCATGTAGTAAAGCGCATCTTCGTTGTCGAGTTTCCCCTGGTCAATGGCGTAATCGATGATGGCTTCGTACTCAATGGGGTCGGCATCCGAGAAGTGTTTGTGGGCGGCCAAATCTCCTTTGTATTTTTGGAGGATGTCATCGATCTTGGCTTGCAAGGCGCTTTTGTCTCCCACACGTTGTTCGGAAAGTTCTCCGTAGCGGGCGGATTTGTTTTGTTTTTCACTCTTGAGTGCGGAGGAGTTTTTGGACAGCCAATCGCGGTAAATATCCACGTCTCCATAAATGGCATAAATGGCTTCTTTGATGTGTTCTTCAGACTTCACACGGTCTTCCATGTGGCGGTCCAGATTCTGGGAAACATGGATGATCTTTTGAAATTTATTGAGTTGTTTGAAGAAGGCTTCGTCGTCCCAGCGCATACGGCCTTTTTTAGTGAGCAGACCGATGAGTCCACGGAATTCAAACTCGTTGTCCGTTATCTGCATCTTGTGAATCATGTGCTCCACAGACAAATGCTCGTGTACTTTTTCGTAGTGTTGGAATCCTTCCGTCTCTGCGTGTTCGCGTTCGGTGTCCGCTTCGGAAGAAAGTTCGGAAAAAGGTCTTAAGAGGTCGTATTTTTTGAGGACATCGATGTTTTCCAAAAAACCAAAGGCGGCGTTTCCAAAGATTCCCGCTTTACGTTTGGTGTCACGTTCCCAGCTGCGTTCGAAGAGCGAGGTGACCACGTGCTTCAGGATGGAAAAGGTCTTAGGGCCGGAAAGGATCATGAGCTCCCTTCGCTTTCTGGGCGCAGGTTCATGCAGTTTTTCCTGCATCAGTTTTACCTTCAGCAGGTAGTTGGGCAGCGTTTCGGTGGTGTATTTTTCGGTGTCGTGCAGAGTTTCTCGAGCTGTCTTGATGGCATCTTGCATGCGGTAAAGCATGTGTTTGGATTCCGTTTCATTTGCCGGGAATGTTTTTAAAAACTCCACTTGTTTTCGCAGCCCTTTGGGCAATGTGAAAGGCGTACCAGCCCTTACCATTTGTTGGCTGGGCTCCGTACTGTTGATCATTTCATCAAACTGGGAGTCCAGGTCACGGCTCTCTTTTAAGCCTTTCAAAGTCTCTTCTAACTCTTTCAATTCGGCTTCCTCGGCCCCTCTCTCTTTCATCTCTGCAATGACTTTTTCTAAAGGACCGGTCACGTCGTCTACGGCGGCTTCGTATTTTGCTAAAAAGTCCGGCGTCAAAATGCCTTGCTTCTCTTCTTCCAAGTGGTCGATGTCGGCCAAAAGACCCGGAATCGTGATGTGGTGATTTTGTCCGTTTTGCCACATTTCCACCGTGCTTTCCGAATCGGCAATGGAACTCCATAAGGCTCTCAATTCTTCGAAATACTCGGCACCTTTCGGCTGCTCGGCATTGTCCGTGTCTTCAAAATGATGGCTGTTGACTTGGCCTTCGATATTTGCAAGATAGGCCAGCCAATCTGCGCTGGAGCCTTCGAAGCCCGGAGGAGGATTGGTGGACCAAACACTCTTCAGATTTTCCAGACGTTTTGAAAAGTCACTGTGAATGCGCCCTTCGATACAATCCCAAATGACTTTTCGTCGTCCCACCAGTTGCGCGATCATGTGCTCGGTGTCTCGTATCACGTCCGCTGTTTTGGCCGTGAATTCTCCATCGGCCTTTCTTTGCAAATCGGCCCAATCCACCCCTCCCATATCGATGCTTTGGAGGTAGCGGAGTTGAACTAGATTGGCGTAGTATTTCTTATAAGTTTCGCGGAAATTGGGATCCTTTTTGAGCTCTTCCGGGTTTTGGAATTTTTTCTTGTACTCCAAAAGCGTGGTGATCTGGCTTTGAACCCCGTTGTATTCCCCCATGAGCTCCATCCATCCTTCGCGAGTTTCGATGTCGTCGTCTGGCAGAACTTTGGCTTTTTCCGGAACCAATTCCTTCATGAACTCCGTGATTTTTTTCTTGTCCTCAACGCGCTTTCGCGCTTGTACGTCTAAGCCGGCGCCGAGTCCTTCTGCAGAACCTTCCGGACCACCGGGGGCACCAGGAATCGCCGGAGGCGTCATGGACCAAACCAGACTCTCTCCGAGGAAGAGGTTTTTTTGAGCGAACCGGTAATGGTCAGCGTAGGAGTGGATCATGGGATGGAGGTGATGTTGCTCTCTCGAGGAGCGAGAGAAGGGAGTAGCTCAACCGTTTGAGCGGACTCTCTCCTCACAATCACTATCCATAGATCACTTCGACCGTAGGAGGATGACTGTAACATCTAATTTAGTTTTTGTAAAGTTTAGGTTTTAATGGGATTCAGTTCGGATTGCATTTGTGCGAGTTCGCCATCCACCGTTGAGATGGGGTTCTTGGTTCCGGGAGCTCCTTGGAAGGCTTGCATCAAAGTTGTATTTTTTGACAAGGATGTGGACTTCGTGTGAGCTGCTGTCACGGCGGCTTTAGCTGCATCCAGCTTTGTTTTGTTGCTTGGGTCGGCTATTGCAAGGTCGCGGGCCTCGTGAGCTGCTCTTGTTAAGCGAGTCAGTTCATCTACTTCGCTAGCAAATCCGTTGGCTGGGTTGGGTACCGGTGTCGGCGTGGGATTTGCCGCAGTTGCTGCAGGGGTTGTGGGCGGAGCGGCCACTGTCGCGCTCATGGCTCCCAAAGCCGCATCAATAGTGGGTGCACGCTGTGCCGCAGTCTGGAGATGCCCCCTATTCGCCTCTGGAGTTGTGGGCGTGGCTACCGGCGGAGCGGTGACGGTGAGGCCAGTGGTCGCCGCGAGTTTTCCTGCATCGGACTTGAGATCTTTTAAGGTCGTCGCATCTATGTCCATCTTTTCAGCATCAAATTGATCTCTTACGATTCCTGCCATTTCTTTCAATTTGTGGGCTTTGTCAGCCGGGGAGGTACTACTAGAGAGCACGTCTCTTTGGAGCTCAGCCACACGGTCCTTCGTTCCTTTCTCTAGTTTAGAACTCTCCGATAGTTGCCAAATGAGCGTAGCCATCCTTGAGGCTGCTTCTGAATCGACTGTGCCATCGCGCACTGCAGTGCGCAGCGCTTGACCCAATTCTTGTGGAGTACGCACGCGGTCTGCTGCGCCCGGACCATAAGTCTTGATACCTAAGCTTTTGGCCAGATCGTCCATTCCTTCTTGAGCAAATGCCCCTGAAGAGAAGCGGCGGATTTGGTTTTGAGCGAGACCGAAGACGGCGAGCGGTGAGGTTTCTATTGGTTGACCATCCTTCTTGCCCACCGTAATAGTAGGAATAGACATGAGGCCCATACCGGCGGCTTTGGCGGCGTCTTGGCCGAGACCCTTCAAGGTGTCGGTGAGGCCGGAGGCAAAGGTGTCGCTGGCGGCGGCGAAAATACCGGTCCAGACCACCACAATGCTGGCGATGGCGAGAATGAATTTGGGAAGATTGTCGATGCCGGAAACCAAGAAGTCGGCACTGATGGTGTTGTTGGCGGACAAGCTGCCAAGGGCGTTGGTGGAGCCTTGGGAGACCGAGTTCCATGCGTCCATGAGCAGGTAACCAAAGCTCAAGGTGATTCCCATGATGATGGGCGAAATGAGGTGTTTGATTACTTTTTGGCTGAAGTCCCCTGCTCCGCCCGCCCACTCTTTGAGCTGGGGCACCACATAGACGAGTACCGCCAAAGGTGAGAGCGCGAGGGCTATCCAGAGCACGAAAATACGTGTGAGGAGCACGAGGCCCATCACAATGTAGGAGATGGCCAGCACCAAATACATGGCGCAAGAGAACATCATGTTCACCGTTAAGTCTTCAAAGCTCTCGATTTCCCCTTCTTTCAAAATGTTCAAGGCTCCCAGTTTGCCCATGTTCACGGCAAGGATGAGCCCGAGGTTGTTTTTATTCAGATCGCTGAAGTAGGTGGTCTTGATGGTGTTGTTGAGGGAATCGTAGAAACCGTCGGTGCCTTCTGCCTCACCTGTGACGGCGTGGGTGGTGCTGTCCGTGGTGATGGTCAGTAAATCGTCACACAAGAATTGAGTTTGGGTGGGGGTACTTTTTGCATCCTCTTCCGCTTTGGAATAGAAGGTAGCTGTTACTGTACCGTCGGAAGCCACTTCGTAGCTTTTGTAACACACGTCGTGAGTGAAATTTTCCAGTTCCGATTTGAATTGATAGCCTTCCACTACATTCGGGAGACCGAAGGCGATGTCTGTACCGATGTTGGTCACGTCCAAGAGCACGCGCCCGATGGGCAAGGTGAAGTTGACTAAGATGAGCCCGAGGACCACCCTGGGCAGAGCGGTTTTGATGGCGAGTTCACCTTCTCCTCCACCCAGGCCGAGGACGTTGTAAAACGCCACAGCGATGAGCACGAGTACAAAAGCGATGTTCACCAGATTGCGGACTGAATTGTAAATGGAAATCATGCGGTCGCCCATTCCGGGTCCGATGATCATGTCCACGTCCATCAGATCTCCTATAATGATGAGGAAAGGCCAGAGCAGTGAATTGAGAAAGCGAATGAGGATGGCTAAAAAGTCAGCCGTGTCTTTGATCATGTCACTGGGGTCGGCGGCAAAGGCAAAGCGAGGTGCAAAAGCCAGCGCGAGCACCAAGGCTAGCATCAAGCACGTCTTGCGTTTGCTGAGGAATTTTCCGAGTTGTTCTAGTATTTTTTTCATGAGTTAGAGGAGTGAGCAATATAGAACATGACGCTGCTGGCACTGCCGAATAGTCCACCTGCGGCGGCTGTGCCTATCTTCAAATTTTTAGTAAATTGAGCCAGGGCCGCATTCTGGTTTTTCGTGTTTTCTTGCTCTTTTGCCTCTTTTTTTTCGTAGGCTTCTTTGGCTTCTTTCGGATAACTGTCTTCGCGTTTTTTGTCTAGTTCGTTACTGACTTGAGCTTCCTTGTCTTGGCGGGCTTTGCGTGCTTTCATGGCGTTTCTGGCGGACATGTTGTCGTGCACAGCAGGTGATTTCATGCGGTTGCGGGTGTCTTGTGCGGCGAGCAGTGCTCGGGCAGCGGCGTCTCTTTGATTGCCCAACGTTTTTGCACCGAGGAGGCCGAGGCCTCCTGCGATAGCGGCTCGAGCCAAGTTTTCTTTGTTGAAGCTGTTGTCGTGGCGCGTTTCGTGAGAAAAATTTGCGAATCTGGACTCGGGTTTGGCTTCGCCAAAAGCTTCGGGAAGCTGGGTTTCGGCCACGCGTTTTTTTCCTTCTTTGTTTGTGAAGGTGTATTCCAAAGGCAGTTGCGGAGCTTGATTCAAAGGCACTTCCACGTCGTAGGCACCCTGTTTGGGATGAGTGGCTGAAATGTGAATCACATGATTTTCTACGTAGGCTGCTCCGACCAAAAAGTGTTGTTGGCGGAGTTTTTTTGTGGCGTGCAGCAGGTTTTGTTCTTCTTTGAGTTCAGTCAAATCGAGGGTGCTGCTGCGCAAGGTGGCGGAGAGGATTCGTAAGGCAAGCGGCGATTTTTTCTTCGCTTCTTCCAGGGTGAGGACTTGATCGAAATGAGCTCCTTCGTCGGTGCTCACCAGGAGTAAATCGCCACGCACGGCCTGGCTCACTAGCTCTTTGCGCTTGGTTGGATTGGGTTCTTTTTCATCGATGATTTTCACTTGGCGTTCGACTACTTTTTCTTCCATGGCATCCGTGAGGGACAGCGTGCGGTCTTCTGCGGAGAGGATGGGTAGAACGGCTTTGTTCTCTTCCATCCACTCGGCATAAGGGGCTTGGTAGCCCGGGCCCACTTGTAGGTCCATGTTCAAAGACTCCCCGCTCACGGCGCGTTCTTGGAGAAGTTTGAATTGGTTGTGAGGACCAGTGTAGAGCATGTTTATTTGGTTTTGAGGAGTTTGAG
>CALQZQ010000001.1 GCA_943349825.1 Candidatus Peribacteria bacterium | reverse complement strand
AGGAGTGAGCTCCCAGAAACCGCGGGCGTTGTAGATGAGGCTATCTTCGGTGATTCCTCCAATCCCACTAGTGAGCCTAAACAATTTGGGCTTCACATCCGCTTCAGCTTGAGCCAAAAGGGCGGTGATTTGTATCTTGGCATCTCTGGATTCGTCGATTTCCACACGTTTGCTAGTGTCCAATTTTTGAACAAAAACATGCTTACCATTGTTGAATTCGTAGGAATAAGGATAACCCTTAATGAGGTAATCGCCGGTTACAAGAGCATGCACAGTACCTCCTTGGAGCAGCCGATTGTCTTCAATCAGTTTCGCCAAAGGGGCATCGGGGATTCCTTCAATTCCAACTTTTCGTTCTGCGCCACCGGTGGCAGAGCCAACGCTCGCGCTGGGGGCTCCACTAGCAGCTGCACTAGCAGCGGCATTCGCCACGTGAAGATTTTCACCAATCGTATAGACGGCATTGGAAAATTTATCGTGGCAGTGGGACTTGGCATAAGCCAAACCGAGTTTCATTCTATCGTCCAAGCCGCTGGCCGTAGGGGCATTGGAGTTCTCTTTAATAGAGGCGTTGTAGCACATGGTTCCATAAAAGTGCTCCATCACCTTATAGAGAGAAACACCATCAATGCGCTTGGCAGAAGCACTGTCCAGGCCATTCTTTTGAAGAATTCGAGGGTCGATTTCCCGTTTACCATCAGCAAGAGCCTGTTGAAAAGCCTCATTGATGCTGGACATGGACATATCGGAAACCCGAGCATAATCCAAAGCAGATTGTTGATCGGTTTCAGGGAAACCTTGGGCGGCCAATTGAGCTTTGGCCTTTTCTACAATCTCAGGAGCGAGTAAGTCTCCGGGGCTCATTCCCAAACGGTCAAAAAGTCCACGATGACGGTCGTCCATTTTTTTCCAGAGGAAATCGGTGAGATAGGTACCACCTGCAAGGGCGGCACCCCATCCTAAAAAGGATTTAATTTTTCCTTTAGTATCATCCCCGGCATTGCTATAAAGGACTCCCAGCCCGATAATCGCGCCAATGAAGGCTGTGAGTGCCAAAGGATCTTTCCCAAGAGCCTTTACAGCGCCGCCCAGTTTGTGACTCAGTGTCCCCTCTATAGTCGCTTGTTCTATTTTTTCTTGGAACTCTTTAGAAGTGCGTGAACTGTCATAAGCCTTGCTCAAGAGAGTGCGCATATCTTCTAAGGTGGCGGTGATGGCCACTCGGTTGGTGGAGTTTGGATTGCTGAGTTCTACAATAAGATAACGGGCCAGCAGGGGGCTAGTTTCGAAAGCAACATTGATGGCTGCTTCTTGTTTTGCAGGATCCGGGCTCACCAAATCCACAGGAGCCAGGCCAGCCTCGAGCAGAGCGGAAGCAATATGACTCAAACTTCCAGCATCCTTTTTAAACGCCTCCACTTGAGATTGCAGATCGTTGATGTTCACACGAGTCACAGCGACCACTTCGGCCTTCTTTCCGCGGGCGCCTTTCACTTCTGGAGCATCTTCCGCACCGCCTTTTGTACCAGTTAAAAGATTGAAGTCAGGTTCGGTATCGACGTGAGTGCTGTCGAAATAGGCACGCTCAGCCTTGGCCTTGAAACCTTCTGTGGTTCCCTTACCGATCAAACGTCCGCTGGTGGCGGTGACCCATTGGTCGGCCAACTGATCCAGGACCATTTGCTTGGCATCGATTTGATCCTTCAAAGCTTTCCAAGTGGGATCGTCCTCTGCATGGGGGACACCTCGAAGGGAGTTGCTGGCATCCAAATGCATGGATTTCACCACGTCCGCTTGTTGAGATTTCAAGCCTTCGATCTCTCCCATCAAGTCCACGGCTTGATCAATCAAGTCGTCTTTGATGTCGCTTATATCTCGATATTCGGGATTGGAAGATCCAGCTGCCATACGTGGATTTTTGTATTTAAATCTAATAATTATACCAAAAAAAGGAAAGAATTGCAATACACCTATCCACCAGGTATGCTAGGCGCGCTTTTTAATGATTCCTCAATGCAAATAGACGTCCAAAAACTCGAAAAGTCAGAAGTGAAGCTCGTGATCAAACTTTCCGCTGAGGAAATGAAGGCTTACGAAGAAAAAGCCGCCGAAGAACTCCAGGGCCAGGTGAAGATAGACGGTTTCCGTGCCGGCCACGTTCCCCTCGATGTGCTCAAAGAACATGTGGGCGACCAAGGCTTCCTCGGAGCCACCATGGACATCGCCATTGGCGACGCTTACGAAAAAGCGGTTCACGAAAAAGAACTCCGCCCCGTGTCTTACCCTAAAATCAACATCACATCCCACGAACCTCTTCTCGAATTCGAAGCGGTGGTGGCCCTTTTGCCTGAAGTGAAATTCAAAAAAGATCCCACCAAACTCACCGTGAAACGTAAAAAAGCGGTGGTGGAGGACAAAGAAGTACACGAAGTGATTGAAAACTTCATGGAACGCAGCAAAAAATGGACCGATGTGACCCGTGCCGCTCAAAAAGGCGACCGTGTGGAAATCGATTTTGACGGTTTCGACGAAGGGGGAGCCCCTCTGGATGGCACGGCCAGTAAAAATCACCCCGTGGTACTCGGCTCCAACTCACTCATCCCTGGTTTTGAAGACGAAGTGGTGGGCATGAGCATCGCCGACGAAAAAGACTTCTGGATCACTTTCCCTAAGGATTACCATTCCAAGGTTTTCCAGAGTAAAAAAGTCAGATTCCACATCAAGTTGAACCGCGTTGAGGAAGGCCAAAAGCAAGAGGCCAACGACGACTGGGCTAAGGAAGTTTCCGGCGACAAGGAGAAAAACCTCGTCAGCATGAAGGAAGACATCAAAGTCGAGCTCACCAAGCAAAAAGGCCACCAAGAAGAATCCCGTTTGGAGGAAGAATTCCTGAAAGTGCTGATGGAGCACGTGGAAGCCGAAGTGCCCGATGCTCTCGTGGAACGCGAAATCGAATTCATGGTGAAGCGTCTCAAGGAAGACATGGAAAAACAGAAGCGCAACTGGGAAGAGTACGAGAAAGAATTGAAAGAACAGGGGAAGGACCTGCACAAAGAGCTCCACAAACCCGCTGCTGAACAGGTTCTGATCCGCCTCGGTCTGGAAAAACTCATGGAAATGGAAAAGCCTGAAGTCAGCGAAGAAGACATCCAGGAAGAAATAAGCCGACTCCTCGGCAATTACCCTCCGGAATTCCAAGCCATGCTCAAAGAGCGTTACGCCGAAGGAACTGAAGGACGCGAAACCGTGAAAGGAGCCGCTCGCTTCAAAAAATTGATCCGCGGTCACACCGAAGACTAAAACCCTTCGCTCGAGGACTCAAAAAGACCCCTTCACTGGGGTCTTTAAAAATCCAGCAAAAAGTACCCCCCAAAGAGGCTATTTTGAATAAAAAAAATGTTCAATAGGCCATCGAAAATTCAGCATAGAATACAAAAATTGTTCTAAATTTCACCCTGACTTTAAACCTGTAAAAAGCAATTGGACTTGCAATTAGACGCAAAAAATTATACATTTCACCCTAGTTTGTATAAAATATGTGTGCATGCTGAAGCATTTATTCACTTCCAAAGCTCGAGTCAAACTCCTCACCATTTTCTTGCTCCGACCGGACGAGGAATACTTTGTGCGTGAGCTGACCCGCGAGCTGGACGAACAGATCAATTCCATTCGTCGTGAGCTCGACAATCTCAAAAAAATGGGCTTGCTCAAAAGTCGTGCTAAAAATCGCCACAAATACTTCGCGGTGAATAAGAACTTTGTACTCTACAACGAGCTGCGCAACATCATCATAAAAGCGAATCCGGCCAACGAAGCTCTGGTCAAAAGCCTCTCTAAGATGGGAAATCTCGATTTTCTCCTTCTTTCCGGAGTCTTTTTGCAGAAAGAATCGGCTGTGGACCTGCTCGTAGTGGGGGACATCGACAAAACCAACCTGGAAAAGTTCCTCGATACCCTGGAAAGCGCTCAGCCCATCAAGTTCAGCGTCCTAAAGAAAGAAGACTTTGAATACCGTGTGAAATGTCGCGACCAGTTCATTGTGGATCTGATCCAAGATCCTGCCAATGTGATTGCCGTGAACAATCTCCAAATGGAGCTCTAAAAATACCCTTGCAAAACGAGGCTGCCCTCCGTATAGTGGGCCAGCTTATCTTTCAAGTCCTATGGCCCAATCTATCTTAGATCACGTTTCCGGAGCTGCGGTGAAAAAAGAGGTTCCAGACCTGCGTCCGGGCCATGTGATTCGTGTGCACCAGAGGATTAAAGAAGGAGAAAAGGAACGTGTTCAGATTTTCGAAGGCTTGGTGATTTCACTCAACGCCGGTTCCAAAGCAGACAAAACGTTCTCCGTTCGTAAAGTGGTGGAAGGAGTGGGTGTGGAAAAAGTTTTTCCTCTCCACAGCCCCCTCATCGAAAAGATCGAAATTGTGAAACTTGGAAAGGTTCGCCGTTCCAAACTCTATTACATGCGTGATCTCGAAGGTAAATCCACTCGTCTCCAAGATGAAGATTTGAACGAAGAAGACAAGAAATTCCTCAAGGGGGCTAAGAAAAAGGCAGAACCTAAGGAAGAAGTAACCGCTGAAGAACCCGTAGTAGAAGAGGCTCCCGTTGCTGAAGAAACGCCCATGGAAGAAGTTGCCACAGTCGAAGAAGCTCCGGTCGCTGAAGAAGCACCCGCAACAGAACCTGCTGCTGAGGAAGCTGCTCCTGAAGCTCCTGCAGAAGAAGAAAACAAGGCTTAAATATTCCGGCAGGTAGGGGTTAACAACCTACTGGTTTGACGTATTTATTTTTTATTGAAAAGCAACCCCACGTGGGGTAAACAAAACCAAGAAATATGGCCTTGTTCAATCCTGGGAGTGATAAGTGAAATAAAAACTCTTTCCCGCAATACCTCACGCTCGGCCTTCTCCCGCCAGCTCGCTACAATACCACTGTGAAAAATCCACCCACCAAACGCTGTGTTGCCGGTCTCGACGAAGCGGGGCGCGGTTCTTGGGCGGGACCGGTGGTGGCCGCGGCCGTGATTTTACCTGAAAAACTCCAACTCCCGGGCCTCAACGACTCCAAACTGCTCACCGAAAAAAAGCGCGAGGAACTCTTCAAAAAAATCGTCGCCACCTGCGCTTACGGCATAGGCACAGCCTCGCACGAAGAAGTGGATCGCCACGGCTTGCTTCACGCCACTTTTCTAGCTTTTCAGCGCGCCCTCCAGCAGCTCCCGCAGCAGCCTGAAGCCCTGTGGATCGACGGTCGCGACAAATTCAAATTCGACGTGCCTCACACCTCCGTGATCAAAGGCGATCGTACCTACCGTTGCATTGCCGCCGCTTCTGTACTCGCCAAGGTGACACGCGACCATCTTATGATAGAATGTGCACGCCACTACCCAGATTATGGGTTTGAAGAACACAAAGGTTACGGCACCGAGCGGCATCAACAAGCGCTCCGCAGCCACGGCCCCTCCGCCATTCATCGCCTCTCCTACGCTCCCTTACTTCATTTGAAATGGGCCCAAGAAGCATTCTTATAATCGGAAATTATGGTGCCGGAAACTTAGGCGACGACGCCATTTTGGCGGGGATTCTCACCGATCTCAAAGCCATCGGTTACCAAGGCCGTCTCGCCGTGACCCACGGGGGAGATTCCTCCAGTCACGAACTCTACAAAGGCCTGCAAAAAGTACCTTTTGTTCCGGCCGGGATCCGCAGCCACTTTTCACCGCGCCGCAAGCAGGCCACCGAGGCCATTCGCGCCGCAGACCTGGTGATTTTAGGGGGAGGCGGACTCTTCGTAGACACGGAAAGCCGCAAAGCACCCTGGATTTGGGCCGCCCAAGCCCGCGCCTGCCGCCGCCTGAGCACGCCCTACATCTGTTATGGTCAAAGCGTCGGCCCCCTCAAAACTTGGGCGGGGCGTTTTTTGACCAAATGGACCTTTCGCCGCGCCAAGGCCATTCACGTGCGAGATGAAAGTTCTCAAAAACTCCTGAAATCTTGGGGCATCGACTCCACCTGCGGCAGCGACGCTGCGCTGTCTTGGCTCCAGCAAGAACGAAAAAAAATCGAGAAACAGCCCGTACTTTTGGTGGCACTTCGCACCTGGCCGGGCATCGACACCGTGACTTGGAATCAACTCCTCAAACCCATCCAGGAATTCGCCAAAAAAAAGAAGTGGAAGCCCATTCTCCTTTCCATGGACGCTCGCAATGAAGAAGAACGCAGCGCGCTCCGCGGTACCGGGCTGGAAGTCTTTGAACCCACCTCCGCTCATCAAGCCTTCGAGGCCTGCCAAAAATCGCAACTGGCCGTCACGATGCGGCTTCACGCAGGCCTCTTTGCTTTGGCTGCGGGTCTGCCGATTCTTGCTTTGTCCTACAGTACCAAAGTCAGCGCCCTGTTCGAGAGCTTGCACGTGAGTGGCAGCGTCACCGTTTTAGAACAAAAAAAATGGTCCGACAAAAATCTGAAAAAAGAACTCGAGAAGCTCAAAACGCCTTCACGCTTCGATGCGGAAACTCCGGTCATGCAGAGCCGAGCGTTTTTAGCACACGCGCTTGACCTTCACTGATCGTGTGACCTTGAGCAAAAGAATGCTCTACGGCGGCGGCGCCGAGCAATGTCCCGGCCTTCACGCTGTCCGCGAGTGGCCAAGCATGAAAAAATCCGGCCAAAACTCCGGCGCGGAACGCATCTCCGGCTCCCGTGGGATCGACTTCCTCCGCGGGCACAGCAGGGAATTGTTCTTCTGCGTCCTTGCGCAGCATAAAACCTCCTTCAGCCCCTTGAGTCACCAAAACCAGTGGCACTTTTCCTTGCAGCTCCCGACTGCTCAGACCTGTTTTTTTCTGTAAAATGGTCCACTCATAACGGTTCACCAACAAGCCCTCTGCACCCTCCAAAAATTGCAGCAGCTCTTTCCCCGTGAACGCGTGCACCAGTTGCCCGGGATCCACGAAAACACGTAGCCCTCGCACCACTCCTTGAGCCGCGGCGGCGAGCATTCGGTCTTTGCGTTCCGGTCCCACCCAGAGCAGATCTCCGGCAGCGGCTTCTACAGGCAGCACAAACTCGCCAGCCTCTTCGAGTGCGCCAGGAATGAACTGAGCAATCTGCTTGCCATCCAAATCAGTTCCAATCACCGCATGCGCTGTGGCGCCCTTACCTTCCTCCACGCGGTCCAAATCCATACCCCACGATTCCATAACGTTCCGATAACGCCCGCCATCAAAACCCAGCGCCCCACACACGGTCGCGGGAACACGCAAAAGGCCCAAGGAATAGGCCACATTGCCGGCGCAACCCCCAAAGTGGCGTTCGCTACGTTCCAGCACAAAGGAGACGCTCAAATCGCTCATGAGCTCCGGTGTGAACAAATGTCGAAAATGCCCCTCATAATGGCCGAGAGTGTCGAACGCGATCGATCCCAAAAGGAAAAGCTTCACTGGAAGTGGGTTTGAACGTAGGTGGCCACGGTCATCATACCATCGATGGATTCGCCACAATCACCCCAGAACTTGCCCAAAACGGTGTGGCCCATCTTACCGGCCTTCACATAATGGTCGTTCACATCGGAAATTTCTAGTTCGCCCCGAGAGGACGGCTTGATCTGACGGATCACTTCAAAAACTCCGGCGCTGTAAAAATAACAACCGGTCACCGCATAAGGGCTGGGAGGATTTTTAGGTTTTTCTTGAATCTCCACAATGCGCTCTCCTTCAAATTTCGGCACCCCGTAACTCTGAGGATTTTCCACTGTTTTCAAGAAGATATGAGCGTCGTCACCACTGGCTTCAAACGCCGCCGCGGCACTGCTCAAATCGTCTTCAAACACATTGTCTCCGAGCATCACTACAAACTTGTCGTCGCCCACAAAATCTTCCGCGAGGGCTAAAGCTTGGGCAATCCCACCTGCCTCTTCCTGGACCTCATAAAAGAGCTTCACGCCCATTTCTGCGCCGCCACCGAGCAGTTCCAAAAAGTGCCCGGCATGGCCGCGCCCGGAAACGAGCAAAACAGAATCGACGCCCATTTGCTTGAGCTTCTCCAGCGGGTAATAAATCATCGGCTTCTTATAGATGGGAAGCAGATGTTTGTTCGTGACTTTGGTCAGCGGGGAGAGGCGCGAGCCCGTTCCGCCGGCTAGTATGACTCCTTTCATATAAAGCTATTTTATACCACTCTACGGTTTGACGCATCCCTTCTTCAAAAGAAGTGCGGGGACTCCATCCCAATTCACGCATGAGCTTGCTCGAATCGATCGCATAACGCTGGTCATGTCCCTTGCGGTCTTCCACGAAAGAAATCAAATTTTCCGGCTTATCTATCAGGTTCAGAACCAATTTAGCGATGTCGATATTCGCCCATTCGTTGTTGCCGCCCACATTGTAGATTTCACCCACGGTTCCTCGCTCCAAAATAGCCAAAATCGCCTCACAATGATCCTTCACAAACAGCCAATCGCGCACGTTTTGCCCGGTTCCATAAATCGGCAAAGCTTCATCCCGCGCCGCGCGCCCAATCAAAACCGGGATCAAATTCTCCACACTCTGAAAAGGTCCATAATTGTTCGAACAACGACTGATCGTCACCGGCACACCAAAAGTGCGGAAGTACGACAGCGCCAGAAAGTCCGAAGCCGCTTTGGTGGCGGAATAAGGGCTGCTCGGTCTGATGGCACTCTCTTCCGTAAACTGGTCTGTGGACCCAAAGCCCAAATCGCCATAAACCTCATCGGTGGAGACGTGGTGAAAGCGCTTCACTCCAAAATCACGCGCAGCGTCCAGAAGCACTTGGGTTCCCATCACGTTGGTCGTCACAAACAAGCCAGGATCCTTAATGCTGCGGTCCACGTGGGTTTCCGCCGCAAAATGCACCACCCAGTCAAACTGGCCTTCCTCAAAAAGCGCAGTCACCAGCGCTCGGTCTTCAATCCGGCCTTCCACAAATTTCACGCCACGCGCTTCCGCTTCGGCCAAATTTTCACGGTGTCCGGAATAGGTGAGGGCATCGAGCACGGTCAGTTCATCCTCCGGACGCGCGTCCAGATGGATATAAACATAATTGCTGCCAATGAATCCGGCGCCGCCGGTGATCAGAACTTTCATATTACAGAGTTTTCATCTTCTTTTCTTCCTTCCAAGCCTCGAGCACGTCGTGTTCCTGGAGCAAAATCTTGCCCTGGTAACGCAGTCCGCATTCGTCGCCTTTAGAAAGTTCTTCCACATCTTCGTTCACCAGTTTGAGCCCGCCAATATTTCCTTCCCCAATCTGTACTCCATCACGCATCACGCGCAGTTTTCCACGTTTTTGAATCACGCCTTCGGTGATTTTTCCTCCCACCACCATTTCATTCTTACCCGTAAAGAACACTTTCATCACTTTGAACTTACCAAGTTCAATCAAGAGCACTTCCGGCTGCAGCATGCCCGTCAAAATCTTCTTCAAGTCGTCGATCAGCTCATAAATAACCTTATAAGTCACCACTTCAATTCCGAGTCGTTCGGCGAGCCTTTGCACATTGGAGCCTTCCAAAATGTTGAAACCCAGCACCAGCGTTCCCGGTGTAGCGGCCGCCATCATCACATCAGATTCAGAAATGCTTCCCACTCCACTGTGAATCACTTTAATGGCCACGTCGTCGTTCTTCACCTTAGCCAGCGCTTGTTTGATCGCTTCCAGAGACCCTTGAGTGTCCGCTTTCAGAACCACCTTCAACAACTTCAGAGTTCCTTCCTTAATACGCACCAAAATTTCCTGCATTCCCATTCCGGCAGATTTGATCAGTTCTTCGTGCGCCATTTCGTGCACTTGAGAAGCCTTGCTGCGCGCAATTTTTTCATTCGCCATCACCTGCAAAATCTGGCCGCTTTCCACGGGTGCGTTGAGTCCGGCGATCTGAGCCACATCAGAAGGGAACAGCTCCTTGAGAGGGCGCTTCAGATGGTCTCGCATGATTTTCACACGGCCAAAGGTTTGACCTACAATGAAGTTGTCGCCAATTTTTAAATGACCCGTGTTCACCAAAATGGTAGCCACAGGGCCAAGATTGGTATCCAGATGCGCCTCCACCACTGTGGCGATGGCCGGACGCTTGGCATTGGCCTTGAGTTCCATCACATCGGAAACCAAGAGCACACTTTCCAGCAGCGCATCTATTCCTTCGCGCTTCTTGGCAGAAATCGGCACCACAATGGTTTGTCCGCCCCATTCTTCAGATTGCAGCCCGTATTCTACGAGTTCTGATTTGATTTTATTGGCATTGGCATCGGGCTTGTCCATTTTATTGAGCGCCACAATGATCGGTACATTCGCCTCCTTTGCATGATTGATGGCCTCAATGGTCTGGGGCATGATGCCGTCGTCCGCAGCGACTACAAGAATGGCCACATCCGTCACACGAGCTCCGCGTGCACGCATGGCCGTGAAGGCCTCGTGACCGGGAGTATCCATAAAAGTGATTTTACGCCCCTTGTGGTCTACTTGGTAAGCCCCAATGTGCTGAGTGATTCCTCCGGCTTCTCCCGCTGCCACATCGGTGTTCCGAATGGCGTCGAGCAGGGTGGTTTTCCCGTGATCCACATGTCCCATCACCACCACCACCGGAGCGCGTGGCTTCAAATCTTCAGCTTCGTCTTCGCTGAGCAGCTTCTCCAAGTTCCCTTTAAAAATATCCTCGGCACTGGCCGAAGCAGAGGTTTTCTTCAGTTGTACGCCCAAATCCGTGGTAATAATCACGGCCGTTTCGTAATCGATCACCTGGTTGATGTTGGCCAAAATCCCGTTTTTCATCAGAGCTCCGATCAAAACCGCCGGGCTCACACCCGTTTTCTCCGCAAGTTCTTTTACGCTGATGTGTTCACCGATTTCACTGTTCCCGCCACGTTTGAGCTCCACTCGTTCAGGGCGTCTGAACTCAGTTTTTTTCACAATTTTTCCGGCTTTCTGTTTACGTTGGCTTTTCACGATCTCTTTCTCCTGTTCTCCTTCCACAATGGAATCGTAGACTTCAGCCGCGCTCTTTTCAGTTTTTCCCAAAACTTCGGAAATAATGAGCTCAGCCATGTCCTCCTCAATAGTGGGAGTGACTTCCAACCCAATTTCCAGGATCTTTTTCTGCATCTCGGTCTCAGTATAACCGAGCTTGGACGCGAGTTGTTCTAAAGTAATAGCCATAAGCCCAGCTACTTTAGGTTAAATCAGGTTCAAAGGCAAGACACGGGGGAGGGTCGAGTTGACAAATCATGAAAAAAGTAGTTAGATCAGCATAGCTTACTTTCCCTGAATGTCATCCAAAATGGGCCTAATCCCGGCACTTCTTTCAGGTCAGCTTGGCGAAGAAACTCCCATGCAAATCACTTTGGCCTATACAATGAAGGGAGCGGCCGACACAGCTTATGAGGTGCTTTGCGCTATTGCAATGGAAAGAGGAGAAGGAGTGGGGAGTCTGCAAGATTGTGTAGACGACCAGGTGCAAGGAAAGCTAAGAGAGCACGGTGAGGATTACCGTCAAAATCCCAAGCTGGACCCACCCGAGGAATTCTTTTTACAGTCGAGACTCAGAAGTGTAGAGGCTATAGAGAGCGAAATAAGGCACCGAGTGGCGACTAAAATCAAACTTGTAACTGAACCAGTCCTGCTCTTTGGCGAGTATTTCCCTGCAGAGGCAAAGGTTGACTTGGATCAAGACGGTAACGTCGCTTGGTACGAAATGGGAAGAAAGGAAATAAGAGCTCCTTTTGAAGGAATAGAAGTTTTTATCGCTTTATCGGAACCCTTAACGGACAGAGAGAAGCCAATAGTACTGAAGAGTGACATTTGTGTAAACAGAGGCTGGCATCTTGAAGTAAGCGAAACTCACTCTGAGTGGAGTGCCCTTGCCGAATACGGACTACGCATTCGCTGCGAAAAGCTGGAACCACTTCCGTGAGAGGAGGGTTAGACCTCCTCACTTGTCCTTTCCGCAATCTCGAGCATTTCTACGCTTCCGCCCACCTTTCCATCAGTCAGTTTATACACGTCTTTGTCGATTTTTTTGAATTCGCGGCTGGCCATGTTGTAGGTGTTCACGGTGGTTCCGATCTGTTTTCCGAGTTTTTGCATGTATTCGTCGTAAACGAGCACATGCTTGCCGAGCGTCTCAATATTTTTCAAAACGTCCTTCACTCCTTCCTCCATTTTCACAGCTTTCATACCCTGGATCACGGTTTGCAGGTAGGCGAAGAAGGAGCTGGGGGAGACGATCACTACGTGCTTTTTGAAGCCGTACTCGAGTAGATTTTCGGTATTCACACCGGCCGTGGCCGCCATCAAGCTGTAATAAACGCCTTCAGCAGGGATGAACATGAAGGCGAAATCAGTAGTCCCCTCGGAAGAACGAATGTATTTGCTGGTCTCGTCGATGCGCTTTTTCACATCGCCCTTGAAGGCTTTCTCCAGCTCGTCCCGGCGCACGGAATCCATTTCCTCCATCATATAGTTGTATTTTTCCAGAGAAAACTTCGCATCGATGGGGATGATCTGTTTGTTGTAGAAAATCGCCGCATCCACAATTTCGCCATTCGCCATCTTGTACTGCATCTCATACTGACCCGGCGCCAGCACGTTGGAAAGCAAGGTCTCCAGAAAATATTCCCCCAAAATCCCACGCTGTTTTGGATTTTTCAAAATGTTTTCGAGACTTTTCATCTGTTCCGCGAAGCCCACCACCTGTTTATTGGTGCTTTCCAGGCTGCCCAGCTTCTTGGTCACGTCCTCAATAATCGCGGCGCTCTGCTTCAGCTGCGCCTGCACCGTATCCGTAGTACTGGTGTGCTGCTGCTTCAGGAGTACCGTCATCTGGTTGAGCTTGGCCTCCAGCTCGGTGCGATTCTTCCCGTGCCCATCCATCACCTCGCGGCGCAAATCGGAAATCACCTGGAGCATGAGCTTCTGGCTGGATTCGTCTACCGGTGCCTTCAACTCTTCAAACTTCTTATTGATGTAAAAAATCAGACCCCCCAGCGCTAAAGCCGCTACCACAAATGCAAAAACAGTGTTTGACATACTAAGTATTATGTTGTATAGTTATATGAACGATCATTGAAACATCGGAGTGAGCGAAAGGGAATTGTTGAGAAGTGACTCTATCTTACACCGCCATACGTGGATGGGCCCCTTCTCAGCAATTTTCTCTCACACACTAGCAAATGTCACCCGAAGTTCAAAGCGAAGCCGCGCCAGAAAACTTGGAAGAATTCAAAGGCCGCACGGACGCTCCTTTTGACGTGATACAAAAAGGCGAGACACTTGCCAAATATCCACTCTCCTTTAGTAGAAAGCTCAAAGACAATTGGGACAAGGCCTGCAAATTGATGGACTGGAAAGTTGCCGGAGCAGCTCCAGACTGGCATTTTTTTGAAGTGGCTAAAGATCCGGTCGCGGTGGTGAAAACCCTACAGAATAAAATAGTAGAAAAAGGAGGAACTTTGCCCAAATACGGCGTCGACGGAAAATTCGGCTCCGAAACGGAAAAGGGTTTGGCAGCGGCGCTGGTTCCGGTGGAAACGGCAACAACAAGGGGACTCGGTCCTGTTGATAAAAACCACCCCGCAGAAACAAGCAGCCTACCCCGCAATCCCGAAGCAGAAAAAGCCCTGGCAAGAGAAAAAATGAAAGAAGCCATCGATGCCATGCCCAAGGTGGAGGCACGTTTGGATGCAGCCGGCCTTTCCCTAGACAAGCACGATTTAGAAAAGTTCAGCGACAATGGGGTGATGATGAGCTATCAAACCCGAGCCAAAGGCTTTAGAGAGGGGGTCATGGAAAAGGACCCTCGCTTAAAACCCCTCGGGAAACTAGTCGATGCCGTGATCCCTATAGTGGAAAGCGAAGTCAAAAAAATAGACCTCAGCAAAATCAATAGTTTTGAAGATATCGTAAGGACTCTAGAAGGTTCCATGAAAGGTTTGGAAAGTAAAATGGACGCTTTGAGGGATTTAGTGAGTGAAAAAGAACTGGAAGAAGTCATCAAGAACGTAAAAATGGAGGAGCTCTTGGTTTTCGCGATCTCAGCCTTCAACGAAATGGCTGTAATAATCGTGAACCATTTCGCGAAAGACAAAGCAAACCTGGAACGAGTGGGTAAAATACTGCTCGACGAAAGCATGCTCATACTCAAAAAAGCAGGAATAGATGTGGATCAATCCAGTGGTAGAATCACCGTTCGCGACCTTAACCCTCCACCAGAAGCGGTAAAAACCTCCCACGAAATTGAGATTTCTTATAAAGGAAAGGAAGTACTAATAGATCCCGACACTTTAACCATCCAGGTGGGCGACAAAAAAGCTCATTTAGTGGTGCCCACAGGTGCAGAGGTGAAGTCGGTCAAACTAGCACCCAATGGAGATTTGATTCTGACGGCAGGGGCGGGAGCCCTCATGATCGACAACACCATCGCCAAAGCCGACCTCGAAAAGTATTTCGATAAAATCGCCGCCGCCCCAAGCGGGTCCAGCATTGACCTAGGGTCCGGGGCTACGCTGCAAGTCGCCTAAGAGCCTCAATAAATAATTTGCGGGTGGCTTTCCAGCACCTCTTTCTTAAACGCTCCCAGTGCCTCTTCAAGATCTTCATCGGTCACACCTCTTCCCACCTGAAGCGCCTGACGCAATTGTTTGGGCTGTTCTTTGTCGGCAAAACGCAATAAGGCTCTCACCATTTCTTCATTTTGAGGATTCCCAGGTTTGATCTTGGCTTTTTGAGCCTGCAAAGCCGCCACATCGGCTCCATTCTTATTCATATCGCGATCATAACAGAGTCGGCTGAGCGCCTGCCAAGTATCGATGTGGGTCCAATCGGGAATCACGCGGCCCACTTGAGGCTCTTCAAATTCGGCTTGCTGGTAATCCGGAGCCAAACGCTCCATAAAGTCGACACAGCCGGTGATAAATCCTTGAACAGCCGCATCGCTCAAGTCGTAACGCAAAAACTCGAATTCATCGTCGGCTAGGCCTCCCTCTAAAGGCTTTTCTACAAAACCGTCTGCGGTCACACGCAATCGAGCCACTTGCAGCAAGCCAGACTTCATCATGTGGTCCAGCAGGGAAGCCCCTTCACGAAGGTATTCTTCCGATCGATGTTTGGCCAGACGACCGTCCATGAGTCGCGACAAAAACCAGGGCACTATCAGCGGCAGCGCTCCACGAAGACCCTCCAACTCCTCTGTTTTTAAGCGGCGTCCGTCTGGAAACATAAACGCGACGCCCTCGGAAGCTTTAGCTTCTTCAATAGTATTCACGGAAAGACCATCCCCGGTACCCTGAGTGGGCTGTTTGTTGCCCTTGAACATATTGTGATTGAGCTCATGGCCGGCGACAACAAGCACATAATGATCCATGAACTTCTGGGGATCTTGAACGTCTCGATCAAAGACCTCAGCAAGACCACCCACGCCGTCACGCGCACGAAGAAACCCACCACGACCTGAAGGAATGACAATTTTGGAAAAGGCAGTGTCAAAAAGGGTCACGATCCCCTCTCTTTTACCGGCTTCTTCATCGGGAATATTTTGCGCAATAGCATTGGGAACTAAGGAATGCATACGGGCCGCCAAAGAAACCATCACGGCAGAGTCCACGTGTTTAAGACTTTGTTCCGCCATCACGGGCCATCTTTCCAAAATACCGCTGTCTTCCAAAAAGTGCTGGGCACCGTCTTTAAAATCCGCTTTCGCCTCCAAAAAAATACCCGTTTCGTCCGGATTGATGAGGGCCAAAGCCAATTCATGGCTCTTGGTGGATTGAGTGCCATAACGTTCGAAAGGGTGGATATGAAGATAAGGCAGACCTTGCTCTACGGCATAACGAACATAATGCACCCAGGCGCGCTCCGCCTCATAACAGAGCTCGTAGTAGGCTTTGAGAAAAGCCTCTCCACGCAGTTCACCACTCCCGAGCTCATAGTAAGCCGCCAGTTTTTCGTAATACGTCGCCACCGGCGTACCCGCTTGGGCTTCCGCCAAGGCATGAATTTTTCCCAGTGCCGCACGCTGTTCCTCAGGGAATTGAGAGGAAAGATACAATCCAACCGGCACGGCCAAGTAAGCTTCACCCATGTAGCGCAGAGGCCGAGCAGTGCTGTCTTCAGAAACCCCCAAATCCCTCGATTGTTTCTCTGTTAAATAAACATAGCCAAAGTTATTTTTCACCTCTTCTCCTTGGCGTTCACGGGAACGGAAGTAGTTGGAAGCGGCGTCCGTGTTTGCCGTTTGAGCCTGACCCAAGGGGTTCGCAATCATCGCCGCGTGAGTGGACAGATCCATTTTTTCAAACTCCATGGAAAGTTCCAAACTCGTACAAAAACTCTCTAGATCTTGAAGCTCAGGCCCATTCGGCAAAAGAGGGAAGGGTTGCTCCCGTAAACGTTTCATCAGTGCACGGCTGAAAGCACGGTTGATGCCTCTACTCAGAATCTTGGATAAAAGCATCGAAGGCACCTTATCAGTGATCCCGGAACACGGTCTCCCAGTGAGCTTATTGCGAAGCTCTGCTTCCGCGGCCTGCCCAGAAAGACCATCCATACCCCTCAGAGTGAGGTCCAAAGCCGCAGAAATCCGTGGATCCGCGCGAAGGCCTTCCCAAAAAAAAGTCACCATCTCAGGGTTAGGAACTCGAAAGGCATTGTAAAACTCGGAAACACTGGCCAAACCTTGGGCTTCCAAGCGACTCAAAAATTCCTCAAGCAAAAGATCCAGAGCCGGATTCCCCTCCGCAGCCTCCGCCACCAAAGCGAGGTCTGCTTCAGGAGGAAGGCAGTCTCCCTCGGCGAGCGGTAAAGTGTTCATGTCCTGCTCAATGCCACGGGCTCGTTCCAGGATAGGGAAGACCTCAGCGACACTCAAGAGTTCAGCCCCACCCAATAGCCATTCCACACTTTTTCCCAAAACCTGAGCGATTTCGGCCACTTCATTGGCCGGCAATAAACTTTCAGGGCTTCTTCCTTCCAAGTTTGTACAAATTTCGCTAATACTTCGGGAACGATCCATAAGATGGGATGAATGGAAGCGAGTATACTAAAAAGTACACTAAGCCGCCAGCCGTTCTTCCACTCGGTGGTGGAAGTTTTCCGTGTGGCCCTCGACTTCTGCATCTCCACTGCTGTCTACGGCAGCGCGTACCTCATTCATGTATTCAGCAGGAATATTAAATTCCCCTTGGCTCAAGTGTTTTTGTAAGCGCTGTCGAATTCCAAAGTCGGGACTTCTGGCCATATAAAGTAGAAGGTCACGCGTGAACTCAGGAGTCATTTGGGGATGACCAAAAATCGAATCTCCCATATGGAACATATGTTCATTCACTCGAGGGATATTCATGGCGATCAGTGCTTCAATCTGACTCTTCCAGTCGTCAAAAGTAAAATCCCCAGGATTCTGAAGCAATTGGTTGACCAAATTCCAGCGCGAGCCTTCCGTCATCTGCTGCACGTCTTTAGCCGAGCGCACTTCGTTCGCCCCGCCACTTGAAAATTTTAGAATTTCTCCCATCTCACCATTATAACAGAAAAGGACCCTCCGCAGAAGGCCCTTGACTGGTTGAATTGTGTTGTCGCGCAACCCCACGTGGGGTCTTAAGCCTTCGCTTCCACTACTTCTTCTTCTTCTTCTTCTTCTTTCTCTTCCTTTGCTTTCTTTTCCTTCTTCTCCACAGCGGATTCGCCTTCGGGGAGCAGGGAAAGGCCAATACGCTTTTCTTCCTTGTTGATTTCGATCACGCGAGCTTCAACATCCTGGCCGGCCGTGAGGGCCTTAGCGGCGTCATCGGGGTTACCGGGGATTTCAGAGTTGTGGATCAAACCGGTGATGTCGTCCTCGAGTTGCACGAAGGCTCCGAATTGAGCGAGACGTGAAATCTTGGTCTTGATGGTGCTTCCAACCTTATATTTCTTCTCAATCTCTTCCCAAGGATCCTTAGTGAGTTGCTTCATGGAGAGAGAGATCTTGTCGCCCTCAATGCCGATGATCTTGATTTGAACCTTGTCGCCGAGACGAGCAAAGTCGTGAGCGTCGGACACATGGCCCCAAGCGATTTCAGAGATGTGCACGAGACCTTCCAGACCACCGAAGGCCACGAAGATACCGAACTTCACAATTCCGCTCACCGTTCCTTCCACCGCGTCTCCTACCTTGAGGGTAGCGAGTGCGTCGTAACGTTCACGCTCGAAAGCGGCACGTTCAGAAAGGATCAGTTTGCCGTTTTCTTTGTCCACATTGATGATCTTCACAGTGAATTCTTGGCCGATCAACTCTTGGAGACGAGCCAAAATCTTGGCGCTGTCAGCCCCGTTGACTCGAGGATAGTGCAGAGGAGCGAGTTGAGAAACAGGGATGAATCCTTTGATTCCGTCCACTTCGAGCAGAAGTCCTCCTTTGTTTGCTTCTTTGGGACGAACTTTGAGAGATTGATTGGTTTCGTAAGCCTTGATGAATTTGTCCCAAGTCTTATCTTGGCTAGCGCGGCGCAGAGAGAGCACCACGAGTCCTTCGTCATTTTCCGCTTCGAGTACACAAGCGGAAACATGGTCTCCAATGTGCAGTTCATCGGTGGTGTTGAAGGAATCCTTCATTTCACGTCCAGTGATCATACCGGTGAGTACGCCGCCCAGATCCACAATGATGTGTTTCTTAGCGATCGTCAAAAC
Source organism: Candidatus Peribacteria bacterium (assembly GCA_943349825.1). Taxonomy (GTDB): domain Bacteria; phylum Patescibacteriota; class Gracilibacteria; order UBA1369; family 2-02-FULL-48-14. The sequence continues at coordinate 256,477 of CALQZQ010000001.1, read as the reverse complement.
CGTACCTTCCACAATGGTTCCAGGTTCAGGCAGGGTAAAAGAAGGGGACTCTTCGAGCAGTTGTTCCATGGGAACCACCACTGCTTTGTGAGCCTTGGGAGCTTCGGCCACGGCCGTCGCTGTTTTTGAGTCATCCATAAATAATGCGCACAAGGGAAGGAGTAAAGAGTAGTAGCCGACGGGCCCTGTCCTTCCTGTGACTCACACAAGCAGGGGTTCCGTTAGCCAGGGCACTTTACTGATTTTTGACCTGGTTGGCAAGTCTAAAGGGACATACTGGTTTTGTGAAGCGGGAGCGAAGCTAGTCACCCTCTGGGAAGCATCAACCCTAAAGGGAAGCGGAGAGAAAGTTCATGAACTTTCTCAGAGCGCTCCATGCTGAGCAGAGGGTGACTAGCTTCTATTTATTTGCTCTCAAATCTCCACACCCCATCCCAATCTTCGGGGCTATTCATTTTGAGCAGGGCAATACGCGCGAGCAAAGTTTCCGCAGGCCCATCATGCGGCAGTTTTTCCAGCACGGATTTCATGCCTTTTTCAGCTTCATCCCAACGGGCACCTACATAGTGATCCAGAGCCGTTTCCCACTCTGTCACCACGGTTTTCCCGGCCTCACTGGCGCCCTCGGCAGTTCCCAGCACTTCGTACACACGCAGTGCCTGATCTTTCCCCTTCAAGCACACCGTGTCCACATGGCGGAAGAAAATCGCGCCACTCGCAGCCTGAGTTCCTTCGGTCACCAAAATGCGTGTGCGGTAGAATTTGTTGGCACCTTCCAATCGAGAAGCGATGTTCACCGTGTCTCCCATAGCGGTATAATCAAAACGTTCTTCGCTACCCATGTTTCCCACAATCGCCTCACCGGTCGCCAGCCCAATGCGCACATTCAAATCTTGCCCGGTACTGGCATTCAGCTCCGCCATTTTTTCACGAATCGCCAGCGCCGCACGGCACGCTTTTTCCGCGTGATCTTCAGACGGAACCGGCGCTCCAAATAGAGCCATAATGGCATCTCCTTCAAATTTATCCACGGTGCCCCCGTAGGCCATGATCACTTTGGACAGCGCATCAAAATAGGTGTTGATGAGCTTCACCACTTCCTGCGGGCTCAGTCCCTCAGACAAATGGGTGAAGTTTTCGATGTCCAAAAAGAACGCGGTGATTTGTCGCTTTTCACCTCCCAAGGCCAGCAGCTCCGGATGCGCCGAAATCTGCGCTACCACCTCTGGCCCCACATAGTGCGAAAACGCCTCGCGCAGTTTGCGCTTCTCGGCAAACTCCGTGAAATTACGGTAGGCGAGGGCCGCCAAATACGCCGCGAGCAGGGCCACAAAGGGCCACACCAAGTCCAAAATCACTCCTTGATCAAAAGCCCAGCGCGCCACCAGCGGATACGCCGCCAGCTCTGCCACAAACACCCCAGAACCCCAGAGCACCGGCAGATAAAGGAACGCGAGCAGCGAGAGCAAAAGCACAACTCCCATCATCACTGCAAATTCTCCCGTTGTCTGATAGCTAAGAAACTTCCCATCCAGCAGCGTCTGAATCGCATTCGCATGGATTTCGATACCATTCATTGGAGTGGTGGAATCGATGGGCGTGAAGTAAACATCTTGGAGTAGGGGAGAAGTCACTCCAATCAAAACGATTTTCCCTGTAAAGGTGCTTGGGTCTATGGTGCCATTGAGCACATCTTTAAAGGAAATCACGGGATAGCCATTGGGCTTTTGAGCATAATTGATGAGCATTATTCCATCCTCCATAGGGATGCTGCCCCAAGAAGGGATGGTGTACTCGGAGGTCGAAGCATCCCAAGCTCCGGTTTGATTTTGGTCTAAAAGGGTTCGGGCCATTTTTAAATCAGCCTGTTCAAAAATAGTGTCGCCTACTTTTTCAACGATGGGTGCGCCATAAATGGCCGTATTACTTTTGGATTCTGCGTTGAGGGCCAAGTCGGCTAAACCTATATTTTGGTAATCACTGAGCGCCTCCATCAGGGGTAAAATTCCTTCGTAATGGAACAAGCCGTTCTGCATGGAAGGGGTGCCGGTGGTAAAACTGATCAGGTAGAGGTTCTCGAATTCTTTCAGAGTTTCTGCGAATGCGACGTCCGAGGGGTGTGGATCCTGCACGTAATTCAAAACCGATAAGGAAAAATCTTGGAAACTGGGATCGTTTTGTGCAATGTCCATCAGTTCGTCCTTCGTGATGCCGGAGGAATTCTCCGTAAAGAGCACGTCTAAGAGTATAGAGGAAGGGTTTCCTTCTTCTATGACTTGAGCAGCCCTACTGAAATAACTCCGTGGCCAACCGCCCGGGCTGCCCAAACCTCCTTCAGAAACATCTGAAATGGTGGCTTGATCGATCCCGACTATTACAAGCTCTGAAGAAGCTTCTCTTTCGTGGTAAAGCAAATTGGACAGCTTTAAATTAACGTCAGAAAGCCAATCGAAGGAATGGGCCAACGAAGCCAATCCAAGGATTATTAAACAAAGAAGTCCAGCTATCCCGATTTTTTTCTTTGAATTGCCCAAAATGAGTAGATAGTTGATCTAATCATTATAGCAAAAATAACCTGATGACGGAAGAGCCCAAACGCTTAGTTTTTTCGTCTGCGGGCAGCCAAGAGACCTAGGGCCAACAGGGCACTCGCATTGTAGGCAGGCATAGCGCTTCCATAGTTGTTGCATGCACAACCCGTTGGAGGGGTAGTTCCACCTGTTTCTTGATTACCCGTCTCACCGGTCCAGCCAGTATCAACAACGCCAGTTTCGCCAGAGTCAATGGTTCCACTGTCGCCCGTATCAATCGTGCTAGCCACACAAAGGTTCAGATCACTGGCCAGAGATACTCCATCTACTGTACCGAAGGTTTTCCCTACCCAATCCTGATGTCCGAGCGCGCCAGCTTGTCCTCTCGTGACTTGGAAAACAAATTGGTGTTCATAAGTGGAATCAGCAGACTGTTGAGTCTCATTGAGGTCACACAGCACATTAGCCGGTTGATAGTTGCCGTCGGAAGCACATTCATTGGTACACACGGTATCCCCTTCGTTTGGAGGAGGCGCTCCAGCCATATTAGCCCTTATGCTTGAAGGGTAGTAACCAGCTCCAAAACTTACTGTAGTGGCCGGTGCAACTGCGACTTCCGTCCCTGTGGATCCACTTGCATCGAGGACAATGGTTTCTCCGCTGTTGTTTGTCAGTTCACCGCCCTCTCCTTCATCTACCGTGATCACCACGTCGCCGTCATCATTGACGCTAATGTCGGGGCTACCACTTTCCACAGAAAGTGTTGCTCCTTCAGGTAGACTAGCCGGAGTACTACCGGTTTCACCTCCAGTGTCAGTATCCGTGTCAGTATCAGTATCCGTGTCAGTATCAGTGTCAGTATCCGTGTCGGTGTCAGTATCAGTATCAGTATCAGTATCGGTATCTGCATCGGCCTCACTACCATATGTAGGATCTCTTAACTCATGCAGAGAATAGTCAGATGCCAATTGAACCTTAAAAGAACCAGGCTGAGGATCCATTACCCATCCAACTACTCCCGTCGGGTAGTCTACTGGAGTACCAGTACTGTAGTCTACGATGATCACTTCACCTGTACTATCATCGGTAAAAGCCCCAATCTGTTCAACAGAATTATAGACGAAACTTTCCTCCTCATAGCCAGGTAAGTCTAGCGCAGAAGCGTAGACTGAACCAGATGAGCTAAATGCAGCAGGAGTATGGCCAGATCCAAAATCGTCAGAACCATAAACGTCCCCCGTAGGATCATCGATGGCACCTCCAGCAGAAGCACCGGTGTACGTATCTAAAGAAGTTTTTGCACCTGTAGCACCGTAACCACCTACTACCAAATAGGATGCGGCGGCGGCATCAGCACCCATGAATTGATCCTGAGTCTTAGAATAATTATAAACAGCAGGTACGGAAGGACTTCCAAAATCTGAAGTCCTATCACTCCAAGAGCCAGTAGCATCTAAACTAAGATCAATTGTGTCAGGGGTACCTAAGTTTGCTATATCAACAGCCACTGCAATCGGAGAGGTAGAATCTGCTAAATCTCCAGCTACACCCCAAACTCTTGATTGATCACCGCTCACCATGCTAGTTAAATCAACTCCATATTGAGTTTCCAAATCGTCAGGATTGTATTCGTAATCGGCAGGTCCAGCATGAGCATTACTAACCGTCGCGTCTAAAGCCAATTTAAAAACCTCAGCAGTCTCTTGTCGAATTTCAGGACTCACAAAGTTGGCTCCGGCCACTGCAGCACCCGCTGCAAGCAAAAGCCCTCGCATTCTGTCAGATCCACCATTGGAAGGGGTTCTGGGGCTCATATGGAACAGGTTAGGCTGAAATCATACAAAATATCCCATTAAACAGATGAAAAGTCAAGCGAGTTTAGACTGTTTTCAGTTAGACAAAGTGTAGACGTTGGAGCTTTCACCTGTTGTAGACCTGGTAATAACGTAGGGATGATAGAAAATATGCTCCGTGCCCGGGTGGTAACCTTCACCAATAATCACAGATTTATTGTCTGCAAAAGGGTCAGTACTGTCGATAGTGAGCTGCCACTCCAAATAAGGAATAGAATCACCACTGGCTTCCTTGAGAGGAGTGACAATATCCAGCTGTAAAGAAAGATTTGAAAGGGTGACCTCTTGAGTCGTTGGCACACCATCCGTGTCCCCCATACAGGCATTATAAAGATCTGTGTAAGGCGATGAATTCGCAGCTTTTAGCACAACATATTGATCTAAAGTGGAGGCAGCAGAGAAAGACTGACCGGCAGCATTGTTGATCAGGGATTCATGAACTTCTGTATTGTTTAAAGGGTCTCTGTAGGTAAGTGTACGATAATCATAAGAATCATCATCCGGCACCACGCTCACGTCGTAATCAGCGCCGCCCTCAGTGCCGGCACCAGTGATTTGCCACAGAAGAATGCTGTCGTCGGAGGCGTAAACGTAGCTGGTCCCCGTCGCCCCGTCGCTGAGTTCGTAGCGGGTGCAGGTCTCGGGATCGTCTTCGGGGTCCACGCACGGCGTCCTCACCTTTAAGCTCCAGCTGGTGAAGCCGCTCAGGTCGTAAGGGAATTGGAGGGTACCGCTGCCGTCATCGGTATACAAGGGGATGCTGACGCTTTGGCCGTAGAGCATTTTGTTCCAATTGCAGGGGTCGTCGACCACAGGGTCGTCGTCGAAATCGCCGTCGTGGTCGGCGTCGGTTAGGGAGCAATCGCCGTATTCGCCCGCGCTGCCGGTGCCCGGCATGGGGATGTAGTAGACATCTGTAGCATCGTTTTCATTCCTTTGGGCATTGCCGTAGACTTGGTAGTCTCCCGTAGTTTCCTCGGTGCCGTCGCCATCGTAGTCCGCAGTGAAAGAATCGGAGAGGGAAGTTTCGTAGCCGGCTTCATAATCTTTCATCGCTAAAACTCCATTCTCCGCAGCGGACTGGGCCGCGAGGTAGGCCATCGAACCGCCTTCAAGATCACGATAATAGGCGATTTTGTCGGTGGTATTTTGGATGGTGGTCACGGCGATGAGCATCATCACGGTCACGATGATGAACGCAAAGATGAGCGAATAGGCGGGTTGAGGACGAAGAATCATGGTGTGGCGTTGGCTGTATCTTAGCGCGGAAGGGGAAGATTTTCCAAGGATTTTGTTTTTTTACAACCATCATGTAGGAATTTTATAAACCTACCCTTGAAGATTTGTAGGTAAGCGATTAAGGGATCGGGCCATCGAAGGATTGTTCCGACTTTTGTTGCTGTATTTGGAGTTCTTTTACAAATTCCGCACTCCAAATTGTAAGCCAAATAGAACCAATGGAAAGCAGTAGACCAAGTACAGCAAGGATTTTAAACTTACGAACAGTTCTTGGAGCAATTTTTATTTCTCCAGCGCTTTTTTTAAGTTGCGAGTAAAGTTCAAAATCGTAGGTAAAAACAAAAGGATAAATGGCTACTGTGAATAGAGAAATTATAACACTCTGGACTAATAGCGTTTGGGATGGATCGGGACTTCATAGATGAATTTAGAATGGATGGTGGATTAATTTTCTATGCAGCTTTCTTTTCGGGATCTGTAAACTCGCGAAATGTAAAATTGAAAAATAGATTATTCTCCTTTAATTTATTCAACTCAACGAAAGATTTAGACAAATTAACTGATCTATTTTTAATTTCCACCCAATCCTTTCCTGTATTGAATAGACTAGAGTAATCTGCGATTAGATCTAATTTTGGAGTAATTCTACCCTGGGACCATTCAAAGCCTTCAATGCCCAAAATTGCGATGTTGTGCCTATCGCACCAGGCGATCAAATCCATCACGATTTCCTCAGGAAAATAAAGTTCTCCATGGGATTCTTTGGCCTTTCCGAAGGTTTCTTTTAGAGAATCGTTTAGCATGTTATTCATTAAAGGGTGATTTCCAGTCGGGGTCATTTTTATTAGATACCTGTACTATATCACCGCTATTGTTGTTTCTCACAACATAACTACCGTCTTCATTCATGAAGGCAGTAGCAGGATCGTCCATTCTCGATCCATCTGATAGATGCCTCACATCCTTAGTGTCAATAGTCTTAAAGGGGTTGTTGAGCGTTTCTTGGACACTACTGCCATCCCAACCTCTTTTCGTGATTTGATCTTGTATTTTAGTTCCATACGTAAAGTGAATATTATCTGCGCCCTTACTTGTCATGCCTAGCAGGTTATCAATTTTTGTAGCTGCAGAGGTAATCAAATTTTTTACAGCTGGAACTTCAGAAATAAATTTAGTCACTTTATTCGGTATTGGGTTTACGAATGAAAGTACGGCTGTCGCTGTCCCTGCGACCGGTCCACTCTGAACAGTTGTGTCTGCCACGTCGTATACATCCCAAGCGGTCAAGGCGACTCCAGCGGCTGCCAATAGGAAAGGGATGAAAGCAAACTCCCCACTCGGATCCGTAAAATTAACTGGATTATTCCTGGAGTAAGCATAGAAGTTCAAACTCTGCGGATCTGCAATGATTTTTCCAATTCCACCCAGAAACTGCATCGGATCCTCGCTCACAAATCTTCCAATGGCCGGGTTGTACCATCGGGCTTCAAAGTAGAAGAGACCGGCGGAATCGTCATACTCTTTGTCCGTGAAGGTGTGTTTGGCGGTGGTAGCGGCCAGTTGGGTGCTGGTGAGCTCACTGCCGTAAGGGTAGTAATCATAATACTCGGAAACTTCTCCCGTACTGTCTGTAGCCACGGCCGTGCCTCCCAGGTGGTCCTGACTATAGTAGGTGTATACAGAGCTTTCCAGACTCGCCACCCGCTGTCCTCCGGCGAAGATGTAATAGGTGGGAGTGCCGGCACTCGTGGTGGTTCCGTTACGGAGTTCTTCCAAGCGGTTTACGTAATACGTGTATGGAGTGGCGCTACTCGTGTCTATGATCTTGTACCGGCTTCCGGAGGCATCGTAGGAGTAGGATTTGGTGCCGCTCGTGATGAGGCGGTTGCGTTTGTCCCAGGTGTACGAGTGGATGCCATCGGAGGTGAGATTCCCGTTGTTGTCATAGGTGTATGCGGTGCCCGCCACATCCGTGACGGCATGGGGGTTGGGATAGCCCGTGCCGGCGTAGGTCAGGATGCCTACGTCGGATTTGCTCGTCATATTTCCCACTTCGTCGTAGCTGTACGACTGGCTGTAATCGATGCCCGTTCCACTTTCGCTGCTGGCGGCTGTCGTGAGGCGATTCAGGTCGTCGTAGGCGTAGGTCAGGGTCTTGTAGGTGGGGAGCATGGACGCATCCGTTTCGTAAGTGATGTTCCCATTCGCGTCGTAGCTGTAGGTGAGATTTTGAACGGCTCCGGCGGCTCCTCCAAAGATGCCCGTGGTGGTTTTATAGGTCAAACGGTAGCCTTGAGCGGGATCATAGATGTTCGAAGTGACCACGCCGTTTCCGTAAGTTTCTTCCTCAATCTGCCCGGCGGAATTGTAGTCAATATCGCTCACCACGTTCGTGAGCGTGCTCGTCCCGCGCGTGACTTTTTCCAAATCTCCGGTGGCGTTGTAGGTGTAGTTGATCGTGAGCGCCGAAGAAGGGTAAATGATTTTGGTCGGGCGGCTGAGAAGATCATAAGTCGTTAGATAAATGTAGGTGTAGTAGGTGGTGAGGCCGGGCTTCTTGAAGTAGTCGGTTTCTTTGGTCGGATTACCCAGATAGTCGTAGGTGCTGTAAATCACTGCTTTGTCTGTGGAATTGGAGTTCACCCGGTAAAGTTTCATCCTCCCACGGGTGGCCGTGTCGTAAAGATAGCTTTGATCGCGGGCGGTGGTGCTCGTGTCCCAATCCTCATAAGTCACACGGTCCAGTTGATCATAAGCCCATGTGATGACTTGCCCCTTGGGATCCGTCTGTGTGGAGAGATTGTTGTTTTTGTCGTAGGTGTAAGTCCAGGTTCCAAAGGAGCTGGCCGTGGGATCGTGCAGATCCTGCTCGGAGATTTTTCTGCCCAGGGAATCGTAATCAAAATTACGTTCATTACCCTGCGCGTCTGTGAGGGTGATGAGTTGCCCGAGCGGATCGTACTCGTAGGTCGTGGTGTAGGTATCCGTGCCATTTTCTTCCTCTACGGTGAGCAAGTGGCCGGCAGCATCGTAGCCGTAGTTTTTATCGACGCCGTTGGGATCCGTGACGGTGTTTTCCCACAGCGAGTAGTCGTACGAGGTCGTTCCTGTGGGAGAAGTCACCGTGAGCGGACGGTTCAAGGTGTCGAAAGTGGAAGTGACGGAATACTGAGTGTCGTCGCGACCATAGGCGCTGCTTGAAGTTTCGTAGGGCAGCGTTTGCTCCTCCACGTTCCCAAGCTCGTCGTACCAAGTGTCCACGGTGTTGTAGATCGCGTCTTCGGCTAAAGTGTTGGTCTGCACCGTGCGACCGTAGCCGTCGTAATAAGTGACATTTTCCGTGCTCACGCTGTTGACCGTGGAGCTGATGGTTACGGACGTGGGAACCGAGGTGTCGTCGTAGGAATACGTGGTCGCGGTGGTGGCGGTGCCGGTGGTGGGGTCAGGAAGCGTCACGGTAAGCGGTCGTCCGAAACCATCGTAGCTCGTCGAGCTCGTGATACTGTTTTCATCAACGTGACTGGTGACCTGGCCCGTTCGATAATCGTAGGTATTGCTGGTGGTGTACGACTTTGGGTTGGTGATCGTGGCGGGGTAGAGATTGTAGCTGTCGTAGCTGTACGAGGTTCTGTAGCCGCGAGGATTGGTCATGGTCGCCACCAAACCGTAGCTGTTGTAGGTGTAGGTGGTGTAATACCAAGCGTTAGTCACGTCGTACCAGTTGTAGGCTCGTGTCACATTCCCCACGCTCACGGTTCCGTAGCCAGCGCCGTCGTAGTAGTAGCGATTTCTCATCACGTTGACGTTGCTGCCATTTTTTATCGTTTCATCGGCGACTTTATTTAAAATCACCCCACCGCTGTCCGTGGCATAGGTGTAGGTGGTAGTGTTTTTTTCGTCCACATCGGTCACGTCCGTGAAGCTGCCATCCGTAGAGGCCGTCACTTCACCGTAGTTGATGACCGTTTTGACATTTCCATAAGCATCGTAGGTGTAGGCGGTGGCTGTGTCGCGGTGAGTGGTGCCGCCGTCATAAGTCATGCCGATTTTCTTCGTTTCGTAAACGTAGGTGTTGTCGTAGCCGAGGTCCGTGGTTCCCCAAACATCCAACGTTCGCTGATAGAGATTGCCGGAGGCATCGTAGACGTCCGTTTGATACGGGTGGCCAATTTTAGCGAGCGAATCCTGATGGTAGTAGCTTACCGTTTCGCGGCCGTTTTCGGTTTTGGTCACGGTGCCAAACCCTGCGAATTGGCGATTCAGTTCGTCTTCGTAAAAGTAAGCACCGTCCGCGTAGTCGTAGGTGGTGGTGGTCGCTACGCCAAGGCCATCGTCTGTGGTGACGCTCAACACCAGAGTCATGTTGAAGGGTAGTGTGGGGTTGCTGGATTCTGTTGAAAGGACATATTCCACGGCAGTGCTTGAACCTTTGGAAGATTCAATGCCCGTGAGGAGTTCCGGGGTGGCGTTGTTGAGGTAAACCTTCTTAGTGCTAGTGCTCGAATCACTTCTGGACTGGATTAAATCGGGGAATCCATCTCCGTCTGCATCAAAAAACTGTACCCCTTGGTAGTCACCATAACCGGTAGTGAAGTAAACGGGAACTGAGTAGGCCGAGTCCAAAGCCCATCCGGTGCCGTCTCCTTGGTTGATGTACACATCGTCATAACTTCCTGAACCGGCGTAAGACTGCACCAGATCACCCAGGCCGTCCCCATCCACATCTACAATTTGAACTTGATCCATCATGATGGAATTGCTGGCCCAAAAATAGATCGGAATGGAATAGTTGCTATCCAGTACCCATCCACTTCCATCTCCTTGGTTGAGGTAGACGCCCTGATAGCTTCCGCTGTTGTATACGGATTGGATCAAATCCACGAGCCCGTCCCCGTTCACATCCGCCAGCTCCACTCCCTCCTCGTTGTAACCGTTTTGATCATCGAAATAGACCGGAATTGAAATCCCCCTGTCTTCGACCCAGGTTTGAGTTTCAGGATCAAAGAGGTAGGCTTTTTGATAAATAGTGGAGCCGTATAGGGATTGAACGAAATCAGGGAAGCCATCTCCGTTGATATCCAATAAACGTACACCTTGATCGTTTGCATAGCCGCTGTTGAAGGTCAATGGCATGGTATAACTGCTGTCGACCGCCCATGTTTTAGCTGCGGGATCCGCCCTAGAGATCTGTGTGTAAGGACTGTCGCTACTACTGCCAAAGAAAATATCACTGAATCCGTCTCCATCCACATCCGCCAGACGCGTGTTTCTCATCGTATTCCCCGAGTAACTCCAAAAATAAGTAGGGATGCTGTAAGCAGTGTCTTGTATCCATCCCGTACCGTCACCTTGGTTTAGGTACACTTCGGTGGCGGAGTCGGTGGAGGAGTAATAGCCTGAATCCAGGATGTCTATCAGTCCATCCCCATCCACATCGGCGAAATCCACACCCTTATCCGTATGGCTGCCGCTGATGTAAAAATAAACCGGAATATTGTAACTTGAAGTTTCCGTCCACCCTTTGTCTGAGTCCGCGTAAGTAAAGGTGGTTGCGGGCAGGGTGGTTTCAGTGCCGCTGTCGTCCCAAGCGGACTCCCGGACACTTTCCAAAAGACTGCGCTCCGAATTGTCCGGCGTAATGTAGGCAAGGTCGTATTCACGAAGCAAAGTGGTGTTGAAAGAAATGCCAATGCTCGCCACACGATAGTTGGTCTCCACTTCAAAACCACTCTGATAGGAATTGGTGGTGTCGCTGCGAGCTTCCAGGGTGAAGTCCACGGCAAAAGGGCCTTCTGTGGAACCCGATCCCGTATAAGTGATTTGCGAGGGATAAAGTTGTCCGTTATCCGTTGTGTATTCGTAGTGTATAAAGTTGTCGTTGGTATCTCGTATTTCTTCCAGAAGCCATTTGTAGATGTGGGTGGCATCGGATGGATCCGCTTGTTGCGCGGCTGTGCTGGAACCAAAGGTATAGACCTTTCCGGATTTGTCCGTGGCCGTCCAAAAACCGCTGGAATCATAATCATAGGTCAGGAAATCTCCTTCTTCTACTTTAGCTGCGTATTCTGTGCCGGTCGTCGCCACCAACTCTCCACTCAGAGAGGACGTGAAATAGTTGTCGGTATAAAATTTTTCAATCCCCGTTTTACTGAGACGGGTGATGGAGGGGAAGTCCATGGACCACCCGTAGCCGAAAAAACTATCCAAATCACGACTTTGGCTGTTGTAGCTTAAAGATAAGCCGGGTGTGAAGCCGCTGCGTCCGGGTGGAAGAGCCAGTGGCAGCGCATATGTAAAAGCCCCGCTCGATGAACTGCCTTGAATGCCTCGGCTGTAACTGCGGCTGCTTCCGTTGATTTCATAAGTTTGATCGTAGAATCCATAAGTCCTATCCGTCGCGTCCGCGCTCACCAATGGCGACAAGTACGTCGTAAGGGACACGAGCATCACCGTGAGCAGAAAGCCGCCGATGATACGCCGTGAGGGGCTTTTCTTAAGGAACATAAGGGAGGATTGGAAGTTAATGGCTTCAGTTTGCTGCAAATGAAAGCCAATGGCAAAGATTGACTGTTGTCATAAGCTGATGACAGGTCCCTATTTACTCTCCCTCCACTGGCAGTTTAGCCTTTTTAGTAGGCTTTTTGAGGCCCTTTGGAGAAGTCGTACGAGCCACTTTTTTGCGGAGCACCACGCCTTCGTTTTCGGTGGTGATGTAAATGGTGTCGCCGGCGTTGAAGTTGCCATCGAGCATGCCTTGGGAAAGAGGATCTTCAATGAGTTCCTGCACTTTACGGCGCACGGGACGCGCTCCATAATCCGGATCGGTGCTGAGCGTCGCGAGACGATCGAGGCCTTCCTGAGTGAGTTCCAAGGTGAGGTGCTTGTCCACGAGGCGTTTTTGCAAATCCTTGATGTGGATCGAAACGATTTGTTTGATGAGCTCGTGGGTGAGCGGCTTGAACACGATGATGTTGTCCACGCGGTTCAAAAACTCCGGCTTGAAGTGTTCCTTCAAATCCTTGAGCACTTCGGTGCGTTTGTGATCAAAAGTTTGCATCGCGGCCTCCAGTTCGGTGGAATTGAGTTTGAATCCAATCGGAGCAGCGCCTTCCGTGAGTTTGCGTGCACCAATGTTCGATGTCATCACTATAATAGTGTTGGTGAAATCGACTTTGCGGCCTTTTCCATCCGTGAGCACGCCGTCTTCCAAAATTTGGAGCAGGATGTTGAACACGTCCGGGTGAGCCTTTTCGATTTCGTCGAAGAGAATGACGCTGTAGGGCTTGCGGCGAACTTTTTCCGTGAGCTGGCCGCCTTCTTCAAAGCCCACATAACCCGCGGTGGTTCCCGTGAGGCGAGACGTGTTGTGACGCTCCATGAACTCACTCATGTCGATTTTGATCAAGGCTTCTTCGTCGTGGTAAACCTCTTGCGCGATGGTCTTCACCAGCTCGGTTTTACCGACTCCGGTAGGACCGAGGAAAATGAAGGACGCGATGGGACGTTTGCTGTTGGAAATTCCGGTGCGAGAGCGGCGGATGGCGGTGGCCACCTTGATGATGGCTTCGTCTTGGCCCACCACACGTTGTGTCATGATGTTTTCCAAATCACGCAGACGGTCCATGTCTTCTTTGAGCAGTTTGGTCACGGGCACTCCGGTCATGCGAGAAATCACGCGAGCGACGTCTTCACCATCAATACTGCCGCGCATTTCGCGAGGAATTTTGATGTGTTTTTCTTCCTCAATTTTTTCCATGAGAATGAGTTCCTGCTGGCGGAGATCCGCAGCACGTTCGTAATCCTGAGCGGTGACAGCGCCTTCCTTCTCCTTCACAATTTGTTTGAATTGCTTCTGAAAATCCTTAATTTTCTCGCTGTCTTTTTTGGCGCCCATTCCTTTGAGAGCGGCGGCTTCGTCCATCACATCGATGGCTTTGTCCGGCAAGAAACGGTCGTTGATGTAACGCTTTGAAAGTTTGACAGCGGCCAAAACGGCTTCGTCGTCGATGATGAGATTGTGGTGATTTTCGAAGGATTCTTTGAGCCCGCGCAAAATGGCAATCGTATCTTCTTCACTGGGTTCGTTCACCATCACGGATTGGAAACGGCGTTCCAAAGCGGTGTCGGTTTCGATGTGTTTGCGGTATTCGGCCGTGGTCGTGGCACCGATCACTTGCACCTTTCCTCGGGAGAGGGCGGGCTTCAAAATGTTTGCGGCGTCCAAGCTGCCTTCGGCGCTGCCGGCCCCGATCACGGTGTGCAGTTCGTCGATGAATAAAATGACATTCGGTTGGCTGGCGGCTTCTTCCAAAATGGTTTTGATGCGTTCTTCAAATTCTCCACGGTATTTGGTTCCGGCCACCACTGCAGCCATAGAGAGGCTGAGGATGCGCTTATCGAGCATGCTGTCGGGCACTTGCTCGCGCACGATGCGTTGAGCCAGACCTTCCACCACGGCGGTTTTTCCCACCCCAGGCTCTCCGATCAGTACCGGATTGTTCTTGGTTTTGCGGAGCAAAATGGCGATACAACGTTCAATTTCACTGTCGCGGCCAATCACAGGGTCCATTTTCTTTTCGCTGGCCTCTAGCACCAAATCATTGGTGAAATAATCGAGCGCGGGAGTAGCGGACTTGGTTTCTTTTTTCTTCGCATCGAAGCCGGATTCTTTAGTTTCTTGGCCGGCAAGCACGCCTTGCAGCCCATTGAGGAAGAACTCCAGCGGATTCACATTGGAAGGCATGGGAGGAACCCCGCCCTCGGCGTTTTGGCCGGGCATGGGAGCGTTCTTCATGCGTTCGAAAGTTTGCAGAAGCTCTTGGCGAATGTCTTCGGAAGAGATCTTCATGTTCTCCAAAATCACCGTGGCGGCCGTGTTTTCTTGCAGCACGAGCGCGTATAAAAGGTGTTCGGTTCCCACGAAGAGGTGCGAGAATTCATGCGCGCTGCGAATGGCGTCTTCGATCACTTTTTTAGCAAAGCCGGAAAGTCCGCCGGGGTTCTTGCCTCCGCGAGCGCCGACTTGCGTGCGACCCACGGTCTTGAGCACAAGGTTCACGTTTTCCAGCGTCACTCCGAAGTTCTGGAGCACACTGGCTCCCAGTGAATTTTTCTGCGATAAAATACCGATCAAAAGGTGTTCGGTGCCAACGTAGCTGGTGCCGGTTTTCTTGGCGACTTCCTGAGCGACCAAAAGGGCCTGCTTGGCTTCGCGCGTAAACTTATTGAATTGTTCTGGGTTGTTCATAAACGGAGTGGGGGATTTATGATGTCTTTCAATTCTAACAGATCAGAGCAGCTTTTTCACGGAATTGCCTTTGCCTTATTCAACTTTTGTGGTCTCGATGGAGTCGAGCATCGTTTGCATGATGGTTTGGTACTCCGGCGCACCGGTTAAAGTGTAATAACGGCTGTCGACTTTTTTAGTCAAGGAAACGCTGTTCGCGGCGTAGGTGTCGCCTTCGGTGGTGGTTTTGTTGAAGTCGAGCCGCACAACACCAGTAGCATTCACATCTTCAATTTCTGCCAAATCAAATACATAGCCGGTGCTGCCACCCACGTAGTACCACGCAGAGGGAATCGACATGCTGAATTCAAAAGTATTACTGGAAAGTGTCGTCCACTTGCTCACGGTCACTTGAGACATTTTTGGCGTGGTTTCCACGGCTTCACTCGTGTCGTCCTCCTCTTCTTCAATCACAACGTCGGGGACCTCTTCTTCGCCCTCAGGAATAAAGCGGAATCCGGCCACCATGCTCGTGAAGGCGTTGGTGTCATCGATGCGTACGGCATCGTCTGCAGCCAAGTAGTGGAAGTGGAGTTCAAAAAGATCTGAGCCGCGAGGAATAAAGATATAGACGTCGCCTGCGTCGAGCTTGTAGCGTACGCCCACAATGCGGTCGGTACCCACGTAGGTGAGGTCACCCGTAATTCCGGCGAGGTCGGGGAAGTGACCGGACACGTAAGTACGAATTTCAGCGGTGCGAGCATCCTCGTCGTCACTCGTGCTGCTGAGTCCAGCGGAAAGTTTTACAAATTCAGCTTCATCGGCCTCAGGCAAAGCTTCGGTTTGAACCGTAGTGCTGGGGTCGGGAGCCACATCCGTTCCGGTGCTCACGTCCGTCGCCTCTGTCAGGGGCAAAGGGGCTTCCAAAATAGTGCGAGTTCCATCCTCAATTCTCACGCTCCAATTGCTGGGATAGCTGAAGGAAATACCAAGCGGAGCGTTTTTATAGTCGACGCTGGTGACATCTTCTTCCACCGTCACTTCTTCCGTGGCGGCGCTGATGCGTTTCACTTCAAAAAGGGGCTTGTCCAAACTTTCATAAGTCGTGACCACTCCATACGCTTCCACACGGGTGCCCAGGCTTTCATCCAAATCGTAGCGATCGGAGTAAGCATAAATAATGGTGCCGTCGTCTTCTTGGAACAGGTGAGTGACGCTGTCATTCACTTTCACGGAGCCCAGCGATTTGAATTCGCCATTGTAGGTAGTGTATTCACGAGTGAGCGGGTCTTCGAGCGCAGGGCCGGAACCACAGGCGCTCAAAAAAACAGCAAGTCCCAGGAACGAGACCTTGAGTGCAGAGGAAATTTTCATAGCATCGAGTTAGGGAGCTTTAGACCGAGATGATGATACACTTTCTCAGTGAGAAGTCTACCGCGCGGAGTGCGCTCCAGAAAGCCAAGTTGCAGGAGGAAAGGCTCGTAAACGTCCTCCACAGTTTCTTCTTCTTCTTGCGTGGCGGCGGACAGCGTGGAAAGCCCCACAGGGCCACCCTTGAACTTGTCGGCAATCGTGATGAGCAACTTGCGATCGGTAGCATCCAAGCCGAGTTCGTCGATGCCGAGCAGTTTCAATGTTTTTTCCACCACATCCATCGTTACCGTCTCGCCATCATTCACATGAGCGAAGTCCCGGGCTCGGCGCAGCAGACGGTTCGCCACACGCGGAGTACGGCGGGCACTTTCGGCGAGGCGCTTGGCTCCGGTGGCATCGATCTTCACATTCAAAATCGCCGCACTGCGTTTCAAAATTTCTTCAATGTGCACGAGCTCGTAAAATTCCAACTTGAGTACGTTCCCAAAACGGTCGCGCAGTGGGGAAGAGATGCTGGAGAGTTTGGTGGTCGCGCCAATCAAGCTGAACTTGGGCAGACTGATGCGCATGCTGCGAGCGGAGGGACCTTTGCCCACGACGAGGTCGAGACAAAAATCTTCCATGGCGCTGTACAAAATTTCTTCCACCGCCGGGCGCAGCCGGTGGATTTCATCGATGAACAAAATATCGTTGGGCTGTAAGTTGGTGAGCAAGGCCGCGAGATCACCGGGACGCTCAATAGCAGGGCCGCTGGTGGTGCGAATCTGCACACCCATTTCGCGCGCGAGAATAAAAGCCAAAGTGGTTTTCCCCAGTCCGGGCGAACCGTGTAAAAGCACATGCTCCATGGGTTCATTGCGCTTCTTCGCCGCAGGCAAAAACACGCTCAAGTTGCGCTTCACTTCATCCTGGCCAATGTAGTCTTCCAAGCGCTGAGGGCGGAGCACGTTTTCCGTCTGCCCCTCGTCATTCATTTTCTGGGCTTGTTGAGCTCGCACAGGCTCGTCGGACATGGAAAGGGTTTCATCGATCATGACGGGTTTTTATGCTTCCAATCTAACAAAAGATGCAGCATAATGCGAGCCCAAGCGAACGCACAGCGTTTGCTACTAGAGAAGGTGGCCCTCAGCCACACCAATATTACTTCCCACGCCTTGGAAACCCGTTTCCAGTTCAAAGATTTCCTGAAGGTCTTCGCCCTAGCCATCTTATTGTACGGTGGATTCGCGGCACTTTTTTCCGCAGTGCCCGGTGCAGGTCAAATCGTAGAGGAATTGCCTCCCGTCGCCTCTTTCATCATCCAGTACTTGATCCAATTCGTGATTCTCTTTTTTCCACTCTGGATTTTTGTCGTGAGCAAATACGAAGCGGATCTCAAAGACTTTGGGTTCCAAACCGTGCCTTGGAAAAGCCTCCTAAAAACAGTGAGTCTTTGCTATGTCGTTTACTTGATCTGCAGCACCAGCATCTCCGCGTTACTCACGGCCCTGGACCTCAAACTACCGGGCTACGACGTCCAACAATCCTACCTCCCGCTTTTTGGAAACGATATCATCGGTCTCCTCGTGGGCTTTTTCTTCATCGCCGTCGCGGCGCCTTTTCTGGAGGAGCTACTCTTCCGTGGCTTTGTTTACAGGGTTTTCGTTAAAACCATGGCGCCCTGGGTGGGCAGCCTGCTGACAGCGATCCTTTTTGCGCTGGCCCACATGCAACTCGCGACTTTTTTCCCGCTGCTCATTCTCGGTTTGCTGCTCAACTACAGCTATAAGAAAACAGGCTCAGTATGGACTCCAGTGGCACTGCATTCCCTCAACAACATCATCGCTTTCAGCGTGGACATTTACTTCACTTCCCATCCGGACGCCCTTGAGCAAGTCACGGCGTTCCTTTATAAATAGCCCACGTCCCGGTAGCTCAGTGGATAGAGCAGCAGCCTTCTAAGCTGTTGGTCGGTGGTTCGATTCCACCCCGGGACACCATCTTCGGCGCAGCCGAATCAGCTTCTCCATTTTCCCTCCCATCGTTCTTCGAATGGAGGTCGAGCTGCCACAGGTATGACTGGACGGTCACTTTCAATGACTCTCGTTCCCGTGGCAAAGGGAGAAATGGCATTTACTCCAAAGAGAGGCCGTTGTTGAGCTTCTTTTTTTCCATCTCGACGGTCTCGAGGTTCTTTGGGGCGGTACTTATTGACCACACCGTAGTTCCCCTGCATTCCGGCACAACGTGGAGTACCTCTCACGGTTTGAACAAAAACATGTCCACTTCCATCTTTAGAAGGGATAGCCCAAACGGCGATCTCATCCTCTAGATGAGGCACTAAAGGTTCCTGTTTACCACGAATCACCAGATCAGGTCGCCACGGACGAGGGGGAGCCGTGAGGCCTTTTCCTCGCCCATCTGGTCGACGGCTTTTTGTTCTGCCAATGCCATGCTCTCTTCGGAGAGTAAATGTAGAGGCGCGCCGTCATTTCCCCACACTCGTGTCATAACACTTTCAGGAAGGGCCTCATCTCCTTCCCAGACCATCTCATCCAGTCTCACCATTTGAACGGGTCTACCAAAATGCTCATTGAGTAGAGCAGTTAATGCCGCGTTATGTACCCGAGTCGCTCCTAGTTTGTTTCCAAACAAACGAATGTCACAATCTTCACCGCGTAAATTTTCTGGAAAGGGGATTCGAACACGGGGACTCCACTGGAGAGCACCAGTAGCCTTTAAAGAACAAATAGAAACATTCACACACCAGTGACTTGAATCGACTTCTGCCCTAATTCTTTTATAAAGATCTGCTTCACGCCTCCCGCCAATCCACGCACCTTTTTCAAAATCTTCACCGGCATAGCGTTGCCCGTCGGCATCTTCCACAATAAGGTAGCGGTGATTGGGGACGGGGCTTCTATCGGTATAAGTACCAATCCCATGATGACCAAGACCAGCTTCTTCTAAATGGGCGAATGGCCATCTAATGGGAATCGCCGCCTTCACAGGGCGTAGATAAATGTCCCCCAAATCTATTCCTGCATCTTCACGCGCCAAGGCAGATTGAAGCCACTCCTCAAAAAGTTTTCGGTCTGGAGCCACATGCTCTCCATCAAAAACCGGAAGCTCTACGGAGCGACCATCCTGATGGGTTTCTATTCTTCTGGAAGCTTCCATGGCGAATGATAAGGCCGAATCATAAGCTGTTCAGGCCATTTTGTCCAGACACGCCTAAGCGCGCTTCACTAGGCATCCCCAAATTTTTTTCCAACAAAGAAACCAATGGCCGCGGGGAGAACAACGATTAAAAAGAAGGCAAGTGCATAGCCAAACACATTCAGTTCATCGTAATCACTTTCGTACCTATAATTCATGGATTCAAGGTGATCTTTGAGGCTGATGGTTTGACTGTAGGGGGTCAGCAGATGAGTGGCAGAATCGTAAGTGTAGGCAGTCCCAGGGAAAATATCGATGTGGCTGATGGCAAAGATCGTAAAAAGACCCAAAGCTAAGATGACAAATACTATCAAAGCAATGGCCCAAGCTTTCTTATTCATGCCTTTCGTAACACTGAACATATGGTGTGGATTAAATTCTGAAACGATATTACACTACAATCCTAACCACGCCATTATGAAAAAAATGATCGCTTCTCTCGGCCTGATTTCTTTTCTAGCAACTCCTTCAGCATCGGCTGCCGGACTCCCTTATCCAGATTTGGATACGTATTTCGGAAATTTTGAAGCAGTTTATCAGATGGCAGAAGCAGGTGTTTTCACGGGTTATCCCGATGGCACCTTTGCAGGAAGTGCCAATATCAATCGAGCAGAATTGTCCAAGGTTTTAGTCCTGGCTTCAGGGGTCATGGAAGAGGATGTGGCCGCTTGTGCCGAAGGTGCGACCAAGACCTTCAGCGATGTCCCTGAAGATTGGTACACCGATTACGTTTACTGTGCCCAAGCAAAGGCTTGGATCAATGGGGACGATGGAGCAAGCACTTTTCGCCCGGCAGATGACGTGAAGGTAGCCGAAGGATTTAAAATGATTCTGGAGTCACAGGTGGGTACGCCGCCACAAATCTACTGGGACACCTACTGGTATGACCCCTATGTAAACTATCTCGCTGAGCAAGTTCAGATCGTACAAAACTCTCCTGGCTATTACTTCTTCACTTACATCAGTGGCTACGTGGGGACTTTGGATGATGTCATGAATCGGGGAGCTGTGGCGGAACTCCTTTACCGTAACAGCATTTACTATCCAGGCGCGGTTGCCATAACCGATCAATCGGCGGGTTACTATGAAAACTTGGGTGAAGATTTCTCTTTTATTGGTGAATACTATGGTTTTTCAATAGCCCACGCACCCTTGCTGGGAGTGGATCCGGAAGACGTTTATGTTTTTGTGCACAACTATGCGGGAGCCTATAACGAATATTACACTTCCTACGAGTTCTATTACCCCACTGCAGATGGCAGTGGCGAAGAAGGAAGAAATAGCATTTTCTCCGTAGAAGTGTACAGCCCAGAATATGCAGATTGGAGTCCCGACGCCGACTTGTCCAATTACATCGAAGACAGCTCGGGTCGTTGGATCACCTTCAGTTGTGCTCAAGAAGTCGCTGAGGAGTTGGAAGACATCCGCTCACAAGCTTGCAACGATGGCTTGGAAGGTTTGGGCCTGGAATCCATGAATCCAGCGGACTGACCTACTAGGCATGTACCAATTTTCTTTCTTCGGCCTCAACTTTGCCTCGAGTTCGCCCTGGGCCTACCTGATGTTCATGTTCTTCATATTCTCTTTCTTCCTGTATTTCTTTTTTCAACGCCGGGGTGAAGAAGAAAAAGCCAATCATTTTGGCTGGGCCATGGTGATTTTCTTCGCCATCTGGGGCTTGCTGATGCTCAAAGAGAAAGGGATGTTCTAGCTTCAAAGATTGACACTCCAGCGCCATCTTTGTTAGCTTTAAGCACTGTTTTAGCTCTAACCACTTTCACGTGGAACTTTCCTCCCATACGTCAGAGTTTATCCCTTTGGATTTTACGGATCTCAAGTTGCCGCTTCGCTATGGGCCGCAATCTTCCACACATGAAGGGCTACATAAGACACAGCATGATGCTCATGAAAATTGCGGAAGAAGTGGGAGCATTGCAGAAAGATGAATCGGATGAGGAATTCCCCTGGAAAGTCGATCTGGCCCCTGAAAAAGTACGAAGCTATTTTGAAAAACTCATGGCGCAATTCATGGACACCATGGTGATCTACAACGATGGCCAAGAAGACGACCTCAATGAGCACTTGAGTCGTGAACTGAAATCCATGCCTTTCATGGAATTTGTTTGCGAGCGCATAGAAGTTCCAGAGGGCGCAAAAAATACCCCTGAGTGTTTGGCAAAACTGCCCAGAGATCTACTCTTAGAGTCAGGCCAAGTTCAGGGAGCTCTGGATGAAATCGTAGAAAAGATAGGAGCGACCATAGCGTCGACGGAAGGCGAAGCCTAAGCCTCGAATTTTTCTCCCAGCAGTCTCCCCAGCTCATTGCGCTGGGTTTGTAGATGCCAGGTCAATGAACTAGCCAGGCAGACCACATCTTCAGGCGCACAATTTTCAATCACATAAAGCCCGCTGGGGCGTACCAGCAGATCCCCTGGATCCACACGACAGGGAATAGACTGCAGTCGTCCTGCCGCAACTTTATAGACAAACGCTTCAGGGCCAAAATCCGTTCTGGGACCAAGTCCATCTGCCATAGTGAAATAAGGTTCAAGAGGGCATGATACCAGAAAGCGGAACGATGGAAAGACTCACTGCACCGCCTAAGGATTCTCCGGCCTCAGCAGCACTGAATAAGACTGGTCGTCGTTGTCGTTCACTGTGATCATGCGGTAAATCACTTCGGCCACTTCCAGACGACTCATGGGGTCGGAAGGGTTGAAATAACTGCCGCTGATGGGGAAAAGATTTTTCTCTTTTGCATACTGCACATAAGGCGCATACCAGGACAAGTTGTCCACGTCTTCATAAGGATTTGTGCCCACCACAGGGTCGACGGAAATGTCCACCGTGTTGAGTAACATCTTCAGGAATTCCACGCGGTTCACTCCTTGGGAAGGTTTGAAGCTGCCGTCGGAATAACCTTGAACCACGCCAATGGAGTAAGCACTGGCCAGGAAATTGTAATACCATTCAGAAGAATAAGTGTCGCTGAAGTGCACGGAGAGCCCGGACTGAGTTCCTTCTTCCATGCCGCTAAAAATGAACTTAAGGGCTTCCACGCGAGAAACGGTGCGGTCAGGTTGGAAGCTGCCATCGGGGTAACCCTCCACCGTGCCTTGGTCGAACAAGAAGCTCACAGCAGAGTAGTAGGCGTTGCTGGTGTCGAGATCACTGAAAAGACGGGATTCCAAAGTTTTACTGTCGGCCTCCTTCGTTCCATACGTCACTCGAATCACCACATTCGTATTGCTGTCTCCGGTGAAGGTGACTTCGGCAATGCCGGTGGGAAAGTCTTTACGATCCAAGCGAGAAGGTTCCAAAGTTCCGGAACCGGAAACGATGCTGAGTTCAATGGTGCCTTCCTTATTGAAACTCGGAGTAGGATTGCCGGCCATGTCTTGAGCTTGAATTTGAATGAGCTCCGCCTTACCCGGAACGAAATAGCCGTCGTGGGCTACTCCAAAGTTATGAAAAGGTTCAATGTTGTCCACTACATACAGCAGGGAAGACGTGTATGTACGTCCCGCTGTACTGGCCGCCAGGGTCACTTCCCCCTCATGATCGGCATAGAAGTTTAAAGTCGCCACGCCGTCAGAGAAGTCAGCCATGGTGAGGGAACTGCGGTTGAGTTTTCCCACGTTTTCGTCGGAAACCGTCACGGTCATGCTGCCGTCGAAAGTTCCGTTCGTCATGATTTCACCATTGCCGTCCAAAAGGCTGAGCGTCACCTCCGGATTTTGGCCAGGTTGCGCAAAATAAGGGGTATCAATGCGCATGCTTTCAAAGTTGATGGTCACTACACTCGACGCAGTCGAGTCTTCCTCCGATGTTGTTGAAGTCACAGTACTCGTGTCGGTTGAAGCGCTAGTACTTGTGTCCGTGCTGCTTGTAGTCGTCGTGGTCGTCGTCACCGCGGTGCTGGCAATGGTCGCACTCGCATCCAGGTTGTCCTGAACGAAATCGAGGGGGTTGGTGGTGTATTTATAGAGGTTGTCCATACCCACACCATAGTTCACAGCGTCCCAAAAGTCGTAACCGGCGGCATTGGCTTCAGCCGTGGTGAAAGGCCAATAAGGGTGCCAAGGGGCACTGGCTGTGTCGATTTGAAAATGCAAATGGTCGGTGGTCGCAGTTCCGGTGTCACCCACTTCTCCAATCACGGCACCTTTGCTCACGACTTGGTTGTCCGCCACAAAGAGCTCGTCCAAGTGAGAATAGGAAGAATAAAGAGTAGTGGTTTGGCTGGGGCTGGCGGGGTTCGGCACATCGCGGTGTTCAATCACAATGTAATTTCCCCAACTGCTGGAAGTGCCGGCGTCAGAAACCACCCCGTTGGCAATGGCATAAACCGGAGTATCCCGTAGAGTTTTGATGTCCACGGCAGGATGACTGCCACAGCCCTCTCCACAATCGTTGAGCATGTAATTGCCGGCGTAAGGAGTGGGGTAAGTGATCTTGGTATTTCGAATCAAGGCATCCGTTCCGGTGTAGCTCTTCAAATCTGCGCTCGGGTAAGTGAGATAGTCGTTGCGGTACTCAGGAATAGTGACGAATTTTGAACTGGAAAGTTGAGAATAAGTGTAATCGTCCTCGCCACTTTTCAAATTGGACCAATCAGGGGTCTTTTGAATGGGCATCACGGTTCCATCGAAAGGAGCGGCCGTGTAGGAAGTGACGGAAGTCAAAAAGAAATGCCCATCGTAGTTCGTCATCACGCTGCTGACCGAAAGGGCCATGAGGGCAAGAAGCCCGACCCATTCACGAGCATTGGAATTGCGGAGCAGACGTTTCAAAGGGTGCATATTTGTTTTTGTTTCAATAAATCTCTATATTATACCTGATTTTGACACTTTTTTCAATGGCTAAGACGACTAAAAATGCTCAGGAAACCCAAGCGCTCGCCGCCGAGCTCCTAAAAGCGCATCCGGAAGCACGTTGGTGGCTGCTCTATGGGGATTTGGGCGCCGGAAAAACCACTTTTGTGAAAGGCCTCGGAGCCGCGCTGGGCATCGAAGAAAGCAAGATCAAAAGCCCCACCTTCATGATCATGGAAGACCATGGCGCACTGCTGCACGCAGACCTCTACCGTTTGAACGCCCCGGACCTGGATATCGAAGCACAACTGGAGGAACACGCAGCCCAAGGAAAAATCGTCCTCATCGAATGGCCAGAACGTTTGTCAAAAGCGCCGTCCGAGGACACCATCGTATTACGTTTCACGCATCAGGGCGAGGATCAGCGCCTCATTGAGGCAATCCTCCCTGACTCTCTTTAGTGAGCGCCACCTGATTGAAAGGCAGCGGCAAGGTGAGGCGTCCCGCCGTGAGTTCTTCACGCTGGTAGGCCATCAAACTTTTGGCTTCATAGCGCGCTTCAATAATCGCATTCAGCGCATTGCGGGTGTTGGGCCCCAAGTAACCGGCACCGGAATCAGTTTCACTGGCTACGAGTCCTTGAGCTTGTTGGAATTTGAACAAAGCGTGAGCCGTGGTCTCTCCAAAGGTTCCCGTAGGTTCGATTCGGAGGTAACCCAAATTGCGCAGCTCGTCTTGAAGTTGGCGCACCGTGTCGCCGCTGTCGCCCTTCTCAAGAGAAGTGATGAAAAGGTCTTTTTCTTCAAACAGATCGGTGTACTTGGCCATGAGGGAGCGACCACGTTGAAGCATTACCGTTTCTTCGCTAACGCCGCCATTTTTGATGAGTTCATCGAACTTGCGACGAGTTGCAGGTCCAAAGTGTCCGGCCCCGAGTTCATCCGGACCGTTCACGATGTCAAAATCCATCTGGAATTGGAACACGGCTTGGGCAGTATCGCTGCTATAGAATCCATCGGGATCCATGCTCAGGTAACCCCAGTCGTGCAGGTATTGCTGCATTTCTTGGATCTCTTCTCCGGAATTTCCAAAGTAAAGATCTGTGGGGAATTCAAGCGGGCTGAAAACGGTCTGAGTCATGAAGTTTTCTACGGTCATGTAGGAGTCGAAGTAAACGGCTTCTTCAATGGCGGGTTGTTCGCCGTAAACTTGTACGTCCACAGTGCGTTTTCCCCAACCGAGGGCCTTGCGCAGACCTTCATCTCCATGTCCCATCCAAATGTCCAGGCGATCATAGGAATTCCCACGATTTCCAGCGGTAACAATAGCGCCGCCACGGTCGTGAATAGAGGTCATTCCCACACCGGGAATATAAAGTTTGAGTCCAAAAGGATACGTTTTGGGTGCGGCCACCATTCCGGGGAATACAGGTGTGCCGTCGGCTCCGTTGGTTCCATTCCCGTTCAGATAGATGTCTCCGTCGTAAGAACCGGTCACATAATGTTCTTGGCCAAGCAAAGGAGAATAATAAGCGGTAATGATGAAAGTCTGCACGTAATAGGGGTAAGCATCTTCCTCGGGAGGAGGAGGAACGTCTTCGGCAAAAGCCACCGTACTGGGCATGGCCACCTGCAGAAGGGCGTAAAGGAGTCCGAACAAGCTCGCAGTCAGTCTTTTTGTTTGCATTTTTTTGTTTTTGATTTCTCACCATTATAGCACAAAACAGGCTCTTAAGCCCTCCACTTGCATTGACGAAACGGGAGATAGTTGTAAGATTAATTACCTTCCTTTCTAAAGATGGAACGACTTCAACTGACGGCGAACCCCAACAGATTCGGATCCCACTTCAACCGGCGCTTCACCGGACCGGAACTCAGCGCCCTGTTTGAAGACATGCGCCAAGATTGGTGGCATGCGCTCCACGATAGTAAATTCCTGGTGGGAAGCATCTTAAGAAACGAAGTACCAAAAAGAACTTTGGGAAGAGAGATCCCAGACCCCTTGGACTGCTTGGCAACAACTTTTCTGCATCGAGATGCGCAATTGAGAGTTTTATCGACCTCTAAAAGAAAAAGGAAAGGAAAAACGCACTTAATCCACCCTAAAGATTACGGACGAGCTCAACTTGCAGGCATAGACTACTTCCTGGGACTAACAAAACTAGATGAAGAAATCGGCGCAGACTTAAGAGAAATCCGTGCAAAAGTAAGAGATAGAGTGAACCTCAACATCCCATTCGAAAAAACAATGCTCCGCGGAGTACTGGCCGAGCCCGTGCACATCATGGCGTACCAAGCCGCAGTGCTGGGTGTCCCTGACCTCTGCAAAGAAGACGTCGACTGGCAAGAAGGAGAAGCCGAGGAAGTAAAAGTCGTTTTCATGAGCCCCAATCTGCCGCACCTTCGCGGGTTACCTTCAAAAACAGCTCTCGAAGACGAAGGCAGCGTCGAGCGTGAAGACCTTCGTCTCAGCGACTACTAGTGAACCTTCTTATCCTGCGTCGCCAAAAAATAGATTCCCACAGGAATTCCCACGAAGAAGTCGAGGGTGCCGAGAAAGCCGATTAAGGAAATAATAAGGTTAACAACAGGCTCCGCCGTCGCGAGCGTGGAACCTTCCGCGGCGCCATCAAACGCGCCGTTCACCACAGCATAAAGCAGCATACTGCCGATCATGAGTACAAAAGGAGATACGAGCCATGCGATTCCTTTGTTTTGTCGAGTCATCATAAAAGAACGGGATTAAAGAACAGTACCGAGACGTCTGAAGACCTCACGTTCCACGAATTCCTTATCGCGGCCATACTTGAGGCGAGAGAGTTGTTTGAACGCTTCCGCTGCTTCGTAGTCGCCTTTTTCCGTGTAGGGATTCAGCGGGATGATGCTGAAAGGCTTGGAAGGCTGGGTGTCGATGGAAAGCTTAATGACTGCCTTGAACTTGTCGATGTTCACCAGGTCTTGGTCACTGAACACCGGCGCCATTTCTTTGGCCATGTACTCGGAATCTTGCGCGCCGATCTTGTAGGCCATCATGGTTCCCACGTTCCCGAAGATCGCGTCCTTCAGGTTCACACTGCCTTTCTTGCCCTTGTCTTGTTCCAGCTGCGCCAGGTACTGATGCGCCATCGCGAGGCCCAGACGGTACTTACGAGCTTCAGACAAAATCACTTCAATGGAGTCGGTCACATAGTTTTGGAACTCATCGATGTAGAGGAAGAAATCTTTGCGCTGTTCCTTGGGAAGTCGCTGCCTTCGCAGAGCCGCCACCTGGATTTTGGACACGATCATAAGTCCGAGCAGCTTACTGTTGAGGTCCCCGGTCTCTCCCTTCGACAGGTTCATCAGCAGAATCTTGCCGTTGTTCATCACGTCGCCGAAATCGAAACCACTGCGCGTTTGCCCGATGATGTTACGCATCATTCCGTTGGTCACGAATTGCCCAAATTTCGCCGCGAAGTACGGGATCATTTCCTGTTTTTCACGCGCTCCGGTCTTGGCCATCTGTTGATCCCAGAACGACTTCACGATGGGATTCTTCAAGTCCTTAGTGCGCTCGTACTGGAAATCGTCGTCCGTGAAGAGGCGCACCATGTCCGTGAGACAGCCTCCGTCTTTGTATTCCATCAGCGTGAGACAACCGTTGCGGAAGTAATCCTGAATACGAGGTCCGAACACTTCTTCATCGAACAGTTTGATCATGATGTTCATGGCATCCAGCGCCACCATGTCGCGTTCTTCCGGGCTTTCCGCCTCCAGCAGATTGAGTCCAATTGGTCTATCTAAATCCGCGGGATTAAAATAAATCACGTCGTCGGCACGCTCGCGAGGAATGAAGGGCATGATGTCGTCAATCAGCTGTCCGTGTGGATCCACCACGGCGATCCCTTTCCCATTCTTCAAATCCTGACGGATCATCACCTGTAAAATAGAAGATTTACCCGTTCCCGTCTGTCCAATCACGTAGAAGTGGCGGAAGCGGTCGTCGTTCTTCATGTGGATTTCGGTCTTCACTCCACGGTAAATGTTGTGCCCGAGCAAAATTCCTTCTTGAGGAATATTGGCCGGCGGCGGGGAAATTTTATAGTTCTGCCAGTTGATGGTGGGGGCGCGGTTGTAGCGGATATTGGGCAAATGGAACAAACTGGCGAGTTCTTCCGCACACAAAATCATCTTATGGAAGCGCAGCGGTCGGCGCATGTCGCGCATCAAAAAGTGATGCACCAAGTTGCCGATGTAATGGTCCTTGTGAATGAACTGATTGTTGTCCGTAGTGGTGTACTGCGCAAAAGAGCTCTCGATCCCTTTGATGATGGCGTGCGCCTTGTGTTCGTGGTCCGAAGTCGCGATCAGACGGATCACACACTCAAATCCCACTTGTGTGTTTTTTTCTTCGATCGCCTTCACTTGTTCGTCCACCATCGGAGTGCTGCGGCTTTGCGCTTCGTGGTTTTCTTTGCTTTCTCCGCGGAACGCCAAGCTGAGTAAATCTCCAATCCATACTAGAGGGTTGAGATTGCCCAAAAATCCATGATGCTTACCCTCCAAAATCTCCTTGGCTTTATGGCGCCCGTGCTTCTGCCAACCGTTGTGCATCGGCCGAATCATAATCTGAATAGCCGCACTTTCGTTCGGATCCATCTTGGACAGCACGTTGGAGATATTGTTGAAAGGATCCGCCGTCATGCGGCTGTAAGTACGGATCGGCAGAGCAAACTCCTCCTCGGCCACCATGTAAGAGTAGGCGACTTTGGAATCTTTCTGAAACAGATTGTAATCGGGCTCTTCTTCAATATAACAATCGGGGTAGTAGGAGGTGAGCTGCTTCTCCACAATAGTGATGAGCCGGTGTGGGACCACCACGTAAAAATCGATGAGGTTGTCGCGCACCACATACTCGCAGGCCATAAAATCCTGCCCAAAAATGTGCCGCCTCCACGTGTGATCCATGATGGCAGCAAAAGATTCAAAGAGCTGCTTCATGACTCCAATCGGATCTTTAAAATCCCGCTGCGCGCCTTGCGATTCCGTGTCTTTCTCACGATCGTCTTTGGATTCTTTTTTGGGCACGCGAATGCGCAAAAAAGTCATGCTGAGGCAGCGCTTGTGATCCAAATGCCGTCGAAACAGCCACAGCCCTCCTGCGAGGAGACCTGTGAGAAGAGCGATGACAAGTGAGGCGTAGAGCACTGTGGTCACGGGTCACAGCTTAACAAAACTTTTTTCTCTTGGACAGGTTTTGTTGCGCGTATTTAAGAAGTGTGAAAAAATTTAAACATTCCTTCACCCGCCCCGCCATGCCTAAGATCGATTTCTCCGATAGAACCAATCAAATACTCATAGCTCTGGGAGCTGTTTTCATTCTTGCAGCAGGCTATGCTTACAACGCTTACGGCAGTTATAAGGATTGGATGTACATTGCCGAACAAGACATCGTCAATTACTACGACGACGAAAACTATCTGGAATATGTAGCAGGCGACTTAGACATTGCCAGCGACTACAAAGACAAAGCGAACACCGGAGGCTTCGTAGCTGTCGGCAGCGCCATAGCTGCCGCTGTGGTGTACAAGAAGAGGAAGGCTTAAGCCTACTCCTCAATCACCTTCACGTGCATTTCGCGCACGGATTCTTCGGGAAGAGGTGAGGGCGCTCCTGTCATCAAGTCCTTCGCCTTGCTATCTTTGGGGAAGGCGATGACTTCGCGGATGTTGGGTTCGTCGCGGAGGAGCATCACAATGCGGTCGAGGCCCCAAGCGATTCCGCCGTGGGGAGGGGCGCCGTATTCGAAAGCTTCGAGCAAGTGGCCGAAACGTCGGCCGATTTCGATGTCGCTGATGCCGAGTACCTTGAAGATTTTTTCTTGAGTGACAGGGGAGTGGATACGAATGGATCCTCCTCCGATTTCGCTGCCGTTCATGGCCACGTCGTAGGCCTTGGCGAGCACGTTTTTAGGATCGGTGTCGAGCTTTTCAATGTCTGCGTCTTTAGGCGCGGTGAAGGGGTGGTGCGCGGAAGCGAGGCGCTTGTCTTCTTCGCTGTATTCAAAGAGCGGGAAGTCCACGACCCAGAGCAGCGCGAGTTTGTTGGGATCACGCAAATTGAATCGGTCTCCACACGCGAGGCGCACATAACCCAGGGAGTTGCACGCCACTTCAAAGCTGTCGCTGGCGGAGAAGAACACGATGTCGCCGGTTTTGGCCTGAGCGGCTGCGATCAAGGCAGCCAGCTCTTCCTCTTTAAAGAACTTCGCAATCGGGGACTTGGGCCCTTCGGCTTCCATCACAATGTAAGCGAGTCCTTTGGCGCCATAAACTTTGGCCACTTCGGTCAAATCATCAATTTCTTTGCGAGAAAATTCAGCGCCCCCTTCTACAGTGAGACATTTCACAAATCCTTTTTCAGCGGCATCGGCAAAAACCTTGAAGCCGCAGCCTTTCACGAGCGCGGTCACATCGCGGATTTCCATGCCAAAGCGCATATCAGGCTTGTCCGTTCCAAAACGGCTCATGGCCTCGTGCCAAGTGAGACGAGGAAACGGCGTTTGCACGATCTGTTTTTCGGGCACCAATTCTTGCAAAAGTTGAGTGAGCACTTCTTCGTTCAAGCTCATCACGTCTTCTTCGTCCACAAAAGACATTTCAAGGTCCATCTGAGTGAATTCCGGCTGACGGTCTCCACGGCTGTCTTCGTCGCGGAAACAGCGCGCAATCTGGAAATAGCGGTCCATTCCGGCCACCATTAAAAGCTGCTTGAGCTGTTGAGGAGACTGGGGCAGTACGTAGAATTGTCCGGGGTAGAGACGAGCGGGCACAATGAATTCGCGGCTTCCTTCCGGAGTTCCCTTCATGAGCATCGGGGTTTCCACTTCGCAGAATCCACGTTCGTCCATGAGGTCACGCAGACGCTTGATGAACTTGTGACGGAACACGATGTTGTTGCGCAGACGTTCGCGGCGCAGATCCAAATAACGATACTTGAGGCGCATTTCCTCGTTCACTTCCTTATTCTGATCAATCTCAAAAGGGGGCGTTTTGGCCTTGTTCAGCACCTCCGCCTTCATGATGATCACCTCCACGGCTCCACTCGCAAAATCCTTGTTCTCCTGGCCGGCGGGACGAGCACGCACTTCACCTTCCAACTTCAGCACAAATTCAGGTCTAGCAGAGGTTGCCACGTCGTGCGCTTCTTTGCTCACGGACGGATCGAACACCACTTGAGTCAGCCCGTAACGATCGCGCAAATCCATGAAAATGAGTTCTCCATGGTCGCGACGGCGGTGTACCCAACCCGAAAGGGTCACGGTTTCCTTAATATGGTCCGCGCGCAGTTCTCCGCAAGTGTGTGTTCTATACATAAGATAAAAGAAGCTAAGTGCGGCTATTCTAAGGCGCAGTAAGCTTGAAGTCAAAAATGAGTTTTGCTATAATCAACTCACTTTTGGGATTTTCCCACGACCCCGTCAGAAATGGCGGGGGATATTTTCTTAGGAGTAAAGTCTTAGGAATCCAGCTTTTATACGTTTAAAATCTTCGGAATCTAGCTCACCTAGTTTCGGATGGAGTCTCCTATAGTCAATGGTCCTTACTTGGCTTAAACAAGCTACCATTTCAATTCCTCTTTGCTTAAACGGAATATACCAGGTGCCCACTTTCATTTTTGTGCTCAGGGGAATAACAAGATAAAAATTGTGGGTTAGTTTTCTGTATATAATGATAGGCCTAGTAAAATCTTCGCTCTTACCGTTGATCTCAAAACCTACATTCTCTCCCAAGCTGGCCCACCAAATCTCACCCTCATTTACGAAAGGAGCAGGGGAAATTTTTGCGTCTAATCGTTCTTTGAGACCTATCCACTCCAAGAATCTTTTGACATGAGTATCCATAAATATAAAATTAAGAATCCTCATTATAAAGAACTGTCATGGCAAAAGTCCTGACAAAAACCTGAATTGATTTTAGGCACTACGCCATCAACGCCTTCACCTCTTCCTGCATGGCTAAACCGGTATCCACCCCAAAAGGTACCTTCACTCGTTTGAGGCTGGTTTCGGTGGGCATATGGATTTCTACCACCGTTTCGCCTTGGTAGCGTTCCAAGAGCGCCTTCAACTTTTTCAATTTTTCAGGAGGGAAGTCCTTTTCCAGGGCAATCACATAAGGGCCCGCTTCCACCACAGGAGCTGCCGGAGCCTCCACGCCCTCCACCAAGCCTTCCTCCTCTTCTTCGGCCTCTTCACTGCGCAGCGCTTGCACCCCAATGATGCGCTCGTCCTCATCAAACAAGTTTTTCTCTTTAGCCGAAGTGATCATGTTCTCCAATGACAGCGGTTTTAAGCTATCCACCACAAATTGATAGTCACCGCCGCGTTTATCGAGTCGCCCTTCCACGGTGAAGACGCGGTCTTCCTCCAAAACGGAACCAAATTGGTCGTAAGCCCGTGGAAACAGCACAAAGGAAACACGCGCGCTGGGATCTTCAAAATCGCCCATAGCCATGTATTTGCCGGCCTTGGTGAGGACTCTGCGCATCTGGGTGATCATCCCCGTGATTTTGGCTTTCTTGTCGACATCTTTGTCGCCGAGTGAGCCAATCAATTTCCCTTTGCCCTGGAAATAATGCTTGAGGCCTTGGAGAGGATGTCCGCTCACATAAAGGCCCAAATATTCTTTTTCCCAACGGAAACGTTGAGCGCTGTCGGCGGCGGCTATTTTTTTGAACTTCAAACTGGCCACCGAAGAATCCGTAAGCACTCCAAAGATGTCAGTCTGGCCTTCGGAAAGTGAGGATTGAATGTTCTTGGCAAAGTTGGAAATTTCGTCGTAGTTGGTCGCGATTTCCGCACGTTCACCCAAATCATCCATCGCGCCCGAAAACGCCATGCACTCGATGGATTTTTTGTTGAGCAATTTAGCGGGCACCCGCTGGGCAAAATTTTCCAGCCCGGTGAACACACCCTCTTTTTCACGCGTACGAATGATTTCATGCACCGGTCCTTCGCCCATACCTTTCACCGCCATCAGTCCGAAACGGATCGTTTTTTCATCCACCACCGTGAAGTGAGCTCGGGATTCGTTCACGGAGGGAGGCAGCACGGAAATTCCCATGTTGCGACACTCGGCGATTTCAATCACCACGCGGTCCGTGTTGTCCGCATCCGACGTGAGCAGCGCCGCCATAAATTCAGCAGGGAAGTGCGCCTTCAAATACGCCGTTTGATAAGAAATCAACGCGTAGCAGGCGGCGTGAGACTTGTTGAATCCATAGCCGGCAAAGGGCTCAATCACTTCGTCAAAAATCTTGGCAGCCAGCCGACGATCGCGTTCCTGCTTCACCGCACCATCGAGGAATTTTTCGCGCTGCGCCACCAGTTCCGCCGCAATTTTTTTACCAATCGCGCGCCGGAGCAAGTCCGCTTCTCCGAGTGAAAATCCGGCGAACTGCTTGGCGATTTCTAAAATTTGCTCCTGGTAAATTGCAATTCCATAAGTTTCCTCCAAAACGCTCTTCACGGAATCGTGCAAGTAAACCACCTTCTTCTTGCCATGTTTCCCATCAATATAAGTGGAGATGAATTGCATCGGGCCCGGACGGTAGAGCGAGACCATGGCCACAATGTCGCCAAACTCCGTGGGCTTGAGTTCGCGCAAATAGCGCTTCATGCCTCCGGATTCCAATTGGAACACCCCGGTGGTTTCGCCACGTTGCAAAAGTTCGTAAGTTTTCTTATCGTCCATGGGCAGATTCACCAAATCGAGCTGCACTTCCGGCCGCGTGCGGCGCAAAATCCCCAAAGTCGTCTCCAGCATGGAAAGATTCTTGAGCCCCAGGAAGTCCATTTTGAGCAGCCCGAGTTCCTCACACGGCTTCATGGAGTACTGCGTCACAATGCCATCATGATCTCCGGCAGCATTCTGCAGCGCCGTGTGCTCCGTCAAAGGATCGCGTGAAATGATCACCGCACAAGCGTGCGTGCCCACTTGGCGAATCGTACCCTCCAATTTAATAGCCGTGTCCAAAATTTCCTTCGCAGCCGGTTCTCCATTATAAAGTTTAGAAAGTTCCGGATCTTCTTTCACGGATTCCTGCAGCGGCGCGTACTTCCCCAAAATGGCCTGCGGCACGCTTTTGGCCACACGGTCCACATCGGCATAACTGAAACCCAGCGCCCGCCCGGAATCGCGAATCGCCGCCTTGGCTGCGAGTGTTCCAAAAGTCACAATCTGCGCCACGTGGTCCGCTCCATATTTTTCAGTCACATATTTAAGGACCTCGTCGCGCTTAGTGTCTGCAAAATCCACGTCGATATCGGGCATGGAGATACGTTCGGGATTCAGAAATCGTTCGAAGAGCAGTTTGTGCTTGATGGGATCCAACTCGGTGATTTTCAAAACATAAGCGATGATGGAACCAGCCGCGCTTCCACGCCCCGGGCCCACCACAATGCCACTGCGCTTCGCGTAATCAATAAAGTCGTGCACAATCAAAAAATAAGTATCGAAGCCCATCTTATGAATGGTATCGAGCTCAAACTCGAGTCGCGCCCGCGCTTCCTCCGAAGGCTCCTTGCCATAACGATCTGTAAAACCCGCTTCACACAATTCGCGCAAATACTCCTGCTCCGATTTTTTCCCGGTGTCAAAATGCGGAATTTGATGTTCTCCAAAAGTAATATTCACGTCGCACATGTCCGCAATCTTCAAAGTGTTCTCCACCGCTTCGGGGGAGAATCGAAACGCCTCCTTCATGTCTTCCGGCGAACGCATGGAATAATTGCCGTTGTAGCGAAAGCGATGTTCATCCTTCACCGTTTTTTGAGTCTGCACACAAATCAACACGTCGTGCGCCTCCGCGTCTTCCGGGTAGGCGTAGTGACAATCGTTTGACGCCACCACCGGCGCACCCGTGGCCTTGGAAAGTTCCAAAAGTTTGCTGTTCACAATGCTCCAGTTCGCAATCTCCGGATGATGCTGCAACTCCAAAAAGAAATACTCTTTCCCTAAAATCCGCTGATAATGCTCAATCAACTCCTGCGCTTTCCCCATTTGATTTTCCAAAATAGCTTTGGGAATCGCTCCGTTCAAACTGCCAGAAAGCCCAATCAATCCTTCGCTGTGCTTCATCAAAACTTCATCATCGATGCGGGGCTTATAATAGAAACCCTCCAGCGCCGCGATTGAAGAAAGCTTCAAAAGATTGTGATAACCCTCGTTGTTTCGGGCCAGCAGTACTAAGGAAGAGTAACGATTCTCGGGTGTTTTGTTCGCGAGTCCCATCGGAGCCACGTACATGTCCACGCCCAAAATCGGTTTGATCCCGGCCGCCTTCGCGTATTTATAAAGTTCAATCAGTCCATACAAAACTCCGTTGTCGGTGATCGCCACCGCCGTTGCGCCCTGCGCTTTGGCAATTTCAATGTACTCCTTCGGCTTCGCAAGCCCGGTCAGGATACTGTAGTGAGTATGATTATGGAGGTGAACAAAAGTCATAAGGGGCAAGACTCGGCTACGCCGAGGATGGTGCTCGGGGAGAGACTTGAACTCTCACACCCGAAGGTACTAGCTCCTAAGGCTAGCGCGTCTGCCATTTCGCCACCCGAGCACGGCCAGATTCTATAGGAGCCCTTCGCCCGCAGCAAGCTATTGACAAAACGCTTCAATCTGTTAAAGTCCCACTTGTAATTAAGCCAAAAAATGACACCTCTTTTAAGAAATGCTGTATTGGGAACCTTGCTCGCGATGAGCAGTGCCGCCCATGCAGAAACCAAAGCTCCAGAAATCACTCAAGAAAATGCCGCTGTAGGTAAAAAGCTCAGCACCGTGCTGGCTAACCTGGAAGAAGGCGGAAAAAACAAACTCAGTCTGCCCAAAACCGTAGCGGTCATCACCTACTCTTCCCGAACCGAATTCTGCCGTGCCGTGGTGGATTGGTCGGAGAACTACATAGACCAGACGATTTATCCAGACGAAGAAGACTTTGATATCGGTCGTGGGCTCATCCCGCTTGGCATCGGTCACGGAGAGTTTTTTGAACAAGTGCTGGCGCCCACCATCACCAAAGGCTGCTTGAGCCCCAAGGAACGCCGCGCCTATTTTGACTATTATAAGAGTCAGGCCCTGCAGGTTTACACGCAAAGAATCGCCTTGATCTACAAGCGCCTCGCTTCCTATAAAAAAGCAAAACACGATGAACTGAAAGTCGCGATTTTTCAAAGAGCCTTGGAATACATTCAAGCGCTGCAGATCAAATTTGAAAGTGAAAAGGCCATCCAGTATGAAGACCTCTTCGAGGATGGAGCTGACTCCTTTGAAGTTCCGGTGGCCAGCGGCCGCTACTACAGCGAAGCCGTGAAATTCTTGGAGAAAATTAAAAAATCTCCCAAAGCCTTGGATGAAATCACCACTACCCTCAATGCCTACAACACGCTTTATTACTCGTCTAACCTTACGGACGAAGACAAGGCGGACCTGCTCAAAGGAATCCTAATTCTTATGGACTACCAAATCGTTTTGATCAAGGAAGCGCTTCCCACCAGCACAATGACCTCCAGTTTCGTGGGAGCCTCAGGAGAAGCCGTAGGCGAAACCGAATTCGAAGCGGTCATCACCACCGAAACCAGAAAACCTTTTGTAGTTCCTGAGCTCACGCTGGAAGATGAAATGGAAAAGACTCAAATGTACGTAGCCAACAACGATACTCACTGGCAGCGCTTGGCCGAATTGGACTTTTACACTTACGCGATCCGGGATTTTTTGACTGAACTGGGGAAGAGGCCAAAGCTCGATCCGATCAAACAATGGGAAAGGAGTCTCGCAGTCTCTTCTGAAGCCTTTGCGCAGCTGCCCGTGGGAAGAAAAAAATCCACCGGAATTTATAAGGCACTGGGCACACGTCACGAAGATGAGTGGGTTTTAGATGCGAAATATGATGGAATCTTAGAGCCGGGACAGGGTGCGGGAGTTTATGACGATAAATATGGATACAATCCTTACCTCAGTGACTATACCTACAAGTACACCATGGTTTTGATGTCTCCAAACGCCTGCAACGGAAGTGTAGAGGGCATGAATCAAAACGATTCCGCCGGGTGGATAGTGGCTTGTGGCCTTGGAGTGGCAGACAACCTGGATCATGTGTATAAAAAAAAGACAGCACTCCCTCCAGAGCGAAAGCCGAGAGTCGATCAGATAGGTGGACAAACCGCTGACGTGCCCCTGGGCTTTATTGTGAAGATCGCCAAGGAGCATATGGCCGCCAAGTCCAGCTATTGACAAATAGTGGAAAAACTATTATGGTACTAGCTTCAGTGTCAATATTGACGAAATCAATGATAAATTTTCTATTGACGCTAGGTGGCCTCATGCATATCTTGATTCCATCCAAGTCCAAGCATCTCTAACCGTTTGAAAACGATATGGCCAATGCTTTAAAAGCCAATACTCCGGTCTTAAAACTCAATCTCACCGAGATCATTGAAGACATCTTCATGGTACTCACGGAGAAAGAAAAAGAGGTAGTCGTACAACGTTTCTCTCTGGACAATAAAGAACGCCGCACGCTGGAAAGCATCGGTCGTTCCTTCAATGTCACTCGTGAACGTGTTCGCCAAATCGAAAAGATCGCTCTCGGCAAACTGCGCCGCACGGTGACCAGCAGCAAACTGCACTACATCCACGAAGTGGCTGAAGCCATTCTGCGTGAAAACGGAGGCTTGCTTTTGGAAGACACCCTCGTGAAGAAAATTTTGGACATGATCGAAAAGAGCATCGACGTAGATGGACACATCGTTCGCCTCAGCCTCACCATTTGCCCGGTACTCACCTCTATTGAAAAGAACGGACTCTACCGTTTGGCATGGCACCTTTCCAGCATGTCTCCGGCCGTAGTGCACAGCGTGCTCGATGCCGCTCACGAATCCCTCAAGAGCAGCAAAGACATCCTCGCGACCGAAGAAATCCTTCGCTCAATGTCTAAGCACAAAGCTTTGCAAGATCTCGATCTTTCCGACGACTTTTTCCTTTCCGTTTTGGCCATCGATGAACGTTTGAAGAAAACCGAAAGTGGCTACGGACTCATGGTGTGGAGGCACATCAATCCTAAGAGTATTCGCGACAAGGCCCTCATCGTGCTGCGCCGTGAAGAAAAGCCCATGCACTTCGTGGACATCGCAAAAAAAATCATGGAAAGCCGTTTCGATCACAAAAAAGTGACCGTTCAGGCCGTGCACAACGAACTCATTCGCTATCCTCATTTTGTGCTCGTGGGCCGTGGGCTCTACGCTCTCAAAGAATGGGGTTACGAAGATGGAACTGTTACGGACATCATCGAGGCGCTGCTTCGCAAGAAGAGCCCCATGACCAAGCAAGACATCATCAAAGGCGTGCTCAAACAACGTCGTGTGAAGAAGGGAACCATCTCTTTGAATCTTCAAAAGAATCCTCACTTCGTGCGTGTCGGTCGTGCCGTTTACGCCTTCGACGAAGGCAAAAAGTAATTCTTAAGCCCAGCGCCATGGCTCAGGAAAAAACTCTTTTTCAAAAAATCATCGACAAGGAAATCCCTGCCGAATTTGTCTTTGAAGATGAAAAATGCATCGCCATCAAAGACATCTACCCCAAAGCTCCTGTCCACTTTTTGGTGATTCCACGCAAACCCATCCCGAGCATCGAAGACCTGGAAGAGTCTGACAAAGACCTCGTGGCTCATCTCATCTTCGTCGGCAAACAACTCGCCAAAAGCTACAAGTGCGCCGGCTACCGTCTCCAATTCAACGTCGGCGAAAAAGGCGGCCAAGTGATCTTCCACCTGCACCTCCACATGATGGGGTGGCTGTGAAGCCTTATGAGATTTCTTCCTATTTTCTCGGAGGCCCCCATGCGGGGTTAGGAGACCATAACTAGAAAGAAAGTCTTTTTATCATGATGAAAAGACTTTCGCTTCCGTGTCGACTAGCCCTACATGGGGACTCACGCAAACTTGTGCACCACCTTCAGCCAAATTTCTTTGAGCGCCTCGTAACCCGCATGGGCTACGAGCTCAATTTGGCGAATCACGGCGCGAAGCTGAGCCACGGCTGCACTGAGCAGATGGTATTCCTTGCGGCGTTCGTAGCCGCGAATGTCGGCCTCCAATTGAACTTTCTTCACCTCCAATTCTTTCGCGATCTCCGAACGCATCGCACCTTGTTGAGGAGCCGTCTTTAAAAGTCGATCGCGCAGGGCCAAACGGTCATCGGTAGTGGCATCATCTTTTTTCTGAGAGGTCTGTTGAGCTTGACCCGATTTCGCAGAGCCATCCTTCTTATTTTCAGCAGCTTTTTCACCGGCAATCTCTGCAATGATCCCATCGGCCATTTCATTCCCTAAATCTGCCGCGTCGTCGCTCGCATCAATGCGCACTACAGCGTCCTCGCCGTCCGCAGCGTTTTCAGGATTCCGGGAATGGTCATCGTAAGGGCTCATAAATCTCTCTACAGTATAGCACAGCTCGCTTGTCTCCTGAAAGCTCTTATGTTTTACTGTCTTCACTATGAAAGACCTGCCCAAAGCCTATAGCCCGAAAGATTACGAAGCCCAGCTCTACGCAGCCTGGGAGAAGTCCGGTGCCTTTGCGCCCGATCCCGACCCCAAAAAAGAGCCTTACAGCATCATGTTGCCGCCGCCCAACGCCACGGGCACTCTGCACCTGGGCCACGCCACCATGCTTGCCCTCCAGGACATCCTTATCCGTTTCAAACGCATGCAGGGATTTTCGACGCTCTGGCTACCTGGCACCGATCACGCGGGAATCGCGACTCAATCCGTGGTGGAGAAGAAACTCCAAACCGGCGGAATGAAACACCCCCGCCAGGAACTCGGACGTGAAGGCCTGCTCGCTGAAATCCGCAGTTTTGTGGAGCAAAGCAAAGACACCATCCGCAACCAAATGCGCAAAATGGGCGCCAGCGTAGATTGGAGCCGTGAACGCTACACCAACAGCGAAGACATGAACCACGCGGTGAACACGCTGTTTAAAATGATGTACGAAGACGGTTTGATTTACCGCGGCGATCGCATTGTGAACTGGGATCCCAAAATGCAAACCACCGTCGCCGACGACGAACTCGAATACGAAGAAGAAAAGTCGCCCTTCTACACCTTTCAATACGGACCCTTCCAAATCGGCACCTCCCGTCCGGAAACCAAATTCGGAGACAAAGTAGTCGTGATGCATCCGGACGATCCTCGTTATAAAAAATTCAAACACGGAGAGAAGATCGGCCCTTTCGAGTGGATCAACGGACCCACCACGGCGACCGTCATTAAAGACGAAGCCATCGATATGGAATTTGGAACCGGAGTCATGACCATCACTCCTTGGCACGATGCCACCGATTTTGGAATCGCAGAACGTCACAAACTGGAAAAGGTTCAGGTCATCGACGCCCAAGGCCGACTCCTTCCCATCGCCGGAGAATTCGCGGGTGAGAAAATCCACGACGCTCGGCCAAAAATTGTTGAAAAACTCAAAGAGAAAGGCCTGCTCGTTTCCACGGACGAAAACTACATGCACAACGTGGCGGTGAGTTACCGCGGAAAAGGAAAAGTGGAACCACAAATCATGAAACAATGGTTCGTGGACGTGAACAAACCGGTTGTGGATTGGAAAGGGAAGAAGCTCTCCATTAAGGAAGTCATGCAGGACGTAGTGAATTCCAAAATGATTCGCATCGTGCCGGACCGTTTTGAAAAAACCTACTTTCACTGGATCGACAACCTGCGCGACTGGTGCATCTCCCGCCAAATCTGGTGGGGACACCGCATTCCGGTCTGGTACAAGGGCGAGGAAATCGCCGCCGGCGAAACGAGCCCGGGCGAAGGCTGGGTTCAAGACGAAGACACTCTCGACACCTGGTTCTCCTCCGGACTCTGGACCTTCTCCACTTTAGGCTGGCCCGAAAAAACGCCGGACCTCATGAAATTCGCGCCCTCCAGCGTGCTGGAAACCGGTTACGACATCCTCTTTTTCTGGGTCGCCCGCATGATTCTGATGTCCACTTACGCACTACGTAAAACCGGTTTCGACGAAGCACACTCCATTCCTTTTAAAGACGTCTACCTCCACGGCCTCATCCGTGACATCCGTGGCAAAAAAATGAGCAAATCTCACCCGGAAACCTGCATCGATCCGCTGGACATGATCGAAAAATACGGCACCGACGCCATCCGCCTCAGCCTCATCATCGGCGGCACGCCGGGCAACGACATGCGTCTTTACGAAGAAAAAATCGCCGGCTACCGCAACTTCGTGAACAAGATATGGAACGGTGCTCGTTTTGTGCTTTTGAACCTCGACGAAACCGACGCGCCCATCGACTCCGCCGCCCTCAGCCGTGCCGACAAGTGGATCCTCACACGTTTGAACGAAATCACCGTGCAGGTGACCACGCTCATCGAAACCTACCAATTCTCCGAAGCCGGCCTCAAAGTCTACGACTTCTTCTGGGGTGAATACTGCGACTGGTACGTGGAAATGAGCAAAGTGGCTAAAAATCCGGCTGTACTCAAACACGTGCTCGAAACTTCGCTCGCACTGCTACACCCCTTCATGCCCTTCGTCACCGAAGCGCTCTGGAGCGAACTCCGCCCCGGCTCCCAGCTCATGACTCACACCTGGCCAACGACCAGCCCCGCATGGAATTTCCCCGACGAAGCTGACGAAATGAGCCGCATCATGAGCCTCGTCACCGCTATTCGTTCCCTGCGCTCCGAAGGCAACGTGGATGCCACTAAAAAGATTCACGTCATCGTCTATGCTCACGAAGACCTACAAATCGTTGAGGATAAAGCCGAAGTCATCAAGCGCCTCGCGAACCTCGGCCAACTCGACCTCAGTGAAACCGGACCCAAGGTCGACAAAGCCCTCACTACTTTTGTGGGCGACTTGGAAATTTACTTGCCCCTCGCAGACCTGCTGGATCTCGGCGCCGAAAAGCTCCGCCTCGAAAAGGAAATCAACAATCTAGAAGGCTATTTGAAATCCCTTTCCACCAAACTCTCCAACGAGGGTTTCACCAAGAACGCTCCCAAAGCCGTGCTCGACCAAGAGCAGGCTAAACTAGCAGACGCCACGCAAAAACTGGAAAAAATGAAGGGGCAGTTGGGCGAACTCGGTGTATAGTACAGCCCATGCACGCCATCGAAATTCATCAACTTCGCAAAACCTACGCTACGGGTGTGGAAGCGCTGAAGGGCGTCGATCTCACCGTGGAATCCGGCGATTTTTACGCACTGCTCGGAGCCAACGGTGCCGGCAAGACCACGCTGCTCGGAACTCTCGTGGGGCTGGTGAACCGCAGCAGCGGTAGCGAAAAAGTCTTTGGCAAAGAAGTCTTGGATTACCCGGAAGAAACCAAACACTCTATCGGTTTGGTGCCGCAAGAATTCAATTTCAATATTTTCGAAAAAGTGGAAAACATCGTGGTCACGCAAGCGGGTTATTATGGAGTACCTCGAAAACAAGCGCTAGCAAGGACCGAAAAACTTCTGAAAGACCTCGAACTCTGGGACAAACGAAACAGCACTGCCATGCACCTGTCTGGAGGGATGAAACGTCGCCTCTTGATCGCTCGGGCCCTGGTCCATAACCCACGACTCCTTATTTTGGATGAACCCACCGCCGGCGTGGACGTGGAACTCCGCCACAGCATGTGGGCCTATCTTCGCGAGCTCAACAAACAGGGAACCACCATCCTACTCACTACACACAACTTAGAAGAAGCGGAACAACTCTGCAAAAAAGTCGCCATCATCCAAAATGGACAAATCATCAAACAGGGTTCCATGCGCTCCTTGCTCCAAGAAATGTCTGAATCCATTTACCAGGTGACTTTCAAGCAAAAACCGGAGAAATTGAAACTCAAGGGTTTTAAGGCCGAAGCCACCGAGGACCCGCATTCCTGGAACGTAGCCGTCGGTCAAGAACAAACCTTGAGCGCGCTCTTCGAGGCCGTCAAAGCCGAAGACCTCACCATCGTCGAACTCAATACCAAGGGCAATCGCCTCGAGCAGCTTTACCTCAACCTCCTCGATTCATGAACTTTCAGCGCCAAAAAATCGCCCTAGAAACCATAGTCCGCAAAGAAGTCGGGCGCTTCACTCGAATCTGGGCGCAAACCTTGCTGCCACCGCTCATCAACCAGTCGCTTTATTTCATCATTTTCGGCGGCTTCATCGGCTCCCAAATCAGTGAAATCAAAGGCATCAGCTACATGAGCTACATCATCCCCGGTCTCATCATGATGGGGATCATAAGCAATTCTTTCG
This sequence comes from Candidatus Peribacteria bacterium, assembly GCA_943349825.1. GTDB lineage: Bacteria > Patescibacteriota > Gracilibacteria > UBA1369 > 2-02-FULL-48-14. The sequence continues at coordinate 212,942 of CALQZQ010000001.1, read as the reverse complement.
CGAATGTGGTCAGCTCCTTTTTCAGCAGCAAATTCATGCACAACGTGGAAGAAATGATCGTGGCCTCGGTTTCGAATGAAGTCATTTTACTCGGCTACACTTTCGGTGGGATGCTGCGCGGCCTGCTCGTAGGCCTGCTTATCCTGGGAATGTCACTTTTCTTCGTTCCTTTCACCATTGCACACCCCCTTTATTTTGTAGCCTTTGCGGTCCTCACCGCACTTCTTTTCGCCCTGGCCGGCTTCCTCAACGCCCTCTTCGCCAAAAAATTCGACGACATTTCCATCTTTCAAACCTTCATTTTAACCCCGCTCACCTATTTTGGGGGAGTCTTCTACTCCATCGATCATCTGCCCCCATTTTGGCAGACCATTTCCAAGTTCAATCCCATCCTTTATATGGTGGACGGCTTCCGTTACGGCTTCTACGGCATCAATGATCTGAACCCGGCTTTTGGGCTTCTCTTTCTCCTTCTCTGCTGCATCGTGCTCACGCTGCTCAATCTTCACATGATGAAGAAAGGTTACGGGCTAAAGACCTAGGAAAAACCAGGAAATTCAGGTATAATAGGGAGATGGACAAAAATAAAAGTCTGCTTCTCGACGAAATAAAAAAACTGGAAACCGCCAAAAACTTTGACGGCATGCTGGTAGCGGCGCAAAAGGCGCTTAGCCAATATCCCGGAGACCTCACTTTCAAAGAGCGCCTCCACGAAGCACAAGCCGAGTACGTCAACGATAAATTGAACTCGAAACTTTTAACCGACCTGGAAAGGAATGGCGACTGGCAAGGCCTCTTGGCCATTTACGAAAAACTGCTCAGTGTTTTCCCGGATTCCGATCGCCTGCAAGTTCTGCTCAAAAAAGTGCATCAAAAAATCCTGGATTCTCAAAAGAAAGAACGAAAGGAATATTTTAAAAACGCAAAACGTGCCATTGAAGACATGGTGCTCAAGGGCCAACTGGACGACGCCGAACAGGCCACTTACGAAATGCTCGCCCTCGACACCACGAACAAGCACTTCATCCATCTCCTCGCGCACATCCAGCATCTGCAAGACAAAGAAATGGACAAACTCCTCACGCTCTATTTTGCTGAAACCGTGCCGGAGCTCAAAGCCGAGTACAAAGCTCATAAGGATCAATTCATCCACGTATAATTTCAATCCACTAACCTTAAAATATGAAAAAGAAACTCCTCCTAGCCGGCCTCCTCGTAGTCCTCCTCACCATGGTGGCCTATCAATTCGGAACGGGCGAAGAACTTCAAGGTAAATTTTCCCCCTCGACCAGCCTTTCCACCTCACTCACACAGCCAGAAGCCCTTAAAATGTTAGTAGAGGATGCTCTTGGTAAGGCGAAACCCAGTTCAAGGCCTACCACGGCCTGTACCTTTAGCAGCGTAAGCTCCGAATATTCCTCTTATTACATCACTGCTTGCGAAAAAGGGTGGATTTCTGAAGAGTGGGCAGATCCGACGCGCTATGCCAACAAAGAAGAAATATCCACAGCGGCTTGTAAAGTCTACTCTGTGGCGGACTACAGCCCTAGTACAGCCAGTTTTACAGATGTTTCTTCTAGTTCGACCTACTACAAATGCATCGAAGGCTTGAATCATGTGGGAGCCTTTTCCTCCACTTCCGGCACTTTTGGCCTGAGCGACACGGTCACCAAAGCCTTCATGCTTTACATGACAGGTCACATGGCACCCTGAGGGTCAGTAGTTGATCTCTCCGTTGTCATCCCCCTCATGTAACTGTTACAGTCAGATTATCCACTAACTTCCATCTATGAATAAAGGATCAAAATGGTCACTTCAAAAGAAACTGGCTCTCCTCGCCGGCGGACTCTTCTTGGTACTGCTAATCGCTTACCAATTTAGGAGCGGCAGTAATTTGCAAGGAAAATTCACGACAGGCCTAACGTCAACCCTGACCAAAGCAGAAGCCCTCAAAATGCTGGTGGATGATGTGCTGGATGAAGAAGAAGAATTAAGCATCGCGAACACATGCACTTTCAGCAAAATCACTGGCACCGAGTGGTACGCCACTTACTATTATACTGCTTGTTCGCACGGGTGGATTTCTGGAGACAGTTTCGGCTATAAAGTAGACCCCACGGGCGCCTACACGAGGGCCGAAGTTTCTGAACTCGCTTATAAGATTTATTCCGTGGCAGCCTACATTCCCGCCCCGTCCAGCTACTCAGACGTTTCTCCCAGTTCGACCTACTACAAATACATCGAAAGCTTGAACCACGCAGGAGCTTATTCCTCCACCTCCGGTACTTTTGGCCCGGACGAAACAGTCACCAAAGCCTTCATGCTTTACATGACAGGCCACATGGGAAGCTAGCGCACCAGCAGCTGATCACGGCGTTGTCCCACCCCAATGTATTTGAAGGGACAGCCGAGCAGCTCTTCCAAACGGAGCACGTATTTTTTTGCATTCTCCGGCAGCGCATCCCAAGCGGTGACCTCTTTCAAAGAAACTTTCCAACCGGGCAGATTTTCGTAAGTCACTTCCACACGCGCCAAGTCTTCCAGTGAAGCGGGGATGGATTCCAACTTTTGACCATCGAGCGAATAGCCCACGGCCACTTTGATTTCGTCCAAGTCATCGAGCACATCAAGCTTCGTGAGATTCAAACAGCTAAATCCATTCACCATCACGGAATATTTGGTCATGGGCACGTCGAACCAACCGCAACGTCGAGGACGCCCGGTGGTGGAACCATATTCGCCGCCCGCTTCACGAATGGAATCCCCGAGCGCATCGGTGAGTTCCGTAGGGAAGGGCCCGCTGCCCACGCGAGTCATGTAGGCCTTTACGATTCCAATGTTTTCACCCAAAAATCGCGGATTTAAACCTGTTCCTGTGAACACGCCACCAATGCTGGGATTGGAGGAAGTCACAAAAGGATAAGTACCGTGATCGATGTCCAGCAAAGTCGCATTTGCGCCTTCCACCAGTACTTTTTTGCCGGCAGTAATCGCTGAATTCAAAACAAAGGCCGCATCCACTTTCATGGCCAAGAGTCGGTTGCGCACAGCCTTGAGCCCGTTCAACTCCGTTTCAGCATCGTACTCAAATCCATACACTTTTTGGTGCCAAGCCACATTCGCGCTGTATTTTTCCACAAAGCTATCCCAATTGGCTAGGTCGCAAAGGCGCAAGCCTCGTCGGTTGATTTTATCCGAGTAGGCCGGCCCAATTCCGCGTCGTGTGGTTCCCACTTTAGCTCCGCCCTTAGAATCTTCCTGAGCGCCATCGATGAGTTTATGGTAGTCGAACAAAAGCGCTACGCGGTCGGAGACTTTCACACGGGACTCCACGTCGTAACCCTGCACTTTTAATGCCTCGATTTCTTCAAACATGCTGCCCACGTGCAGCACCAGTCCGTTTCCAATCACGCAGTTCACGTGCGGGTACAAAATTCCGCTCGGCAAAAGATGAAACACGAATTTTTTCGTCACGCCGCCTTCATTAAAATAAACCGTGTGGCCCGCATTGGCGCCGCCGGTGGCTCGTGCCACAATGTCAAAATCCTTACTCAAAATGTCCACCAATTTCCCTTTCCCTTCATCTCCCCATTGAGCTCCAAGTACTACGGTGTAGGGTATAGGTGCCATTAGCGTCAATTTATCGGTTTTACTCACTCCCTGTCAAGCGAGCAAACATATGCTAGACTCTCAACAATGAAACGACTCGAAATGCACATCACCGGATTAGTCCAAGGCATCTCCTTTAGAGCGGCCACTCAACAAGTGGCACAAAACTTGGGGATCAACGGTTATGTCAAAAATGAAAACGACGGCTCTGTGACCATCATCGCAGAAGGAGAGGAAGACAAACTCCAAAACCTACTCGGTTGGGCCAGCCGCGGCCCGGACGTCGCCCGCGTGGATGAACTCACTCACGTGTGGATGAAGCCCTGCGGTTTATTCGATCACTTCAGTACTCTATGAAACGACTTTTTATTGCTTTCAAACTGCCGTCGGAAATCGGCACCCAGCTCGAGACCTTTCTCGAACCTTACAAAAGCCACGCCGCCTTGCAAAACGCCAAGTGGGTAGGAGCGGAAAAAATGCACGTCACCGCTCTGTTCCTGGGTGAAGTGCCGGACACTCGCTTGCCTGAAATTCGTGAACTCACCCGCGGAGTCTGCGGCCGCATGCAACGCTTCCAGCTCGACCACCCGCACGTCACGCTTTACCCCAACAAAAATCGCGCCAAAATGCTTTGGCTCCGCTACACCAAAAGCCTGCCCTTTGAAGAATTTGCCAGTGAACTCAAGCGCTACCTGCTCCTCATTTTGCCTAAACTGGAAGAAAACGAGGAAGAGCTGCTCCCTCACGCCACCTTGGCTCGGCTCAAATCCAGCATCGATCCCAAAACCCTGTCCTTCCAATCCATCGCACTGTCTGCGCTGCCCGTGACCGAAGCGACCCTGTTCGAATCCGTGCTCACGCCCGAAGGGTCCACGTATCAGGAAATCGAAACCTTTCCTTATGGATTTTAAAACAGCGGTTTACGAAGTGGTGAGGCAGATTCCGGCAGGGAAGACTCTCACCTATAAAGAGGTGGCCCAGCTCGCCGGTAGCCCACGTGCCTACCGCGCCGTCGGCAACATCCTCACTCAAAACTACGATCCCTTCATCCCGTGCCACCGCGTCATTCGAAGCGACGGCAAAACCGGCGGCTACAACCGTGGCCCGGATTTAAAGATTGAAAAACTCACTCAAGAAAAGCTAAGCTCAATCCATGGATAGCAACTTAATGATCACCGTAGGTGTCGGAACCCTGCTCTCCAGTTTGGCGATTTTACTGAGTCTACGGGAAATCCATTACTGGCACGCCAGTAAATCCTGGCCTAGCACTTTGGGAACCATCATTAAGGCAAAATTGAAAAAGAAGAAAAAAAGCAATATCCACAAGGCTAAAATCAGATTTGAATATTCTGTAAATGGGGTGAGTTATCAAGCGAGCACCATTAGAATCGGCGGAATCGTCTGGAGTAGCAGCGCTGGCCGAGGCCAAGCCGAGGAATTCTTGGCAAAATATCCAGTGGGCGCAAAAGTGAGTGTTTTGTACAATCCCCATAGACCCAGTTACGGAGCCCTGGAAAGAGGTGAAAACTATCGTGGAAGTATTTTTGGGCTCGCGATTGGCCTCATCATTTTGGCAGCTGCGCTTTCAGTATTTCTAACAAACTAAGTCCATGAAAAAACTCCTACCGTTTCTTTTGATCCTCACCCTACTCAGTTCCTGCGGAAGTCCGACGGCCGTGACTCCCGCCACAAGTCTTGCTACCGCGGACCTGCCCGTACAGCTGGGCCTCAACTTCATTCGCTTTTTTTGGAACGATGAAGGTCCCGGCTCTTCAAAAGATAAAAAATCACTCGACGCTTTAAACACCACCACCGAGAATGTTCAGCCGGACAGCATTTTCACCGATTTCGCCGCACTCGGAGCGGACAGCTACCGTCAACTCGTCAAGGCAGACGTGGCTTGGAGTACGGTGGAACCTCAGGAAGGAGAGTGGATTTTCACCGGCTCGGATGCAGTGATAAAAAGCTCACCCGTGCCACCGGTGCTCACGCTCTTCGCGCTGCAGTACGCTTCACCCACACCACCTTGGACAAAAGACTCAGGAGACTTCCAGAAAACGGTCGGAGCGGAAGCAAAAACTTACGTGGAAACCGTGGTGAAACGCTACGGGCCTTATGTGAAATATTGGGAAATTGGAAACGAAATGGATCACTGGCGTTCGGAAGATCCGAACAGCACTCCACCCGACAATGCGAAGAACGCAGACACTCAAGCCCCCATCTACTCACCAGAGGACGGCTTTAGTCCGGAAGAGCAGGGAGTTTTCTTCGCAGAAGTCTCTGCTCTCATCAAAGCGAACGATCCCGATGCAGTAGTCCTCATGCCTGGTATATCTGGTTTGAGCGCTTATCAACTTGAAACTTGGCTCCCGGGCGTAATCAAAGGGGGAGGAACCGAATGGTTCGATATCATGAACTACCATTACTACAGTGATTGGAAGACCCTGGGGAAAGGTCGGGATGCACTCACGGTTGCCATGACAGACTTAGGCCTCACCGGTAAACGCGTTTGGCTCACGGAAACCGGTTCCACCTCGGACTCCACGCTCACTCAGCGCACCAATTATCCCAACAGTGAAAGTACTCAAGCCGCGGATGTCTTCCGCCGCCTCGTCACCGCTTGGGGTCACGGAGACAGCGCTGCTTTCTGGCACACCTACATTGGCTCTCCAGAAATCCCCGGCAACGATTGGCGCTCCTATGGAATAGTGACCAGCGACGGCAGCAAAAAACTATCTTATTACGCCTTTCAGTTGCTCGCGCAAAACTGCGTTCCTTTTACCGACGTCGAACTCATTACGGACACCAGCACAGAGCACGTATACAAAATCACCACGGCCGATGGCATTCGCTACGTGTTGTGGGGCAGTGGCAGCTGGGACGTCCCCACAGGTATGACGGAAGGCACTTCAGTAGTACCCAATGACGATGGCTCCTACGCTTGGACGACGCTGGCACTGGACGGTAGTGTAACGCTCACCGACATTCCTCAACTTCTCAAATGACCAAAGGGTCACTTGACGAAAGATAAAATTCATGTTTTAATAAAGGTCTCTTTTTTTAAAACATGAATCCTGAACTCCTAAGTCTCATTGCACTTGCCGGTGAACCAAGCACGGATATGTCCAAGGGACATGATTTAGTGGAATGGTCAGAACAATATGGCTTAGAGGCTTCTTCTGTAATAAGTCCAAGGATGGAACCGGAAACTTGCAGCGCCGATTTAGGAGAATATCCAACAGTTCGCTTGATGTGGCCCAATCAAGGCCCTGCGGTGGATTCAAACGAGGAAGCGATCCTGGTGGGTGAAAGAAACGAGGAAACCGGTGAGGTGTATCCCAGCGGGCTACTGGAGGATTTCGAAATAGAAACAGAGATTTTCAATCAGCAAGTAGACATAGTTTTGGCCGTGGACGGTTCCGGATCCATGACCGACAATGCCGGCTTAACACAACAGATCATCGCTCAAGTAGAAAGGCACTATCCCGATGCTCGAGTCAACGCCGAAACTATTTATTACACTGAAGCTGGTGTTAATGGAGCCAATCAGAGCATCTATGGCTATCGCGGCTACGGGTATGGATCCAACCAGGAGGAAGACCACGTGGGCGCACTCACAGAAGGTCTTAGGATTTTAAAAATGAAAGACGGGCCCGATCATAAGCAACACGTGATTCTGGTGACCGACGAAGGAGACAAACGAAGCAGCGAACAAGACCGAAGCGCGGTGGCTGCAAAAGCAAGAGCTCAAGGCGTTCAAGTCCACTTGGTTTACGACGGCCCAGAGCAGGTCAAAAAGACAGTCCAGAAGCCCGTAACTCCTGAATTCCAAGGCAGGTACTCCAGGAGCTACAGCCTGGCCCCAAGTTTGCGGGCCTCCCGCATGTCCGAAGATTTCACCTCACTCATGACCGTAGCTCGCTCAACGGGTGGTGAAGTGCGTCGCATGCAAAGCGGTAGGGTGCCGAATATTTTCAGAACAGAAATCGCCAAAGCAGACTACTCTTCGATTGCCTTCGTTCCTCAGGATCCCTATGCACCGGGCCCAAGAGAATTCGTGGTGGCAAACGGGGAAGGTGCAAGGTGTGTCGTGGATATTCCCGCCTCAGTAATTGAACGTGCTATCCTGGAAGGCAGCCTGCCAGAACCCACGGCCCTTGAAACACCAGAAACCGAAAGCAGTTTTAGCCTCAATCTGCCGGCGCTCACTTTAAGAGATGGATTCTTTTTAGCCCTTGGAGGAATCGCGGGATCTTTTGCCACTTGGTTGAATCAAAGAAGGAAACCTAAACTCCAATAGTCATGCCCTTACGAGTAGATCTTTCCATCATCAAAGACGAATGGGTGCCCTTTGGTGAAGTGAAGCCAAACGATCCACCAGGTTCTATGTCGAACAACCTGCCGAATGGAGGCAGAGAGCTGATTATATTCAGTTGCGCCAGAGATGACTCTCACTCAAAAGTTGAGCGAAGTCCGGAAAATCTGGACCTGGTAAAAGGTCCCGGCAGAACAATTTGGAATACACATACGGAACTTATAGCTACCCTCAGGGATGGAGAGTCGCATGAGATGGAAATTCATACGGATAGAGGAGTTAGATCACAGCTTCGAATAACCCACACTAAAGCAATGGAACAAGTTCGTGTTCTACACCCTAAGGAGGTCTTACTCGGAGCTTTCGAGTATCTCCAAAGAGACACACTTTTTTTCTCTGACTTGCTGACAATAACGGTTGCCTCGGTGTGGGTGAATAAGGAAGGAAAGCCACCGTCCGATTTGATAGACAGGATGCAGTCAGCTCTAAAGAGAATTTTAGAACAAATGGTGGCCGAAGGCACTTTGACAGTGAGCAACGGAAGCAGCGGACAAAAAGCCTATACACGTCGGCGTAAAAGCTAGGATCTGTCGTCGGAACTCCGACAGCGGGATTTTCCAGATCAAAATGGAAACGCTGCTTTACCCAACCAACGGCACTACTTAAACTTTCTTCGCCTGGTGAATTTGGGGGCTGTAGCTCAATCGGCTAGAGCGTCTGGTTGTCACCCAGGAGGTTGCGGGTTCGAACCCCGTCAGCCCCACCAACTCACCGGGCATTTTTTTGGATGCAAAACAAAAACCCCTCTTGCGAGGAGCTCATGTCGTCACCCAGGAGTACTGTAACTTAATCACAGCGCCAGGTTGATTAAATACTACCAAAACTACACGAAATTGGCAAGACGCTACACAAATCAGCTGTCATCACTGTCTGACATCAGCCGTCCCACCTTTGAAGTCACCAAAGACCTGCTGGGCAAAACCTTCGTGCGCCGTCATCCTCATCCGCAGCCTCGAGGGACTCTCCGGCCCCAAAAATTACCCCTCTTACGGCCAGCAATCGTTCTACTCTTGCTGGGTTGGGCTTATTTCCTCTACAATAACCTCACCTTTAACCCATCCCCGGAAATGATCCCTCGAGACGTTATTGCCCAACAGATACCACACGTTCTGACGGGCACAAATTTTACGAACCTGGGAACCCGTTACGAGGGGAAAGTGAGGGACAATTACACGCAGGGGCAACGACGTATCCTCATCACGAGTGACCGTCTTTCCGCCTTCGATCGAATCATCGCGAACATTCCGTTCAAGGGTCAGGTGCTCAACGCCATGACCCAGTTTTGGTTTGAAAACACCAAGGACATTTGCCCAAACTACATCGAGTCCTACCCGGACCCTCAAGTGATTGTGGGGAAGGAGTGCAAGCCCATCATGGTGGAAATGATCGTGCGCGGCTACATCACCGGCTCCACCAGCACCTCCGCGTGGACGGTTTACGCGAAGGGCGGACGCAACATCGGTGGCAATGTGCTGCCCGAGGGACTCAAGAAAAATCAACGACTTCCGATGCCCATCATCACGCCCACCAGCAAGGCGGCGCACGGTGACCACGACGCGAACCTCACTCCTGCACAAATTTTGGAACAAGGCCTGCTCACCGCTGAACAATGGGAAAAACTCTCGAGCTACGCCCTGATGCTCTACGCCCGTGGAGTGGAAGTGGCCGCCCGCCAAGGAGTGATTCTGGTAGACACCAAGTACGAATTCGGCTTCACGCCGGAAGGGGAAATCGTGGTGATCGATGAAATCCACACTCCCGATTCCTCCCGTTTCTGGATCGCTGCGACTTACGAAGAGCGTCTGGCTCAAGGTCAAGAACCCCAAAACATCAACAAGGAATTCCTTCGCCTCTGGCTCGCCGATCACGGCTACACCGGGGAAGGGGAAATTCCCGCGATTCCGAAAGAAATCATCTGTGAAACCACCGAAAAATACATTCAAGCCTACGAAATGATCACCGGGAAAACCTTTGAGGCACAGCCCGGCGACGTGCTCTCCCGTATCGAAAAGAATTTAACTCTCTACTTTATATGATCGTCCCTTTCCTCCTCGGCTCCAAAGTCGATCTCGACCATGCTAAGGCGATTGCCAAAGTCCTCGACGACTACGGCGTGAAGTACGAAATCTACGTGAGTAGCGCCCACAAAGTTCCGGAAAAAACCCTGGAAATCATCAATAAATTCAATGAGAAAAAGGAAACCGTAGTCTGGGTGACCATGGCTGGCCGCTCCAACGCACTGTCCGGACTCGTGTCCGCCAACTCGCATTTTCCCGTGATCGCCTGCCCTCCGTTTAAAGATTACGCCGACTACCTCGCCAACATTCATTCCAGCCTGCAAATGCCGGGGGAGACTCCCGCCGTCACGGTGGTGGATCCTAAAAACGCAGGTCAAGCCGTGGTGCGCATCCTCGCCCTGACCGACAAAGACCTCGCCAAAAAAGTGAAGAACCACATCAAAGTGGTACAGGGAACTTTTGATATTAAACCCCTCGCACTTTAGTGCGCTTACTTAATAAGCTTTGAGTCCAACCCCTATGTTTCAACCAATAAGCCCCCTCGACGGCCGCTACGCGGAAAAAGTCGCTGAACTCCAGCCCATTTTCTCCGAAGCCGGACTCATCCGCAGCCGCATTTGGGCCGAAGTCGAATGGCTGATTTACCTCTGCAATACACTCAAGCTCGAAGGCACCGCCTACCTGGAAAAACCCGAAGTCGACGCGCTCCGCAAACTCTACCTCCAATTCCAAGACGAGTTCGTGACCGAAGTGAAAGAGATTGAGAAGACCACCAACCACGACGTGAAAGCCGTGGAGTATTTTCTGCAAAAAGTCATGAAGGTGCTGAAGCGCGAAGAACTGATTCCCTTCATTCACTTTGCTTGCACTTCCGAGGACATCAACAACCTGGCCTACGCCCAAATGATGAAGGCCGGCCTTTCCACCGTGCTCTTCCACCAGATGGAAGCCCTGCTCAAGACCTACCAAGAACTCGCCGAAGCGCACCGCAAAGTCCCCATGCTCGCGCACACGCACGGTCAGCCCGCCACTCCCACCACCGTGGGTAAGGAATTCAAGAACGTCGGTGCACGTTTGTTCCGCCAGTACGAACAACTCAAAAAAGTCGAGATCCTCGGCAAGATGAACGGCGCCACCGGCAACTTCAACGCCCACGCTGTGGCTTACCCGAACGTGGACTGGTCCGCGGCTTCTCGAAAATTCGTGGAAGAAGCCCTGGGTCTCACTTGGCAACGTTACACCACGCAGATTGAACCCCACGATTACCTCGCAGAAATCTTCGACAACCTGCGCCGCTTCAACGTGATCCTCATCGATTCCGCCCGCGACTGCTGGTCCTACATTTCCATGGGCTACTTCAAACAAAAAGTCGTCGCCGGGGAAGTGGGCTCCTCCACCATGCCCCACAAAGTGAACCCCATCGATTTCGAAAACGCAGAAGGAAACCTGGGTCTGGCCAACGCCCTTTTCAACCATTTCAGCGAAAAACTTCCGATTTCAAGAATGCAGCGCGACCTTTCGGACAGCACCGTACTCCGCAGCATCGGGGTCAGCTTTGGCTATTCGCTGCTCGCCTACAAGAGCCTGCTCAAGGGCCTCAGTAAACTGGAAATTCACGAAGCCCGCCTCGCCGAAGACCTGGAAGACAACTGGGCGATTCTGGCCGAACCCATCCAAACCGTGCTCCGCCGTTACGGCGCCACTGACGCCTACGAACAGCTCAAAGAACTGACCCGCGGCACCGAAGTGAACGAAAAAACCATCCACGATTTTGTAAAAACACTGACGATTCCCGAAGATGCGAAAAAGCGTCTCCTCGAACTCACGCCGGCAACTTACATTGGCTTAGCGGCGAGCCTCTAAACTCCTCCCGCATGAAACTCCACCTCAAGCTCCTGTCGATTTTGCTAGGCGTTCTTTCCATGTCCGCCGTGGCCCAGGCCGGTTCGCTACCTTTCACAGACATCGACGACTACGCCGCTCACTTCGAGTCCATTTACAAAATGAAAGAGTGGGGCATTTTTGAAGGCTATTCCGACGGAAGCTTTGGGTATTTGAAAGAAATCAATCGCGCGGAATTGTCTAAAGCCTTAGTGCTGGGCTCCGGCATGGCAGAGGAAGAAGTGAGCGCCTGCGCGGACAACGCCACCAAATCGTTCAGCGATGTTCCAGCCGGAGAGTGGTATTCCGATTATGTCTACTGTGCCCAGTCCAAAGGCTGGGTTTCCGGCGACGACGGCAAAACCACCTTTCGCCCCGGCGACCCTGTGCTGGTCTCGGAAGCCTTCAAAATGATTCTAGAATCGCAGTACGGAACCCCGGACGACTCCTTCGCAGGCAGCCAATGGTACGACATCTATCTCAATGCTCTCATCAATTCCAAGATCGTTTATCAGGGCGGCAGCGAAGACTACCCCTACTACCATTACACCTACCTCTCAAATCCAGGCATTGGTTTCACCAGCGATATCGACTCAAAAACCACCCGCCAAGACATCGCCGAACTCCTGTATAGAATCCGTACCATCCTTGAAGAGCAAAATGGCGAGCTGGGCGAGTACTATCCACTCCTTTCCATGGCTGAGTACGAGGACGAGTACGGCGCTACCGTGGAAGAAACTTCCAGCGGCGTTTTGACCATTCAAGATCCGCATTTTGGTTTTGACGTCACCAATGTTTACATCGGCGATCTCGACCCCGACGACTTGGCCATTTTTATTGAAGATCCTTCCGCTTTTGAAAATGGGGGCTCCACCGATTGGAACCTCATGGTTCCCAGTTTGCACACCAACTCTTATGAATACGAGGAACTCAACTTCGATGAAATGTTCGCCGTGCGGATCGACGGCAGCGGAGCAGATGCCGAACTCGACTCTTGGTGCACCAGCAAATACAGTCGCCCCTTTGAACTCTGGGAAATCTACGACACTCTTTGCGGTGAAGACGGCGTTGCCACAGACGAATTAAATTCTCTACTGCAATTAACCGCTCACGGCGAAAGCTACACCGGAGAAACCATCGCCCTCGATCCCATCAAAAACGGCCCTCTTTCCATTTTAAAATTCAACGATGTGTTCGCAGCGGCAGCCTCACACGCCTACTGGTATGCCACCAGTGATGAGTTGGATTACCTGGAAAGTTTGGCAGACCTCCAGAGCGAAGACAGTGAACAGGAAGCGGCACTCCAAGCGTGGAGAGAAGATTTTGTAGACGGTTTCTTCACCGATTCGGACGCCGACTTTACCAGTGAATATTCGGAACTGAAGCCTTTGCTCTTGCAGTACGAGCGCAAAGTCCTGCTCGCGATGGGAGACCCGCTCGTGCTCAAAGTACCCTTGAATTACGCCAATTCCTACAATCACATGGATTACGTAGAGTACTCTGTAGGCGAGGACTACGAAATTCTGGAAGGCGACGGCGGGGACTACTTTTGGCCCACCTTTAGTCTAAAATTCTCAATGGCCAACGATCCCTTCCAAGGTGAATATTTTGGGCGAGATCAAGGGATCGATACCGTATGGCTGCAAATCACCGTAGAGAACAACCCCGTTCCCTTTGAAGATTTTGACGACGAATCGGCAGATTGGAATCATGTGGCGGTCTACATGCATGGCCTCTATAAAGACGCCTACTACTACGAAATCACCAGTGCGGAAGTCGTGGAGGAATAGCGCTTGCTCTTGCGGCCAGCCCGCCCTTTGCCTTAGATTGTAGCCAACAAACCCCATCCCATGATCCTCTCCGACCGCGACATCAAGAAATCCATCAAAGACGGACGCATTGTCGTCACTTCGCCCGAGCAAGACCACGAGCAGAACATTCATGCCTCCAGCATGGATCTTCGTCTGGGCAAATGGTTCAAGGTCTACGAACACAGCAAATTTCCCGTGCTCGACCCGCTCAAAATGCGCACTTTTGAAGGACTCACCAAACTGGTGGAAATCACCAACGTCAACGAACCCTTCATAGTTCACCCCGGAGACTTTGTGCTCGGCGTGACCATGGAAAAAGTAAAACTCGGCGACGACCTCGTGGCCCGTGTGGAAGGCCGCAGCTCTCTGGGCCGCCTCGGAATCATCGTGCACTCCACGGCCGGCTTCATCGACGCCGGATTCGAAGGCACCATCACCCTGGAAATCACCAACATCAACCGCATGCCCGTGGCCCTGTATCCGGGAATGCGCGTCTGCCAATTGGCCTTTGAACCCATGAGCTCCGCTGCCGACGTACCCTACAACAAAAAAGGCTCCTCTAAGTACCAAGGCCAGGAACTCCCCGCCGAAAGCCGACTCAACTCCGATCCGGAATTCGTGAAGATGCGAGAGGCTGAGGCCGCTTAGCTCTCAAAAGAAACCACCGCAACCACTCGTGCTTCTTGATCTTTGAAGGCGCCTCTCCTATGGACCGTTTCCTTATTCATATGACCCACGGTTCCGGCAGGAAGGGAGACTTTTTGCGCTTTACCTTCAGCAAGGGCCTGCTCAACATTTTCATGAAAATCACCTGAATTCTCACCGATCTCTCCAACGGCAAACTCAGTAAAGGTGTCGTCTGAAAGCACAATGATAGCTTGTTCACCCGGCCTGCCTTCATCGTGATTGTGCCATTTGGCCGCCCCTACATGGGCAATATCCATTCGTTTGAATAGGGAAGTCTCCTTTGGCGCTTTCTCCTGAACAAAAGCAACACTTTTCACCTTTCTGCCGTCGGCCTCAAACTCTCTTTTAATGATTCCGTAAGCTCTTGCAAACATATCTTTAATGTCCCTAGGGTAACGATCTTGAAAAACCTGTAAACCACGTTCTTCGTCATAAATCACTGGGTAACGCTGACCCGGCTTTAAAACCTTTCCATCCCATGCCGAATAACGGAAGGCCACGAAGAAGTTTCGTTCTTCTTGGCTCAGGCCATCAAGGAAGCTAGCCCCTTGTTCAAATTGTGAATCGATTGTCATCCCCTTATTTTACAGGAAAAAGAGGTCAAATTCCAGCCACAAGCAGTTTAATCCTCAAACTCCACCACAATCACCAGTCTAGGCTCTGTGGATTCGAACTCGCCGCGTTTGTGAACAGTTTTATCAGTAAAGCGTCCCACGTGACCGGCTTTCAAGGTTTTGAACTGCGCGGTGCCACTAGTGACTGCTTTCGAAACCTCCTCGTGAGTAATTTTACTTTCGTCGGCAACTTCAAGGTCTCCCTCCATGAATTCAGTGCCACCCACTTCGTCGAGTACCACAATCGCTGTATTTTTCGTACTATTCCCTGAGTGATTGTGCCACACACCAGCATTGGTGTTGGCAATATTTCTGTCATGTTCATCCCCACGATAAGCAGGAGGTTTTCTTTCTTGAATAAAAGTCACTTTTTTAATTTTAGTATTGTCACGTTCAAAATGGTTTTTAACCAGACTATAAGTCCTAGCCAACGCATCATCCACCCACCATGCGGTAGAAATCGTCAGAGGCATTTTGCCGCGGTCATCCCATTGAACAACATTGCGATCACCGGGCTTAATTTTTTTACCATTCCACGGCAAATACCTCAGGTCCAAAAGAATATTCCTTTGCTCTATACTCAAATGATCTTCAAGTCTCTCTCCAATTTGTACGCGTGAATCGAGTTTCATCCCTTAATTCTACAGGAAATACCCTAGAAACTCAAATCAGGTACAGGGTAGGCTTCGGAAGGTTCTTGCCTTATTTCGCGATGGGCATCCACAAGAAGCCGGGTTAGGCGGCGTCTAAAGGCGGATGCAATATCAGAATCTCCCAACAAAGGGGCATAGGCATCAGCGTACATACCGGCCAAGCGCTCCATCTCCGGCTTATTTCGGAGGACATTTCGTCGCCCATTGCCCTTTCCTATAATGGCTCCCAAATCTCTCAGCAAAAGATTGCCATGACAAACCACAAAATTGCTAGGATTTATTTCGTAAGGGAAAAATCCACGGTTCACCGTGAGCCGAACCCAAGCCAAAAGCAAGTCGCCGAAGTGGTTGGCTTCAGACGTACGAGAAACCCGCTCCATACAAATCCGCAAACGATTATGATCATCCACTCTTTCTTGAACGACTGGATTTGCAAAGTGAACGGGAACTCGTTCCTCTTTTTCGAAGAAAACCCAATGGGGACGCGTATGGAGTTCGTGAGCCTCAATGTGAGCCGGCATTTCGAAAGGAAGCACCAATCCACCCATCCCCGCTTTGGCTTGGGGAAGGGTTTGACGGTAAATATCGCCGATTATTGCTGGAACAGTAGTCAGCGGGTCATCCACCTTAAGGGCAAGACGCGTGGTCCCATGAACCCTCACTTGGTTCCCGCGCCCCAGGTAAGAAATAGGCTCTTTGTCGAAATGGGCTTGTAGTCGTTCTTGAGACATAGGGTACATTTTATGCTTTTACAAAAAGCCTGTAAAGACGCTAAAGTATCCCCATGTTCAACCCCGTCTCCCAACGCAAGATTCCGGCCCTCATGGCCACGCAGCACCCGGACAACGCCTGCGCACCATTTTGGATGGACGACCCCTTCATCAATACGCACAAAGAAGTCGAGGAAATCTACCAGAGTTTCTTCGGCCTGGGCTGCGACGAATACATGTGGGATTGGGAAGGCAAGTTCGCCGACGAAGGGATGATCGAGCGCCTCATGGCGAGCTACTTTGAATCCTTTCAAAAAGAACAACTTGGTCAGGATCGCTTCATCACTCTGCGCATTCCCAATATTTGGGAAGAAAAATCCTTCAAACTGGCAAGAGCCTACATGAGCGTGCTTTCCGCAGGGGAGTTCATGAAATCGCTGAACCTCAAAACTCCACCCGTTTTCGAGCTCATCCTCCCCATGACCAAATCCGCAGACCAACTGATCCACATTCAAAAAACTTTCCAAAAAACCGCCCAGCTTCACGAACAGATTTTCTGCGCCGAGGGCGAAACCGATTGCCCACACTTTGGCGAAGGCTACATCCACATCATTCCACTCTTCGAAAGCGTGGACGATCTTTCGGGCTGCGCCTCTGTGCTCACAGACTTCTTGAAAGCGCACCAAGAACACTTCAAAAAAATGCCGCCTTACTTACGCGTGTTCATCGCCCGTTCGGATCCCGCCCTCAACGCCGGCTTCGTGCCCGCGGTGCTCGCGTCCCGGCTGGCCCTGCGTGAAATCGCCCGACTGGAAGAAGAAACGGGAATCCCCATGTATCCCATCATCGGCAGCGGTTCGCTTCCGTTCCGTGGAGGACTCAACCCCGAAAACATTGAAAAAGTGCTACCTCAGTACGAAGGCGTGCGCACAGTCAGCATCCAATCCGCGTTCCGCTACGACTATCCCCAGGAAGAAGTGACGGCTGCACTCAAATTCATCGCGGACGAACTCCCAAAGAAAAAAGCCCCCATTTTTGACGACGCCACTTTCGAATCCCTCAAAAAGCTCATTCAACTTTTCAAGGGATTCTATCGCCCCACGCTCGAAAAAATGGCACCCGCCATCAACGAAATGGCCAAACACATTCCGGCCCGCCGCGAACGCGTGCAACACGTGGGACTCTTTGGTTACAACAGGGGAGTCGGAGAGATCAAACTGCCCCGCGCCATCACCTTCACCGGAGCCTGCTATTCCATGGGCATTCCACCCGAATTCATCGGAACCGGCCGCGGACTCAAAGCCGCCAAAGACGCTGGCCAACTCGAGCTGCTGAAAGATCATTTCTTCACTATGGAATCCGAACTCAGGCACGCGGGCAAATACCTCAACATGGAAAACCTGAAAAAATTCGCAGAAACCGAAACCTGGGCCAAGGAAATTTTGGAAGACGTACTGCTGACTCAAGAAATCCTGGGCATCGAACTCGGCCCACAAAAACCCCAGCACCATCTGCACCGCAATCTCACTTCCAGCATCTTCCTCAAACAAAGCATGAACATCGATTTTCAAGACGACTTAGTGGAAGCAGCCGTGATGAGGAAGAGTATTGGTTAGCTCTCCAGATACAGCTCAATAGCCTTCGCGAGGGTCGCATAAATAGCGTCGAGTTTTGCTGGATCGCGAGTGAGGGTCGTGACGCGGAAACCGTAGTAGGGGCTGAAGAAGCCCGTAGCCGGTACCACACAAATTCCCGTGGAGGCCACCAAGTAGTAGACGAAACGTTTGTCCAGCGCGATGTCCGGATCGGACACTTTTTCTTCCACGAATTTACGCACCGCCTCATTCTCAATCGGCAGCGTTTGGTGGGCCTTCAAAACTCCATCTTCAAAAATAGGCATCATGTAGAACGCGCCGTTCGTAGGGTTCACCTTGAGTCCCTTCACCGCCCGCAGTTTTTCCGTGATCACGCGGCTGTTGCGTTCCAGGAGTTGGTTGTTCTCAGCCAGCCAAGCCTCAAATTCTGGATGATCGTAAACACGAGGCATCACAATTTGCGGGAGGTGCGTGGAACACACTTCCAAGAGCGCACGGCGCTTCACGCTGTCCGCGTACTTTTTGAAATCGGCATCCAAATTCACATTGTGGAATTCCACCCAACCGCTGCGTCCGCCGGGCCAAGGCACGTCTTTGGAAAGACCACGCATCACAATCAGTGGCACGCGATTCAAAGCGATTTCCGTGACCTGTGGAAAAGTAAATCCGTTATAAACCATGCGGAAATAAATCTCGTCAGACAAAATCATCAGCTGGTATTTTTCAGCAATCTGCACGATTTTTTCCAAGGTCTCCGCGCTGTAAATGGCGCCGGTGGGATTGTTCGGGTTGATCACCAAAATACCAGCCACTTCCGGATGCTGCACAATCATATTCTCCATGTCTGCCAAGTCGGGTTCCCAGTTTTTCTCGGGATCCAACTTGTAGGTCAAAGTTTCCTCACCCTCGGAAAAAGCCTCAAAGGCTCCGTGGGTAGGGTAGGCTGGCGAAGGCTGCAAAATGCGTGCCCCTTTGGGGAGCATCTGGTACATCATGGAAATGGCGCTGCCGAGTCCACTCGTGATCAGTACATCTTCGTAGTCGAGTTCGCTGTGGGGCGAATAACGTTTGGCATAGTCTACGATCCACTTGCGCACGGGAATCGCTCCACGTGAATGAGTGTA
Source organism: Candidatus Peribacteria bacterium (assembly GCA_943349825.1). Taxonomy (GTDB): domain Bacteria; phylum Patescibacteriota; class Gracilibacteria; order UBA1369; family 2-02-FULL-48-14. The sequence continues at coordinate 193,865 of CALQZQ010000001.1, read as the reverse complement.
ACCAAACACCGCATCACCCGGTTTAGCGATTTCCTCTTGAATCAGCGTCTTCAAAAAACCGGGCACCGGCCAACCCTTCGCAATCGGATCTCCAATATTTTCATTTTCAATTTTCATACTCGGATCCAGCTCCGTGAGTTTTTGTACAAAATCCACAATCTCGCGGATTTCATATTTCAGAAGGTGAGCAGAAGAATGAAGGAGGGAATGGCGCATAGGGCAGAGGATGAAAGTGTTTTTACGCTACCATAAGGCAGTCCATAAGCAAGCAACAAAACTTGAATAGAGTAGGGAACAATTGTTAAATAAGTCCATGGAAATCCTCCGCACCATGCCCAAACACTTCGACGTCGTTTATGTGATCAATCCTTACATGGAGGCGGGTCTGGGAAACGTTGACAAGAGAAAGGCGCAGGAAGAATGGGATGCCCTAACGCGGCTCTACGAAGAATTGGGTGTAGACTATGGACTTTTGGAAGGAGAGGAAGGCCTCCCCGACATGGTTTTTGCAGCGAACGCAGCCTTGACCTTTAAGGGCCCGAATGGGGAAAAATCCGTGATCATTTCCAATATGGAAAAGAAAGAACGAAAACCGGAAAGCGCTCACTACGAAAAGTGGTTCCGCGACCACGGCTATACAATCTATAAACTCCCCGCTCACCTGAGCTTCAGTGGCACGGGGGACATTCTTTATCACCACGACCGCAGCTTCCTGTGGGGTGGTTTTGGTTTTCGCACGTCCTTGGAAACTCATCGAGAAGTGGAACGAATCACAGGCCTTGAAGTCAAAAGTTTACGCCTCATCGACCCTTGGTTTTACGATCTAGATACCTGCCTAGCACCGCTCACCGAAGACACGGCTTTGGTTTACTTCAAGGCTTTTGATGAAGCATCTCAAGAACTCATTCGGAACGCTTTCTCGGACCCAATCGAACTCACGGATGACGAAGCGCGAAATTTCACCTGCAATTCCCATCACCTGAGAGACCGAAAAATCATGATCATGAATGGAAGAAGCCCCCGGGTGGCAGAGGAACTCCAGAGGCGTGGTTACACAGTTCACGCCTCGCCCACAGACGAATTTTTAAAAGCAGGAGGCTCTGTAGCCTGCATGAAGATGGCTTTAGTGTAAACCGACAAAGTCTGGGAAACATCGTGGACACGCAAACTCAGTATTGCGGCCTTGACCTACGTGGCCGCCAGTATTTTCTTGCTCGTCACGGAAAGCGCCCATCCATTTCTGTCGGCGCTCGTACCAGCCTTCGGGTTTCTTTTTTCCACTTTTTCACTGCCTCTAGTCAAAAAACTCTGGATACGGTATAACTAAGCCATGAACACCACTCGCAACGCTTCCGCAATTATTATTCCTCGTCCTTAGCGAGAGGTGCTTTCACGAAGCAAAACCCCTCGCTCACCGGCGAGGTTTTTTAAATCTCTTGCGGCCCCCACTTTCACTCTCTAATATGCATTCATATGTACCGACCCGTTGATTCCAAAACGCATCTGCCCGATATCGAGCACAAACAGCTCGAATACTGGAAGGCCAAAGACATTTTTAAGCGCAGCGTAGAGCAGCGCAAAGGCAAAGAAAAATTCGTCTTTTTTGACGGCCCCCCTTTCGCGAATGGACTCCCACACTACGGACATATTCTGGCGCAATCCCTCAAGGATGCAGTGACGCGTTACGCCACCATGAAAGGTTTTTACGTGCCTCGCACCAACGGTTGGGATTGCCACGGACTGCCTGTGGAATACGAAATCGAAAAGGAACTCGGACTTTCCGGGCGTAAAGCCATCTTGGACATGGGAGTGGAAGCCTTCAACACCAAGTGCCGTGAAAGCGTTTTCCGTTACACCGATCAATGGAAGGAGCTCATCACTCGCATCGCCCGTTGGGTGGATTTCGACGACACTTATGCCACACTGGACAACAACTACATGGAATCCATCTGGTGGGTTTTCAAAACCATCTGGGAAAAGAAAATGGTCTACCAGGATTTCAAATCCATGCACACCTGTCCGCGTTGCGTAACGCCGCTCTCCAATTTTGAAGTGTCACAAGGTTACAAAGATGTGACCGACCTTTCCATCACCGCAAAATTCCGCAGCAAAAAAGACGCCAATCTCTATTTCCTCGCCTGGACCACCACCCCCTGGACTCTTCCCGGAAACGTGGCTCTGGCTGTGGGCGCGGACATCGATTACGTGAAAGTGACTCGCGAAAACGAAAGCTTCATCCTCGCAAAAGCGCTGCTCAGCAAACAATTTGAAGAAGGCACTTACGATGTGGTCAACGAAATGAAAGGGAAGGATTTGGTGGGTGAGGAATACGAACCGCTCTTTCCTTATTACAAAGGCGCCACCTTACCCGGCATTGAAAATGCATACCACGTGATTGCCACCGATTTTGTGACCACTGAAGACGGAACCGGAATCGTGCATATTGCTCCCGGTTATGGGGAAGACGATTACCTCGCCGGAAAGGCCGAAGGTCTGCCCGTGCTTCAACACGTGAATATGGCCGGGCTTTTTGAACCCGAAGTGAAAGACTTTGCGGGAAAGTTTGTGAAAGGGCAGGAAGGAAACATCGCCGACTACTTGGAAACCCGTAACCTTCTTTTCGGCAAAGAAAACTATCGTCACAGCTACCCGCACTGCTGGCGCTGCGACACGCCGCTGCTCAATTACGCCACGAAAGCATGGTTTGTCCGGGTCACCGACATCAAAGAAAAACTGATCGCTAACAATCAAAAAATCCACTGGCAACCCGAGCACATCAAAGAGGGGCGTTTTGGAAAATGGCTGGAAAATGTGCGCGATTGGAACGTTTCCAGAAACCGTTTCTGGGGCTGCCCTATGCCCATTTGGGAATGTGAAAAATGCCAGGCTCAAGAATGTATCGGCTCCACGGAAGAGCTCAAAACTCGCTCCGGCGGCAAGCTGCCCATGCGCGGTACGGAACTGGACCTCCACAAACCCTACATCGACGAAGTCACTTTCGCGTGCCAAAAATGCGACGGCACCATGAAGCGCATCCCGGAAGTGCTCGACTGCTGGTTCGAGTCCGGAGCCATGCCCTACGCGCAACTCCACTATCCCTTTGAAAACAAGGAGGAATTTGAAAAAAACTTCCCGGCCCAATTCATCGCCGAAGGAGTCGACCAAACCCGTGGCTGGTTCTACACCCTGCACGTGCTCGCCGGCATCCTTTTCGATAAACCTGCTTTTCAAAACGTAATCGTCAACGGAATCCTCCTTTCTGCAGAGGGCGAAAAACTGTCCAAACGTAAAAAGAATTATCCCGACCCCAATAAACTTTTCGAGGAAAAGGGGGTCGATACCACGCGCTTATTTTTCTACACGTCCAACACTCCCGTCGCTGAAGACGCACGTTTTTCCGAACAACACGTGGAAGAGCTGCTCAAAAAATTCACACTCACACTCTGGAACACCTACAGCTTCTACGTGACCTACGCCAACATCGACAAGGTGGAGCCAAAGCTCATGGAAACAGCGCCTGCACACAAACTCGACCAATGGATACTCTCACGTTTGAACGGTCTCATAGAAGAAGTCACCGCGAACATGGACGATTACAACCTCACCAAGGCCACCCGCCCCTTGCTCGATTTTGTGGACGACCTTTCCAATTGGTACGTGCGCCGCAGCCGTCGCCGTTTCTGGAAATCTGAAAGTGACGCGGACAAAGCCGAAGCCTATCAAACCCTCTACACGGTACTCGTGCGCTTCAGCCAAGTGCTCGCGCCTTTCATGCCTTTCTTGAGCGACGAGATCTATCGCAACCTCACCAACGAAGATTCCGTGCATCTCACGGATTGGCCACTCGCCAACAAAGCCTTCGAAAACCCTGCGCTCGATGAAGAAATCGCTGTGGCTCGCCGCATCGTGAACCTGGGGCACGCCATCCGCAGCAAGAAAAAAATCCGTGTGCGCCAACCGCTGGCCAAAGTCACCGTGGGTCTTCCTAAATCCATTAATCCAGAAATTGTGTTGCTTCAAAAAGAAGTGATTCTCGAAGAACTCAACGTGAAGGAGCTCGAGCTTTTGAAAGACGCCGGGGAAGTGGCAGAATCCACCGCCGCGCCGAACGCAAAACTGCTCGGTCCCAAATATGGCAAAGACGTTCAAAAAATCATCCAAGAGGCTAAGGCCGGAAACTTCACCTTGGCTCCGGATGGTAAGGTCACCGTGGCCGGCTTCACCCTTGAAACTTCCGAAGTGGAGCTCGCTTACAAGGGAAAAGAAGGCCTGGATGTAGAGGCTGAAGAGGGAACCGTAGTCGCTTTGGACACGGCCGTCACCGACGAGCTCTATCTGGAAGGCCTGATGCGCGAGGTGATCCGTATGGTCCAAGACCTGCGTAAGGAAGCGGGCTATGAGGTTAGCGATCGCATCTCACTGCTCGTGAAAGCCGACGGAAAGCTGGGCGAAGCCTTGTTGAAACACGCCGACACCATCAAAGAAGAAACCCTCGCTTTGGAACTCCAGGACAAAGGTGATCTGGAAAGCGATCTCGAAAAAGAGTTCACGGTGGACGGTTTTTCCGCTAAGATTGCCCTAAGAAAAATGAACCTATGAGCATTATCTCCACCATTCTCGCCAACGCACTCGCGCTCTTCATTGTGAGCCAGGTCATCAGTGGGCTTCATATCGAAGGCGGACTCCTCACCTACGCTCTCATCGGGGTGATCTTGAGTCTACTCAACCTCATCATCAAGCCTATCCTCAAACTGCTTTCTTTCCCGCTGGTTTTCCTCACTGGAGGCCTATTCCTCATCGTCATCAACGCCATTCTCCTCTATATTTGCGAGTACTTCATTGGCGTCATCGACGTGACCGGAGTTTCCATGCAGGTCGACAGCAACTTGACCTATCTCTGGGCAGCCGCTATCTTGGGCATCGCCAACTGGCTTATTTCTTGGTTCTTAAAAGAAGACTGACATGACTCACACCATTCTCCTCATCTCCGAAATCGTTTCCGCGGTCCTCCTGGCCCTCCTCATCCTCGTCCAAGAAAAGGGCAGTGGACTCGGGGAAGCCATCGGTGGAGTGGGCGCAAATTACCAAACCACAAAGCGTGGAGCGGAAAAGTTCCTGGCCAACGCAACGGTTTTGATGTTGGTTCTCTTCATTTCCCTGGCTCTGGCTCTTAACTTCGTCTGATGAATCTCTTCCTTCGAACCCTCAAATCCTTCAGTCGTAAGGAAAGATGGGTGGCAGGGGCTTTTCTGATCGTCTTCACAGCCAGCCTGACTGTACTCACCTTCGATAGATTTTTTGAATGGAGTCCGGATCAAGGACGAACCTATACGGAGGGGTTAGTGGGGCAAATCGTCCATTTGAACCCCGTCTTTACTGAATTCAGCGAAGCCGATGCCGACATCTCCAGCCTCATTTTCTCAGGCCTCGTGAAGTACAATGCCGTCACCGACAGTTTTGACGAGGACATGGCCACCCACACCTTGAGCGAAGACCACCTCACCTACACCTTCACCCTGAAAAATGGGCTCTACTGGCAAGATGGCGTAGAAGTGAGTGCCGACGACGTTTACTACACTTATGCCACGGTCATTCAAGCCCCGGACTTCAAAAACTCACTCTTACGAGCCAATTTCGATGGAGTGAAGATTGAAGAAGTCGATACCCGTACGATCCGTTTCACTTTGAATTCAGCCAACTCCTTTTTCTTCACCTCCCTCACGATAGGGATTTTACCGAAGCACATTTTAGGCGAAACGCCAGTGGCGGAACTCGACACCGCCCCTTTTAATCAAACTCCAGTCGGCACCGGGCCTTATCAAGTGGATGGCCCCTATGAAAGCAACGGCGACGGTAGTATGACGGTGAACTTGAGCGCTTCAACCCAGTATTATGGAGAAAAACCCACTATCGAAAAATTACGTTTCATTGCTTACCCCACAGTCACCGAACTCATTGCGAACCGCTCGACTTGGAATGGCGCGGCACGTGTCCGTCAAAGCTTGTTCAATGAAGTCGATCTCACCGATTTGAGCAGCTTTCAGTACGAGCTTCCTCAGTACAACGCGCTCTTCTTCAATACAGATTCGCCGTTCTTAGGAAAAAACAAAGAACGCCTGGCGCTCTCCAAGGCCATCGACAAAAAAGCTATTCTGGACGCCATCGGTTACAAAGTACAAATAGACACTCCTTTGTTGGAGCTCAGCCAAGACGATTGGATCAATACTTTCAACACTGAAGAAGCCCAGGGTGCACTGCACGATGCCGGTTGGGATCTTGTAGAAGGGGAAACAGTACGCAGCAATGAGGAGGGGGACAAACTTTCTCTGCGCCTGGTCCGTCGGGATTTCTCAGGCAGCAATGAACCTCAAGAAGAAACTTCCAAAAAAACCGCTGAGCTCATTCAAGAGCAACTCGCTGCGGTGGGTGTGGAGCTGAGCATCGAAGCCTACAACGAGGCAGACCTCCAGGCCATCATCCAAACCCGCGACTACGACATGCTTCTTTACGGCCAAAGCCTGGGTTACAACCTGGACACGTTCAGCTACTGGCATTCCAGCCAAGCCACAGAAACCGGGCTCAATCTTTCCAATTACCAAAGCCCCAGTTCAGATCTGCTCATTGAAAAAATCCGTGGCACCTTCGATGAATCCGACCGCCAAGCCCTGCTCGACGATCTCGCCGACACCATTTCCAAAGACGTCCCCGCGGTCTTCCTCTACACTCCCAGTTATTACTACTTGGTGGACACCAAGGTCACCGGAGTAAACTGGCAAAAGCTCTTGCTTCCCAAAGACCGCTTCAGCAATATAACGGGGTGGGAACTCCACTAATCCACACTTTATGAAAGTCATACTACTCGCTCACGTCAAAAACATCGGGCAAAAAGGAGATATTAAAGAAGTTTCCGACGGTTACTATCAAAATTTTCTTGCACCCCGAAAACTCGCAGCACCCGCAGTCGCCAGCCAAGTCGGTCACATCCATGCTCAACAAGCCAAGGCTGTAGAACGCCTGGAGAACATAAAAGAGAGTGCTTCCGCCGTAAAGGCGCGACTGGAAGGCAAGGAGCTCACTCTCACTGAGAAAGCCAGTGAAGCAGGCAAACTCTACGCGTCTGTACACGGCAAAGAAATTGCCAAGGCTTTGCGCGAACAACTTCAGCTCGACGTGCCCGAAAAAAACATTGAAGTGGAAGCCATCAAAACCACTGGTGATTTCTCTGTGACGGTGAAGCTGTTCAAGGACACTTCCGCTACCTTCACACTCCACGTTCGTGCTGCCTAAACCAGGAAAAATTGCCGCTCTGGATCTTGGCACCCGTCGCACAGGGGTCGCCGTTTCCGACGCCACTCAAAGCGTGGCCTTCGCGCGTCCCGAACTCGAACACAAGAACGATCAAGAACTGCTCGAGCAGCTTAAAGCCCTGGTGGCCACGGAAAACTTGGTAGGTCTCCTGCTCGGTCGCCCCACTAAATTGAGCGGGGAAGCCACGGAACAAACCACCGTAGTGGAAGCTACCGCCCGCATCCTCGCCGCGCTGGAACTTCCCATCGAATTCATCGACGAGCGGCTGTCTACACAGTTCGCAGAAAATTTGCACGGCTTTGAAACCGCGGAAAAACACCACGACAGTCGCGCCGCTCAAATCCTGCTCGAAATCCATTTAGGAAACTAAAAGCACCTGGACGCCAGGTAGCATTTTACCCTCCAAAAACTCCAGCATCGCTCCACCACCGGTGGAAATGTGCGTGAATTTTTCGTGAGCGATTCCAAAGTGATTCACGGCATCGATGCTGTCCCCACCACCCAAAACTTTCACCGCGAAAGTTCCCGCAATCGCCTCCGCCACACCACGAGTGCCTTTTTCAAAAACAGGATTTTCATAAAGTCCCATTGGCCCGTTCCACAAAATAGTACGACTCTTTGCCAAAGCCTCGGCAAACAAAATCACTGATTTCGAACCGATGTCTAAAATTTTCTGATCCGCAGGCACTGTGTCCACAGAAACTTCTTGGAAGGGAAGTCCCACGGTCGCATCGGTCGCCACCACCGCGTCCACAGGCAGCAGCACAGTTTTACCCTGCGCCTTCGCCGCCTCCAAAAACTTTTTAGCAATTTCCACCTTATCCGCCTCACACAGTGAGCTGCCCACACTGTGGCCCTGAGCTGCCAAAAAAGTATTGGCCAAAGCCCCACCAATGATAAAAGTGTCCGCGATGTCCAAAAACTTCTCCAAAATACCAATTTTCGTGTCGATTTTCGCCCCGCCCGCCACCAAAGTCACCGGTTTCTCGGGATTTTCTAAGATTCCAGACAAAACTTTCACCTCGCGCGCCACGAGCAATCCCGCGTAAGCCGGCAAGACCGCTGCCACGCCCACCGTGCTCGCATGAGCTCGGTGAATGGTTCCAAAAGCATCGTTCACATACACGTCGCAGCCTTCCGCCAAAGCCTTCGCAAACGCAGGATCATTCGCTTCTTCTTCAGGATGAAAGCGCACATTCTCCAAAAGCACCACATCACCGGCTCCCATCGCAGCAATCGCAGCTTTTACCTCAGGCCCCACGCAGTCATTCAGCTTGATAACTGGTTTAGCCAACAAAACCCCCAGCGCACCGGCCACTAAATCCAGTCGCAATTCCTCAGTCACACCCTTAGGCCGCCCTAAGTGGGTCACAATCACCACCTTAGCCCCACGCTCCATCAAAGCTCGAATAGTCGGCAAACTCTCTCGAAGGCGAGTGTCATCCTGTATTTTCCCATCCTTGATAGGGACATTGAAATCGGTGCGGAGCAGTACGGTTTTGCCTTCTACGAGCGCTTCAGAAAGAGTGCGGAATTTCATGTATAAAATTTAAATCGAAATCATTCTAGGCAAAAGTGCCAAAATTTGCTATAATAACATGATGAAATACCCACTCCGAAGCCAAATTTACAGCGGACTAGGCACCGGCGCAATCATCGCCCTCAGTCTCTTCGTGACTTTTCAACTCTACATGAACGGAGTGGAAAAGTCCGTTTACACCAACAACTACACTACAAACCTCTTACTCTCAGACACCCTCACGGAGACCAGCGGCGCAGCTCCTTGGTTACTTTTAAGCGTAATCTGGGTGGCCTGCCGCACCACCGTTAAGAAGTGGCGGAAATTCATTTACGATCACTTCTCAGTAAACTAGCCATTTTCGTAGCCACAAAAGCGGCCTCATAACCCTTGGAGAAACGTTCCAGGGCTTTTTTTTCGTCGTCTACCATCAACACTTCAAAAACAATCGGCACTCCGGTTTTGAGCATCACATCCATAATTCCCTGATAGCACATCTGGCAAACGGCATCGTAGTGATCGGTATCGCCCTTCACCACGCAACCGAGGGTCACGACAGCGTCGAGTTTCTTCTCGGCAATAAAAACCTGCGCAGCCAAAGGAATTTCTACAGCTCCGGGAACTTTAAAAACGACCGGCGTGATTCCTTGCTCCTCGAAACCCTTCAAGCATTCCGCCAGCAGGCCCTCAACAACCTCTTCATTGAATTCGGAAACGATAATGCCGTAGTTCATCGGGAAGCAGAATAAAGGCGTTCAAGATACCTCGCAATCATATCCACTTCAATATGGACCTGCTCACCAGCTTGCAGCGCACCCAACTTCGTCTTCTTCATCGTCTCCGGAATCAAGGCCAGTTCCACCCAATTCTCCTGAGCGTCTGCAATAGTGAGGCTGACTCCCAAAACAGCAATCGAACCTTTCACAGGGCAAAATTTCAAAAGCTCGTCCGGCAATTCAATACGCAGTCGCGCCCCGGGAGCCACCACAGTCGCAAACCCGTCCACATGCCCGCTCACCAAATGCCCACCTAAAGGAGTGGCCAGAGTGAGAGCCGCCTCCAAATGCACTGGATCACCAATCTTCAAAGCTCCCAAACAAGTCCGTTCCAAGGTTTCCGGCACCGCCGTGGCCCAAAACTGCCCGTTTTCGTAGTTTTCCACCGTCAAACACACTCCGTCCACAGCAATACTGGCTCCGCACATAAAAACAGATTCAGGAAGCGCACTGGAAATGCACAGTTCTAGATTTTCGCCACTTTTCTTCAGATCAAGGATTTTCCCCAAATTTTGAACAAGTCCGGTGAACATAGAAATTTTGTCAGGTTTTTGTCAGCGAAACGTAAGATTTATTTCAGGAGTTTTGTCAGGTCGAGCCTTTATAAGGGTAATGCTTTTTAACCCCCTTTATATGAAAAGCGTCAATCGTGTGACTTTACTCGGGCACATCGTAGCAGATCTCGAGCTCAAAAGCACCAAGACGGGCAAACCCGTCGTCAGTTTTGCCATCGCTACCAACAACGAGTGGTTCGATGCCGAAGGCGAGCTCAAAAAGAGCGCCGACTTTCACCGCGTCGTGGCCTGGGATCACTTGGCCGATCTCTGCAGCAAATTCCTCCAAAAGGGGAGTCCAATCTACCTGGAAGGTCGCCTCACCAACCGTTCCTACGAAGGCAAGGACAGTTTGACCCACTACATCACCGAAGTGGTGGCCACTCACGTCACGCTCCTACAGATTGGGGAGAGCAAGAAAAACGTGGAGCCCAAAACCCTCGAACCCACTGAGACGCACGAAAGTGCGCCCAATAAAGAGAAAGAACTTGTCGCCGCCTAAAATCAGGCTAAAGTAGAGGAGTGAAACCTTATCTAAGCGTAGTCATTCCTACCTACAACCGCGCGGAAAAGCTGGAGCGGACTCTGGAGCACCTTCATGACCAGAGTCTTTCCAGCGAATCCTACGAAATTATTGTCGTCAACGACGGCAGCACCGATGAAACCGAAGCCCTACTTAAAAAATGGTCCGCAAAAAATCCGCGCCTCCACGTCTTTCATCAAAAAAACGCTGGTCAAGGAGTGGCTCGCAACCACGCCCTTAAAAAAGCCGAAGGAAAAATCACCCTCTTCATCGGCGATGACATTTACGGTTCGCCCGACTTTCTCCTAAACCACGTCCGCTTCCACCAAGATCACCCGGAAGAGAATCAGGCTTGTCTCGGCCTCACCGAATGGGAAGAACCCGCGACTCTCTTCATGCGCTGGCTCACTCACGGTGGTCCACAATTCGCGTACGGAGACCTCACCGCAGATCAGCCCGCCGACTTCTGGTATTTCTACACCTCCAACCTTTCCATCAAAACTTCACTGCTCAAAAAAGAATCTTTCGACGAAGACTTTAAGGGCTACGGCTGGGAAGACATCGAACTCGGTTACCGCTTGGAGCGCCACCACCATTTAAAACTCATCTACGCGCCGCAAGCTCTCGCCACCCACGACCACGCCATGGAAGAAAAAGACCTTGAAAGGAAAATGTTGGCCATCGGTCGCACCGCAAGCACCTTTCAAAAAAAACATCCCGAGCTGCAGGTGATCCCGCGCGGCCTCAAAAAAAATACCCTCACTCTCATCAGCAGCAGGCCCACCCTTGCACTGCTCAAAATCCTCAGCCCGATTCTCGGGAAAAATCCATACTGGTACGCTCTTTCAAAGCGCTATTTCCTTCGAGGAGTGGACTCGCTATAATGCCAACAACTCAACTCACCGCCATGAGAAAAATTCTTTCGACACTGCTCCTCAGCACTTTGGTCATTTCTTCGTTCACAGGCTGTCTCCGTACCAAAGACCCCGTCACCACCACAGTAGTCCCGGAGGTTACCCTGACTTTTTATGGGCTCTTCGACAACGAAGACGTGTACACGCCTTTCATCGACGCTTATCAAAAATCCCACACCAACGTCACCATCCTCTATAAGAAATATACCGATCCCGACGCCTATTTGAGTCTCATCGTGAATGAACTCGCCGAAGGTGAGGGGCCCGATATTTTCATGTTGCACAACACCTGGTTTCCCGGGAACTATAAAAAGCTGACTCCGGCGCCCGCCAGCGAAATCACCCCGGAAATCTTCCGCTCCAGCTTTGTAGACGTCACTTCAGACGACCTTATCATCCCCGATTCCACCAACGCCGAACAGGTCTGGGGGATTCCTCTCTATGTAGACACGCTCGCCCTTTACTACAACGACGCTCATTTCGAAGACGCGCTCACTGCGCAAGGCAAACCGTCCACCACTTGGGATGGAATTAAAAATGACGTGACTCTTTTGAACCGCCAAGACCAAAGCTTCGAACGGTTCGAGCGTTCCGGCATAGCCCTCGGCCGCAGCGATAATATTTTGCGTGCCTTCGATATTCTCATGATGATGATGCTCGACTATAAAGTGAATTTTTATTCAGACGATCTCACCCAAGCTACATTCGCCAACGATCCCAACGCGCTCAAAGCTTTGGAACTCTTCACAAGCTTTGGCTTACCCAGCCAAAAAAATTACAGTTGGAATAAGTATTTAGCCGACGCCGACAGCAGTGAAAAAGAACTCACCACTTTTGCAAAAGGGAAGCTCTCCATGCTCTTTGGCTACTCCTACACCTACAACGACATCCTCACCGAGGTCAATCGCCTCAAGCAAGAAGACCAAGAGACCATCGACGTCGACGACGTAAAAATTCAAGAAGCGCCTCAAGCCTTTGACCCAGCCACCAGCGCTGAAACCCGCAAGGCCTATGCCAGTTATTTCGTACCGGTGGTCAGCCGTACCAGCGTCAACTCCGACTACGCCTGGGACTTCCTTTTGAGCATGACCAACACCAGTTTACTCGAAGGTTACAATGCAGTTACTCACCGTCCCAGTGCGCTGCGCAGCCTGATTACCGATGAAATGAAAGATCCCATCTACGGCGTATTCGCCGCTCAAGTCGGTTACGCCCACAGCATTCCCATGGTCTACCCCAGCGACTACAAAGCGGTATTTATGGATGGAGTGGATCAAATCCTAAGCACCTCTGCGGCGCAAGATGTACTCCGCAATCTTGCTGATCAAATTCAAAATTTGATTCCCAGCGGCGGTGTAAAACCCATCTATGTTCCCACGACTGAATAAGCACCTAGAAAGGTTCTGCCGATGGAGCTTCATGGCCTTCATTGTCACTTTGCCTTTTCAAAGCAATCTGCTCATTTATCAAGCGGACTGGGGAAGAGGATTTCTAAATCCCTACCTCAGTATCGCCCTCACACTTCCTGAGGTTTTTCTCTTGAGCGCAGGAGCTTTCTTCGCCATCGCCCACCACAAAAAACGCTGGAAATGGGGGGACTCCACTTTTTTAAAAGTAGGCGCCTTTTTATTGCTGGCGCTTCTAGCCTCGTTGGTCACCACTCCTTTCCAAGATACAGAGTTGCACTTATTCATGGGGATCAAAGCGATGGAGGCCATCGTACTCTATATTCTAACGACCAACGGTGTCCTAAGACAAAATAAAATTCTAAAATTTTTCATTGGAATCATGACCTTAGAGGCGCTACTCGGCTTACTCCAAGTTCTGAGCCAATCCAGATGGGGTTTAGGATTTCTCGGCGAGCCCTCACTCACTCCAGACACAGCGCATCTCGCTAAAATTTCCTGGGGAAGCTTCACATGGATCCGAGCCTACGGCACCTTCCCTCATCCCAATATCTTGGGGGGATTCCTTGTAGTCAGCCTTCTCGCCACCTTCCTCTACAACCCTACCCGCAGACACGAACGCGAGATTCTTTTGGCGCTTCAATTCGCCGGCCTCATCGCCACTTGTTCACGATCCGCTCTATTAGCGCTATCCTGCTCCCTCGTTCTGCTTTGTTTTTGGTACGCCAATAAATTGAAAAAGGAAAACAAAGCGGTACTCGGCACGCTCACCGGAATTTTCCTCATCGAAATGATCCTTCTATTCTGGTCCAGAGGCACTTTCCCCTGGAATGACCCCGCCCTCCTCAGCCGTTGGAGCGGCTATAAAGAAGCCTTCGCTCTTTTTCAGCAGTACCCATTGGGCGTGGGCTGGAATCACTACACTCTTTTCTTGGATCAATCCACTGCAATGGCTTTGCAGCCCTGGGATTATCAACCCGTTCACAACGTTTACCTCCTTGCTCTCGCCGAAACCGGCCTTTTAGGATTTGTCGTGGCCCTAGTGGCCATCGTCTTAGTAATCAAAAAAATGTTCCTACTTCACAAAACCCTATCCACTCCGGAGTTGGCTTTTAAAAAACGGGTCTTCACCTTGATCGGACTCAGTGTCGTGATCATCGGGCTCTTCGATCATTACTGGATGAGCCTGGAACAGGGGAGACTCCTCCTGGTTTTACTGTGGGGGATGTTCGCCCACTTTGTCTCAGACCCTCTGCACGTTTTCCCGGTCAGGAGGGGAGGACGGCATTTGTAAAATTCGGATGTCCTCGCAAAAATTCCGCCGCACTCAGGGCACTTTTCCCCTCCATTTGTAGAGTCAAAATTTTCACAGCCTCCGTTTGAGTCCCCACAAATAAACACCCTCCATCCACCAAAACAGTCCCAGGCGACGCCTTCCGTTCCGAAGAGTCCAGCGCCAAAAACTTCAAACGTTTTCCTTTGAAAGTCGTCCACAGCCCGGGCCACGGCGTGAAAGCACGGTAGCGATTCATCACCACCTCGGCAGCTTTCTTAAAATCCTCAAAAGTATCTTCTTTCGTAAATTTTTCACAGTATGTGGCGAGGCTAGCGTCCTGCTCCACAAAAGCAAAATCCTCCTGCGCCGCGATTAGGGCAAGATCTTCCGGAATCCATTCGGCGGCTCGTTTGGCCACCTCTTCAAAAAGTTCCCCCGTCGTGATTTCCCCTAAAGCAAAAGGATGTTGCCTGGCAATCGGTCCAGCGTCCATTTCTTTCACCATTCGCATCAAAGTAATTCCCGTTTCTTTTTCTCCATGCAGTAGAGCTGCTTGAGGCGGAGTCGGTCCGCGGTATTTGGGAAGCAAGGAAGGGTGTAGATTCAAGGCCTCACGGCGAGGGAGTTTGAGCCAGTCTTCAGAAAGCAATTGGCCGTAGGCAAAGGTTAACAAAAAGTCGGGAGGATCCTTTTTGAGCGTTTCCAAAAGCGCCGCATCCTTAGAAAGTTTTTCCGGCTGATAAACAGGAATTCCATGCTCCAACGCCAAAGCCTTGGTCGCTGGCGCCAACAACTCTCCACTGCGCCCCGCAGCCTTATCCGGCTGACACACTAGTCCCACAAGAACGAAGCGTTCATCCTTCAAAAGTACCTCCAATAAAGGAAGAGACAAGGGGCTACTGGAGAAAAAAAGGAGACTGGTGGCTTTCATGGAATCTGCTAAACTTCCGGTATTGTAACACGCCCCGCGCCACTATGAACGCTGATTTTCATTCTCGAAAAATCCTCCTCATTCCTCACTATCGCATCCTCACGTGGATCCTGGGAGGAACCTTGCTAGCATGGGCCGCTTGGCTGCTCGTACTCTTCAAACTAGACCCTTACGCCAACGCCCCACTCTCACTTACGCTTTTTTTCATCAGCTTTTTCGTGGCCCTTTCCGGCACCTTCACGCTCCTACTCGCTTTCCTGAAAAAATGGCGCACGCGTGATCAACTCTACATCAAACACATCCTCATTTCTCTGAGGCAGGGCATCCTTTTGAGCCTCTGCACCACGCTGTGTTCAGGCCTCCTTGTTTTAGGATTCTTAAGAGTATGGAATGGTCTACTCCTCGTGATCTTGATGATGTTGATCGAGTTCTACCTCAGCGGAAGGGACGAGCTATAAGGCATAATCCGTGTCGTAGATGAAGCGGAAGTGTGAAAAGGGGAACATCACGAGCTCCACTTCGCCTTGGATCAAATCCATCGTGAGATAGGGGGAGCTTTGATCCGTACAACCCAGTTGCTGGAAGCAACGGCGAGCATCGCTGCTCTTTGTGCGATTGTCCCCGAGCGCAAAATACTCTCCTTCCGGCACCTCATACGTTTCGGAGCTACTGCGGTAAGGATAGGTGTGGCCCAAGTTCTCTTCATTCAAATACGGTTCGCTGAGGAGCACAAAAGCTCCATTCACATCTTTCAAATACACGTAACCATTCTCAATTTTAATAGTGTCTCCAGCAAGCCCAATCACACGTTTGATATAGTACTCACCAGGTTCGGAGTAGGGGGCTTGAAAAACAATAACGTCCCCACGTTCCAAGTCACTCGGAGCCCAGTCAAAGAGATCCCAAGTGGCCAATCGAGAAACTAAAATGAACTCGCCATCTCCGTTATAACACTCATCATTGTAAACGTTAAAAGTGTCACACATAGAGGGCCCATGCACTCGGAAGGGAGCGAAAAGATAGCTCCGAATGACCAATACCATCACCACCACAATCACGATATCGATCGCAATATCCAACAAAAATCGGGTCAGTACAAAATCTCCAGTCGTCTTTTCCTCCATAAGCGTGTAAAATAGTGATGACAGACTAGCAAGAAAAACTACCTTCTACAATGTTCATCGACCGTGTCGCTTTCCGGAATCTCCTCGATGAAGACGAGAAAATCGTATACGTCGCTCACGTACACCCCTTCATTATTTACTCAAGCCTTTTCCGTGAACTCTTCTTTGGAATGCTCTTGCCTCTAGGGGGCTGGCTCCTTTTCCCACCACTCTGGGGGATTTGGCTGGCCTGGGGGGCTTTAGGAGTGATTGTATTCAACTATCAAATCTTTAGTTGGTACATGGACGCCTGGATCGTCACCGACACTTCCTTAATCAACCAGGAATGGAACTCACCCTTCGACAACTCCGCGGTTCGCATTGAGTACGGAACCATCGAAACCATCACCAGTGAAACCAAAGGGTTCTGGGGGCTCTTGTTTCGTTACGGAAACTTGCGCATAGACAATGTGTCTGCCAACCCCGTGGTACTCCAAAACGTAGCCATGCCCAAGAAAGTTGAACGCATCATCATGGAGCACCAGTCCAAATGGGTTCACAACAAAACCATCACCGACCACGGCCAGCTCAAAGAGCTACTCACAACCCTGTTGCGCTCCAGCCAGAAAAAGGGTTAAATCAGGCCAAACCCTTTTACATGGAACTCGAAGTCATTATCGGTCTGGAAATCCACGCGGAGATGAACACGAAAACCAAAATGTTCTGCTCTTGCTCGAACGACAATTTCGGTAAAATTCCCAATACCAACGTGTGCCCAATCTGCATGGGCTTCCCCGGAACCCTTCCTGTACCCAACAAGGAATCCATCCGCAAAGGAGGAGTGGCCGCTCTGGCACTGCACTGCCAAATCCAGCCGCACTCTAAGTTCGACCGTAAAAACTATTTTTACCCGGATCTACCCACCGGCTACCAGATTTCTCAATTCGACGAACCCATCTCTAAAAACGGTTGGCTGGAAATCAGCCTAAATGGTGAGAAGAAGAAAATTGGAATCACTCGCCTCCATCTGGAGAACGATGCCGGAAAACTGACTCACGGCTCCGCAGGCACCCTCCTCGACTTCAACCGCGCCGGGAAACCCCTCATGGAGATCGTTTCTGATCCCGATCTGCGCAGCGCTAAAGAAGCCAAAGAATACGCTGAAACCGTTCAAAAGCTGGTGCGCTACTGCGACAGCTCCGACTGCGACATGGAAAAAGGCCAAATGCGTTTCGACGCCTCCGTCTCCCTTCGACCAGTGGGGGACACTAAGCTCTATCCTCGTGCCGAGATCAAAAACCTCAATTCCTTCCGTTCCCTCGAATCCGCCATCGACTACGAAATCAAACGTCAGGGTGAACTCTGGGAAAAAGACGAGGCGCCTAGCATCGAAACCACCGTGGGCTGGGACGAACTCAAAGGCCAAACCTACCTGATGCGTGAAAAAGAAAGCGCCGCCGATTACCGCTATTTCCCAGAACCCGATCTACCTCCCATCGACATTTCCGAAGCCGAACTCGCCGAATGGCTCAAAGAAGTCCCCGAAGCTCCGGGTGAGAAAATGGATCGCTTCATGAAGGACTACGCCATGTCCGAAATCGAAGCCCGCTTCCTGGCTGAGGACGGCACTTACGCCAAGCTTTTTGAAGCCACTGCCACCGCTACCAAAAACCCAAAAACCGCCGCCTCTTTCATTGGAACGGTACTCCCGAGCCACCTCAAAGAGGCGAATAAAACCTTGGCTGAATCCGGCCTCACCGCTGCTCACTTCACTGAACTCATCCAGCTCATCGATGCCGGCACTATTTCCAACAACACCGCAAAAACCACCGTCTTCGACGAAATGATGCTCAGCGCCAAAATGCCTAAAGCCATCGTGGAAGAAAAAGGTCTGGCTCAAGTCAGCGACACCGGTGCCATCGAGGCGCTTTGTAAAGCCGCCATGGAAGCCAACCCAGCTGCCGTCGCCGACGTGAAAGCCGGTAAAACCAAGGCCATGGCCGCTCTCGTGGGCTACGTGATGAAGGAATCCAAGGGTCAGGCCAATCCGCCCCTTGTGAATTCCATTCTCGAGAAGCTTCTGGTATAATGAGTTAAAGTAACCACCACGCCATGCAGTCACTCGACATCCTCTACCTTACGCTTTCCGTTTGCATCACTCTGCTCACGGTATTTTTGTCGATCACGCTCGTGTACCTGCTCTTTATTTTACGTGACGTGGTAAAAGTCACCGACAAAATTCAAGGCCTCGTGGAAAAAGTAGACACCTACATCACCAAGCCCATCTTGATGACCAAGAGCATCATCGAATTCATCAGCCCCTTCATTTCCGGCGCTCAAGAGAAGATGAGCCGAAAGAAATAATAGGGAACACCACCACCGCATTACAAATGCGTCGGATTCTTTGCCAAGGATTCATGCAAAGTCTCCAGAGCCATTCCAAGCCCACAGCGCGCAAAACCTTTGGCGATCTTTTCACTTTTCCCGAATAAAAATCAAAACTGCCACCCACCGCCATCACGTGCTTTAAGCCAGAAATCTGCTTGGCATATTTAGAGATCCAGAGTTCCTGTTTCGGAGCTCCATAAGCCACAAAAAGCACCTGCGTCCGAGCTTGTTTTACCGCCTCCAAAGCTTCCTCAGACGGATCCTGGGAAGACACTCCAGCCACCTTGAGCCGTGGATATTTTTTCACAAAATAATCCGCCGTTCCTTGGGCACTATTTTTTCCACCCAAGAAGAAGACGGAATAGCCGCGCGTCGCTGCAAAGTGCACCACGTCGTCCATAAAATCACTGCCATGAATCACTTCCGGAAAAACTTTCGTGAACGGCCCTTTCCAAATCAAAAATAAAAGCAAAGCGGGGAAGTACAAAATGGCCCGAAGCCAAACGGAGCGAACCTGCAATAAGGTCGAAACAAACTGCAAGCCGTGTCCATCCGGTAGCATCAAGGTTCCAGCGGAAAGGGCTCGTTGAAAAACACGATTCCTACGCGCCTCCAATAAAATCTCCGGATTCGGTGTAAAAATCACCTGAGATTTTTCGAGCCGAAGCAAGGCATCTTCGCGGCGAATTTCGTCAATGGTCACTCCAAAAAGCTTCATACGCGCGCTATAGTAACAAAATTTCGACCATTTTTCTCCTCCAAAACTTCAAAACCGGCGGCGTGTAAAAGTCCGCGCAACTCCCGAGGACTAAAGGCATAATAATAGCGTTTCACACCATGGTTCCAAGGAATCTCCAATCCTTTAAAACCCCACTTGGGCCAGAACAAATTCTTGAGCCAGGCCTTCCAAAATCGCCATTGAAACAAATTCCAATTCGTCATGAGTAAAACCCCATCCGGCTCCAAATGATCACGAATCCAGTCCAGCGTTTTTTTCTGATCCTGCGGTGGCAAGTGATGAAAGGACGCAATTATAAAAACAGCGTCCCATTTTTCATCCAAATCCGGAAGTTCAGCCATATCATGAATCTCCAATCGCTGCCCCTGATGTTTCTTTCGAGCCAAATGGATCAAACCCTCAGACTGATCAAAACCGGTATAATCCATCCTCCAGCCATCTAAAAAGTTGAGCAGGCGTGCATTCCCACAGCCCAGATCCAAAACCCTCATTTGAGGGGTCAAATAAGAGAGAAAAATATCAAATTCGTTCCAGTCATGGGCTCGAGTTTTGGAAAACTCTTCCGCAATGTCATTGTAGTCCTGCTTGACCTTTTCTCGAAGTCGCTTAGAGTGCATAAAGTATGAAAATTCTTACCGAGGAGGATAACCTGAAAGGCCTCCTAAAACAAGCATCGGAACTCAAGCTCAAAGACGAAGAAGAGCTGCACAAACTCAAAAAGCATTATGCTCGTGATTTCGGCGTACAACTGCCGACCAATTTTAAACTCCAAGAAACCTACGAAAAAATGATCGCCGAAGGTTGGCCAGAAAATCGCACTTTGCAACGTCTCATTCGCAAACGAAAAATCCGCACTCTTTCCGGCGTCACCATCATCACGGTGCTCACCAAACCCTACCCGTGTCCGGGGAAGTGTGTATTTTGTCCCACCGAACCCGGCATGCCCAAGTCCTATCTTTCCAACGAGCCCGGCGCCATGCGTGCGGTGCTGGACGATTTCCATCCGCGCGACCAAGTGAAAACCCGCCTCGACAGCCTCACGCGTCAGGGCCACGAAACCGACAAAATCGAAATGATCGTACTCGGCGGAACTTTTTCCGCTTACAACCCACGCTACCAAACGGACTTCATACGCGCTCTCTTCAACGCTTGTAACGACAAGCCCGGCCGCTCCCTCCGCGAAGCCCAAGTCATCAACGAATCCGCCAAGCACAAGATCATTGGCCTGAGCCTCGAAACTCGCCCCGACCACATCACCGAAAAAGAAATAAAACGCATGCTGCGCCTCGGCACCACCAAAGTCCAAATCGGAGTTCAGCACATCGATCAAGGCGTGCTCGACCTCAACCAGCGCGGCGAGCGCATCGAAGACACGGTTCATGCCATGAAGCTCATGCGCGACGCAGGGCTCAAAATCGCGACCCACCTCATGCCCAATCTTCCCGGCTCAACGCCAGAAATGGACCTCTGGGTCGTGAAAGAATTTTTTGAAAACCCCAATTTCCGTCCCGACCAAGTCAAAATTTATCCTTGCGTCGTCACGCCTTACGCGGAGCTTGAACAATGGTGGAAGGAAGGTCGTTACAAAGCCTACAGCGACGAAGTACTCATGGAACTGCTCACCAAAATGCAGCTGCTCATTCCCGAGTACGTGCGCGTGGAACGCCTCTTCCGCGACATCCCCGGCGAATCGATCCTCGAAGGTTCACAAAAAACCAACATGCGCCAACTCGTGGAAGAACAGATGGTGATCGACGGGAAAACCTGCCGCTGCATCCGCTGCCGAGAAATCAAAGACGGCATTTATGAAGCCGCATCCGCCACGCTCAAAGTCGACGAATACGAAGCGGGTGAGGGCAAAGAATTCTTCATCCACTTTGAAGATGAAGCGCGCGACAAGCTACTCTCCCTCCTGCGCCTCCGCTTCAGCTCCTACTCCCTGCAAGGCAAAAAACATTTCATTCCCGAACTCGAGGGCGCCGCACTCGTGCGCGAAGTCCACGTCTACGGCGCCGAAGTGGAAGTGGGCGAGTCCCGCAAATCCGCTTCCCAACACGTGGGCCTCGGCCGCCGCATGCTCGAAAAAGCCGAAGAAATCTCCCGCGCCGCCAGCTTCAAAAAAGTCGCCGTCATCGCCGGAGTGGGCACTCGCAATTACTACCGCAAGTGGGGCTATGAGCTCGAGGGGACTTATATGACGAAGCTCATCGGGTAGGCTCAGGCTCCTGAGCTTGTTCGCTTAATTTTTCATCCATGACCTTTGCATCCTCATCGCTCATTTCACACAGGACGCTGCCGTCCTGATTAAAGACTGCCATGCCCACAGCCTCACCATTGTGGAGAGTCCATTCTTCGTGACCTAAAGTTTCCTCACGCTCGATCACTAGTTTAAGATCAGCAATCCCTCTCAAAATATCAAAGAAGGTTTCTTCACCCAACTTCTCAGGCGCGTCTTCAATAGAGCAACCATACGGAATCAATTTTTCCTGGAACTCGGCACGTGCGGCGGCAGGGCGAATTTCATACGAAGCAATTTCATGTTTCTGACGTTCCGCCATTTGATCCTGGAGTTCTTTGGCATTCCCAACCAACAAGAGGATATCAATAATGTCTTTCCCCATCCAAATCAACAGGCCGGCGGCAATAATGTCATCTGCAACTCCAATTACAGTGGCGTCATCGGCCAATAAAAGGCCGACAGCAACTCCACGAACACCCAAGAAAGCCAGTATGTCACGGAATCCTTGTTTAGCAGCAATCACCGCAATTCGCTTCAAGAAAGTAGAGGAGACTCGTTTCGCAAAAAGTTCAGTGAGGCCCTTCATTCCCATTTTTTCCATGCCGGTACGAAGGAGTCCGCTTTCAGCACTGCGTAGAGTACCAAGCACCAAAGTTCGAGTAGCGTGCTTTTCCATGAGAGAAGCCACTTCACCACTGACTGCGTAAGAGGCAGGAATATCCTTATAGTAAGACATGACGATTTTCTCAATGGACTCAGCACCAAAGTAAGCGGCAGCCAAACCTCCCAAGAGATCAATAATCAAACGCTGAACAGGGGAACGATTTTTCCCCACCGTCCAATCAGTAAGTTTCATACCCGCGTAAAAACTAGCGACACATGATGCAATTTCGGCGGTAGCTTTGCGTTTGTCGGTAGCTGTTTCTAAATGCCAAATCACCCATACCGCCGTTGCAGTACCTAAAACTTTTTCAAAAGCGGCGAAATATTTAAGAGTTTTAGCTTGAGCCGCAAATTTCTCAAAATCTCCCAGTTTTGACCCCAAATTTTCCTGAAATTTTGCCTTCACTTCAGAGGCCTTCATCGGTTTTTCAAATTCCAACCATTCCCCATTAACTTTATACTTATATTTACCCCCAGCAGTTTTTACACCTTCCACCTTCAAAGAAGCGGTCGCCTTTTCAATAGCCAGTCTTCGAATCGCCTGTTCTTCAGTCAAGCCTGACTCAGCGGCCATTTTTGCAGCAATCTCAGCATCGCTCACGGCAAATTCTTGTCCAGCCACTTTGTATGCACCCTCTCGAACTTTCACTGGAGCGGTGAACTTTTCTTCACAAAGTTGTTGCGCTGCCTTACCCCAGTTGGAGTCATGCCAAGCCGCCGTTTCCCCCTCAGGAGGAACTCTGCCAGCAGCCCTCTCTTGAGTCGCCAACTGTGCGGCGCGCTCAGCAATTTCTTTATGAGTAAGTACCACTTCAGCTTTTCCAAAACGATAAGTGTGACTTGCAGCGTCACCGGTTCCCTCACCTTTGATCCACTCAAATCCTTCCGGAGTAGGCTTCTTGATTTTCTGAAATTCTCTAAGAACGCCATTTCCTTCTTCCTTAGACATATAGTCCTTCATAAAGGTGGCTTCGCCTTCACTTAGACCGAGTTTTCTATAGGCCGCCTCAGCATCAGCAGAAATGGTTGTTTTCGGATCTTTCAATTTCATCAACACTTCATCAAATAAAGTGCCGCTCACAGTTTGCGTACGAGCCAAAAGTCGATAAGCACGGATTTCAGAAATCTTTTCAGAAGGAATCCTTTGCAGCAAAGCCCGAACTGGGTCAGGCACAGATCGAATGTCAATCTTCCCGTCCACATACTCATTCATCACCCTAATATCACCGATGCGCTCTCGAACCTCCAACAATTCTTTCATTTTCTGAACCTGACCAGACTTAAAATCTTGAATGCCACTGGTGGGAGCCGGCAAATTCTTCAGTTCATACCAACTGCTTAGTTTCTCTGCCCAACCAATACGTGTACCTACTTGTTGAGTAGTCAATTTACCTTTCAACATTTCCACAGTTAGCCCTTCCGCGTCGTATTCAAAGGCACGGAAGGCATGCAAGGCGTCACGACTCAGCTTAAGAGTATACCAACCGGGTTTCCCAGTAATATTCCAAGTGGCCCCCTTCACAATACGGTAACCAACCCCCCAGCCACTTTTAGGAGCAGGCTGGCCAATAAACTCGGAAGCGATACCTGCTCCTTGTGCAATCGTAAGTGCAACCCAAGGGACACTACCTTCCATAACTTTCTCAAAACGAAAGCCGAGGTAATCCCAAGCTCCACTCAAAGTCATCACCGCTAAGGTGAGCCCCTCACTTGCGTCATCCGAAGTACGGTGCAAAAGATCTTCCTTCATCTTCGTTAAATTCTCCTGCTTAGCTAATTCTTTGGAGCGCAAAATCTTCTCCTGAATATCCAAAATCTCCTTTTTATAATCTTCGAATTCCTCTTTAGTGGAATCCGTCCACGGTTTTTCATCCTTATGCTTCGCCAAAAATACTTTAAAGGCTTTAACCCTGCCTTCCTTTTCTTCAAAAAACGCATGATCCGATTTGGCATGGTCGTCAAAAAATTTCACGAATTTTTCACGGGCTGCTTTTAGATCCCTATAGTTGTCAGGGTCATCGTGACCGAAGGAAAAGTTAACTCCCATCGCATCCTCAAAAGCAACACGGTATTCCCCCCAATAATCCTCAACACTACCGTCCAATTCACTAATATCGGTCAATAATTCATCACCCTTGGCATCCAATTTATCCATGTTTTCTTCAGGCTTATCTAAAAGCCTACGAGTGCCCTCGATCTTCGCTTGGTCTTCATCAAATTGATCGTCAATGTCTTTACGGTCACCTTCATCGAGCTTAGTCGTATCTTTGTCACGAATAGCTCCGGAGGCAAGACCTTTCATGAACACTTCCTTCATTGACACTTTTTTAGCTGTCTCAGGGTCCTTAAGTTCAGGGATTCGGCGTTCTAAATCACCCTGATAGTAATCCTTAATTTGAGTACGAATTTTATCTTCATCCGCCTTGTGAAAGGGGTTGATCGTACCAGACTTTCCTTCCATAAAATCACCATAACTGAGTTTAGAATCGGCCCAAAGTACACTTTCCGATACCTTAAAGATTCCGGCCAGCGTGTCGAATTGAGAACGCTCAGATTCAGTGGGACCATTGCCAGTCCAATAATCGGCAGCGTTGCCAAATTCCAAATCCACAAGCTCAGTCCAACCACGAGCCCAGGGCTTATACACCCACGACTCATGATCACCACGGGCGATCCAATCTTGAACGTTTTCCATGCCAAGCACTTGACCTCCGACAAACCCACCAATCAAAGCGGTCAGGGCTACTTTACTACCAAAGCCACTCTTCTCTTCCTCAGTTTTCCCGGCATCCTTTTTTTCAAACAACTTATGGACGAGCCAAAAGGCTCCAAGTCCAGCAACACCTAGCATTGCGGCCGTTTTCAGATCACTTTCGTGGTCTTTGTAGAAATCTTTGGTTTTATCATACGTGCCTTTTTCTCCACTTTCTTCTTCTTTTTTCTCGGCAGCTTCTTTTTCTTGGATCGTATCCTGTGCCGCTCGAACCGCTTCTTCAAAATCTACAGCCTCTTCCATAGCAGCGTCCCAACCTTCACGTTTATACCAACGAGAGAGCTCGGAGGTGTCATTGGCCAAAACACGCACCAGGGTTTCAGCAAAAACCTGATTAGAAGCATGTGAATCAGCACGGTACAGATCAATCAACTCTTGAGCAGAATGGATTTCTTTGCCTTTAAAATGAGCCTCAGTAATCAGTACGCTAGTACCCGTTCTCAAAAGATTTTTAGCCTCTTCCGTGGGTTCATCCAAAGTTTCTATACGACGTAACACTGCTGAAGCTTTTTCCCCATAAACCTTATCCATCATCTGTTGCAGGCGAAGCTCACGCTCCTCGTCAGTCAACTTCTCGCGTTCCAATTGAACCTTAAGCTGTTCAAGAGCTTGGCGCGCATCTGGAGCAGGGGAGTCTTTTTCAGCTTCCTGAGTCTTGGGAAGTTCGACACCACCTACGATAGCAATAGAATCGTCTGCCATACGTGATTTATTAAATCTCATTATTATACCTTATTTTCAGAGTAATTAAAAGAGGGGAGCAGCCCGGTCGCCCTCCAGATCTAATCCTGCACAATATATCTTGTGCGAAGTATACGTTAGGGTAAACAGGAGTATACTCTAAACAGTCCTAACCCCTGCCGCTATGAATTCTCAACTCACCTCTGCCATCAATGCCCTGAAAGCAGTCGGCGCACAGGACTTACCGTTAGAAAGCGAAATTCAAAAAGCGCCCAATGGCACCTCTTGGCATCGAAAAAAGGGCGATGGCTCCGATTGCTCACTCACTAAGAACAGTGAGACCAGCTACAACACCACGTGCTAAAACCTTCGTTTAAACGCGGTTAAATTTAAAAGCCGACTCAAACACCGTCCACCATTTCACTTGCGGCCTCGAATTTGGCGATTTTGGCAGCGAGCGCCGGATAAGCCTTGAGCTCCACATCTTCGTCAACCAAACGTTCCGCGGCGCTGCGCACACGGTCGAGCAACTCTTTGTCACTGAATGTCGCCATGCGTAGGTCCGGAATTCCACTTTGTTTCACGCCATAAATTTCTCCGGGACCACGGAGTTGTAAGTCCATTTCGGCCAAATCGAAGCCCGAATTATACTTAACCATATACTTGAGTCTTTGCAAGGCGTCGGGGCTGCCCGAATCTGTAAACAGGAAACAATAAGACTGGTGTTCTCCTCGCCCGACCCTCCCCCTGAACTGATGCAGCTGAGCCAGCCCAAAACGATCCGCGCCCTCAATCATCATGATGGTGGCATTCGGCACGTCGATCCCCACTTCAATCACGGAGGTCGACACCAGAATATCGATTTCGCCTGCGGAAAACTGCCGCATCACTTCGTCCTTGTCTTCGGCCTTCATGCGCCCGTGCAGCAGCGCCAGCCGATGCTGAGGAAACACGTCGGTGCGCAGCCGCTCGTATTCCAAAGTCACCGCCTTCACTTGCAACATTTCCGATTCTTCAATCAGCGGACAGACCACAAAGACTTGCCGTCCCTTAGCCACTTGGTCGGAGACCCACAGCTCCGCATCACGGCGTTTTTCTTCCGGCACCAGCCGCGTCACAATTTCCTGTCGTCCCGGAGGCAATTCGTCGAGCACCGACAAATCCTGATCCCCATAAATGGTCAGCGCCATGGTCCGCGGAATCGGCGTCGCGGACAAATTCAGCATGTGCGGAGTTCCCTGCGCCTTGAACACATTGCGCTGCTTCACGCCAAAACGATGCTGCTCGTCGATCACCACCAAGCCGAGTCGCGCAAAATTCACGCCTTCCTGAATGAGAGCGTGAGTACCAATCACCAAATCACAGGTGCCCGTGGCCAGTTGACGCAGCACATCTGCGTGTTCTGCCTCCGTCATCGAACCCACCAGTAGCTGAACATTGAATCCGAACTGAGTCAGCAGCTTTGTCAAATTTTTAAAATGCTGCCGCGCCAAAATTTCCGTGGGCGCCATCAACACGCTCTGGTAGCCCGCCACCTTAACCGCATAAATCGCCGCCGCGGCTACCGCCGTCTTCCCGGATCCCACGTCGCCTTGCACCAAACGAAGCATCGGGAAATCCCGCTCCAAATCCGCAAAAACTTCCTGCAAAGTCCTTAATTGTGCCCCTGTCAGCTTGAACGGCAACTCATCCAAGAACGGCTCCAAATTCACACCGGCCACTCGCTTCACTTCGCCACTAAAACCCTTCTGCCAATAATATTTCCGCTTCAGGGCTAAAAACTGTAGAAGAAACAGCTCATCAAAAGCCAAGCGCTCCCTCGCCTTCCCCAGATGCTCCTCATCCGCGGCGAAGTGCACGTGATAAATGGCTTCTGCAAGCGGCATAAGCGCATTTTCCTCGAGTATCCACTGCGGCATAAAATCATCAAAAAACTTCGCGTAGGGCAGCAGCATATAAATCTTCTCCCGCAACCAGTGCGACGTGATTCCCTCGGTCTCCGGATACACCGGCACAATCCGCCCCGTGTGCAGCATCGGCCCGGTCGGCTTCTCGTATTTGGGGCTCATCAGCATCGATCTTCCCCGCTCGTACTTCAGCTTGCCCGTCAAAATAATGTCACTGCCCTTAAAAAACTGCTGCTTCACATAGGGTTGATTGAACCACAGCACCGGGATCTCCCCCGTCTCGTCCGCCACCACCGCCCGCGTCATCACCTTCCCCGTCCGCGTCGGCACATTCAGGATCGACTTCAGCTTCCCCTGCACCACATTCACCTCATCCGTCCGCAGCTCATTGATCTTCGTGAACTCCGCCTCATCCTTATACGCCCTCGGAAAATACGTCAGCAAATCCCCCAGCGTCTTCACCCCCAGCTCCTTGAGCTTACTGATGTAGTTATCGCGGGTCTTTAAGACCGTTGAATCGAGGCGAGTGTTGAGCATGAGGGCAAACTTAACGAGTCTTTAAAGTCTTCCTGAGTGTGACACTCACTTCCTGAAAATTGTCCTTTTTATAAAAGGCCAAGGCATCCGCATTGAAGTCATAAACTTCCAACTCTATATCGGTAACTCCTTTGGCTTGAATCCATTTTTGAGCCTCCTCCAGTAGCTTTTTGCCAACACCCTTCCCTCGAAAGGATTCTTTCACTACCAAATCATTGATTTTCGCATAGCGACGAGGAAGATACAGCGGGATTTTAGCCGACCTTTCAATCTTTACGTTCACCAGTCCAATGGCCTTGTCCTTTTGTTTCGCTAAAAGAATAAGGTTGTTTTTGCTCTTCAGACACTCTTCAAAATACGCTTTTGAAAAGATCTCTTTTTCTGGCCTTTGAAATTTCCACGAAAGATTCGCCACGTGGAGATCCACCAACTCCGAATACACATCGATCATTTCTTCGTAATCCTCCAACGTGGCTGGTTCTAAAATGAGGTCCATGGCCCCATGATAGTCAAAAAGGGCTGCCTCTACAAATCCTCCGGCGGTTCACACTTTTTTGCGCCTAGGAATTTACCCCCTCACTCTCCTAAAATTCCTTTTCCCCACCTGAAGTAGCGCGCCCTCCTTTGTAAGTTCAACCGAAGCCTTCACATCCGCTACCTTCTCGCCTTCCCATTTCACAGCGCCACCTTGAATCAAGCGGCGGGCTTCGCTCGTGGTTGGAGCGAGTCCGAGTTCAACGATCAAATCAATCATCCCCCACGTAGCACCCTTGAGTTTCACTTCCTCCACCTCATCCGGCACCTCTTTCTTTTCGTGCACAGTTTTGAAGTGCGCTTCAGCATCCACAGCGGCTTTCTCACCTTTGTACAAACGCACCAGTAAGTGCGCCAGTTCCATCTTTAAAGTCTTGGGATTTTCGCTGCCCTTGAGGCGCTTTTCAATCTCGCCCAGTTCCTTGCCGCCCACTCGGCCAGCCAGTTCAAAGTAAGTCAGAATTGCGGAGTCGGGAATAGACATGGTTTTGCCGTACATGTCTTCGGCAGTGTCAGCCACGGCGATGTAATTGCCGGTGCTCTTGCCCATCTTCATCGTGCCGTCCGTACCCACCAAAATCGGCACCGTCATAATATTTTGAGGTTCTTGGCCATAAGCCTTTTGCAGCGTACGTCCGGCGAGCAAGTTGAAAGTCTGGTCCGTTCCACCGAGCTCCACGTCCGCCTTCAGCGCGACGCTGTCATAACCCTGCATGAGCGGGTACATGAATTCGTGCACGGAAATAGGCTGATTGGCCTTGATGCGGTCTTGGAACATGTCGCGTTCCAGCATCTGCGCCACCGTGAACTGGGACGCGAGCGTTACCACATCGGCAAAACTGAGGGGCGCCAGCCATTCGGCATTCCAACGCACTTCAATTTTATCGGCATCCAAAATGTGCGAAGCTTGCTTCAAATAATCAGCAGCATTGGCTTCCAATTCCTCTTGAGTGCGCATGGGACGAGTCTCATTTTTGCCCGTGGGGTCGCCAATTCTTCCCGTGAAATTTCCAAAAATCAGCACGATTTGATGCCCAAGCGCCTGGAATTCGCGGAGCTTGTGCACCACCACCATGTGCCCCAGGTGCAGATCAAAACCTGTGGGATCGATGCCCAGTTTGATGCGCAACTGCTTGCCACTCATCATCTTCTTTTTCAAATCCGCACGCACAATGCAATCCGCCACCCCAAGGCCCAGCACCTTGTCGACAACGGCTTCTGTAGTGACCACTTTAGGTTTATCTGCCATAATGCCAACAGATTAACCGTCACATTCATGAAGTTCAAGGTCAAAACAAGTGGAGAGCGCCTGGACAGCTTCCTGGCAAAAGAACTCAAAATCTCACGCAGTCTGTTGGAAAAACTCTTCGATGAGCGCCAAGTGCAGGTCAACGACAATACCGCAAAGAAGGCTTATCGACTGAAAGAAGACGACGTGGTGACCTGTGCCACGCCCAAAATCGCACCCATTCATTTGAAGGCCAGCGACATCGCCCTCGACATCATTTACGAAGACAAAGACATGCTGGTGATCAACAAAGCGCCCGGCATGGTGGTGCACCCAGATTCCACCGGTCACCAAAACGACACCGTGGCCAACGCCGTGCTGACGCACCTCAAACTCAAGCCCGGCAAAGACCTGCGCCCCGGAATCGTGCATCGCTTGGACAAAGACACCTCCGGCGCCCTGGTGATCGCTAAAACTCCCGCCAGCCTCACCAAGCTTTCCAAACTTTTCCTGGATCGCGACGTACGCAAAACCTACCTCGCCCTCGTCAAAGGTACGCCCCGCACGGAAACCGGACGCATCGACGCACCCATGCAACGCAGCTCCAAGAACCGCCAGCAGATGGCCATTCATTCCCAAGGACGTAACGCCGTGACCACTTTTGAAGTGGATCACACCTGGGGTTGGTGCAGTCTCCTGAAAGTGAAGATTGAAACCGGACGCACCCACCAAATCCGCCTCCACATGGCCAGCATCGGCCACCCCATTTTGGGCGACTCCACCTACGGCGAACACGCCGCCAACATGCAAGCCCGCCAAAAACTCGGCCTCACCCGCCAATGGCTCCACGCCTGGCACATCGAACTCGCCGGCAAAGAGTTTACTGCTCCCCTGCCCGACGACCTCGTGAGCGCACTCCCCACTCCTATAAAGCTATGATCGACCCTAGCGTCCTCACCCAGCTGCTTAAAAACATAGGCTTCTCGGAGAAGGAAGCTACGGTCTATCTGACTTTACTTGAGCTCAACGAAGCTCTACCCGCCGGCATCGCCCGCAAAACCGGCCTGAAGCGACCCACCACTTACCTGGTTTTAGAAGAACTCCAAAAGCGCGGCATCGTCAGTAGCGTCAAAAAATCCGGAATCCTTTATTACCAAGCCTCCAAACCCGAGGTCTTCCTTGAAAAAGAACGCCAACGCATAACCAGCATGAACAAAACCTTAGAAACTCTCACCACCGCTCTCCCCGAGCTCCAAGCCCTTCACCAACAATACGCCGCCACCCCTCAAATGTCCGTTTATTATGGGAAAGAAGGATTAATACAGGTGATGGAGGATACGTTGACGGCAAAGGGCGACATTCTTTGCTGGTCAAACACCGACCTGGCCGTGAACACCCTTTTGAAGGACTATCACCCCAGCTACGTTAAGAAAAAAGTAAAACGAAAGATCTGGTCAAAATGCCTATTCCTGGAAGACGCCATCGGAAGAAATTTCAAAAAAAGAAGCAAAGAAGAGTTACGCGAAGTCCGCTTCTTACCTGAAGATGAACGTGTCTTTGGCAACGAAATCAACATCTACGACGACAAAGTCTCCATCATTTCTCACGAAGACCAAGTGGGCGTGATCATTCAAAACAAGAACATCGCCGAAACCCAAAGAGCCATTTTTGAGCTATGTTTCAAGATGGCGAAACAACTCGAAAAAGAAGTTTTAACAAAAGATGACATCGAATTCTTAAAAAGATAAGTATTTACAGCCGTCCTTCAAACTATGCTGAGAATCGACTATCAACTCTTATTTTTTCTGTCTAAAGTCCGAGTCACCCCACCCTTCGTTATAAATCTTTTTACAAAAACACCTTGCGGATGTTTAACGAAAAAATTAGTCATAACGCCTGAAGTAACACCCAAACGCTTTTGAGCAAATTCAGCCCCATCAATAACTACCTGAGCGTCAAGCCTCCTTGGGTCAACGGGGTCATATTGATAAAAAGCTTTCACGAGATCAACACGATCCAGATCAGATGTAGTTGCTGCTCTAACAACCAATGCAGCGGCTACCCCACGGCAACGAACCAACAAATCCTTATAAGCTAAGTTTTCGTTCGGTAGCGTGACCCCACTAGGTTCTACTCCACAGGAAACTCCTGTGGTCAGGATATCGTCATCGACAGTTATGTCGTCATCGACAGTTATGTCGTCATCAAGTTCTACGCGCCGGTCATCACCAGCACCGACAGGAGTCAACTCCCCCTTCTCTAGATTAGTCATAGACTTAGGAACTACCAACGAACCTGATAAGAGGTCATCAACAGACACACCTTTCTCTTGGGCTAGAGTTAAAAACAAAAACTTCAACTTTTCTTCAGGAATTGCCTGAATTTGCATGGCAAAATTAGCTGGTAAACCTAACCTCTTAACGATCTTCGCCAGCGGAGCTCTATGAGGGGGCACTAAAGCTGATAAATACTGTGTTCTTTTCATTGCATTTCGACCAGTAGGAAGGAAGTAAGGATCCCAAAGCCCCTTTTGGTCAAACATTAAAATGACATTTCCGAGCACTCTATCAAGCTTCTTTCTAACAACCTTAACCTCTTTCATTGCCGCTGCAAAAGCTTCAGACTGAAAGTCCGGCTGCCTATAACCAGGTAAAGAGCTCCCCTCAGGATCTCTAGGGAAATACATGTCCCCAGCAATAACAGAAATGGACGACGTCCCAGGAGTAGAAGTGTCTTCAAAATCGATTTCTCCAGGTCTAATACAACGCATATTGAAAGTATAGAGCTAAATTTTCAAACAAAAGTGATAGTTTGTCAAGTAAAATCCCAACGGATGGCAGGAAATCGTTATACAATCTCTAAAGAAAGATTACCGAAAAATATGTATAAAAATCTAGTTTCAGCGCTGGAGTCTGTAGGTTTCTCAACGAAAGAGTCCCTAACATATCTTACACTTCTTGAGCTTAATGAGGCATTACCAAGTACGATTGCAAGAAAGTCAGGGATTAAAAGGCCAACTGTATACGTAATCCTAGAACAGCTACAAAACAAAGGATTTATTAGCCACGTGAATAAAAAAGGCGGCCTTTATTTTAGAGCGGTAGCTCCAATAAGAATCTTAGAGGAGGAAAAGAATAAGCTAGAAAGACTAAAAATCTTTCTGCCAGAATTAGAAAAATTGAACCAAAAATATGAGGTTACCCCTCAGATGAGTGTGTACGAAGGTAAGGAAGGTCTAGTTCAAATCATGGAGGACACCCTAACTGCAAAAACCGAGCTTTGCTGTTGGGCGAATCCTCAAATCGCAATGGGACTGCTGGAAGACTACTACTCTACATATGTGAAAAAAAAAGTAGAAAGAAAGATCTGGCTGAGAGGAATATTTTGTCTTGACAGAATTGGCCAGGAATTTAAGGCAAAAGGAAAAGAGGAGTTAAGAGAGGTTTATCTGATACCTGCTGAAAAATTTCCCTTTAAAAATGAAATCAACATATATGACGACAAGGTCGCAATTATTTCACACGAAGACAAGGTTGGAGTGATCCTACAAAATAAAAATATCGCTGACACACAAAGGGCCATCTTCAACCTAGCCTTCGAGTATGCAAAGATTCTCGATAAAAAAGAGCAGAGATAGAGTAAACCGTCTTACCTTAAGGTAAGGAACGAAGCGAAAGACGAGTACTGTCAATACTTTTGACAACACAAAATGCCCCACTAGCCCTTTACAAATTCTCAAAAAGTTAGAGAATTAGGTTCAACGTATCCAGGAAAACAAGAAAAGGTACGTCAATCCCTTACCTCCCTGTCAAAATGGTTAACACCAATTTTACCTTCGATCGCAAGCTGTCTCCTCAAGAACTGCAGCTGCACGACTTGGTAGAAAACCTGCTGATTGTACTTTCGGACAAAGAGAAGTACATCATCAAGAACCGTTTTGCGCTGCACACGGATAAACGACTGACCTTAGAAGAGATAGGACAACATTTCGGTGTGACCCGAGAACGTGTTCGACAAATTGAAAAGACCGCGCTCCGTAAGCTGGAACGCAATGCCCAGAATACCAACCTGAAGATTTTGACCGAGTTTGCCAAAGCGCTCTTACAAAAAGAAGGTGGCATCGCTTCCGACGAACACTTCAAAGGGTTACTCCTGAAGATTTTGCCTAATGTGTTGGCTCAAGAAATTCAAGATTTGCACTTGGCACTGACTTTGGACGGAGACATCTTCTTTGAATCCAACACGCTAAAGACCCACCCTTATTGGAGACTGAATGATTTCGACGCGAAGGCCATCGACCAAGTGGGTTCCACTGCCACTAAACTGCTCACTCGCAGCAAGCATGTGACTCCGCTCGACAAATTGGCCGAAAAAATCAACGAGACTTTGAAGTCCAGCTACCCTGAGCACACTATTTCCAACCTGCTCCAGATCATCAAAGAGTGCAAGTTCACCGAACAAGGCGTGGGTCTCTACACTTGGCGTCACATTCACCCTCGCACTCTGCGCGACAAGATTTTCTTCATCTTGAACCACGAGAAAAAACCGCTGCACTTCGAAAAAATCGCTCAACTCATTCGTGATTTGGAATTCGATCAAAAGCGCGTCAACATTCAAGCCGTCCACAACGAACTGATTCGCAATGACAACTTCATCCTGATTGGACGTGGAATCTACGCTCTGAAGGAATGGGGCTACAAAACGGGAACCGTGGCGGAAGTGATTTCCGAAATCTTAACAGATGGAACTCCCCGCAGCCGTGAAGAAATCACCAAAGCAGTGCTGGATCAGCGCCACGTGAAGACCATCACCATCTATTTGAACCTGAAAAACAAGGCTCAATTCGCTCGTGTCGGTCGCGACAAGTACACGCTGAAGCAGTTTGCTTAGACTATCGACGTCTTAAACCTCTCAGTAAATCCTGGTAGCTGACCATCGATTCCACCGCTTCTCGATCCGAGGGGCGGGCTTGAGAGTTTGCGATCTCACGAAGTACACTAAAGAAACCTTCTACGCTCACCGGTTCCGTATAGGGCAAAGGTGTGCCCTGAACCCTTCCAAAGCCTTCACCTGCAGTACGTTGACCATAATCGGCCAAATAAGCCCTTCCATCAGGACGCTGAAATTCAACCATGAGTTTTAAGTAACGACGATCAGCAGTACCATCCGGCATATCCTCAGGAATACCCTGATTATCTCGTGAAGCAGCCAACTCCCTCCAAGTGTAATTGGCATAACGCAAAACCGGAGTCCAACCTGCCTCAGCAACAAAATCTCTCAACTGATCTGCGATCAAAGTGTTACGTACAGTAGCATTGACCGTAGGATGAGCCGCCAAGGCTTCAAAAGGTCGTTCTTGATCTTTCATCAAAGTTTGCACATCAGCAGCAAAGAAAGGCGCGTAAGGCTTACTCAAAATATCCACGATAGAACTGGCTGTACCCGCATCAGGATCATCTTTGTCACCCAGCTGATCTAGAACAGCTGCAAAAAGAAGCGGACGCGTTCTAGAATTTGGGAAATTACCCCCTGTGTCCAGCCAATCACCAGCTCTTTTCTGCAAAAGTTCACGCCTTGGGTGGTCCGCCAGGACGAGACAAGCTTCAAAGTGTTGATCTAAATCCACAGAACTCATAAAACAAAGAAAGGGGAGCTATTCTAAACCTTTTGACAAAAAAGTCAATTTCTAGCCATTCCACTTGATCGAACAGCCCATTGAATGCGCTCGTTCCTGTACAGGCTCGTCATTCAAAAGTGCACGAGCAGCAGCACCCACGCCTTCAAAAGCACCGCGATAAGCCAAACGACGACTTTTATCGTAGAGGAAGAAATCCGGCGTACACACCGCCTCGTAGGCCTTCCCCACAGCTTGAGTTTCGTCAGCCAAGTAAGGAAATTTTTGAAGGTGAATAGCGGCATATTCTTCCATCTTCTCAAAGGCATCTTCAGGATACTCGGGATTCCCGGCGTTCGAATTGATTCCCACGAATTGCACAGACGGGGGCAAACGTTCATCCAGCGCAGTCAACTCATCCCAAATCTTCTGCACGTAAGGACAGTGGTTGCACATAAAAACGACCACCAAAACCTCCGCTGCAGCATAAGAATCCAAATTGTGCCACTGCCCATCGATCCCTTTTAGATTGAAATCGGGTGCCGGAGTGCCCAAGGGCACCATTTTAGAGGAAAGCAAAGCCATACGTAGCAGGTAAAACTACGAAGATGATAGCAAAACCAAGAAAAATCATAAACAACATAGCCAGCAAGGTGCGGGCTCCCACCTCACGGGAGCCAAAAAACAAGACAATGAGGGCCTTAGACAGCGTATTGGTCATCGCAGCGATGGTCACTCCCATCCCCGCCGTGGAAAGCGAGATGGTGCCCGCCGCAGA
The DNA here is from genome assembly GCA_943349825.1 of Candidatus Peribacteria bacterium. Classification (GTDB taxonomy): domain Bacteria; phylum Patescibacteriota; class Gracilibacteria; order UBA1369; family 2-02-FULL-48-14. Next base: position 157,474 of record CALQZQ010000001.1, on the reverse strand, counting down.
CAGATTGGCCATGGAGACGGAAATGGCATCCACATCCACCAAGCCTGAGAGAAATGCAGTGAAGTAAATTCCATTGCTGCCAAAGTAAGTCACGGCGAATTTGGAAATAAAGAGCATGGCTGCAAAAAACAACGCAAATTTGATAGCCGAACTGAGTTGGAAAGGGCTGTGTAGGTGCAAGGACTCCGCCGACACCTCTTTCATAGGCTGACCACCCTTCTTAAACCAATAGTAGATACATAAAATAAAACCCGTCAGAGCCATCCCCAGCAGCGGCGCATACACGTAGGACACCAAATCCGGATTCAAAATGGAAACCGTAATGATCACACGAATGAACATCGCCGAAGACGCGATTAAAATGGCGAAAATGAACGGATTCACAATCTTTAAATTCTTTTTACTGAGCTCCGAAAAACTCATGGCAACCGCCGTGGAAGAGATGAATCCACCCAAAAATCCACCAAGTCCAATTCCTTTTTTAGGTCCCACCAGCTTAATCGCAATATAACTGGCAAAAGAAATCGTGGAAATCAGCACCACCACCAGCCAAATTTCATAAGGGTTGAGCACACTGAGGGGGCCGTAAGCCGCATTCGGCAGCAAGGGCAGCACCACAAAAGCCACCACGATGAATTTGATGGTGTCGTAGAATTCCTCCTTTCCTATCTTATGGGCGAAATTATGCAGCGGATCTTTAAAGTACAAAACGAGGACCAGAAGTAAGGTGATAACGGTCGCGTAAAGCTCTTGGTCCATCCCCACCAAAATCCCAATAAAATAGGCGAAAATACCGGCAATTTCCGTCGTAGCTCCCGAGTTTTTATTTTGATAGGAAGACATCACATAGGAAGCCACGAGCAATAACAAATAAGCCCCCGTGAACAAGGCGAAGAGGATGGGAGTGGAGAAAAACACGTCATAAATCAAAAACCCAAGCGTGGAAACCAGCGCCATAGTGCGGATCCCTCCGAATTCGTGGAGCATGCCTTTTCCGTGATTCCGCTCACGTTCCAGCCCAATCAAGCTGCCCATAAGCAAAGCCAATCCGAGGTGCTGAAAGAAAGTGAAACTGGGATTCATACAGAAGGCGTGTACCCCCATCATAGAAAAAACTTGTGCTCTGCGCAAGATTCGCTAAAATGCATGGGCCACTCACCTTTGGTGAGCTAGGCAAAAAGAATGCGCAGGTGGCGGAATTGGTAGACGCACTACCTTGAGGTGGTAGCCCCCGTAAGGGGTTGGAGGTTCAAGTCCTCTCCTGCGCACCACACTCGGCTCAGCCGAGTAATTACTACAAAGAGTCGCGTTGCGACTCAGTGCATGGAAACATAGAATTCCATAAGGGCGCTTAGCTCAGTTGGTTAGAGCATCTCGTTTACACCGAGAGGGTCGAGGGTTCGAATCCCCCAGCGCCCACCATTTTATACCTCCTTCCCTCCGATCTCTGATTGGAGGGCTTGAAGTTCCATGCGCATTTTCTGAAGAGGATCTTCGGCGGAGGCCGTCTGGGCTTTTTCGAGGTAATTCATGTTCACGCAGCCCTTTAAAGCCACATCGGTGGATTTATAATCGTTGTGATAATTGAAAGTCACAATACCAAAGGGGGCACGTTCTTTTTTAGAATAAAACACACGTTCCACAGTAATGCTAGCCCCCGCAGGGATACGAACCACCTTGTCTTCAATCACTACTGCACCCGCCTCATTTTTCGTTTCTGCATCCAAAACAATCTCACGAAGTCTGAGACCTCCAGCATCTTTAACCTCAGGAGTATCTTTTACTTTGTAAGGGCCAGGCAGGGGAACTTCTCTGATGTCACGCTCAGGCAAAGATTCTGAAGGCATAAGGAAGAATTAGAACTAAATCTTCTCATTATAGCAGAAAAGAACCCTAACGGATAGGGCAACTCTTAGCTCTCCGTTTCTTGAGGCACTTCTTCGAGTGTCACTTTGATTTCTATGTCTTTGCCATCACGATGCACATTCAGAGTGATCACGTCACCCACCCGATGGCTGGCGACCGCATTTTGTAAAGTATAACTTTCGTTCAAATCGGTGCCATCCACAGAAAGAATCACATCGGCTTCCTTGAGCCCGGCTTTTTCCGCGGGGCTGCCAGGAACCACCGAAGGCCCGATATTGGCGTCCCCAATCACATACGCACCATGATCCACCGCCAAATTGAAGTGTTTGATCAAAGCGGGAGTCACCGGCACATAACGCACGCCAATATAAGGAGTCACAATGTGCCCATTGGCTTGATAAGACTGCACCACAGGCTCGATGTCGGCGGAAGGAAGCGCAAAGCCAATTCCACTGGCTGTCGTATCGATGGCCGTGTTCATGCCCACCACATCTCCATTGAGGTTGAGTAAGGGGCCTCCACTGTTTCCAGGGTTAATGGCAGCATCCGTTTGAATAAGGTTCACTAAATTTTCAGTACCTTGCCCTCCACCGCTGGCCACAATCTGACGATCGGTCGCAGAAATGATTCCTACCGTCGTCGTGTTGGAATATTCACCCAGGGCATTCCCAATGGCCACCACCGGATCCCCTACACTCATCGCTTCAGAATCACCAAAGCTGAGGGTAGGAAAATTACCCATACGGTCGTCTTCACCTGTGATTTGAACGAGAGCGATGTCATTGAGAGTATCGATCGCGACCACCTTCGCATCCAAAGTAGTTCCGTCGTTCAAAATGACTTCATACTGAGCCGTGTCGTCGGACACCACATGCTTGTTCGTAACCACGAGCCCGTCTCCCGTCACAATAAAACCACTTCCGCTGCTGACTTCAGACAACTCGCCTTCACCTTCTGTTTCAGGAGCCTCTTGCTGGGGCGCGCCAAACATTTGGAAGGGTCCATATTGCTGCATTTGATTGTAATAATCCGTGAGATCCTTGAGCGCGACCACAGAAACAACCGCGGGAGAGGCTTTGTCGTAGACCTCTTTGTAAGAGCCATTTTCGAAGTTCACAATGGTGTCTCCCGTATTTTCCTGCACCAAGTGGCTTTCGTCATAGGCTAGCAAAGCCCAACTGGTAAGACCTCCTCCGGCAGCTCCAAAAATCAGACTGACCAAAGAAGTGAATAAAATAGTTTTTTTGAAAAGATTCGTTTCCATAAATTTTGATATTAATAATGAATTAGGACGGCGTGGTGGCAAAAATATACACCGCTTTTTTGCTTTACAAAAGTCATCTCCGTCGGGCAAACTAAGGCTGGATTTTCCCCTATGAAACACACTTTCCGGGAGCAGCTCAAGGAGAAGCGCCGTGGCATTGCTGCGGGTCTCTATGCCGAAAAGTGTAAAAAGATAGGCCAACTTCTCCTCCACTTGGCGGAGTATTTGAAGGCGGAACACGTTTTATTTTACGTATCCACTCCGGAAGAAGTGGATACCCACGAGATGATTAAAGCTGCGGTGGAAAGCGGGAAAAAAGTCTACCTGCCAAAAACAGTGAATGACGAGTTGCTCATCTACCCTTTCAATAACTTTGAGGAACTCGAGTCAGGCGCCCATGGAATTCTGGAACCCACCACTTGCACCGAATCTGTCGACCCCACAAAAATGGATTTGATTGTAGTACCGGGCGTGGGCTTTGACCATCGCGGTCACCGCCTCGGACGCGGCGAAGGCCACTATGATCGCTTGCTGAAGAAAACCGGCGCCTATAAAGTAGGACTCGCTTTTGAAGAACAACTCGTGCCAGAACTTCCCATCGAAGACCACGACGTGCCGGTAGACGTACTGCTCACCGGCCGCAATCTCCTTTACTTCAAGCACACTAACCCCCTTGCCTCATGACCATCAGCCCCGCCAATCAAAAGAACTGGGAATTGCTCGAACAAAACGACCCCGCTGTATACAACGCCATCCGCGGTGAAGAAAAGCGGGAGATGGAAGGTATTGAATTGATCCCCTCGGAGAACTACACCTACCCGGAAGTCTTTGCAGCCAACGGCTCCGTACTCACCAACAAGTATGCGGAAGGTTACCCCGGCAAGCGTTATTACGGCGGTCAAGAATTCACGGACATTGTAGAAAGCCTCGCGATCGAACGCGCCAAAAAAGTATTCCGCTGCGACCACGCGAATGTTCAACCCCTCTCCGGTTCACCGATGAACCAAGCGGTTTACCTCGCGTTCCTCAAACCCGGCGACACCGTGCTCGGCATGGATCTTTCTCACGGCGGCCACCTCACTCACGGGCACCCCGTTTCCCACATGGGGAAGATTTTCAATTTCGTGCGCTACAAAACTCATCCAGAAAAACAAGGCTGGATCGACCCCGAAGAAATCATGGCCCTAGCACTGGAGCACAAACCTAAAATCATTCTCTGCGGTTACACCTCTTACCCTCGTGACCTCGACTACAGCATTTTCCGGAAAGCGGCGGATGCAGTGGGAGCCATCACCATGGCAGACGTGGCGCACATCGGTGGACTCATTGCCGGAGGCGTGATGCGAAATCCCTTCGACTACGGCTTCGACATCGTGACCACTACCACGCACAAGAGTCTTCGTGGACCACGCGGCGGCATGATTCTCTGTAAAGAAGAATTCGCCAAGGCCATCGACAAATCCGTGTTCCCCGGCCTCCAAGGCGGCCCGCACATGCAAACCATCGCGTCCATTGCGGTGACTCTCGAAAAAGCGCTGCAGCCTGAATTCAAGGAATACACGGCGCAGATTTTGAAGAACGCCAAAGCCCTCGCCGAAACGCTGATGGCCGGTGGCGCCAAGCTGATCACTGACGGAACCGACAACCACATGATGGTCGTGGACACTACCCTTTCATTCGGTGTTGGTGGAACAGAGGCTGAAGTCGCCCTAGATAAAGCCGGCATCACCACCAACAAACAAGTGATCCCCGACGATCCGAATCCCCCGCTGAAACCCAGCGGTATTCGTCTCGGTACTCCCGCCGCCACCACGCGTGGCTTTAAGGAAGCCGAAATGAAGCAAATCGGCGAATGGATGCTCGATGCCTTAAAGCATCACTCCGACGACGCTTACTTGGCCGGCATCAAAGTCAAAGTGGTTGAGATGTGCCTCAAATACCCAGTGCCGGGAGTGAGTGCCTAGGCTGCAACTTTTTCCCTCAAAATCAACCCTGATTTAGACCTGATAAAACCATTTGTCAGGTCTTTGTCAGTACTTTTGAGAAACAGTCTGATATAAAAAACTCATGGCTACAAAAGCGTACAGAACCAAATCCAAAAGACTAGCCGGCTCCAACTATGGAGAAGTTCACCGGAAAGCTTTCCACCTTTACACTCAAATAAAGAAGCGATCTAAACGAAGAGTTTATCTTCGATCCGCTTACTTCCACAAAGATAAGATCTTTTTGTCCTTATTTTGGCATCACCTCAACGACAAACATCATAAGGAAAGGCTACGTAGATTCAAGTATTTCCCCTGTGCCATTGAGTTGATTCGTGAATCAAGATTTGACCCTACAACAGTAGAAAGTGTCGACAAGAAGGGCGAAATATTACACAGATTTGCAGGGATTACTTCAGAGAACGAACTTTTCTATGTGCAAATCAAAGAAAATAAAAGAAACGGACAGAAATATCTCATGTCCATCTTTCCTCAAGGCAAGTGAAAAAGCTTTCCGCCAGATGGAGGCTTATAAACCTCGGCCGAAAGCTTTAACATGCATATTATATCAATAATAAATTGTCCTTTGCAAGCTCACGTGGTCCAGCCCAAGACCCTCTTACGGAAAAATCCACACAAGCGCGCCAAACGAGTTTTATTTTCCGGAACCACTTCTTTGATCACGCCTTCCATGCGGTTACTTTCGTACCACTTCAAACGCTCTTCATAGCCAGGTTGCTGATCCCATCCACGTAAGGTCAAAAGCTCCGGTATTGGCATACGCTTATATCCTCTCTTTTCCGCAGACTCTAAAATCTTCGGTTCGTGACTACTCATTTGAATACGAATAGGCACCTTTGCACCAGCTAAATCCCCTTCCAAAGTTTCAATGATCTTTTTCGAAATTCCTTGGCCCTGGAAAGAAGGATGAACCGTGATAGCACGGAGCTCAACATTGGAAAATTCATCCGCACCTTTGCCATGATGATCTAATCCTCCCCATCCCACTAAAGTGTCATTTTCATCAAAAATCAAAACCGTATTCCGATCCTGCAGGAGGCCCTCCTTAATCCACCGTCGGTAGTTTCCTTTCATTTCTTCATTCTCGCGATCGTTAGTAAACGTTTCGTTGTAATAGGCTTCAAAAATCTCATCGACCCGAACAGGATCTAAAGGAGGACAGTTGTCCGGATAAGCAGTTCGATATTGTTTTTGTTTTTCGACCCCCATGTTTACTTTAAGATCTTTTGTGTGGACCAGAGAGTAATCCCTCATCTCTTAACTCATTACCCTCCGCTCCGAATTTTGAAACAGAACCCAGTCTTTTCGACGCGTTGATGACACTAAGAATCTCCGCATTCTGGACGTAGAGGATCCCTCGTAAATCTCTGTCCAAATAATCTGAAGTCATAAGGACTCCTTTGGGCAAATGAGTAATTTCCCAAAGACGTGTATTAAACCTAGATCGGACATCTTTTGGAAATTTTCCATCTGGATAGGCTTCTTTAAGTTTCCCTCTCAACCGTTTGATGTACTCCTTGCTTTCAATACGTTCTATCATAGAATTAATATTATTATTTCTTCTTCATCACCACAACCGTAATATCATCGAGGTGTTCACGCGCGCCGATGAAGTTCATGACGTCAGCAAGAATACCGTCGCGCATTTCTTCGACGCTGTAGCCTTCGTTGGCCAAGTTTTGAATGTTTGCCTTGAGGCGCTGCACACCGTAGGCTTCCCTACGTTCGTTTTGAGCATCCGGGAAACCGTCGCTATACAGCACCACCACATCTCCCGATTTTAGAACAAGCTCCTGTTCATTGAGCAAGGGAACGATGTCGTCCACCATTCCAAAAGCGATTCCGGGGAGTTTGATTTCGGTGAGTTTTTTGTTGGCAGCGTCAAAGTAAAGCAGCGGCAAGTGGCCCGCATTCACATACTTCAAAGTGCTGGTGACCTCGTTCCAAATCGTAAGAGCCATGGTAATGAACATGGTGTTGGAAGATTTTTTCTGGATGACTTCATTCATGGCTTTTGCGACAACTTTAAGATCAGTTTCACCACGGTAAGCGTAGAGCAAGGCATTGGAAATGGACGCCATGATTCCGGCGGGAACTCCGTGCCCAGTTCCGTCTCCGATGTAAACCAGGGTGTTGCCATTCCTCATGGGGATATAGTCGTAAGCGTCGCCGCCCACTTCCGTAGCCGGATCAAGCCCTCCCACGATATCGAGCGTAGGCAGAGACAAGGTATTGCGAGGAATAAGATTGTCTTGAATGCTGGCGGCCAATTCGAGTTCCTTCGTCACACGTTCTTTATAGATTTTGACTTCCACGGCAGCAGCCAAGTCCACCGCCATCTGGTTGAAAGTGCCGGCCAAAAGCCCCACTTCATCTTTTGTTTTCACTGCCACACGAACTGTAAAATCTCCAGCAGCAATTCGTATTGCACCTTCTTTCAAGGCCTTCAGCGGGTTCGTGATGCTCACCGAAAGCATAATGGAAAGCATGAAGGAGAGCAGAAAGCCCACCACCGCAATCAGGCCAATGTGCATTTTGGCATTCGCCAAACGAGCATCCATCGTGGCGTAACTCACCATATAAGTCACCGCGTAGGCGTTGTCGTAAGGCATCACAATGTTAACGATACGATCGGTAGAAAGCGGAGCAGCCACTAAGTCTTCGTTAAAATCCACATAGCTTGAATTTTTATCTTCATCAGTTTTCACATAAACCACTCGGCCATTCTCAAACAGCAGGGACATCTTATTCGACTGCACTCGTTCGAGTTCTTTGGGGTCACTCACAGTGCGAACCACACCGTCGTAACGCTGGCTTTGTTCCGTAGTCGAATCGTACAAAATCACGCCGCCATAAGTGCTCATTTGGAGTCCAGCAATGTTTTGATTTATACGCAGCACGCGAGACATTTCTCGTTGGAACGGAACAAAATTTCCGGGATCCAGGAACTGTTCATAAGCCTCCACCATGCGCTTCACGGTGAATTGAGCAAAGGATTCGGTGCTGCCCGCAATATCCGCAGAAAGTTCCGTTGTTTTAGCCTGTACCAGGAACAGTCCCATAACCGCAAACAAGGCGACAATGAGTGTCCCGAAGGCCAGAATGAATTTGGCTTTGAGCGAATGGAGCATCCTTACTCTTAAAAATATCCCTTTATTTTACCACATTTTCGACCAAATCGCTAACCCAAAGCTGCCCGTCCAAACGCGAGCTCCACAGAAGTGGAGCATGGAAAGCATACAAGGTTTTAGATTCAAAGAGTGGCACAATGGCCATGTCGCTATTGAGCTGCGCCTCAATTTGAGTGATGAATTGGCGTCGTTCCATAAGGCCAAACTCCGTTGCCGCTTTCTCAATCAGCAGGTCCAATTCCGCGTCCGCATAAGCTGCTCCGTTGAACTGTCCATAGCTGCCCACCTTACTGTGCGCCACCGCTTCAAAAAAATCTCCACTGTCAGCCAAATCGTACTTCCACCCAAAGAAATAAAAATCAGACAAACTCGCTTCAATTTTATCCTGCAAGGCCGTCGCAGTCAGCACATTCACCGTCACCTGAATGTCGATGGCCGCTAAGTCGGAACGGATGGCTTCCCCCAAAATTTCCAGTCCTTCAGGAATGTCCAAAGTCACGGTCACCGGCCCCTGCACCAAGGCTCGTAATTCCTGAGCGATTTCTAAATTTTGTTCCCGCTGAGGAGCCGTTTTGGAATAGCCCTCAATGCCCGTAGCCGCAAACTGTGAAGTCCCCATCAGATAGCCCCCACCCAGTCGTTCCGCGTAATCCGTGGCCAACGCGGCATTCACTGCCGCACGCAAATTCTCATCCGCAAAAATACGACTTTGATTCAAAATCAAATAGCTCACTTCCAAACTAGGAAAGTCCGTCACCACCAAGCCCTGCGCCTTCAATTCTTCGGCGGACTGAGGAGGCACATTCGCCAGCACTTGCACTGTATTGTTTTCCAAAGCTTTTACACGCTCCTCCGGATCAGCAACCGTCCTCAAATGCACCTCCGGGAAGTAGGCCAGCGGCCCCCAATAATCATTGAAGCGTTCCAAGACCAAATCGTCTTGAGCGAATTCATGCACGCGATAAGGCCCCGTGCCAATGGGCAAAGAAAAATCCGTTGTGGCCTCAGGCACCATGTACACATAGGTCAAACGATTGAGCAGCAGTGGATCCGGTGAACTGGTAGTGATGCTGATGCGATCTTCATCGGTCTGCTCCACACTCAAAATGGTAGAGAGCAAGGGCTGAAGTTCCGAAGTTTCCCCCCGTGCCAAATTGATGGAATAAACCACATCCGCCGCCGTAAAGATTTTTCCATCGTGGAAATAGACGTCGTGGCGCAAATGGAAATCCCAAGTCGTATCATCGAGCCGACCCCACGAAACTGCAAGAGCGCTGTCCGTGTTAAAAGTGCCGTCGAACTTCACCAAGGGCTCATACAAATTCGCAAAAAACTTTCGGTTCTTTGCTTCATAAGAAAGGGGCGAATACGTGGAAGGCGCTTCCGCATATGCGATGCTGATACTGCTCATGGAAGGCTGCCCTTGATCGATATTCGAAAACGTTTGCTGGCAAGCCGGCAAACTGAAAAGTGACAAAATGAGCAGGAGGGCGAGAAGTCTTTTCATGGCGTGAACCCAGTTTAATCCTCCTTCTTCAGCACGGCAAGGAAGGCTTCTTGAGGGACCTCCACGCGGCCAAACATCTTCATGCGTTTCTTCCCTTTTTTCTGCTTGTCGAGGAGTTTGTTTTTTCGGGTCACATCCCCGCCGTACAAATAGCCGGTCACATCTTTTCGGAACGCAGGAATGGTTTCACGAGCAATGATCTTGGCCCCAATCGCCCCTTGAATAGGAATTTCAAACTGCCCTTTGGGGATGATTCCTTTGAGTCTCTTACACACTTTCATTCCATGGTGAGTCGCCGAACTGCGATGGATGATGATGGACAAGGCATCGAGCTTTTCATGATGCACTATAAAATCCAGACGCACCAAATCCCCCACACGGAATTCCAAATATTCGTAACTCATGGAGGCGTAACCGGAAGTGAGACTTTTCAAGTCGTCATAAAAATCGACCACAATCGAAGCCAATGGAATTTCATAATGAAGGCTCACGCGCTTTTCGTCCAAATACACCACATTTTTAGAAAGTCCGCGGCGGTCCGCCAGCATTTGCATCAGGGGTCCCATGTAATCCACCGGCGTCAAAACTTCCACTTTGATCCAAGGCTCTAAAATGGCTGCGATGTGCGCGATGTCTGGCAATTCAGAAGGATTGGAGATTTCAATCAAGGTTCCGTCGTTTTTCTGAACCTGGTAACGCACGCTCGGCGCCGTGACAATCAAGTCCAGGTTGTATTCGCGCTCGAGTCGTTCCTGCACAATATCCATGTGCAACAAGCCCAAAAATCCACAACGGAAACCATGCCCCAGCGCTCCCGAATTTTCCGGCTCAAAAGTCAGCGAAGAATCGTTCAAGCTCAATTTTTCCAAGGCCTCACGAAGCAATAAGTATTGCTCATTCTCCGTGGCAAACATCCCCGCAAAAACAAAAGGCACCACTTTCTTATATCCGGGCAAAGGCGTGGGCTTGAGTTCGTCTCGTTGTGACCATTCTTTGGGACGCCAAATGGTGTCCCCCACACGTGCATCCGCCACCGACTTCATTCCGGTGACCACATAACCCACTTCGCCGGCATTCAGACGGTCGTTGGCTTCGTATTTGGGCTTAAAAAAACCAACTTCCATCACTTCCGTTTCTGCTTTGGTATTGAGCATTTTGATTTTATCTCCACGCTTCAGTGAGCCATCCATCAGACGTACATAAGCCACAATGCCCTTGTAAGTATCGTAAACCGAATCAAAAATCAGGCCCTTAGTCTCCCCTCCGGGAGCTTCCTTCGGTGCCGGCACTTTTTCGATCACTCGCTCCAACAATTTATCCACATTCGTTCCTTCTTTGGCAGAAATGAACAAAATCTCTTCTTTGGGAATTCCCAGTGCTTTTTCAATTTCGTTCGCACGCCCTTCCACGTCAGCGGCGGGCAGATCGATTTTATTGAGCACCGCAATGATCTCCAAATTGTGCTCCAAAGCCATGTAACAATTGGCCAAAGTCTGAGCTTGGATGCCCTGAGTCGCGTCCACCACCAAAATCGCCCCTTCACAGGCCGCCAAACTGCGCGAAACCTCATAACTGAAGTCCACGTGCCCGGGCGTATCGATGAGGTTCAGTTGATAGTCTTCGCCTTTGTATTTCCAGTTCATCCGCACCGGCTGCAGTTTGATGGTGATTCCACGCTCCTGTTCCAGCTCCATGGTGTCGAGCATCTGGCCGTGCTTCATTTCACGACGCGTCAGTGTGCCCGTAACCTCCAAGAAGCGGTCAGCCAAGGTGGATTTCCCATGGTCGATGTGCGCGATGATGCAAAAATTGCGAATGTTCTTCATAGAATGTTGTGGCTTACGCCACGTTTTTGCTTAGCAAACCCTTTGGGTTCGCCTGGCAGAGGGAGTCTACCAGGTTTAGCTCCTTGAAAAAAGCCCTCCTGACTCGATAGTTTCAATCTGGTTATTATGGAAACCAGGAAATAAGCCTGCCGTGGAGCGCAAGCTTAGGAAGTGGAGGCTCCGAATCATGCATGAGGAGACTTACGCTCCCAGCGAGACGGGAGGCTTTATTTCTTACCGGTTTTCAGGTATAATAAATAGATTAAAACAAAAGCGTGCAATACAAAATCCCTCAAAACGTACAGGTAGAAGACAAAATCGTGGGGCCACTCACTCTGAGACAGCTCATCAAATTGGGTGTGGGCGGCGGCATCACCTACGTGATCTACGTGACCCTGGCCAAAAGCTTCTTCATTGAAGTGTGGCTGATTCCCGTGCTCATTCCAGGAATTTTAACCCTCCTGTCCACCTTTGTGAGCATCGGGGGCATTCCCTTCGACCAATGGATCTTCCTGAGCATTGAATTCATGAAAAATCCCCGTAAACGCACCTTTGTGATGGGAGCAGGAGACAACTACGCCGTAACACTGTTTGCAGACAAGGTAAAAAAAGTGCAAACTGGAGCAGACGCCGAAGGAAAAATTGCTCGCGATCACGAACGTCTCCAAAAAATTGGGGAAATCTCCAAAATGCTCGACTCTTATAGCAAGCCTCAAGCCATATGAACACTCAAGGCGACAAATCGGTGAGAGGAGCCAAAAAAGACCCTTTATCGAGTACTCAACTGTACCTGAAGGTTTCCGAAATCCGCGACGACACCGCCATCCTTAAAAACGGGGGGCTGCGCGCGATCCTCAAAACCTCCAGCGTGAACCTCAACCTCAAATCTGAGGAAGAGCAAAACGCGGTCATTTATTCGTATCAAAACTTCCTCAACTCTCTGGAATTTCCCATTCAAATCGTGGTCCGCAGCAAAAAGCTGGATCTGGAACACTACATTGAGAAACTCAAAAAAATCGGGGTGAAACAAACCAATCCCCTCCTGCAAAAACAAACTTTTGAATACATCGAATACGTCAGCCGCTTGGTGGAATACGCCAACATCATGGAGAAACAATTCTACGTGGTCATTCCCCAAGATCCTTTAGGCGAAGAAAAACGTGGGCTCATCAAGAGCTTTCTCGAATCCATTTTCCCTCAAGACAACGCCAGCAAAATCAAAGACCGTCACACTCATTTCGACGAACTCAAAAAGCGCCTCTCCGGGCGGGTGAACACCGTGCGCGCCGGGCTGGAAGGTTGTGGCCTACGCGTGGACGAACTCAACACTCAAGACCTCATCGAGCTCTTCTACGAAACCTACAATCCACTGACTTCTCGCAGCCAAAAATTCGAACCCGACGCCGAGCTCGCCTTGGAACAAGACGAAGTACCGGAGGCCCCCACGGGAACGGCTGCGGTGCCTCAAGCAGGCGCTTGATATAAAACAAGAAATATGGTAAAAATATAGCTTGCTTCTTTTTCATAGTGCATGGCAACTCCTGAAGGCACCAGATTAGTAGAAGGCGATCTCGTAGAGATCAAAAAGGCATATTCAGATTTCGACACGAATCGACCTCCTTTTCGTTTTCCCACGCGTGAAAAGAACTATCAATCCGAACCTAGTTACGCTGAAGTGGACGAGACTCAAATTTTAGAAATGGAAGACCGTGTCTTCCATCCACAAGCAACTTTTCCACATCCTCCGGAAGATTTAGCGGAAGATCACCCTGTAAAAAAAGCCTGGAGCAAATTGATGGAGGCTGAGGCAGAACTGATGTCTGGGGTTGAAATGATAAAAACCATCAAGAAATTTTTAGAGGACGGCGCTAAAACTCAAACAGGAGAACCCGTAAGCGCGCCCGTACTAAAAATGCTGGGAGTGATAAATCCAGGAGGAAAAGGCGGGATGGAACGTCTTGAAAAGAGCAATCGTGAAGATCACCTGCGGAAGAAGAAAGAGTATTTCCAGCGAGCCATGTGTTACCTCTACCTCTACAAAAACTGTCCAGATTTTCCAGAGAAGGCAGCCGTGACCGACGACCTTTTGGACGAAACAGAACTCATATGTCTAGGACACATAGGCTACGCTGCAGTACGAAGTGGAGCGCATAAATTTGGCGCTGTGAGAGAAGATGGAACGCTGGTGATGGACCACTGTTACAAAACCAGTGTCTACGTGATCAATCGCTACCTCGAAGAACTGCGTCTCGAAACAGATCCAAAAAAAAGACGCGGGCTCTACAATCAAGTAAAAAAAGGGGTTCTAGTGGCTATCCCACACGATTACAAAGAAGATTTTGTAAAACTCCTGGAGTCCTTTCTAGAAGATAAACTGACTCAACAAACAACCTGGCATACCGACATTGAAGGAGACCTTCGAATGCCGGGTTACCAGGGGATACCACCAAGAAGTAATTTTTTCACTCGTAACAAAAGAGGCATTCTACGAATGTTGAGGGCTCTCACGAAACCCCCCAAAGGCGACCCATTAAGAGCTGGCTACTTAGAAAGAAACTTAAAGGAAGAATGGGACGGAAGTATAACTGACCAAGTGCTCTGTTTTCGAGTGAAGGTAGGGGATCGATTACACAATGTGCGTTCCGTCAATATAAAACCCATCCCCAAACAAGCAGATTATATGATTGAAACAGGCAAAATCATTGATTTAGGCAGAGAACTAGCCACAGGAAATAAAAAACGTGGAGCCTTGTCTGTTGACGTTCAAGTTCTGATCAACACCACCATAGAAACCAGCACAAATCTCTTGGCCGTCACAGGACAGGTGGAAGAACCTATCCGTACTGATCTTGGAAAAGAAGTCCAAAGGATTCGAGCCCTTTTAGGGGCACTAAAAAAAGCAGCTTAGTTCAGGCGTCGTCCTACACTCCCACGGTTCATACCGCAGTACTATCGGCGAAGAAAAGCTTAACTGCTGTGTTCGGAATGGGAACAGGTGTGACCTTTTCTCTAAAGACGCCTGAACCAAACTGCTTTTTACAAAGTAATTCGATTCAGTCTGAATAAATTTTATTCTCACAAATTGCCATAAAAGGCTGGAAGAAGACGTTAATTAACAACATTCAGTTATTAGTACTACTCGGCTGAACACATCACTGTGCTTACACCTGTAGCCTATCAACCACGTAGTCTACGTGGAACTTAATTGGGAAAATTTTCTTAGGACTAGCTTCCCGCTTAGATGCTTTCAGCGGTTATCTAGACCGAACATAGCTACCCAGCGATGCCGTTGACACGACAACTGGTACACTAGAGGTTCGTTCACCCCGGTCCTCTCGTACTAGGGGCAAATTCCTTCAATTTTCCTACAGATATGGCGGATAGAGGCCAAACTGTCTCACGACGTTTTGAACCCAGCTCGCGTGCCGCTTTAATTGGCGAACAGCCAAACCCTTGGGAGCTTCTCCACCCCCAGGATGCGACGAGCCGACATCGAGGTGCCGAACCTGGTCGTCGATGTGGACTCTTGGACCAGACTAGCCTGTTATCCCCGGCGTAACTTTTATCCGTTGAGCGATACCCCACCCACATGGTGGTACCGGATCATTTTCACCGACTTTCGTCCCTGCTCGGCTTGTAAGCCTTGCAGTCAAGCCAACTTGTGCGAATACACGACAAGATCGGTTTCCATCCGACCTTAGTTGACCAATTGCGCGCCTCCGTTACTCTTTAGGAGGCAACCGCCCCAGTTAAACTACCCATCAAACACTGTCATTTCCTTCATAGGGAAAGTTAGATTCTAAACAAGACAAGGGTGGTATCTCAAGGATGCCTCCACAGCGGCTGACGCCACTGCTTCAACGGCTCCCACCTATCCTGCACAAGTAGTATCCAGAATCAATGTTAGACTATAGTAAAGCTGCACGGGGTCTTTTCGTCCTGCCATATCTAAGGGGCATTTTTACCCATATTGTAATTTCACCGGGCCTGCGCTCGAGACAGTACACCCATCGTTACCCCATTCGTGCGGGTCGGAACTTACCCGACAAGGAATTTCGCTACCTTAGGACCGTTATAGTTACGGCCGCCGTTCACCAGGGCTTAGATTCGAAGCGTGAACCTCTCCTCTTGACCTTCTGGCACTGGGCAGGGGTCAGCCCATATACATCGCCTTACGGCTTAGCATGGACCTGTGTTTTTGATAAACAGTCGCAGGTGTTCATTTGTTGCAACCTACATTCAATTGATATAATCGCAGAATGCAGGCAAGGCTTATCCCGAAGTTACGCCTGCTGTTTTGCCGAGTTCCTTAAGCGCAGTTATCCCGATCACCTTAGTCTACTCGACTTACCCACCAGCGTTGGTTTGCGGTACGGTACGACACAACTCTCGAAGCGAAGATTTTCTCGTCCGCTGAACTTGCTCCAATCAATCCCTTGCGGGACCTTTACATAACGAATCGCGAACCTATGCGGATTTTCCTACAAAGGCATGAGCTTATCGCTTGTACAGGAATTCATTGACCTGCTGAAGCTATCCTACGGCGTCTCTCCGAATCTAGCGCCACTTTCACTTGAAGTATTTCTCGCCTTTTCCCGAAGGAATCAGCTTAAAATATATCTTGATCCAGTTTTGCTTGGACGATTTGTATCGTGTTCTGGAATATTAACCAGATGTCCATCAGCTTTACGGCTTTCGCCTAGGCCTTAGGACCGACTAACCCCAAGTCGATTAACGTGGCTTGGGAAACCTTGGGTTTTCGGTGTCAAAGTTTTTCACTTTGATGACGTTACTTATACCAACATTTGCACTTCTCAACGCTCCACCAGACTTTACAGTCTGACTTCACAGCCGATGAGAACGCTCTTCTACTGCGCGATAAATCGCACCCGTGACTTCGGTTAGATACATGAGACCCGTTACATTTTCGGCGCAAGGACGCATAGATCAGTGAGCTGTTACGCACTCTTTAAAGGAATGGCTGCTTCTAAGCCAACCTCCTGATTGTATACGCATCCTCACATCCTTTACCACTAAGTATCTATTAGGGACCTTAGACGACGGTCTGGGCTGTTTCCCTCTCGACGATGGCACTTAGCTGTCACCGTCTGACTCCCGACCTGAAGCATTGGTATTCGGAGTTTATCTAGGTTTGGTAGACGGATTTTGCCCCCTAGCCTAAATAGTGCTCTACCTCCAATGTTTATAGTCGAGGCTAGCCCGAAAGCTATTTCGAAGAGAACCAGCTATCTCGGAGTTCGATTAGAATTTCTCTCCTACCCACAGGTCATCCACCAGTCTTGCAATACTGGTTGGTTCGGACCTCCAGTAGGTATTACCCTACCTTCATCCTGCCCATGGGTAGCTCACCCCGTTTCGGGTCTAGTGCATGGTACTTGGCGCCCGTTAAGACTCGCTTTCGCTACGCCTCCGGATTTAACTTCCTTAGGCTTGCACCATACAGCTAACTCGTTGGTCCGTTCTACAAAAAGTAGGCCGTCACCCCGAAGGGCTCCGACTCATTTTAGGCAAAGAATTTCAGGTTCTATTTCACTCCCCTATCTGGGGTGCTTTTCACCTTTCCCTCATGGTACTAGTTCGCTATCGATCTCAAAACTTATTTAGCCTTGGAAAGTGGTCTTCCCAGATTCAAGCCGGATTTCTCGTGTCCGACTCTACTCAGGAACACTCTGGAATTTATATCTATTTTCGCCGACGGGGCTATCACCCTCTATGGCCGTCCTTTCCAGGATCGTTTGGCTAATAGAAAATATCTTCGTGTTGAGGTCCTACAACCCCCTATCCCGAAGGATAAGGTTTGGGCTATTCCCGGTTCACTCGCCGCTACTACGGGAATCTCTATTGATTTCTTTTATCCAGGGTACTTAGATGTTTCAGTTCCCCTAGTGTCCGCCTCTTGCGAGGCTACAGAACATTACTTCTGTAAGGTTTCCCCATTCGGAAATCTCCGGGTCAAAGCTTGCTTAGCAGCTCGCCGAAGCTTATCGCAGCTGGCCGCGTCCTTCATCGGAGTTTTGAGTCAAGGCATCCATTCTTTGCCTTTTTTTCAATGTTAATAACGTCATCTTCCAAATTCTTTTATGGCAATCTGAAAGAATAAATTTTTATTCAGTATATTGATCGAATTTTCAAGGAACAAAAAGGGTGTATGGATTCCATACACCCTAGAAACTCAAACAGTCTGTAAAGACGACTTATGGTTTGAATCTATAGGGTATTTGGAACAGAACCATTCAGATGCGTAAGTAGATCCTAGCAAACTAGGCTGGGGCATTATAGGAAGGCGCCCAGGCTTCGTCAAGGGGATTTTCTGGGGATTTTTTCTATTGAGCCCTTCGAGCATCAGCGATAACTCCAGCCGCACAGTCTACAGAGGTAGAAAGCTCGAAACCTTTGGCCCCCGACATATTCTCTCCGGGAGCATAAGCACGTTTATAACTCACGTAACATTCACCTTGAAGAGAAGATACGAATGGGCCACCCTGTAAATTTCCAATACAAGCCTCCACTTCACCTTGCCTTTCGGCTTCCACCAGAAGATTAGTGGTACTAGAGGCCTGGAGCGGGCTTTCTACAGTCACGTCTCGAGAACCTTCTTCTATAGGAGCTTTACACGCCATACTAGCCGCTTGAGCAAAAGCAGTCAGTTCTTCCTGAGCAATCCGTTCAGGATTCGGAGTACAAGCAGTCAAGGCAGCGAGAGCAAGCAAAGGAAGTCGATTCTCCATATATAGAATTATGAAAAGAATACAGCTTACTAATACTTTTGATTTTTGTCAACTCAATCACACAAAGTTCGCGAAGTGAGCAATGAAGAAGTCTTGAATCACCCCCATGGCCCACATGAGTCCCCCCACAAAAAAAGCCACCCCTATAATAAGGAGAAGGGTCCAAGTGCCCCCCGGTCCCATGTATTCTTCGGCAAAACCAATGCTCCCAATAAAATCCTTTACATAGGGTCGATAAATCAAAATCAGCATCCCAACCACCATTCCTATAAAACCTTGAAGGATCTGCATAGGCTCAGAATAGCTTCAGCACTCCCCTCTTGCCAAGAAAAAAATCCACCCTAAACTTTTCTTGATTTTTTAAACTGGCGCAGGTATAAGTTCTCAGCCAGACGAAGTGGGGCTGTAGCTCAGTTGGCTAGAGCGCCTCGCTTGCACCGAGGAGGTCAGGAGTTCGACTCTCCTCAGCTCCACCATTTCTATTCTGGCAGGGCAGACAGCTCAGGGGCGATTAGCTCAGTTGGTTAGAGCGCGACACTGATAATGTCGAGGTCTCAAGTTCAAATCTTGAATCGCCCACCATTTATTACGACCGCAATGGACTCCAGTTCCACACTTTTTTGTAATACGCTTTTAAATTCACGAAGTAAGAATCCTTTCCAAAAAAAGCCAGCACCAGTACAAAAGGAGTAGAAAAAATAAGTTTAAGCCCACCTACAAGCAGATCCCCCACCACAACTTTTAAAAACTCATCAATCATAATTAATTCTTAGGAGTCGGCTTTGTCCTAGTGTCGGGATGAGCAGCTCGGTATTCATCCATTTCGGTCTTGAGGTAACCCTTAATGATCACCATTTCCACTCCTTGTGATTTGGCCAAGGTGGCAGGTGTTTCGCCAGCAGCCAATTCGTTCCGCAGTTCTTCAATGGTGAGCCCCAATAAATCTGCCAAACCTTGAGCAAATTCATCCTGCTGAATAAGAATCGAGAAAACAGAATTGGGCCCTTTGTTGATATAGTCTCTGAGAGCCTGCTTATCGATTCCCAAGGAAACAGCATAGTCCTGCAAACTAGTACCCGACTTGAGTTCAGCGATTAAAGTAGCCTTAGTCACTCCCAAAAAAGACGATAAATCGTCGAGGTTGGCAGCAAACGCACTGGGAACAAGAAAAAGAGACAAGAGCACCGCAGCGACTAATTTCTTCATATAAAGAAGATTAAGAAATAGTTCGGGAGGGAGCCCAAATCATAATAGCAGACCTTTGTGGAGAAAAACTACTCTTCTTTCTTCGTGGTCTTCTTTGCAGCTACTTTTTTAGGAGCAGCAGCTTTGGAGTCCTCCACTTCAGAAGCATCCATTTTTTCTTCCTTAGCGGCAGAAGTTTTCTTTTCCACAGCAGAAATCTTCAAAACCTTCAACAGGGTGAAGAGTTGACGGTGACCTTGAGTACGGTGGTAACGCTTTTTTGCGTGGAACTTGAACACGCGGATCTTTTCTCCTTTTCCTTGTTCCATCACTTGGCATTCCACGTGAGCACCTCCCACAAAAGGCATACCGAGCTTCATTTCGCTGCCATCTTCTTCACCCATCAAAAGCACTTCATTGACCTTAAAGTTCTTTCCAATTTCAATATCGAGTTTTTCTACTTCAATTTCGTCCTTTTCACGGACTTTGTATTGCTTTCCACCGAGGTAAACGACTGCAAACATAGATCAAAAATATAAGTGCGGGGCTACTTTAAGGGGTAATCCGCCTTTAAGCAAGAGATTTTTCAAGCAGCTCTACAGCTTCGGCCAAAGCAGGCTTCAGCAGCTCTTCTTCTTCAGGGAGAAAAGGCGCCAAAACAAAGACATCCAGCTCCATTTGTTCCGGAGCCGTAACCCCACGAGATTCAATTCCCACTCGAAGTCGCGGGAAGTCGAGTGTTGCGAGTTGCTCTATAATAGACTTCATCCCGTTGTGCGTTCCTGCCGAACCACTGTCACGGTAGCGAAGTTTGCCCAAAGGCAAATCCACATCATCATAAACCACCAGCAAATCCTTGGGCTCGATTTTATAAAAATTCAAGACTTCCATCACGGCTTCGCCGGAAAGATTCATATAAGTGAGCGGCTTCATCAAAAAAATCTTATTTTCGCCACGACCTTTTTCGCTGAGTAAATACTTTCCTTTCTCGGAAAACTCGGGAAAATTCAGTTTTTGAGCGAGCAAATCCAGCACGCGAAAGCCCACGTTGTGACGAGTGCGAGCGTACTTGTCGCCGGGGTTCCCCAGTCCGCAAATCAGTTTCATAGCGCGTGGAATTCAAAGAAGTGTGGCCCTATTTTAAGCAGATCGCCATTCACAGCGCCAGCTTTAAGGAGCGCCTTTTGAATGCCCATCTTAATAAGAATGTCGAAAACACGCACCACTCCATCCGGTTGCAAAGGGTTGGTCATGCGGGAAACTTGTTCGATGCGCTTGCCCGTGACTTTATAGAGCTCACGCTTGGGCATGGTCTCCGGAGTGATCACATTCCCACACACCGGCTCCTGAAACTCCCGAGCACTCACGGTGTACATGTACTCCACTTGAAAAGCCGCGTCGTCCAAGAAGCGAGTCGGCGTGTATTCAATGACTTTATTTTCCTCCGTCACCACTTCGGGCAAACTGGCTTTCGATTTTCTAATGACCTTAAAGAGTTCAAACATAAGATCCTGCAGCCCTTCCCCACTCACCCCGGAAACAGAACGGAATATTTTTTTAACTTTGGGGAAATCCTTCAAAAATTCTTTGGACAGTTTTTTACGATCGTCTTCAGGAATCGAGTCGATCTTATTCATCACCACAAAGAAATCTTTTTTGAGTAATTCCGGATCGTGCGCCTTAAGTTCGCGTTGCAGCACCGTGAATTGTTCAGACATGCTGAGGCCTTCATAAGAGAAAGGATCCAGTACATAAACCAAAGTGGCCGTGCGTGAGATGTGTTTGAGGAATTGCCCCCCAAGCCCCTTCCCTTCGCTAGCCCCTTCGATGATCCCCGGCATATCGGCAATCACAAAAGTTTGAGCCTCTTCACCCCCAAATTTCGCCACGTTCACCACGCCCAGGTTGGGCACCAAAGTCGTAAAAGGATAGGCTGCGATCTTGGGTCGCGCCGCAGAAACGTGAGAAATCAAAGTGGATTTTCCCGCAGAGGGGTAACCCACCAAGCCCACATCCGCCACGAGGCGAAGCTCGAGTCGTACTTTTCTAAACTCCCCAATGTCCCCCAATTCCGCGAACATCGGCGCTTGACGCGTACTGGCCATGAAGTGACCATTCCCGTAACCTCCGCGTCCACCATGGGCAATCAAGAGACGCTGCCCATGAATAGAAAGATCCGCCACTTGTTCTTTCGTTTCTAAATCGTGCACCATTGTGCCCACCGGAACCTTCAGAATCAATTCTTCAGCGCCATGACCGGCCATATCGTTCTTCGCCCCATTTTCACCAAAATTCGCTTGATAGTGCTTCTTCCCCATGAAGTGTTGAAGCGTGTTGTAGTTGTCGTCCGCTTCTAAGACCACGTTTCCACCATCGCCACCATCTCCACCATCGGG
Source organism: Candidatus Peribacteria bacterium (assembly GCA_943349825.1). Lineage (GTDB taxonomy): Bacteria > Patescibacteriota > Gracilibacteria > UBA1369 > 2-02-FULL-48-14. The sequence continues at coordinate 135,547 of CALQZQ010000001.1, read as the reverse complement.
TGGACCTTCCGCCACGAATTTTTCTCGATGAAAACACATGGCTCCGTTTCCGCCTCGGCCTCCTTCGAGTTCGAGGGTGACTTCATCAAAAAACATATTTAGGGACGAACGTAATCGATTATTTTCTGGAACACTAAGTAAGGATAAGCTCCCACGAGTTTCTTTCCGTTGATGAAGAAGCTGGGCGTTCCGGAGATACCGTAACCGCGACCTGCCGTATAATCGGCTTCCACTTCGGCTTTCATTTGTTCGGAATCGAGACAAGCAGAAATGTCTACGCCCAAGTTGTCCTTAGCCAAAGCTTCAATCATACCCTGAGCATCGGCATTGTTGGACCAATCCCCTTGAGTTTCGAACAAAAGATCATGCATTTGGAAGTAAGCCACGTCATCTGCAGTGCCATCTTGCTTGCGTACACATTCCGCTGCTTGAGCCGCCATGCTGGCATTTTGGTGCATGGGGAGAGGGAAATCACGGTAAACCAACTTGGCGATACCAGTATCGATGTATTCTTCGATCAGAGTTCCCATAGAATCCGTGTAGAAACGTTCACAGTAAGGACATTGAAAGTCGCTGAACACCACAATCGTCACTGGTGCATCCGCGTCTCCCAAGAAAGCATCGTCATCCACATCTGCAGAGACCGTGTCGAGTTTGGAAGGATCCACTTGAGCAGCCACAGCCTCATCGCTGTTGTCCACAACCGTTGTGGGGGGGGTATCACTACCTGTAATGTTCGCAAAAAGACTGGCTCCACCGGTGTTGATCACCATTCCCAAAGCGAGTCCCACAACGAGGAAACTCACACCCATCCAAAGCGATTGATTGTTGTTCTTAGACATAAGACGAAATTAAAGTGCCAACAAAATACACCTATTGTCTGGTTTTTCCAAATAGTGTAATTTTCACCGGCAAGCGAACACAAAGTGTTTGCTAAGCAAGAACGTGGCGAAGCCACAACAATGTGCCGAAATGGCGGAACTGGCAGACGCGCGGGACTCAAAATCCCGTTCCCTTCATCGGGAGTGTGGGTTCGACCCCCACTTTCGGCACCACACTAACCCTCCTCTTTTATGAAAACGTCCAAACTACTTCTCGTTCTGGGAGCCGCTTTAGTATTGACCAGCTGCACGCCCACCGAAACGAGCGAAAGCTCTGAAACCAGCATCAGTGTAGTACACATCAGCTCCGTCGACGCTGTTTCCTTTTCCGTAGATCCTGTAGAAATCACAACCGACGGAACCATCAACAATCCTTCCGTAGAAGACGAAAAATACCAAATCACGCCGGACACCACGGTGGCCGTGAATATTCGGGACGGCGAAAATCCCGCAAAAATGAAAACCCTGACCTGGGATGAATTTTACAATCTCATGACTCAGACCGACACCTTCACCGCGGACAGCCTCTTTGACTTTTCACGCAAAGAAAGCAGCGTCACCAACTCCGCTACGGGCGAAGAACTCTCCAACACGGTTGAAATCAACATCACGGAACACGTGACATCGATTTAAAGTTCCTTGAATGATGTTTTATTTACAACTACTCACCTCGTTCTTAGTCGGAGGACTGCTGATTGCTTCACTGAGTCTGATTGGTGAACGAGTTCCTTTGAAATGGAGGAAAATAGTACTCACCGTTCCAACCACTATTGCTATCGGTTTCTTCTTTATCGGCCTAACCAAAACTCCGGCCGACGTCACCGAAGCCTCCGTGATCGTTCCTGCAGCATTGATCCCGGACTACCTTTTTGTGCTCGTTTTTGCGCTCCTTTCAAAACGCAACATTTTCCTCAACCTCGTGTGCTCCTACGCTGCATGGGCTCTATCAGCAAAAATACTGCTGCAGTTTCCTCCTAGCTCTTTCGCAGAATCTTTCTATCTATACTTCCTGCCCTTTGTTTTTCTGCTCTACTGGCTGATTGGCCTACTGCCTCAAGAGCACCAACTCAAACCCGTCCCCTTCAATATAAAACACGTCGCCATACGCTCCTTGGTGGGAGGAAGTATCTTAGTCGTAGTGGTTTACTTGGCTCAGACCCTGGGAAATATCTGGGGAGGGTTGTTCTCGGCTTTTCCAGGTTCTTTCAGTGCGATCTTACTGATTTTCCATCACGTGCACGGTGCAAAAGTGATTCCGGCCGTCAGCAAATCTTTATTTTTCCCGGGAGCAATAGGTTTCAGCCTTTATGCTTGGATAGCAGGCCTCACTTTCCCACTCTACGGCATTTGGATCGGAACCCTTTTAAGTTACCTGGCCACTTTTGTTTTTTACTGGCTGTACCAAAAACTCCATTTGACAAAAGAACCACCCTCCCTCCCCAGGGAGGAAATTTAACCTGTAAGCGCCGTACTAATACGGCAGACCAACCTGTTAAACTACACTATAAGTTTTACAATTCCTCCTCCACAATCTTTTTGATGAGTCCTCCATCGGCCTTGCCTTTGAGTTTGCCCATCAGCGCACCCATGAGTTTTCCAACACCGCTTTTATCTGTGACCCCCAAAGCTGCTTTCGTAGCACGCACTTCGGCGCGAACCGCCTCTTCGCTCATTTGTTCGGGAAGATAAACCATCAAAAGGGCGATTTCCTGTTGCTCCTTTTCAGCGAGCTCGGGGCGACCACCACTGGTGAATTGCTCAAAAGCGTCCTTGCGCTGTTTCACGAGTTTTTGAATAGTATTTTGAATCAACTCCGGCGTGATTTCCGTACCACTGCCATCCGTCTGGATTTTCATGATTTCCGCCTTAAGCATACGCAGCACAGAAACTTTGAGTTCCTCCTTCGCGAGCATGGCCTGTTTGAGATTTTCCTGGAGTTCGGCAAGATTCATAAGAATGAGTTAAGTCGGACGTATTCTCGCGGGGAAAGGGTTTTACGTCAAATGCTCCACCACTTTCTCCGCCACCTTCTCCCCCACCACCGTGGCAATTTCTTCCAGACTCGCGGCTTTGATGCGTTCCACCGAACCGAAAGCATTGAGCAGTTTCATCTTACCCACTTCGCCGAGTCCTTCCACGGCGTCGAGCGCAGAAGCGGTGAGGTATTTTTTGCGGGAACTTTTTTGGAAAGTGATGGCGAAACGGTGCGCTTCATCACGAATGTGGCGCAGCATCATGAGCCCCTTGGAATCTTTAGGGATCAGCAAGGGCAAGGATTTACCGGGGACAAAGATGTCTTCTTCGCGTTTCGCAAGTCCGACCATCGGAATATTAAGGCCCAGCGCGTCGCGTGCCTTCACGGCCATGCCGAGTTGCCCCTTGCCTCCATCGATCACAATCAGATCGGGCTTTGTTTCGAAAGAAGCGTCGTGGTGCTTGGAAGGATCGTAGGCCATGAGCAAGGGCTTCAAATCCTGAGCAAATTCTTCAGGAAATTGTTTCACATCGCCAAAACCAAAGTGTTCGTAAAATTCGCGGCGGTCTTCGTCGCAAGTCAGATAAATACGCTTGGCCTTGAGTCGATCATAGGCACTACGCATGAGCCCTTTCCCAATACCGTTCTCACGCGCCTTGGGCGCAACATACAGGGAAAGCTGCAAAAAAGATTTATCTTTCCCGGGCAGCAGTCGCAAAAGTCCCAATACTTTTTTGTCCTTGAGCGCCACAGAATATTCGGACAGTTCACCCAAAATAGTTTTGTCTCCGCGCCATTCTTCGAGCAGCGCCTCAATTCCCTTCGTATGCGTTTTAGCTGCTTTGCGGAAACTCACCCCTTTCGGCCCCTTGCTGAGGTAAAAGAGGCGACGCATCAGGACTTCATTCATGGATTTGAAGTCGTCGATCTCGCCGTCGGCAATGGTCTTGAGTCGAAACTTGCGATAATCGGAGGTCTTAGGTTTTCCATTTTCAAAAACCACCATGCTGGCCACCGTGTCCGTGCCGCCGAGGTGCGAATTGTCGTAACACTCCATGCGCTTCGGTGGCTTGGGGAGGCCCAAAGCTTTGGCGAGTTCCAGCAAAGTTTCTTCCTCACTCGGAGCAAAACCTTCCCAACGTGCCTTCTGTTGTTTTTGAAAACTACGCGCATTCTTCTCACCCAGCTCGAGCAGCTGGTGTTTGGTTCCCCGCTTGGGCACACGGATTTCCACACGATGACTGGCTTGATTCTTGAGCCAATCCTCCAAAAAATCCGGTTCTTCCAAGTCTTGCGCAATCAAAATGGTGTCCGGAAAATTCGTGGCCTTTTGGTAATACTGGGTGAGACAGGCTTCCATCACATCAGAAGCCTTTTCTTCTTCACCCGGCTCAAAACCAAAGGCTTCCGCAATGAAGTTCTCTTGATTCACCAACTTGCCATTGCGCAGGATAAAAAGATTGAAATAAGCCTTCCCCGCTTCCAGCACAAAAGAAAACACATCCGTGTTGAATTGATCCGGCGAAGTCACCAGTTGGTCGGAAGAATCGTTGAGATTCTGCAGCGCCAGCAACTTATCGCGCAGCAGAGCCGCTTTTTCAAAATGTTTTTCAGTCGCTGCCGTAGCCATCTGCTGGCGAAGTTCCGCCTCGATGTCCCCCGTCTTCCCTTCCAAAAACAGTTCGATTTTATGAATGGACTCGGCATACGCTTCCGGCGTGATCTTGCTGATGCACGGCGCCGCACAGCGCTTGATGTGATAATCCAAACACGGGTACGCGATGCTCTTATAGGTCACCTCCGTTTCGCCGTCCTTCCACTTTAAACCCAAATCACAACTGCGGTACATGAAGAGTTTCTGAAGCAGAGTGAGAGTTTTACGCACGGTTCCCGCAGCCGTCTTCGGACCAAAATAACGTGCCCCATCCCGATCCACCCGACGCACAATCAAAATGCGGGGAAAATCTTCCTTGGTGATTTTGATGTACACAAAATTCTTGTCGTCCTTCATCAGCACGTTGTACTTTGGCCGAAACTCTTTAATCAGATTCGTTTCCAAAAAAAGCGCTTCCAAATCGCTGCCCACTTCAATCCATTCCAAATCTGCAATGTTTTCCACCAATTTCTGCGTACGCATGGGCCTATCCTTCATCACTCGAAAATACGAATGCACGCGCTTGGATAAATCCTTGGCCTTCCCCACATACAAAATCCGCCCTTCCCCGTCCTTCATTTTATAGACGCCCGGACTGTGCGGGAGCTTTTTGAGCAAGGATTCAATGATAGGTTTTGACATGCTAAATTCATGGTAAGATGAAAACTCGAACTATGCAAACCGTCAAACAAGCCGTCCTCCAAACCTTGGCCTACTTTGATCTCTTCGGGGTCCCGCTGACCCGTGGAGAAGTTTCGGAGCATCTGCTTTGGGGGGACTTCGACGACGACAAAATCGACATTTACCTCAAGGAAAGCCCGCTGGTCCACTACCACGCCGGCTACTTCAGCCTGCACCGCGACTCTGAATTTTGGGAAGCCTGGCGGAAAAAACTCGCGCTGCAAAAGAGTTACTTCAAAAAAGTCCGCCGCTACCAAAGCCTCTTGAACCTGTGCCCTTTTATAAAACTGATCGCCGTCTGCAATACACTCCCTCTCGGAGACGTACACCCCGGCAGCGACATTGATCTCTTTGTGATCGCTCAAAAAAATCGCCTCTTCCTGGCCCGTTGGTGGCTGACGGCTCTGACCACCGTTCTAGGAATCCGTCGCCACGGCTCCAAAATCCGCAAGCGCTTCTGCCTGAGTTTTTACATCACAGAAGAGCGCCTCAACCTGGAAAGCATCGCCCTCCAGCCCACCGACATCTACCTCGCCTACTGGCTCAAAACCCTGGAACCCATCGCCGGCGACTATACCACTTACGAAGCCCTCATCGCCCAAAACCGTTGGATCAAAACCTACTTCCACACCCTTTTCCCCAAACGTCGCTACTTCCGCAAAAGCGGGTCGCTCGCCAGCACCATCCGCAGAACCCTCGAATGGGTCTTGAACCGCGAAAAATACGAACTCGAAACTCGCAACAAACAGTTGGCCCGCATCCACGACAAAGCGCGCGGCCTCACAGACAGTAGTGGCACCGTGATTTCCGACACCATGCTCAAATTCCACGACCACGACGCGCGCGGCGAAATTCAAAATAAGTGGCAGACCCACCTCGCCTCTATTACAATGAAGACGTGAATTATGGAACTTTCGAACTCATTCGGGACTTATGGCGCTACATCAAACCCTATAAAGGCCGGTTCTTTTTAGGTTCTTTGCTCCGCATCACCAGCGACATCGTTTGGCTTTACCCTCCCTGGGCGCTGAGCCAAATCATCAACTTCGCCACCACCTACCAGCCCGGCGATTCTTTGAAAACGTTCTGGACCTACATGGGTACCATTTGGATCCTCGGCCTTTACCATTACTGCACCCACGACGGCGCCAAGTACATCATCTACCAAGTGAGTGAAGCCATGCGCCTGGATGCCATGAAAGGAGCCATTGCTCACATTTTTCGCCTAGACCCCGACTGGCACGAAAAAGAAAACAGCGGGAACAAGCTACAAAAAATACACAAAGCCGGGGAAAGTTTGGATCAACTCATGCGCATGTACGTGGACCTTTCCATTGAATCCACTATCAATGTGATCGGTATCACCATCGTTTTGTTGAGCCTGGGAACTTGGGTCAGCGGCTTCATGGTCTTCTTTTTCCTGACCTATTACATAATGGCCCGCGTTCTCACGCAGAAATCTTCCGTGAGTTCCATCGAAGCCAACGATCAATGGGAAAAATTCGAAGGTGTGATGTTTGAATCGGTAAACAACATCGTTACCATTCGGGCACTTGGTTTTTGGAAGCCCGTGCTGGCTTGGCTCAAAAGAAGATCGGTGAAACTCTACAAAGCCATCCAAAAAAGAATCCTGTGGTACCGTTCACGCTCTTTGATCCTGAACCTATGGAGGGAATTTTTCCGACAAGTCATCCTGTGGTATGTCGTTTTTACCGTGTTCAGCGGTGAATTCGAAGTGGGAGTCATCTCACTCGTACTTCTTTATTTCCTGAAAATCTCCGACTCAGCGGGCGAACTCTCCGAGGTGGCCTATCATTTTGAGCTGAGTCGCATCGCCATGATGAGACTCAAAGAAATGCTCACGAGCAAACCCAGTGCAGAGTTGTCCGGAACCCAAGCGTTTCCCCAGCAGTGGAGCACACTTTCCGTGAAAAATTTGAAATTTTCCTACAGTACAGAAGAAGTACTCCAAGGAATTTCTTTCGACATCAAGCGGGGCGAAAAAGTGGGCATCGTCGGTCTTTCCGGAGCGGGAAAATCCACTCTGTTCAAACTACTGCTCAAACTCTACGACCGCTACGAAGGCGACATTCTTTTCAACGACAAAGAACTCAAAAACATCAAACGTGAATCCTACTTGAAGCACTTTTCCTATGTACCCCAAGAAACTGAACTCTTCAATTTATCATTGAAGAACAATGTCACTCTAGCCCTGGATGGTGGCGTGGACGAAAAACGTTTTCAAAAGGCTCTCGCCGTCGCCCACGTTAAAGATTTTTTGCACAAACTGCCGAACGGAGTGGATTCTTTGATAGGAGAAAAAGGCATCAAACTTTCCGGAGGTGAACGCCAGCGAGTGGGAATCGCACGAGCCATCTACTGCCACCCGGAGCTCCTTTTCTTAGACGAAGCCACGTCTCACTTAGACGGAGAGTCCGAAAGCAAAATTCGTTTGGCTCTCCATGATTTTTTCAAGAACGTCACCGCCATCGTCATTGCTCATCGTCTATCCACCTTGAAAGAGATGGATCGCATCCTTGTGCTGGGGAACGGCCGCATCGTGGAAGAAGGCACCTTTGAATCTTTGATCGCTCAAAAAGGCCAGTTCTATACGCTCTGGGAGAAACAAGTCCTCTAGTTATTGTTCCTCAAACTCATCGTCCGCAGAAACATCCATCTCTGCAAGCAGAGCTTCTTTGGCCACAGTTTCTTCCTGAGCCACCTCTTGTTCTTCGCGCTTTCGGCTTCCCCCGCGGTCTTCCGGAGTACGGAAAATAAAGCGAATCGGCGTTCCAACGAAGCCAAAGCGGCCGCGCAGTTCATTTTCTAAATAACGACTGTAAGAAAAGTGCATGATTTCCGGCCAGTTGCAGGTGAAAACAAAGGTGGGGGGTTGAATGCCATCCTGCTTCATTCCTAAAATCGCAAACTTGTGCTTGCCACGCATTCCTCTAGGGGGATGCTTATCGAGCGACATTTGCAGCCAGACCGCCAAATCCTGCTTAGGAATCGTACGGCAACGCTGGTCTTGAATTTGCAGCGCAATTTCCAAAACATTGAACACATTGCGACGTTCCAAAGCCGACGTGAAGATGAGCGGAGCCCAAGGCAAGAACGCCATCTTATCCTTGAGCGCATGAATGAACATGTGCTCGGCTTGTTCTCGTTCATCCGCATCAATCGCATCTACTTTATTCGCCACCAAAATCAGCCCTCGTTTCTTTTCCAAAATATATTCACACACGTGCGCATCCTGATTCATCACCCCTTCGGAAAAATCCACCATCACCACACAGACATCCGCTTCGTCCACGGATTGCATGGTGCGCAAAATGCTATACTTTTCAATGCCAGGTTCCACCTTTCCACGGCGACGCATACCGGCCGTATCTATCAAGGTGAAGGCGTGGCCATCGTAATCAAAATCCACTTCCGTCGCATCACGAGTCGTACCCGCCACTTCCGAAACCACCACACGTTTTTTTCCAAACAAAGAGTTCACCATCGTGGATTTACCCACATTCGGGCGACCCAAGAAGGCGATGCGGAGACGGCCCGTGGGCCTGTCTGCCGGCGTCCCCTTTTCAAAACCAAGCTCCTTGAGTCCATTTTCGATCTGATCCTCGAGTTCATAGACGCCCATGGAATGGAGCGCAGCCACAGCCACCGGTTCCCCAAAACCAAGTTCGTACAAATTGTAGCGAAGCTCCTCATAACGAGGATTGTCACACTTATTGGCCACCAATATCACTTTTTTCTTAGATTTGCGCAGCAGTTCCGCCGCGTGGAAGTCTTCCGCAGTCATATCCGCACGCACATCCACCACAAACAAAATCACATCGGCCCCATCAATAGCGACTTTGGATTGTTCCTGCACATTCGCTTCAATGCTGTCCTGAGATTTTCCGAGCTCGAGTCCTCCCGTGTCCACCATCAACACCTGATAGGCGCCAATTTCCATCGTTTCATAAATACGATCCCGCGTCGTGCCGGGCACGCTGGACTCGATGGCCTTACGCTTTCCAAGCAAGCGATTGAAAAGCGTGGATTTACCCACGTTAGGACGTCCGACAATGGCAACCACTGCTGTCATAGTACGGGCACCTTACCTGATCCCAACCAGAAACTCAAGCTTGCCGAAAAGTCCAAAATTTGAGTTAATACAAACATCCCCACGCCCATGCTCAAAAAATTCTGGATTTCTCTCGTGATCGCAAGCACTCTCCTAATGAGTGTGCCTTCGGTAGACGCAGTCAGCAGCAGTATTTTGCCCAATCTGGATGAAAATAACACCAACTACCCTTGTGACCAAAGTCTAGACGAATCAGGGAATCACAAAGAGTCATGGAACGATTTCATATCTCAAGTGAACGCCGGTTCTTCGGCCTACAAGACCATCATAGAAAATGCAGGAGTAGATGTGGTTAAAGACTTCTTTGCCTGTGCTCTCAAAACAGGTTACGTCAAATTCTGGATGATTCCTTATTTTGTGATCTATGCGCTGCAGTTTGTGATCCAACTCGCCGGTCTCATCGCGGTGATGATGGTAGTGGTGGGCGCTTACTACTATATTGCAGGCGGAATCACGGACGACAAAGAGAAAGGCAAGCACATCATCACTTACGCCCTGGGCGGTTTCATTATGGTCATCACCTCCTGGTTTGTCGTCAACCTCATCCTTCTAGCCCTCACCAGCTGATATGGAAAAAAATCTTTCCAAAATCGTCGATTTCACCACCAAGAAGTTCAAAAATCTGCGCAAAACGCTGCGTGATTTAAAAAAAGAACGGGAAGAGCAGATTAAATTCAAACCACAGGTCAGTAAGAAGGCGGAGAAAGACGATGCTGAAGAAGTCATCTTTCATTTTTCATTACTGAACGTAGCCAAAGCCACCATCGTGGTGATCGCCATGGTGGTCCTCAGCCAATTTTTGGGAGAGATCAGCCACATCCTCCTCATTTTCTTCATTTCAATCCTCTTCGCTTCCGCCCTCAACCCCACCGTCAACGCTCTAGAAAAGCGCTACCGCGTACCACGAGCCCTCAGCGTCTCCTTCATTTACCTGCTCTTGCTTCTAGCAATAGTGTTCTTCATTTCTCAGCTCATACCGCTCATGGCCACTCAACTCGTGGAGTTGGGCAAAAGTCTCAGCAGCATACTCGGGAAGTTGAACGAAGGCCCCATTTCCCTTCCCTTTGGCAAAAGTCTTGAAGGTCCTTTGAACGACTTCTTACAACAAGTCGATCAGGAATCAGTGATCGCCGAACTCAAGCTCGGTCTGGAAAGAGCAGCCAGCCAACTGGAATTCTTTGCAGGAAACACCCTCGAAGTGATCCATACTGTATTCAATGGAGTCCTGAACTTTATCGTAGTACTGGTGCTGACTTTCTTCCTCGTAGTGAACGATAGCGACGTGAACGAATTCTTCATTTCCCTTTTCCCTTCTAAACACGGCGCTTACATCGCAGAAAAAATTCACGCCATCCAAACCAAAGTAGGCTACTGGCTCAACGGACAATTGATGCTGATGTTCCTCATGTTCCTGCTCACGTGGATCGGCTTATTGATTTTAGGAGTCGACAATGCACTCACTCTGGCCATGATGACAGGAATCGGAGAACTGCTTCCCGTAGTAGGCCCTGTTGCTTCCGGTATCCCTGCTGTACTTGTGGCCTTCAACGAATCTCCTTGGCTCGCCGTGTGGGTGATCGGGCTCATCATCTTGATTCAACAAATTGAAGGTCACGTTTTGATTCCACTCGTCATGCGCAAGGCCGTAGGACTCAGCCCCATCATCATCATCCTGGCGATGCTCACCGGGCTCGAAACCCTAGGCATTGTGGGAATGATCATGGCCGTGCCGGTCGCCACCACGGTTTCGATCTTTGTGAAGGAGTACGCGGAAAAAGAAAAGTAAGGCTCGATCCGCTGCCTTCTTCCAAGAATAGTCTCCGCGCAGCTGAGGGATCTTTCCATCACCCTGCAAGGCGGAATAGAGCGCGGCCTGGAGTTCAGATTGATCGCTCACAAACACAGCATTTTTATAGAGCTCCCGATGCACCGAAATGTCTGAAAGAATCACCGGGATCTTAGCCGAAATCGCTTCCAAAACCGGTAGGTCAAAGCCTTCATAAGCACTGAGCGCGAGTAAGGCTGTCGCATTTTTGAGCAGCCATTTTTTCTCTTCTTCCGTCACGGAAGCCAAAGAATAAAGGTTCGGCAAATCCGGCACACGCAGTCGGGAAAAACGACTGTCCTGCTTTTTGAGCCCGGCACAAACGAAAGAAACTTTAGGAAAACGACGAGCCGAGGCAAAGGTCCAAGAAAGGCGTTTGCGTGGATCGAGCGGAGCCAAACTCAAAACGAAGTTCCCCATCGGCACTCCTTTCGGTTTCACCATGGCTTTGGCCAGCTGCGCTCCTTCGTAAGTCACTTCCCACGGAAGTCGCGTGCGCACCGACTGCGCCACGGTGAGTGAAGGGAATAAGAGTCCGGAACAAAAAGCCTGAAGTCGTCGGAGTGAAAACAAGCGATGCCAGAGCCGCCCTTTCAAAGACAAGGTGCTGCGCCATTTCTCCGGCACTCGATCATGCACGGTCAAAACCACAGGAATAGTCGTGCGATAAAAGGGCCGGCGGTCCGGAAGCCAGATCAAATCCGGCTCCTGCAAAAAATAGTTCGCGGGCAAGGCGGGAAACCGAAACAAAGACCTCAGATGAAAAACCGTATTCGATAAAGCCAGATGCCTCACCTGCGGGTAAAGGCGGTGAACCGCAACACAACGTTCCCGTGCCTGATAAAACAAATCCAGTTCCAAATCAGGAATTTTCAAAAACTCGTCCACCATGGCTTTGGTATAAATGGTCACCCCACTTTCAAAGGGTTCCAAAAGACACCGAAGATCAACGGCGACGCGCATATTCAAAGCCGGCAAGCAATACAGCTTCCACTAAAAGCACGAATAAAGTGAATCCCGCTGCCGAGCGCCAGTTCGACGTCGTGGAAGTCACCATAGTCTCTCGCTCCAAAGCAATCGTATAGCCCGCATTGGTCGCCGCATTGTACTCAGCCAAATGGGTTTTGATCAAACTCACCAGAGTAATCGCCGTTCCCTCCGTCTCCACAGGTCCACTCACCGTAAACAGGAGGTTGGATTTTTCTTGGCGACGAGCCGAAAAAGAATACTGTTCCCCCACAGCCTGAGCAAAATCTTTGGCAAAACTCGGCTCTGCCGTCCAGCCCAAAACAATGTCCGAAAAGTGTTCGGTCGCGCGCAAAATTTCGTAGGAAGATGTTTCCATGGGCAGTTTGCTTTGATCGAGCCCAATGCTCACAAAAGCCACCGCCTGATTTTCCGTGGACTCGAAATGACCTTGGTAGGCCACGCTACCTAGAAAAACCGCTACTGCGGTGAGTCCCAAAATCCAGCCCTGCCACGCTTTGAATTTCATGCGCCTAGGCTAACATATCCTGATGCTGCTTCCAAGCACTCTCTAAAAAGTGCCGGAGTTCCGCTTTGAAACGGGCACTGGAAAAACGCTGCACCGAAGCCGCCACTTTAGCTGAATCCCATTCTCGCCTTTCAAAGCGACGCACCACATCAGACAAAGAATCCACGGTCTGCTCATCGAAGAACAGTCCACTCACTCCACTTTCCACCGTTTCCAGAGCGCCACCTTTCCCATAGGCGAGTACCGGCGTACCGGAAGCCATTGCCTCCAAAGGCACAATCCCAAAATCTTCCATTTGCGGAAAAATCAAAGCCCTGGCTTTCCTATAATAGCCGCGCAATTCCTCATCACTCACGCGCCCCGCAAAATGAATATGCGGCCCAGCCATTTTGCGCAGTTTTTTCTCAAAGGGCCCTTCCCCCACCACCGTCAGCGGCTTCTTCAGTGTATTGAAAGTTTCCACCACCAGTTCAAATCGCTTATAAGGAATGAGTCGCCCCACGGCAATATAACCCTTTCGCTCTTCCTCACCAGGACTGAAATAAGACAAATCCACCGGCGGAGCGATCACAGTGCTTTCCTTTCCATAGTATTTTTTCACACGTTCACCCACATAAGCCGAATTCACCACAAACCGATCCACACGCTCTGCGGCCAACCGATCCCAGAGCCGAATACGATGGAGCAAAGGCTGATACAAAAAGCGCAGCGGCGAAAAAGTAGAAAACTGATTTTGGTAACCGTGGGACTGATCCCACACATAGCGCATCGGGGAATGGCAATAGCTCACGTGCAGCGTTTCCGGCCGAGTCACAATGCCCTTCGCCGCCGAATGCGAAGAAGAAATCACCAAATCATAGGCGTCCAAATTCATGTTTTCAAAAGCCAGCGGCATCAAAGGCAAAAGCACTCGGTGAAACGAGCGCGCCCCAGGAATCCACTTCAAAAAAGACTCGCGCACATCGGCCTGAGCAAAAACCTTGCAGCCATTCTTATTATAGACGCTGGTAAAAATCGGGGCCTCCGGGAAGAGCTGATGCATCTCCAAAACCACTCGTTCGGCACCGGCAAAAACAGTGAGCCAGTCACAGACAATTGCTATTTTTAACTTATCGAGCATAGGCTGCTATTGCAGCACAACCGCTTTTGCTTCGTCAAGGCTAGCGTAAGCATTCACGAGTTGAGTGAGCCCCACCACCTGAAGAATATCCAAAATATTGTCGCGGGCAGCAGCGATCACCACTTTTCCACCACTGGCGGAAACTTTGCTGTACCAATCGGTCAAATAGCCGATGGACTTACTGTTCATGTATTCGAGGCCGGTGAAATCAAAAACCAAACTGAGTCCTTGCGGAACAGCTTCAATCACTTGATAAATACTCTTGGCCTGTTCGTCCACATTGCTTTCATCAAGCTGCCCAATGATACGAATGAGCTTCACCGTTTTTCCGGCTGGAGCACCCGCAACATCTTCAATGGTAATCTGTACAGGGGTCATACAACGAGGTGGCTAGGATTTTTCTGGGTAGACAGTACCTTGTCCTCTTCCTTTCGTAAATATTTTTTCACTTTAACGCGAAGACCTCCGCTAGGAACGTCTTCAAAAACCATTTCATCGGTCCATTCTCCCACGATTTTAGGAAGACCTCGTCCACGGAAGCCCAAATACTGTTGGGTCATCATTTGGCGACGTTCTTGATAAAGGGCCGTGAGTTGCGCCGCATTGATTTTTTCTCTACCTGTTCCCGTGTCTTCCACTATCACCTCTAAAGACTTACCTTTAGTACTGATCATGGTGATCCTAATGAATTCACCCGGTTTGCTGCCGTGTTCAATGGCGTTGTTGCAGAGTTCATCCACCACAGCCTGAAAACGGAAAGCCCACTGAGTGGAAAATCCGGTCATGTTCTTAGTCAAATTGACCACAAAATCACGGATTCCAGATAGAAAATATGCTTGAGTCGGTATTTGAATCATGATTTCCGTAGGACGTTCATCCAAAGGCAAAACTACAGGTTGGCCCAAGGCTGCTTGAGCATCTTGAGGGGTTTCTTCGAGCTGGTGAGATTGAGGTGTGGGATCCATTTCAGTGAAATTACTTCTTAGCATTGTACCACAGTTTACAGAAAGACTCAAGCGCCGCGGAGGCCCTAAAAAGTCCTTGCCAAACCCTAAGTTCTAGGTATAATCGCCGCGTACTTATATCAGTCTTTCTTCTGATCTCCCTTCCTGTCCTCTCCTCGAGAGGAAACACGGGTAGAAACGACGAAGCAAGGCGCTAACCCCAAGGATACCATGTCCGATCAGAAAACCATGATGCGAGAGATGCTCGCAAACGCAGTACACTTTGGCCACAAAACGGCTAAGTGGAACCCCAAAATGGCTCCCTTCCTTTTCAGCAAGAAAAGCGGGGTGCATATTTTCGACCTTAATCAGTCCTACCAAGGTCTGATGAACGCTACGGAATTCCTCCGCGGCGCAGCAGCTCAAGGCAAAACGGTACTCTTCGTGAGCACCAAGCCTCAAGCTACGGAATTCGTTCGCAAGGAAGCCGAAAAATGCGGCATGCCTTTCGTCACTTCCAAGTGGATTCCAGGATTGCTCACCAACTTTAAGACCATCCGTTCTCGTGTGAAATACATGCTCGCTCTCAAGGAAGAGCGTGAAAACGGAGGCTTTGAAAAATTCACCAAAAAAGAAGCCAGCGATTTCGGAAAGCAAATCGAAAAATTGGAAAACGCCCTCGGGGGTGTGGCCAATCTCGAAAAAGTGCCCGACGTAGTGCTCGTTCTGGACTGCATGCGTGACCGCATTGCCGTTCAAGAAGCTCAAAAAATGAAGACCACCGTGGTCGCCGTTGTAGATTCTAATGTGGATCCCGACGGAATCCAGTATCCTATCCCTGGAAATGATGACGCCATCAAATCTATCACATTCTTGATCGGTCACCTCTCTGAAGCCATTCAGGAAGGCCGCAAGATGAAAAAATAACCCTAACCTCCACGCTCTATGGCAGACGCAATGACCAATTCAGCTCCTACTTCTACTCCCGCCACTGCGGGTGACTGGCAAGCAGCTATTGCTTACTTCAGCTTCCTTTGGATTTATACCGCTTGGGCAAAGAGCGACAGCCCTTCCCACATGTGGCACGCTAAAAACGGCGCCGGCCTCTTCGTGATCTACCTCGGAGTTTACATCATCATGAACATCTTGGTGACCGTTCTCCCCGTGGGAATGCTCGCTCTCCTCGGAATGATCATGATGATCGTGAACCTTGCCGTGGGCCTCGCTTCCCTTTGGGCAGCCTGGAACGCTTGGAAAGGAAAACAATGGACCATCCCTGTAGTAACGAACATCGGACAAAAGATTCCTCTGGAAAAGTGGTTCCACAAAGGTGCCGCAGCTCCTATGGCCGCCAGCACTCCTGCTGCTACGCCAACTCCAGCCCCCATGGCTGAACCTGCACCGATGCCCTCACCCACTCCAGCTCCCATGCCTGAACCTATGCCTACCCCTGCACCAACCCCGAGCGCTCCGACCGAACCGACTCCCCCTCAAACTCCTGCTGCTTAATCCATTAATTTTTCAACACAATGTCCGTCTCTATTGATCAGATTAAGGCGCTCCGCGAGCGCACCGGTATTTCTATGACCGCCTGCAAAACCGCTTTGGAAGAAGCCGAGGGCGACGAAGACAAGGCCATTGAACTCCTTCGCAAGAAGGGTGCTGCCAAGGCTGCTGAACGTTCCGATCGTGCCACCGCCAACGGCGTGGTAGCCATCGTTGAAAAAGACAACAAGGCCGCCATGATCTCCCTCGGTTGCGAAACCGATTTCGTGGCTAAGAACCCGGACTTCCTCAAACGCGCTCAAGAACTCGCTGAAAAGCTCCTCAAAGAAGGTGAAGACGCTAATTTCGAAGAAGATCTCACCAATCTTGGAATGGCAATGGGCGAAAAAGTTGTGCTCAACGACAAAAAAGTCGTGACCGGCGCCAAACTCGGTTCCTACATCCACCTCAACAACCGTATTGGAGTAGTGATCGCAGCCTCTGGAGGTAGCAACGAACTGATCAAGGACATCGCCATGCACGTGGCCGCCATGAACCCGAAGAACCTTTCTCCGGAAGACATTTCCGATGAACTCCTCGCCAAAGAAAAAGAAATCTGGGCCGAACAACTCAAGGCCGAAGGCAAACCTGAAGCCATCGTCGAAAAGATCATGGAGGGCAAAGCCAAGAAGTTCCGCGAGGAATCCGCTTTGCTCACTCAAGCCTTCGTCAAAAACCCCGACCAACTCATCAAAGACTTACTCAGCGGCGAAAAGATTGACGGTTTCTGGAGGTTTGAGGCCTAAGAATCCCCCGAAGAATAAAATTCTAAAAACACTTCGCATACTCCCACACATCGTGATGGAATACCGAAGTGTTTTCGTTTAGAGTGGAGTTAAGTGAAATTAGGCTGGTTTTCTTTTCTGCTAACAAATACCATCATCCTGTAACAAAAGATTATGAAAAACTCATTCTCGATCATTGTCATCCTGCTATTAGCTGGATGCTCCACTATCACACCAACTGAAGACGTAATTCAAGAAGTTAATGAACCTTCCAATGAAGTAATCACATTTGATTCCATCGAAGAATATATCGATGCTATTGAAGCAGAGTATCCAGGAGAAAATAAGTTCCTCTTTGAAGAGAGCAGAGCAGGCTACTCTATCGAAGGATATGAATTGATTACAGATAAAAATGGGGATCCGATGAGTTTCGAAAATGATCAAACGGCACAATATGAGAATGCGTTTTTCTGGATTTATGCAGAATCAGGCTACGAATCAAAAACAGACAGCTTCGCATCTTTCTATTTGAGAGGAATTGAAGGCCCAAGGGATGCTGTTTATGGTCCCTTTGAAGGGGAATTAGCTGAAATGCTTCGCTGAAAACCAGCCAAAAATCACTTAACAGTGAATAACCGGCTTACTTCGTTCGCTCAAAGTTGCTAATGGTCCGCCTTCGGCTTATTTTACCATTAGCAAGCTTCGGTTATTCACGAACGTTATATGAAAGGTGGCCAAATTTTATAGGTATGAAAAGTCGCAAGAAAATCACCGGTTTAATCATTCTAGTCACGGCGGCTATCTACGTTGTATACGCAGCATGGCCTCGCACTGTTCCAGCAGAAATTTTACAGGAGCCAAATACAATACTCACTTCAGTGAGTGAAGAAGTTACTGCTTTTGATGAACAGACCAAACAAATATCAGAAGAGCTTAAAGAAGTTATAAAAAAAACAGATTTTCGTGGTCATATATTTGGGCTCGGTCTTGCTGCTCCACAACTGGGATATAGCCAACGAATCATTGCCCTCAAAAGTTCATATGGCGACTACCAAATAATGGTAAACCCAAAAATCGTTGAGCAAAAATTGCAATTACCGTGGACGGAAAAATGTTTTAGTTTAGATGGTCGTCACTTTTTAAAGCGATATTTTTGGGTCAAAGTCCAATACCAAGATATTGAGGGCAATGATTTTGAAGAAACCATAATTGGTTCAAAAGCCGCCGTTCTCCAGCAGGAAATAGACCACCTTAATGGAGTATTAATCAACGACTACTAGCGACTTTTCATCCTTAATTCATAAAAAATTTGGCCACACCTCACCTAACAAGGCATATGAGGTTCGTTCATAGCACTGTGCTCCATTCACTCCCCCAAATTGGACGTTAAGTGCCGTACTTTTATGGACATTCAGAGGTAAAACAAAGATAATTCAAGATAAAGGAAGTAATCTGTAAGCCTACAAGGCAAAAAAAAATTATGAAAATTACTACGACAGCTATTATCACTGTGATCGTGATGAAAATTTTTGTGGCAATTGCCGCAAGCAGTCCTCAACTACAATTCATTTTTCAGGACCAATCGTATCACTTTTATTATGGGCTGCTCCTTGTTGTCATGTCGTTATTTTTAAGAAAAATGAAACTCGCGTACATATTATTTGGGATAGGAGCAGGATTGTTTATAGATGACATCGCAGCCCTCAAATATGTTATGACTGGTCCAGCTCAAACTCCGATACAGGACTACTGGTCTCCTCTTTTCATTATTCCCCTAATGGTCGGACTATTTGCTTTAGTAATTTCAGAAAAACAACTTAAAAGGTTTTTCTCAGCCTACGCGTAGGCAAAACGCGAAGAATTTTCGCAACCCAATGCCCTCTTCCCACCCCAGCTTTCAACCTGTATAGTGCAGGCATGTGGACCACTATAGAAGACGCGCTCGCCGACCTTAGGGCCGGAAAAATGCTCATTGTTCTCGACGACGAGGACCGTGAGAACGAAGGCGATCTTATTATGGCGGCCGAATTTGTGAGCAACGAAGCCGTGAACTTCATGATGAAAGAAGGCCGCGGCCTGATTTGCGTACCTATGGAGGAATCCCTGGCCGAAGGCCTGGACCTTCCCCCGATGGCTGCAGACATTTCTGAATCCAAGCGCTGCAACTTCACCATTTCCGTGGATTACAAATGGGACGTCTCCACCGGCATTTCCGCCAGCGACCGTGCCAAAACCATTCAAGCTTTGGTCAGTTCCGAGTCCAAGCCCAGCGACTTTATACGCCCCGGACACATCTTCCCGCTGCGCGCGCGCAAGGGCGGAGTACTGGTGCGTGCCGGCCACACCGAAGCCGCCGTGGACTTGGCTCAACTCGCCGGACTCAAAGGGGTGGGTGTGATTTGTGAAATCGCCAAAGACGACGGAGAAATGGCTCGCCGTGACGACTTGGAGAAATTCGCGAAAAAGCACGAGCTCAAGATGATCACGATCAAAGATCTCATTGCTTACCGTCGCCTCAAAGAAAAACTGGTGCAGCGGGAAGTGGAAACGACGCTCGAAACCGAATACGGTCCCTTCCGCATTTTTGTGTATTCCAATGCCATCGACCAACTCGAGCACGTGCTGCTCGTAAAAGGAGACGTGGCCGGAAAAGAAAATGTGCTCGTGCGCGCCCATTCTGAATGCATGACCGGGGATGTCTTCCACAGCGTGCATTGCGACTGTCGCGCCCAACTGGATGCCGCCATGAAACTCATCAGCAAAGAAGGCAGCGGAGTGATTTTGTACATGCGCCAAGAAGGCCGCGGCATCGGGCTCATCAACAAACTCAAAGCCTATAAATTGCAGCGCGAAGGGCTGGACACCGTGGAAGCCAACCAAAAACTCGGTTTCAAGGCGGACCTGCGTGAATACGGAATCGGGGCTCAGATGCTCAAGGACATCGGACTCAACACCATTCGCCTGCTCACCAACAATCCGCAAAAAATCATCGGACTCGAAGGCCATGGCTTACTCGTAACCGAACGTGTGCCACTGGAAATTGACCCGAGCGCGCAAAGCAAAAACTATCTCAAAACCAAAAAGGACAAACTCGGTCACCTCCTCGACCGTGTTTAATGCGCCCCACCCATCTTGGCACATGCAAAGAGCGCTACGCTTGGCTGAACAAGCCCAGGGCTGGACTTCGCCAAACCCCATGGTGGGCGCGATCTTAGTGAAAGATGGCGAACGCATTGGCGAGGGTTATCACACTAAATTCGGGGCCGCTCATGCAGAAGTGGAAGCCATCAAAAATGCCACAGCCTCACCCGAAGGAGCCACTCTCTACGTGACGCTGGAGCCCTGCTGCCATCAAGGGAAAACCGGCCCTTGCACCGAAGCGATCATCGAAGCCGGCATCAGCAAAGTGATTGTGGCTGTGCGAGATCCTTCTGAGAAAGTATCCGGCAAAGGAATCGGAGCGCTCCGCGAAGCAGGCATTGAAGTGGAAGTGGGCTTACTTGAAAAAGACGCGCGTGAACTCAACCGATTCTTCTTCACCTATCACGAAAAGAAACGCCCCTTCGTCACACTCAAAGCCGCCATCAGTTTGGATGGGAAAATCGCTGAGGCTCCCGGCGAGCAAACCGCTCTCACCGGCATGCCAGCGCAACGTTACCTCCACGGGCTGCGCCACGAACACCAAGCCATTTTAGTGGGCGCCGGCACCGTGCTCACGGACAATCCTCATTTGGGAGTCCGCCACGTGGAAGGCCGCGATCCGCTCCGCGTGGTACTCACCGGCCTACGCAAACTCCCCAAAACACTGGCGATTTTCCGCGATGAAAACGTGTTGCTGCTTTCAGACAAAAACATCCCCAAAGTTCTCCACGAACTCTACGAAAAAGAAATCACTTCCGTGCTCGTGGAAGGCGGACAAAAAATCTTCGAATCCTTCCTGGCCGCCCAGCTCGTGGATGAACTCCAACTCTTCCTCGCCCCCACATTCTTGGGCAAAAAAGCCGTGCCTTTTGCAGAACTAAAAAAGCCTCTCCACCTCAAGCACGTGCACACTAAAACTCTAGGCAAAGATCTTTTGCTTCAGGCGATTCCGGAGTTCAGCGCCGAGTAAAAGCTGGAAAACAAAATACGCGGTAGCCCCCAAAACAAACTGCAAAATCCAGCCCGGCGTGAGCAAAATCACTCCCAGCATTCCACCCGTGGCCACGGCGGTTCTTCCCCACGACTTCCAATCCATCAGATGATGAAGCGAAGTTTTCGTGCGCTGCAGTAAGAAGAAGCCCAACAGTAAAACATTCAGGGCGGCATTGATGAGATCGGCGTAAGGCAAAGAGCCCACCGATTGGCCTAAAACCAGAATGAGCAGTGAACTCAATGCAAGGTCAGCCAGCACGGAGACGAAGGCGATTTTGACGGGCAACCAGGTTTCACGCAGGGAATAAAAAGCTCGGCTGAGCAGAGGCACAAAACTGAGCGGCAAAGCCACCCACACAAAAACCGAAAGCGTCTTCACCGTGAGCGCAGCCGCCTCTGCATCGAATTTACCACCCTTCAAAATCAAATCCACCACCGGTTCGCGGAGCAAAAACAAACCTACCGTTGCAGGCAAAACCCAAAACCAAATAGTAGAAAAACTGCTGCGCAGTGTACGAATAAAAGGTTCGGGAGTATCGGCCTGTTCCGCGAGGGTCGAAAACACTGCCGTAGAAATAGAGATGGCCACCACTCCAAAAACGATGCTCTGGAGATTAAACGCGTAGTTATAAACGGACAAGCTGCCGAGGGGCCGTAAGCTGCACAAAAAAGTATGGAACAAGATTCCCACTTGCGAAGAGGAAACCCCAAAAAGTCGCGGCAGCATCAAAGCAAAAAATTCTTTGATTTCTTTGGAACGAGTCACAAAGGAAAAGTGAAATCCCGTACGCAAAGTTCCCGGCAACTGCACTGCAAAGTGCAAGAAAGTCCCCAACACCGCGCCCCAAGCCAAAGCGTAAACTCCATAAGTCGGCGCATAAAAATACGCGGCGGCAATAATGCTTCCGTTGTAAACCAGCGGCGCCAAAGCCGCTCCCCAAAAACTCTTGTGTGCGTTTTCAATCCCTTGCAAAACTCCGCTAAGGCCCAAAAACAGAGGCGACAAGAGTAAAATACGCGTGAGCTGCACCGAAAGATCTTGAAGCTCCGGCGAATAGCCTCCCGCCAAAAGGGGTACCAACCAAGGCGCAAAAATAAAACACAGAGCAGAAACCCCAAACAAAAACAGAAAAAGCCAGCGCATTACCGAACTGGCAAACTGAAACGCTTCTTCTTTCCCGTCTTTCTTCATGATCTGGGCATACATCGGGATGAAGGCCGCAGACATGGCTCCAAAAATCAGCAGCACATAAAGAAAATCCGGAATCTTAAAAGCCACGTAATAGGCATCCAAAGCAAAAAGACCTCCTTCCGAGCCCACTCCAAAAGTCTTGGCAAAAACAAAGTCTCTAAACACTCCCAGCACTCGGCTCAAAAGTGAGGAGGCTGAGAGTAAAACAGCTCCAAAAGTCACCGCTGACAGAGAAAACCGTAAGGACATATGAGTGAATTTTAGCAGAAGAGCGGACGCACGACCACTCCGGACGTGAATCTCTTGAAACCCTCATTTCGCCCTCAGGGACTTTTCAGAACTCCATTTTTATGTTATAATATACAGATTAATCCACCTGAAATAGTGAACCGCCTCAATCAACTCCTCAATGTCTCCCAAAAAGAATGGCCGCGCATTCTGGTGGCCTGGAGCCTGACTTTCCTCACCAGAATCGGCTTCATTGTGGGTTGGACCATTCTCATCGCCAGCTTTCTCAGCCGCGTTGGGATCCCCTTGCTTCCACTTCTCTTCCTAGGAAACGCCATCTTCGTGATGATGGGCACCCTGGTCTACCGGCACTTCGTCCACAAGATCAAACGCGAAGTCCTCATCACCTTCACCACCCTATGGGGAGCAGCCTTCCTCATCGCGGCAGCAGGCCTGATGCAGTACAGCAACACCCTCTTTTTCCTCTTGTTCCTCCTGGCCCAAGGCGTCTTCATCGGCCAACTCGCCATTTTGATTGCTCTTTTCAACGAAGACCTGTTCTCACCATTGGAAAGTCAACGCATCTTCCCCATCATCGAGTCTGCCGAAACCATTGGAGGAATCATCGGAGGAATCGTACTCAGCTTTTTCTCCCACGACCTTCCTCCTTACAAGTTCATCATTCTGGGAGTTTTGCTACTGCTACTGGTGCTACCCATCGTGCTGAAGTACAACGCCAAAACACTGCACATTCCTCGCTTGACCCCGGAAAGCGTTCATTCCACTCGTCCACTCAAAGAGCGCCTTCAGGATCTCAAGAAAATTCCCTTCCTCAAAGGCTTGATGGTCATCACCCTTCTACACTGGGGAATGATGAACGTAGTGGAATTCCAGTCCATGAAAGCCGTAGAACAAAATGTTTATCAGCGTGAAGAGCAAACTCTAGTGCACGCGGGCGACCAATCTGTAGTACTGGCAGAAGAAAGCAGTCGCGAGGAAGACCTCACCGAAAAACTGGGTATGCTGCATATTGTTTTCTACTCGGCTGCCTTGCTGCTTCAACTCATTTTTGCCAGCCGCATTTTGAGCTCCCTCGGAGTGGTTCCCACTATGATGCTCCACCCCATCCTCACCATTCTGAACGTGCTCGCCATGAGTCTACGTTTCAACATCTTCACCGCCTCCCTCACCCGCGGTTCTTACGAACTCACCTCCGTTCTCTTCAAAAACGCCACCGATTCCTCCGCCTACGCGCTCACTCACTCCATGGAAGAAGAAGCCCGCGAAATTCTACAAGGCTTGATTCGCCCATTGGGAGCCATTTTAGGAACCTTGACCATGCTTCTCGCCGGATTCTGGCTCAGCGATCTTCAACAAACCCTAGCTCTCAATGCGCTCGTGCTTTTGGGCAGCGTGGGAATGCTGATCACCATGCAAACTCTTTCCAAAAAATATTCGGAAATGTGTGAACAAAACTTGAGCCACAAAGTAGCGCTCCCCACTCGCCTCAACGCCATTGAGATTTTAGGACAAAAGGGTCACGAAAAAGATTTTCCAGCCCTGGAAAAACTCTTAAAACGTCCACAAGAACCTCTCGTGGTGAAAGAAACTATTTTAAATACGCTGGGCCTACGTGAAGAAATGCAAAGCATCGGGGTGATTTTGGACATGCTGAGTCACCGCGAAGAACGTCTACGCCTCAGCGCCATTCAAGCCCTGCGCCAATTCAAAGACCTGCAGGAGCATCTCATGAAACAAGCTTTCACTCGCCATCGTGTGATCGAAGCACTTAAAGAGGCCTTGCTCAAAGAAGACAGCGAAAACGTGCGCGAAGAAATCGTCCAATGTTTTTACGAAATCGCTCCCGAAGACCTCACTTCGTTCATTTTGAAGAGCATCGACATTCAACCGGACAGGAAAGCTTCCTTCGTACAAATGCTCAAACTCTTTCCCGATCCCAATTTGACTTACTACCTCACTCCCTGCCTCGACGACAGCAATCCGGAGGTACGCGGCGCCGCACTCATCGCACTCTGGCAATTCAAAGAGCTAGGGGGTTCCTTGCAACACCGCCTCAAGCAAATGCTCTGCAGCCCCAAACCTGAAATCTTAAAAATTGGCCTCCAAGTGCTAGGCCACGTGGGCTGGGAAGAGGGCAAAGCGGAAGTGCTTGCCGCCTTAGAGCACAAAGATCCGACGATTCAAAAAGAAGCCCTGCTCACGCTTGCTCGTTTGGAAGAACATTCCATTTTACCCAGCTTCGTGGACCAACTCTCCAATCCTTTGCACGAGTGGTTTGAAAAAAGTGGAGTCATCCTCTCCGGACTGCCTAAAAAGTTCCAGGAAGAGGCTCGGTACTTACTCCACATGCGCTTTGTGGAAGCCATTCATGAGCTGCTCACCCACCACAAAGGGCTGGCTCTGCACGAATGGGAAAGAAGCACCCTGGAATACCTCAAAAATCTCTACAGCAAATTGAGCGCGCACGAAGAAGCACAGCATGTGCAAAAAATTCTGGATGACTCGAAGGAGTCCTGATAGAATGGGGCCAATGTCCTTCCTACGCCGCTCCCTTTTCGGACCATTCTTCTTGCTTTTGCTCATTGCCGCGGGTGCTTCTTTTGGCTTAGTCTACGACATAATGGAGTTCAACACACTCACTCAAGAGCAAAGTGCTCTCATCGCCCTGGGAGCTTTTTTCTTGCTCACCATTTTCATTTACTGGTGGGAAGTGGATAGGCCGCTCCGCAAAATCATTCACGAAATGAAAGCCCTGCTCACCGGCAAACCCTACCGCCGCGTAATGACCACGAAGGAAAATGAGATTGGCATCTTGGCGCACTTCTTCAATGAAATCACTCGCAATTTGGAAAACATCTCCGGCGATGTCAAAACACATGCTCGTCTTCGCAAAGAAATCGATTCTGCCCAAGACATTCAACGCATGCTGATTCCCAAGCTCGCACCAGAAATTCCAGGACTAGATGTGGTGGCCAAAACGCGTCCCGCCTCAGAAATTGGTGGCGACACTTTTGATTTTTACAACAAGGGCGATCGCCACATCCTCTATATCGGTGACTCCACGGGCCACGGCCTGCCCGCCGGTATCGTGATGGTCATGGTGGACGCTCTACTCGAAACCTTCATCGACATCAAGGAAAGTCTCACAGACATCATGATTTCATTGAACAAATACCTAAAGCCCCATCTCAAACCCAGCATGTTCATGACCATGATTTTGATGGAGTGGAATCCCAAAACCAGCCTACTCACTTGGGTCGGTGGCGGTCATGAATACTTGGTCCACATGAAGACCAAACAGGGGCAAATAGAAAGCATCCAAGCCGGAGGAATAGCCGTAGGCATGCTGGCCGACAACAGTAAACTAGTGAAAGAAAAAAATATAACCCTGGAAGAAGGTGATTTCGTGGTCCTCTACTCCGACGGCATCACCGAAGCCAAAAATCGCCAAGGAGAAGATTACGGTTTGAAACGCCTTTGCGACCTCATACAAAGCCAAGCCAGCATGGACCTGACCCCAGACCAACTCTTCCAGAAAATCGCAATTGAAGTGGGCCGTTTCATGGGAGGCAGCGTACAACTCGACGATATGACCTTGATTGTGCTCAAACACAGCACTCGTCACGCCAAAATTGTGGACACCACCACCGAGTGGCAAACCACCACCTAAGAATTGTCCTCTACCTAAAAACGTGCTATACTATTAAGATAAAAACAATCTCCACGCATGGCACCGTTTCTCTATGAACTCCAAAAATACCGCTTCCTCCTGATTGTAGGGGGTGTCGTGGGGACTCTGTTCTTGGGAAAAACATTCTTATGGAAAGCCCCGCTGGAGCTCTCCACTCTTTCTGATGCACGCGCCGGAGCAGACGCTATGGTGACCGTGAGCGCCGATGCCGGTGAAGAAATCACTTTGACCCTCACCAAGCCCGACGACACAGACGTGACTCTCGCCACCACCATCAAAGACAATGGAAAAAGCAAAGTGACCCTGCCCGGAACAGACCTCCAAACCGCAGGCACATACACGCTTTCCGCTCAACGCTGGTACAGCAAGTCCGCGGCCAATGAAGAAAGTTTCGAAGTCAGCGCCGGGGCCGCTTCTACCAGCCATTCTCGGGTTACTTTCAGTCAAAATAAACTGGAAAATGGTCAAAGCGCACAAATGGTGATTTTCCTCGCCGACGATTACGGCAATCCAGTGAGCGGGCATTCCCTCTCGGTGATCCCCAGCCAAAGCTCCGTAGAAGTTTATACTTCTGAATTCGCCACCAACGAGAAAGGCCAAATGAACTTTTCTATTTCAGGCAGCGGCAGCGGAGTAGTGAGTTTTTCGATTTTCGATTCCACCGAAGGTCTTAGCATTTTGGGCCAACCTCAATTGGCTTTTTCCGGCAACAATGAATCCGTTGCCCTAGCTGAAAACGGCCCCATCGCTTCCTTCAACATTTCCGGGCTCTCCGCCGAGACTTTAGCCAGCCAACAACAAAGCGTCACCGTAAAAGCCCTGGATGCCAGCGGCTTCACCGTAGTGGACTACACCGGCACCATCCGTTTTTCCTCCAGTGACAGCGAAGCCGCGCTTCCCGACGATTACAGCTTCACCGCAGACGATCAAGGAGAACACACCTTCAGTCTTTCCGTGAAGCTCATCACACCGGGCACAGCCACCCTCACCGTGACCGACACCGAAGAAATCACCATCACGGGAGTGGCTGCCACGGAAGTCGTCACCACTACCAGTACCAGCACGAGTTCCTCCTCCACTACCTACAACACCAATTTCGAAACCACAGACTTCACTCGTACGGGAGAGTTCACGCTCATCAGTCCCGCTTCCGGCAGCTACTCTTCCAGTACCATTGAAGTTCAAGGAGAAGGAGAATACGGCAACACCGCCGTGATCATCGTGAACGAAGAAGAAGCCGGCCGCACCGACATCGCCTTCGACAACAGTTTCGACTACACCCTCCAAGACATGGACGACGGCACTTATGGAGTCTATGTAAAGATCGTGGATGCCACCGACACGGTACTCGAAAGCTCCACCGCCGAGAAAGTGCTCATCGACACCACGCCCCCCACGCTCAACGCCATCAGTTCAGATCCAGCCACCGGTATCGAAGCCGGAAGCACAGTAACCATAACCGTGCTTTCTGAAAGCAAACTGGAATCGGCAGCGATTCTTTTCCAAGACCAAGTGAACACCATGGCCGAAACCGCCACAGCCGGAAAATACCAAGTGACTCTTCTAATGCCCAGCACCGCAGGCGACTACGGAATGGACGTAAACCTTTCCGATTCTGTAGGAAACGAAGCCCAATACCGCGATCAACTCACCCTCACTGTGGGTGGAGAAAGCGAAAGTACCACGCCTGTAGAAGTCGTCACTTCCGCTGCACCTGAAGTAGGCCAAATCGTCAGCGTGACCGCCACCGGTGGCGAAGAAAAAGTCGCTCTTTCTTGGGAAACACCAGAAAGCTCCAGCACCATTGCTTACTACCGAATCTACTACGGCCCTTCCGCAGAATCTCTTTACGCCGTTTCTGAAACCTACGACTCTTCCACCCACTGGACCATTCCCGATCTCACCGCCAATCAGCAATATTACTTTACGGTCGCTGCCGTAAACGTGGAAGGCACCGAAGGAGAACAAAGCGAAGTTACTGTGGGCATCCCCAGCCTGGCTCTCGTAAACATCAGCACCCCTGTAGAAACAACCCCCATCATCACCACTTACGAAACAGCCATCACCGAAACTCCAGAATCCGGTCCGGCAGAAAATATTCTCATAGCAATCAGCGTTGCCGCTGCCCTTACTTACGTGCTGTTAAGAAAGCGTGCACGCGCCTAAATCTTCTGCTAAGATCCGGGCACACTATGCAGACTATGCCCTTTCTTTTACAAACCTTTAACATTTTGGTGGATCTCCTCACCACTCTGATTTTTATCCGAGTGGTGCTGTCTTGGCTCGTGCGTGACAAAAACGCTCTGACCGAGTTCATTGTGCGCTGCACCGAACCCATTTTAGCTCCTGTACGTCGGCTGCTGCCCATCATGGGAGGGATGGATTTTTCGCCCATCGCCGCCTATTTTATATTGAGCATCCTCCGCCAAATCATCAATCAAGCCTTTCTATGATTCAACTTTATGACAGTCTCCGCGGAGGAAAAGTTCCGCTCGGCAAAGAACCCGGTGAAAATATAAAAATGTACGTCTGTGGCCCCACCGTTTACGACAGCGCTCACTTGGGGCATGGCCGCAGCGCCGTAGCCTTCGACGTGATTCGCCGCTTTCTGGAATGGTCCAGTTACGACGTGACTTTTGTGAGCAACATCACCGACATCGAAGATAAAATGATCGCCCGCGCCGACCGCGATGGCATCACCGTACCCGAGCTCGCCGACCGTGTGATCCCAGAATACGAACGCGATTACGGCGCCCTCAATGTGAAGGAGCCTAGCTTCCGTCCCCGTGCCACCGAATACGTGGACGAAATGATCGCTCTCATCAAAACGCTCGAAGAAAAAGGCCACGCCTACACTCTGGAAGACGGCGTGTATTTTGACGTGAGCAGCTTTGGCGACTACGGCAAGCTCTCCCACCAAAAAATGGACGAGCTCGAAGCCGGCGCTCGTGTGGAAGAACGCACCGACAAACGCAACCATCAAGATTTTGTGCTGTGGAAACTGAAGAAAGAGGGCGAGCCCTTTTGGGCGAGCCCGTGGGGAGAAGGTCGCCCGGGTTGGCACATCGAATGCAGCGCCATGGCCGGCACCTTGCTCGGCCCCAACTTCGATATTCATGGTGGAGGACTCGACCTCAAATTCCCCCACCACGAATGTGAAATTGCCCAAACAGAAGCGGCGACCGAAAAACCCGTCTCCCGTATTTGGATGCACAACGGCTACATCACCGTGGACCAAGAAAAAATGAGCAAATCCCTAGGCAACTTCTTCACTCTCAAAGATATTTTTGAAAAGTACGACCCCCGCATCATCCGGTTCTTTCTCCTCGGCAGCCACTACCGCTCGCCGATTGAATATTCCATGGAACTGCTGGAACAAGCCCGCAACACTCTCAAAAATCTCGACGAATTCTACCTCACTCACAAAGACGGCAGCACCGAAGCCGACCCGGACGTCCTCAAGCTCTTCGGCGAAAAACTCGCCAACGACATCGACATCGCCGGCGGCCTCGCCGTGCTCTTTGAATGGATGAAAAACGAACCCGAAAACATTCAGGCCACACTCGAAAAAGTGAATGAAATCCTCCAAATTCTTCCCACAGACTTCGCCCTCACGCCCACCCAAGAACAGCTCGTGGCAGACCGCGACCAAGCTCGCCAAACCAAAGACTGGGCCAAAGCAGATGAACTCCGAAAAGCCCTCGAAGCCGACGGCATTGAAGTGATGGACTCCGCCAGCGGCACTCTCACTAAACCGAGGATTTAGCGCCACTTCCCCTCATCGAGAATCCTGGGAATGATGGAATTCACATCCCCTGCACCCATGAAG
This sequence comes from Candidatus Peribacteria bacterium, assembly GCA_943349825.1. Taxonomy (GTDB): domain Bacteria; phylum Patescibacteriota; class Gracilibacteria; order UBA1369; family 2-02-FULL-48-14. Next base: position 105,475 of record CALQZQ010000001.1, on the reverse strand, counting down.
AGCACCAAGTCGCCATCTTGAATGGTTTCGAGCAAATATTCCGCGGTATTTTCCAATCCGTCGCCAAAACGCACGTCATCGTGATAAGTCGTAATGGCTTCCACCAAATCTTCCGGAGAAACGGCGTGTTTGTCCGCATCCGTGTCGCGGGCTTCATAAATGTTGGGAACAATCACTTCATCGGCATACTCAAAACTTTCGGCAAAGGCATCCAGCAAGGCCGCCGTGCGACTGTACTGATGTGGCTGAAACACCGCCACAATCCGCGCATCTGGATGCTTCTCACGGGCACCCTCCAGGGTCGCCATGATCTCGCTAGGATGATGCGCATAATCGTCGTAAATCAAAGCCCCGCAGGCCGTGCCACGGTATTCAAAACGTCGCCATGCGCCCTCGTATTCCTTCAGGCTGTCCGCGATCATCCCTTCAGAAACTCCCAGTCGCCTCGCGAGGGCCGCCGCCATGCCCGCATTCATCAAATTGTGCGCACCGGGCACGCCCACTTCTCCCTCGTATTCACTCACATCGTCCGGCCACAACACTTCGTCGCTCTGGTCAGAAAGTTCACGGAAAGCGAGTTCATAATCTTCCTGAGATTTAAAATAATCCACATGGTCGAGTTCAATATTCGTGATCCCCAAAAGCTGCGGATTCAAACTCAAAAAATTACGTCGGTATTCACACGCCTCCACCACAAAAATGTCGCTGGCGCCCACCCGCACATTACGGTTTCCAAATTCCTTGAGCTTACTGCCCACCACCACCGTGGGGTCGAGTCCAGCCCGATCCAAAATCAGGGCGAGCATCGCGGTAGTCGTAGTTTTTCCATGAGTACCCGCCACCGCCACCAAATGGTAAGCATCCGTAAATCGGCCTAGTGCCTGGAAATAGGTCATGGTGGGAATGTCCAAGTCGCGGGCCGCCACCAATTCTTCGTTGTCTTCGGGAATCGCTTCGCTATAAACCACCAATTCGGCATCATCCGGCACCTGATCGGGATCGTGCCCGAGCGCCACGGAAATGCCTTCCGCTCGCAGCTCCTCTACAGTGGAAGAATCCTGGGCATCACTGCCCAAAACCTCTTTTCCTTGAGCCAAAAACAGGCGCGCCAAACCGCTCATTCCAATCCCACCGATTCCGATGAAATAAACCTTAGAAGTGTCTTCAAAAAATTGCATGTGTCCTATATAGTAGTGCCACCCAGTTTAGCAAAAACAATGAACGAAAGCTACGACAGCCAATTTGGAATGATGCGCCTCGTACTCATCGTGGGCTTTTTCATCGTCGCCTACATGCTTTACAACCTGGCCGTTTCCATTTACGAAAACTATCAAATCGAAAAGCACATCGCCGAATTTGAGGCCCGCAACGAGGAACTCCAAAGCGAAAATAAGCAAAAGCAGGACGACCTGGCCTATTACATTTCCGAGGAATACATCGACAAAATCGCCAAACAGAACCTGAACCTGGTCAATCCCGGTGAAAAAGTAATCGTCATCCCCGATGAAGACTTGATCGTACTTTCCCAAGACGAAGACACCGCGGCCCTGTCCGAACAGATCCGTGCCTCCTGGCCCAATCCCAAAAAATGGTGGAAATTCTTCTTTTCCAGTAATCCGTTTAAGAGTTGATCTGGGACTTGCCAAACCGAGAGCCTTTCTTTAGACTGCTCGGCGTGGCTGGGTAGCTCAGTTGGTTAGAGCACGGGCTTCATAAGTCCGGGGTCGGCGGTTCAAGTCCGCCCCCAGCTACCACTCTCCTTTTACTGAATAGTCGTGGAACTAGAATCCGCGCTGTTTTCCTGATCTTCGTAATACCACTCCATCATGCCACGGAACTGATCTTCATTGTCAGTGGTGACAGAAGAATCATCCCAACCCTGCATCATGCTTTGCATGCCTGCAAAAGCCATTGGAGCCGTAAAAATCATGCCGAGCGCTCCAGCAATCACCGCCATCCAAAACCACTGTTTGACCTGTTCTTTGTTCGCAAAACGCATCATCCACACCCAACCGGCCACAAAACCGAATAAGAGGAGCAAAACAAAAAGCATATGAAAATGCATTCCCACAGCAGCAAGACCAGTACCAGAGCTATAACCGTACATCATGGCGTAGGGGTTAGATGTATCCACAGATTAAACCCCTTGCCGTAACCCGTCAATTTACGTATAGTCCCTCTGCGGGGTAGAGCAGTGGCAGCTCGCAAGGCTCATAACCTTGAGGTCGTTGGTTCGAATCCAACCCCCGCAACCAATTTTTGCATATCCCATGCCTTTCCAAACCCTCCAAGCCGTCGACGCTCTCTCCTTCATTGAGAATGAACGACCCTTCGTCCTAGACGTGCGCACTCCAGCTGAATTTGCGGAAAGACATTTGCCTGGGGCCTCGAACATTCCGGTAGATTCCATCCCACAGAACCTCGATAAAATTCCCACCGACAAAACTCTGGTGATTTACTGTTTGCACGGCAGCCGCAGCAAACTGGCGGCCAACTTTCTGAGTGCACGGAACTACCCAAAGGTCTACCATATCGAGGGCGGTTTCGAGGCCCTCAGACAAACAATGTGATCCTCAAACACAACTAACGGACAAAATTGTACATTTTTCATGTTTGAAAAAGTGAGTGCACAAAGAATGAAATGCTTAAAACAAACTCCCCTGCCCTTCCACTGAAGCGGAGAACTTGGGGATGTTCATGGCGCCTGGAATGTCTTTGTAATGCTTGAGTCCACCATCTTGAAGGACCTTCAAGAATTTCGTAAATAAGTGGGCTGTGGCACGAGCGTCGTGAATGGCACGGTGAGCCTGAGGCAGTTCAATGCCAAAGACCTCTACCAAAGCCCCTAGCCCATAACGAGCCAAATTGGGGTGAACGGCCTTTGCCAATTTAAACGTGCAGACATAAGGATTTTGCAGCTCGGGCTTATTCATACGACGCAAATGGCTGTTGAAAAATCCAAAGTCGAATTCAGCGTTGTGAGCCACAAAAACTCCATCCGAACCAAGGAAGTCCAAATAGCCTTGGATCACCTCTTCAAATTTAGGCTGGCCGATCAGCATTTCCGTCGTGATCCCCGTGATGTCCGTGGTTTCCTGAGGAACAAAAATTCCGGGATGCACCAAGGTGCTCATCTCCTCCACAATTTCGCCGTTCACCACTTTCACTGCGCCAATCTCCACAATGGAATCCAAGTTGGGCTCAAGCCCCGTGGTTTCCAGGTCGACAATAATAAAAGGCGTTTGAGAAATCATGGGAGCACTTTACGCTGGCAAACCTCAATTAACAAGGTCGGAAATAACCTGATGGATTTCGTCGTAGTTGCCTGTTTTGGGCAGCAAAATGTAGGCGCCACTCTCGTTGATCATGGAGTACAAATAGTTGCTGGAGGTGAGCACAAAGCCGGTGCTCAAATCGTAATCTTGATAGTCGTAATAATAGGAAACGATATCCAAAATGGTGAGATCCGTCGTGGTGCGGCTCATTCCCGTTTGAAAAAGGACCGTGAGTTCTTTCATCTCCATCACAGTATCCAGCTGCATGAGCTTGGTGCGCAGCGCTGCCAAAATTTTCTGCTGACGCGCGGCACGGTCAAAATCACTGGTCGATTCGCGGCTGCGCGCGTACTTGAGCGCTTCGGTTCCACTCATGTGGTACTGCCCCACTTCAATAGAAAAAGGATCGTAGCCTCCTTTATTGTTAGGGTAGAGCCCGTCATAAATGGCTTTATCCACGTAAATATCCAGCCCACCCAGCAAATCCACCACTTCCACGAAACCCGCCAAATCCACTTGAACATAGTTATCGATGGTGAGGCCCGTCACCGATTCCACCATGCGCTCCAAAGTATCTACGCCGTAAGCGTTGTAATAGCCATTGATCTTGCGCCCATTGATGTAAAGGTCGCGCGGCACCGAAAACAAGCTGATCTTCTGCTTGGCGTCATTGATGCTGGCCACCATGATGGTGTCCGTGAGGGATCCATTCGTACCCAAAATCAGTACGTCGTAAGTGCTGTCACTCGATTCCGACAAAGAAACGTCGGTAGAAAGCACACTCGTATCATGGCTTTCTGAAAACTTTTGCAAAATGTTCGTGAACAAAGTGGCGATTTCAGCATTGTCCCCGCCTTCAATGGCAGAGCCGAGTCCTGTAAAATCGTCAGCGATGCTTTTGAGCACCGCGTCTTGAGTAGTCACCTGCTGTTGCAAATTAAAATTGGATTGGCTCAGCGAGCCCACTTCGTCAATCAAGGATTCAATCTGTTGCTCATTGGTATCGATGTCTCCACGTACCGATTGGCTCATGAAAAAAAACGCGAACAACATGAGTCCACCTCCGAGCCCCAGTATCACTTTGGAGATGCGAGCTTTCTTGGCTTCTCGAACAAGTTGACGGTCCATGGGGCTACTGTGTTCAGGCCCAATATGGAGGACGTTATAAAGTTCAGGTTCCGGCATTCGGACTGGGCGGCGTTAAGGGTTGATGAGGGGCTTCCTCGGCCGGTTTCGGCACATCCGCAGTGTAGTCGGGTTTCACATCCTTTCCAAGGTCTTCTACACCAATCCCAATGCGCGCCGCAATCTCCTGTTCCACGAAGCTGCGCTTGCGTCCAAACTTCATGCGAGAGTATTCCTTCACAATCTGGCGAATCTTGTCGCTCTTGCCCGTTTCATCCCAAATGGTTTCCAGAGAGAACGGCCTAGACGTGGCATTCCCCACATTGAGTTTGAGGTAGGCCTTATAGTTCGCAATTCCAATCACATCTTGTTCCGTGAGCACCGGTGCATATTCCTTCGCAATGTACTCGGCATCTTCCGCACCAATCTTAAAGGACTGTAGCGTCCCCACGTTACCGAATACGGCGTCGCGAATGGCAGTACTCGTGCTTCCTCCCTTCGTGACTGTGAGCTGCCCAATGTATTGATGCGCCATGATCAAAATCAAATGGTACTTACGAGCTTCAGACAAAATGGAACAGAACGTGTCCGTAGCAAAGTTTTGGAACTCATCCACGTAGAGGAAGAAATCTTTACGATCGTCTTCCGGCGTATCCACACGGCTCATGGCCGCCATTTGAATCTGCGCCACCAACACCAGCCCCAGCAGCTGTGTGTTGAGTCCTCCGAGTTTACCTTTAGAGAGGTTCACCAAGAGGATTTTTTTGCCATCCATCACTTCACGAATGTTGAAGGCGGACTTGGCCTGACCAATCGTATTGCGCATGATGGAGTTCGTAATGAACGGACCAAACTTCGCGGAGAAGTAAGGGATCATTTCTTGGCGTTCACGGTCTCCCGTGTTGGCGTATTCGTGTTCCCAGAACGATTTCACCACCGGATTCTTCACTTTAGAAACCTTGTAGTGCATGAACTCTTCGTCCACGAAAATACGCGGCACATCGATGAGCGTGGCGCCTTCATCCTGATCTTCCATGAGAGTCAAACACGCATTACGGAAATAATGCTGAATACGCGGTCCAAAGATTTCGTCTCCGAAAATCTTAATAAAAATTTCAGTCGCTTGGCTGGACGCCATATCCTGTTGTTCCGGCGTTCTAGCCTCAAGCATATTGAGTCCCATCGGGCGCTCCACATCAGAAGGATCAAAGATGATCACGTCCTTGGCACGTTCTTTGGGAATGTATTGCAGAATGTCTTCAATCAAATCGCCGTGCGGGTCGATCACACAGACCCCGTCGCCATTGATGATGTCCTGGCGCGCCATCTGGCTGATATAGGAAGATTTACCAGTACCGGTTTGTCCAATGATGTAGTGGTGGCGGTAACGATCCTTCCTGGCAAAGTGAATGGGTTTGACCTGCCCACGATAAACGTTGTTTCCAAGCAAAATTCCTTCGGTACCCATTTCCACGGGAGGAGGAAGCACCTTGTAAGACAACCACTTGATCATTGGAGTGTAGTTGTAACGGCTGTTCGGGAAGTGGAAAATCGAGGCCAATTCTTCCGGCACCATGATCGAACTCTTTTCTCCAAACTGGAAGTTGCGCTGATCGAAGTTAGCCACCATCAACCAGTTGTTGATGAAATCAATGGGGATGATACGGCGCGCCTGGAACCAGTTGGAAGCTGCATCTTTGGTCGTGTTGAAGGCCACCATCAGTCCATTCAAAACACTGTCGCAACGAGCTTCACCGCCCTTAGAAGCGGTCATCAAACGAATGACCACATCAAATCCCACTTGATTGGATTTTTCACCCACGTGCTTCATCACCTCTTCATCGGTCTGAAGCATACGCACATAGGAATCTCCCTTAGAAGCTCCAGGCGGAGGACTATTCTTCTCAGCAGATTCGTAACCAAAAAACATGGCCGTAAACAACCATCCAAACATTCCAAAAAATCGAATGATAGGGTTCGTAGAAGTCGGTGCCACATTCTTAAACTTGTCCGTGGCAAATTTGTTAGCCATTTTTTGCCAGTTGGCACTGCGAGGACGAATCATCAATTGAATCACCGCTTTCTCATTTTCTTGAAGTTGAGACAAGACATTGGTCAAATCGTTGATCGGGTCATTTTCAATATTTTTGTAAGTCTTGATCGGATACCAATTCAAGTTCTTCAAGAATAAGTAGTAGCCCTTTTTAGAAATCCAGCCCTTCGCATCTTTGAGCGTGAGCGAAGGTGCTTGGGTGTATTCGATGGAGGCATTGGGATAAAAAGACGTGATCTGCTTCTCCAAAATATCGCGATAGAAAGGGTGCACAGAACAATAGAACGTGATTTCTTTTTTTTCGGCATGGACCTCAAAAGAAACGGTGTCGCGCTTGAAGATTTTCACCATCAAGTGATTCACCCAATCCAGCTCGTGGATTTCATTCACCCCACGGTAAAACTGATCCATAATTCCAATTTTCTCTTTAAAATCTTTCTCCGTGGCATTTTCTTTATCCTTCTGAGATTCTTCACGAGGCAAAATGATTCGAATGTAAACACGGCGGAAAGAAACGATGTAATCGTAAACTTGGCACATGAACCAAGGGAAAATGCGTACAAAAAGAACAAATCCTATAAACACGGCAATCCCCTCTTTCCAATGGGTTTGGATAAAAGGCAGCTGCAATTCAAACCAAGCCCAGCCCACCTCAAGCTTTAGTTTAAGCGCTTCCCACCATGCAATAAGCGTAGCCATACGTTTTTATTTGCGTTTTAATCTTATAATTATAACAGAAAAGCCCCTCTTTTGGAAGGGCTTCCCATAAAATGACTAAGCTTAGAACGTAATCGTGTAGTCGGTACCAACCACAACCAAAAACAGAGAAAAGAGTGTAGCGGCAAAAAGTGCTAAAAGCACATGGTACTTTTGCTGTGCAGAAGCGGCCTTCCCGTTGACGAGGGTTTTGAGACGAGACATATTTTTTTGTTTTAAAATCAAATCATTATAGCATATAAACGCTACACTGGCAACGCTTTGTATAGGCCAATCCCACTAAGCCAGATAAAGATTGGCCACCTGCACGGCGAAATGGCGTACATGGGGAATCAATGCTTCTGGATGCTCCCAAGTTTCTAGCCATCCTTCCGCCTGTTCAATAAATCTAAACCGCAGGTCTCCGTCGGGAATAGTCTGACGACGAACACTTTTACCGACTCCTGGATCCATTAAAACTCCATTTCTCATCGTTCTGAATAGAGCTTCCACCTCGTCAGGAGCCATACCATTCACCAAAAGCTCATCCACAGCTTGTTCTAAATGATTCTTCACATCAGTTTTGAAAACAGATAAGTTTTGAGCTCCTCCACCTTCACCCGTTCCTGTTTCATGCTGTCGCGTTCACGCACCGTCACGCAGCCATCTTCAACCGTTTGGAAGTCCATGGTCACGCAAAGGGGCGTTCCAATCTCATCCTGGCGGCGATAACGCTTCCCAATGGCCCCGCTTTCGTCGTACTCAGCGCGGAACAGAGGCTTCAGTTCTTTGTAAAGCTTCGTAGCCTCTTCACTTTGCTGTTTTTGCAGCGGGAACACAGCCACCTGCACAGGAGCGATTTGAGGAGCGAAGTGCAGCACCGTGCGCATTTCGTCGCCTTCCAACTTCTGTTCTTCATAGGCGCTGAGCAGCGTGATCAAGAAGGTACGAGTGAGCCCGAGCGCCGGTTCCACCACATGAGGAACAAAAAGTTCATTCGTCACAGGGTCGCGATATTGGAGTTTTTCACCTGAAAACTTGGTGTGTTGATCGAGATCAAAAGTCCCACGGTCTGCAATTCCCATCAATTCTCCCCATCCAAACGGAAATTCGTACTCAAAATCCACGGTTTTGCTGGAATAATGAGACAATTCGTCCTTTTCATGGAAACGAAGTCGCAATTTATCATTCGGAATACCCAATTTTTCAAAGAAAGTCTTATAATCCGCCACCCATTGGTCAAAAAGGGCTTCTTTTTCTTCCGGTCGCACAAAATACTCAATTTCCATCTGTTCAAATTCACGAGTGCGGAAAATGAAGTTTCCCGGAGTGATTTCATTGCGAAAAGATTTCCCGTACTGACCCACTCCAAACGGCAAACGCATGCGAGTGGAATCCAAAATATTCTTGAAGTTCACAAAGATCCCCTGGGCCGTTTCCGGACGCAGGTAGATCTGTTCTGCCGTGTCCTCCACCACTCCCTGATAAGTCTTGAACATGAGGTTGAAAGCACGAGGCTCTGTCCAGTTCACTTTGCCACATTTGGGGCACGGAATTTTTTCATCCATCACTTTTGCAAAGATTTCCGCATTCGAAAGGCCGGCGATCGTAGTTTTGAGGTGTTCTTCCAAAATCTTATCTCCACGCACGCGTTCTTGGCAGCTCTTGCAGTCCATCAAAGGATCCGCAAAGTTCGCCACATGGCCGCTGGCCTCCCACACGCGAGGATTCATCAAAATGGCGCTGTCGATACCCACCATGTCGTCGCGATCCTGCACAAAGGTCTTCCACCAGAAATCCAGAATGTTTTTTTTGAGGAGCACACCGTAAGGTCCGTAATCCCAAGTATTCGCCAATCCGCCGTAGATTTCGCTGCCCGGATACACAAAAGCGCGACGTTTACAGAGGGACATCACATCTTCCATCAGCTTGGCGGACATTTAAAAAAGGGTTAAGCCCCGCTATTTTAGGAGACTTAACCCTGAGAGTCAAAGGAGAGCGCCGCTTAGGCGTTGGTCGGGTAAGGTGCCATAGGCGCCGGACCCATCGGTTGAGGTCCCATTGGAGCGGGTCCCATAGGCTGAGGACCCATCGGAGCCGGACCCATCGCTTGAGGTCCCATTGGAGCGGGTCCCATAGGCTGAGGACCCATTGGAGCCGGACCCATCGGAGCCTGAGGAGCTTGGGCTTGAGCGGCTTGTTTCTTTTTGAAGTCGTCCATAGCGCCGGAAAGCACTCCGAGGAAAGATTCCGCGGTGCGTTGATTCATGTTTACGCGGCTCACCACTTCGATGATCGGAGCAGCGGTGTTTGGCAAGAGATAGCCAAAATCGAGCACCACTTCATTGGTATTCACGTTCACAGAAACAGCGTTGGAATAAACGCCCTTTTGTACATCGTCAGGAACCTTCACTTGAAGTTGTTGGTTCTGGCCTTGACCGGCCGGATTGGGGTTGGCATCTGCCATAGCATTACGGGGTTAATTTTTATTGTTCACTAAAGTATAGCATAAAATTTACCCACGGTCACGCCCTTTGGAACAGAAGTCCATTGGCCTAAAGTTTCGGTGGTTCCTAAGAGAGGGTGGAACCCATAAACTAGGAAGGGAAAGGACGAATCATGATCCGTCCTTTCCCGCTCCCGGGTGAACACCCTCTCTTAGGAACCACGCCCTTGCAAAAACTTTTTTTTAGACGATAATGGATGCACATTAACCACGCCCTCTATGATGTCCTGTTGCTCAAAAGATGATCGCCTTTGGTGGGGTCTCGTTGCCTTTGTTGTTGGTGCCGTTGTGCTCCTACAACGTTTCGATGTTGTTCCTGATGAAACCTGGAATTACCTCTGGCCCAGCATTCTCGTAGTGAGCGGTCTCAAATGGATGCTCTCCGGCAATTCCTGCGGCAGCGGCGACAGCTGCAGCACCATGGACAGTGCTTGCAAAGACTGTAGCAGCAACCCCTGTTCTTGTGATATGATGCCCGTAGCCAAGAAGCCAGCCGGCAAAAAGGCTAAACGTAAATAATGCATCCTCGACTTTCCATCCTACTACTCAGCGGTCTCCTTTTGACCGCTTGTAGTGGCGTGCCCATACCAGAACCCATCGAAACTCCTACCGAGGCTTCTGAAGAGGATACGGATACCAATCCGACTTTAGAGAGCAGTATGGAAATTGCCTACATTGCCATGGGGGACAACGGAGCCAGCGGTCCCCTAGTGGGCTGCGGCGATTCAGAAATTCTCACCACGGTCACTGTCACGGGCAACGTGAGCGTAAAAGAGCGCATAAAGATGGCTCTGGAGAACCTATTCTCGAACAAAGACCAATTCTTAGGCGAATCCGGCCTCTACAATGCCCTCTACCAATCGACCCTCACCGTGGATAGCGTCACCATTGAAGACGGCACTGTAGAGGTGGAAATCAGCGGCGAAACGATGTCCGGCGGTGAATGTGACGATCCTCGTATGGTGGAACAAATTCGTGGAACCGTGGAAAACAACATCGACAGCGACCGAAAAATGACTGTCATCATAAACCTGAACGGCAAACCCCTTGAAAAACTCCAAGACCTCAGCGGTCAATAAAAACGCAGATCCAGAAATCCTCTACGAAGACGAGTATTTTTTGGCCGTAAACAAACCTAGTGGCCTCGCCACCGTGCCCGCCCCGCGCATTCCCGAACACCGCACTTTACAGGGTAAGCTCCGCAACTGGGCGCTGCGGGAAGAAAAAGGCTACAAGCCTTACCCCCTTCACCGTCTGGACCGTCCAAGCTCCGGAGTCATTCTTTTCGGCAAGTTTCCGCGTGACCGGCAAAAACTGGTGGACATGTTCAAAGAGCCCACTACCAAAAAAACCTACTTGGCCTTGGTCAAATGGGTTCCAAAGGAACGCGAAGGCACCATCGATTTTCCCCTGGTAGCCCGCACCACGGACAAAAAAGTACCCGCCATCACGCACTACAAAACCATCAAATTGATGGACAACGTCTCCCTGCTCGAAGTTCAGATTGAAACCGGCCGCAAACACCAAATTCGCCAGCACCTTGCCATGATCGGCAATCCGCTACTTCTGGACAAAGATTACGGCGATCGCCATTTTGACAACGAGTATCAGCGCAAACACAAAGGCCACGGTGAATTCTTTTTGCACGCTTGGAAGTGGAACGCCATTCACCCTTTCACCGGAGTAGCTCTGGAAATTGTGGCGCCCACAGATTTTTTTGAGAAATAAGGCGAAAACAAAACCTGCTTCACATACTGAGCATAAAAAGGATCTCGAATCACCATGAGTTCCAACTCACCGCGTTGAGCCAAAAAGCCCACGGTGTCTTCTTGAACCAAGAGCGATCCCTCCGAAAAAAGCTGAGCTTCCGCAGAGCGGTAAATTGTAGAAAGGGCTTGTTTACCGCGCTCCAAGAGAAGCTCCGCAAGACACCTCCCTGCAGAGCTCGAATCGTCCACAGAAATCAAGGCGTTCAAAGGAGTCGATTCCAAAAAACACTCCAGTAAAGCCTTTTTCACAGCCTGAAACCCTTCGTGAAAACGCACCCGTTTGAGTTCAGAGATAGTGGCAAAAAAAGGATTTTCCAATTCACGCACACATTCTTCCGCCATCTCCACCTTGCGCTGCAAAATGATCCTTTCTTCTTCCAGATGTTCCAAAAGACACGAAGGATCTTGGGGCACATAGCGCCGTCCGATATTCGTATCCACCACATTCACAAGCCCTCGCCCGGCCAAAATATCCAAAATGCCGTAGACAGTCACGCGTTTCATATTCAAACGCTGAGCCAGTGCACTAACATGAGAAGGGCCCAGTCTAAACAACATCAAATAGACCTGAGCTTCTTTCTCGGAAAATCCGAGTTTGGAGAGCTTATCGATACACATGGCAGTAGTGTTATCGAGCCCAGTGTGTGGGGAAAAGACTAAATTGTAAAGCAACAGCTGTTGTCAGGAGCTGATGACAGCTGCCAGCAAAAAGGGTGTCGTCGGAACTCCGACAGCGCGATTTTGATCTGGAAAAAGTCGGCCGCGCTAGGCAAAACTCCACTGCCATCTTAAGCTAGAATCCACTGACACCCCTCCCACATGCACACGCTCATCATCACCCCTCGCCTGCTCCACAGCACTTTACTGCGCGGCGCCCTCCAGCGGCAAAACATCAAAAGTTTGGTCTGCACCCCAGGCAGTCTCGTGCAAGACTGGTGCCCTTCCACGGACGCCATCGTCTTCCCCCACATTTTAGAAGCAAAGGATTGGAAAGCCCTCCTGCCATTTCTGTTGAATGTCAGCCCCAAATTGCCTCTCATTTTTCTCACCAAAGTGGATCCTTTCCTCTTCAAAGAGCGCCAATTTCATTCCCTGGCACGACAAAGCATTCTAGTGGATCAAACCTTGAGCATCGACGAAATTCCCTTGTTGGTGAAAGACGTGATTCAAAAAGCACCGCCAGGGGACAACATCAAACAAATCAACCTGGGAGCCTTCACGCTCGATCGCAGCCAGCGCCTGGTGCGCGTGGGGAAACAAGCCAGTGTCCTCACTAAAAAGGAATATTTTCTCCTGGAGCTACTGCTCAAACATCCGGGGCAAATCATCAGTCGCGACATGATCATCGATCACTTGTGGGATCAAAACACTTATGTGGAGTCCAACACCGTGGACGTAACCGTGAGTCGACTCAGAAAAAAACTCTACGTGAAACGCACCGACCCCTTGATCCGAACCATTCCTTGCCTGGGCTACCAACTTTGCATATAGGAGCTATCTCCACAAAATTGCTCTGATGGTTGATAAGTAAGTAGTTTAGATGCACGGAAAGAGGAGCGTGACGCACCCTGTGGTGCGTGAGCGACAAATGACAAAGCAGATGAGCTACTTACTTATCAACCCGAAGGGAAGCTTCCCATTTCATTCATTCTTGCGTCATTCCTCCTTGATGTGCCTCTGGCACACCTTCGTTGTCATTCCTTAGCCTGAAAGAAATGGAGTGCTTCCATCTAGAGCAATTTTGTGGAGATAGCTCCTAACAAAAAATCGGGGCCACTCCCTCCCCGGAGCAGCCCCGACGTATACAACCTTAAGTAAATTAGAGGACGTCAAGGAGGGCCAAAATCTTAAAGGCTTCGGCTCGATTGACAGTGTTGTAAGGTCTAAAAGTGCCATCTGGATTTCCAGAGATGACTCCCAGGTCAACCAGTTCATCGATCATGTCGATGAAGACAGGATCCAACCCACTGTTGGCAACATCCGAAAGAGTAGTGTCAGGTGCTCCTGCAGATTCCAGACCAAGCAGTTCACAAGCAAGCACCACTACTTCCCAACGAAAGGCTGGCGCCTGTGCTTTGCTCAAATCACTCTGAATCACATCATCCAGTAAAGTGAGGCCAAGCCCCTCTGTACACTCCACATAGCCACGTGCCCAATTGTCCCCCATCCAGTCCGTAGAAGAATCCTGCGCTACTGTTTTAGGGTCACAGGTGTTATCAGAAATTTCGTAAACAATCTTGAGGAGTTGAAGACGAGTCAAAGTGTCCCCAGGACCTACTTTTCCATTGAACCTTCCATTGGCATCCGCATAACCACTGATGATGTTGTGAGCCAAGTTATAATTCATGAACCCTTCATACCAAGCACCTGGTTCAGCATCCGTGGGTCGAGTACCTGTTGAGCTGGAGCCGGAGCCCTGCGCATTGATCCAGTCTTCTCTGGAAAGCACTGTCATGACCACCTTATAGTCACCATAAGTGAATTCGGCACTGCCGGCACCCACAAGATCAGCCAAATAAACAGCGGTCACATCAGTGCTGAAAGCGGTCTCAAAGGAGATTTTTCCTGAGTCAGAACTGTCGAGATCCGTTCGAACCTTAATGAGAACCCCATCGTGATGATTGTAGATGGTGGAAACAAAAGGTAATTCGTTGATAGTCATGTTTTCGAAATCCAGAGAATCCTGATCACGTTCAAACAAAAGGGTCTTCACTGGACGAGAGAAAACTCCTTCACCAGCATCATTATCTATAGTGATCATTCCGTCCCAAGTAGTGGAAGCGATGGTCGATGTGTCTTCACTTGATCTTTGCAGGTCGGTGTCACCGTCGCTAAAGGCACCCCACATCACTGCCACAAAAAATTGGTCTGGAGCTTCAGTTGAAGCCACCAAATCTTCTTGCATCTCCGTAGTAAAGGCCTCTTCATCCACTTCTTCAGAAGTCACCGTAGTGCCTTCCTCCGTCACCTGAACTTCACCTTCACTTTCTCCAGCATAGTCGGCCACTGCATCTACAGCGTCTTGAGCCTCATCAGAAACAACTTCCACTACTACATCAGATTCAGCAGCAGCGGCAGCGGCAGCATCAGCGGCAGCATCAGCATCGGCTTGTGCCTGGGCAGCAGCGGCGGCATCAGCATCGGCTTGTGCCTGGGCAGCAGTATCTTCACCATCTTCTGCAAAAGCAGCCAGCGGCATCACTGCACTGCTGGAAAGCGCAAGTAAAAGCGCTATAGTAATAAAACGTTTGAGCAACATAGTTTTGGGGGTTAAAAAACTAGTAGAAAGACGTGCATGTCATTCCCTTAAACAAGGCTCGCAAAAAAAAGTTACACAAAATGAGTGACATAGCTAATTTTGTGGCAAAGACACAACAATGAGAACGCCTTTCATCATCAAAGCCCCAATAAGACACCCCAGCCCAAGACCAAAAGTAAAAAGAACATTCACTATAACCATCAATGGAACAGGGTTCTTTGGCGGTTTAACTTTAATATTGGCGATCTCATTATAAATCGCATGTCTAAGGGGCACACCAGAGAAAGACGAGGCAAAGCGTTTAGGATTGCCCATCAGCAACCCAGTCAAAACAAAGCAAAAAATACTAAGAAAAATTAAAAAAACAAACAAAAGTTCATTAGGATTCGAGGCAACTTGAGCAAGCCATTGCTTGAACGTGTCCATGAAGAGGCGATAAATTATTGTTAATCTATACAAAATAGTAAATTTAAACAACGAAAAAAAGCCCCAAAGGACTTTCTTTGATTGACCATGACAATCCAGATCTAGTAGAGAGACCAAACTCCAGGGTGGTCATGCCTCGCGGCAGACCAGCTCTGTCCGAAGACAGAGACGACCTAGGAATGGTTACATAGCTTCTTTCGAAGCCCTGTTAACTCCTTAAAAGGAGATGGTCCATCCGCACGTTCTCGTACGGATACCTTGTTACGACTTAGTCCCAGTCAGTAGTTTTGCCTTAGTTCCTGCCGAGCAGGACCTTTGGGCACCCCTACCTTCCATGACTTGACGGGCGGTGAGTACAAGACCCAGGAACATATTCAATGCTCCGTGGCTGATAAGCATTTACTAGCGATTCCAGCTTCATGGGGGCGAGTTGCAGCCCCCAATCCGAACTTAGACCGGTTTTTGGGATTCGCTCCGGATTACTCCTTGGCTGCCCGTTGTACCGGCCATTGTAGCGCGTGTGTCGCCCAGGGTATAAGGGCCATGCTGATTTGACGTCATCCCCACCTTCCTCCTTGTTATGCAAGGCAGTCTCCTGTGAAAAATACAACACAGGACGAGGGTTGCGCTCGTTTACGGACTTAACCGAACACCTCAAGGCACGAGCTGACGACAACCATGCAGCACCTGTCTTCGGGCTCCTTGCGGCACTTTCCTGTTTCCAGGAAATTCCCGAGATGTCAAACCCTGGTAAGGTTCCTCGCTTACTATCGAATTAAACCACACGCTCCACCGCTTGTGTGGGTCCCCGTCTATTCCTTTGAGTTTTAACCTTGCGGCCGTACTACTCAGGCGGATCACTTATCGTGTTAACTTAGACACCGAGAGGGTCGAACTCCCGACATCGAGTGATCATCGTTTACGGCGTGGACTACCGGGGTATCTAATCCCGTTCGCTACCCACGCTTTCGTCCATGAGTGTCAGATATAGGCCAGTGAGCTGCCTTCGCTTTTGGTGTTCCTCTACATATCTACGGATTTTACCCCTACATGTAGAATTCCACTCACCTCTCCTAATCTCTAGTGAGGCAGTTTAGGGCACAGTCTTGAAGTTGAGCCTCAAGATTTAATACCCTACTTGCCAAACCACCTGCGGACGCTTTACGCCCAATAATTCCGGGTAATGTTTGCACCTCACGTATTACCGCGGCTGCTGGCACGTGATTTGCCGGTGCTTATTCTTGAGATACATTCAGAATTATTCTCTCAAAAAAGCAGTTTACGATCCGAAGACCTTCATCCTGCACGCGGCGTCGCTCCGTCAGACTTTCGTCCATTGCGGAAGATTCTTTACTGCTGCCTCCCGTAGGAGTGGGAACCGTGTCTCAGTTTCCCTCTGGCTGGCCATCCTCTCAGACCAGCTACCCGTCATCGTCTTGGTGAGCCGTTACCTCACCAACTAACTGATAGGACGAAGGTGTCTCCCCCACCGCAAAAGCTTTACCCTTGCGGGACCATCCGGTATTAATACTGATTTCTCAGTGTTATCCCTGAGTGGGGGGCAACTACCAACGCATTACTCAGCCGTCCGCCGTGGGCCTAAACCCACTCGACTTGCATGTATTAGACGCGCCGCCAACATTCACCCTGAGCCAGGATCAAACTCTCCATAAAAGTAGAATTTGATGGCTCTCTTATCTTTTAAAAAAAGATAAAAAAGTTACAAAAATTTTGATTTCATTCGTTGCAGAAACAAGTTTCTGCCCGAAGATTAAAACCTGAAATTTGGGAACTCTCTATTAGATCTGAACTGTCAAAGGTCAATTGAAGCACTCGAACCCTTTTTACAGGGAAGTGTGCCAGACGATTTTAGCCTTCCTAGTCTTAGAGTCAAGAGGATTTTCCGGGAAAGCGTCTAAACCGGGTCTTCAATCTTAAAAGTAAGGGCCAGGGAATGCAGATGTTCTGGGGAATAAGCCGAAGCATAGGCTAAAACACCAAAGACTTCAGGGGGAAGATCCTCAGGAAACTCACGCTCCAACTCCCTTTCGAGCCGAAAAGGAACATGGGTCGCGAAAATGATCTGCGCTTCAGGGAAAAGTGCCACCACCTCCTCTAACAAACGCGGCAATTCACCCGTCACCACAGGATCACTCGCCAAATCTCTATGCAAAACCACCAAAGACACCTTTTCCCTTATGGGTTCAATATAGCGGCTCAACCCATAAGCCTTAAAAGTACGCAAATCGGGCCAAATGGCCAAACGCAGCGTGCGTTCACTTCTTTCTATAAAAGCCTGCAGATCAGCCGTCTCTTTCTCTGGAAGTCCGAAACAAATACCAGTTCTTTCCACCATACACACAATAAAGAGCGTCCAGTCTAAACATAAATAAAAATTGCGTCAATCCGTCCGGCCTGCCTTTCAAAAACAATCGGTGCTAAAATCTTTGAGTCTTAACCACGCCTATGTCCAACTTCTTTCATTTTACTCGTTCGAGTCTTCTTAAAAGTCAGGTTAAAGGTTTATCCAACAACACCGGCATCTCCAAAGAGATCACCGGAATGCTCGTTCCCACCGTGATTGAGAAATCGCACGAAGGAGAACGCGCCTACGACATTTACTCTCGCCTCTTAAAGGATCGCGTGATGTTCATGTTCACCGAAGTGGAATCCAATATGGCAGGGCTCTTGATCGCGCAAATGCTCTTCTTAGAAAACGAGGATGCCAAACGCGACATCATCATGTACATCGACTCCCCCGGGGGCCACGTGACCGCGGGTCTCGCCATTTACGACACCATGCAATACGTGAAACCCGACGTTTCCACCGTGGTGATGGGAATGGCTGCTTCCATGGGCGCCATCATCTGCACTGGAGGACAAAAAGGCAAACGCTTCTCCCTTCCCAACGCTGAAATCATGATTCATCAACCTTTGGGAGGAACAGAAGGCCAAGCCACAGACATCCGCATTCACGCCGACCACATCATCCGCACCAAGAACCTCTTGAACGGCATTTTGGTCAAACACACGGGGCAAAAACTCGCCAAAGTGGAAGCGGATACGGATCGCGACAATTTCATGACCGCCGAAGAAGCCAAGAAATACGGCCTCATCGACGCGATTGTGACCAGCCGCTAAGGAACCTGTGAAAAAGTACTTCTGCTTTGGAAAAAGGTAGAGATTTTTTCGCAAGTCTAGGCAAGACGACGAAGGCGTATCAGATGGATACGTCGAGGAGAATTAACGACGACTTGCGAAAAAAGATCCCTTGAGACATGCTGAATGTACTTTTTCACAGGTTCCTCAATGCGCCTTCCCTGGCAAAAATACCGCACGCTCAATCGGATTCTCATCGATGAATCCGCTTTGAAGCACAACCTCTCTTTATATAGGAAGCTGCTGCCCGGCACTGCTGTGTGCCCCGTGCTCAAATCCAACGCCTACGGCCATGGGCTCACACTCACCGCCAAAATTCTAGACCGCGAAGGCTGCGATTTTTTCTGCGTGGATTCGCTCTACGAAGCTTACGAACTCCAAAAAGCGCGCATCAAAACCCCCATTTTGATCCTGGGCTACAACTTCGAGGAAAACCTACACAAAGGACTTCCCTTTCATTTCACCGCGCACGATCTGCACAGTTTGGAAGTGCTGAGCAAACTCAAGCTGCCCATCCATTTGAAGATCAACACCGGCATGAACCGAATGGGATTTTCTTGGAACGAATGGCCCAAGATCTTGCCCTACATTCAAAAACTCAATCCGAAAATTGAGGGGATTTACTCCCACTTTGCCAGCGCCGACGACGCAAAAAGTCCCCTGACCAAACTCCAAATCACGCGTTTCAACAAAGTGCTTGCCTCACTGAAAAAAGCCGGCTTCAAGCCCAAGTGGGTGCACATCGCCAATTCGGCGGGCGCTCTCAAAGCCAAAAGTCCCGAATTCAATATGGCCCGCATTGGGATTGGAATGTATGGAATCCAGCCCGAGCTAAAATCCCTCCGCCCCACTTTGGAATTCCGCAGCACTTTGATCGGAATCCAGAGTATTCAAAAAGGGGAAAGTGTGAGCTACGGCGAAACCTACACTGCAAAGAAAAACGAAGTCATCGGAATCATAGCTGCGGGCTACTACGAAGGAATTCCACGCAGCCTGAGCAACAAAGGCACGGTCAACATCAACGGCATCAGCTGCCCCATCCTGGGCCGCGTCTGCATGAACCACACCCTCATTTCGCTAAAAGGCGTCACCGCCAGCGTCGGCGACGAAGTCACCGTGTACTCCAAAAATCCCGCCGACAAAAACAGCATACAGAGCCAAGCTTCCAAAGCCGGCACTATTCCCTACGAGCTCCTCACGCGGCTTTCCGAAAGCGTGAAACGGCAAATTCAATGAGGGCGCGAGGCACGTCCACCCCCGTCACACCGGAAATACGCATGAGTCCTGCGTTGCCATTCACTTCCAGCACCGCAGGGCCAGTCGCCGTTTCAATGATATCCACTCCGGCATAATCCAAGCCCACAGCAGCCACGGCGGCAATGGCCAGGGCCTTTTCTTGAGCAGAAATTTCTATAGGCAAGGCGTTCTCCACCTTAGGCGAGTAGGCTCTAAAATCCCCCGCAGGTGCCCTGCGCTCCATGCTCGCCACCACTCGGTCACCCACCACAAACACTCGATGATCCTTCCCTTTCGCTTCAGCAATAAAGGGTTGCAGCAAAATAGGTTGAATAAAATCTGCCTTCCAAAATCGCCCTAAAATTCCTCGCAGCTCCACTTCATTCTCCGCCTTAGCGACTCCCAATCCATAGGTTCCATAAGACATTTTCACCACCACCGGGTAGCCGATTTTTTCAGCAGTCTGAAAAGCCATCGCTTCATCTTCCACCACCCAAGTGGGCACCGTGGCTACACCCGCCTTTCGCAACTGCTCAGTGGCAAACCACTTGTTTTTAGAAGCCACCAAAGCTCCATAAGAGTTCACCATCGGAAATCCTTTTTCTTCTAGGAGTTTGAGTACAAAAAGTCGGTTTTCCACCTGGTCGATCACCCGCGCACGAGAAACCAGACCATCCACTGCAGGGAAAAGCTGGCCATCATACAAAATTTCACCATCGGGCTCAAAGCTGAGGAGCGGGACTTGAATCAACAAGCCTTCGTACCCCAAATTTTTCGCAGCTTCTTGAAGCGCTCGTTCACTTTTCCCTTCGTAAGAATCGTAGGAGCGAAAACAAAGAATACCGATTTTCATGCCTCTATTGAAGGGGAGAAACTAACTGCGGTCAACATTCCCTTCAAAACGAGCTCTCACACCAGCTGTCACACCCTCCAAAACTTCTCTTGCCTCTGGCTCACGCCCCGTAAGATTCCTCAAGCGAGCAGCTTCCACTGCAATGCCAATACGGTGCTCAAGCGAAACAAAAGTATTGCTTTCATCAACACCTATCGTAGGTAAACGATCCGTCATAAATAAAAATAAAATAATAAAATCCCACCTTACGATGAGAATTCTCCTATTCTTCACTCCCCCTACTAAAAGCAACCGACGAGGCTCAGAAATTCAAAGAGATCTTCAGGGAAAACCTTATTTGACTTGCTGAATTCGTTACCGGCTTAGGCCCTTCCTTCTCCGCGAGGAGAAGAAAAAGAGAATTCTTACAGAAAGATGATTTTTCAAAGAGCAAACTTACGTGGAACATATTTATAGAATACGTAAAATGAAGTCAAGAGATTTCCCTAAAAAATCTGCTAAAATACCCACATGAAAAAGTTCCTCGCCACCATTTTCCTCACTTCTCTGCTGCTCACCGGCTGTGGAGGTTCTTCCACCGTCATAGACGTCACTAGCAGTAATTCTGAAACCCCCCGTTACGTGACCTACAAAACCAGCGATTTCAACATCGACGTGCCCGACACTTGGGAAACCCTCAATGATTTCACCGACGACTACCCCTCAGGACTACGCATCGCTTTTAAAAACAATGTGCAAAATACCAGTTTCACCGCCAACGTCACCGTGGTGCGCGAAGAAAACGCAAAGAAGTTGACCAGCGCGGACTACACCCAAACCAAGCTGCAAAACCACGACGATCACTTGCTCAACTACGAACTGATTTCACAGGAAGAACTCACCCTCACTGTGGCCGGAGCGGACAGCGCCACCATTTTGAACATTTTCGCGGGAAAAAACACCACTGAGGGGCCCACCTTGAACTTCATGCAACTGGTGCTCTGCAAAGCCGATCGTGCCTGGGTCGTGACCGCCAGCTACCGTCCGGACGAAGAAGACGCAACCGTGGAACAAATGGAAACCATGCTTAACTCTTTCGCTGTCCGATGATTTGGAACATTGATCCCGTACTCGTTCACCTTGGCCCGCTAGAAATCCGTTATTACGGAGTCCTATTTGCGGTAGCGCTGCTGCTGGCCTACGAACTGGCGCGCAAACTGTGCAAAGAAAAAAAACTCCCGCTGGAGCTGCTCGACAGCCTCACCGTTTACTTGGTGATTGGCCTCATTGTGGGCGCGCGCCTCGGTCACATTGTGTTTTACGAACTGGCTTACTACCTCGCTCACCCCATTGAAATTCTAGCAGTATGGAAGGGCGGCCTGGCCAGTCACGGAGCGGCCATCGGACTGCTCATCGCTTACGGACTCTTTTTATGGCGCCACAAAAAACTCAAATTCTTCGACTTTGCCGATCTCATCGTGGTCGTAGCCTGTATTCCCGTGAGTTTCATTCGCCTGGGCAATTTCTTCAACAGTGAACTCGTGGGCCGCGCCACCGATGTGCCCTGGGCTGTGACCTTCACGCGCGTGGACGAACTCGCCCGCCACCCCTCACAACTCTACGAATTCGGCATGGGCATGGCTCTGTTTGCCATCATGTTCGCGCTCTGGCACAACCATAGCAAAACCGCGAAGCCGGGCTTCTTCTTCGGTGTGTTTTTCACCCTCTACTTTGCCCTACGTTTCACGGTGGAATTCTTCAAAGATTTTCCGCTTCACGAAAGTTTCTTCAGCCTGACCACCGGGCAAATGCTGAGCCTCCCTTTCTTTACGCTGGGAGTAGCAGTGCTCCTAAAGAGCCTTATTGCGAGGAAAAACTGAGAGCATACCGATGAAAGCAACTCCTATAAACACCAAGGGTTCTTGATAATGTCCACCAAACAAAAAGAGGGTGAATCCAAGGACTCCCACCATTTCAAAACAGGCGTAACGTAAAAGATCGCGAGCGAAAGGATCTTTTATCTTATTCGGAAGCACAAACTGAAGGACCAGTGCAAAAACAGCCGCCGCAATGAATCCGTAGAAAATAAGACTCGGCACCACTTCCCCATCTTCAAACACAAAACCTCCACTGCTTCCATCCAAAACCACTGCTTCCAAAAGAAAACACATCTCCACATAAGTGAGAATAGAAGCCAAGAAGAAAAACCAAAGCACTTTTCTTAGGAAATCATTGGGGACCATATTTTTGATAAAATTTATTGCTAAAGAGTCCGAGCGGATCAAAGCTCTGCTTCTGAGCAAAGAAAGCGTCAATCTCAGGATAAGCAGCCCGCAATTCTTCCGGAGAATAATAAAGCTGGTAGGGCAAATAATACGTGCCCCCCAAATTGGTAGCCACATCAATCAGGTCCACCGTGGTTTGTTGTAACGTTTTGCTCTCTTCTACGCTGAGTTTTTGGTTGAAGTAGAGCACAAAGGCAAACATATCTTCCTTGGCATACGGGAGCGAAGTGACCGTATCTTTGCTCACAATACGAATGGTCACATTCAATAAATTCGCCCCATTCTTTTGAACGGTGCTACGAAGGCCATCCACAAAAGCCGCCATTTGATCGTGAGGAATAAAGTATTCCTGCAAAATATCGGTGTCCTCAAGGCGATTCTTCAAATAACCCATGGAATCGTACATTTCTTGATTGCGCGACACCAAACACACTTCTTTTTGGCTCATGGCCTGATTGCGAGAACAGCGATGCACAGAGGGTTCCACATACTTTTCCAAGGTCCAGCGGAACCAACGCCCGATGGAACCCGTCTTAGAAAAGTTGATGATGAAACGGTTGATTGTGTCGTGCTGATCGGGCTGCAGGACCGGAATCTCCACCTCTTCCTCTGTTTTTTTATACACATGCACCACAGCCTCCGTGAGATAGCTCAAAGGAGACACCGAAAGGCGACCATAGAAAAGCCCCACATCTTTATTGCCCTCCACATGCTGAGCGTAGTAATCCGCAAACTCCGTGTAATCCATGTATTCACTAGAAAGTTCATAAGCCTCGTTGTCCACCACGTCCAGGTCCACATCCAAAATCACTCCCACCAGGCCATAACCCCCCAAAGCCGCGCGGAACAAGTCCTCATTTTCCGTGGGACTCGCTGTTTTGATGGTGCCGTCGCTGAGCATGATGCGTAGAGAACGCACCGTGGGAGCAATGGGCCCAGGGTCGTGCGCAATGCCGTGGGCATTCACACTCAAAGTCCCTCCCACCGTAAAAATATTGATGGACTGCATGGCCTTCACGGACAGGCCTTCTTTATCCAAAAGCTCCTGCACGTCTTGCCACAGAGCACCGGTTTGCACGTGCAGCACTTTGTTTTCTTTATCCAAAGTCATTTCATTGAAAGTTTTCATAT
Source organism: Candidatus Peribacteria bacterium (assembly GCA_943349825.1). Lineage (GTDB taxonomy): Bacteria > Patescibacteriota > Gracilibacteria > UBA1369 > 2-02-FULL-48-14. The sequence goes on along the minus strand of CALQZQ010000001.1, from coordinate 81,723 downwards.
TCAGTACCAAGCCACCGGCCGTAAAACTCTGGCCTCCCATGCTGTGTCGTTGCCCCGCCGCCGTCACTTTGAGATCATTTTCCTGGGCAAAGAACAAAGCATTTTTAATGTCGTCTTCGCTCTGCACGTCCACAATTCCATAGACCGCCGTTTGATTGAGGCAACTCGCGTCATTGATCACACCTCCCTCTTGTTCAAAGACGACAGGAGACTCAGGAAGCATGGTGATGGTCGTTTCCTTGGTCGTATCCGTAGCTTCAGGATAAGCAAAAGTGCAATCCTTAGCTTCGTAAGGAGGCACCGCAAAATCATAGATTTTTTTAGCCACCAAAAGTGCGCAGGCCGCGCTTAAAAAAAGGACATAGCGAAGCTTCCGTGAACGGGGAGCGTGGGTTTTCTTCATAGGAGTTGTAGAGGAGTGGAAGGTGCTTTAGTATTAGCACAATTCTTCACGCCCCACTATGAAAAAGTACTCCCGCCTGCAAAAGCTCGCTTGGTTTTATTCTTTCCTATTTTTCGGAGTGGTTGCCATGAATGCACTCCCCTTCATTCACGATGAAAACGGGCTCATGTTCGGCCTCTTCAAACTGGATCCCATCGACGATGGCCTTCACCTAGCTTCCGCTCTATGGGCACTTTCAGCTGGTCTTTACTCACGTGGAGCCACCATCTTCTACTTCAAATGGTATGGCCTCGCCTATTGTCTCGATGGAGTGATGGGGCTTTTGATTGGAAAGGGTTATCTGGACTTGGGCGTTTTCTTTCAAGAAGTCGCCGTGTCTGGCTGGCTGACCCGCCTAGAAGTCAACATACCTCATTTGATACTGGGAGGCAGCGCCGCATTGCTTGGTTTTTACTTCAGTCGTACAAAAATGTTCCGCGCATGAAAAAAACTCTCGCCACACTCATCGTACTGGCCCTGAGCGCTTCCACGGCCCTAGCAGACGTGCCTGAAGATTACGCTCGTTCCGAAGAAAGCACTTACCTCACCTTTCCGGAGTGGTTCATTGTTTATAGTTCTGAAGAGTACGCGGATTTCATTCAAGACCAAAACCCCAGCGAATTTCCCTACCTGGCCTCAGCTCAGCAGTTTTGGAGCAGTTACTACAAGGTTTACACGATCACCAAAAGCCGTTACGGTTTCAACGCCGGCGACCATTTGATGCTCTGGGTGATCGGGAGCAGTTTCACTGCAGAGGCGCTGATCAAAAATGCCTACGAACACACTACAGGTTGGGCCAGCGAATGGAGCGCTCACAACGAAAAAACCGAAGAGGACCTGTTCGCGTATCAATACAACCAAGATTATGTCGGTTTCATTTACGACCGCCCCTGGTACGAATTTGATTTCGGAACTGAACTGAAGCAACTCTGGACCGAAACCCCATTATTAGGGGATCACATGCTGCGAAAATGGGAACGTCGTTTTGCCCTTTCCTTAGAACTCGGGACAAAAAGCCTCTACGCCAAACTGGTGGGTGCAGCAAGTCACGGAGTTTACGGCATCCAACCGGACACCATCTACGCCACCAGCACTTCAGGAGAAGTCATTCAAATCCCCCGCTACCGCCTCTTCACCGAAACGCTGCCTCAGCTGCTCAAAGAAGGCCTCGTGCTCCACGACATCGCCGGCAACGAAACTCTTTTTATGACTGTACTGGCCCCGCACGAATGGGATGAACAAGTGGAAAACGCCTCTGTGCTTTTTTCCATGAAAATCCTCACGGATCCCACACGAAAAAGAGTAGGCATCAGCGCCTCAGTGGGTGAACTCCAAAATCTTCTTCCCAGCTTAGAGAAAGAAGGCGTTCAGCTGGAACACTTCTACGATTATTGATGGTGCCTGGGGTGGGGCTCGAACCCACACGGCCTTGCGGCCACAAGATTTTAAGTCTCGCGTGTATACCATTTCACCACCCAGGCGCGGTGGAATCCGAAAATGAATGGAGGCAAGGATGGGACTCGAACCCATGTGGTACAGTTTTGCAAACTGCTGCGTAGCCACTCCGCCACCTTGCCGTAACCGCAGGAACTTTACACAGAAGAGCCCGCGAGCTCAAGCCCTAGTCACCCATCACTAAGTTGCTGGGTTGATCCAGGTGGCCTTCTCGCACTACGGAATAATCACCGGTATCGGTGTTGAGTTCATAAATGTTGAAGTTGGTCGACATGTCAAAACCCTCGTAGTGCCGAGCAAAATTGATGGAGAAACTGCCTTCTGGGCTGTATACACGATGGAAAACGTTTTTGGGCCAACCGAAAATGTGCGGGCCTTCGTAAATCACACGGCATTCGGAAAGATTCGGTTTGCACTGCATCAAGCGATTGGGAGTGACTTCAAAAGTTTCCACGGTGCCATGTTCTTTATTGTAGAGTTCCACCACGCGTCTTCCCTCACACACCAATAAATTGTCCTCTTGATCCGGATGCATGTACCACGGCCGCAACTCCGTACCAGGCACAGAAGGACTGTAAGCCCCCGGCGCATGACGCACACGGTCGATGGCTGAGAGCTGATCCAAAACAGGAATCACATTGAACTCCACATTCGGTGTGCTGCGCAGAGGCGGCAAAGGACGAATGAAACACATTCCAGAGATGACCGTGAGTAGATCGGACATGGCGTAAAGTTAAAATGGTGGACCGGGCGGGAGTCGAACCCGCGACCAAAAGATTAAGAGTCTTCTGCTCTACCAACTGAGCTACCGATCCACGCGGAGACTTTAGCAAAACACCTCTGGAGCGGCAAGGGCTGAATTTAGGCTGGACACATAGGGTGAGTATATACTACCCTAAGGCCATGAAACTCAAAACCATCTACGTCTGCCAAAACTGCTCCCAAGAAAGTTCCAAGTGGCAAGGGAAATGCCCGAGCTGCGGAGAGTGGAATACTTTTGTGGAAGACGTGGTGAACGTGGGCAAAAGCGACACCCTTTCTAGCCACGGCATCCCGCGCACCGCCGCAGAAAAGCCTCGCCGCCTCGCCGACCAGGCAGCACCCAAAGCTCGCCTCGTCACCGGCCTCAGCGAATTCGACCAAGTGCTGGGCGGCGGCTTCGTGGAAGGCAGCCTCATTCTCCTTTCCGGCGAACCCGGCATCGGGAAATCCACCCTCACCTTGCAAGTGGTCAGCCGCATGGCTGCTCAAAAAGAGCGCGTGCTCTACATCACCGGCGAAGAATCCGTGGATCAAATCGCAGACCGCGCGCGTCGCCTCGGTGCCAGTGAAAACAATCTGCAAATCCTCTACGAAACTTCGCTCGAAAACATACTCACCACCATCGCGAACGAAAAACCGGAGTTCCTAGTGATCGATTCCATCCAAGTCATGTCTTCGGCAGAAATTCCAGGTGTAGCGGGCAGCATCAGCCAAGTCCGTTATGTCACGGAAATGATCATGAACACCATTAAAACCGCTAAAATTCCCACCCTGCTCATTGGCCACGTGAACAAGGACGGCAACATCGCCGGCCCTAAAGTACTGGAACACCTCGTGGACACGGTGCTTCTCCTAGAAGGCGAACGTGATCATGAACTGCGCATGCTCCGCGCGCTCAAAAACCGTTTCGGCCCCGTAAGCGAAGTGGGGCTCTTCGAAATGACCGGCGAAGGCCTCACGGAAGTGAAAAATCCCGGCGAACGCGTGCTCAAAAACCGCCCAGAAGCCGCCATCGGCAGCGCGCTCACCATGAGCATGGAAGGCAATCGGCCTCTCCTCATGGAAGTCCAGGCCCTCGTTCACCATACAGACTTTGGCTATCCCAAACGCATGGCCAGCGGCTACGACAGAAACCGTCTGGAGCTCCTCATCGCCGTCCTGCAAAAACACACCACCCTGAATCTGGCCGACCAAGACGTCTACATCAACATCACCGGCGGTCTCACCCTCAGCGATCCCACCGCAGATCTGGCCGTATGTGCAGCCATCGCCTCCAGCATTCAAAAAAGACCTCTTCCCATAGGCAGTGTCTTTTTCGGCGAAATCAGCCTCACCGGAGAAGTCCGCCCCAGCTACAAAGACAAAGAACGCGGCAAGGCCGTAGAGAAAATGGGCCTAAAAATCCAGAAGCTATCAGATCTGAAAAGCTTGCCAAAGCTGTAGAAACTATTGTAAGCTTAGCGCCAAAACATTAATTCTCCATGTCAACCGAAGGCGCAGAGGACTATTCCGACTTACTCCAAGGGCTAGCCGGTTTTTCTGGCAGAGCCGTTCTTGGGCGCCATTTTAGCGTGGGAGTGGGTGAAAGTGAGGTTCAACTGCTTACAGATTTGGGCAAACAAACCGGCGCCATCGTAGACCAAAAACCAGAAGTTCTCCCTGAAGCCGTTCGTACCAACGACATTTACAGGATTTTATTGGGAGGAAAAGATCTCCAAAGAGAGCTGGGACATCGTCAGTTGCTGATCACCATAGCGCCAAATGAAGAAATGGTGAAGACAGTCCTCGATGAAACGGCAAACAATATTTCGGCAGCGATAGAAAAAACCGCTCCAGACATCAAGGAAGAAAGAGATGGAATCCGCCATAAAATCGGCCTGGCTCAAAGAGCTCATTTACGAGACCGCTTGGTCTCTATTTTCAAGAACGCACAGTTTCACTTAGAAGGAGGTCGCAGTTTCTCCCCTCTAGAGGTCCGGGAAGCCTTCAAAAGAATACAGATCTTAGTAGGAAAAGAGGCACTCCCCAGGGACAAAGCCAGTACAGCTGTCCTATACCTTTTGGGAGCAATACCGGAAACCGAAATTCTAAAAACCCCAACAGTTCGTGCCGTATCCAGCTACCTTCAAGTCCATAGTGGTGGAACAGAACTTAGCTCGTTACTTAGAAGGCCTCTTCAACCCAAAGAGATCCAAGGCTACAACGTGACTAGCCTCGAAGCAGATATCCAAGAAAGTTTACACTGGGCCGGCGACTTCATTCGCGACATCATGCTTTCCGTAAGAGACCTCATTCGGCACTACGAAGCCACTGGTCAAATCCAAGGAGAAGACAACGAAGCCCCCAACCTCAATCAATCCCTGCGCAACAAATCACCCTATGAAATTTTAGAATACCTCTACACCGGAGATGACGTACGCGACGTCAACGATGCCCAAATCTTGTGGGTGATCGGTTTCATCCATTTCATTCAAAATCGTCGGATCCAAAACATTGAGGCCACGAACAAAGTGAAAGACGCCGATGCAAAAATCCTCGAAAACATGTTTGAAAGTCAGCAGCCCAATCAAAAAATGCGCTACCCAACGCTAAAATTCACGGGTAAAAAGTTTGAAGCCACTGGGAACGGTGCCATTTTAAGCTGTAGAAAACTCCGCACCGCACGAAGTGTGGCAGAATATCAAAAACTGGTCCACCTTGTGGAAGTGGACGACAAAATGGAAAAATCTCGTGTTTATAAATATTTTGGGAAAAGTTACGGAGATGTAGGCCCCGATCGTTTCCCCGATGAAATCCGAACCCGTGGAATCTTGGCCGGGATCACTTCCACCGAACTCGAAAGCGATGAAGAATTACAAAATATGGTGTACGAAAACCTCGTCGCTACCGCCCACGGCTTAGGAATGGAAACCAATAGAACTGCTGAACTAGAAGCAGGAACCTTAAAACCTACCGATCTCGAACCCGGCCAATTCGTTATAGAAAAAGACTTCAAACACGCTCGTTATCCCAAAATTTCTCTTCTGGGAGTGACAAAAAAAGGGGTACGAGTTGAAGTCATGCTCATCTGCGTAGACACTCATGCCTTTGAAGAAGCCGACGGTTCTGGGATGCACCACAAAGTGAAAGAACGCCAACTGGAATTCAAGATGGCCAAAGACTTGGCACCTCAATCCATTTCTCTCATCACTCATCGCGTCTGCAACTGGGAGCTGGACCGCATCGAAATTCTTCAAAAAGCCACCGGCACCGCTCGCACAGAGTTCCTGGCCAAAAATCCGGAGTTTTTTAGACAGGCGGCTTAGATGAATGTGAGCGTTATTGACAAAGACGGTATATATTATATAATATATACATGCCTGCTGACAAGTATCTCAAAGATTTAGGGGTAGAGCACTCCCATGTGGATCATGCACGTGGAGACACCCGAAACCATTTTCGATATCAAGGAAGAATCTACAAGCCGAATTCGGAGATTCAATTCGAAGGTAAGCGACTTAAGATCTTAGGGAGGATGGGTGAAGGTGCTTTCGGCACCGCATGGTTAGTGATGGATTGGGAAACTCGAGAATTATTCACCCTAAAAGTATTCAAAGATTTAAGCAAAAAAGAAAAACAGGATTTAGATAGAGCGATGAGAACACTGCACGAGGAGGCAAGCATCCCCGACGGGACCATTCAAAAATTCGTCAGTCAAGAAGTGGGAGCAGACAATCTGGTGCTCTACAGCTACGTAGATGGAAAGGATTTATCTCATCAATTTAAGGAAAAGGCAGATGCCGCTACCGACATAGATCGGGGGATGGTACACACTTTACGTTTGATTGAAAACTGGAATATTTTAGCCAAACGGGGACTGGCTCATAGAGATATATCGCTTAGAAACACCATGCCTGCGGGCACTTTTATTGATCCAGACGGCGTGGGAAGAATCGACGAGCTTCAAGGAGAAGGCCCCTTGGGCCAAGCTTGGTTTTTAGCTCCGGAAGCTTGTGAAGGAAGAATACACGCCACTTCCGATCTTTTTAGCATAGGCGTCATAGGTGCAACCTATATTCTGGGCGGTGTCCCTCAAGGACAACAGGCTAAAGATAAACCGCTGCAAGTACGTGGCTGGGATGACTACGACGATACGGGAAGAACCTTAGCCAAGCTCCTTTCAAAAAGAGTACGCCTAGGCTTTAAAAAAGAAGGCTACTGGGAGATCATTAGGCAAAGCCCTAACTGGCTGGCATTGAGCGGGAATCAACACGTAAAAGGCTTCGTTAATATGCTGGACCACATCTTAGAAGACGAACCAGAAGCGCGCCCTCAATCTGCAGAAGAGTGCTTAAGTATTCTTCACGAATAAGCGATTTGCATTCCGAAGGCAGATCTCTTGAATCTCCTCTGAGTCCACACCCCGGAGTTCCGCCAGCTTCTTGCCCACTTCCCCCACAAAGGCCATTTCGTTGGGTTTGCCGCGGATGGATTGGGGGGCGAGCCAAGGGCAATCCGTTTCAATCAGCATTAGGTCCAAGGGGCCCTTCGCGGCCGCCTCCTGAATGGGCTTGGCATTGGGATAAGTTAAAACCCCGCTGAATGAAGTGTAATACCCGGCGGCCCAGACTTTCTTTCCAAACTCATAGTCGTAGCTGTAACAGTGGAAAACCGCGCGCTTCGCGCCTTCATCCAATAAAATGCGCAGCGTGTCTTCCGCCGCTTCGCGCGAATGCACGATGCAGGGCAAATCCAACTCATTGGCCAAGCGAATTTGGCGACGGAACGTGGCTTCCTGCACGTCTTTGGGGAAATCCTTGTGGTAAAAATCCATCCCCATCTCGCCCAGTGCCACCACCTTGGGATTTTTGGCCGCTTCACGGATAAAAACCTCTTCTTCATCGGTCCAAGCCGCACACTCACACGGATGCACGCCTACCGCAGCCCAAAGCCCTTCGTGAGCCTCCGCCATGCGCACCGCTTCCCTATTCGCCACCTTATCAAAACCCACCACGATCATTTGCCCAACGCCAGCCTCGCGAGCACGAGCCAAAATCGCTTCCTGCTCAGCCAAGCTGGCATTCACGAACGGATGACAATGCGTATCGATCCACATGGGTGTAGAATAGCGTGCGAAATCTAACCGCACAACATGGCCACCACCGAAGCCCTCCTGCAAGAACTCATCGGACTGCAAAAAGAAGAAATGAAACGCACCCGTCACTACCGCATCACGCGAGTGGTACTGGGCATGCTCCCCACACTCATTTTCCTCGGTCTCACCATTTGGGGAAGTTTCGTCCTCTACCAAGGCGTAGAAGACGCCATGAAAAACCTCCCCGAGATCATGGAGCAGCAAGGCTTCCAGAACTTTACTCCGCAGTTCTAGAAAGTTTTTGGGTTTGATCGTCGAGTTGCAACGCATCGATAATATCGTCGATGTCGCCATCCATAATGCCAGGCAAATTGCTGAAATTTTGACCGATGCGGTGATCGGTCACGCGGTCTTGAGGGAAATTGTAGGTGCGGATTTTGTCGCTGCGATCGCCCGTTCCAATCTGAGAAAGTCGCGATTCCCCAAGTTCCTTCGTACGTTTTTCTTCCTCCAAAGCATACAAACGTGCACGCAGCACACCCATGGCTTTGATCTTATTTTTGAGCTGAGAACGTTCGTCCTGACACGTCACCACCAAGCCCGACGGCAAATGCGTGATGCGCACCGCACTGTCCGTGGTGTTCACACTTTGCCCTCCACTTCCCCCAGAGCGGTACACGTCGATGCGCAAATCTTGATCGCGAATGTCCAGTTCGTATTCGTCCACTTCCGGCAGCACCACCACCGAAGCCGCCGACGTGTGCACGCGGCCTTTGGCTTCCGTTTCGGGAATACGCTGCACCCGGTGCACCCCACTTTCGTACTTCATGCGTCCATAGGTCCCCTCCCCAATCACTTTAAAAATCACTTCTTTCAAACCCTTTTCTCCTTCACTTTGGCTGATCATTTCCGTTTGGTAGCCCTTGTCCTTCACATAACGCAAGTACATGCGGCAGAGTTCTTCGGCAAAAAGAGCCGCTTCGTCCCCACCAGTTCCCGCACGAATTTCCATGATGCAGTTTTTCAGATCCATCGGATCCTTGGGCACCAATTCCAATTTGAGTTCCTCTTCCACTTTTTCTAATTCTTCCTTCGAATTTTGAAGCTCCTCTCTTGCCATTTCACGCATTTCTTCATCGGAATCGTTCATCAGCGCCTCGCTGTCCGTAATCTGCTGATCCAAACGCACCAATTCATGATAAAGCTCCACCGTACGCTCCAATTCTTTGCGGCGACGGTTGAGTTTTTGATATTCCGGTTGATTCGCAATCACGGCCGAATCCCCCATTTGGATTTCCAAAGCAGCGTATTCGTCGGCGATCTGTTTTAATTTCTCACGCATAGTAGGCTCGTTTTATCAGAAAAATCAGTTCCTTTCCAGGAGAAAATGCCGATCAAGGCCTTCTAAATCCTGGCGCAGCGTGAGTTTCCAACCTGGCAAAAGCCGCTCCGCCAAGGCTTTTAAGTCCTGCGCCTGAGAGAAGCCAATCTCTCCCAAAATGAAGCGGAAAGACCAGCCCTGAACTTGCTGAAAAAGTCGCCCATAGAGCTGAAGTCCATTTTCTCCCCCAAAAAGAGCCAAACCCGGCTCGTGTTTTTGTACATTTTCAGCGATGGCATCGTGCGAAGCCGTGCCAATGTAAGGAAGGTTGGTCACGAGCGTATCAAAATCGCCCTGAGGCAGATCTTTCAACAAATCGGATTCCAGCAATTCCACTTCCGCGCCCAGTTGAACACAATTTTTACTCGCAACTTCCAAGACCTCAGGGCTGACGTCCGTTGCCACCACCTGTAAATCAGGCCTTTTGAGCTTCAAAGAAACGGCTATAGCTCCGCTTCCAGTGCCCACTTCGAGCACGCGCGCCTGTGCCACCGCGGCCACCCAATCCACCAGCAATTCCGTGCAGGGCCGAGGCACCAAAACCCGCTCATCCACATAAAAATCGTGGCCATAAAATTCCTTGGAATGTGTCAAATAGGCCACCGGAACGCCGTCTTGAATGCGGAGCCACCCCGCCTGAAGCGCCGCCAAATGCTCCACCGGGACTTCGCGTTCACTGTGAGCGATCAAATCCAAGCGAGTACAGCCTAAAAGATGACTCAAAAACAGCTCCATTTCAGTGCGGAGCTGTACTTTTTGTGCAGAATTGAGAACCTGACCCAAGGTCATTGATAGAACTTATTTCGTTCTTTCTCAGTACGGAAACCTTCACGCATGAGAGCACCAATACGAACCAAACGAGGAGTCAAAGCCTTCTTGTGGTAACGTCGGTCTTTCACGAGATCACCAACACGAGAACGGTTGAACCATTGTTTGAAACGTGCCACACGCTTCTCAGAAGATTCATTCTGATCAGCGGAAGCCCAGAAATTTGCGGGTCGAGCCATATAAAAAAGTCACTTAAGCGAAGTGGAGTATAAGAGAGGCCATGCCCCTTAGTCAACCTTATTTTTACGTGAATCTTGAAACCCTCATTTCGCTCTAAGGTACACACTGGTTTCTGAAGCCAGGAGCGAAGGTACTCGGATGCATGATCCGCCTACCTTCTTCCTTAAGGTTTATGTTTCAGAAACCAGTGTGTACCAAACGGCGGAAAGAGCGTTTGAAACTCCACAACAGAGAGGAGTTCGTGCACCGTGTGAGAAGCATTAACCATGAAAGGAAGCAGAGAAAAAGTTCATGAACTTTTTCAGAGCGCTCCATGCTGAACAAAAGGTGCACGAACTTCTATTCTTATGTTTTGGGGTTTCAAGATTCACGCTATTTTCCAAACTGGTCTTTGTAGCGCAAATACGCGCCCATCACGAGCTCATAAACGTCTTGGGAAAGTGCATAAGCCTTCTTCCCTTTTTTTGTGATCACACCACATTCGTATTCATCTTCCTTCACCGGATCTTCCACAAATAGAAATACGCCGTCTTCGCCGGCTACGGGCTCCAAACGGTATTCCCACTGCTTCCACGCAGAGTTGAGCATTCCCACTAAAGTCTGAAGATCTTTGAAGTTTCCGAGCTCAATCATGAGATTCATTAAATCTCATTATTATACCTGAAAATCAGGGGGATTTCAAGGAAATCTAAGGGCGAAATTTAGCGAGTCACCGTGTAGCGAGCCCCATCCCAGAAAACGGTATAGGCACGCGCCGTACTGTCGTCTTCCTCAGAAGGAGTGGTGAACCCGGTGAAAGCAGCTTCAGTATCTTGAGTCCCGATCCAGACGTTCAAAGAACCGGTTTCAACATCCATGCCTTCCAGTTCGACATCGAGCATACGAGTGTTCAAATTTTGAACAGTAGTGGCTCCCAAAGTTTGAACAGGGTGAGAACGGTCCACTGGAGTGAGTCGAGCACAAGCGATCAAAGATTCGTACTCTGCAGAAGGATAGTCAGGGTTCAAAGAAGCTCTGAATACATCGCTGACCTGGTAAGAAGAATTCATAGAAGGTTCTTCAGCATTGTTTCGAACCACAAATTCAGCAGCATTCACGCGATAGGTTTCATCCAGAAGGTCTTCACAACGATCCACCGTGGTCGTCAGAATTTCTCGGGTAGGATCTTCCGTAGCGGTATCACAAGGTTCTGCAGTATCTGTAGCAGTATCCGTTCCGCTGTCCATGCCAGAATCGACGTTGGTGTCCGTATCTCCAGCGGTGTCATCAGTATCCTCAGAATCAGGAGCCTCATAAGGCGACCCCAGCCTTGCCTCAAGCTCAACACTACCAGGCTTGCAACCAGCAGTTAGACCAACGAGGAGTAATCCTTCAGAGAGACGCATAGATTTTGGAGTAAAATGAAAAAGAGAAGCTCATTATAAAACCAAACTAATTGAAAGTCAAGTTCGCTCAGTTGAACCTTAAATATCCAGGTTTCGAACTCGTTTAGCGTGGGTTTGGATGAACTTCTTGCGGGAAGCGACTTCACTGCCCATCAAAGTTTCAAACACGTAATCGGCGCGCTCAGCATCGTCCACACTCACGCGAAGCATGGTGCGAGAAACCGGATCCATAGTGGTTTCCCAGAGTTGTTCGGCATTCATTTCTCCGAGACCTTTGTAACGTTGGATAGAAGCCTTTTTGTCACCCAAGTCTGCGATCAAGCGATCACGCTCTGCATCGGTGTAAGCATACTGTACAGACTTGCCCGCTTGAACCTTATACAAAGGAGGTTGTGCGATGAAAAGATAGCCCGCATCGATGATCGGTCTCAGATAACGGTAAAACAAAGTCAGCAGCAAAGTACGAATATGAGCTCCATCCACGTCGGCATCGGTCATGATCATGATGCGGTGGTAGCGGAGCTTCGAAAGATCGAAGGTTTCGCCAATACCGGCGCCGAGAGCAATCACCAGGTTTTTGATCTGTTCGCTGCCAATCATACGGTCCAGACGAGCCTGTTCCACGTTCAAAATTTTACCACGAAGCGGTAAAATGGCCTGGAATTCACGGTTACGGCCTTGTTTGGCGCTACCTCCAGCGGAATCTCCCTCCACGATGTAAAGTTCGGAAGAATGCGGATCGCGGCAGGAACAATCGGCGAGTTTCCCGGGAAGGGTCATGCCTTCCAAGGCTCCTTTACGAATCACGGTGTCGCGAGCGGCGCGAGCCGCGAGGCGAGCGCGTTGAGCCAAGGCACATTTTGCCGCGATGCCACGAGCATCCGCAGGGTTTTCTGCCAAAAACTGCTCCAAAGCTTCTCCAAACACCGCCTCCACACACGTTCGCATTTCTGCATTTCCCAGTTTGCTCTTGGTCTGACCTTCAAATTGAGGATCCGCCAATTTCACAGAAATCACTGCCGTGAGCCCTTCTCGCACATCTTCTGCAGAGAAATTCTGGTCTTTTTCCTTCAAAAACTCACTTTTACGCGCGTAATTGTTCAAAACACGAGTGAGTGCACTGCGGAAACCGGTCAAATGCATTCCTCCTTCCGGCGTATGAATGTTGTTGGCAAAACTGAAACACGTTTCCTGGAAAGCTCCCGTATACTGAAGGGAAATTTCAATCAATCCTTCGGGCGCTTCTTTCTCCATGTAAATCACATCTCCAATTTTTTCTCGATCGCGGTTCAAATGTTGAACGTAGGATTTGATTCCTCCTTCAAAGTAGAACATCGTGCGCTTTCCATCCCGGTGATCCTGAATACGAATGGTGACTCCCTTAGTGAGGTAAGCCTGCTGACGAGCACGGTTCACAATCGTCTCAAAAATAAAATTACGGTCCGGGAAGATCTCGGGGTCAGGAAGGAAAGTAATGGTGGTTCCATTAGCAGTAGATTTACCCACTTCCTTCACATCTCCCTGAGGATTTCCTTGTTTGTATTCCTGACGGTAAAGTTTTCCATCACGGCGCACTTCAGCAATCAAAAGAGAAGAAAGAGCATTCACCACAGAACTTCCCACTCCATGCAATCCTCCGGAAACCTTGTATCCGCCTCCACCGAATTTTCCTCCGGCGTGCAGCACCGTGAGCACGGTTTCCAGAGCTGACTTCCCTGTTGCCTTGTGTTTGTCTACAGGGATACCACGTCCATCATCAGCTACAGACACACTGCCATCGGCATGAATATCCACATCAATGTGCTTACAATAACCAGCCATCGCTTCGTCGATTGCATTGTCCACAATTTCCCACACCAAGTGGTGAAGGCCCGCTATGTCCGTTGTTCCAATATACATTCCGGGACGCTTCCGAACAGCCGTAAGCCCTTCGAGCACCTGAATCTGATCCGCTGAATACTGTTGATCTGCCATTTCGTGAATGCGTGTAAAAAGACCGGCGGCATATTAGCACCGACCCGCGAGGCTGTCATGCTGTTTTACGCCACTCCTATTGCGCACTGGCCAAAGCCTCGTAAGTCGCCAACAGAGCGGCTTCGAAGTTGGTTAAATCCGTGTCGGGCAAAGTCTGTAGAGTGCTGGAAAACTGCCACACGATTTCAGTGACCTTCTTAGTATCAGCATCGTAAGAACCGGAAACGGGCAAGTTGGCCACGGTCAGAGTTCCTTCAAACGTGAAGGTATTGTCGGCAGTGTCCACAACGGTGAACACAAAGTCATCGGGATCCAAGTCCGCGGCTTCAAACTGAGATTTCACCAAGTTCAAAGCCACCGTTTCAGTCAGCGAAGCGCTGCTAGCCGCATCGGTTTCGGTTTCACCGGAGTCGGTCTCTTCAGGGATATCTTGGCTCGCCATGGCTTCCTTTATAACAGTATTGGCGTCCGCCAAGTTGAGTCCGGTAGAAAAGCGCAGATCCGCCACAGAAACATCGTACAAAATTTGGGTTTCACGGTCGTATTTTGTTTCAAAAGCATAGCCGCCCGTACGTGCCCCTTTGATCTCGAACAAACGGTTCGCCGTGTCGCCTAAGGAAACCACGCTACTGAACTGAATACCGTGCGTGTTCATGTCCACTTCCACCGCAAGTTGCGCTTCCTCCGCAGAGAGCGAAGCCACTTCCGTTTCTCCGGCACGAATGTTTTGGATATAAGCGTTGAGTTCCACCAAGTCGGCTTGCTTGGCTTTGTAAGCCACCAAACCTTCTTCAAACGAAGCATAGCTATAAAATTCCGGAGAATTCATGAAGCCCACAGACAGTTCGTCTTCTTGAAGTTGAGTCTTAAAGTAGTCGGTCACCGCCACTTGAATAGTAATGCTGCCCATGTAAACATTGGCCTCAAAAATGAGCTCGTTGGCCAAGTCGGTGGCATCAGAGACGCTCACCTTCTTTTCTTCTACGAAAGTGAACAGATTGTCGAGGAAGCGCAGTTTGCTTTGTACAAAAGCCTGGCGCTCCTCATCCAAATCCTGGCTGGATCCAGCCAAAGCCAAAATCTTCTCCTCCAGATCACTGAGGAGCTGGGTCGAATTCACGTTGTAAAACACCGCATTGCTGCGGAGCATCAGTTCCAACAAAGTGTACTCTCTACTGACATCGGAAAGGGTGGAAGCATCGTCGAAGGACCCAGCTTCCAAGGCCATTTCAAACTGAGTTTGATAATCCAAATAAGCCTGTTGCGCTTCCACTTGCGAAGCTCGATCGAGCAGACTTTCAATCTGCCCATATTGGCGACGCAGAGCCGTAAGAGGATCTTCCTGCGGGTACAAAATAGTCGCAGCAGCAGCTTTCACAGGGTAAAGCTGGTCCCCCGGAAGCACAAAGAACAGCGAAGAATAGAGTTTTTGGACCTCCGCGGCATCTTGGGTGGCTGCACTCCACTCGGTCAGCCAAAGCTGAGCCGTACTGGCATCTCCATACAAATAGTTGGTCATGGCGAAAATCAGGGCGTCTTCTTTACGAATCTCCTCCAAATGCGTTTGAGCGGTCGGCAGTACCGTCAGGGCATTGCGGAAAGAGCGATAACTGTCGTAAACCGTTCCTCCAATCCCGGACAAAGCGGGGCCAAAATCGCTTTCTTCCTGAACTTCATTCAAGAAAGCCACAGAACTGTCGTCATAAGCCTTTTGAACCGCAGTCAAAACAGTCGTCATCGCTGCGCTCAAGTCGCCATCCATGAGAGCAAAAACAGGGAATTCTTTGGTCAATTTGGTCAAACGCAACTTTCCCAAAAGGTCAGTGACCTTGGAAGCGGGAATCTTCATTCGATAATTACTGGGCACACTCAAAGCGTTCAAGTCACCGGAAGCAGTGGTGAAGGTCACTAAACTAGGATGCGTGACGGCATAAACCGTGAGGGCCTTAGAATCTTCACTCAAGGCCACCACCGCGGTGCTGTGCTGAGAACTCACGCGAGCAAAAGGAGTCACGATGCTGACCTGGAAATCATCGGCAAGAGTGGAGAAAATCACTCCCCCACTGACCAAGTTCACAGTCACCGTTTGAGTGCTTTCCTCGTAGTGGACACTTCCTTCACTGTTGCCCAGTAAGGTCACGCTGTCACGGCCATTGAGCCGAGCCGCACTGTCCGTTGTGGTCTGGAGATTTTGGTCAAAAACCATTTCCCCATCCATTTGCCACCCTTGAGTCGTGGATATTCCTTGGGCCGGAAAGGCCACAAAGGAAAATCCTGCCACTCCCGCAGCCAGCAGAGCGAGTACCAGCCCATTGAGGATAAGCCCTTTTCTCATTTCTTCTGTTTTAAATCTCTAAATTATACCAGATTTTGCGCTTTTTTAAAAGAGGAGAGCGTGGTATTTTTGCGCCAACCCCCACCTATGAAAAAACAACTCATCCTTCTGGCCGTCCTTTTGGGCTTTTTTTGGAGCTCTTCCCTGGCCAAGGCCTCTTATACGGATGTGCCCGACGACTCCCCTTACAAGGAAGGTGTAGATTACTTAGAACTAGTCGGCGCCCTGGACGACAGCGACCTTTTCCGTCCTACAGCGAACCTGACAAAGGCTGAATTTTACAAAATTCTATTCAAAGTCTTCCAAGACGAAGTCCCCAGTGGAAAAACCACTTTTGCAGACGTCCCCACCGATGCCTGGTTTGCCCCTTACGCCCACCTGGCACAAAACAACGGACTCGAAGAAGAAAACACCTTTGGCCCCACTCAAAAGCTCAATAAAATCGACGCGATGAAAAAACTGCTCACTGCTTATGGCGTGGCTGGAGGCATTATCCCATGGAGCAACCGCACAACGCTTTTTTCCGACGTGCCCAGCGTACACCCCTACTATTCAGTGATCGCTCGTTTGGTGAACGAAGGCATTTTGATTGCTGATCCGGAAACTGCCCTCGACCCCTTCAAAAAAATCACTCGTGGAGACTTTGCAAACCTAATTTTAGACTTCGAAAAATGGCAGATTTACAAGCAAGAAGTCGCCGCCAGCGATTTCTACAAATCCGATATTTTCGCGAATATTTGGGCTCAAATCATGAGCAATTACTACCTTCCCAGTGACCAAGAAATCGATCCCGACGCGCTCTTCAACGCGGCCATCAAAGGCATGCTGGATAGTTTGGGCGACCCCTTTACCGTCTATTTCACTCCCGACCAAAGCAATGAGTTTTCGAACACCCTCAGTGGCAACTTCGAAGGCATCGGCGCCTACTTGAACCAAGACGAAATCACCGGAGCATTTTCCTTCGGCGGCTTCATCCCCAATTCTCCAGCCGCCCTCTCCGGACTCCACGAAGGCGACCTCATCCTAGAAGTGGATGGCGTGAGCACCGAAGCCATGACCCTAGAAGAGCTCATCAATCGCATCAAAGGAGCTTCTGGAACTAAAGTGACCATCACCATTGAACGCGACGGAGCCAGCATGAACTTCACCCTCACCCGCGCAGCCGTCCAAATCACCACCGTGACCGGAGAAATCTTCGATAAAAACAGTTGGTACATCGACATCGATATTTTCGGCAGCAGCACCGTGGGCGACTACCTAAGCACCGTCGAGACCCTAAGGACTAAAGTGCCTAGTCCCAAAGCCATCGTCATTGATCTGCGCAGCAACGGAGGTGGCTACATCAATTCCGCTGCCCAAATTACAGGCGACTACGTGCCCTACCTCACCAATCTAGTCACTCTGGATTATGGAGATTTCACAGAATCGATCACGAACTCCTCAGACGGAATATTCGTAGGGGTGCCCCTCTATGTTTTAGTAAACGAGACCACAGCTTCCGCCTCGGAAATCATGACTCAAGACCTGAAAGAAGTCGCAGGCGCCACGGTGATCGGTACTCAAACCTACGGCAAAGGCAGCGCTCAAACGCTCACCCAGTATTGGGACGGTTCCGAACTCAAAATCACCATCGCACACTGGCTTTCTTCTCACGGCACTTCCATCAACGGCGTAGGAGTGACTCCAGACATCACCATTCAAAGTGACGCAGAAGCTGGAGTAGACCCGTGGCTGCAGGCCGCCGAGAAAGCGATCGATAAGCTCTAGGCTCCATGTGAGCTTTCAGGTATTCACCCCAGTGGCTTTTGGACCACTGCTTCTCATAATGATAGAGCATTTCGAGGCCGCGTTTTTTAAACTCGCGCAAAATCACCCCGCCGGCGTGCGGACTCTTGTACTTCTTGGGCAAGGGCGACGAAAATCCATGAGCATAATGCGACAATTCGTGCGCCAAAGTCGCCTGAACAATCGCCTCCGGCACGGTTTCATCTCTAAAATGCCCATTGATGGTAATGCGACTTTCGCGTTTATCTCGAGTCATAAGGATAGACCCAAAACGCCGACCGGCCCGACGACCAAAATGCACAGTGAGCCGATTCGCCACCGTCATGTCTGAAAACGGCCCCCGAAGGAGCTGATCCAGTTGTTCACGAAGCCAAGCATCGGTGCGCATGCGGGGATTCTAACGGGAACGCGGGAAAGCGCCAATTAAAAGTGAACCACTCCAGCCTTCTTGAATTGTTCAAAAATGGAGGTTCCCACCAAAACTCGCACGTCATCAGGAGTAACAAAATCAGAATCCTGCCGAGTAAGTCCTCGATTTTTTGCCACAACACCACGCACCAAAGCCTCTAAAGCTGGCCTTCCCGTAGGACTGCCCGGTTCAAAAGCCTTATAACGAGTAAACCAAGCCTCCAACGCCGCTCGTTGAGCTTCACGTTCCTGGCTGAAGGAGCACCTTCCCTGTTGAATTTTATCCAATTCCAAACGACGTAGGGGAGAACTGGAAAGAGCTTCCAAGATGTGTAGCGGAAACAAACGATCCATATTCGTCGCCACCAAAGAACCCGGCTGCCAACCCCCAGTGAGCTTGGCCACGAGATCTTCATCAGGACTATCCATCTTCACAGTCAAAGGTGATGGATGAGCCATTTCAACTTCAAAACATCCATTGGCCAAACGCGAACCTGCGTGACGCAACTTCAAGGTCTCCAAAAATGAGTTCGATCCCGCCCGAAACGATCTAGGAATCGACAAATCCGTTTTAAAAGTGGCTTCAATGCCTTGATTCATAGGGAAAAATCAACTTGGATATAATAACAAGTTTAGGAGTTTTGTCAATATACCGCCTTAAACACTAGCGACGCGCAACACGTGCAGCCGTACGCCAATCTGTTCCTCCAGCTCGACTAAGAGCCGTGATAACCGCTTCACCAGTTAAATCTCTCAAAAAGGTAACTCGTGCTTCTGAAGAAGCAAACGCTCCACTCGCATCGAGTTCCAAGAAGGCAGCTCGGTCTCCATCACTCAATCTATCCAAAGATACCGGTTGACGTTCACCACCCTTAAAATCTGCCATAAATAAAAGTTTTAATATAAAATCGTCACAAATCAAGGCAAGTTTGACAAAAGAAGAATTGTTTCAGGGCAACCCCACGTGGGGTTGCGGCGCAATAAAAACACCCCTGTCAATCACGGCATGTCCAACTATTTGGCCTCAAACACCACAGGAACCTCCTGAGGCGCAGAAGGATTTGGCGTCACGGCAGGTGCGACAGGCATGATAGCCGGTTCAATAGCTGGTGCAACAGAAGCCACGGGAACAGCCTCCACTGCTGGAGCTACTGGAGTCGGCGCCACTGGCTCAGGTGCCACCACAGAGATCGGTGCATCAATCGGTTGATCCAAAACGGCCGCTACATTTTCCGTGAAGTCTTCTTCAGAGGGCTCGTGAGGAGCAGACACATGCAAAGTCACTGGTTCCAATTCTTGAGCAGGCGCAGGAGTCGGCGCTGGAACTTCTGTCATCATTGGAGCCTCAGCCACCGGCGCTGCAGGCACTGGTTCAGTGGACACTACGGGGGCTGCTTCAGGAGCAGCAGGTTCTGCAGCAGGAGCTGTTTCACTTCCGCTCGCAGTCTCATCCGTTTCAAATTCAGCGGCGACTGCGTTTTGAGCCAGCAATTCTTCTGGGTTGGTCGTCACGATCTTATCTTCGCTAAACGAAGCGATGACCTGAATGGCCACGTGTTTAAGCCCGGCAAAAAAGAGTCCCTGCCCCACTCCGGAGTTGAGCAGCATGTACTTCTCCCCTTCTGTCAGGTTGAAAATCTTGGTGAGCGGCTCAATAGCCGACGGCGATTGCTTTAAAAGCAGCTGCAGCGAGGAGTTCGTGATGATCGGTTTTCCGTAAGCACTGCTCACGAAATCTTCCACGTCTTGCGTGATGGTGGTCACTCCCAAATAATATTTACGAGCGCGTTTCACCAGACCAAACAAGAACTTAGCACTGTCTTCGTGTTGCATCAAAGACCAAGCCTCGTCGATGATCAGCATGCGTTTTTTGAGCGACGAGCGCACACGACTCCAAATGTAGTTCAAAATGATGTACATGGCGATGGGGCGGAGTTCGTCCTCCAAATCGCGCACAGAGAAGACCATGAGTCCCGTATCCAAAGTCACGTTGGTTTCTTTGTTGAAGACTCCGGCATAAGTTCCTGTCACAAATTTGCTGATGCGCTGCGCCATATCGGCAGCGCCGTCCATCGCAGAGAGCACGTTGTAGAAGTCCACCATTGTCGGCACGGGGAACTTAGAAGGATCCACACTGTCCATAGTGATTCCCTTGGTGGCATAGGTATCGATCAGCGCCTTGTCCAAAATCCCTTCTTCTTGAGGAGTCGTGGTGCCGAGCATCAAACGCATGAGACCGGTCAAATTGATGACACTGCTGCGCAGCAAATCGCCGGGTTTCACGTCTTCACCTTCGAGTGGCGTGGGCAAGTCAAAAGGATTGATACGTCGATCGGAATTGAGAGAAACATTCAAATAAGTTCCCCCAACTGTTTCACAAAGTGCGCGATATTCGTTCTCCGGGTCGATCACAATCACGTCCGTGCCAAACATCAGGGAGCGTAAAATCTCGAGTTTGATGGCGTAGGATTTACCGGCTCCAGATTTAGCGAACACCACGGAATTGGCATTTTCCAAAGAGAAGCGATCGAAAATGATCAAGGATTCGTTGTGACGGTTGAGCCCGTACAAAATTCCGTCGTTGGAAGTGAGTTCGGAAGAAATGAAGGGGAAAGTCGTGGAAAGAGGCGAAGTGTTCATGTTGCGCTGCACGGCAATTTCGTCGAGACAAATCGGAATAGTGGAGTTCATTCCACGCTCCATTTGCAGATCGGCACGCTTGGTGAGCACGAGTTTCCCCGCGAGCAAACTTTGCAGTTCTTTGGAAGAACGGCGCAGCTCCTCTTCGTTGGGCGAGTAAAGCGTAAAATAAAGGCCAAATTGGAAGAATTTTTCTTGACCACGCTGCAACTCCGTACGCAGACTTTCCGCGTCTTCCAAAGCCGTTTCCAGGCCAGGATCACGTACGTTTCCTTTCTCAGCAGCCATGCGAATGGACGATTGCAACTGGGCCACCTTCGTCTTCAAAATCTTCATGATGTCCTCGGACGAAATCGGATAGATGAACTGCGCCACATCCATGGTCACGTCGTAATTCACCACCGGCGAAAGCCAGTTCGTGTCGATGTAACGAGGATAGGTGTAAACAAAAAAGGTCTGCGAATACATGCCGTCGATCTTCAAATGGTCATAACCGATTTCAAACGAAGAAGGCGCAATCAAATCACGAATGGAAGCAATTCCCTCCTGAAAAATCTTTTCAGCTTCCAGCAGTTTCTTGCGTTCCGCGGCATCCACAATTTTAGGGCTGACTTTCGCGCTCACAGTGTTCACCGTGCTCGTCACCTTAGCAGCCGCTTCACCGGCGAGTTTTTTCGCCCCCTCAGAGATCTGTTTGAACTCTGGCTTAGCTTCGTTGATGGCCGCTTGAACCGCCGTGCTCGCACTAGCCACAGCCGCCGTTGCTTGCTGAGCCATCGTTCCTCCGGCAGGTGCCACAAGAGCTGGCGTCACTGGGGCCGCGACCGGAGTCGGCGAAACCGGATTCACTGGATTTGGTGAACTTTGGCTTACTGGAGCGGGATTTGGCGTGGGCGTGGCGTCGCTCATGGATTTTCGCTTTTTTTAATCTTATCATTGTATCACAAAAAGGCTAGTTTTCATAGAACGAAACAGGCAGAAAAATTTAGGAAACCCAAACGCGGAGAGCAAAACGCTCTTGTGGCTGTTCTGGTTGAGCGGAAAAATCGATGGGCGCTCTATCGTGGTAGGCCCCGGCAGGAAGATGAAATACACAGTTTCCAGAGAAACTAAGTAGTTTCGCCTTACCTAAATCAAGAAGAACTTGAGGAGATTCTCGCTCAGATTCTTTGCAAAAAACGCGATTGGTCTCATCTCGAGGCACCAAAAGTCGAAAGGAAGCCAAAGTAGGGTCAGGAACCCAAAGCCCAAAACCTCTTCTCTCTCGGAGCGTATCGGCATGTAAATCTTCCGTAGAACCAGGTTCCGCTTTAAACCCCGGAACCGAAACATAGAAAAAGTTCCAATTCAAACGCGCTAAAGATTCAGGACGATGAACGACCGACCACCCCAAGGCGTCAGAAACCGCCAAGGCAACTCGTTGACCAGCCTGAGCAGCTGGCTCTGAAGACCGCGCTTCCAAAGAATTGAAAGAAGAATCCGTGGAGTTATACGGTGGGCGTCCAGGGCGCCCCTCACTCCTTTCCAAACCAGGCAAAATTTCACGAGCCTGATCTCGCAAAAGCTCCAAGTCGGGCCGATGCTTCTCCAAGCGTGGTCCGGGTCCAGAAAAGAAGGGCTCAAGAATCATGGCGCGCACTATAACATATTTCGTGACTTAATCAACAAAACCGCCAGCCGTGGGGCCACTTTTAACGTTTGATAAAGAAATCTTTGTGCTAAACTACGCGCGACTTAAAAACCCTTATGGCAAAGAAAAAAGACAACCCCGAAGCAGAAAACCCTGAAGAAAACGATCAAAATCAAGAGCCCGAAGCCAAGCCAGAAACCCCCGCTACACCCGAAGCCCCTACCGAACTTTTTGCCTTCGGAAAAATCTTCCCTCGCCACATTGTGGATGAAATGGAAGAAAGCTACCTGGATTACGCCATGAGCGTGATCGTTTCCCGTGCTCTGCCCGACGTGCGTGACGGTATGAAACCTGTGCACCGCCGTATTCTCTACGCCATGCACGAGCTCGGCCTCCGCAGCTCTGCCGGTTACCGAAAATCCGCCGCTGTAGTCGGAGAAGTGCTCGCCAAATACCACCCTCACGGAGACGCCGCCGTTTATGAATCCATGGTGCGTTTGGCCCAGGATTTCTCCATGCGTTATACCCTCGTCCGTGGCCAAGGTAACTTCGGTTCAATCGACGGGGACAACGCCGCTGCCATGCGTTATACGGAAGCCAAAATGGAGAAGATTACGGATGAAATGATGGCCGACATCGAAAAAGAAACCGTGGATTTCGTGCCCAACTACGACGGACGTTACGACGAACCTCGCGTGCTCCCCACGCGTGTTCCTCAACTCTTGCTCAACGGAACCATGGGTATTGCTGTGGGTATGGCCACCAACATTCCTCCTCACAATCTCAACGAAGTGATGGACGCACTCTCCGCACTTTCCGAGGATCCTGAGCTGGAAATCGACGATTTGATGAAATACATCAAGGGCCCCGACTTCCCCACCGGTGCCACCATGTATGGCCGTGAAGCGATCAAAGAAATGTACACCACCGGCCGTGGCGGAGTCACCGTGCGTGCCAAAGCTGAAATCCAAGAAGAAAAGAATGGGCGCTACCGCATTGTGGTCAGCGAAATCCCCTATCAAATCAACAAAGCCACACTGGTGGAAAAAATCGCCGAACTCGTCACCGACAAAAAAATCATCGGAATTTCCGATCTTCGCGACGAATCCAACCGTGAAGGAATGCGCATCGTGATTGAACTCAAAAAGGATTCCTATCCCAACAAAATCCTCAATCAGCTCTACAAGCTCACTCCTCTGCAGAGCAACTTCAACATGAACATGATCGCGCTGGTGGACGGACTCCAACCTCGCCTTTTGAACCTGAAACAAGTGCTCGAATACTTCATCTTGCACCGCAAGGAAGTGATCACGCGCCGTACCATCTACGAGCTAAAGATGGCCAAAGCCCGCGCCCACATTTTGGAAGGACTCAAAATCGCGCTCGACCATATTGATGAAGTCATCGCCACCATTCGTGCCGCCGACACCAAAGAAGAAGCCCACGCGGCTTTGATAAAGAAATTCAAACTCAGCGAACTCCAAGCCACCGCCATTCTGGAAATGCGTTTGCAAACCCTGGCCGGACTGGAGCGCAATAAGATCGAAGACGAACTCGCAGAAAAGATCAAACTCATCGCCGAACTCGAAGGCATTCTGCACGACGAAAAGAAAGTGCTCAAAATCATGCAAGTAGAGTTCAAAGAGATCAAAGAACAATACGGAGACGCTCGCCGCACGGAAATCGTGCCCCACGCTTTGGGAGAATTCTCCGTTAAAGACACCATCCCCAATGAGGACATGGTGGTGGTACTCACTCAAGAAAACTACATCAAACGGGTGAACCCTTCTGCTTTCACCCGCCAAGCGCGCGGTGGCCAAGGAAAGATCGGTATGACCACGAAGGACGAAGACGAAATTGCGATTCTGCGCTTCGCCAAGAACCACGATAAACTCTTGTTCTTCACGAACACCGGCCGCACCTTCCAACTCCCCGTTTACGAACTGCCCATGGCCACTCGCCAAGCAAAAGGAACTCCTCTCATCAACTTGGTGCAACTCACCAAGGATGAAACCGTGACCGCCATGCTCGTGGTGACCGACGAAAAATTCGGCGGCGAATTCCTATTCATGGCTACGCACGACGGAACCGTGAAAAAAACTCCTGTGGAAGACTTCAAGAACGTCCGAAAATCCGGGCTCATCGCCATCAAATTGCGTGACGGAGATTGCCTCTCTTGGGTCAAACAAAGCAGCGCCGGCGACCACATCATGATGGTGACTCACGAAGGAAAATGCATTCAATTCGACCAAGCCGACGTGCGCCCGATGGGCCGCGCTTCCACCGGAGTGCGTGGAATCAAACTCCGCACCGGAGACTCCGTGGTGGAAATGGACGCTGTAAAAGACATGAAATCCGATCTGCTCGTGGTGATGGAAAACGGACTTGGAAAACGCACACCCATTGAAGAATACCGCTTCCAAACCCGTGGAGGAACCGGCGTCAAAACCGCCAACCTCACCACTAAAACCGGGAAACTCGTGGGCGCTCGTGTGATCGAACCCGGCACCGAAGGCGACGTAATGCTCGTTTCCAAAAAGGGAGTCATCATTCGCACCAATCTGGAAAATGTACCTTCCCGTGGACGAGCCACCCAAGGTGTGTATATCATGAGGATGAAGAGCGACGACAAAGTCGCTTCCATGTCCTTCATCGCCAAAGGAGATGAAGCTCCCGCCAGTGCGGAAGAAACAGAAACCGAAGAAACTCAAACCGCTCTTGTTTAAGCTTTTCTTCTTCCTCCTATGAAACCACGCCACCTCCTCTCCCTTCTTGCTATTTCTAGCCTACTCTTCACCGCTGCGCCCGCCTGGGCCGCCGACGGAGATTTGGCAATTTCCAGCACGGACCTCAACTTCAGCACCGACTCCTACTTAGAAGGGAACACCATTCGCATCTGGGCCAGTGTGCACAACAACAGCGGGAACGACCTACTCGGCACCGTGCATTTCACCGCCAACGGAGCTCAAATCGGCTCCGACCAACCCATTTCAGCGCTCGCTGGTAAAACCGACGACGTCTTTGTAGATTGGGTCCCGGCCATTTATGGATCCTACACCATCAAAGCCACTATTCAGCCCTGGGACAACAACGGAGACAACCCAGACAACAACAGTGCCAGCAAAAGCGCTTACGTGGATCAAGACACCGACCACGACGGTTACGCCAATAGCGTAGATAACGACGACGACGGCGACGGCAGCGGAGACACCATCGACGCCTTCCCTCTCAACAATAAAGAAACTACCGATACCGATGGCGACAGTACCGGCGACAACGAAGACACCGACGACGACAACGACGGCACCCTAGACATTGCCGACGCCTTCCCTCTGGATCCCAACTTCACGGCTGATACCGATAAAGATGGCACTCCCGATGAAAGCGACGACGACATCGACGGTGAAGGCCTCAGCAACGAAGAAGAAGAGTCCTTGGGCACCGATCCCACCCTCACCGATACCGATGGCGACAAAGTCGACGACAAGAACGATCCTTTCCCTTTGGACCCTCAAGAATGGTCCGACGTGGATCAAGACGGAACCGGTGACAACAGCGATGAGGACATCGACGGAGACGGCCTCAAAAATTCCGAGGACGGCGATCCCAGCAATCCCGCTCCTGTAGCGCAAATTGACCAAAGCGTGGTCATTGCCAATGTGGGTGATACCGTTACTTTCAACGCCAGCAACTCCGTGGACGACGCAGGTATTGTGAAGTACATCTGGCAATTCGGTGACAATCCCGAGGACACCGTGGAGGGCGCCAACGTCACTCGAACCTTCGACACGAAAGGCTTCCAAACCGCCACGCTCACCGTCTTCGATGAAAACGGCCAATCCGATTCCAGCTCTGTAGACGTTCACATTTTCGATTACGCTTTTGTGATGAAAGCCATGGCCTTCAGCCTGCTCCTTCTTTTGCTTGCGTTCTATCTCCTGTATCGCTATAATCGCCGGGCTTTGCGGTCAAAAAAGCTTATAACAAGCCCAAAATCAGCTGCAAAACCAACCTCTAAAAAGAAGAAATAACTGCTATGAAAACGGAAATTCACCCTCAATACTTCCAGGACGCAGGTACTAAATGTGCCAACTGCGGCAATCTCTTCACCTTTGGTGGAACCAAAGAAGGAATCCAGGTGGAAATCTGTGGCAAGTGTCATCCTTTCTACACCGGTAAGAAAGTTCTTATCGATACAGAAGGACGTGTGGACAAATTCACTCAAAAACGTGCAGCAGCTACCGGCCGTGTGAAGAAGGAACGCAGCAAGAAGACTCTCGAAGAAAAAGTGAACGACGAATTGGCTGCTCAACTCCACAAGGAAAAAGAGAAAGAAGCTAAAAAGGCTGCCAAGAAAGAGGTCGTGAGCAAAGAGACCTCTAACGAGGCCTAAACGATATGTTCGACTTCACCGTAGAAGCCAGCGCCGGCGACTCCGAAGCCCGCGTGGGGAATTTTCGTACACCTCACGGAGACATCGAAACGCCCGTATTCATGCCCGTCGGCACCAAAGCCACGGTCAAATCCTTGGATTACAAAGACCTTGAAGCCCTCGGCGCCGAGATCATTTTGGCCAACACCTACCACTTGGCCATGCGCCCCGGTAGCGAACTCGTAAAAAAGATGGGCGGTCTCCACAAATGGATGCACTGGGATCACCCCATCCTCACGGATTCCGGCGGTTTTCAGGTGTTTTCCCTCAAAGACAGTGCCAAAATCACAGACGACGGCGTGGAATTCCAATCCCACCTCGATGGCAACAAACACTTTTTCAGCCCCGAAAAAGTCATCGAAATTCAAGAAAATCTGGGCGCAGACATCATCATGGCTTTTGATGAATGTGCTCCCGCCGGTGTGGACGAAGCCTACGCGCGCAAAGCCATGGAACGCACTCACGCTTGGGCTAAACGTTGCCTCGCCGCCAAAACCCGTGCCGACCAAGCCCTCTTTCCCATCGTCCAAGGCAGCCGTTTCGCGAACTTGCGTGAAGAATCCGCCCAGTTCATGGCCAGCCTCGGAACCCCTGGAATCGCCATCGGTGGAGTGAGTGTTGGCGAAGACACTGAACAAAAATTTTATGCAGTAGATGCCGCTATAAAACACTTGCCCAAAGACAAGCCTCGCTACCTGATGGGCGTCGGCACCCCCGATGACATTCTGGAGGCCGTGGACCGCGGCTGCGACATGTTCGACTGTGTGCTCGCCACCCGTCTCGCCCGCCACAAATCTTTCTGGGATTTCGACGGCCGCCACGACATCACCAATCAAAAATACAGCGAAGACGAAAGCCCACTTTGTGCGGGAATCCCCTGCTACGCCTCCACCGATTTTTCAAAGAGCTACCTGCGCCACCTCACCATGGAAAACGAGCTGCTCAGCATGCGCCTGCTCACCCTGCACAACATCGCGTTTCTCTTTCACCTCATGAAACAAATCCGTGCGCACATCAAAACAGGCACCTTCCAAAGCTTCAAAAAAGATTTCCTGACGCGCTTTCTGAAAGCTTAAGTTGTGCGCACGCACAGATTCTCGTAAACTGGCCACATGATCCGTTTCCTTTCCGGCCAAGTCATCGATAAAGACGCGCGCTCCATCGTTTTACAAACAAACGGCGTCGGTTACTTGGTGACCACTCCCGAAACGCTGACCGCCCTACCCGAGCAAGACCTTTCCCTTTGGATCCACACGCACGTGCGCGAGGACACGCTGGCTCTCTACGGTTTCGCCAGCAAAGAAGACCTCGCTTTTTTTGAGCTGCTCATCACCGTGAACGGCATCGGTCCCAAAATGGCAATGGAAATCATGAACGAACCCGCAGCCGTGATCCAAAACGCCATCCTTTCGGGCAATCTTCCCGCACTCACCAAAATTTCTGGAGTCGGTAAAAAATTGGCAGAAAGACTGGTACTGGAACTCAAAGGCAAAGTCGTGCCGGGCGATATCAGCACTCAAGCTGTAAAATCCTCCCTAGGAAACTTGGACGAAGACGCCGTCGCCGCCCTGGAATCCCTGGGCTACAAACGCCACCATATACAAAAAGTCTTCGGCGAACTCAACGAAGAACTCACCACCGAGGAACGAATCAGAGTCTTTTTGCAGAGGGCTTAACTTGTTCTCGAATGCGGCAAGCATCTACCAACAAACGTCTGAACTTTTTAGTGGTCGTTCCCAAACGTTCAAGAACAAGATCACCAAATTTTTCCAAAGAGGCCTCATTGGTTCGTTCAGAATAAAGTCTATAGACTCCGATATTCGTATGGTGAGTGCAATGAAAAACACGTTCAGGTATATCGTAACGAAAAACCACCACTCCTCGATCAGGGAGTGCAAATCTCAAAACAAATTTCTCTTCTTTTGTCATAGACTTCACCAGAAGCTCTGAAGTCCAACTGGGCACATCCAAAGTTCTCTGCCGAGAATCATACAAATACTCCACATAATCATCCGGATCAAAACGATTGTTATAAAGCGTAGCCGCAAAATGATGCGGGCCACGATTCCCATACTCTACACGAGCCCGAGTATGGCCAGCACGATCAGGACCTCCCAAAGGAAACGTCAAAGGTTCAGCATCCCTACGAAGCACATGACCCATAGGGATGGGTTCTCCAATCAACATCAAAGGATCAACGACAAAACGCTGCTGAGTAGGACGATGCTTGGCAAAAACCACTACATGATTGCCCTCTATTTCTCGCATGAACTCGACTTTAAAATCCTCTCCCAGACGTCCCGCAACATGACGCGCCTGAAGATAACAATCGCCACCCAAAGAATCTGGAAAATCTTTATCCATTAAATCAAAAAGCGGGCGGAAATTATTGTAAGGAACATTCTCCTCCACATCGCGCAAAGCCGTTCTTAAAGTGTCTAAGCCCATAGAAGTCGCCATTTTAAAGGAAATCAAAGCTCAAGGTCAATCCACTTGCGATCCAAACCTCCAGACCATAAGATAAATCCATGCGCCTCATCACTCATCTTCAAAACCTCCGTTACCTCATCGGTTTCACCGGGACCAGCGGCTTCATGTTGCTCGGTGCCAAGAACTACTTCTTCACGGATTTTCGCTACCGTGGAGTGGCTCAGGCCCTGGAAAAAAGCCCCACACGAATCCCATTCACCTTTGTGGAACTCGACGAAGCCGGCTGGAAAAAACTGCTCACCCTCACAGGAGCTCAAACCGTGGAATACGAATCCGCCCATGTGACCATCGATGAACTGGCTGCATGGAAGAAACGACTGCCCAAAAGCAAGTTCATCGCAAACAAAAATACCATCGAAGACCAGCGTCTGCTCAAAACTCCGGACGAAATAAAAAAGCTCAAAAAATCGCAGCAGATCAACGAAGAAACGCTGAAGCGAATACAAAAGTTATTCAAGCCTGGAGTCACTGAATTGGAGCTGGCCTGGCAGATCAAAGTCGTCGGCCATGAGCTGGGCGCCGAAGACATTTCCTTTGAACCCATTGTGGGCTTTGGGCCACACAGCGCCATTCCCCACCATCAAAACACGGCCACCAAACTGAAAGCCAACGAGCTGGTGCTCATAGACATGGGCATGAAATTCGATGGCTACTGCAGCGACATGACCCGCACTTTCCTCCCCAAAAAGCCCAGCGCCGAACAAGTAAACGTTTACGACAAAGTCTTGCGCGCGCAAACTCTAGCCATAGACGCCATCAAACCCGGGATCGCCTGCAAAAAACTCGACGAAATCGCCCGCAAGTCCATGGGCAGCGACGCCGAATTCTTCGGCCATTCCCTCGGCCACGGCGTGGGCCTGGACGTGCACGAAGCTCCCAACCTCTCCAGCCGCAGCAAAGACACTCTAAAAGCCGGCATGGTCGTGACCGTGGAACCCGGCATCTACCTGGAAGGCCGCTTCGGCGTCCGCATCGAAGACTGCGGCCTCGTCACAGAGAAAGGCTACGAGAATTTTATGAGGATGGAGAAGTAACGTCTACTTATAATCGTACTTGCCACCCCAACGTTCAGGGGCACGGTCTTTGAACAAACCGCTGGGATCCACCCGCCGCAACAAACGCACATTCGAATCCCGATGTGCTCCTTCTCTAAGTTTTCCAATGGTCTCCAAATCTCTGCCAAAAGGAAGCTCCACTTTCTCTCCTCTTACTCTAACCGCCTCTCCCATTTTTTGACGGGCAGCCACTTTATGACCCAGTTCAGTAGAACGTGCCAAATGTTTTTTCAAAGCCAGAGGATCGTCAACGATCACACGGTGGTGAAGATCAAGCCTTCGAAGCAAGTGACCATAAAGAGCTTGGCCATGAGTATCTTGCTGGACACGATCGTGAAGAGAATAAAACTCGCCCAAATACCATCGGACCAATTCTTCATTGAGAGGATCCACAGCCCAGTCGGTAGAGTCGGAGCCCACCAGAGGAACCGTCCTTTTTCGAGCTTTGAGGATGGATCGCATATGCTCCGGCCCTTGCAACCTAAAAGTAGTCATATCTCGTTGACGCTGACCCGCCGGCACTACCACCAAAGACTCCTCAAACGGAAACGGGACAAGTTCCTTTCCCATAGCATTGACTGCAGCATCATCTGAGCCCCATGGCTCACTGTCCTCATCAAAAAAATCATACTGCGCAAATTCCACAATCACGACAAGGGCAGGCTCTTGACCTACAAAAGTGAAAGGCCGTGATCCCGTACCCTCAAGCTACATTCATCGCATGAATATCCATGAGTTCCATGGAAGCAATTTGAAGAGAAGACTGTTCCGCTTCCAGCTGAACTGCCTTTCTATTCATATCCACAATGAAACGAGCCAATTGCTCACGAACATCTTGAGGTGACCCGAAAAAAGGGTAAACCGAAGCGTTCACCGAAACAGGCGCTTCTACGAGTTTAAATCGACTCGTTAAGCCAATGCCAAAAGGCCCACCACGTCCGCTCATATCACGCCCCACTTTTCTGTGGTCAACTCGAGCAAAACTGGAGCTGGCTAGATCAAAATAATTTCCCGGGTCATAATTTTCCCTGTGAACAATGCCACGTCCATCCATCCAGGTAGACCCAGTCATGTCAGTAACGGAAGAATGCCCCGCATCAGAAACCCCACCACTGCCCAAAGCAGTAGCGACAGCCAATGCATCCATGGTAGTGATCTTCATACGGTTGGCTAACCGAGGCCTATTGGAACCATTCTGTATACGGGTTCTTTCAGAAACCGCATCATCCATCTGCTGGAGTGAAACCGCGGCGCCCACACTCACCTCTTCTCGTGCAAAATCGACATGAATTTCTCCAAATTCACCCGATGGATCAAAGCCAACGAGCCAAACTCCCTCTTTTTTATGCTCAGCCATAAAACCAGCGGGCGGGGCCACAAAAGCCTTAGAAGAAGTTAAAGCTCCAGCAGGCCTCACTAAAACTCTTTTTTCTCTTGCAGCTTCAAGCACTCTCGCCAGTTCTTCTCGTGTCTTCACTCGAAAGGCTCGATGCGCCACCACAGCAGCACCTAAAGAATCCATTTGAGGACCATCCCCCCAGGACAAACGATTCAAATCACCCTCAGGTGGCACCTGCTCCTCATTGTACAACATAGCAATCCGTTAAGCGGTGAAAAAGTAACAAGTTTTTGGCTTGCAGTAAAGGAAATTTAGCACAGTTGCCTGCACCGGTGGGAACGAGTAAAATACCCACATTGTTACTCAATAGTTTATGTGCGGTATCTTTGCCTATCTCGGGCCATCGGAAAAAGCGGCGGAAATTGTGCTCAAGGGGCTCAAGAAACTCGAGTACCGCGGCTATGATTCTTGGGGCATTGCTGCCGAACAAGAAAACGGAGAGATCGTGATTGAAAAGCACGTGGGAAAAATTTCTGAAGTCGTCACTTTAGGGAAAGAGCTCACCGAGCCCGCGCATTTGGCCATGGGTCATTCGCGTTGGGCCACGCACGGTGGCGTCACAGAGTACAACGCCCATCCTCACACCACAGAGAACCAAGACATTGTGGTGGTTCACAACGGTATTTTTGAAAATTACCTCGAGTTGAAAGGAGATCTCATTAAAAAAGGCCACCAGTTCCGCTCCGAAACCGACACCGAGATTTTCGCCCATTTGATTGAGGAAGAAATGGAAGAAGGTTTTGAAGTCGCTTTCCGTCGTGCTTGCAAAAAAGTGCACGGACGTTTCGGAGTGCTGGCCATGCACAAAGGCGAAAAGACTCTCATTGCGGCTCGCCGCGGCTCGCCGTTGATCGTGGGCAAAGCCAAAGACGGAGCCCTCTTCATCGCCTCCGACGTGCCCGCCTTCCTGGAATACACCAAGGACATCATGTACCTCGACGACAATCAGATGGTGATCCTCGCTGACAAGACGGCCCGCTTCTACGACATGGAAACCGACCAATCCCTAGAAAAACGCCTCATCACCATCGACTGGAAAGAAGAAGAAGCTCAAAAAGGCAGCTACGCCCACTTCATGCTCAAAGAAATCATGGAACAAAAAGAAAGTTTGGCCCGTGCCATCAACTCCGACACGGAGCTGATCCTCAAAGCCGCTGAGATGATCAAAAAAGCCTACGGCACCACGCTGGTGGGCTGCGGCACTGCCGGAAAAGTCGCGATGGTCGGCGAATACCTCTTTGCCAATGTCGCCAAAAAACACGTGAACGTG
This sequence comes from Candidatus Peribacteria bacterium, assembly GCA_943349825.1. Taxonomy (GTDB): domain Bacteria; phylum Patescibacteriota; class Gracilibacteria; order UBA1369; family 2-02-FULL-48-14. The sequence continues at coordinate 48,798 of CALQZQ010000001.1, read as the reverse complement.
AAGTTTGGTTCCGAGTTCAAGAGCGCACGCCACTTTCTCACGGACCGTTCCCTGATGATCGCCATCTCCCAATCCGGTGAAACCGCAGACACGCTGGAAGCGATAGAAATTGCCAAAACCAAAGGCACCAAAATCCTTTCCATTGTGAATGTGGAAACCTCCACCATGGCTCGTCTTTCCGACCTGGTGATCCCCCTCAAAGCCGGCCCCGAAAAGGCCGTCGCCTCCACCAAAGCCACCACTTCTCAAATCGCCATCCTCACACTACTGGCCTACGCCGTGGCCGATCGCCTGAAAGAAGGTAAACAAATGTTGATTGAAGCCGAAGGCAAACTGAACGACATGCTGAACCCTCGTTACGAAGAGCACATCGAAAGCGTGGCGGATCAAATCAAAGGTGCCAAAGACATCATGATCATCGGTCGCGACATGAACTACCCCATCGCCCTAGAATCCGCCATCAAACTGCAAGAAGTTTCCTACATTCACGCGGAAGGTTTTGCGGGTGGCGAACTCAAACACGGACCCATCGCCCTGATTTCCGAAGGCACCCCTTGCATCATCATCGCGCCGAACGACGAATACAAACAAGAAATCCTATCCAACGCCATGGAGCTCAAAGCTCGCGGCGCCCTGCTGATTGGAGTGTCCCCGGACAACGCCGAAATCTTCGACATCTGGATCAAAGTGCCCAGTGCCGGAAATGCCTCACCCATCATGGATCTCATTCCAATTCAAATTTTGGCCTACAAACTCGCTGTTTTGCGCCAAAACAATCCAGATATGCCACGAAATTTGGCAAAATCGGTCACGGTGAAGTGAAAACCAGTAGAAACACCCGGTTTGACACTTGTTGAATGCATGGTTTTTTGCTATAATGAAAAGATTTATAAAATTTAAAACCAAAATCGTATGGCAAAAGTCCCCACTATTCAAAAGTCCCTCAGCGGACTATTGACGCTCGTCTTCACCTTCGTGGCGACGGCGCCGGGGGTTTTTCTAGCCAACGCTCCACGCGCTTCGGCCGTAGCCACCTTCACGGTGAGCAACATCAACGACGCCGGAGCAGGTTCCCTGCGCCAAGCGATCACGGATGCCAACGCCAGTGCCAACGTGGGAGGAAGTGACATCATCAACTTCAGCTTCACCGGCACACTCAACCTAGCATCCGATTTACCCAACATCACAGAAGGAGTCACTATCGATGGAAGTTCCCAAAACCCCACCTTCGTCGTTGCAGGCCCAGGCCGCGCGAACGGTCTCAATATCACCGGTGGAGACGGTACTCTCATCATGGGCCTCACCATTCAACAGCCAGGCAATTGTATCCAAGTAGGAGCGGGTGCCACCAATACTACCATCGGCAGCACCGCAGCACAAGGCGGCGTCAATATAAACAGCTGTGCTGGAAACGGAATTTTGCTGAATGGAAGTACGGGCGTGACCATTAAAAACACTATCATCGGAGCAGCCGGAGGAAACGGCGTAGGAATCCAAATCACCAACGGAACAAATATTTTAGTGGGAGGAACCACTGTCGCAGAACGTAACGTGATCCAAAGCAGCACCAACCATGGAATCAACACCTCCGGAGGGGGCAATGGTATTACCATTAAAGGAAATTACATCGGTCTGGATAAAAACGGTGCCCCTGCCGGAAACGGTGGCCGTGGTATTTTTGTACAAACAGGCACCAACGTTGTGATTGGTGGAACTACCGCAGGGGAACGTAACATCATCAGCCAAAACACCCTACAAGGAATCGACATCCGCGCAACCGGAGTAACGGTGAAAGGAAATTTCATAGGTACAGACCAGAACGGCGCTTCAGCCAAACCCAATGGTCAAGCAGGGATCAAAGCAGAAGCTACAGGATTTTTAATAGGCGGACCCACCGCCGCTGAAGGGAACGTGATTTCCGGAAATAGTGGTTCGGGAATTCAGGTAGACGCCAGCGGAGGATTCGGAAATATCACGGCGGGAACGATTCAAAGCAACTGGATCGGTCAAGCTGCCACTGGGCCACAAGCCATTCCCAACGCGGGTCCCGCGGGGATCTTACTCCAAGGGGGCACCATTTCAGGCGTTGTCATCGGGGGCGCTACGGGAGGAAATGTCAGTTCTGGCAACGGGGGCTACGGCATCCTCATCAATGGAGCTACCGTCACAAACATAGGTGGAAGCAACATTGGACTGGCTTCAGACGGTTATACCCCTTTAAACAACGCGCTTGGTGGAGTCTACCTACAAAGTGGAGACAGTAATATATTGGGGGCTATCGGGTGCACAACCTGCCGCAATATCATCGATGCCAACGGTGGTTTTGGACTTCGAGTCGACTCGAACTCAAATCAAATTTTGAGCGGCTATTTCGGTTACAACAAAGACTTCCAATTCGTCCCAAATCTCATCAACGTCAACAATGCCATACAATTCCAAGGTACGGCTGCCAGTAACCTGGTTCAAGGCAATGGAATCAACATCGCCGGCGGACAATATGGGATCATCTCCAACGGAGGAAACTTCAACACTTTCAATAACAACTTTTACGCAGTGGGAGGAGGGAACGGTTATGCTCAAAGGCAGGGGGCTTCCAATGAAAATTGGGCAAGCCCCACTTTCACGTCTATTTTGAGAAGTAATCCCAACAGCTTCAACGTTGGCGGAACCGCCCCAGCCAACAGTACTGTACACATCTACGTTCTAAACTCACCCGGCGGCCCAGGCGGCCAACTGAAGGCCACCGTCGTCGCCGACGGCAATGGAAACTTCTCCACCAGTGTCACCGACACAGGAGGAACTCAAATCACTGCATTTTCCACATCAGCCGGAGGAAGTACTTCTGGATCGACTGCCTTCACCAATATTCCTGTGGACACTACGGCGCCAGCCACTCCAACCAGCATCAACTACGCTAGTTCAGGGATTGCGGGAAGCACCACCGCCATTTACGGCGTAGGAGAAGTCGGTGCCACGGTCTATGTAAACGGGGTAGCCACAAGTAACATCGTCGCTGCAGACACGAGCTTTTCCACTACAGTGGCGCTCATTTTAGGCACCAATACCTTCAGTGTCACCCTCGTGGACGCCATGTCCAATGTTTCCAGTGCAGCAACAGCTACCATCACTGGCATTGAAGGCGTAGCAGTAACCCCATCAGTCGGAGGAGGGGGCGGCAGCGGCAGTGGAATCACCCCGCCTAAACCCAGCACACCAACCGAAGACCCCATCGACACCGGCGACTTGGGTGAAGACCCCATTGCCATTGCCGGAGACATTGAAGTGGCAGATCCAGTAGACACCCCTGTTGAACCCACAACAGAACCCGCACCCACAACCGTAGAACCTACTACAACAGTAGAACCCACCACTTCCAACTCTTCCTCCACAAACACCACAGTCGGGACAACAACGCAAACCACAACCCAACCAGTCATCACTACTCCCAAAGTGAAAAACTTCTACAGTGGAATCACAAAGTACATTCAGCCTATCGCAATAAAGCCGGTGAGCATTCGTGACACCATGCCTGCAAAACCGGCACGCAAGGATGTCTACGATGCAAAATTCCTCAAAGCTAAATTCCTCGGCGACAAAACCTTAGCAGGCATCCCCATCAAGCTGATCCAAATCAAGTTGGGCGCCGACGCAACGGAAGCCGATCTCAGTGAAGATGACGACAACGACGGACTGCTCAACAGTGAAGAAATCTTAGCGGGCAGCAACCCTAAAATGAAAGACACCGATGCCGACGGCCTCAGTGACTTCGACGAAATCCAATTCCTCGGGTTCCATCCCAAAAAATACGACACCGATGGAGATAAGATCCCAGACAATCTGGATAAAGAACCTCTCGTCTACAACAATCCTTTGGACAACTTAGATTCCATCACTCTCACCAACTGGATGGAAGAAAAACAAATCGCCCTAGCTCCTGGAAGCTCCGACTACGATGGAGACACGCTTCCTGATGAGTATGAACTCGCCATTGGTACTGACCCTGCAGACGACGACTCCGACGCCGACGGAGTATCCGACGGTGAAGAAGTCATTTACAGAGATTCCGACCCCAACAACGGCGGTTCTGCGGGTAGCGGCTTCACGCTCAATGTGCCAGATGAACAAAGCCAAGGAGAAATCTTCGTGCTAGGCAGCACCACTCCAAATTCCGACGTAGGACTCTACGAAGTGAGCGAGGACGGAACCCTCACTTTGCTCGGTGCCACTGTCTCAGACGGCACAGGGCTCATCAGCATCTATACCGATGTGGCTCTCGAACCAGGAACTCATACCCTCGTAGGAATTCAAGGAACCGAAGAGAATATGGAAGACATCACGGAACCTTACACAGTAAGCGTGTGGGAAGGCACAAAACGTCCCGAGTACATCAGTCTTGCCTTCAAGACGGGTAACGTTACAGATGCCACCCCCGCCATCGACCTGACTACTGAAAAAGGTTATATTGTGCTCGTATCCTTCAGAAGCACGGTCTACAGCCAAATACTCATCGCTGATGCAGACGATCAAATCCTTTACGCCGAACCGGCAGAAGACCTTGAAGTAGGTCCTCACACGGTCACTTGGTACGCCATCGATCCCACTACGAACAAGACCAGCAACCCCACTCAAGTTTCCTTCAACGTCACCAACGAAGCCTTCGTGAGCGGACAAACCAGTGGAACCTCTCCTTGGACTCTTGTCCTCGGCAGTATCGCAGTGCTATCCAGTCTTGCCGCAGTAGGACTATACTTCCGCAAGAAGACCCCTTCTCGTAAATGAACCGACACACTAAAATCATCGCCACGCTGGGTCCCGCGTCGCAAGACAAAGCGACCCTAGTGGCACTCGTGAAGGCGGGCATGAATACAGCTCGCCTCAATTGTTCCCACGGGAACTACGAACAGTTCAAAGGCATGGTGGATAAGCTTCGCGAAATCGAAGGTGAAAGTGGAAAAACCATCCTGACTTTGCTGGATCTTCAAGGCCCCAAAATCCGCCTGGGCGAAATCGCTCCGGAGGGCATCCTTATAAAACGCGGTGAGCTCGTGACTTTTTGGACGGGGAAAACCGTCAACAAAGGGCGAATCCCCATTCCTTACGCCCCCCTCACCCGTATTCTCAAAGCCGGCCAGCCTCTGTTGATCGAAGACGGCTTGATACGAACAAAAATTTTGTCCATAAAAGGAGAGGACATCCGCGCAAAAGTAGAAGTGGGTGGCCTGCTCAAACGCCACAAAGGCGTGAATATTCCCGATTCTGCTCTCCCCTCCAGCGAAACCCTTTCCAAAAAAGACCATGCCGATTTACGCATGGGCGTTCTCAAACTCAAAGTGGATGCCGTGGCTCTTTCTTTTGTAGAAAAAGCCGAGGACATTTTGCGTGTGCAAAAGCTGATCGCCCGTTGGACCAAGCGTCCCGTTTTTTTGGTGGCCAAGATCGAACGCCCCAAAGCCCTCAAAAATTTGCGCGAAATCGCAGCGGCAGCGGACGGACTCATGGTTGCCCGTGGTGACCTGGGCATTGAAATTCCCGGAGAACAAGTGCCTGTGGAACAAAGACGCATCCTTGCCATGGGCCGCGAACTGGGCAAACCCGTGATCGTCGCCACTCAAGTACTGGAATCCATGACGAACAGTCCCCTTCCCACTCGCGCGGAAATGAGCGATGCCGCCACCGCGGTCTTCGAACAAGCCGATGGATTCATGCTTTCCAACGAAAGTGCCGTAGGAAAATATCCCATAAAAGCGGTGCAAACTTTGGCTCGTGTGGCCGAAAGCACGGAAGCCGCCATAAACGACTATCAATGGACTCAGCCAATCGCCCTGACCCCCACCAAAGATTGGATGCACGACCACCATATGGCCAAAGAAGCCATCGAACTGGCCAATGATATTGGCGCAAAAGCTCTGATTTTGGGCACGCACCATGGCTACACCGCCCGTGCAGCCCTCCGCATGCGCCCCAGCCTACCGGTGTTTATTGTGACTCCTTACCAAGAAACCGCTCGCCTACTGCACCTGCACTGGGGAGTAGAAAAAATTCTAGTGCACAAAGGCCCCCTGCGCAGCGACGAAGTGAAAGCTTTTCTCAAAAAAACAAAAACTGTTAAAGGCACCGTTGTTTACCTGGGCCTGCAAGGAGAAAACCGTTCACTCGTAGTGATGGGCATTTAAGTCTGTGCTAGACTGCGCTCATGCGCATACTCGGCATCGACCCCGGCCTCGCCACCACCGGTTTTGCCATTCTCGACCTGCACGCGGGCCAAAAAAAACTCATCACTTGTGGCGTGATCCGCACCTCCCCCAAGTTGCGTCTTTCCGAGCGTTTACTCGAAATTGAAAAAGACATGAAGGCGATTATTCAGCAGTACAAACCAGAAACATGCAGCATTGAACAACTTTTTTTCTCAAAGAATGTCACCACGGGAATTGCCGTTTCCCACGCCCGCGGAGCTTTGCTCATGGCTCTGGAAACTTTCAAAGTTCCTTTCAGTGAAGTCTCCCCCAGCGCCATGAAGCGCGCCCTCACCGGCGACGGACGTGCCGACAAAAAAATGATCCAAAAAATGGTCACCCTGGAACTGGGCCTCAAAGAAGTCCCCAAACCCGACGACGCCGCCGATGCGGTGAGCCTTGCTCTCTCGCTCGCCTGTACATTAAGATAGCTTCATATGGATTCTCCACTCAAAGTGAGCGTGATCGTGCTGACGGCAGTAGCCACCGTAGGAGTGGGTTTTGGAGGAATACAACTCTATAGTCATTGGAACCAAGTCAGTGTTTTGAACGTGAGCGACGAAAGCACAGACACCGGCTCCTTGAGTTACGAAACCCGTCTCGCCAAAGGAGACAAACTGCTCGCTGAAACCCATTACGAAGAAGCCGTGCAAGAATACCAGTACGCCATAGAGTTGGATGCTCAAAACGCAGAAGGATTCATGAAGCTCGGCTCCGCCCAACTGGCTCTGCACCAAAATGAAGCGGCCTTGGAGAACTTTAAAACGGCTTACACACTAAGTCCCAGCGCCGACAGCGCCGCATTTTACGGGCACATCTTGATGGTCAGCGAAAACTGGGCTGAAGCCCAAAGCATTTTGGGCAGCATCCCAGAGGCAAACCAAAAACTCTTCTACGAAAAAGCGCTGTTCAATGTGGTTCAAAACCACCCCGACCAAGCCAAAATTGAATTGGAAGCTGCGCTCCAAAGCAGTGGCCCTCTCCTGCCCGCCACCCTTCAAAACTTCCTCACCAGTTACAGCACTTTTGAGGCAGCTCAAGGAGCTGAAAATACTTATTTGGAAGCACTACTCTGCAAATCTTTAGTGGATGCCCAAGAATACGAATTGGCTAGCGTGCTCTCCAAACAAGTCCTCACTCAGAAAAACGATTACCGCGACGTGTGGATGCTGCTGGGCTATTCCAAGTACAAATTGGAACAGTACAGCGACGCCGAAGATGCCTTCAGGCAGGCTAAAAAAATCGACTCCCTCAAGCCAGAAGTCCATTATTTCTTGGGGAGCACCTTGAAGGAAGAGGCAAAATATTCCGATGCCATCGATGAGCTCGAACTCGCCCTACTCTACGGTTTTGAACCTGCAGAAGAAGCTTACAAAAAAATAGCGGACGGCCACGAAGCCCTACAAGAGTGGGCCGACGCGGTGGCAGCTTACGAGGCGCTGCTCAATCTGAGCCCCAGCAGCGTCAGCCTGTTTCAAAAGCCGATTGAGCTCTGCCTGGACCAGCTCAAAGACCAAGACCGCGCCTTGACCTTAGCCCAAAAGGCCACCAGCCTCTTCCCCAGCGAAGCCCTGAGCCACAGCTTGCTCGCCAAGGTTTATTTGGCTCAAGGGAAACCGGAACTTGCCAGCAGCGAAATCGACATCGCTTTTCAAATCGACTCCAATTTCGTGCTCGGCCACTACTTGGCCGGCCAAGTGCGAGAAGCCCAAAACAACCCTGAAGGGGCTCGATGGGAATACAAAAAAACTTTCGAACTTTCCAGTGAAGACGATCCCCTCCACAGCCAGGCGGCAGAGAGGTATAACGCCCTCCTCCCTAATCCCGCCCCTCAACAATGAACACCCTGCAATTCATCGGCAGCATGATTCTCGGCCTCATCGTAGGCAGCTTCCTCAGCATGCTCATTCCTCGGCTCCACGAAGATAAAAAAGGAATCGTGGCGGGCCGCTCCGAGTGCCCCCACTGCCACCACACCTTGGGCATACTGGATCTGATTCCTCTCCTCAGCTACCTGGCTCTCCGCGGCCGTTGCCGTTACTGCAAAAAGCCCATCACGGCCTGGTACCCGCTCACCGAACTCGCCACCGCCCTGCTCTTTGGCAGTGTATTCTTGAACACCGCCGACTGGATCAATTTTCTCTGGCTCGCCCCTCTCTTCGCCGTTTTAGTTTTCATCTTCTTCTACGACCTGCGCTACAAAGAAATCCACGACGCGGTGATGGCCCCGGGAATCGTTTATGCTCTGTTTTTGGCTTGGCAAATGGGCCATCTTCAAGACAGCCTCCTGGGAGCTGCCATTCCCGTAGCTTTTTTTGGCGCGCAATACCTAATTTCCAAAGGAAAATGGATTGGGAGTGGAGACCTCCGCATCGGAGCTTTCATGGGCGCCATGCTCGGTTGGAAAGCTACTTTACTTGCACTTTTACTCAGCTACATCTTGGGCAGTCTCATCGGAATCGTGCTCTTGGCCACCAAAAAAGCCGACGGCCAAACCGCCGTGCCCTTGGGTCCTTTCCTCGTTTTGGGAACTCTGTTAAGCTTCTTCTGGAGTGATCAACTCCTCGCGTTTTATCTGAGCCTATGAACATCGTCATTCTCGCAGGCGGCGCCGGCACTCGGCTCTGGCCCATGAGTTCCAAAGAAAAACCTAAACAGTTTCAAAAGCTGGTCTCCAGCAAAACCATGCTCCAAGAAACCGTAGCGCGCGTGCTTTTTGTAGGCATCGAAAATATCACCATTTGCACGAACAAAGAGTACGAAAGCTTGGTCCGCGAACAAATCCCCGAGCTTAGCCCCGAAAACCTCATCCTCGAACCCACTGTGCAAGACACCGGCCCTTCCATCGGCCTGGCTGCCGCCCTCATTGCCCAAAAAAATCCAGACGCCATCATGGCCGTGGTCTACGCCGATCACCTGGTTCAAGACGAAAAAGAATTCCGCGAAAAATTAGAAGCGGCAGCAGCTCTCGCTGAAAAAGAGGACACCCTCAACATCATGGAAGTGAAAGCCAAATACCCCAACACCAACTTGGGCTACGTGCGCATCGGGCGCATGCTCAAAGAAGAAAACGGCGTGGAAGTTTACGAATTCAAAGCCTTCAAAGAAAAACCCGACTACGAAACCGCCAAGCGTTTTCTTTCTTCCTACAGCTATTTGTGGAACACCGGTTACTACGTCTGGCGCGTTTCCACCATTCTCAAAGAATTCGAAAAACACCTGCCCCAAACCTACGAACAACTCGTGCGTATCCAAAACGGCACTCCACTCTCAGAGGCCTACCCGCTCTGCGATAAAATCTCCATCGACTACGGCGTGATGGAAAAAGTGGACCCACACCGCGTACGCATCATTCCTGCGGATCTGGGCTGGAGCGACATCGGCACTTTTGCGTCCTTGCACGACGAACTCGCGAACGAACCCGGTGCTAACCTCACCAAAGGCAAAGTGCTGGCCGTGGACTCAGAAGGCTGTCTTCTTTACAATGAAGGCCCGGACCTCATGGCCGCTTTCGGCCTCAAAGACATGGTGGTGGTGAATGCCGACGGCCACACCCTCATCTGTCCCAAAAACCGCAGCGCCGACCTCAAAATCTTACTCAAAAAACTCCATGAATCAGCAAACGGAAATCAAGGAAATCCTTAAGCCCTGGGGCAAGGAAATTTGGTTCGCCAATCAACCCGAATACGTGGGGAAAATTTTACACATCAATAAAGGCCACCGCTATTCCTTGCAATACCACGAACGCAAAAAAGAAACGCAATACGTACTGAAAGGAAAAGTGAAATTCTACCTCGGTGAAAGCCCCGATACCTTGAGTGAAATCATCCTGAACCCCGGTGATAAATTGGACGTCTACCCCCACATGATTCACCGCGCCGAAGCTTTGGAAGACGTTGAAATCCTGGAAGTCTCCACCGACGATCTCGACGACGTGGTGAAACTCGCGGACGACTACGGTCGCAGCGGCAAAGGAAATGATTTTGAACAAGACGCCCACTTAGCTCAAAACTAACAAAACTTAAAAGAGCCCTTCTTGCGAAGGGCTCTTTTAAAAGTTCTAAATTAACGAGTCACCGAGACGGTGGCAGCAACTTCTGCATCCGGAGCAGCAACAGTCACGCGACCGTTGGCATCCACTGCGATGGTGTAACCCGTGCTGTAGTCCGTACAGTCTGTATAGCTTGCCGTAGCTGTCGTAGGATCGTAAGGCATAGCAGAAACATAGGTAGGAACGAGATCTGCACAAATATCAATTTCCCCAACTCCACTGCCCACTACCGTAGCAACGGCAGTAATAGCAGAGGGCAGCACTCCACGGTTATCAATACCGTATTGGTGGACCGCATCCAAAATAGCGCGGACATCGTTGTCACGTTGCGCGTTATTGGTCTGAGCGATCTGACGTGCCGGGTTGACGGCAATGATGACGATTCCGGCAAGAATCGCGATGATGACTACTACGAGCAAAACTTCAATGAGGGTGAACCCTCGGTGGCGTGGAGAGATTTTCATAGAAATGAAAAAAGAAATAAAAAGGTCGAGAGGATTCTAACCTAATCCAAGTGTTTTGACAAATTCATATATTTCTCCCAATTGATAACGGGCAAAGACACCTCAAGGACATCTCCATCCAAAACCGGCCCTTTGTTCCAAGACCAATAGATGGTGCTCAAAAAAATCGCTGCGGAAGTAAAAAGTATCGCCGACAATAGAAAGAAGATGAAGTTCTTATTTAACATAAAGTCGAAGCGTTAAAGTGACATTAGGAACATCAGAAACTTTACCCGCTTCAATGAATTCAAAGGATTGGAAGTGAATATCCATAACGCGGGTAAAATACGGAAGGGCTTCCATCTCAGAAAGAAAACTAAGAACTTGATCTTCGCGACCATAGAATTGTACCTTATAATCGATGTAATGACTGCCGGTTTCATCTTTCACTACAATGTCCCCATCCAGAATTTGTAGGCTCAAATTCACTCCTTGAGTTTGCCCCAAATTCTCTACAGTGGAAATGAATTGGATATAGCCATTCTCATCTTCCGGCCGAAGCAGCTCCAAGTAGTCCATGGTTTCTTGAGTGTTTTCCGTATACATCGTCAAACTTTTTTCAAAATTAGGCTGAAGATCCGCGGCTGCCTCTAAAAACTTTTCTATGACCTTAGCTTCCCCTCGCAATTCTGAATCGGCATGACCAATAAAAAAGATCGCAAAGGCACTCACAAAAGTCAGCACAAGACAGATGCGAAAAATGGATTCGAATTTAAGAGGGATTGGCACTTCCATAGATAGGGAGTAGGGAAAAAGAAAGTTGAAGTTCAATGGTAAAAGAAACATTTTGTTTTTCATCGTAATTTGAAAGTGGCGCAAACACATCCTTCACAAAACCAAGCGCCTTGAATTGATCCTCCAATCCTAAGAGTTCTTCACGGCTGTCGGCCACCCCAGTGATTTTTAAATCCAAAGCAGCATCATCGTAGACATAAGCCGTCAAACGAATGCCGGGGGGAAGGGTCTCCAAAATCTCCTTCAAGGTATCCGGAACAGAAAAGAGGGCCGCATCAATCTGAGAGAGTTGATTGATTTCATTATTGAACTGAGTCAGCTGAGCTTTGATTTCCTGGTACCGGGTTCCATAAAGAACGTTCTCCACACGCTTCTTATCAATAGCCAACTCATCCCGAGTTTGCACCAATTTACCATGAAGGATCAATAAATAAGACGCCACCATCAAGGAAAATACGGTCATGAGCACGGCACCGAGCAACATGAGCAGTTGCATTTTTTCAAAGAAAAAACTCTTTTTCAAAGCTTCCGGCAAAAGATTACTGCCCTGCCTATTGAATAAATACTGACGCGCCACACCCAGGGCGTCCACGAAGAAAACTGAATAAGGAATGCTGCCTCCGTGTTTTTGGTACTCCTCCCAAAAGCGACGATTGTCCACGGTGAGCTGGTGTTTGGGATCTCCCACCTCTACCTTTTTCGTAGGGAAAGCCATTTTAAGCTTGTCATAAAAAGGTGAAATATGTGCATACTCCCCCGTCAAGAAAATTTGATTGATGGGGCCCATCTGCCCATCCGCTTCCTGCTCTTCAAGGATTTTTTTGGCCTGCATGATCCGTTCCAAAGCGAAACCGTTGAGCTTAGTCTGAAACTCAGGGTCGGCGGGATTTTTTAATCCCGATTCCATCCACTGGCTGCCTTCGGCAACGCTTAGGTAGTAGCGCAGCACCTTCCCTTTCATGATCAAATAGTTGCTGGCATAAGGATCCAGCTCCAAAACCAAACTATTTTCTGTCGTCAAATCACTTTCCAAAGCCGCTGTTAGCGCATCGGCATGCGTGGCGAAAAGCCGTGGCCGAATGCCAATAGATTCGAAAAAACGCACATATTCCTCCGCCACTACTTTGGGCACACCGGAAAAGAAAATCGACTGAGAACCTCCTTCCACTTTGGAATTCAAACTGCTGAGCACATAACAATCCCAAATCATGTCCTCAATGGAAAATGGGATCACCGTTTCCACTTCAAAAACCAAGGCTTTACGAATGTCTTTGAGGCTAAAACTAGAGGGAAATTTAAAAATATGTGTGAAGACATGCTTAGAAGGCAGGGCTAAAACCACCCTTCCACCATCCACAGGACGCGGATTAGCAGTTTGCAACAAATGAGTCACACCGATCTTGAGTTGATCTTCATCCTTAATACCTCCATCCACAATCACACCTTCTGGAAGATCCAAACGGTTGAAAGCCAAAAGTTCCAATTGCTTGCCTTTGGCACGCACCTCCACGAGCTGCAAAAGTCCATCATGGAAATCAACACCAACGACACTGGAACGGAGGAATGGAATCATGGCTACCCCATTGTAGAGAAAATCAGGTCTCTTTCCAACCCGTAAGATGCACATTGTTCACTGTTCCGCTAGCCGTAGAGGAAATCGTGCCTACAAAAACTTCCGTATAAGACCCATTGGTGACTGTCACCGTGACGGTGGTGACCGTCATCGTGCTGGTGCAAGACGTTTCACTATCGACCGCCAAAGTGGTTCCCGTAAAAGTATTGTCTCGTTCATAACGCAAGACACTCTCTTCCATACAAGCCTCCGCCGTGTAGTAACTATGAGTAGCCTCGTGTTGATTCAAAACCTGATAGCCCGTAGAAAGATTCACCTCCGCCATGGCCAAGGCCAAAAACAGGGTAAAGATACCGATGACCAAAACACTCATGAGGAGTACCGAAGCTCGAGAATTAAAAGCTTTCATTGGCGAAGGGTTACCGTGAGATGAATCGACGTGGTGCCATCCATTGCGTCTCTATCCACGCCCAAAACACTGAGTTGTGCATCGAGTTGAATTTGAGCGGGTGCTTTGGTCGCAGTGATCTGCGTGAGTCTAAAGTAATCCACTTGTACCGCCGGACTCGTCAAAGCCACGGCCGCAGCAACTCCTTGTTGCATATAAACCACTCCGTTCTGTAAATAAAACACCGTCGGTGATTTACTGGCATCGCTCATCACCAAGGTGAGCCGACCACTATCCACTCCAAAAGAACTGCTCCCGGCAGTCACACTGGTAGCTGTCTGCACCGCATAGCTGAAGCGGTTCTCCAAAAGGTCCGCGTTGCTTTGTAGCTCGTTGTGGTTGGAAGATTGACCGTAAAGATCCCCGATCGTAATAGCAAAATTCATGGCTACAAAAAGGCCCACGGCCAAGAGTACAAAATAAATCACTATTTCAATCAAAGTGCTTGCCGGCCTGGATTTCAGGAATTTCATTTAAGGATGATAATCGAGAGTAAAGTAATCCACCGCTGGAGAATTGACTCCATCGGAAGTGAAGAAAACCTTCACCTGAGCATAACGCTGACCAGTACGTGTGGGAGAAAGTACAATCTGAGTCGGAGAAGTGGTGTAATAAGTGCTCGCGGTGCCATCCGGTCCCACAAAAGTAGCACTCGCTATTCCTCCGGAAGTGCTGGCCGTGCGAAGTTGAAACTTAATGGTACTTCCAGAAACCACTGTCGCAGACCAAGACAAATAGTTATAACGCGTATCCGTGCTTCCCGTATCCACAATCGAAGAAACATAGTTCCCACTGGTAGCTACCCCCACCACAGTAGTTCCCGTGATCACCAAACCTTTATTGCTGGTGTCCAGAGAAACGTAAACATAAGAACCCGCCACAGAAACCCCCGTACCCTTGCCCTGTACATCTTGAGTAAAAGAGAGAAACGGCGCCGTGGGAGAAACAATATTCATCACCCCCAAGCCGGTGCCCTGCGTATCCAAGGCCAAGTAAGCGTAATTGCCCAGCACTCCAATGTCTTGAATTTCATTGCTCACGTTCACCGTCCCATAAGAAAGACTGCTAGGATTAGAAATATTCACCGTCACGAAACCATTGGTACTGGTGGAAAGCCCCAAATAAGCGGTAACGCCATTCAACGCAACTGCCTGCACTGTGCTAGAAAGATTCAGGGAACCCACCTCACTCGGTGCAGTAGGACTGGAAATATTGAAGATTTGAAATTCTTTCGAGCTATTGCCCGTACCAAGGTAGGCATAATTTCCACTCACCTGCACCGCGGTCACAATGCCACCCACGTTGAGTTCGCTCTTTTTCACAGGGCTGCTGGGATTGGAAATATCATAAATGGTGAACCCTTTAGTACTGCTTTGAGTCCCCATATAAAGATAATTTCCCACCACAAAAGTCTGATTTCCACTGGCATTCACATTGGTCTGGCTTTTGAGCACAGGCGAATTCACATTGCTCACGTCCACAATAGCCAGCCCTTTGCTGGAACTTTCCACGCCAATGTAAAGATAATTTCCTGATTTAGAGAGATAACGCCCTTTACCTCCAATATCAAACTGTTTCACCACATAAGCGCTCTCAGGAACAGAAATGTCGCTGATGGCAAGGCCTTGTTGAGTCTTCCCCGTAGCGAGGTAAGCGTAGTTTCCCGAGACCACCACGTCCACTCCATGATCTCCAATATCCACCGATTTGAAGAAACTGCTCTGACTTTCAGAAAGCGTCATAGTGATGACACAATTGTCGGCAGGTGGAGAACTGGCTCCAGTGGCTTGTACACCACTGTAAGTCCCTGCTGCAAATTCGGTACAAGTGGTCTGCGTCCATTGATCCCCGGACCAGTCTGTTAAATAAGTGGTCAAAGTCACATCTTCTGGCAAAAAGCCCTTCCACGTCCATGAAACCGTGGAAACCACTTTCCTGGTCATGGGATCCAAAGTTCCCACATCAGCAATATTGTTACTACCATCGCGGTACACGTCCGAAATCGTGACGGTGCGAGTATAAAAACTATCGATGGCATCCGATGTCCCGGAAAAAGCCCAGGCCCCGGCAGTATAAACCACTCCGTGAGACCCAGTAGTCAGATCCAAAAAATCCACGTTGCGAATCATACGGGTGGCCTCTAGCCCCTCTTGAGCATAATTCAGCGCTTCCGATTTAAAGTCTTGGCGCAAATCAGAATCCGCCGTGTCCACGGCGGTATAAAAAACACCGGCAGAAAAGAGCACAAAAAGCGTAAGCCCCAGAAGGACCTCAATCAAAGAAAATCCGGCATGAACATTTTTTTTATTCATAGTCGACAGAACCTAAAGGATTGATGGTGATATGAACAGTTTGGCCAATGGAGAAAGAACTGAAGTCGAGCGATCCCGACTGAGAAGTTTCCCCCAAAGGGCTCGTGAAAATGATATCACTGCCTCCCCCAGCCAAACTAATGTTAGTGATTTGAATCACGCTCGGTAAAACCACCACAAAGTTACTGGCATCAAGAGCGTTGTAACTGGCTCCATGAAAGAGAACATACTGATCCGACTCTAAGTGAATGCCTGCACTCGTATTCCCCTTGCCAGAAGCCGCATCCGTCTGCATTTCACGAATGTAAGATGTAAAAAGAGCCGCCTGAGTACGCAGATCCGTTCGCACAGTATCCGTCTGAGCATAAAGCACACTAAACCCCACTGCGGCAGCCATGATGGCTACTACCACCAGCGTCTCCAACAAACTGAAAGCAGGACGGCGAAGGGTCATGTGAAAAGATTAACTAACGACCGATGAGACTGGGCAGTTGATAAATCGGCAATATGACCGAAATGGCCACGCCTCCCACAAGAATTCCCATGAACACGAGCAGCATCGGTTCCAAAAGAACCGAAAGATTTCGCGTGATGTTGTCGACATTTTGCTCATAGAGAACGGCGAGGTGCTCTGTAGTCTGTTCTAGATTACCCGTTCTTTCGCCCACTGTCAGCATTTTTACAGCAAGAATGGGGAAATACCTTTCATGACCTTTGAAGGCATCTTCCAGTGCAGCTCCTTTTTGAACCTTGTCACGGGCCTGCAAGACAAGCTCGCGATACAAGGGGTCACTGAACATTTTACTGGTGATTTCAAGCCCCTTATCTATGGCCACTCCTGCTTTGAGCAAAGAGAACAAACTGCGAGAAAAACGAGCCATGTTCACATCCACCATGAGGCGTCCAAAAACAGGCGCATGCATGAGTATAGTTCGCCAAAAAGGCTTCATGAATTGCGCTTTGAGCAAATAAACGGCCAAGCCCAAAACAGCGAGCACTGAAGCAAAAAACACGAGGGGTTTCCCCGTAGCCAACTCGGTAAAAAACATCAGAATCTGAGTGGGCAAAGGCAACTCCACATCAAACTGGGTAAAAATCTTCATGATCTTGGGCATGATGAAAAACATGATGCCAAACACCATCATCACCGTAAGCGAGACGATCACCAGCGGATAAACCAAAGCTCCCACCACTTTACGGCGAAGTTCATATTCTTTCTCCAACTGTTGCTGCAAATAAGCCAGCACTTCCACCAAACTTCCACTTTTCTCCCCCACAGCCACCATGTTCACATAGATTTCTGAAAAAACATCGGGGTATTCCGACAAACTGTCGGCAAAAGTTTGCCCGGCGTTCACTCGATGCAAAACATCTTCCAACATCAATTTATTCTGTTTGTAATCAGTCTGATCTATCAAAATCTCCAAAGATTCGGTGAGAGTGACTCCGGCCCCGAGCATCGTGGCCATGTGCCCGGCCATCAGCATTTTCTCTTCAAACGAAAAAGAGGGCCGGTTTAGGCCAAACATAAAACCCTTCTCCGCCACTTCTTCATCACAGGTCAGCAAAATATTTCCCCCTTCTTTAAGTTCTTCAATAGCCGACTCTTTTGTGGAAGCATAGAGAGTTCCTTTTTGCTTTTTCCCATTGGGATTAGTGACGACGTAGTGGAATTTTTTCATAAGCTCAATTAAGAACGCATCACACGAAGGATTTCTTCAATGGTCGTCACTCCTTGCAAAACTTTAGTCATTCCATCCATGAAAATGGTGGTCATCCCTTCTTTTTTGGCCACTTCTTCCACCACTTTGGGAGAATCGTTGGCCAAAATACATTTTTGGATCTCATCGGAAACTTCCATCACTTCAGAAATACCCACACGTCCCTTAAAGCCGCTGCCGTGACAAAAATCACAACCGGCTCCTTTATAAAAAGTCAGCTGGGGAGCCAGCGTGCCCCCGGACAAAGCCGTGAGCACCTTGAGCAAATCTTCTTTCAAATTGAACTTTTTTCCAAAACGATCCAACTGTTCCAACTCCATTTGGTACGGAGCTTTACAATGCTCACAAATTTTTCGCACTAGACGCTGAGCCACCACCAACTTGGCCGTGGCAGCGAGCAAAAATGAGGCGGTTCCCATCTCCAGCATACGAGGCAAAGTAGAAGCGGCGTCGTTGGTGTGCAGAGTGGCGAGCACCAAGTGTCCGGTCAAAGCCGCGTTGATGGCGATGCTGGCGGTTTCTTCATCACGAATTTCTCCGATCATCACAATGTCCGGATCTTGGCGAAGCAAAGACCGAAGCCCATTCGCAAAAGTCAGATTCGTCTTGGTATTTACCTGAATCTGATTGATCCCTTCCAAGCGGTACTCAATCGGATCTTCAATCGTGGAGATATTCACCTCGGGGCTATTGAGGAGCTTCAAAACCGTATAGAGCGTGGTGGTTTTACCCGATCCCGTAGGCCCCGTGACCAGAATGATTCCGTAGGTTTTGAGGATGGCATTGTGGATCACATCCAAGTTACGGGTAGTGTAACCCAGCGCTTCCAAATCCAGTCCTTGGCTGGTCGAAGACAAAATACGCATCACGATCTTTTCTCCGTCGTAAATCGGAACAATAGAGACACGCAGAGTGATCTCGTTGTTTTCCAGATCAATCTTAAAACGACCGTCTTGAGCCGCACGGTGTTCATCGGTACGCAGATTCGAAAGCACCTTGATACGAGTAGAAATCAGATCGGCCACATTCATAGGCAGTTCCGTAATGGTACTGAGCAGTCCATCGATACGGTAACGCACCACCACAAAATCCTTGTGCGGCTCAATGTGAATATCGGAAGCATTGTTTTGGTACGCAAACAAAATGATCGTATCCACAATCTTGGAAGCATCTTGCGTGATTTTTCCCTCCAAAAGCTTCGCAAATTTTTGATTTATGTCTCGGTTATAAACCTTCAGAGCCCTCTGAATATCCCCTTTGGTGGCGTAATACGGCTCAATTTTAAAACCCGTTTTATTCTCCAAAAAGTTAATCAATTCATAACTTTTAGGGTTATTGAAGGCCACCTTCATAGTGTGATCCGTTTGTTCGAAAGGAATCAAATTCTGATAAGAAGCCAGTCGATACGGCACAATGGGGAGCAAAGATTCCGGAATATTTTTGTCCGACAGAGTTACAAATGGAACTCCATAGAGTTCAGCCACCAGAGGGCCCAAAACCTCATGCGGGATCTGATCTGATTCAAAAAGAGCCTGTTCCAAACTCACCTTTTCTGCCTCGGATCGGTGGCGCACACTTTCCAAAGTTTTCTCCGTGATGAGTTTTTTCTCCAGGACCGCCGCGGCGAGCTCCTTGTCCAGATCAAGCATGGGTCTTTGTTTTAATCTAAATATTATACCTTATTTTCAGGTCTTTGCCTAGCCAACCCCCACTTCATGGCTTGTGTTCGCCTATTTTGCTCGTATAATTTCGCCGCAAGCACCAACCGTGCCCTAACCTAATCTCTAACTCCGTACTGTTTATGTTCTGGACCAACAAACGAGCCATGGCCGCTAAAGCCCTGCTCATCCTCCTCTTCGCAGGAACACTTTCCTATTTCGATTGGACCAGCCCACTCAGTTTGGGTCTGGACCTCAAGGGAGGCACTCAACTCGATTATTCCATCGACCTCACCAGCGTGGACCAAGCCGACCGCGACCAAATTGTGGAGGGCGTGAAAGAAGTGATCCGCCGCCGTGTCGACACCCTCGGCGTCTCCGAACCCAGCATCTACATCTCCAATGTAGGCAGCGAATACCACATCATAGTGGAGCTCGCCGGCATCAGCGATATTGAAGAAGCCAAAGCCGTAGTAGGGAAAACCATCCAACTCGAGTTCAAAGAAGAAGAACCCAACCCAGACAACGCGGCTCAAGAAGCCTGGGCTAAAGACGACGCCAACAGTTTCCTCGCAGCAGTAAACGAGGGCGGTGATTTCGTCATCTTAGGAAATCAAGCCAAAAACAGCGATGCGGAACAGATCCATTTCAATCAAATTGAATCCCAAGAGCTGAGCATTTATGACCAGACCATTCAAGACGCGATTGCCGGGAAAGAAATCGGTGACATTGTTGGTCCTATAGAAATTTCTGACGGGTACGCAGCCGACAGCTTCGGCGGTGTGAGCGAATTCAAAGGCTTCGCCATGATCCAAATCCTAGACCGCAGCACGGAAATCGAAGCGTCTGAAGTGGAAGCTACAGTCAGCGCTCGCCACATCCTCGTTTCTTTTGCAGAAGCACCCAATGCAGACTCCTCTACCACTCGAACCAAAGAAGAAGCGCTTGCTCGTATTGAAGAAGTAAAAGCCAAAATCGATGCCGGTGAAAGTATTGAAAACCTCTCTACCGAGTACTCCGACGATCCCGGATCCAAAGACAAAGGGGGCGATTTGGGCAGCTTTGGAGAAGGTGCCATGGTTCAGGCGTTTGAAGAGGCCTCCTTTGCCCTCGACGTAGGACAAACTTCAGACATCGTGGAAAGTGAATTCGGTTACCACCTCATCACGGTTTACGACAAAGTAGAGGCAGGCAGCACCGACAAAACCGTAGAAAAAGCTGCTCTCAACTATGTGGTCTGGAGCAAAACCGCCAGCCCATGGAAACAAGAAGCCGGCCTCACCGGTAAAAACTTCAAACACGCAGACGTGGCCTTCAATTCCGCCTACCAACCTTACGTGAGCATCACCTTCGATGAAGAAGGTGCCAAGCTTTTTGAAGAAATGACGGGAAACAACATCCAAAAGAAAATCGCCATCTTCGTAGGAGGAGACCTTATTTCTGCCCCAGTCGTTCAAGCTCAAATCTCCGGAGGCCAAGCTCAGATTTCCGGCAGCTTCACGTTGGAACAAGCTCAAGCCCTCGCTCGTGATCTGAATACCGGAGCCATTCCCGCTCCTGTGACCCTTGCCGGTCAACACAATATCAGCGCCACCCTCGGCCAAGAAGCCCTCGACCAAAGCCTCTTCGCAGGTCTCATCGGAGTCCTCGCACTCGCTCTATTCATGATCCTCTACTACCGTCTCCCCGGCCTCATCGCCGTGGGCGCTCTCGGCATCTATTCCCTCCTCATACTCTTCATCATCAAAACAGCGCTGCCCTTGTGGCTCTCCATCTTGATCAGCCTTGGAGTCTTTGCCATCGTGGTACACATCATCCTTAAAAACCGCGATTCAGGAGGTGAAAAATTCATCGCCTTCTTGGTCGCATGTTTCGTGCTCTTCTTCCTCTCCATGGTACTCGCCAGCCAAATCACCCTGACTCTCGCTGGTATCGCCGGAGTCATCCTTTCCATCGGTATGGCCGTGGACGCCAATGTGCTGATCTTCGAACGCATGAAGGAAGAAATGAAAGAAGGCCGCACCTTGCACCAAGCCATCGACGAAGGATTCAAACGTGCTTGGGATTCCATCCGTGATTCCAACTTCTCGTCTCTCATCACTTGTGCCATTTTGTTCTACTTCGGTTCCTCCATCATCCGTGGTTTCGCCACCAACTTGGCCTTGGGTATTTTGCTCTCCATGTTCAGCGCCATCATGCTGACCCGCACCATGCTCACCCTCGTTTCGGACACGAAGCTGGCCGACAAACTCTGGCTCTGGAGCCGTGTGAAGAAAACACCAAAAATGTGGCCCATCATGAAGCAGTCCAAAATCTGGGGAGCCATTTCCGGATCCCTCGCCCTCATCTCCATCGTAGCCATCGCCGTGTTCGGTCTCAATCTGGGTCTCGATTTCACAGGTGGAACCATGCTGGATCTCAAATTGAACAATGAAACCGCCACGATTCAAACCGTCACCGATGACATCAACGCCGTCGCCACCGCTACGGAGGCCGACTTTGGAACTCCTCAAGTGGTGAGTGCCGACAACGGTGAATTCATCATCCGCATCAAACACGTGAGCGAAGAACAGCACGACGCACTCATCGCCCAGTTCAAAATCAGCAGTCCGAAACTGGAAGAAGTGAGCTTCACCACCGTTGGACCAACCATCGGCGCCACCCTCAAAACCAAGGCTCTGCTGGCTCTAATCCTGACTTCCGTCTTCATTGTACTTTACATCGCCTTTGCCTTCCGCCGCTTACCTCGTGAAGTCAGCGCTTGGCGTTTCGGAGTTTCCGCCATCGTAGCCCTGCTCCACGACGTGATCATGGTGATTGGATTCTTCGTGATCCTCGGCCACTTCTACGGCGTGGAAATCGACGCACTCTTCATCACCGCCCTGCTAACGGTGATGGGATTCTCAGTTCACGACACCATCGTGGTATTCGATCGTATTCGTGAAAACCTCAAGTACCGTGACAGTGGCGAAACCCTGCGTGAAACCACCAACAAAGCCCTGAACCAAACCATGGCTCGTTCCGTGAACACTTCCGTCTGTACCTTGATCACCATCGTGGCGCTCGTGCTCTTCGGAGCCGACAGCATCCGCATGTTCGTCTTGGCTCTCGTGGTAGGAATCTCCGCAGGAACCTACTCCTCCATCTTCATCGCCAGCCCACTCATGGTCTGGTGGGCAGAATGGAGCGAGAAAAGAGCGAACTAGTATTCCTTCACTTGAAGCGAAAAAGAGCAGCTCATGAGCTGCTCTTTTTCTTTCCAGTTGCGTTCAGGAATACCAGCTCGCTCTCACGGAGAACCTTAGTGTTCTTGCAAACCAAAAGATCCGCGGCTAAGATAGCCCCGCTGTGCACCCATAGCTCAACTGGATAGAGCGTCGGTCTTCGGAACCGAAGGTTGGGGGTTCGACTCCCTCTGGGTGCACCATTCCTCGCTATAAACGAGGGCTTTGACGTTTCTATATATTTGCAGTTTAATAATGTCTTCTCATAAATCTACGTGAAAGAAGCTCTCTTCGTCATCGTCCATGAACACTGCATCACTATCGACATGGCGGACCACGCCGCCGGTAAAGATCCAGGTTTGACGCGCCCAGAAGACTACCCCTCTGTCAGCCAAGAATTGGCTCGAATCAAAGGAGAAGAAGTGTTTCGAGAAGTAACAGGCGACCCCTACAAAGTTCCCTACACCATCCCCGAAGGAACGCGCCAAATCTGGGTTTGTGGTGCCTATGAACTGGTTTGCGTACAAGTCCACGTGGACACCCTTCAACTAGCATGCAAAGGAATAGCTGTAGGTATCCACAAGCCAGGCACCATCTCCTTCAGCGTCTAATCACTCCTTAATCAGCTCCTCCACTACCAAGTAACGATAGAGCTCTTCAGCCATTTCGCCACGGGTGCGGCTGGCGCTGGGGGCAAAAGTTCCTCCGAGTGTTTCGCTCAAAATTCCCAGTTCAGAAGCTTTCTCTACATAGCTGGCATACCAAGCCGTTTGGCTCAAATCGGAATACGAAAGAGCTGAGGAAGAGGCGCCATCCTGCAAGCCGGCTTCATAGACTTGGAACAAAATCTTGAGGGCTTCCACTTTGTTCACGGCGTTGCCTGGACGGAAACTGCCATCGCTGTAGCCAGTCACCCAACCCTCAGCCTTGGCGTAACACACGTATTTCGCATACCATTCGGTACCCACATCGGTGAAACAATTTTTATAAGTACTCGCCGAAGGATCCAAGTCGCGTCCTTCCACCAAAATCTTCAAGAGTTCAGCACGGTTGATGGTGTCGTCCGGCTTGAAAGATCCATTGGAATAGCCGGCAAAAATACCCTCATCCGTGAGCGAAGCAATGGCGTCGTACTGTTCATCCAAGTAGGACACATCCGTAAAAATCCATTCCTGCGGAGTCACGCTCACTTCCGAGCTGGGACTTCCCACGGAATCTCCACTGCTGCTCAAAGCCACGAGCTCAAAATAGTATTTCTCACCTTCGCTCAAACCGGACACCGTGCCAGCCGTGGTGTAAGCATGGTCGATTTCCAGCTCATCGCTGTAGTCTCCACTTTCCGTACCATAACGAAGTTCATAAGAATCGATCTCGGAATCCGTCAGACGGTTCCACGAGAAACTCACCGAGTCTTCATCGTAATTCACCACCGTCAGCACCAAATCGTCAGAAAGGGGCACAGAACTCTCAGAAGTTCCTTCTTTTTCCTCGGTAGTCTCCGTGGTGACTGTGCTCGAGGAAATCATGTCGCTATAGTCTTCGCCCGAATCCCCATATTGAGCAAAAAATTTGTACGAGTAAGCCAGGTCAAAATCACTCTCATGATCCCCGTCAAAATCACTGTCCAAAGGCGACAGTACCGCATAAACACCATCAGCATTTTTGAGACTGCCCAAGTCCAAAATACTATCCATCTCACCGTCCTGTTCCAAAATAAGCGATTCTTTCTCAGAAAGATCCACCGAACCGTTGTCGTAAGGAACAAGGGTCACCGCAAAACTAATCCCTTCAGGCTTTAAGAGATGAAAATAGAAAGTATTGTCCTCGTCACTATTGTCGAAATAAAGATAGTTTGTGCCAAAGAGAGCCGGAGAAAACGCTGTGTCGTTGTCTTGGTAGTCCGAAGAAGTCTCCGCCTCCAAGGTATAAACATCGGGGTAATTGTTTCCCTCCTCGTATTGAGAAAGGTCCAAATTCCACAAGCTAAAATCACGGTAAACCGTACGCAAATCATTATCGTGATCCTCCACCACACCATTCACCGCATTGTAAAGTTTTCTGTCGTCTCCATAGTCAGTGGAAGAATCAAAATAAGCTTCCCAAATATCCTTAATCACGTCATTTTCAAAATACTCAGAAAGAAAACGGGGCCAAATATTCAACCCATATTCGTAGAGTGAGCCACTCGGCAAAAGCGAAGCAAAAACAGAATAGTCTACATAGTTAAAGTATTCAGGGATGTAATACACATAATCATTGTTGCTGTCGTATTGCAGGTCTTCCACCCACATGGCCGTCGCCTCCGCCCAATTGATCCCCTGAGACACAGAAGCAAAACCGTCGTCATAACCAAACTGCACCGCGTGCAAATACTCATGGCCCATGGTGATTTGCAAATCACTTTCCACCATCCAAGGATCAATCGCCACAAAGGGATCTCCATTGCTCAAAAGGCCCGTAATGCCCATCGCTCCAGAACTCAAATAAGTGTCTTTATCGTCCAAGACCACAATGAGTTTACGATCATAACCCTCCATAGGATCCAGATAATTCAAATCGTTGATCACCACGTCGCGACTGTGCTCCGCCGCCTCCGCAATCGTATCTACAATATCCGGGAGCCCGTTGTCGTCCTCATCCATCTGGTCCAAAATCAAATCCGAAAACTCAATACTAAAATAGTCGGTTTCATAAGCATTTTTTTTGATGAGGCCGTTTTCTATACTGGCAGCAGAAACCGAGGAAAAGCTGAGAAAACTCAAGGCGAGACCCAAAGAATAAACGGTAGTGATTTTCATGGCGCAGGCGCTTTAGTGCTACTAGAGAGGCACCTCATTAAAACACGGCTTCGTGCTTTTAGCAAAACCCTCTATAGTACGCATACTATGCGCTTCGCAGACATCCTCATCCAACACGCTTACTCTCGGAAACAAGAGTCCTTCACTTATGCAATCCCCTCAGACCTCCTGCTTAAAAAAGGGGAAGGCGTCGTAGTGTCTTTTCAAAGTTCAGAAAAAGCTGGCCTGGTGATGGATATCCACGACCGTAAACCCGGTTTTGCCACCAAAGAAGTGGTTCGAAAACTCGGCGAAGAAACTCTCCTCCAAGAATGGCAGATTGAAATCGCAGAGTGGATTAGTGAATACTATTTTTGTTCAAAATACGACGCCATCAGTTTATTTTTACCCAAGCAGATTTTTAAAATCAGAAAGCGTAAGGCCGGGGTAACGAACAAGAAAAATGTTCAGAAAGAGGCCGCCGCCCGTGCTCTCACCGAGGATCAAAGTAAAATCGTGGATGAAATCCTGAGCAAAAAGCCTCCCATCTCCCTGATTTACGGCGTAACAGGAGCAGGAAAAACAGAGATCTACACCCAGTTGATCAAAAATTGTATTCAGAAAGGCAAGCAAGCTCTGGTCTTAGCCCCAGAAATCGCCCTCACTCCACAATTGCTCAAAACTTTCGAAGCTCACTTCCCCCGCATCGCTGTAATCCACAGCCGCGTCACAGAAGCTCGCCGCGCAGAACTGTGGCGCGAAATTCAAAAAGGAGAAATCGACGTAGTGCTCGGCTCCCGTTCTGCCGTTTTTTCGCCATTCAAAACACTGGGCCTCATCGTCATGGATGAAGAGCACGAGTGGAGTTACAAACAGGAGCAAAGTCCGCGCTACCACGCCCGCACCGTGGCTCTAAAAATCGCCGAAAAAACAGGGGCTCAGGTAGTGTTCGGTTCCGCCACCCCTAGCATCGAAAGCATGTGGCAGGCCCGCCAAGGCAATTACGCTCTGTTCACTTTGAAGGAACGTATTTCCGGCACCGCGCTGCCCAAGGTAGAAGTGGTGGACATGCGCGACGAACTGAAAGGCGGCAACTTCAGCCTCTTCAGTACTTCACTTGAACAAAAAATTAGCTCAGTACTCAACGCCAAAGAACAAGTGATTCTTTTCTTAAACCGGCGTGGCTCGGCTTCCTCCACCGTGTGTCGTGACTGCGGCTACAACTCTAAATGCCCCGATTGCGAACTTCCCCTCACTTACCACGCTCACAATTTCCGCAAACCGCTGCTCATCTGCCATCACTGCGGCCATCTCGATCCCGTGCCCACCGTCTGCCCTAAGTGCCGTAGCACGCGCATCCGCCATCTGGGCCTGGGCACCGAGCGCGTAGAAACCGAGCTCCAAAAACTCTTTCCTCTGGCTCGCATCGCCCGTGCCGACAAAGACACCATGAGTAAAAAAGACAGCCACACCGAGCTGCACGAAAAGCTCAATAGCCATGAAATCGATATTTTGATCGGCACTCAAATGATCGGCAAAGGTTTCGACATCGCCAAAGTGAGCCTCGTGGGAATTCTGATGGCCGATCTGGGCCTGCACATTCCCGATTTTCGCACTACGGAGCGTATGTTCCAACTCCTCACCCAAGTCGCCGGCCGTGCCGGTCGCCGTGAGAAGCAAGGCCAAGTCGTACTCCAAACCTACAATCCCGAACACCCTGCCATCCGCTTCAGCAAAACTCACGACTACGACGGGCTTTATGAACAAGAAATTAGTGCAAGAGAACAGGGCCATTTCCCTCCCTTCACTAGAATGATCAAACTCTTGATCCTCGAAAAAACCATGGAACTCGCTCAGAAAAAAGCCGAAGCCCTAAAGAAACTCCTCGTCGATCCCGAGCATCAAATCTTCTCCGCCCCGGCCCTCTTCGCTAAAACCCGCGACCAATATCAATGGAATCTTTTGATTCAAGGGCCCAATCCCAGCGAACTACTGAAAAAACTCTCGCCCGAAGATTTGAGCAAGGTCCGCATCGACGTGGATCCACTGATTTCTATTTGAGCGCCAAAATCGTCTCCCATTCTTTTTCAGTGATCGCCACTACGGAGAGCCGGCCTTGTCGAAACAAATCCATGCCGCCAAGCGCCGGGTGCTCTTTGAGTTCGTCCAAACTCACAGGACGCTTCACCCCACGCACCTTCTTCACATCCACCCAAGACCAGACCGGATCCATTTGATCCGGATAGGCTTCCTTCACGATTTCCACAATTCCCAAAATGCGGCGCTCGCCCCCGGTGTGATAAAAGAAAGCCAGGTCGCCTTTTTTCATGGCACGCAGATTGTTGCGCGCCTGATAATTATGAATGCCATCCCAAAAGGTCTCTCCATCCTTTTCCATCTCTTCCCAAGAATAGCAATCGGGTTCGGTTTTTAAAAGCCAGTGGTTCATGGCGCCATGATAGTAAGAGGCTCATAAAAGTGCAACCGGCGATCTTTTTTCTTGCACCTTGAGGTTTATGGTGTGAACAATTTGGTGATGGGCTTTGCAGAGCGGGGCCAAGTAGTGAGGATCGTGCCGGTGGGAAAGCCCGAAGGTTTGCGTGTGGTGCAACTGCTCGGCTGGACGATGGCACGTTTGAATAGAACACTTGCTGCCGTGTACTTTTCGGATGATTCTTTGAATACGGACGGGCACGTGGCGAGATCTGGCTCTGGACAGGTCTTCAGAAATGGCCTCTTTTTCCTCGGCGATTTTTCCCTCCCGCTGGTCCAGAAATTCCGTGAGCAGCGTGTCCAGGTCTATACCTTTGCTCTGCAATTCTTGGAGGCGCGCTGTCACTTCTTCACTCAGGTGCAAGTCCTGCCCGGGCAGGACCTTCGGCTTACTCGCAACTCTTTCATCTCTCACCAAAGTTTCCAAAGCCGTTTTAGAAAGCACTTGGGCTTGGTTCGCCCAAAACTCTTCGTTTTCTGCAGTAACTACAGATTGCACCCGAACCAGCTTGTTGACACTCACCTGCCCGTTCTCCAAAAGTGCTTTCAACATAGGTTTGTCCGAAAACGAGGCCTCCAGATTTAGAGCATTTTTCACTTGCTGCTCCGAAAGACCCGCTAATTTGTACGCAAATTCAAAAATACTGCCAAAGCCGTGGCGCTCGTGAAGACGACGGCGATTCACTTCCGGCAGGAGTCCTGTGAATTTCTGGCGCCACAACAAAGCATTTTGCCCATAGAGTCTGGCTTTTTCATAAAGTTCTTGGTCGGTCATATTGAGTGAGGTAATGAAGTCCAATTTTATCAAGAACAACCTTACTCTAACAGGTTAAAAACGCGACTTTGACGTGACAAATTAGTAGGTGAGCATATATTCACCTTTTGGTGCGCCCCGGCCCCCTTTCTTGCCCTTCCTAACATTTTAAACTATAAATAGTCCATGCGCATTGTTTCAGGAATCCAGCCCAGCGGACGCCCCCACATCGGAAACTATTTGGGTGCGATGCGCCAGCACGTGGCTTTGCAGGAAGCAGGCGAAGATTGCCTCTACATTGTGGTGGACTACCACGCGCTCACTTCGCTGCGAAACGGTGAAGACCTCAAACGTTACCGCGAAGGCGTGGCTTTGGATTACCTCGCCCTCGGACTCGATCCCAACAAAGCCATCTTGTTTTATCAAAGCGACTTGCCTCAGCACGCTGAACTCGCATGGATTTTGGGAACCGTCGCTCCACACGCCTTGCTCGAACGTGCCCATGCCTGGAAAGATGCCGTGGAAAAAGGGAATCGCGACATGAACGTGGGCCTATTCACCTATCCGGTGCTGATGGCCGCCGACATTTTGATGTACAACCCGGACATCGTGCCGGTGGGCGCAGACCAAAAACAGAATGTGGAAATGACTCGCGACATCGCAGAAAAATTCAACCACTACTACGGCGAAACCTTCAAATTGCCGGAACCTCAAATCTCCAAAGAAGTCGGCACCATACTCGGCACAGACGGCCGAAAAATGAGCAAAAGTTACGGCAACACCATCGGGATTTTTGAAGACGAAGACGTGCTCAAAAAACAGGTCATGGGCATCAAGACCGCCACCATCGATTTGAAGGATCCCATGCCGATCGAAAACGACATCATCCTTTCGCTTTATGAACAATTTTCTAGTTCACAAGAGCTAGACGAACTAAAATCCAACTATGCAGCCGGTGGCTTCGGCTACGGCAGCGCCAAGAAAGCCCTGCTCAAAAAACTACTCGAATCTTTTGCAGAAGCCCGCGAAAAACGCACCCAATTCAACACTAAAAACCTCGGAGAAATCATGGCCATGGGAGCAGAAAAAGCGCAAAAGCTCGCCAACATCACCATGGACTTGGTCTACAAAAACACCGGTTTATACTAAACCCCCGACCCGATGAAAAAAATCCTTGCCACCCTGCTCGGACTTTCCCTGCTGCAACCGCTAGCCCACGCTAGCGCTTGTGATCAACCGTTCACCGACGTAATCGACCACTGGGCAGAAGAGGAAATTTGCATACTTTACAGAGAAGGGGTCATCGAAGGCTATTCAGAAAAAACCTTTTTACCCGATAGCAAAATCACCCGCGCTGAGTTTTTAAAAATGGTGCTCGAATACAAAGGCTATGCTGTTTACTCCGTACAAAGTGCCTCTTTCACGGACACCGCCCCTGGCGATTGGTACTATCAATACGTCACTTTTGCCCATTCCAAAGGCTTCACTTCCGGCTACAGCGACGGCAGCTTCCACCCCAACGAGCCGATCACTCGCGCTGAAGCCGTTACCCTCGTGATGAAAGAAGCCGGCATCACCGCCTACGACACCTCCGATATTTACCACACCTTCACCGATGTGCACGAAACCGACTGGTTTGCGATTTCCGTAGCTGCCGCCGTGGACATGGACATCATCAACGGCTACGGCGACGGAAGTTTCCGCCCTGACAACGAGATCACCCGCGCAGAATCCGCCGTAGTGGTGGAACACGCCTGGGAGAGCTTGAGGTAAAAGGTATTTTGTGGTAAAATAAAAAGATTTAAAACAAAAACACATGTCGGTTTCAAACAACACGTTCAAGAAATGGGCCCTTGGAGCACTCGCTCTTGTTTTTGTGGGCACTCTCACCGCCCTGGGCACCCAAAACAGTTCCCTGCTGAAGGGAGCCTACACACCCAGCTACTATCTAGAAGTACAGGTCAATACCGAAGATAGCACCCCCATCACCGGACTCGACGCCACCAGCTTTTCCGCAGGCTCCTCGACTATTTTAAGCGTGACTGAATCTGGCACTACGCCCGGCCGCTACGACCTAGCTTTCAGCTACAACACAACCTCTTACACAGTCACAATTCAACCTTCAGGATATGTTTCCACAACGGCTACGGGGGTAACAACCGCTCTTCCTATCTTAAACGCCACTGTTTCACTAAACTACGGCCACCACATCATTGTGGGAGATTCCAGCAGAACCGCTATCACCGGAGCCACGGTAACCATGGGCTCTAGCATACCCACAGCTTGTATCGAATCCAGCAGCTACGCAGGAATGTACGGTTGCCCCTATGCCATCTCCTCAACGGCAGCCGATTATAACCTAGCCAAAGACGGTTATCTTTCTGTCACAGGAACTTTCTACGCCGCACGCAGCAGCAATAGTTCTGCGGAGCTGAACACCACCGTCATCATGACCGTGGGTACAGATCCTTCAGACTCTGCTGCGAATGTATCAGTAAGAAACGCGAGCGCCGCTTACGTGACCGGCCTCACGACTACAAATTTTTCAAACAGCTGTGGACTCGTCATCACGGGAGCCACCGAATCCAGCACTAGACCCGGCTATTACAGCTTGAGCTTCGACCAAGACAACGCCAGCTGTACCGTCAGCGCCGCCGTTTCAGGCTACGTCACTGGCAATACAAGTACTTTTGCGATAGACGGCCCCAGTGGTATAAAAAATGGCACCGTCGTTTTGCCTTACGGCCACACCATCACCGTAAAAGATTCTGCTACCAGTGCGGCCATCACGGGCGCCACCATCACCACTACTCCCTCTTACACTTGTGCAGAAACGACCACCTCAGGAACTTACGGCTGCATCGTTCCTCTTTCCGCCACCATTGACTACTCCGTGAGCAAAAGTGCCTACACCACTGGCACAGGAAGCTTCACCACCACGCGCAGCAGCGATAGCTCTGCGGCTCTGACCAGTTCCGTGAATCTTGCTGCCATAGGTTATAGCGTCAGCATCACGGAGTCGGAGAGCAGCACCGCTGTGACGGAAGGCAGTACTGCCGACAGTTACACCTTAGTGCTCACCAGCGCTCCCACTGCAGACGTCACCATAACCGCAACTCCCAACAGCCAAGTCACCGTTTCCCCCAGCACGCTGACCTTTACTTCCAGCAACTGGGCTACCCCACAAACAATCACCGTGAGTGCCGTGAACGACAGTGTGACCGAAGGAACTCACTACGGAAGCATCGCCCACACCGCCAGCAGTGCAGACACCAATTATAATGCAAGCACCATCGGCAGTGTGACCCCCACCATTACGGATTACACTCCAGGCTACAACGTCACCCTCACCCAAACAGACGGCGGCACCACCGTCACAGAAGGCTGGGCCACCGACACCTACACGGCAGTACTCACCAGCGCCCCCACTTACGATGTAACTCTTACCCTCACCGCAGACAGCCAAGTGACCGTTTCCCCCAGCACACTCACCTTCACTTCCAGCAACTGGGCTACCGCCCAAACCCTCACCGTGAGCGCCGTCGTGGACAGCTCCACAGAGGGAACTCACTCCGGAACCATTGCACACACGGTCTCCAGTTCAGACACCAACTACAATGCCATTACCGTTTCCAGCCTAACCGTAACGGTGAGTGAAATCTCCACCGGCGACGACTGCAACGGAATGCCCTTCACAGACGTGAGTGCCGACGATTGGTTCTGCCCCTACGTCTACCAACTCCACGACAAAGGTATAGTAGAGGGGAAAAGCGCTACCTTATTCAGCCCGAACGATCAAGTGACTCGCGCCGAAGCCATGAAGATGATCACCCTCTTGCTCTTGGACAACCCTACCCCCTCCGGAGTTACCCCATTCCTGGACGTAAGCAGCCTCAATTGGTACGAAGACATTCTCATTGCTGCTGAAGAAGCCGGCGTCGCCCGCACCGAAGACGACGGAGGCTACTTCTACGGAGACCTCCCTTGTACTCGAGGCTGGCTGGCCATCTATATCGGTCGCGCCCTCGAACTCGAATCCTGGGATTATGAAGACTACTACAGCGACGTAAACCATTCTGACCCCTGGGCTTACGTTCTTGCCATCCTCACGGAAAAAACCTTTGACGATCCTTACGACGACAGCAGCTCTGAAATCCAAGTGATCGAAGGCTACAGCGACGGTACCTATGGCCCCAACAACAACATCGCCCGTTCCGAAGCCGCCGCCGCCATCTACCGCGCGTGGCAGGCCTACCTGAATCAATAATAAGCTAACTCTACAAAATAAAAATGAAAAAAGCCCTCCTCATTATCCTCGGACTCACCACCATCGGCGGCATCGCCTATTGGATGAGCACCTCCGGCCTACTCCAAGGCAGCATGATCATGCAGGTCGCCACCGAAAATAAAACGATAAATGAAGTACAATCCCTCAATGCCGACGTTCTTGACCCAGACGGTGACGGATTGACCACAGGTCAAGAAGCAGATTTCGGTTCCGACCCGGAACTCAAAGACACCGACGGTGGAGGAATTCCCGACGGCGTCGAACACAAAAAAGAAATGGACCCCAACGATCCCAGCGACGATGCAGAACTGCTTGCCGGAGAAAGTGCGACCGGCACCACAAACACCCAAAAGACAGAGATCTCCGCAGCCAACTCCAATACCCAGCAAACCAATACCTACACCTGTTCTGCCCTCACTATCGATCCAGCCACCCTCACGGTAGCGAGTGAAGAAGAAGCGGCAGCCGGAGTAGATTTCACCGTGGACATCGCCCTGGCAGGAAACGTAGACATCGGCCAAGTCGGCACCTGGAAAGGCACCCTAATCATCCGCACTTCCGGGAAAGGCAGCTTCACCGACAGCAAAGGAAAGACAGGCACTTCCCTCTCCATACCCGCCACCGAAAGCAAAACCAGTTTCGACCTCACTTATGCCGGCGGCGCCAGCGGAGACCTCATCAGCGCTTACATCGAAAACGAACAAGGCTGCAGCGACACGCTCACTATAGAACTGGCCCAAAGCGCCACAGGCCAAACTCAAACGCCTGGTGTCACCACTAAAAACACCCTTCTCTGCACTGACCTCGACATTACTCCAGACACTTACACACTCACCACGGGTGAAACTTCCATGAGTTTCAACGTCATCGTGAAAGGATCCATGCAAATCAGTTGGGAAAACTTTGCCAAGAACCTGATGGCCTTCAGCGGCGTTCCAGGCAAAACCACTACCAGTTCTGAAGTACTCGGCAACCTCATTATTGAAACCGATGGCACCGGAAGCTTGAGCAACGATAAAAATGCAAAGACCGGCACCTCCATCAACGTTGTCATCAGTGGCACCGCTACCAACGTAAAGGTCACCTACAAAACTCCGGTCGGTGGCGAAACCATGAAAGCTTACATCAAAGACCAAGAAAATCTCTGCTCCGACTCTCTCACCTTGACCGCTGCTCCAGTAGCCGTAGCGGCACCAGCTGCAACAACGACTACAAGCACTACAACGACCACCACCGAACCCGTCACCACCACAACAACTACAGTCGCCGCCACAGACGACGGCTCTCTCGTTGAAGGCGCCGAAAAAATCATCGGAGGCGAAGAATACGTCTGCCCTGGTACACCCTTCACCGATATACCCGACGACGCCTGGTACAAAGACACGGCCTGCCGCGTGTACTACGCAGGCATGTTCACAGGCACTTCTGCGACAAAGGACTCCCCTGGAGGCTATTTCACTAGAGCCCAAGCCGCAAAAGTCATCGACGTTCTCGCCGGCTACACCACTGCAGACGCCGCAGGAAAAACCGAGGACTTCTTAGACGTCACCGAAGGTGATTGGTACCACCCATGGATCGCCATCGCTCAACCTGATGTGATCCGCACCATCGACGCAGGACTTTACTACGGTCCCAACGATCCCATCTCCAAAGGATGGTTCTTGCTCTACGCCACACGTGCGGCAGGCAAAACCCTGGCCTATGGAACCGAATGGACGGAAGCCGATATGCTCTGCGACGACATGAGTGTGAGCGACCCTTACACCTACGCCTTCATCCTCGCCAACAAAACTCTAGTCACCACCCCGGAAGAAGGTGAAATCGCTATCGCCAACTGCGACAGCGACGGCAAAGCTAATCTCGGCGATTACCTCTCTCGTGCAGACGCCATGGCCCTCGCCCAACGTCTTTACTTATCCGATTGGTACTCCAACTAAATAACCTTTTAATTTTATGGCCATGAACGCTTCCAAAAAAACCTTTTACCTCGTCGCTACCCTCATCATCGTGGGGGGAGTGTCTTTCGTCTCCAGCCAAAGGGAGAATCTTTTGGGATTGTTCACGGCCATGACAGACCCCTACAATCCAATGGAAGATGTGAACATGGTCATGATCACCACTTCCATTGAAGATGCAGCAAAGTACGCAGAAGAAGAAAACGTCAACTCTAAAACCGCTGCAGATGCAGCCGCAATTAACGCTACGGACGCCGAAACCGCTTGGAACAACAGCGACCGAGACGGCCTGAGCACTGCTCAATACGCCGCAGAAGACAACGGAGACGACTCCAAAACTGCCTCAGACAACTCAGCTCTCTACGCAGCTCAAGCTCAAGCTTTTTACGATGCAGATTACAATGCTTGGAAAACCAGTTACGACGATACAGCAGATGCTCTAGAAGCCATCGATCTCGCCCACACCTTTTGGCAAGCCGCCTGGTACAACACTTCCAAAGCTCATGGCGAATGGTATTACGCCAAAGTGAAAGCCTACATCGACCAGGTCCACTATAGTTGCAGTGTCTATGCAAGGAACGATACAGAACGCTCTGCATGCACCACCAGCGACACCAACAGTACCGCCTATTC
The DNA here is from genome assembly GCA_943349825.1 of Candidatus Peribacteria bacterium. GTDB lineage: Bacteria > Patescibacteriota > Gracilibacteria > UBA1369 > 2-02-FULL-48-14. Next base: position 13,440 of record CALQZQ010000001.1, on the reverse strand, counting down.
AGAGACCTACAAAAATAGTTTCGACGCCTGTTTAATTTCTGATGAATACAATCAAAATGTGGAGAAGCATTCCTCTACCTGTGTGAGCAACTACAACACCTCCATCAATAACAACTGGACGACCTACGACACCACCTCGATCATAGACAGCATCAGGAGCACTTACAGTCTGGACGGATATGAAGACGACTATAACACCAAAAACGCCACACTCCCTACCTTTGAAGGCCTTTATAACGACGCCGTCATCAATTACACCGCGCTGGCTCTCACGACGAGAAGCTTAGATGACATCCTCTACGAATCTGGAGAGGATCTTACCGCCGCTCTCGCCTCCGCAGATGAAGCCGCCACCCAGGCCTCCAAAGGACTCTCTTCTAAAAATCTAGCGAACAGCTATAAAGTGGCAGACTGCACCAGTCTGACTTTGAGCCCCAACAACTACGAAATGCTCAGCACCGACACCAGTGCCGCTTTTGACCTTACCGCTAGCGTCAGCACGGCAGACGAGGGTAGTGCCTGGAATTTTTCCCTGAAAAACTTAATGACTTTCAACCTTGTTGAACTTCAAGTAAGGGCACAGATAACGGGGACCATCAAAGCCATCCCAGTACAAACCTACGACGCTCAAACCAAATGGTTTGGAACTTTGGTGTTCAAAACCAGCAGCACCGCCGGAGTCTTTTCCAATGGAAGAGCCGGAACCAATCCTCTTCAAATAGACAAAACCGACACCACCGACACCACCGTCTCCTTCAGCGGCGGCGTGGCCGGAGACGTGATTCGTGCCGAAATCAAAGATGAAAAGTATACATGTTCAGCCTCCTTCACCATCACTCAAGCGGGTACACCTGCAGTCACCGTAACAGAATCTTCTGCAGTCACCACCATCACCGAAGGCGGCGCTACAGACACCTACACGATGGCTCTCACCACAGCCCCCACCGCCGACGTATCTATTGCCATAACTCCGGATGCTCAAGCCACTGTTTCCCCCAGCACACTCACCTTCACCTCTACCAACTGGGCTACTGCTCAAACCGTTACCGTCACGGCCATCGACGACACAACGGTTGAAGGAACTCACAGTGCCACCATGAAACATGTGGCCACCAGCACAGATCTAGGCTACAAATCCATCGCCATCGCCGACGTGATTGCCACTGTGACCGACAACGATACCGTTGCTGCCGCGGTCACCATCACAGAATCGAGCGGGTCCACCGCCGTGATTGAAGGCAGCACCACCGACACCTACACCGCAGTGCTCACCGCCGCTCCCACGGCGGACGTCGCCGTCACCGTCAGTCCGGATACGCAAGTGTCCGTGGTTCCCAGTCTACTCACGTTTACTTCCACCAACTGGGCTACTGCTCAAACCGTTACCGTCACGGCCATCGACGACACAACGGTTGAAGGAACTCACAGTGGAGTCATCAAACACACGGTGGCAAGTACAGACACCACCTACAACGGACTTTCTACAGCTTCTGTTACCGCAACAATAACGGACAATGACACCAGCGTTGTCCCAGACACCGTCAGTACCAGCAGTTCTTGTGGTACCTACTTGCCATTCATAGACGTTGCAGACGACTATTATGCCTACAACTACATCAACCAATTGTACTGCCACGGTGTAATCATAGGACGCAGCACCACTCTGTTTGTACCCGATGGAACCAATGGAAATGTCTCCTACGCAGAACTGGTCAAAATGATCGACATCGCCCTCCTCGAAAAAACCGACTCCGACGGCGAAGACCTTCCAGTAAGCTTCAGTAATGTGCATTCTGACGATTGGTTCCGCAACTATTGGGCAATAGCAGAAGAAGCCAGAGTCGTGCGATCTTACGACGCCTTCGCTTACTCCATCGATCCCAATGCAAGCATTCCAAGAGAGGTAGCAGCCCTTTACGTCGCACGAGCACTCGGGGCAACAGCCACCAATTTTCCCGCTCCTTTCTCCGACGTCACAGACCTCAGCGATCCTTACGCTTACGCCATCTACGCACTGAGTAACTCCTATGTGATCGACGACCAGAACAATGACGTGAGCACCTCCATTGTCACAGGAGTCGATGAAACCCACTTCAATCCCGACGACTTCATCTTGCGTTCCGAAGCCGCCGCGCTCATCTACCGTGCCTCTCTCTCAGATCTACTCGAATAACCAAAAACTCCTTTTATGACCAAACGCACTCTCTATCTTTTACTCGCTCTCGTCGTAGTCAGCAGCATTGCCGCCGCTACTCTTCAAGGCAGTGACCTTCAAGGCGCCTTCAAACTCACGAGCACCAAAACCGTCGCAAGCAGCAGCGCTATCCTCCACGTGAGCAGCACTGCTTCCAAAGAGAGCAGCATTTCCTGGGGAGGAGAGACCGTAACCCTAGGAGCATGGACCGTAAAAGCAGATGAAAATCTAAGTATTAATGGGCTAGCCTATCACCTTGGAGTGCCCACCTCCATAGGAACCTCAGACGACTTCCTCACGAACTTCTTTAGCAGTTGCAGCGTGGCAATCAGCGAGTCCGGTACAAATATAGAGACACTCCCGTCTAGTCTCTGCACGAACGCCTACACAAATGTAAATCTGACGGCAGGAAAAACCTACACCTTCACCCTCACAGGAGTAGCCATAGCAGAAGCTTACGACACTTACTTGGATGAGGGGTATGACGGAAAACAAGTATCCCTCTCCTTCTTAGGTCTCACCCAGGCCAACGGGACTCAAGTCGAATATACCGATGCCAATTTCTTGACCTTCGTGGAACAAAAAGCATCCACCACGGGCAGTACCCTCAGCCTCACATACACCTTAGAGTACACTTATGGTGGCTATACTCTAAAAAACGCGTTATGGAAAACGAACAGTTCAAGCCCCAGCATCGACCTCACTGTTGGAACCGGCAACCTCGTCCAAGAGCAACAAAACGCCTCCGTAAAAACCACCACTAACACCACCACTCCCGGCACCAGCGATGCCATTGCAGCGCTCTTAAAAAACATCAGCGTGAGCATCGGCGACACCAGCGCCATCACCAAAGAGCTCACCATCAAAATTTCCGCCAGTGGAAGCACTATGGAAATAAGCGATGGCACCAGCACCAAAACCTGCAGGCTGGTCAGCACGGGAACCTACAGCTGCGACATTCCTTGAAAACCCTAAATTCGGCTTCACAAAACTGTACTAGACTCGGTATACTTCACCCATGCCGACCAAGTACATTTTTGTCACGGGTGGAGTTTGCTCAAGTTTAGGCAAGGGAATTGCCACTGCCTCCATCGGTGCACTCCTGAAATCGGCCGGATTCAAAGTCTTCACCATGAAGCTGGATCCCTACTTGAATGTGGATCCCGGCACCATGAGTCCTTTCCAACACGGAGAGGTCTTTGTGACGAACGACGGCGCTGAAACCGACCTCGATCTCGGTCACTACGAACGCTTCATCGACGAAAACCTCAGCGAACTCTCTTCCATCACCACCGGAAAAATTTATACCGAAGTGCTCGGCAAAGAGCGCCGCGGTGATTTCCTCGGTGGCACTATTCAAATCATTCCCCACATCACCGACGCCATCAAGAATCGCATCAAAGAAGCAGCCAAGCAAAGCGGAGCCAAAATCGTGATGATTGAAATCGGCGGAACCGTGGGAGACATTGAAGGACTTCCCTATTTAGAAGCCATTCGCCAGATGCGTCACGAGCTTGGCAAAGAGAACACATTATTTGTTCACCTCACCCTGCTTCCCTATCTCAAAGCGTCCAAAGAGCTCAAGACCAAACCGACTCAAGCTTCCGTGCGCGAACTGCGTTCCATCGGTATTCAGCCGGATCTCATTCTCGCCCGTGCGGACAAAAATATCCCCACGGACGTGCTCAAAAAAATCTCCCTCTTCTGTGATGTGGAAGCCAACTGTGTGATTCCCGCCATCACGGCAAAATCCATCTACGAAGTTCCTCTCAATTTCAACGAATACCATGTCACTGAACTAGTCGCGGAAAAACTGCACCTCGGCAACGTGAACCCCATGCTCGAAGACTGGCAAACTCTCGTTAGTAAAATCGAAGCCAAGCGTGCACCCATCGTCATTGCTCTCGTGGGCAAGTACACCGATCTGGACGACGCCTATCTTTCTGTGATCGAATCCCTCAAAATCGCCTGCTACCACCAAGACGTAGACCTGGATTTACGCTGGATCGATGCGGAAAAACTCGAAGAAAAAGACGAAGGCACTTGGGATGAACTCAAAGAAGCACAAGGCATTTTGGTGCCGGGAGGTTTTGGCACCCGTGGAACCGAAGGCAAAATCATGTCGGCCGAATACGCGCGTGAAAACAAGGTTCCCTATCTAGGGCTCTGTCTCGGTCTCCAACTCATGACCATTGAATACGCCCGCCACAAACTCAAAGACACTCAGCTCACCAGCGAGGAATTCGACGACGATCAAAAACTGGATCCCAGTAAATACGTCATCCACTTCCTGCCCGGTCAACACCGCGACAAAGCGAAGGGGCACACCATGCGTTTGGGGGCTTATCCTTGCATGCTGAAAGAAGGCACGCTCGCTCACAAACTCTACGGCCAAGACATGGTGATGGAACGCCACCGCCACCGCTACGAAATCAACAACGACTTTGTGAAGAAGCTCGAAGGCAGCGACTGGATTCCTTCCGGAAGCTACGAAGAAGGCAACCTCGTGGAAATGGCCGAACTCAAAAGTCACCCCTTCATGATTGGGACTCAATCCCATCCGGAATTCCTGTCCCGCCCGCATCGCCCCCATCCTTTATTTTTTGGTTTCATTGAAGCCTCTAAGAAACTAGTCTCCACGCCCCATGGCTCAGTTTCAGTACACCGCAGTCAATAGTGCCGGCAAAAAGCTCTCCGGCGTCATTGGTGCCGCCAGCGAAGACGATGCCCGCAAACAATTGAATACCTTTGGTATCTCGCTTTTAGCTATAGCTAAGATGGGCGACACTCCAGTGGCCACGGTGACTCAAGAACCGGGCACTTCCAGCGAACTCCCCAAATACGAATTCGAAGCTTTCGACAAACTCGGCCGCAAAGTGCTGGGAACCATTCCTGCCTCCAACGCCTACAAAGCCTTCAAACGTTTGATGGACGAATATCAGTTTGAAGTGGCCTACGTGGTGCCCGCCGGCGCCAGCGAGGAAGATCGGCTCAAAGCCAAACAAGACGGCATCGATGCGCTGAAAGCAGAGTACGAAGCAGGGGCCGTCAAGAAAAGCTCCGAACAAGTTTCCGATGAAAAACAAAGCGCCGATTTTGAAATAAAACGCAAAGAACTTCTTTCAAAGGTGGATTTCATTTTGGAAAAAATCAAAGCCATGCTGGGGGAATTCACCAACGACCTCAAACCCGAATCCCACAAAATCATCCAAGGCTACATCGACAAACTCCTGCGCATCAAAAGCAGTACCAACTTGGATTACATCGAACAAACTTCCGAAGAACTGTTGAAAAAAGTCCAGGACCAAGAACTCTTCCTCACCAAGGAAAAAATGCTGGGCCAGCGGGACCACATGCGCCTGGAAGCTCAAAAGATGATGGCGACCCTCCATGCCAAACCCACGGAAATCAGCCTCACAAACAACATCGAACAGATGCACGACCAGTGGGCAGAGTCCGAAAATCCTTTCTTAAAAGGAGTGGGCCAATTTTTGGGTCGCTTCATTCCCAGCCCCGAAGAAAAAGCCTTGGGCCAAAAAATCAGCTCCATCAGCAACGAAATTTGGACCTATCGAAAAATCGTCTGGACCAGCTCAGCCAACATCAAAGAAGAAGCCCGCAGCAGCTTGCGCAGCCTCATCGATGAACGCACTCGTCTCAGCCAAGAACTCAAGGCTCTCAAACGCAAACGAGCCGAACGTGCCCCGGAAGACGTGCCAGAGCCTCTCATCGCCGAAGAAATCACCGGATTTTTAGGGTGGCTGCTGGCTTTCTATCTAGCCGCCTACTTCATCAGTGCTTACACCGCCGCCAAAACTCTGCCCACCGGCAACCCACTTCCCGGAGATTTCAACCTATTAAACTCCCCTCTTCTCAGAAATCTCCTCCTCAGTATTTTCGTGTGGTACACGGTTTTGACCCTGCGCCTTCAATACCTACGCTACAAGACGGGAGCCACCTTGCTCACCCTGGGCTTGGGAGCTATAGTAAACGCCGCTTTAGTCTTCAATCTTTAAGTCGGCGGCCATGATCCCTATCTTGTACGAGTCCAATTGGATCTCCATTCAAACCTTGTGGGTTTTCGTAGTACTGGCCCTTCTGATCTCCAGTTATCTGACCGTGGAACGTCTGCGCCGAGAACGAGTGAATTTCACCTTGCTCATCGAACACAGCACCTTCTTTTTTTTCTGTGGAATTCTAGGCGCACGCTTGGCTTATTTCATTTTCCACACCGACGCCTACACGCCCGGCTTGGATCTGCGCACCCTACAAAACTTTTTTTCCATCTGGGACCAAGGATTTTCCTTCTGGGGCGGCGCCTCAGCCATCGGCTTGGCCTTGCTCTACCGGCTTAAAAAAGAAGGTGAACCCCTCAGTAAATGGGCCGACGCACTGATCGTTCCTTTCTACACAGGAATCATCATCGGAGACCTGGGCGCTTTCTTTGGAGGCTATTCTTACGGAGTCCCCACCAATCTCCCCTGGGGCGTGCTCTACGAGAGCTACAATGTGAAATACACCGTGCCCGTGCACCCCACGCAGCTCTATTCCATGGTCATCTTGATCGCCCTACTCTGGAGCAAGAAGAAAATAGCTCAAAAAAGCACCTTTTTCCAAACCCACGGGAATACTGCTCTTTACCTCACCACCACGTTGGCCCTCAGCAGCTTTCTTCTTGAATTTCTAAGAGGGGATGATACACTTCTGATCTTAAACGTCCGTGTGCCGATGCTACTCTACTTGGTTCTGTTCCTTGCGGCCGGATGGGCCCTCCTAAAACGTTATAACACGCACGCTAGTGCGCCTAAAAAAACTCAACATGGATCTCCTGAAACTCTTTAGTCCCGATTACCTCTTCGCTTCCGTTCCCGGTGCAGAATTCCACTACAATTGGGTCGTCTACGGTTTTTTCCTGCTCCTCTTCGTGGGCAGTTTCTTGGTGCGCCGAGCCTTGGCAAACCGCCCCCACGCTCGCGTGGAAGAAGAGTTCTTCGGCGGAGTCCCCTTCCGTATGCGTGAATTTGCCGTGATCGGACTGTTTTTCACCTTCTTCCGTGACCAAAACGTCCCTTACCTGGGAATGCGTATCTTCTTGGTTTTGATCGGCCTGGCCATCTTGGCCTACGCCATCTGGGTCTTCCGCAGCTATAAAACCCACTTCGCTCACCGTTTGGCCATGCAAGGCAACAAAAAGGTAGAGGACAAGTACCTGCCAAAGGCGAAGAAACGCCGCTAGAGCTGCCTGAGAAAGAGTAAGAACTTCGGTTTACCCTCGGTAGTTTCTTCAATGCCTTCTTTAACGAAGTCAGTGAATCCCCACTTTTTATAAAGTTCCTGAATCTGAACTTCGTGGTGATAAGCCCCGATGGTCACCTCATTAAACCCTTTTTCTTTGATTCGCTCGATGACTCTACGCATGAGTTTTGTCCCTAAACCTTGGCCTCTGTAATCAGGATGAACCCGGAAAGCAGAAAGGTAAGCACGATTGATTCCATTGGCTTGATCTTTATCCTGGTGATCCCAGTAAACATGAAACTCTCCTAGGATATCGTCACCTTTTTCGATCACCCAAAACTCTTGAGTGCCTGCCTCAATGCCATTCGCATAATCTTTCTGGGCAATTTGTTGCCATTCGTTGTACGGAGACCACGCCCATTCATGGTTCAGTTTTTCGAAGTCCTGAACTTTTCCACTCCGGATATTTACATTCAATTCAGTCATGAACTGATCTTATCATAAGATAAGGGTGCAAACATTGGAATGAGCACAATATATAGATACAACATTATTGACTGGCGTCAAAAACGCCTCTATCCTGAGGATACTTTCCGAAAAAATATGTCCAAATTCTTGAAATCAGTCGTGGTCGTTAAATACAGCTCGCCGGAGTTGAGGATTTAACTAAACCACTAAAACAATCTTTACACTCCCGCGGGCCCACCCCACGGGATTTTTTTTAATTTAAATTTATGGAGAAATACATTTCCATCCGTGATCAGTACTGTTCAAACCAAGCCTGTTCTTTCTACAAACAAATCGGGAAGCAAAATATTGCCATCCACGGAAAAAAACCTGAGCGTTTACGTTGCACTTCGTGTAGAAAAACTTGGGTACTTCATAAAAATGGCCCTGACTACTATCTAAAATCTGATCCAGAGAAAATAAAAAAAGCCCTAGAACTCTTAAGTTTAGGTCTCACGATTCGAATGATTGCAAAGAGGTGCAAGGCTAGCACTTCAACTATTCAACGGTGGAAGGCAAAATTCCAAGTTCCCCCTTAGGTACGTATAATTTTCAATTTAAACTTTTTTCAATCCACTTTTTAATCCAATCAATATGACAGAACGTTTGAATTCAGACGAGGAATATCGAGCTTCCATACTTGCCAGATCAAAGGAAGAAGAAGGTACTTTTGGAGAATTAGATGCTTTCTTAAGCACTCCTGAGGCCTCCACTTTAAGCCCTCAAGCAAAAAACCAAATCCAGAGATGGATTGCTGAGGCTAGAGACAGCGCGCGTCAAATTGCTCAACACATAGGCGATTACCGCAGGGGGATAGAACTTTAAGTCGGGGGCTTTCCATACTCTAACCGGTGGAGTATGGGGGCCCGACTCGTGAACACTCCTGCCCGGGCAGGACCTGACATTTTTCTGACAAAAACCTTGCCGTGAACTTTACAGGTTTGAGCGCCGGACCGGTCCGGCCTTTACAGGTTAATATCACACTCTTGGAACTGAACTTTTTCTGCCTCGCGAATTTGACAGCCAAAAAAATCCTCGCACATTACGTTTGCACGTGCAAAGATTCACTGTGTTAAAACCCCGTGTGCGTCGTGTAACTCTCTTCGCCGTGTTTCACGAGTTCCCACACTTGGTCTTCTTTGCCATTGCCTAGTTTCCCACTCCAAGTAGCCCCCTCAGCTGCCGCCATCACTTCCTCCTCAGAAGGAAGCCCCGCAGCACCAGCCTCCTGGAGTGCCCGGAAAGCATTGGCAAGTTGAGCATTCATGATTAAGCCAGTTTGAGAATCTCGTAGTCCGTCTTGCCATTGGGCATCGTCACGGTAACCACATCGCCCACCTTGGAACCGATGAGAGCCACACCGAGAGGAGCTTCGTTGGAGATACGGCCTCCAAAAGGATCGGACTCCGTGGAACCCACGAGCGTGAATTCAAAATCTTCCTTTTTCTTCAAATTGCGGATTTTGACCTTCGTACCAATTTCCACCACTTTCTTGGAGTGAGCTTTTTCATCCACCACCTTGGCCGTCTTGATCATTTCTTCGAGTTCCATGATGCGTCCTTCCACAAAAGCTTGGTCGTTCTTAGCCTCTTCGTACTCAGAGTTTTCGGAAAGATCTCCATAACTGATGGCTTCCTTCAAACGTTCTGCAATCTGGCGACGACGCGTGGTGCTCAAGGTTTCGAGTTCGTCTTGAAGAGATTTGAGCCCTTCTTTAGTGACCACAAAACCATCCTCAACCGGAGCGGCAGGAACGTTTTTCTTAGCGTCTTTGGGATCTTTAGCCTTAGCCATAAAAAAGTGTTAGTTTAGAAGTAGGACCGAATTTTAATACTTTTGGGGTGTTCGCGCAATTTATGCAGTACTTTCGCTTCAATTTGACGAATACGTTCACGAGTGACGCCGAATTCATTGCCCACCTCTTCTAAAGTGTGACCAATTCCATCTTTGAGTCCAAAACGCATCTCAATGATCTTGCGTTCACGAGGAGAAAGATACTGGAGCATCTCATGAATATTCTCCTTGATGAGCTGACGGTTGGTCTGTTCGGAAGGAGAAAGCGCGTCGTCGTCTTCAATAAAGTCGCCGAGCTTGCTGTCTTCTTCGGCACCCACCGGCGCCTCCAAGGAAACGATGTCCTGAGAAATCTTGAGGATGTGGCGCACTTTCTTCTCATCCATGTCCATTTCTGCAGCGAGTTCTTCAATCAAAGGTTCGCGTCCAAGTTCCTGCACCAAACGACGCTGCGTGTGCGTGAGTTTGTTGATGGTCTCCACCATGTGCACCGGAATACGGATCGTGCGAGCCTGATCCGCAATGGCGCGAGTGATAGCCTGACGAATCCACCAGGTAGCATAGGTTGAGAATTTGAATCCACGGTTTGGATCGAATTTTTCCACGGCACGGAACAGACCAATATTTCCTTCTTGAATCAGATCCAAGAAGCTGAGTCCACGTCCGATGTATTTCTTAGCGATGGAAACCACGAGACGCAAATTGGCCTCCGCAAGCTTAGCTTTAGCCGATTGATCCCCTTTAGCAATTTTACGAGCGAGATCGGCCTCTTCTTTGGCGGTGAGCAGATCCACCTTTCCAATTTCACAGAGGTACATACGAATGGAATCGTTGGCAATTTCAGAAAGATCCACGGTCTTCTTCACCTTTTCTTTCTTTTTTGGGGCCACAACGGCAACAGGCTCTGGAGCTTTTTCTTCTACTTTCTTACCTTTCTTCTTTTTATCTTTGCCTTTGGCAGGAGTAGCCCCCTCCTCTTCTTCGTCCACAACCACTCCATCTTCGAGCTCATCTTCATCCTCCACCACATCTACCAATTCCAAAAGATCGTCAGCCAAAAGGTCTTCATCGCTAGGCTCGTCTTTTTCTTTCTTCCCCCAGATCATTTCATCTTTCACATCGATCAGATCAATTCCAAGTTCAAGGAGCAATGTGTAAACTTCATCGGCAAATTCAATATCGTCCTCGATATTGGGCAGAGCGTGCATGAGTTCTTGCTGCGTCACAAAACCACGTTGGCGACCTTTATCCACAAGATCGCGTACTTCCGGCGGGTATTTTGCTAAATTCTCCTCTGAGAAGTGAGCGATAAACTTCTTCGTCCGAGCCATAGGCTTTCAGAGGGTAAGGGTTTCGAAGTAGAGCAGAGTGAGCACCTTTTCCATTTCTTCCTGTACGGTCCGCTGATCCGGGTTTTCCACCTCGGCTTCAAACGCCATTTTCTTCAGTTCGGGGCCCTGTGCATGATCGGCATAGAACAGATCGTCCAGAGCGCCTGCGCGATTATAGTGATCTTCAATCTGTTTGTAAACAGAAGTTGCAGGGAAGGAAGCCGAAAGCCGGCCGAGCAACTCCGGGAGCTCCCGACAGAACTGCTGGTAACGCGAATCATCGAGCCGGAAGTAAGGTTTGATGAGGTCTTGCTTCACCGCTTTTTTATAAAAATCATCGAAGGACGCGGGGTTCTTCCAGAGTTCAAAAAAAGCAGCGGGATAAGCCAACAAAAGCCCGAAAAAATACAAAACCAACTTTTCCGAACGGTTGAAAGCTTCTTCGTGCGGTTTTTCTTGCTTCACAGTCCTCGCCTTTCGCTCCGCCTTCAGCTGCTTCAAATAATCGTAGAGCATGTCCGTGGGCGTACCCACCAGTTTGGAGAGTTTCTTCACCGCCTCGTCTTGCTCCACAGGATGCGTCACGGCTTTGAGCAACTCCAAAACCGCATCCGTGAATTCGCGTTTGCCCGTGGAAGTTTTGAGATCGTACTTTCGCTGCCATTCCACCAAGAAAAAGTCCAAGTACGGCACGCGCGCGGCCACCGCATCCAGCCAGAGCTGCGGATTTTCTTTCACAGCGTCCGCCGCATCCTTGCCTTGAGGAATGCTCACCACAAAAATTTCCAAATCCAAGGGCTGAGTCGTGAGCACCGCGCGCAGCAATGCTTCTTGCCCGGCATTGTCCGAATCGAAGGCAAAGACAACTTTTTTACTGAAACGCTTCACCAGCTTGAGCTGCTCCGCCGTGAGCGCCGTGCCGGAAGTCGCCACCACATTTTTTACGCCGGCTTGCCAGGAGGCCATCACGTCGAAGTAACCTTCCACAAATACCGCCGCATCCTCCTTCTTGATGAATTCCTTAGCCCGGCTCAGATTGAACAGCACTTCGCCCTTGTGGTAGAGCACGTACTCCGCCGAATTCAAATATTTAGGCTGATCCCCTTTTTTCAGCGCCCGACCTCCAAAGCCAATCACTTCGCCCTGGGTGGCGTCGATGGGAAACATGAGGCGAAGGCGAAACCGATCCACAATGTCTTGCGAGCCCGAATCTCGGGCGAGCACCAACGTGCTCTCCAGCAAATCGGCCTTTTCGTGTTTTTTGTCGAGCAAGTAACGATACAGCGTGTCCTTGCCATCAGGGGCAAAACCCACCTGAAAAGTCTTGAGCGTTTCGTCGGTCATGCCGCGCGCCCTCAAATACTGCAGCACTTTCTCACCATCTCCCGGCTCCCAAAGCCTTTGAACAAAAAATTTGCTCGCATCGTAGGAGGCGCCCTTGAGCCGCTCCTTTTCATCTTTGGAAATTTTCGGGCCCGAGCCACCTCCTTTTGGCAAATCCACGTGGGCTTTTTCAGCCAAAATCTCCAGCGCCCCACGAAACTCCACTCCTTCAATGTCCTGAATGAACTGGAACATGTCGCCCCCCTTGTGACAGGAGAAACAGTAGGCCAACTGGCGCTCGACACTCACATAAAAACTCGGCGTCTTTTCCGCATGAAAAGGACAGCAAGCCTTCAAATATTTGCCGCTTTTCTTCAGCTGCACATACGGCGCCACCACATCTTCCACGGACAATTTCGCTTTGATTTCTTGAATGGGATCGGTCATCGAGGACTAGTTAAAAACCACCGTCTGTTCAAAGAGGTCGAGGATTTCCTGATAGCGCTCGTTGGAAGCGGCGAAGGGCCTAGAGATGACTCCATACAAGTACTGTTGAGGAGAGGAGTCAGAAGGAGTATAGCGAGAATTCTCAAATAAGAATTCCAGTAGAGTATAGTTCTGGCCCCCAAAATCATCGACAACAGGTACTTCAAAAGCCTCAGCCGTGGACAAAGTCACTGGCTCAGCAGCCTCTCCCACATCCTTTTGATCTTTTGCATATTGTTCTTCCGCAGTTCCTACTTCACCCCAATCTCTAATGGTGATCATTGGTCCGGCATAGCCGTAAACCCCGTCTTCTTCCTCTTCTAAGAAAGTCAATTCTTCACTATAGCCACCTTCACCTACGACAGACCTAAAAATCAAAACGTCTCCTGGATAATCAAAACTGAATCCATGACCGTCGGTGTAGTGTTTAACCGTAGAAGTTTCAGTTTCAACAGTAACCTGGGCTGGCATTTGGTCTATTGTTTCGTCAACGGTCGCACCTTGGCATCCTAGAGCAAACAAAGAGAGAACAAAAAATAGGGCGAGAGTTTTCTTCATTAAATAAAGTTA